>NZ_JACIBS010000021.1:0-10557 GCF_014195435.1 Prauserella sediminis | reverse complement strand
GGGTCCCGGCGGTGTTCCTGGCGGGCAGGACGGCGACGGTGACGACAGCTGAGGTCGCCCAGGACCACTACCGCGACCGGCAAGCCATCGCCGCGGCCGTCGCCGCGGAGGCCGCGGAGGCGTGGCGGGAGCTGAACCCGGGCGACCTGGACGCGTGGGACCTGCCAGCTGCGCAGCTCGCCGTCGTCCTGACCGGGGCGCAACAGCAGGCCGCGAGCGCCGCCGACGACTACGTCGACACAGCACTCTCAGAACAGGGAGCGGAACCGTCCCCGGCCGGGCGGGTCGACCCGCGCCGGTTCGCCGGTGTCGCCTCCGACGGCCGGCCGCTCGAGGGGCTACTGCGGTCACCGGTGGTGGCGACGAAGCTGGCCCTTGCCAGAGGCACCACGGTGCCGCGGGCACTGGCCACCGGGCAGGCCACATTGGACATGATGGTGCGCACCCAGGTCGCCGACGCTGGCCGCGCCGCGGACGGCGTGGCCGTGGCCGCCCGACCGAGCACCGGCTACGTGCGCATGCTGCAGGGCAAGTCGTGCTCGCGGTGCGCCATCCTCGCCGGCCGGTACTACCGGTGGTCGGCCGGATTCTGGCGGCACCCGCGGTGCGACTGCATCCACGTCCCCGCCCGCGGGGAACAGGCGGCCCGTTCAGAGGGACTCGTCAGTGACCCGAAGGAGTTCTTCAACTCGCTGTCACCGGCCGAGCAGGCCCAGCTGTTCACCAAAGCCGGCGCCCAGGCGATCCGAGACGGGGCCGACATGAACCAGGTCGTCAACGCCCGCCGCGGCGCGGCCGGGCTGAGCAAGCCCGGCGGAAGGTTGACGCGTGAGGAGCAGCGCATGCTGCGCGGTGGCCGCGACCGGGGCGAGCTGGCACGCACCGACGTGTTCGGCCAGCAGGTGTTCACCACGACCGAGGGCACCACGACGCGCGGCCTGGCCGGGCAGCGCATGCGCGAGCAGGGCGCCCGCACCACGCGCGAGTCCGGCGAAACCGTGACCCGCCGGGCCCGCGGCGGCGACGTGCAGCGCACCGTCAACCGACGCCGCGTACAGGCGCCGCGGCTGATGCCCGAGTCGATCTACGAACTCGCCGACAGCCGCGACGACGCGATCCGCCTGTTGAAGCGGTTCGGCTACATCATCTGACCTCCCGTGCGCGCGAGGCGCACGGGCTTTCACCTCTGCGATGGAGGACCCATGCACGAGCACCTTCCCGTCCACCCCCGCACCGGTCTCCGTGCCGTAGGCGTCGTCGTCGGCCGCCCGGTGTGGCCGGTCCTCGGCGGCAGCGAGCAGGCGGGAGACCCGCCTGCACCACCCGCGGCACCTGTGGACGGTGAGGCAGCGGCCCCGAGCAGCGCCGAGGCAGAGCCGAAGAGTTCCGACGCGGGCGACCCGCCGAAGGACTCCGACGACGAGGCGCTCGGCGACGCGGGGAAGAAGGCGCTGCGGGCCGAGCGTGAGGCACGGAAAGCGGCCGAACAGCAGATCGCCGACCGCGACGCGAAGTTGCGGGAGTACGAGGACGCCAAGCTCACCGAGCAGCAGCGCCTTGAGAAGGAACGAGACGATGCGCGGGAGGCTGCGAGTTCGACGGCGCGCGAGGCGGCGTTGTACAAGGCGGCCATCGACCACGGCCTCAACGCGGAGGACCTCGAGCTACTCGAGGGCGTGCCGGCCGAGCAGATCGAAGACCGCGCGAAGCGGCTTGCAGAAAGGCTCAACGCGCGCCCGGCCCCCACGCCGAAGCCGGACCCGTCGCAGGGCGGGCGCAGCGGCGCCGGTCTGAACCTGGACACCCAGATCCAGGAGGCGCAGCGCAGCGGCGACTTCCGCGAGGTCATCGCGCTGCAGAACCAGAAACTCGCCGAACAGTAACCCACGGGCACCGAGTGCCCAGATCGCAAGGAGTACGCCGATATGGCTTCCGTGACCGGATTGGGCACCACCTACGACCTGCCCAACTACACCGGCATCCTGCACCAGCTCACCCCCAGTGACACGCCGTTCTTCTCCGCGATCGGCGGGCTGACCGGCGGCGGCCAGACCACCTCGACCGAGTTCGAGTGGCAGACGTTCGACCTGCGCAGCGCGGGCCAGAACACCAAGGTCGAGGGCGCCGAGCCGGAAGACTCCGAGCGGACGCGCGCCAACGTCACGAACGTGGTGCAGATCCACCAGGAATCGGTGGGCGTGTCCTACTCGAAGCTGGCCGCGCCCGGCCAGAAGGCGGGCACGAACAACGAGGCGCAGAACCCGATCCGCAACGAGCTCGACTGGCAGGTCGAGCAGATGCTCAAGCAGATGGTGCGGGACGTCGAGTACAGCTCCCTGCGGGGCACCTACCAGAAGCCGGCCGACAACACCACGGCGCGGCAGACCCGCGGCCTGCTGCCCGCGATCACGACGAACGTCATCAACGTCGACTCCGATGGGGCCGGCGCTTCGGGCCCGCTGACCGACACCCTGCTGCTCGACCTCATGCAGTCGGTGTACGACAACGGCGGGCTCATGGAAGCCGAGACGGCGACGATCATCGTCAACTCGTTCCAGAAGCGGCAGCTGACGAAGATCTTCGTCGCCGACAAGGGCTACCAGGAGCAGAGCCGCAACGTCGGCGGTGTCAACGTCCAGACCATTGAGACCGACTTCGGCCGGGTCAACGTGATGCTGGACCGCCACATGCCGGCCGACCAGGTCGCGGTGGCCTCGCTCGACCAGTGCCGCCCCGTGTTCCTCGAGGTTCCGGGCAAGGGCCACTTCTTCGCCGAGCCGCTCGCCAAGACCGGCGCGAAGGACCGCACGCAGCTCTACGGCGAGGTCGGTCTCGAGTACGGCGCCGAGTCGGCCCACGGCAAGATCACCAACCTGTCCACGACGCCGCAGGCGTAGCCATGTGGCTCGAGGCTGGGATCGGAAGTTATACCGGCGAGCTCATCAACGTGTCGACGTTGTCTCGGTTGCGGGTCGTGGACTACCAGGGCTCCTGGCGCGTAGAAGGCTTTCTGCCGGGCGAAACGGACGCACTGTGGCTCGCGAACGGGTACGACTCGTTCGCGGCGGCGCGCGATGCGATGCATGCAATCGCGGCAGGACTCACCCCGGAGGATCCATGACATACATCGTGAAAGCGGGCTACGTCACCGCACAGACCAAGGTGGGCAAGGGCAGGGCCTACATCGACATCCCCCGCGGGGCACGTCTTCCCGACGACGTGTCCGCGGAGGAGATCGACTGGCTGCTGCGCTCCGGCCAGATCGCCGCCGACGACGGCCCGGCCGACGAGACCGCGGAGCCCGCCGGAGCGCCGGACGATGCCGACGATGGCGCGGACGAGGTGAGCCTCGAGGACACCGACAAGGACGGCCTCGTCGCGCTGGCCGAGTCCGAGGGCGTGGACATCGACAAGCGGTGGACCGCGGCACGCATCGCCGAGGCCATCCGCGACCACCGGAACAACAAGTAACGGAGGTGCGGAGGTTCGATGGCTGATCAACTCGCAACGGCCGAGGACCTCCGCACCCTCCTCGGCGAGGACGCAACCGGCCTCACCACAGCCGAGGCCGAGCTGCTGCTGCAGCTGGCCACCGGTGCCGTGCAGGCCGCGGCTGGGCAGTCCATCCTGCAGGCCACCGAGACCGTGGCGGTGATGGGCACGGTCGAGTCGTGGCTGTCACTGCCGAACCGCCCGGTGACCGACGTGTCGTCGGTGACCCTCGACGGCGCCGAGGTGTCGGACCACAAGCGGTTCGGCGACCGGCTGTGGCGCGCCCGCGGCTGGGCCGCCAGCGCCTATGAGCCCTCGACCGTCGAGGTGACCTACACCCACGGGTACCTGACCACCGACGCGGGCGCGCAGCTGGCACGGTCGGCGACGCTGATGGTGGCAGCGCAGATGTTCTCGAACCCGTCGAGCGCGGGCGGGTTCTCCATCGACGACTACCAGGAACAGGGCACGCCCAACTCCGACATGGCCGGCATGGTGCCGCAGCGTCTGCAGCAGGCGCTGCGACGCCAGTACGGGCCAGGCGCGCGCATGGTGAAGATCGGATGAGCCGGGCGCTACGGCTGGCCCGTCGCGGCCAGCGGAAGGCCGAGTCGCTCATGGCCGACCAGTGCACCATCCGGCCGAACACGGGCGAAACCACCGACCCGGACACCGGCAAACTCGTGCCCACCTACGGGCCGTCGGTCTACGAGGGCCGCTGCAAGATCCAGAACCAGCGGCTGCGGTATCCCAGCGAGCCAGTGGCGGGCGAGCACCAGTGGACGGTCGCGCCGACCGAGGTGCACATCCCCGTCCGCGGCACGGCCGATGTGGCGACCGGCCAGGTCGTGACCATCACCAGCTCGCACGACGACGACAACGTCGACCGCGAGTTCCGCATCCGGGTGGGCGACCGCAAGACCTACGGCACAGCTATCCGGCTCATCGTCGAAGAGATCACGGGGTGAGCGCCATGAACAACGACGTGCGCCGACTCGCCGCCGATCTGGATAAGAAGGCGGCCAGGGCCCTCCCCGCGGTGGCCGCGGTGGTGGCCAAGGGCGCGAACAACATCAAGAAGCAGATGCGGGACGAGGCCACCTCGCAAGGGTCGTACCAGCACTTCCACCGGACCATCGGCTACGACCTGCGCAAGGGCGGGCTCGAGGCCGAGATCGGTCCGGACAAGGACAAGATGCAGGGCCCGCTCGGAAACCTGTTGTATTTCGGCACGTCCCGCAGCGGCCCCGTGCTCGACATCGACTCGGCGCCGGATGCGGAGGAGCCGAACTTTCACCGGTTCCTCGAGCAGGTCACCGAGGAGTTGTAGGTGACTCACTACGACGAGGTCGCAGCCCTGCTGGACGCGACCGGATTCACCGTGCACAAAGGACACGTGCCGGACAGCCCCGAGTTGCCGTACGCGGTGCTGTGGTGGCCCGGAGTAGGCCGCCGTTCCCGCAACACACTGGCCGGATCCTCGGGCCGCTTGGACGTGTCGTTCCGCATCACCTCCATCGGACTCACCGACGTCGCGGTGCGGATCGTCGCCGAGGCGATGCAGAACGCCGTCCTCGACGCGTATCTCACCGTCGACGGGTGGGTCACTCACCAGATTCTGCACCGCGGCACAGACGTGCCGATCCAGGAAGACCGCGCCGTGACCGACACGGCGTCGGGCCGGCATCCGCTCTACACCGTCGACGCGTATCGGCTGGCTGCAGAGCGCGAACAGTAGGAGGACACCGCCATGCAGTGGGTAGAGCTCGAACACGACAAGACGAAGCGGCGCCACAAGTTCCCGAAGACCACGGGCGCGGTGGCGAGCGCGAAGCGGCGCGGCTGGTCCGAGCCGAAGAACACCGCCGACAAGGCCGCGGGCAAGGAAACCCCGGCGCCGACCACCGCCGCCAAGTAACCCCGCAACACCTGCGTCTCCTGGGAGGGTGACCGACATTGTCCGACATCATCACTGACGGCAAGACCAAGGTCTGGGAAGTCCCGGCCATCGCCGACGTCACCGCGCCGACGGTGACCGAGCTCGACGCCGGTCAACAGCTCGAGAACCGCATGACGCCGGACGGGCTGGCCGGGTTCGAGCCGGAAACGGCCGACGTGGACAACACCGCGCTCAGCTCCACGTTCGACACCAGGCTGCCCGGGCGCGCGTCGTGGTCGAACACGCAGCTGATCCTGAAGAAGCAGTCCGGCACCGACGAGGTGTACGACACGTTGGTGCGCGACTACGACACCCACATCGTCGTCCGCCGCGGCACGAACGCCAGCGACGCGTGGGCCGCCGACGACGAGGTCGAGGTGTACCCGGTTCGGTGCGGCCAGGTTAGCAACAACCCGCCCGAGGCTAACTCGGTGCAGCGCTACACCGTCCCGGTGAAGGTCACCGGCGACCCGGAGATCCGCGCCGTCGTCACCACGGCTGCCTGATCTGCCTATCTCCCCGCCGCCGGCTCCCCCGGCGGCCGGCGGCGGGGCCCTACCAACCACGTCGGGGAGAAGTCGGGAGTGTCGGGAATGGACATCGAAGAAGTGCGGCAGCGGATGCGGCAGGCCCAGCGGGCCGAAACGTCGGTGCCGATCTGTCTGCGCGGCGACCTCGTCGCCGAGTGGGAGGATCTGAACCGGCAGCTGCAGGAGCGGCAGAAGCAGCCGCGGGACTCGCTCGACGACGACGGCGGCATGCACCTGGCTGAACGGATGCAGGCCCTGTCCGACGAGATGCGCGACGCGACGGTGACGCTGCGGTTCCGCGCCATGCCGCGCCGAGACTGGTTCGCCAAGCTCGCCAAGCACCCACCGCGCGACGGCAACCAGTTCGACAAGGCCCTCGGTCTGAACCAGGACGCGTTCTTCGAGGACGTGATCCCCCGGTGCCTCGTGGAGCCAGAGCTCGACGCCGCCGAGCTCGCCGAGTTGCTCGACGTGCTGTCCGGCGCGCAGTACCAGGCCATCACGAACGCGGTATGGGGCATCAACGGCAGCGAGGTGAGCGTCCCTTTCTCGCCGATCGCCTCGCGCATGACAGCGTCCTCCGACGCGACGTCGAGGCAGCAACCCGAGCAGGCGTCTCCATCCGCCGGTGGAACGGGTGGGAACCGGAAGAAGTCACGCTCCACGAGTACGACGAAGAAGGCCGGCTGACCCGGTCGGTGACGACCTGCGAGTCGGAGTGGGACGAGGACTCGCGGGCCCACGTACTGGCCCTGCTGGCCGTGGAGGAGCAGACCTGCCGCTGCGGCGGCTACCTCCCGGAAACGTCCGACCCGGCCAACGAGGGCCGCTACACCGCGTCACCGCCGGTGCGGTGCTACCGGTGCGAAGTTCTCCATGCCCACATGCAGAGCTACGACAAGCCGGATCCCGCGTGGGTGGCGTGGCCAGTGGAAAAGCGTTAGCGGGCTCGCCACAGGTAGAAGCCGAGGCCTCCAGCGGTAAGGGCGCCGACGACCACGAGCCCGACAACTGTCGGCATCGCGACCAGCGCGGCGACGCCGAACGCGGCGATCAGGAGCGCTGGGATGAGACCCACCAGGTAGGAGCTGAGGCCCTTCGCTTGTTCGGTCCATCGGTTCAGCGTGCTCATCTGCCCTCCCAGGTCTGCTCTCGGATTGTCCGCCATGTCCGTAATTCTCGCCAGGGGGTGACACACAGTGGCTGACCGGTCGATTTCCGTCACTCTCAAGGCGAACATTGCCGGGTATATGGCGGCGCTGAAGACTGCAGGCCGTCAAACGAGGGACCTGAACGACCGGCTGGTCCAGAACCGGCAGGCCACAGAGGCTGTGGGCCGCGGGCTCGTCGGGTTCGGCACGGCCGTGGTGGGCGGCATGGCGCTGGCCACGAAGGCGGCGATCGACTGGGAGTCCGCGTGGGCTGGCGTCACCAAGACAGTCGACGGGTCCGAGTCGCAGATGGCTGCGCTCGAGGCCCGGCTGCGGGACATGGCTACCGAGCTGCCCGCTACGCACGAGGAGATCGCCTCCGTCGCGGAGGCGGCCGGGCAACTGGGCGTGCAGCGCGAGTCGGTCGCCGGGTTCACCCGCACCATGATCGACCTGGGCAACACCACGAACCTAACGGCTGAGGAAGCAGCCTCGGCCATGGCCCAGTTCGGCAACGTCATGGGCACGTCCCAGGACGACGTGGACCGGCTCGGCTCGGCGCTTGTCGCCCTGGGTAACAACTCGGCCACCACCGAGGCCGACATCCTCGAGATGTCGCAGCGTCTTGCCGGGGCGGGCAATCTCATCGGTGCGACTGAGTCAGACATCCTCGCCATGTCGGCCGCGCTGGCCTCGGTCGGCATCCGCGCGGAGGCCGGCGGCGGATCCATGTCGCGGGTAATGCAGCAGATCCACACTGCCGTGTCGGAGGGCGGCGAGGCTGTCCAGGGGTTCGCCGACGTGGCCGGCATGTCGGCCGACGAGTTCAGCAACCGCTGGTCAGACGACCCTGTCGAGGCGATCAACTCGTTCGTCCTCGGCCTCAACAATGTGGAGGCATCCGGCGGCAACGTCGTGGGCGTGCTGTCCGACCTCGGCATCCGCAGCACCGAGGACGTGCGCACCATCCTGGGCCTCAAGGGCGCCACCGACTTGTTGTCCGACTCGCTCGGCATCGCGGCCGAAGGGTGGGAAGAGAACACAGCCCTGTCGGAAGAGGCACAGCAGCGTTACGACACCGCAGCGTCGCAGATCCAGGTCGCATGGAACACGATCAAGGACGCTGCCATCGATGTTGGCGCGGCCATCATGCCGGTCGTGTCCAGCGTCGCAGGAACAGTCGGCGATCTGGCGCGTGCGTTCTCCTCGCTGCCCGACCCAGTGAAGGGAGCGCTCGGCGTTCTCGGCAGCGTGGCGGGCGTGGCATCACTGGCCGCAGGTGGGTTGATGCTGATGCTTCCTCGCATTCGTGACACCCGCGACGCCATCCGCGACCTTGGACTCACGGGCGACAGGGCCCAGGGGCGAGTACGCAGGCTCGGCCGCTCGATGCGCACAGCATCCGTGGCCGCCGCGGGGCTTGGTGCCGCAGCGGTCGGCATTGACGCCATCTTCGGAAGCCGGACGCTCGAACACAACCTGGAAGCACTCACGGTTGGCCTGGAGCGCTGGGCCACGCAGAGCAAACTTAGCGGCGAAGCGGCGCGTTTCCTGGGTGACAATGCCGAGGATCTGTCGTCCGATTTCGAACAGATCGGCTCGTGGGCGAACTTTGCTGCACGCCCGGCTCAGGCCCTCGGCGAGACTCTGTTCGGGTGGGCAGGTGTCACCAGCTCGATCGGTGACGCCGAGAAGCGTGTGCAGAGCCTCGGCCAGGCGCTCGCGCAGCTCGTCGAAGAAGGGGACGCAGACGTCGCGGCTGCCGCGTTCGAGCGCATCGCGAAGGTCGCCGGAGATGCCGGTGTTTCCACCGAGCGCGTGCGCGAACTGATGCCAGAGTATGCCGCGGCACTCGAAGTGGCGGGCGACGAGGCGAGTAACTCGGCTGGCAAGCAGGGCGAGTTCGCCGAGGGCGTGGGCGATGCCAAGTCGGAGACCGAGCAGGCCACCGACGCGCTGCAGGAGTACGCCGATCAGCAGCGGGCAATGGTCGACCCCGTCTTCGCGCTGCAGAACGCGCTACGGCGGCAGGAGGAGGCCCAGCAGGACCTGGACGAGTCGATCCGGACGCACGGTCCGAACTCGGAGCAGGCGCGCACGGCTCAGTGGGCCCTGGCCGAGGCGATCTCCGGTGTCGAGCAGGCCGCGCTGGACGGTGACATCTCGTTCGATGCCTTCAAGACGAAGCTGCAGCAGTGGGTCGAGCAGGGCAAGATCAACCAGGCGACGGCCGACACGCTCAAGGAGCGGGTGAAGACCCTCCGCGAGGAGGCCGAGGACTACCGCGGTCCGTATGACGCCACGTTCAATGCCAACACCGGGCAGGCGCGCGAGAAGATCCGCAGTCTGAACGAGCTGCTCGACATGTGGGACGGCAAGGAATCGACGGCGTACGCCAAGTTGATCCCACAGATGCTCGCGCCGGACTACCAGGGCAGCAACACCGGCCTGTACAACTTCAACTTCCCCGGCGGCGCGACCGGCGGCACGATCACGCGCTCAGGCATCAAGCGGTACGCCGGCGGCGGGACGATCGTCGGGCCGGGCACGGGCACCTCGGACAGCATCCCCGCGTTCGCCGAGGGTGGGCCGCTACTCGTGAGCAACGGCGAGTTCATCTCTACGGACGCGTCGCGGCGTCGCAACGAGGCTGCGTTGATCGCCGGGAACCGTGGGGCAACCCTGGTGCCCGTCGGCGGGGACGGGGCGAGCGCAGTCGGCGAGCGTGACGCGGCGCTGCAGGACATGCGCCAGACGTTGCAGACCGTCGCCGACAGCGAGGACGCGTGGAACACCGCGCTCAACGAGAACTCCGACGCGTTGGAACGTTCCGAGACCTTGGCGGGCAGCCTGGTCGACGTCGTCACCCGCACCGGCAACGTCGCGGGAGACAGCGACGCGGCCTACGGCCGGTTCTCGACACGGCTGACCCAGTGGGACGGCCAGGCGCGGCGCACTCAGGCGCGGGCCGACGCACTCGCCGGGCGGGTCGTGAATCTCCGGGGCGAGGCCGAGGACTACCAGGGCGGATACGACGCCACCCTGACGGCGAACACCCACCCGGCGCAGCGGGCCATCCGCGAGGGCGTCGGGGTGATGAACGACTACCTCGACCGGCTCAACAACACCACCGTCAAGATCGGCGCCCAGTTCGATTTCGGACAGTCGGGCGGCGGTGTCGGCTCGGTGAACGTCTCCTACGGCCTGGCCGACGGCGGCCCCGTCGTGGGCCCTGGCGGCCCGACGGACGACCAGGTGCCGCTATGGGGATCGAACGGCGAGTACATGATCCGGGCGGCGGCCGTGTCGAAGTACGGCCGCGGGTTCCTCGACATGGTCAACGCCGGCAAGTACCGCGACGGCGGCCTGATCGAGCCGCGGCGCCGCACGACCTACCGGCCGTCCGATACGTTCGGCTCGGCGCTTGAGGGCGGCGACATGCTCG
>NZ_JACIBS010000020.1:0-11330 GCF_014195435.1 Prauserella sediminis | reverse complement strand
CGGGCGCGCAGTGCTTCGGCGATCCGACCCGCGAGGCTGTCCTGGTGCGGCCACGCTGACGCGCCGGGCCGGTCGCGACAACGCTGGTCCGACGTGTCGTCCTCGTCTTCGCCCGGTGGTGTGGACAGGGAGAAGTCGACGCGCGCGCCAAGCGCGGCGGCGTAGCGCAACAGCGTGGACAGCCGCAGATCGCCTGACCGCTCCCGGACATACACGCCGTGCGGTACGCAGTCGAGTCCTTCGGAGACTTGCGCCTGTGTGCGGCCCTGCGCCGTGCGGATCGCTACCAGCGCCCTTTGCACCTGTGATAGCTGCGTCGAGTCGTCCGGCAGTGTCGAGACCTCCGGTGATACCTGCCCGTCCGGTGCGGTGACAGTGACGTGGACGCGCACTCCGATTGCGTCGGCGTAGCGCACGACCTTCGAGAACATCGGGTCCTGGATGTCCTGCTCGAAACGGTCCGCTGCACTGTGCGTGGCAAACCCCATCAGCTTGGCTGTCGTCAACCGTGACAGGCCGCGCTCCTTGCGCATTTCCACCAAGGCATCTATCAACTCGGCGATCTGCGTGGTGTGCAGGTCCTCGTCGGCTCCCATGGGCGTGCGCGCGACCTCCATGCCGAATGTTGTACAGGTTAGCGACGACGGGTACCCAGCCGCACGCCAGCAGCGATAACCCCCACGACGAGCGCCAGGGTCACTAACAGGCTGACGACAGCGCCAATCGACTCCTCGCCTTGGAAGAGGGCGCCCACGACTACGGCCAGGACTACACCGCCCACCACGACCAGGTACAGGCCGTTGCCGAGGATGCTCAGTAGCGCTTCGCGCTTCTCGACGCGCGTGGCCTTGGTCGGCTCGTCTGTGTTCAACATCGTCGCTGTAGTCCTCTCGGCTGCTGATTCTCGCAGGTTGGCTACTTGCTGCCGGTGAAGGTGACGGTCGTCGAGCCGTCCATCGAGGAAATGGTGACCTTGCGAGCGGCGCCAGGTTCACCAGTGAAGCCGTAGGTGGCGGTTGCGGTGGTCCCGGGCGCGAGCTCGCCGGTCTCCATGGCGTCGCCGACTTCCTGAGCGTGGTCGAACACGTCCTTGTTCTTGTTGTCGTTGCTGTAGCCGTCGACGTTGAGCAGGGCAATGTTGAACGGCTGATCGGTGGTGTTCTCGAACGTCACCGCGATCTTCCACGCGGGCTCATTGCCCGCCGGCTGGGCGTATTGGCTGGTCGTGAACTCTTCCGGCGGGGCGATGGTGGTCTTGACCGGCCCGTCGTAGGTGTCACCGAATGCGAACTCGTCGGGCTGCTTTTCGGCGGCGTTCTCGGCGGTAGATGCCTGGTCCTGAGCCTGGTCGGCGGGCTTGTCAGCGGTCTCGGCGCAAGCGGTCGTTGTGATGCCGATCGTGAGTAGCAGGGCGGCGATGGCGGTCTTCTTCACAGGTAGTCCAGTTCCTTTCGGAGGCAGTCCGCTGGCTTGTCGTTGACCGCCCGTGGCGAGTTAGCGGACGAGACCCACCCGTTACGGGCGATATGTCGGAAAGTGACCCGCAGTGCGGCGATCACTGGACCACCCGCACACGCGCGCCGTCGGTGATCACGTCGGTGAAGATCGCCGGGTCGGCGGCACCGGCGAGCACGACCGCACCGAACGCGACCATGGCCGGGGTAGCAGATCAGGCGGGCGACGATCCAACTCGGCGGAGCGGACGAGGCGCGAGTGCGGGCGACGGTAGGAACGGGCGAGACTGTCGAACATGGCGAGTGCACTCCGATGTCGAGGGGCAAGGAGTGCGCCGTGCAAAGAAGATCGTTTAGCGAACCCATAACTTTGGGTGCAACGCTCGTGGCCGACCAGCATTCATGCAGGTCGAGCACACCGCTCGGGCCAACATGTCTTACAAGCAGGGGGTCGCTGGTTCGAACCCAGCTGCGCCCACCATATAGCTCTCACCTGCGGAAACGCCGATTTGGGGCTCGAACCGATAACTTGCACAGCGCACAGCGAAACGATAATTTTGCCCTCATGCGTGCGCAATGGGAGTCGTTGATCCGGGACTTCGGCAAGGTGCTGGCCGCCGAGAACAAGGCCGATCGCACCATCGAGGCCTACCTTTCGTCGGCCCGGTCGCTGGCCGATTGGCTCGAGGAACACGACCGGCTCGTCGCGCCCGACGACCTCACGCGCCATGATGTCGGCGACTGGATCGCCGATCTCGTGGCGACCCGCTCGGCCGCGACGGCGAACGTGCGCTACCGCAGCGCGCAACAGTTCTTCAAGTTCCTCGTGGTCGAGGAGGAGATCGAGCGCTCCCCGATGGAGCACATGAAGCCGCCGCACGTGCCCGAGAAGCCGGTCGATGTGCTGCCGCTCGAGACCGTGCGGGCGCTGCTCAAGCAGTGTGACGGGCGCGATTTCCTGTCCCGACGCGACGCGGCGATCATCCGCCTGCTGATCGACACCGGCGGGCGCCTGTCGGAGATCGTCGAACTGACCGTCGACGCTGTGGACCTCGAGCAGGATCAAGTGCACGTCCTCGGCAAGGGTCGGCGGCCGCGGGTGCTGTCGATCGGGTCGAAGACCTCGCTCGCGCTCTCGCGGTATCTGCGGGTGCGCAGCAAACATCGGCAGGCCGAACGGCCGGGGTTGTGGCTGGCTACGAAGAACCGTCCGCCGATGACAGTCAACGGCTTCAAGCTGATGTTGCGTCGCCGCGGCCGCGAGTTGGACCCGCCGATTCAGAACCTGCACGCGCACCAGTTCCGCCACACGATGGCGCACGAGTGGCTCGCCAACGGCGGCAGCGAAACCGACCTGATGCGCAACGCGGGCTGGCGCTCGCCGCAGATGCTACGCCGCTACGGCGCTTCACTGGCCGACGAGCGTGCCCGCGATGCGCACCGGCGGATGGGGCTTGGCGACCGGATCTAACGCTGCGGATCGACGAGCTCGGCGACGGTGTCGACGAGCGAGAACACCAGCGACTGCGGGCCGCGGTCGGAACGCCCATCGTCGGGCCGGTCACGGCCGGGGTGGGTGTGCTCGCCGGGAAGGCCGTCCGGGCGGGCGCCGGGCCGGGGTCGCTCGGGCTCGGTGTCCGGCTCGTCGCTGTCGTCCGTGTCCGGCGGCGGCTCGGTGGTCGTGGTCGTCGTGGTGATGGTCGTTTCGTCGTCAGGCGTCGCGGTCGGTGTGGTGGTCGAGACCGTCGGGTCGGTCGTTGGCGGGGTCGGCCTGCTTGCCCGTGTGGTGCCGGGCGCATGACCGGTCGTCGTGGGGTTGGTGGGGTCGTGCTCGGCGCGAGGGTCGACGGGCTGTCGCCGCACCGGTTTCCGTGTGAGTATCGGCTCGGATAGCTGCGTCGTCTCCGCGGTGCCGCTGTCGCCGGCGGCCGGCGCGTCGGAAGTGGGGGCCAGGGCGGGGCGCACGACCAGCAACGTGGTGGCGACCGCGGCGGCGACGGTCACGCCGCCGAGTGCAAGCGGTCGCCCGTGCGCCTGCCGCGTGCGGGCCGTCGACCGTGGAGGCGAGGTGTCCGGTTCGGACGGCGGAGGGGTGAGTGCACGGTCGGCGTCGGCGTAGACGCGCAGCCACGGTTGGCGGTCGACGAACGTTTGGCGGAGCCGCTGACGATCGCGGGCGCGCCTACGTCGCAGGGTCACCACGGCGAGGGTCGCGCCTACGCTGATCAGGGCGAGTGTGATTGAAAGTTGTATCGGGAACACTCGGGCAGGGCTACCCCGCGTGAGCAGGCATTTTCAATGCGTGCCCCGTCGCGGTTAGCCGCCCGTGTTCGCATCGTTACGGGCTGCTGCGCCATTTGGGCGGCTACCCGTGCGTTCATGTAACACCCGGAGCCGCTCGGCGACGGTGACCCGCCAATCGGCGATGGTTTCGCGTTTCTCGCGCCGCGACAGGCTCGAGGCGATGACTTCTTCCTCGTAGGGGTCGCGCGGGTCGTTCAGATCGATCACTCCGACGTCGTCGGTGTCGTCGTTGACGTACTCAGGTTCGCCGCCATTGCGGATGCGGTCGAGGCTGCCGAGCTTCCAGCCGAGCGCCTTCTCGATCCGTGATTCCTTCCCCTCGCTCAGGCGTAGCCCGTTCTCGAGGTTCTGAACCGTCCCGCGTGACACACGAGCGGCCTTGGCGAGTCCGATCTGACTCCAGTCGTGCTCTTCCCGCGCGGCGCGTACGTACCTCCGCACACCCTGCCCATCACTGCCCATGTGTGCACGATCCCGCTTAGGTCTGCCCATCGGCAATGCCGATTGTCCAACGACAGTGGGCCGAGTTCGGCGAAGTTGGGCGTTCGTGAGCCTGTTTGGCATGACCCAAGTGTGCCTGACGCTGCCCAAACGGCACAACTAGTCGGCACATGGTTGCAAGTTTGAGCAGTTTTGGGCATAGTTCGGCGACATGCCAGCCGTTCCCACAGACACCGGCGCCGACATCCGCCGCGCATACGAGGACGCAGGACTGTCCCGGCAGGCGTTCGCCGCACTGGCCGATGTCCCGCCCAAGACCATCACCAACGTCACCAGTGGCGGCCACTGCTCGCGCAGCACCGCTGCCCGCATCGCCCACGCGCTGAACCAGGCGCGCGCCCGGCTCGGCCTCGTCCGTGACTGGACCCCAGATCGCGTTCTGGGCAAGCGGCCTGAGCCGAGCCGGCCGCGCGACAACCGCCCGCCCAAGGACACCCCGAAACCACCGCCCGACGCGCCGGCACGCAAACAGCCCAAGAAGCAGGTCGCGGCATGACCCCGGAACAGCGCGTCATGCGCGCCCGTATCGCCGCCCACGCCCAGCACGCCCAGGGCCGGACCAACACCGCCGCCGCGCGCAAGGCGTTCGCAGACCGGTGGGAACGCGAGGTCGACCCCGACGGCGTGCTCGCGCCGGTCGAACGTGCCAAGCGCGCCGAGCACGCCAAGCGCGCCCACTTCCAGCGTCTCGCGCTCAAGTCCGCACAGTCCCGCGCCCGCAAGACCCGCAACGCGGCATGAGTGCGGCCCCGGCGCTGCAACGCCGAGGCCGCTGAACACCGGCACCAACTACCGAAAGGAAACACCGGTGAACATCACCCATCGTATCGCCGCCGCGGCCGTCACGGTCGCTGCTGCCGCAGCCCTGTCCGGCTGCGCCACGGAGGTCGTCGGGGAGGCTGTGCCCGCGCCGCCGACCACCGAGGCGCCGGTCGGCCCGCTGCCCGCCGCCCCGGATGCGCCGCGCGAGTTCGACGAGATCGGCGCGCAGGCGTTCGTCGACACCGTCCGCGAGGAAGGGATCCCGTTCGGCTCCGAGGCCGACCTGCTTGCCCTCGGCCGCATCGCGTGCCCGCACCTGGTCGGCCACCCCCCGTCGATCGTCGACGCCATCGCCACGTTCGAGAACGCGGGGTACGCCACCGACGACGCCGGATTCATGGCCGGAGCCGCGACCGTCATGTGCTCGTGGGAACAGGGCGGTGACATCTGATGGCCGCGACCGACATCGACCGCATCGAGGCCGTCACGGCCCACGCACGCGAGCACGGCCTCGTCGGCACGATCAGCACCATCGGCGTCGGCGGCGCGCTCCCGCCGACCGTGTGGCTCAACAACACGCAGGCATTTATCCCGTGGGCTCGGGCGGTCAGCGCCGAGACCCTCACGGCCCACGGCAACTACCAGACCTGCAGCGGCACGCTGCGCGACGGCACGCCCGTGCTGGTTCAGGCCGCCCGGGGAAGCGAGGCGTCGCTGACGATCGCCGTCGAGGACCACCCCGAGTCGGGTGAGTCCGCATGATCCCGCTGACCTGGTGGATCGCCGCCAACTCCGTCGTCACCGTGCTAGCGGTCGTGCTCGCCGCCGCGGCGTTCCTCACCTACCGCAGCTACATGCGCCACGCCCGCAACGTCGTGCAGGCGCACGAGCGGTGCGGCCACTGCCGCCCTCCGCATCTGCGACGCGGCGAGTACGCCACCGGTGGTCGTGTGTCTCCCGAGGCGCCCGCGGAGCGCACCCAGCCCGGCGACCTGCCGCTGCTGTGCGGCGACGACCGGCCCGTCAGGGGTCGGCACGCCCTCACCGACGACACCCGCCACATGCCCGCCATGGGCAACCTGCACGCCGGGGGTGAGCCCCGATGACCCCGCGCGAGCAGACCGCCATGATCCGCCGCGCCCTCGCCGACGCCGGGTACCGCGTTGCGTCGCTGCACCTGCCGGACGGCACCCCAGTGCCGCGCAGCGTGACCGTCGGCTCCCGGAGCCTGGACGCCCACGTGCTGTCCGAGATCACGGTCGACGAGGGCGGCGCTGCCGCGCTGAACGTGCTGCGCCGCCTCGTCGACGACTATCTCGGGGCGTGCGCCGTGGTGAGCACCCAGACTTCGGCCCCGCGCCACATTCGGGTACTGCTGCCCGCCGATGCCGGGGGTGTGGACCAGTGACCGCCCGGTGGCACGACACCCGCCCCGAGCCGCGCGACGACGCCGGCCCCGGCGCACTGGCCGGCTGCGCCTTCCTGGCGTTCGTCGCCATCTACATGGGACTGCACGTGCTGCTGTGGGTCGGCCAGGTGGTGATCGCGTGACCGGCAACGAGATCGCCCTCATGTATCAGGGCGGCACGGACCGCCTGCTGCAGGCGTTCGATACGCGTGAGGTCACGCCCGAGCAGGTTAGGGACCGGCTGTCCGAACTGGGCCGCGCCGACCCCGAGTCGGGTCACGGCTGGGAGGACGAGTTCGTCGCCGCGGTGCTGACCGCCATCCGTGACGGGCATGCCGACCCGGTGCGGCTCGCTGGCGACGCGCTGATCGTCACGTCCGCCGACTTCCCGAGGTGGTACGCGTGACCTGTGTCCCGCCCCGTGGCCCGGCCGACTCGTTGGTCGGCGCCCGCGACTGCCCCGAACACCCGGCTCCGCGCCCAGAGCTTCCGCTCGTCAGCGCGATGCGGTGGACGCCCGACTTCCCGGTCTACCGGCCGTCCGATTTCGACACCCCGCCCTACGTGCCGAGGCGGGTGGTCGCGTGATCGACCGCGACCGGGTCGAGCTGCTGTTCCGGCTGCACGGCGTGCCCTGCCCCACGTGCGGCGTTCCGGCCGCCGCGGTGGTGCGCACCGACCGGGGCACCGCCACCGCCCACTACGCCAACCCCGACACCGGCAGCGGCCGAATCTGCCCACACCCGTCGACCGACCAGGAAGTGCACGGATGAACGAGGAAACCGCGAAAGCGCTGCGGGCGCCGTTCCCCGACGAGGACATTGGCAAGCTGCCGCGCGTGACGTGCAAGGCATGTCGCGAGCGCTCGTGCCAGAACCACCGGACGCAGAAGTGCCAGGTGTGCGGCAGCTACATCAGTACTCAGCATATCCACCTCGACTACGTCGGCCACGCCGAACTCACCGACCGGCTGCTGCAGGTCGACCCCGAGTGGACGTGGGAACCGGTCGCGTGGAGCGCCGACGGCACCCCGCATATCGACGCTGTCGGTGGCATGTGGATCCGGCTGACCGTGGCCGGGGTGACGCGGCTCGGTTACGGCCATCCGGACGGGAAGCGGGGCGGCGACGCGGTCAAGGAGATCATCGGCGACGCCCTGCGGAACGCGGCCATGAGGTTCGGGGTGGCGCTGGATCTGTGGCGCCGCGAACCGGCGCACCTCGACGACACCGCCGAGCCCGAGCAGCAGCAGGCGACGCCGACTGCGGCGACCACGGACATCGACAACGCGATCAAGAACATGCGCGACTGGATCGCCGGGGCGGGCATGACCGACCGCGACGAGGTGCGCGCGTTCGTCAACAAGATCGTCGGGCGTGAGGTCGACGGGCCGCAGTCCATGAGGCGCACCGAGATCGAGCGCGTCACGCAGCGCGCCCGCGAGATCGCCACCGAGAGCAAGGCGTCCGGAGGTGGTGAGTCGTGAGCCGTACCCCGCCGCCGATGATCCTGTCCACCCCGGATCTGCTGCTCTGCCCGCTGTGCCTTGACACGCCCATCGGTGACGGGTACGTCGAGCTGTGCCCGTCGTGTGACGCGACGTGGCAGTCGGGGACTGACGGCCCCGGCCAGTGGGTCGAGCACGACGCGCCGCAGTGCCGCTCGACGATCCAGCCGCACCGGCACCGGGTCGACATGCCCTCGCTGTCGTGGCGCTGCGCACTCGCCGACGGCCACGACGAGTGGCACCGCACCTCACAGGTGCCCGGCCTCGAGTGGAACGACGATCACCACGCGCACACGTACCTGCCTGGCCTGCCGACGATCGACTGCGCCACGGGCGATCCGTGCGAGTGCGACGCCGACATCCCCGCCGAGCTGTGACCCGTGGTCGGCCGTGCCCGTGCAGGGGCGGGCACGGCCGACCACCCCATCCCCGAGGAGACACCGATGCCCGGAAACCCCGTCATGCGGGCACGTCGCGAACGGGACGCCTGCCCGCCCATCACCCCGGCCGAGGCCGAGCAGTGGGCCGACCGCGCGGTCGAGGACGCGTTCGACCTGATCGTCGACGTGCGCGAACTCGACCCGCGCGAGACGTACGGACGCCTCGTGCTGTGGGGCCGCCAGTCGCCCGCGCGGCTCGTCACCGCCTGCTACGCGCTCGCCGCCATGCACGACCCCGACACCCCGGCCGCCGACCTTCAGGCGCGCCTCGACGCCACACCCCGACCCGCCCAGGAGACAGCCGCATGACCGACCTGACCCCGTTCACCTACGGCACCGAATCGATCCGCGTTGTCACCGTCAACGGCGAACCGTGGTTCGTCGCCGCTGATGTCTGCCGGGCGATCTCCGTCGACATCACCCAGACCCGCCGGCTCGAGGACGACGAGAAGGGTCTGCACTCAGTACAGACCCCCGGCGGGCACCAGTCCGTGACGATCGTGAACGAGCCGGGGCTGTACTCGCTGATCCTCCGCAGCCGCAAGCCCGAGGCGCGCCGTTTCCAACGGTGGATCACGCACGAGGTGATCCCCTCTATCCGCCGCACCGGTGGCTACGGGCAGCCGCAGATCCCCGGGAGCTACGCCGAAGCGCTCGAAGCCGCCGCGCGGCAGGCACGCGAACGGGAGGCCGCCGAGCAGCGCGCCCGTGAACTCGAACCGTCCGCGAACGCCTGGGAGATGCTCGTCGACGCCACCGGGGACTACTCGATGCGCGAGGCCGCGCAGATCCTCGACCGCGACCCCGCGATCAACATGGGGCAGAACCGACTCGCCCGCTACCTGCGTGAAAACGCGTGGGTGGACCGCAAGGGCACGCCGTATCAGCGCAAGGTCGACCGCGGCCAGCTCGTCGCGCGCATCCTGCCGTACCAGCACCCGCACACCGGCGAGTCCAAGCTCGACACCCAGGTGCGTGTGACGGCGAAGGGGATGCGCGAGCTGCACCGCATGCTCGGCGGCGAGCGGCCGTTGCGGCTCGACCCGCCACCCGAGGCACAGCCCGCCCTGCTCCCTGCCTGAACCATTCGCACCGAGCACGGAAGGTGCCCGACCCATGCCCCGTATCCGCACCTACAAGCCCGACTTCTTCAAGTCCCTGGACGTGTCGGCCCTGCCATTGCGCGCACGGCTGACATGGCTCGGCCTGTGGACGCAATGTGACGACCACGGCCGCTTCCTGGATCACGTGAAGCTGGTCAAGGCGGAGGTGTGGCCGCTCGACGACGTCTCTCTGCGCGACGTCGCCGACGACCTCGACACGCTCGCCGCCGCCGGGCGCATTGTGCGCTACACCGTCGGCGACCGGGACTACCTGGCAGTGCAGAACTGGCACCACCACCAGTCGATCAACCGCCCGGCCGGACCGAAGTACCCGGACCCGCCGGAGCCGATCGCGGCACCCGCCCCGGGCGAGTCGGGGCACTGTCCACACTGCTGGCACCTGCTCACGGAGGGCTCAGTGAGCATTCACGGAGCCCTCCGTGACGCCTCACGCCAGGAAGGGAAAGGAAAGGAAGGGAGGGGAGGGGACGCGCGTGAGCGCGCGGACCCCCCACCCCGAACCTGCGCGAAGCACCAGAACACGACCAACCCGCCCGCTTGCGGTGGCTGCCGCGACGCTCGCCACGCCTACGAGCAGTGGGAGCAGCACCAGCAGCAGACACGGGCATCGGTCGCCGACGAGCTCGCCCGCGCCCGCGCCGACCCCGCCCTCGTCTGCGAGCACGGCCAGGACGGCGGCCGGCACGTTCGCAGCGATACCGGCGAACGGCTGTGCGCCATGTGCCGCCGAGCCGAACGGTCAGTCGCATGAGTCCCGCGTGGGTCGTGGTGTGCGCCTGCGGTGCCCTGTCCGACCCGTCCGACGTCGTCGACGACCTCGACGGCTGGGAGGACGACCACACGCAGCACGACTGCACCCACGTCGACCCGGGCGAGTGGGACGAGCACATCGGAGTTCGCCGCTTCCCGGCCCTTCCTGCGATGACCCGCTACGAGGTCGACCTGCCCACCCCCGCTCGAGACACACCCATCACCCCGGCCCGCCGGCCGCAGACCGGCCGACGCCGCACCCACTGGAGACCCGCATGAGCATCGACGACCCGACCGTCGAGGACACCAACGAGTTGGTCCGCCACTACCTCGAGGCCGCGTATCGCTGCATCGACGGCGACACCGCCGGAGGCGCATCCGCGCTGTCCGAATACGTCGACTACGTCGACCCCGAGGAAGGATTTGCCCGCCTGTGGGCGATCGCCTGCGTCGCCCCGGTCCTCACGGCCACCGCGGTGAAGCGGCTCGCCGACGACGGCCAGGACGGGTTCTGGCACGTCGAGGCCGACGTCGACGACATGCCCACGGACGTGCGCGCAGCGGTCCAGTCCACCTCGTACGCCCTCAACGACGACACCGAGGCCGTCGCCGACATCGTCGCCGCCCACTACCGCGCCGCAGGCGGCCCCACCCGCCCCGAAAACAGCACCACCGCGCTCATGCGGCTGGTGGTCGAGCACCTGCACCTGATCGCCCCGATGATCGAGGCCGGCGCGCTCACCCCGGAGAGCTCGTGACCACCCCGGCCGTCATGGGCACGGACGCCGCGGCCTGGGGCCGCACTCACGTGTGGACCCGCGACCTCCGCCGCGACCACGACAACGTGCCCGGCCTGACCCACAGGTGCCCGTGCCAGTGGGGGCCGTGCGGCCACTGCGCCGCCGACCGCCACGACCAGCGCGTTCACGAACGCCACCCCGAAGCAGCCGGCCAGCCGACGCCCGAGGACTGGCTCACCACCCCACACGGGCTCGCAGCGCGCCATCTACGAGCCCGTGTGGCTCGCCGACCGGGCGTGCAGCTGGACCTGCCCCTGCGCCGCCACCCACACCACACAAC
>NZ_JACIBS010000019.1:0-4561 GCF_014195435.1 Prauserella sediminis | reverse complement strand
GACGGTGGGCTCATCGAACGCGCCGAGCGGTTGATCATCGCGCTCGTCGGCACCGGCCTCCAAGGGTTCGGCGTTCCCGTCGCCGTCGAGGTGTCCCAGTGGCTGCTGGCGGTGCTGTCGGTGATCACGCTGGTCCAGCGGATCGTCGGCGTGGCGCGTTCGGCCGCGGAGGGGCACTCGTGACGGGGCTCGCCGGACGGCTCGCCGACGCAGGCTTCGCCACGGGCTGGCGCGTGGTTCCGAAGCTGCCGAAGGCCCTCGCCGGCGTTGCCTTCTGGGGCGTGGCCGACCTCGCCGCGCGCCGCGGTGGCGGCGGCGTGCGGCAGTTGCGTGCCAACCTGCGCCGCGTCGTCCCGCGGGCCGGGGAGACCGAACTGGACGATCTGACGCGCCGGGCGATGCACTCCTACGCCCGCTACTGGCACGAGGCGTTCCGACTCCCGTCGGCCGATCCCGCGGCGGTGCTGGCCGATGTGGACATCAGCGGGACCGAGTACCTCGAAGCCGCGCTGGCCGAGGGCAACGGCGCGGTCGTCGCCCTGCCGCACACGGGCAACTGGGACGTCGCGGGTCTGTGGGCCGTACAGCAGATCGGCAGGCTCACCACGGTCGCCGAACGCCTCGAACCGGAGTCGCTGTACCGCCGGTTCGTCGAGTACCGCGAATCGCTGGGCTTCGAGGTCATCCCCGCCGACGGAAGCGTCTCGTTCCGGCTGCTGCTGCAACGGCTGCGGGAGAACCGCGTCGTGTGCCTCGTCGGCGACCGGGACATGACGAACACGGGCACCCCGGTGACCTTCTTCGGTGAACCGGCGCGGTTCCCCGCGGGGCCGGCACGGCTCGCCGCGAGCACCGGTGCGGCACTGCTGCCCGTCGGTTCCTGGTACACCGACGACGGCTGGGGCCTGCGCATCCACCCACGAATCCGGGTCGCCAACCGGGCCGAGGCGCCCGCAGCCACCCAGGCGCTCGCCGACGTCTTCGCCGGCGACATCGCCGCTCATCCCACCGACTGGCACATGCTGCAGCCGTTCTGGCCGGCCGACCGCGAGGACGCGGTCGCCGACGGCACCGCAGGCGAGGAATCCGCCGCGGACGCGGGGTGACCGGCATGCGGATCGGGATCGTCTGCCCCTACTCGTTCGACGTGCCCGGCGGTGTGCAGGGACACGTGGTCGACCTCGCCAAGGCGCTCCGCAACCGCGGGCACGCCGTGTCGGTGCTGGCCCCCGCGGACGAGGACGCCGAGCTGCCCGACTTCGTCCATCCGGCCGGCCGGTCGCTCGCCATCCCGTACAACGGCTCGGTCGCCCGGCTGCAGTTCGGCCCCGTGTCGTACGCCCGCGTGCGGCGATGGCTGCGGGACAACCGGTTCGACGTGCTGCACCTGCACGAGCCGGCGGCACCGAGCCTGTCGCTGCTGGCACTGAAGGTCGCCGACGGGCCGATCGTGGCGACGTTCCACACCTCCACGCCGCGCTCCCGCACTCTCTCGGCGTTCCAGCCCGTGCTGCGGCCACTGCTGGAGAAGATCACCGCCCGGATCGCCGTGTCGGCGCTCGCCCGCCGGGTACAGGTCGAACATCTCGGCGGCGACGCCGTGGAGATCCCGAACGGTGTCGACGTGCCCTCGTTCGCCAGGGCGAGGCCGCTGGAGGGCTATCCGCGCGCCGGCGGCACCGTTGGATTCGTCGGCCGCTACACCGAACCGCGCAAGGGCATGGGCGTGCTGCTGGAGGCCCTGCGCGGCGTCGTCGCCGGCCTGCCCGAGGTGCGGCTGCTCGTCGCGGGCAGGGGAGAGGCCGACACGCTGCGCAGACAGGCGGGTCGGGAACTGGCGGGTCACCTGGAGCTGCTCGGGCAGGTCGACGACGAGACCAAGGCCCGGGTCCTCCGCAGCGTCGACGTCTACTGCGCGCCGAACACGGGCGGCGAGAGCTTCGGCATGATCCTCACCGAGGCGATGGCGGCCGGTGCGCCCGTACTGGCCAGTGATCTGGACTCGTTCCGGCGCGTCCTCGACGACGGCCGCGCCGGAGTGCTGACGCCGACCGGCGACGCGGCCGCGCTGGGCGGCGCGTTGCGGCAGCTGCTGACCGACCCGGATCGCCGTGCCCGGCTGTCGGCTGCCGGGACCGACCGCGTCGCGCTGTACGACTGGCGCACGGTCGTCACGCAGGTGCTGCGTGTCTACGAGACCGCCATCGCCGCCGACCCCCGCAAGGTCGGCCCGGACCGGGACGTGGGCGCATGACGGTGTTCGTGGTCGTGGCGGCGCTGGCCGTGCTCGTGGTCGCCGTCGGCCTGTTCCTGCTGGCGACGGCGAACCGACTCGACCGGTTGCACGTGCGGATGGATGCCGGCTGGGCGGCACTCGACGCGGCACTCGCGCGGCGGGCCGTCGTCGCGCGCACCGTGGCGGCTTCGGCGCCGGCGGCCGCACTCGGACGACTCGGCGGCGAGGAACTCGTCGCGGCGGCGCGCGCCGCCGAACGTGCGGCGTGGACCGATCGTGAACCCGCAGAGAACGAGCTCACCCGGCTGCTCGGCGCGCTCGACCGGTCCGAACTGCCCGGTCCGCTCGCCGACGAGCTGGCCGATGCCGAACACCGCATGGTGATTGCGCGCCGGGTCTACAACGACGCGGTGCGCGACACGCTGGCCCTGCGCAGGCGGCGCAAGGTCCGCTACTTCAAACTGGCGGGCACCGCGCCGCAGCCCGAGTACTTCGACATCGCCGAACCCGAACCGGCACCCGCGCCGCCTGCGCACGATTCCTGATACCGCGGCGGTGGCTGTCACACTGGTGGTATGGCAACGACACCGGAAGCGCCGGACACGTCCGAGAAGCCGGGTGCGACCGAGCAGACGGGCACATCCGAGAAGGCGGGCACATCCGAGACGACTCAGCCCGCCGCGGGAGGCGCAGCCCGAGCGGACACGACCGCAGAGCCGGACACGACAGCCGAGCCCGATGCGGCCGCCGGGCCCGATGCGGCCGCCGGGCCGGATGCGTGCGAGGTCGCCCACGGGGAACGCGACGCGGGGCAGGACACCCGCACTCTCGTCGCCGTGTTCGCCACGCCGGTCGCCGACTATCTACTGCGCTACGCCGCGGACGCCGGCTTCCGGACGCTGCTCGTGGAACCCGACGCCAAGCGCGTCGCGGACGCTCCCACGGAAATCCCTGACCTGTCGGATGTTCCGGACACGGCCGACATCGTCGTCACCGATCACCACCGTGACGAGCTCGGCGCGATGCTGCAGGACGCACTCGCCCAGCCCGCGCGGTGGGTCGGCGTCATGGGCAATCCCCGGCACGAGGGGCCGCACCTCGCCGCACTGCGGCAACTCGGCGTGAGTGAGGACGACATCGCCCGCGTGCACCGGCCGATCGGGTTGAACATCGGGTCGCGGACACCGCCGGAGATCGCGATCGCGACGCTCTCCGGCCTGCTCGCCGACCGCAACGACCGCCCCGGCGGTTTCTCCTTCAGCTGACACCCGTCATCGCGTGCGCGGCACCGGCCACGCCGTCACCGCAGGGCCGCGGCGTGGTCGGGGGCCGGGTCGTAGCGCACGTGGTGACGGCTGAACGTCGCCGTGCCGGACGTGATCGAGCGCAGGTCGACGGCGTACCGGAGCAGTTCCGTCGCGGGTACCTCGGCGCGTATCACCGTCGTGCCGCCCCCGGGCGCCTCGGTGCCGAGCACCCGGCCCCGGCGGGACGACAGATCGCCGAGAACGGCGCCGAAGTAGGTGTCGGGTAGCCGGACCTCGACCTCGTCGAGCGGTTCGAGGGCCGTCAGTCCCGCGGTGGCGGCGGCCTTGATCGCCAGCGCACCCGCGGTCTGGAACGCCGCGTCGGAGGAGTCGACGCTGTGTGCCTTGCCGTCGACGAGCGTGACGCGTACGTCGACGATCGGGCGGCCCTCGGTGATGCCCGCCGCGAGCTGGCCCCGCACGCCCTTCTCGACGCTGGGGATGAACTGGTGCGGCACCGCACCGCCGACGACGCGGTCGGCGAACTCGACGCCTGCGCCGCGGGGGAGCGGTTCGACCTCGATGTCGCACACGGCGTACTGGCCGTGGCCGCCGGACTGCTTGACGTGCTTGCCGTGGCCGGTCGCCGCGCGGGCGAACGTCTCCCGCAGCGGGATGCGCACCGGCTCGGTGGTCACGTCGGCGCCGCCGTCGCACAGCCGGGCCAGCACGACGTCGGCATGCGCCTCGCCGGTGCACCACACGACCAGCTGGCTGGTCTCGGCGTTGCGCTCGAGTCGCAGGGTCGGATCGGCAGCCACGAGCCTGCCGAGGTTGCGTGCCAGCGCGTCCTCGTCGCTGCGGTTCGCGGCGACGACCGCCATCGGCAGCTGCGGTTCCGGCATGTCCCACGGTGCGATCAGCAACGGATCGTCCGGTGTGGACAGCGTGTCACCCGTCTCGGCCGAGGAGATCTTGGTGAGCGCGCAGATGTCGCCTGCGACCGCGTACGGGATCTCGCGGAGCGCGGCGCCGAAAGGGCTGTAGAGGTGTGCGAGCCGCTCGTCCTCGTTCGGCG
>NZ_JACIBS010000018.1:0-9611 GCF_014195435.1 Prauserella sediminis | reverse complement strand
CTTCCACCTCGCCGTGCCGGTCGACGACCTCGACCTCGCCCGGCACTTCTACGGCGAGGTACTCGGACTCGAACAGGGACGCAGCTCCGACACCTGGATCGACTGGAACCTCCACGGTCACCAGTTCGTCACTCACCTCGCCCCTGGCCGCTCGGAAGGGATCCACAACCCGGTCGACGGTCACGACGTTCCCGTGCCGCATTTCGGACTGCTGCTGACCGTGACCGGGTTCCACGAGCTCGCCGACCGGCTGCGCGCCGCCGGCACGACCTTCGTCATCGAGCCGTATCTGAGGTTCGAAGGCCTGCCCGGTGAGCAGTGGACGATGTTCCTGCGGGATCCGGCCGGCAACGCCCTCGAGTTCAAGGCGTTCGCCGACGACGACCAGGTCTTCGCGGTCTGATCACGGCGTAGTTCACGGCGCGGCCGACGGATGCCGGCAGGTCCTCGCCTGCCCGCACCGCGCCGGCCGTCACCGCACCGTCATCGACCGCGTCACTGCCCCTGGAGCTGGCCGAAGGCCTTGTCCATGAGCTCCTGGTTCTGCTGTCCCCACTGCTGGGCGGCCTGCAGCTCCTGGCCCGCGCCCGCCTCCTGGATGGCGTTCTCCAGGTCACCGAGCTGCTTGTCGGTCAACGAGAAGTTCTCGATGACCCGGGACAGTTCGGGGAAGTCCTCGCCGAACCCCTCCCGGCCGATCATGTGCAACTTCTCCGCCTCGCCCATCGACCCCTTGGGATCCTCGAGGTCCTTCAGGTCGTAACGGGAGTACGCCCAGTGCGGGTGCCACAGCGTCACGACGATGGGCTCCTGGTTCTGAATCGCCTTGTCCAATGCGGACAGCATCGCCGTGGTCGACGACTTCTGCAGCGTCATCGCCGAACCGAGCCCGTAGTCCGGGATCATCTCGGTCTCGACCAGCCGGGTCTCACCAGCACCGGGCTCGATGCCCGTGATGGTGCCCCCGAATTGATCTGCATGCTCCTTCAGGTCGGCGATCGAATTCACATCGCGCACGTACTCCGGCACGGCGATGTCGAGCGTCGCCTGGTCGTACCAGACGCCGAGGTCCTCGACCTGGTCGCGGTACTGCGCCCAGTAGTCCGAGTGCGTGGTAGGCAGCCACGCGTCCTGGAACAGGTCGATCTCGCCTTGCGCGACCGCCTGCCAGGTCGGCGCGACATCGAGCTGGCGGAGGTTCACGCTGTAGCCGCGTTCATCCAGTTGTGCTTTGAACAAGTTGGCCAGCGCGATGTTCTCGTCCCATGCGATGTAGCCGATGGTGAGATCGCCACCGCCGCCTTCCTCTCCGCCGCCGCCGCCGTCGTCACCGCCGTCGTCACCGCCACCGCAGGCGCCGGTGACCATGACCAGCAGCGCCGCCAATACCGCAGACAACGTGCGTGGTGTTCTCCTTCTCATCCGTCCGTCCTCCTTTCACCGAGGGCCGCGCCCGGTGCTCACGCCGCTCCTGCGAGCCGGCGTGCTCGACTGACCGCGGATTTCGCGGACAACGACGCGGTGATGCGGTCGAGATAGATGGCGAGGATCACGACACTCACGCCGTACTCGAATCCCGCGCCGAGCTGGAGCCGGGTCGTGGCCTCGAAGACGTCGGCCCCGAGCCCCGGCGTGCCGACCATGCCGGCGATGACGACCATCGACAGCGACAGCATGATGATCTGGTTGACGCCCGCCATGATCGACGGCATGGCCAGGGGAATCTGGATTCCCGTGAGAATGCGTGCAGGTGACGAGCCGAACGCCTCCCCCGCCTCGACCATCTCCCGATCGACCTGCCGGATACCCAGTTCGGTGAGCCGCACTCCGGGGGCGAGCGCGAACATCACGGTCGCGACGACGCCGGGGCCGACGCCGATGCCGAAGAAGATCACGGCGGGGATCAGGTAGATGAACTGCGGCACGGTCTGCAGGAAGTCCATGACCGGCTTGATCATCCTGCTCGCGGTGTCACTGCGCGCGCCGAGTATGCCGAGTGGGACGGCCACGATCACCGCCACGATGCCGGCCAACAGCACCAGCGACAGCGTCTCCATCGCACTGCCGTAGGAATTCAGTCCGTCCAGCAGGGCGAAGCCGATCAGTGCGGCCAGTCCGAATTTCCACCCGCGCAGCCACAGAGCCAGCAACGCGAAGACGAGGATCATCACCCACGTCGGAGCCCAGGTCAGCAGGTCGGCCAGCGAGGTGACCGAGGATTCGAGCCCTTCCGAGATCGCATCGAACAGCTCCCCCAGGTTGTCCTGTAACCACGCGACGAGTTCGGAGAACCAGTCCCCGAGGGGAATCCTCGGCACCTCCCAGTCCGTGACAGCCGGTACTGCGCGCATCAGCGATCCTCCTCAGATCCGGTGCGGTCGGGAGCGTGCTCGACCTCGCCCAGCGCCGCGAGCAGCGCCGACTGGTGCACGACTCCGATCAACGTTCCGCGTTCGTCCACGACCGCCAACGGCAGCGGCCCCGAGGCTGCGGTGAAGAGCTCACTCACGGCCGTGTCGGCAGGCACACTCGTCACGGGCCGTTGCACCGACTGCACGGTCGATCGCCCGTTCCGGACCGCCTCGTTCGCGTCCGTCTCCTGTACCGCACCGGCAGGTGCGCCCACGGCGTCGACCACCAGCACCGTCGGCACGTGCTGCTGCCGCATCAGGCGAAGCGCCTCGTCCGGGGAGGCCGACGACGGGACGGCGTGGAGCGGCTTGTCCATCACCGACCGCGCCGTCAGAACGCGGGCCCGGTCGACGTCCCGGACGAATTCCGAGACGTAGGGGTCGGCCGGCGCCGTGAGAATGGCCTCGGCCGTGCCGATCTGCACGATCCGGCCGCGCCGCATCACGGCGATCCGGTCACCGAGTCGCATCGCCTCGTTCAGGTCGTGCGTGATGAACACGATCGTCTTGCCGAGTTGCTGCTGCAGGGCCAGCAGCTGATCCTGCATCTCCCGGCGGATCAGCGGATCCAGGGCGCTGAACGCCTCGTCCATCAACAGGACGTCCGTGTCCGCGGCGAGTGCGCGCGCGAGCCCGACCCGCTGCTGCATACCGCCGGAGAGCTGTTCCGGAAGCCGGTCCTCCCAGCCGTCGAGCCCGACCATGGACAGCGCCCGCTGCGCCCGTTCGAGACGTTCCTCCTTGCCCAGCCCCTGGATCTGCAAACCGTATGCCGCGTTCTGCAACACGGTCCGGTGCGGAAACAGTGCGAAGTGCTGAAAGACCATGCTCATGCGCCGCTTGCGCATGTCGCGGATCTGGCGCGCCGACATTGCGGTTATCTCGACGTCGTCCAGATAAACCCGCCCGTGGGTAACGGGTAGGATTCCATTCAGCATCCGAATCAATGTCGATTTTCCGGACCCGGAAAGACCCATCACGACGAAAATCTCTCCGGAACGCACATCGAACGACGCATCGACGACGGCTGCGGTCGTTCCCGGCACCGCATCAGCGGAACCGTCCTCACTCAACAGGGCTCGGACAGCCTCGTCAGCACGGCGACCGAACACCTTGTAGAGGTTTTCCACCTGGATAGAAGGCACCTCGGTCCACCTTTCTGGCGGCGGCAAGGAAAACCGAGCTCCAGTTTAGTAGCCATTCCGGAAATTCATCGGGTGAGCTACCCAGGGACACCCTCCGAAAACAGCCTGTCACCACGTCGGAACAATCGACAAGATACAGAAACCAAGGATTCACTACATTTCGATCCTCGGTTCGAGAATAAATAACAGGGCGGGCGCGGGCCGCTGCCGCTCGACCGGCCCCGGCCGCCGCCAGCGCGGGGCCCTCACTCTGCCGTGATCAGCCTGTCCAACGCCGTCCTACCGGTCCGTCCGCGACTGCGCCGACACCGACCGAGGCGGGGACACGCCGGGACAGTCACCCACGACACCCGGCCGCGACGCGACAGCACCGGTGTCGACGGGACCGGGCACTGCCGGCTCGCTGTCGCACCGCGCCCCCGCGACGGCACAGCGTGCGGCCGCGTTTCGGCCGCGAACACGGGCCGGTGGGCGTGCGTCCGGGGAATCGCACGCCCACCGGTCGAGTGCGCCAGGAACCGCTCCTCAGGAGCTGTAGCCCTTCGGCGGGATCAGCGAGGCGAGCTGGTCGAAGGAGAGCCAGTACATCTGGTATCCGCTGAACGACGCGGGGTCCGCGATCTGCACCGTACCGTTCCGGTCGTCGTAACCGACCACGGTGAAGTAGTGGTAGATCGTCTGGTCCGACGGGTAGCCGGGAGGCTGGTTCCCCGGCGGGGCCACGATGTTGGCCACGATCGCGTCACCGGCGTTGATGTCGGTGACGATGTCGTTCCACAACCGGTCCTTCTGTGCCTGCGTCGGCGGATCGTTGGGCATCTCCGTCGTCGCGTAACCGCCGACGTAGTTGTTCATCACCGACGTGACCTGGCTGATGTGGTCCGTACCACCGGTGTGCGTACCCAGTTCCGCCGCCAGGTCGGCCTGACTCCGCTGCACACCTTTCGCCGACAGCGCGATCCGGGTGGCCGCCGGCCCGCACCAGTAGGACGTCTCCTGGACCTGGTAGTCGACATCGAGCGTGACCTCACCCGCCTGCGCGGCCAGCCACGGCGCCGCCTGCTGCTGCGTCGGCGCCTCCATCGCACCGACCTGCGCAGGCACCGCTGTGGACAGTCCGAGTGCGACCACGGCCGCGCCTGCTGCGACCGCCACCTTCCGCATCGTCATCCGACGGCTCCCATCTCGTCTCGTTCGGACATGCGCCGACACGCGCCCTTTTCGCCCGTTTCGGCAGCGTCAGAATAGAACCGAACGGCCTCGGTCGACACCCGCACAAGAGATGAAAGATGTGCTCGGGGGAAGAATTCCCCCACGGGTTCGAACCGGTCCGATTCGGGCCGCTACGGACAATTCTCCCGCCGGCGACCCTGCGCTCCACCTGGGCTGACACGTCCGGCCAGCCCAGCGGCAATGGTCCGAACAGCCCAGTAATCGCAAAGACTCCTGCGCATCGCACCCCCGTAACGGCCTGTTCATTGACCGGCAGACGTTCGTCGGTTATTTCATTTTGCTCTTTCGTGTGAAAGTGACGTCCGCCCCTGTGTGACGACTGCAGAAACGAGGCTCTGGGATGAGGACACGTGCCACCCGGTGGGCGGTGGGAGCCCTGTCGGCTTTCGCCGTCACCGCGGGGATGCTCGCACCGGTTCCGGCGACGGCGGACGTGCCGGCCGGTTACTACGACGCCGCCGAAGGCCTGACCGGCGACGAACTGAAGACGGCACTCAACGACATCATCAGCGACAGCACCCAGCTGTCGTACGACGAGGTGTGGGACGCGATCAAGGCGAGCGACGAGGACCCGAACGACCCGAACAACGTCGTCCTGCTCTACAGCGGCGAGTCCCGGAGCAAGGAAGCCAACGGCGGCGGCAGTGGCGACTGGAACCGGGAGCACGTCTGGGCCAAGTCGCACGGCGACTTCGGCACGTCCGGGCCGGGCGCCGACGCCCACCACCTCCGCCCGACGGACGTACAGGTCAACAGTGCCCGTGGGAACAAGGACTTCGACAACGGGGGCAGTGAGGTCGACGGTGCACCCGGCAACTTCACCGACGACGACTCGTACGAACCACGTGACGAGGTCAAGGGCGACGTCGCTCGCATGATCTTCTACATGGCGGTGCGCTACGAGGGTGAGGACGGCGCTCCCGACCTCGAGCTCAACGACCAGGTCGACAACGGGTCGCAGCCCCGGATGGGACGCAGCTCCGTACTGCTCGACTGGCACGCCGCCGACCCGGTGAGCGACATGGAACGCCAGCGGAACGACGTCATCTACGAGCAGTTCCAGAACAACCGGAACCCGTTCATCGACCACCCCGAATGGGCGGGCGAGATCTTCGGCGACGGGTCCACCACCCCCACCCCCGAACCGGAGCCCGAGCCGGGCTGCGGTGAGGCCTCGGACCTGGAGACCGTGGCCCTGTCCTCGCTGCCCGCGGACGCACGGGCGGCCGTGGAGGACGCGCGCAACGGCCGGACCGGCGAGACCTACGAGAACCGGGAGGGCATCCTGCCGGATTGCGAGGACGGCTACTACCAGCTGTTCCACGTCGGCCACTCGGACCGAGTGATCGCCGGCGACGGCGGCGAGTTCTACTACACGCCGGACTACTACGAGACGTTCCAGTCCGTCGACCTCGATTCCTGACACGGACCGACGAACTCCCGGGTCGGTGCTCGCCGCTGGGCGGGCGCCGACCCGTCGTCATGCCGGGGACGGCCGCGAGAGCCGCTCCTGCCCCCGATGACCCACCAGGCGCAGCGCGAACGTGCTGTACTGCCAGACCACCGCGTCCTCGGTGAGTTCGCCGTCCTCGCGGTACCACGCCGACACGCCCATGCCGAGGTCGAGCACGGCGTAGGAGGCGAGCCGCGCCGAGTCGACGTGGAACACCCCCTCGGCCACCCCGTCGGCCACGAGATCCCGGAAGCCGTGTTCGTACTCGGCACGCAACGTCAGCACGCGGGCGCGATGGGGTTCGACGAGGCTGCGGATCTCGCGGTTGCCGACGAACGCCTCGAGCCGGTGCCGTGCGTGGTAGCGCACATGCGCCTCGGTCGCCCGCCGCAGCCGCTGCGCCGGATCGTCGGAACTCGCCACGGCGGTGCGGTATCCCGCCAGCAGCGCCTCCATCGTCGTCGTCATGATGCGTGCCAGCAGGTCCTGTTTGGACTCGACGTGCTTGTACAGGCTGGGCCCGCGCATGCCGACGGCCGCGCCGATGTCGGCCATCGTGGTGGCGTGGAAGCCCCGTCCGGTGAACAGGTCGAGAGCGGCCGCACGGATGTCGTCGAACCGGTCCACGGCCCCTCCTCGATCCAGTCCGGCCGGTGTGGCTAATTGATCGTAGCCGATCGTCATGTACATGTCGCCTTCTGGAACAACACTTGCCCAGGATGCGGCGTGACATCTACAGTTCCGGCTAACAGCTATTAGCCGAACGGGAGTCGCCCATGGCCGTCGACCTCAGCCCTACTCCCGACGTCGCCGAACTCGTCGAACGGACGACGGCCTTCGTACGCGACGTCGTCATTCCCCCCGAGGAACGGCACGGCGGCGTCGCCCGCACCGAGGACGTCCGCACCGAGCTGCAACGGGCTGCCAAGGACGCCGGGGTGTTCGCCCCGCACGTCTCCCACGAGTACGGCGGCCACGGCCTCGACATGCGCGGCCGTGCCGCCGTGTTCGAGGCGGCCGGGTACTCGCTGTTCGGCCCGCTCGCGCTCAACATCGCGGCGCCCGACGAGGGCAACATGCACCTGCTCGAGGCGATCGCCACGGACCAGCAGAAGGAGCGCTACCTGCGCCCGCTGGCGACCGGCGAGGTGCGGTCGTGCTTCGCGATGACCGAGCCCGCGCCGGGTGCCGGGTCCGACCCGAACGCGCTCACCACCGTCGCCGAGCGCGAGGAGGGTGGTTGGCGGATCAACGGGCACAAGTGGTTCATCACCGGTGCCGACGGCGCGGCCTACGCGATCTGCATGGCGCGGACGTCCGGCACCGACGCCGGGAAGGCGGGCGCGACGATGTTCCTCGTCGACGCCGACAACCCCGGCATGCGGCTCGTCCGCCACATCGACACGCTCGACGAGAGCCTCTACGGCGGACACCTCGAGGTGCTGTTCGAGGACTGCCGGGTACCCGACGACGCGGTTCTCGGCGAGGTCGACGAGGGGTTCCGGTACGCCCAGGTACGCCTCGGTCCCGCCCGCATGACGCACTGCATGCGCTGGCTCGGCATCGCCCGGCGCTCGCAGGACATCGCGGTCGCCCGCGCGGCTGACCGCGAGGCGTTCGGCTCCCGGCTCGGCGAACTCGGCATGGTGCAGCAGATGATCGCCGACAACGAGATCGACATCGCCGCCTCGCGCGGGCTCATCACGCAGGCGTGCTGGGAACTCGACCAGGGCCGGTCGGCGGCACAGTCGACCGCGGTGGCGAAGACGTTCTGCGCGGAGGCGATCTGGCGGGTGGTGGACCGCTCACTGCAGATCTGCGGATCGCTCGGCGTCTCCGGCGACGTGCTGTTGAGCCGGTTCCTCCGCGAGGTCCGGCCGTTCCGCATCTACGACGGCCCCTCGGAGACGCACCGGTGGTCCATCGCGCGGCGGGTGCTCCGCCGCCACGACACGGAGGTACGCCGATGACCGCGACGTCCGCAGGCCAGCCGGGATCGTCGCCCGACGGTCTCGATCTGCCCGCACTCACCGAGTTCTTCGCCGCCCACGTCCCGGGCTTCGGCGGCACGCTGGATGCCGAGTTGATCGCGGGCGGCAAGTCGAACCTCACGTTTCTGCTGACCGACGGCACGCATCGCTGGGTCCTGCGCAGGCCGCCGCTCGGCAACCTGACCCCTTCGGCACACGACATGCTGCGCGAGTACCGGGTCGTCGCCGCCCTGTCCGGGACCGACGTGCCGGTCGCACCCGCGGTGGCCTACGACGACGCGGTGCTGGACGTGCCGTTCGCGCTGGTCGAGTACGTCGACGGGCCCGTGCTGCGCACCGAGCGGCAGCTGCACGAACTGCCGGACGCCGACATCGAACGCTGCGGGCACGCGCTCGTCGACGTACTGGCGTCGCTGCACTCCGTCGACCCGGATTCGGTGGGACTCGGCGACTTCGGCAAGCCTGCGGGGTACCTGGAACGGCAGGTGCGCCGGTGGTACGACCAGTGGCAGCGCGTGCGAACCCGCGACCTGCCGGACATCGACGCGCTGCACACCCGGCTGGCGCAGCTGTGCCCACCCGAGAGCGGGGCGTCGATCGTGCACGGCGACTACCGCATCGACAACACGATCCTCGATCCCGGCGATCCGGGGCGCGTGCGCGCGGTCGTCGACTGGGAGATGGCGACCCTCGGCGATCCACTCGCCGACCTCGGCCTCTACCTGGTCTACGCCGATCCGTCGTTCGCCCCGGTGCTGGCCGGGTCTGCGGCCTCGACCAGCGCGAAGCTGCCCTCCGCCGGTGCCGTGGCGCAGCGCTACGGCGATGCGAGCGGACGCGACCTGAGCCGGTTGGAGTTCTACCTCGGCCTCGGCTACTTCAAGATCGCCGTGGTGGCGGAGGGCATCCACGCGCGGCATCAGCAGGGCATGACCCGTGGCGAGGGTTTCGACCACGTCGGAGAGGCGGTCGCGCCGCTGGCCGCGGGCGGGCTGCGCGCGCTGAAGGGAGACATCGCATGAGCGGCGTGCTGGATCTGTTCCGCCTGGACGACAAGGTCGCCGTGGTGACAGGAGCGAGCTCGGGCCTGGGCGCGGGGTTCGCCGTCGCCCTCGCGGAGGCCGGGGCCGACGTGGTCCTCGCGGCCCGGCGCACCGGCCGCCTCGCCGAGACGGCCGAGCGGGTGCGCGAAACCGGCAGGCGCGCACTCACGGTCGCCACCGACGTCGCCGACGCGACCAGTGTCGAGGCGATGGCGGCCGCGGCGGTCGACGAGTTCGGCCGCATCGACGTGCTGATCAACAACGCCGGCGTCGGCACCGCCGTCCCGGCCCTCAAGGAGGACCCGGAGGAGTTCCGCAGGGTCGTCGACGTCAAC
>NZ_JACIBS010000017.1:0-16578 GCF_014195435.1 Prauserella sediminis | reverse complement strand
ACCCGGGTTGATCATGAGCTCGCTGAACCGGCGTCCGTTGGCGGAGTTGGTGGCGACGCCGTCGCTGCCTTCGAGCGTCTCGAACTGTGCCGGTGTGAGGCGGTTGACGAAGTCGACCTCGCCGCTCTGCAGCGCCGACACCGCGGCGTCGGCGTTCTCGTACTGGATGAACTGCAGTTCGTCGACCGCGACATCACTGCGCCAGAAACGGTCGTTGGCCTCGAGCTTGACGAACCGGTTCGGCTGGTAGTCGCTGATCACGAACGGGCCGCTGCCCACGCCGACGTACTCGAGCGTGTCGGTCTTCGGGGCGGAGAAGTCCGCCACGTCCGACCAGATGTGCTCGGGCACGATCGGGATGTCGAGGGCGGTCATGCTGGCCTGCGGCTCGGAGGTCCGGACCTGGACGGTGTCCTCGTCCGGCGTGGTGACCTTCTCGAAGTTCTCGACGTAGCTGCCGTTGGCCTCGGCGGCCACCGGGTCGTTCATGATCTTCTCGAAGGTGAACTTCACGTCCTCGGACGTGACGTCCTCACCGTCGGACCACTTCACGTCCGGGTTGATCGTGTAGGTCCACGTCAGGCCGTCCTCCGACGACTCCCACTCCGAGGCCACGCCCGGGGACGGTGTGGCGTCCTCGGCCGACGGTGGCGTCATGAACTCCCAGGTCATCCGGCCGATCATCGTGCTGGAGGCGAAGCTGGCGGTGAACGGATTCAGGTGGTCGATCTCCTGCACCAGTGCGACACGGAGCACCGACTTCTCGCCGTCGCCGGTCTCCTGTGCGCCGGCTGCGGGAGTGAACGGCCCCGCTACGAGCAGGGGCGTCAACAGGGCGGCGGATACGGCTCTGCCGCGCCGGGATCGAGCGAATCGCACGGTTGCACCTCGTTGTCGACTGAGCGGATGACCCGAAGCGCAAAAAGTAACCACCCCCGCGAACGTGCTGTCAACGTTTTGCACACGGGTTGCCCACCGGAAACAGACGGAAGTAGGAAAGCCGCGCGGAAGCCGGTCCCGTGCCGAGGCGGTGCGCTGGTGGGCCGTCCGTCAGTGCGGAGCGAGGCCACGCTGGATGAGCGCTTCCTCCAGTTCGAGCCGCGCGATGTCGCGGTCGATGCCGGTCGCATCGTCGAGCCGGTCGGTCGGGATGTCGGCGATCGCGCAGGCTTCGGCCAGCACCGCGTCGTAGTGGGCGCAGGCTTCGTCCCGGTGGAAACGGGACGCATCGGCATCGAGGGTCACCAGGGCGTGGTGAGCGCGGCGCAGGTCGGCGGCCACGACTTCGACGGCGCGGTGTCGCGGGATCGGCCCTCCACCGGCCTGGTGCCGGAGGGCGGCACGGCGCGCGGCGCCCGGCAGCAACACGATGAGCAGCACCACGATCGTCGGTGCCACGAAGATCGCAGCGTGCACGAGGACGCCGGTGGCCATACCCCAGGATACGACGATTCCGGTCGAATCCGACACCGTCGGCGGCATGATCCTTTAGCGCGCCTAGGCGTCGTAGCCTGTGCCCATGACACAGCCTGCACCCGGCAGCGAGCCCGGTCGCCCCACCTCGGGGCCGAGAATCCTGATCTCCGCCGACATGGAAGGCGTCACCGGCGTCACCTGGACCGACGACGTCGTGCCGGGGACCGAGCAGTGGCAGCGGTTCCGCAAGCTGTTCACCGGTGACGTGAACGCGGCCGTCGCGGGCCTGTGCGCGGGTGGAGCAGACGGCGCCCTCGTCAACGAGGCGCACCTGTCGCAGCGAAACCTGCTCCTGGAGGAGCTCGACACCCGGGCGCGGCTGCTGACCGGCAGGCACAAGCCGCTGTCCATGATGGAAGGTGTCGATTCCGGTGTGGACGGTGCGGTGCTGCTCGGGTATCACGCGGGCTCCGGGTGCGAGGGCGTGCTGTCCCACACCTACCTGCCCGCGCACATCACCGGCGTGTGGCTCGACGACGCACCCGCCAGCGAAGGCAGGCTCAACACCGCGCTGGCCGCCGAGTACGGAGTGCCGGTCCTCGTCGTCACCGGCGACGACCGGGCGTGCGCCGACGCGGCCGAGTACGCGCCGGATGCCGAACACGTCGTCGTCAAGGAGTGCGTGAGCCGGTACGCGGCGGTGTGCGACCCGCCGTCGGTCACGGCGAGTCGGATCGCCGAGGCGGCCGAGCGGTCGATGACCCGCGCGAGCCGGGTGGCGCCGGTCGTCGCCCCGCACCGGATCGAGATCGAGTTCGATGCAAGCCATCTCGCGCAGGCCGCCGCGGTCGTGCCGACGGTGGCCGAAACCGGCCTGCGGCGGATCGCGTTCGAGGCCGCGACGATGACCGAGGCGATGAAGGCGTTCAAGGTCGTCACCGCGATCGCCGACAGCGCGGTGCAGGGCAAGTACGGCTGAGCCGGCCCCACCCCGCACCCCGCGAGCCGGATCGTGCGGGGCGCACCCTCAGTCGTCGAGGGCCTTGGTCGCCATGCCGGTGACCAGCGAGCCGATCGCGATGCCCATGACGACATACACCAGGGCGCTGGCGACCTGTACTTCGATCTCGACCGCGATCGTGAACGGCCACACCGCGAACACGACCGTCACCAGGCCGACGATCCAGCCGAGGAACGCCATCGGCCGGGGCGCGACCAGCAACAGCAGGTGTGCCAGCGCGGTGGCCAACAGCGAACCGACGACGCCGAAACCGGCCAGCCAGACGGCGCCGATGTAGTCGACGGCCCCTTCGGCGTTCGCCGGGGCGATCACGGGGATGTCGAACACGCCGGTGACGACCAGGGTGGCGACCACCCCGACCAGCGCGGCGACGAGCGCGGTCGCGGCGCCGCCCGCCCACAGCGTGCCTGCGTTGACACGCGGCTTCGCCGAGTCCGCGTGGCGGTAGTCGCCGTGGGACTCGTACCCGTCGGATCCGTAATAGCTGCTCACCATGCCTGACGGTAAACGCGGTGCAGCGTGTCCGCGACTCGACGCGGTACTCGATCGGGGGCGGTACTCCATCAGGGGATGTGGCTCGCGGTCTGCGGCGGTGTCGTCCGGACGCGCTTCCCCGGCGGTCTACGGTGTGGTGCGTGGCTCATACCGGTTCCCGCTGTACGCCTCGCTGCACGCTGAGCGCCGACGGGTGCGGAGGCGGTGTCCTCCGTCCAGCGTCACCGGGACCGTGCGGATGATCGGCACCGTCATGGAGACCGCGGTCGACCGGCTGCGCGCGTCGGATCCCGGATGGAGCCGTAGCCGCCGCGCCCTGTCGGCGATACTCGGCATCGGGATCGCGGTGTCGGTCCTCGTTCCGATCGGCCTGCCGCTGCCGGTGGTACTGGTCGGTTCCGTGAGTGCGCTGATGGCGGCGTTCACGATCAGCGATCCGGAGCCTGCGGGGCAGGCGGTGTCGCTCGGCCTCGTGTTCGTGGTCGGCGCCGCCGCGCTGACGGCCGCGAGTCTCGGCCAGGCCGTGCCGCCCCTCGACGGCATCGTGTTCGTGCTGCTGATCTTCGTGGCGGTCTACGCACAGCGGTTCGGTGTGCGCGGCATCGCACTCGGTTCGGCACCGTTCTTCCTGTTCTTCTTCGCGATGTTCCTGCAGACGCAGGTCCACCAGGTGCCTGTACTGCTGCTGGCGCTCGCCACGGGGCTGGGCGCGAACGCGATCGTGCGCTTCGTGCTGCTGCCGCGCAGGGCGGGCCGCGAGCTGCTCGCGATACGCCGTTCGTTCCGCACCAGGCTCAGTGCCAGCGTGACAGCCGCCGCGAACCACCTCGCAGCCGGCGGCACACAGCGCACCGGCAAACAACTCCGCCGCGCGGGCGACCGGTTGCACGAGGCGGTCCTGCTGATCGAGGACACCATCGCCGACGTCTTCGACGACCCGAAAGCCGCCGCACTGCTGCGGAGACGGGCACTGGAGGTCGAACTGGCCGCGCAGTGGCTCGCGATCACCACGCGCAGGGTGTGCGCCGAGAACCTCGACGAGGCGGTGCGCGACGACCTCGTGACGCGGCTGCAGCGCTTCCGCTCCCTCATCGAGCGCGATCCGCGGGAACTCCCGGTCATCGCCGACACCCGGGAGTTCAGCGAACTGCTCGTCAGTGGCAGCAGGCTGGGTGATCGCACCGAACCCGGCGACGACGTGCGCCGGGCGATCGCCGAACTCGCGCTCGCCGACCTCAACGCGCAGCGGATCGCCGAGAACGACTTCTCGGCCGAGGCGGAACCACCCGAGGGTGAGGAGGCCGAACGCACTCGGGTGTTCGCCTACGACAACAAGACGCGCAGTGCGATCCAGGCCGTGCTGGGCGGCGGCCTCGCGGTCGTCGGCGGCGAACTCGTGTCACACCAGCGGTGGTACTGGGCGGTGCTGACCGTGTTCGTCGTCTTCCTCGGCACCTCGAGTGCGGGCGCGACCCTGATCAAGAGCGCTCGCCGGATCGTGGGCACGATCGTCGGGATCTTCGCGGGCGCCCTGTGCGCCCTCGTCGTGGCCGAGAACGTGCCCGCCACGATCGTGCTGATCCTCGTGTGCGTGTTCGGCATGGTGTTCTTCGCGCGCGCCTCGCAGGTCGCGATGACGTTCTTCATCACGACGATGCTCGGGTTGCTCTACAGCCTGCTCGGCACGTTCAGCATCGACGTGCTCGGCGTGCGACTCGCCGAGACGGCCGTCGGCGCGGCCTCCGGGGTACTGGCCGCCGTCGTGATCGTGCCGGTCCGTACCCGTGCGGTGATGCTCGACGACGTCGCGACCGCGCTCGAAGACCTGCGGGAGTACGTGACGCAGGCCAGAGCGCTGCTGTCCGGGGTGGACAACGTGAATGTCATCGAGCTGTCGCGCACGCTGGACCGCGACGTCGAACAGGTCCGCGCCGTCGTCGAGCCGCTGACCCACCCGATCAGTCTGCGCGCGGCGCGGCGCGACTACGGCTGGTACGTGCTCGACACCCTCGACGCCGTCGCGTTCCGGGCACGGCACATCGCCGCGCGGGCCCGGCCGGGGCTGCTGGCGCTCGATGACCGGCTCGACACCGTCACCACGAGGATCACCCACAACATCGACGTGCTGCTGGACACCATCCGCTCCTCCCCCGGCATCCAGGGCCACATCGAACCGCCCCCCGGCGACGACGGGATCCGTCCCGACGACGAACCGGCACCGCGGGTCGTGCTGGCGAGTTTCGCGAAGCTCGACGAGGCCGTCGGCGCGCTAGGCAAAGCGTTCGGCGTCACACCTCGGCCCGGCTCAATCGGTACAGGTGAGGCGACGCACCCGCCCGGATCCGGCACCGCCGGATAGCATCCCGAGTACAAGCACTGAACCCATCAGCAGGAGAACGTTATGACCCAGGCCCCTGTCAACGTCACCGTCACCGGCGCGGCCGGCCAGATCGGTTACGCGCTGCTGTTCCGCATCGCGTCCGGTCAGCTGCTCGGCCAGGACACGCCGGTCAAGCTGCGGTTGCTGGAGATTCCGCAGGCGGTGAAGGCGGCCGAGGGCACCGCGCTGGAGCTCGAGGACTGTGCATTCCCGCTGCTGGCCGGTGTCGACATCTTCGACGACGCCAAGAAGGCCTTCGAAGGCGCCAATGTCGGCCTGCTCGTCGGCGCCCGTCCCCGCGCCAAGGGCATGGAGCGCGGCGACCTGCTGGAGGCCAACGGCGGCATCTTCAAGCCGCAGGGTGAGGCCATCAACGCCGGCGCGGCCGACGACGTGAAGGTCCTCGTCGTGGGCAACCCGGCCAACACGAACGCGCTGATCGCCCAGGCGCACGCCCCCGACGTGCCCAAGGAGCGCTTCACCGCCATGACGCGGCTGGACCACAACCGCGCCGCGGCTCAGCTGGCCACGAAGCTCGGTGTCGGCGTCGCCGACATCAAGAAGCTCACGATCTGGGGCAACCACTCTGCCACGCAGTACCCGGACATCTTCCACGCCGAGGTCGACGGCAAGAACGCCGCCGAGGCCGTCGGCGACCAGAAGTGGCTCGAGGACGAGTTCATCCCGCGCGTGGCCAAGCGCGGCGCGGAGATCATCGAGGCCCGTGGTGCCTCGTCCGCTGCGTCGGCGGCCAACGCCGCCATTGACCACGTCTACGACTGGGTCAACGGGACCGCCGAGGGCGACTGGGTCTCGATGGGGATTCCGTCGGACGGCTCCTACGGCGTGCCGGAGGGCATCATCTCCTCCTTCCCGGTCACCACGAAGAACGGCAAGTACGAGATCGTCCAGGGCCTGGAGATCGACGAGTTCTCCCGCGGCAAGATCGACGCCTCGGTCCAGGAGCTCACGGACGAGCGCGACACCGTGAAGCAGCTCGGCCTGATCTGATCACGTCTCCCGCACACAGGGGCCGCCGGAACCGCTCGTCGTTCCGGCGGCCCCTTTTGCTGCGCGGGCCTTTTCACGTACCCCGGTCGTGGCCGGTCGGTCGTGCGGGTCGATGACCGACTCGTGTCGAACCCGGTGACTACTCAACGTGCCGGCGGTCACGTTTCGAAATGCACGGAACGCCAGCTCTGCCCGATACGTCAATACTCCACATGCTGTCACGTCGACAGCGCCGACAACGCAGAGTGAGGTATACCGTGCGCAAGGGACGTATTGCCGCCGCGGCAGCACTGACCACGATGGGTCTGGCCCTTTCGGCCTGCGGTGGCGAGGGGGACGCCGACGCAGGCCAGCAGCAGAACCAGGAACAGAACTCCGCTCCGGCCAGCAGTTCCGCACCGGCCGAGTCCTCCGAGCCGGCCGACGGTGGCGACGTCAGCGCGCTCCCGGTCGACGACGAGGTCACCGCGCCCGGAACGACACTCGAGGTGGGTGAGCGCGCCGTCGTTCCGTTCGAGTACACCGGCGACAAGAAGGGCACGGTCGCCATCACCGTGACCGACATCAAGAAGGGTTCGCACGACGACCTTCCCAAGAAGAGCGACGGCTCGTCGGCCGACGAGCGCATCACGCCGTACTACATCGAGTTCACGGTCGAGAACGTCGGTGGCGACGAGCTGAAGTACTCCCGGGTCGACCTCGACGGGCGGCTCGCCGGCGGCGACTCCACGGGAGCAGTCCTCACCGTGATGGGTGGTGTGGACCAGTGTGAGAGCGAATCGGCACCGTCCGAGTTCGACGAACAGGGCGCTTCGTACGAGAGCTGCACCATCCAGGGCTCGGCGCGGGGCGATGTGACCGAGGTGCACTTCACCGAGTCCCCCGACTACGAGGAGAACCCGGTCGTCTGGACCAAGTGATCCGGACCTCTCCCCCGTCCCGGACCGCCGTGTTTCGGGAGGCACCCGTCGGCGCCGCTGCTCCTCCGCGCCCTGTCGCCGCACGCCGCGGCATGCGGCGACAGGGCTGAGGGGACGGCGCCGGAACGGCTTCCGTGGTCCCGGCGTCGGTTCGGCGCCGGGACCACGGCGTATCCGCCGCAAGGTCGCGGCTGCTCAACCCGCCGGTGTGACGTCCGGTTCGAGCAGCCGCCGCGCCTGCCGCGAGATCTCCGCGTACTGCCCCGTGGTCTCGGCGGTCTCGATCCGCCTGGCCAGGTCGAGGTATCCCTCGGCGAGCCGGAGCACGTAGGCCGCATCGGGTGCCGCCTCCTCCGACAGGAGCCGCTCGGCGTGCTCGCGTTCGAGTGCGAGGACACGATCCGCCAGCGCGTGGACGTCGGCACGGGCCGAGGCACGCGCGGACCTACGGTCGCGGCGGCGCTCCCGCACCGATGTTCCGCTCGCGGTGATCCCGTACCGCAGGAGCAGGAACAGCGCCGCGGCCGCGACGACACCGCCGACCACGTAGGCACTGATCCGCAGAGTCCGGAACGGCCCCGCGAGATCCCGGTCCCCCGGCGGCGGGTCGAGCCGTTCGATACCCGTCTCGTACGCCGGTACCAGCCCGTCGATGAGGGGAAGTCTGTCCGTGCGGTCCGCACGGGGGGCGCCGGCGCCTCCAGCGGAGGCGAGCACACCTTCGGCCCACGACACGGGCTCGTCCTCGGATCCGTGCGCCGGGAACTCGGGGCCGGCGCACGCGGTCTCGAACCCGGGACGCGGATGCAGCACAACCACCATCGTGTCCGGATACTCCCCGGCGATCGCCTCACACGTGGCCTCCATCGGCCCGTCGTACTCGGCCAGGTCGCCGAGAGCACCGGGGCGCCGTTGCACCTCGGCGATCGCGTCGCGGAAGTACGGCGCCTCCGCATGCAACGTGTCCTTGCCCGCGAAGCCGGCGACGAGGATCGGCCGGTCGCCGATGAGTTCACGGGCCGCGGACACGTCGAGCTGCCACTCGGCCCTGTCGCCGGACTCGACGTAGACGCTGCGTTCCCGTAATCCGTCGATCGCCCGGTCGGCCTCCGGGATCGACGTCGTCGACGAGGGCTCGTCGGGCGCTGCGAGCAGCGGGATCAGTACGCCGGCGATCGAGAACAACGCGCCGCCGACCAGCAGGATCCCGATCAGCCACCGCAGGCCCCGGCTCCGGGCCTCTCCGGTCATCGCACGTCCTCCAGCATCCGGCGGGCCTCACCGGCCACGTCGAGCGCGACGGCCAGCTCCGCGTCGGTGGTCGCCTGCTCGGCGAGGCCGACCGCCGTGGCATACCGCTCCGCCGCGGCTGCGCGGCCGGGGCCGGGGTCGTCGCGACCGTCGGCCACCGTGATGGCCGCGGCGACACGCGCCAGTTCCGCCGTCAATTCCGCACTCGCGAGCCGGAAGGCCCTCGCCTCGGATTCCTGGCGGCGGCGACGCCGCCACCACCACGCGCCCGCCGAGACGCTCGCGATGACGACGCCCGTCGCTGCGAACGCCCACGGGCCCACCACGCCACCGGTCTCGTCCGCGCTCGGCGGTTTCACCGGCACTCCTCGGGGATCGAGCGTGCCGCGGCGGATCTGACCGATCCGCTCGTAGAAGTCACCGACCGCCGACGCGGGCCGGCCCAGCCACAGCAGGTCGTCGTTCCGGTTGTCCCTGGCGTACTGCAGCGCCGTGTCGACGGCGTCGCGGTCACCGGGCCCGGCCGCGTCGACCCACAGGCCACGGACGACGACCACGGTGTCTTCGGGGAACCGCCGCGACAAGGCCGGTAGCGGGTCGTCCACGGGCTGTCCCGGCCTGGCCGGAGGAAGGTAGGCGATGCGGAAGCGGCCGAACTCCTCTGCGTCGTACGGCGGCCGTTCGATGTCGCCGTGGCCGATGCCGTCGGTGCTCATGCCGTCGGCGATCCGGTCGCGCTCCAGGTCGGTCGCGAGCCGGTCGACGGTGGCGCGCGGGGCCGGTTCACGCGCCGGCGGCGGCGCAGGATCGGCAGGGTCGGCGCGGCGCGCCATGCGGAGGACATCGACCAACGGCGCGGTGACGTCGTAGGTCGTCATGACCGTGCGGGCGTGCCTGCGATTCACGGCGTTCGACCAGTCGCCTTCGGGACCGTCGCCGTAGTACCGGCCGCCGGCGAACTCGAACCAATCGGTACCCACCTGCAGTCCGCCGACGGTGATCAGCTCGTCCTGCTCGCCGAGGTGGTCGTCGAGCGCGTTCCTGATGGAGATCCCGGATCGGCCGATCGGGGCGACCACGATGTACACCGTTCCTGCGACCTCGGCGTCGGCACTCCGGCGCTGCTGCCGGATGGTCGCGTCGTCGAACCGGGCCTGCGCGCCCGGCATCACGTGCACCGGATCCTGCTGGAGGCCGCGCCAGATCGCCTCTCCGTCCGGTTCCGGACGCTCCTGCGCTTTCCCCGCGGTCGCAGCTGTCCCAGGCACACCGGTCCCGGACACGCCGAGTCCGAGGACACACCCCAGTACGGCGAGCGTCGCAGCAGCCCTACGCACCGGTGTCGTCCACGGCACCGCTGTACGGAAGTGGCGTGCCCAGCAGGCGGCACGCACGAACGATGTGGTCCATACCGGCGGCGGCGACCTCGTCGGCGACCCGGCACTCCTCGGCCGTAGTCGCCTCGGCGAGCAGTGCGCCCGTGGTGTGCCACCGCTCCCGCGCCCGCGCGAGACTGTCCGCCGCGGCGGCGTTGTCACCGGGCGCGAGGGTCTCCAGGCAGAAGCCGAGCCGGTTGTGGGCGGCGCGCGCGGTGGCCGTCGCCGCGGCCAGTTCACGCCGGTGTTCGCTGCGGCGACGAGCGGGCAGCGCGGCACCGGCTACGACGGCGCCGACACCGATGGCCAGGGGAATGATCGGGAGCACGAACCCGAAGCCTAGCGAGCGCGGATGGGACCCGCGTTCGGGGCAGGCCCATCCGCGCCCGGGTCACGCTGCGGTCAGGCCTCGGCGCTCCAGCAACGGCCGCAACTCCGGGTCGCGGCCGCGGAAGGCACGGAATGCCTCCATCACGTCGACACTGCCGCCCTTGGCGAGCAGCTCCGTACGGAATCGGTCCCCGTTCTCCCTCGTCAGCCCGCCGCTGGCCCGGAACCACTCGACCGATTCGGCGTCGAGCACCTCGGACCAGATGTAGGAGTAGTAGCCGGCCGCGTAGGAGTTGCTGAACACGTGGGCGAAGTACGTGCTGCGGTAGCGCGGCGGGATCGTCGCCAGCGCGACGCCCGCCTTCTCCAACGCTTCGGCCTCGAACCGGTCGACGTCGGTCACGTCGGCGTCCGGGGAAAGGGTGTGCCAGGCGAGGTCGAGCAGCGACGCCGCGAGGTACTCCGTGGTGCGGAACCCTTCGCCGTAGCGGCTCGCCTCCTCCAGCTTGGACGCCGTCTCCTGCGGCAGCGGCTCGCCGGTGAGGTGGTGCCGCGCGTAGTTCGCCAGCACCTCCGGCCACAACGCCCACATCTCGTTGACCTGCGACGGGAACTCGACGAAGTCGCGCGGCACGTTCGTGCCCTCCAGCGACTGGTACTCCACATCGGACACCAGCCCGTGCAGAGCGTGGCCGAACTCGTGGAAGAGCGTGGTCACCTCGTCGTAGGTCAGCAGTGCCGACTCACCCTCCGGAGGCTTGGTGATGTTGAGGTTGTTCACCACTACCGGACGCTGTCCCAGCAGCCGCGACTGCTCGACGAGGTTGTTCATCCACGCTCCGCCGCGCTTGGCGTCACGCGTGAAGTAGTCGCCCAGATACAACCCGATCGGCCGGCCGTCGGCGTCGAACACCTCCCACACGCGCACATCCGGGTGGTATCCGGACAAGTCCGGCCGCTCGGTGAACGTGAGCCCGTACAGCTTGCCCGCGGCGTGGAACACGCCGTCGACGAGCACACGTTCCAGTTCGAAGTACGGCCGGAGTGCGGCGTCGTCGATGTCGTACTTGCGTTTCCGGACCCGCTCGGCGTAGTAGGCCCAGTCCCAGGGCTGCAGGTCGCCCTCGACGCCGTCGGCGGTGAGTTCCTCCTGCAGTTCGGCCGCCTCCGCGTTCGCGTTGGCGACGGCGGCGGGCGCCAGCCGCTCCAGCATGGCCACCGCGGCATCGGCGGACCCGGCCGTCTGGTCCTCGATGGCGTACGCCGCGTGATGCGGGTAGCCCAGTACGGCAGCGCGTTCGGCCCGCAGGCGGGCGATCGTGGCCAGCACGTCCTTGTTGTCGTGTTCGTTGCCGCGGCCGGCCCGTGAGACGGACGCGCGGAACACCCGCTTGCGCAGTTCGCGGTTCTCCAGCGACGCGAGTACCGGCTGGGCCGACGGCAGGCCGAGCGTGAGCAGGTACTTGCCGTCCTCACCCCGCGCGGTGGCCGCCTCTGCCGCCGCCGCGATCGCGCCGTCGGACAGCCCCGCCAGCTCGTCGCGTGTGGACACCAGAACCGCGAGGTCGTTGGTGTCGGCCAGCAGGTTGTCCTGGAACCGGGTCTCCAGCCGGGACAGCTCCTCGTTCAGCTCGCGCAGCCGCGTCTGCTTGTCCTCGGGAAGATCCGCGCCGGCACGCCGGAACGCGATGTGGGTGCGGTGCAGCAGCCAGTCCTGTTCCGGGGTGAGGTCGAGCTCCTCGCGCTGGGCGTGGACCGCATCGACGCGGGCGAACAGCGCGGCGTTGAGATGGATCTCGTCCGAGTGGGCCGCCAGCCGCGGAGCCACCTCGGTCTGTACCTCCCGGCGCACGTCCGTGGAGTCCGCCGCGGTCAGGTTGAACAGAATCTGGGACACGCGGTGCAGCAACTGCCCCGAACACTCGAGCGCGACGATCGTGTTCTCGAACGTCGGCGACTCCGGGTCGTCGGCGATCGCCGCGATCTCCGCCCGGTGCTCGGCGAACGCCGCCTCGAAAGCGGGCAGGAAGTGCTCGTCGGAGATGCGGTCGAACGGCGGCAGCCCGTACGGCAGATCACTCGGCGCCAGCAGCGGGTTGTCGGTCACGCGTTGTCCTTTCGTCCAGTGGTACCACCGATGACGGCGTCGGAGGAGTCGGCCCGCTTACCGCGCCTGCGGCCGCGCTTGGCGGGTTTCGGGGGCACGATCCCGGAGAGATCGCCCGCGTTGTCGTTGATGCGCAACACGAACGGCCTGGTCTCGCTGTAGCGCACGACCGACAGCGAACCCGGGTCGACGACGATGCGCTGGAAACCGTCGAGGTGCTGGCCGAGGGCGTCGGCGAGGATCGACTTGATGACGTCGCCGTGGCTGCACAGTGCCCACACGACGTGCTCACCGTGCTCGGCCGTCAGCCGTGCGTCGTGGTCCCGCACAGCCGCCACGGCGCGAGCCTGCACGCCGGCCAGGCCCTCCCCGCCGGGAAACACCGCCGCGGACGGATGAGCCTGGACGACCCGCCACAGCGGCTCCTTCGTGAGACTCTTCAGTTCCCGGCCGGTCCAGTCGCCGTAGTCCACTTCGGATAACCGCGACTCGGCCACCCGCGTGAGCCCGCGCGCCTTCGCGAGCGGTTCGAGCGTCTGCTTGCACCGCAGCAGCGGTGACGACACGAGCGCGGCCAACGGCACGTCCGCAAGCCGGTCCACCAGCCGTTGCGCCTGCTCGCGCCCCGTTTCGTCCAGGCCGACCTTCGGCGTGCGTCCGGCGAGCACACCCGAGCCGTTGGCCGACGACCGACCGTGCCGCAGCAGAATGACGGTTCCCACGCCCGTCACCCTACGCCGACTCCGGGGCGTGGATCAGCTCTCCACCGGTCCGGCGTGCGGGTCGAGCACGCCCGTGAACACCAGCACGTACAGCAGCACGCCCAGCGCAACCCGGTAGATCACGAACGGCAGGAACGAGTGCCGCTTGATGTAGGACATCAGCCAGGCGATCACCGCGAATCCGACGCCGAACGCCACGACCGTCGCCAGGATCGTCGGCCCCCATGCCGGACCCTGCCCTTCACCGATGTCGGTGAGCTTGTACAGACCGGACGCAAGCACCGCGGGCACCGCGAGCAGGAACGAGTACTCCGCGGCGGCCGAACGGTTGTAGCCCATCAGCCGGCCACCGGTGATCGTGCCGCCGGACCGGGACACGCCGGGCACGAGCGCGAGCGCCTGGAAGAACCCGTACGTCAGACCGTGCTTGACGGTCAGATGGTCCAGATCGCGGTCCTGCCTGCCCATCCGGTCGGCCAGCAGCAGGAAGATGCCGAACACGATCAGCGTCGTGGCGATGAGCCGCAGGTCGCGGAACACGTGGCTGATCTGTTCCTCGAACAGCAACCCCAGCACACCGATGGGGATCGAACCGACGATGATCAGCCAGCCCATCCGCGCGTCCGGATGGCGGCGGTACTCGGGCTTGTAAATCGAGAAGAACCAGTTCTTCAGGATGCTGCCGATCTTCTTCCCGAAGTACAGCAGCACGGCCAGCTCTGTCCCGATCTGCGTCACGGCCGTGAACGCCGCGCCAGGGTCACCCCAGCCCGCGAACGCCGCCGTCACCCGCAGGTGCGCGCTCGACGAGATCGGCAGGAACTCCGTCAGCCCCTGGACGATGCCCAGGACCAGCGCCTCGAACCACCCCATCAGCCGGCCACCCCCGCCAGTTCCAGCGCCTCGACGGCCGTGCGCAGCGCGTCGAAGCCCTGCTCGGGAGCCACGAACGGCGACAGGCTCACCGTCGTCGCGCCGGCCTCGGCGAACGCGGCCAGCCGCTCGGCGATCCGCTCCTTCGGGCCCAGCAGCGACGTCGCGTCCAGGAACTCGGCCGGCACCGCGGCCATCGCGCCCGCGTGATCCTTCGCGAGGAACTTCTCCTGGACCTCGGCGGCCTCGGCCTCGAAGCCCATCCGCACCGCGAGCCGGTTGTAGAAGTTCTTGTCCTTGCTGCCCATGCCGCCCAGGTACAGCGCGGCGTAGGCACGCACCGAGTCGGCACACACCCGCCAGTCCTCGCCCGGCACGAGCGGCACCGTCGGCGCGATGTCGAACGACGAGAGGTCACGGCCTGCCTTCTCCGCACCAGCCCGCAGCTGGGCCAGCTGGTCGCCGGCGTGTTCGGGCGAGAAGAACACCGGCAGCCAGCCGTCGGCGAGCTCGCCGGTCAACTCGACGTTCTTCGGGCCGATCGCGGCGAGGTACATCGGCACGTGCTCGCGCACCGGATGCACGGTCAGCCGCAGCGCCTTGCCCGGCCCGTCCGGCAGCGGCAGCCGGAAGTGCTCGCCCTCGTAGGCGACCTTCTCGCGGCGCAGTGCCGTCCGGACGATGTCCATGTACTCCCGCGTGCGACCCAGCGGCGAGGTGAACCGCACTCCGTGCCAGCCCTCGGACACCTGTGGGCCCGACACCCCGAGCCCCAGCCGGAACCGGCCACCGGACAGCGAGTCGAGCGTCGCGGCCGTCATCGCCGTCGTCGCGGGCGTGCGCGCCGGGATCTGCAGCACCGCGCTGCCGACGTCGATATTCGACGTCTGTGCTGCGACCCACGCCAGCACGGTCGGCGCGTCCGAGCCGTACGCCTCCGCCGCCCACACGACGGAGAAACCGAGCTCGTCGGCGTGTTTGGCCAGTGTCAAATTACTCGCATCGTTCCCGGCGCCCCAGTAGCCGAGATTCAAACCCAGTCGCACGGGCAGCGACACTATCGGTGGCCGGACATGCCGCCGATAGTGCCTTGGTCAATCTCGCGGACGGGTGATGACTACGCTGGGCAGCCATGGAATGTCGCCCGCTCGGCGCTTCGGGCGCGCAGGTGTCCCGCATGGGCCTCGGCACGTTGTCGTGGGGCACCGGCACCGACGCCGAAGAAGCCGCCAACCAGCTCGTGGCCTTCGTCGACGCGGGAGGCACGCTCGTCGACACCGCCGATGTCTACGGCGACGGCGAGAGCGAACGGATCCTCGGTTCCCTCATGGCCGACCTCGTGCCCCGCGAGGACATCGTGCTCGCCACGAAGGCCGCGGCCCGCCGTGAGTCAGGGCCGTTCGGCGGTGGCGCCTCCCGCGGGTCGCTGCTGGCCGCGCTCGAGGGTTCGCTGCGGCGCCTCGGCGTCGACCACATCGACCTGTGGCAGGTGCACGCGTGGGATCCGGCCGTGCCGCTCGATGAGACGCTTTCGGCCCTCGACCACGCCGTCACCAGCGGAAAGGTCCGCTACATCGGCGTGTCCAACTACGCGGGCTGGCAACTGGCCACGGCGGCGTGCGGCCTGCGCACCACGCGCATCGTGGCCACCCAGACCGAGTACTCCCTGCTCGAACGCACCCCCGAGCGGGAGATCGTGCCCGCTGCGGGCCATCACGGCATCGGCCTGCTGCCGTGGGCACCACTCGGCCGCGGGGTGCTGACCGGCAAGTACCGGTCGGGCACGCCCGCGGACTCCCGTGGCGCCGACCCTGCCTACGGCGGCTACGTCGACCATCACCGCACCGACCGCGCGAGCCGCATCGTCGAAGCCGTCGCCACCGCGGCCGAGGGCCTCGGCACCTCGCCGTTGGCGGTCGCGCTGGCCTGGGTCCGCGACCGGCCCGGCGTCGTCGCTCCCGTCGTCGGAGCCCGCGACGCCACCCAGCTCGCCGGATCACTCGCCGCCGAGGAACTGACCCTGCCGGAGGCCATCCGCGGCGCACTCGACGACGTCAGCCTGCCCGCCGACGACGGCGCGACCGCACGCTCCGGTGCGGCCGACGCCACCGACCCGAACGAGGATTCCCCGTGACCGCGCCGCCCACAGCTCACCCCGCGCCGGACGCCGGCGCACCGTCCGTGTCCCGGCGAGCGTTCCGGTGGACGGCTCTCGCGCTCACCTCGGTCCTGCTACTGACCGGCTGTTCCGATGCGGGCGCCGGGGGCGACCAACTTCAGGTCGTCGAGGATCCGGAGCGGGCGAGCGCCGCATCCGCGCCCCCGACGACCGAGGAGCCGGCGGGCCGGGTGGTGCCGGCCGACGGAGACATCACCGACGTCGCCACGGCCCACGGCACCCTGGCGGCCGCCATGGCCGACGAGGACGCCGTGCGGCTCTACGATCTCGAAAAACCCGGCGCCGAGGCACGCACCGTCTCACTGCCGGGTGAGGTCACGAGCCTGACCACGATCGAGGGCACAGTCGTCGCCGCCATGCCGGACGCCGGAGCCTTCGCCCGCATCGATGTCGGGGCGGGCGAGGCCGACGTCGTCGAACTCGACGGGGCGCCCGCGGGCGTCGCCGCCGACGGCGACCGCACCCTCGTGGCCCTGCGCGACGCCAAGGCGGTGCAG
>NZ_JACIBS010000016.1:0-25389 GCF_014195435.1 Prauserella sediminis | reverse complement strand
GGACCGAGTTGGTCTCGATCCTGGTGCCGGATCTCGGCAACCCGATGTTCCAGTCGGTGCTGCGCGGGATCAGCAGGGCGGCCGGGGTCGAGGGGTACCGCGTGCTGGTCACCGACAGCCACGAGATGCCGCTCGAGGAACCGTTCCTGGCGCAGGAGACGCGGTTGCGCACCGACGGGCTGGTGCTCTGCTCACCGCGTTCGCACGATCAGGAGCTCCTGGAACTGGCGGGGAAACTCGAGCCGTTCGTCCTGGTCAACCGGCACGTCGAAGGTCTGCTCGCACCGATGGTCGCGGTGGACTACGCGGCCGGAATCCGCGCCCTCGTCGCTCATCTCGCCGGCCTCGGGCACCGGCACGTCGCGTATCTGTCCGGCCCGATGGCCAGTGTGTCGAACCAGGAGCGGCTCGACACACTGCACGCGTCGGCCGAGGGGCGTTTCGAGCTGACGGTCCTCGAATGCGGCTCGATGCACGAGGACGGCTACGAGGCGGCCGACCGGGCTCTCGGCACCGGAGCGACCGCGATCATCGGCTACAACGATCTGGTGGCCCTCGGCGCGCTCGGCAAGTTCCATGCCATCGGGGTGTCGGTGCCGGACGAGGTCAGCGTGGTCGGGTTCGACGACATCGCGTTCGCCCGCTACGCCTCGCCGATGCTGACCACGGTCGCCGTGCCGCAGGAAGCGCTCGGCGAGGAGGCCTGGCAGCGTCTGTCGGCCGTGCTGCGCGGGGAGGAACCGCCCGCCGACGTGTGCTTCACGCCGCGGCTGGAGGTCCGGCAGAGCACGGCCAGAGTCTCGCGCTGATCCGTCCGGCGCCTGCACGAAGACTGTTCGGCCACGACCGATCCGGCATCCGGTCTTGACAGCATCGCGCCCGCGGCTAGGGTGAGAAACCGGTTTCTCGCACGGTGTGGCCGTGCGTGCTCCATCAAAGCCGATCGGAGTTTCTCGTCCCATGTCACAGTCCCCATCGAGGCCGCCGATGCCGGCCAGGGCGTTACGCCTGGGGCTCGTCGTCGTCGACCGGACGACCGATGCGCTGACCCTCCTCGGTCTCGTGGCCATGGTGCTGGTGGTCAGTTGGCAGGTCTTCGCCCGGTTCGTCCTCGGATTCACCCCGGGCTGGGCCTCCGAGGTCGCGTTGCTGTTGCTGTGCTGGCTCGCCTTTCTCGGTATCGCCAAGGGAATTCGGGAGCACAGCCACATCGCCGTCGGGTTCGTCGTCGACCGGTTGCCCGGGATCCTGCGGGCCGTCGCCATCCGGATCGCGCCCGCGCTGATGGCCGCGTTCGGTGGCTACCTCGTCATTCAAGGCGGTGAGTTCACGCAGCTGATGATGTATTCGACGTTGCCGGCCACCGGTCTTCCCACCTCCGTGCAGTACGCGGCGATGCCGGTGGCCGGTGTGCTGATCGTCGTCTACAGCCTGCTGCAGCTGTTCGGTCTGATACCGCTCGATCCGCCGGATCCGGGGTCCGATGCCGGCACGGCGGGTTCCGCTCCTTCCGGGGAGGGGGATGACCGATGATCGACCCCGTCGCCGTCCTGCTGCTCTTCGGCGGGTTCGCCGTGCTGATGCTGTTGCGCGTCCCCGTTGCGTTGGCGCTCGCGGTCTCGTCGATCGCCGCCGCGCTGTGGATCTCCGTTCCACTGCCGCTCGTCGGGCAGAAGATGGTCCAGGCGCTGAACTCGTTCCCGTTGCTGGCCATTCCGTTCTTCATCCTCGCCGGTGAGGTGATGGCCGGTGGTGGTGTCGCCCGCAGGCTGATCGACCTGGCCAACGTCTTCGTCGGCTGGCTGCGCGGCGGTCTGGCCATGCTCAACGTCGTGGCCAGCACCTTCTTCGGCGGTATCTCCGGCTCCGCGGTCGCCGACACCTCGTCGGTGGGCTCGGTGATGCTGCCGATGATGCGCGAGCAGGGTTACCCGGCCAACTACTCGGTCGGTGTCACCGTCTCGAGCGCCACCCAGGGCGTGCTGATCCCGCCGAGCCACAACATGATCATCTTCGCGCTCGCCGCTGGAGGCAGTGTCTCGATCGGCGGCGTGTTCATGGCCGGTGTCGTACCCGGCCTGCTGATCGCGGCACTGCTGCTCGTGGCGTGTTACGTGATGGCCAGGAAACAGGGCCACCCCAAGGGGCAGCCGATTCCGGCGAGGGACGTGCCGAAGATCGTCTGGCAGGGACTGCTGGGTCTGCTGACGCCGGTGATCGTGATCGGCGGCATTCTCACCGGAGTGTTCACCGCGACCGAGTCGGCGGCGATCGCCTGCCTGTGGGCCGTGCTCATCACGTTCGGTGTGTACCGGGAGGTGCCGCTGCGGGCATTCACGGGCATGCTGCGCCGTTCGGTGAAGACCCTCGGCACGGTGCTGTTCCTGATCGCGGCGGCGGGCGCCTACGGGCATCTGCTGACCGTGCTGCAACTGCCCGAAGCGCTCACCCAGGCGCTGCTCGGGCTGTCCGACAACGCGGTCGTGATCCTGTTGCTGTGCAACGTCCTGTTGCTGGTCCTGGGATCGATCATGGACATGGCGCCGCTGATCCTGATCACGACGCCGATCCTGCTCCCGGTGGTCACGTCGCTGGGTATGGACCCGATGCAGTTCGGCGTGATGCTGCTGCTCAACCTCGGCATCGGCCTGATCACGCCACCCGTGGGCAGTGTGCTGTTCGTCGGTTCCGCGATCGGCGGCATCCGCATCGAACAGGCCGCCCGCGGCGTGCTCCCGTTCTATCTGCCGATGGTCGCCTGCCTGCTGCTGGTGACCTTCGTCCCCTCGTTGTCGTTGACCCTGCCCCACTGGCTCGGTTTCTGACGGCGGCTCCCCGTTCCCCGTGAAAGGAGACATATGCGCAGCGCAGCGCTTCGTCGAATGACCACGGTCGCCCTGGCGGCCTCGCTCGGACTCGGTCTGGCCGCATGCGGCGGCGCAGGCGGTGCCCAGGAATCGGTGACCTGGCGGCTGGCGGAGACCCATCCGGGCGACTATCCGACCACGAAGGCCGACGAGTGGTTCGCCGAGGAACTGAGCAAGCGTTCCGACGGCCGGATCCAGGTCGACGTGTACCCGGACGCCCAGCTCGGCGAGGAACGGGACGTCCTAGAGCAGATGCAGATGGGCTCGGTCGAACTCAACCGCACCAACGCGAACCTCGTGGGCGAGTTCGTCCCGTCGTGGAAGGCCTACGGCATCCCGTACGCCTTCGCCAGCGAGGAGCACTTCTGGAACTTCCTGCAGGGCGAGGGCGGCCAGGCCAAGCTCGACGAACTGTCCGAGATGGGTGCCGTGGGGTTGGCCTATTACGACTCGGGAGCCCGGTCGCTCTACACCAACGGAAAGCCCGTCGAGAAGCCGGAGGATCTGGCGGGCCGCAACATCCGGGTACAGCCGGGTTCGATCACGGCCGAGGTGGTCGAACAGCTCGGCGGCTCGGCGACGACGATGGACTTCGGCGAGGTCTACAGCGGCATCGAGACCGGTGTGATCGACGGCGCCGAGAACAACCTGCCCAGCTACGTCTCGACGCGGCACTACGAGGTCGCGGACAACCTGACGCTGAACGAGCACCAGCGAGTGCCCGAGGTGCTGATGATCTCCCAGTCCGCCATGGACCAGCTGTCCGAACAGGACCAGCAGCTCGTGCGTGAGGTGGCCGAGGAGTCCACGGAGGTCCAGCGCGAGCTGTGGCAGGAAGAGGTCACCGCGAGCCGCAAGACACTCGAGGACGCGGGTGTGACGATCACCGAGGTCGACGACAAGCAGCCGTTCGAGGACGCGGTGGGCGGCCTGAAGGAGCGATACGCCGGCCAGTACGGCGACTTCATGGACGCCGTCGAGGCTGCGGAGAAGCAGTAGCGGTTTCGCTACGGAGAATCGATGTTCCCCGTCGTGCGGGCACACCCTGCCCGCACGACGAGGCCACCATGTGTGAGGAGTAGGAATGCGGGTCCTCGTGACCGGAGGGTCGGGACGACTGGGTCGCAATGTGGTCGGCGCGCTCGCCGCGGCGGGCGACGAGGTCGTCTCGGTGGATACGGCGCCGGAGCAGCGCGACGACGACGTCGTGACGTTCCCGGCTGATCTCACCGACGCCGGTGAGTGTTATTCCACGCTGGCGCGCTTCCGTCCGGACGCGATCGTGCATCTGGCGGCGATCCCGGCGCCGGGGATGCGTAGCGAGGTCCGTACGTTCACCACGAACACGGCACTGTCCTACAACGTCTGCCAGTCCGCGGCCGACCTCGGTGTCGGGCACGTGCTGGTGGCGAGCAGCCCGACGGTGATGGGATACGGCAACCCGGCCGGATGGCAGCCGTCCTATCTCCCGCTGGACGAGAACCATCCGGTGGCGCCGTGGAACGCCTACACGATGTCGAAGGCGGCCACCGAGGACGTCGTGCGGGCGTTCGCGCGCCGGGGTGAGGGCCGGTTCCACATCTTTCGTCCCTGCTTCGTGGTGTCACCGGAGGAGTGGCGCGGCGCCCCGACCCAGGGTGGTGGCACGGTGCGGCAGCGGCTCGAGAACCGGAGCCAGGCGGCGGTGTCGCTGTTCAACTACGTCGATGCCCGTGACGCGGCGGAGTTCGTCCGGTTGCTGTTGGCGAAGGCGGAGCACGTGCCGAACGGCGAGACGTTCTTCGTGGCGGCGGCCGATGCGCTGGCGGAGAAGCCCCTGAGCGAACTCCTTCCCGAGCACATGTCCGTACCGGACGAGATCGCCGGGCAGCTGACCGGCACCGCGTCGGCGTTCGACACGAGCAAGGCGCGTGGGCTGCTCGGCTGGGAGCCGACGTACGACTGGCGCACGGAGCTGGTGTGAGCGCCGCCGCGGGGATCGCCGAGCTGAGGTGCGCGAGCACCCGGTTGCCGCTGCCGGGGACGTGGGACGGCGGAGTCAGCTTCCACGACGTCGTCGTGGCCCGGCTGCGCGACGCCGGCGGCGCCGAGGGCACGGGGTTCAGCTGGACCCCGCGCGTCGGGGCGAGTGCCGTGCGCGCGTTGCTCGAGGACGAGTGCGCGGATTTCCTGCGCGAGGCGGGAACCCATCCGATTTCGGTCTGGGAGGCGCTGTACGCCCGGCTCCACGAGGCCGGACCCGGTGGTATCGCGGCGATGGCGCAGGCGGCCGTCGACATCGGACTGTGGGACCTGCGTGCCCGGGTGGCGGGCACGAGCCTGGTGGACCTGCTCGGCAGGCGCCGGGAGATCGTGCCTGCCTACGCCAGTGGTGTGAACCTCGACTACAGCCTGGATGAGCTGAAGGCGCAGGTGAGCCGATGGGTCGAGGCCGGGCACACGGCGGTGAAGATCAAGGTCGGCTCCGCCGAGCTGGACCGTGACCTGGAGCGCGTCGCGGCGGTGCGCGAGCTGATCGGCCCGCACGCCAAGCTCATGGTCGACGCCAATCAGCGATGGGACGTGCCGACGGCCTCGCGCGCCGTCAACGCGCTCGAACGGTTCGATCCGTACTGGATCGAGGAGCCGTTGCCCGCCGACGACCTCGCGGGACACGTGCGGCTGCGGTCGACGACGCGGGTGCCGTTCGCCGTCGGGGAGAACCTGCGGACCGTGCGGCAGTTCCGGGACATGCTGGCGGCCGGCGTGTGCGACATCGCGCAGCCCAACGTGGTCCGCGTCGGCGGGATCACGCCGTTCCTACGGATCGCCGAGCTCGCGGCCGCCTACGACGTGCCGGTGGCGCCGCACCTGTTGCCGGAGATGTCGGCGCAGCTGGCACTGTGCGTGCCCGTGGTGTCCATGGTGGAGGCGATCGACCGGGCGTCACTGCAGGAGCTCGGTGGGCTGGCCGAACCCTCGGGGGTGACCGTCGACGCCGCCGGAGCCCGCGCCGACACCGGCCCCGGCCACGGACTGGTGTTCGATGTGTGACGCACGCGCCGAACGGCCGGTCTCCCCGTGGGGAGACCGGCCGGGCCGTCCGGTGCCGGTGGTCGGGTGCCGGTCAGGTCAGTGCGAGCACTCCGCTGAGGGCCAGGGCGATTGCGAACGCGATGCCGCCCATGAACGTTTCCATCAGCGTCCAGCTCTTGAGCGTCGTCCGGATGTCGATGTCCATGTAGCGGTTGAACAGCCAGAACCCGGAGTCGTTGACATGCGAGAGCACGGTGCCGCCTGCGGCGATCGCGATGACGACGAGCGCGATCTCCGGCTGCGACATGCCGGACTCCTGGATGAGCGGGGCGACGATGGGCGCGGTCGTCACGATCGCGACCGTCTTCGAACCGAGTGCGACACGCAGCGCGGTCGCGATGAGGAAGGCGAGCACGACCGCGGGCAGTGCCGTGCCGGACAACGCGCCGGCGAGCGCCTGGCCCGCCCCCGTCGCTTCGAGTACCGCGCCGAAGATTCCGCCCGCGCCGGTGACGAGCAGGACCAGTGCCACCGGGCCGAGCGAGGCCGACGCGGCCTTCTCGATACGTTCCATGCTGAAGCCGCCGCGCAGGCCGAGCAACCAGAACGACAGGAGTGCGGCGACCGTGAGGGCGACGACCGGAGCGCCGACGAACTCGAGGGTGCTGCGGACCGCGCCCTCCGGGAACACGACGCCCGCGAACGTGTTGAGCATGATGAGCAGTACCGGCAGCAGGATGACGGTGACCGTCACCTTCAGCGACGGCGGAGCCTGTACGGCCGTACAGGCTCCGGAGGCGCCCGCGCCGCTGTCGCCGTCGTATGCCGCCTGGCCGGACTTCTCCTGAGCCTCACCGACCAGCTGCGCCGGAACCGGAACGTTCAGCCGGTCGCCGATCCGGGTGCCGAACAGGTAGGCACCGAAGAACCAAGCGGGCAGGCCGCAGATCAGGCCCATGATCGCGATCCAGCCGAGGTTGCCGCCCAGCAGGCCGGCCGCCGCAACGGGGCCCGGGTGGGGTGGAAGGACCGCGTGCATGATGGCCAGTCCGCCGACCGCGGGCAGGGCGATGCTGATGACCGAACGGCCGGAACGCTGGGCGACGGCGTAGATCAGCGGCAACATGATGATGAACCCGACGTCGAAGAACACCGGGATGCCGAAGATCAGCGCGGTCAGCCCGACCGCCAGGGGTGCCTTGCGTTCGCCGAACGCGGCCAGCAGCCGGCTCGACAGGACGCCGGCCGCGCCGGACTCCTGCATGACGCGGCCGAGCATCGCGCCGAGTGCCACGATGACGGCGATCTCGCCGAGCGTGTCGCCCATGCCCTCCTCGAGGACAGCGGGGATCGCGGACGGTTCGAGGCCTGCGGCGATGCCGACGACGATGCTCACTACGAGCAGTGCCACGAATGCGTGCAGCTTGGCCTTCATGACGAGCAACAACAGCAGCGCGATGCCGCCGGCGACGAGCAGCAGGAGCGCCCACGACGGCAGGGTCCATGCCGTGTCCGGTTGTTCGGCAGCCAGGGTAAGAGTGTTCACAGGCTTCATTGCCTCCTGAGGACGGCACGCGACACGCGCGTGCCGGGATATGGGGACGAATTACGGGGAGCTGGCAGCGGCGTCGGGTCAGCCGCGGTCGAGGGCGGGGCGTTTCGGGTCGAACGTCCAGCCGGGGACGAGGTAACGCATCGCGGTGGCGTCGTCGCGCGCTCCGAGTCCTTCGCGCAGATACAGCTCGTGCGCAGCCTCGACTCGGTCGAGGTCGAGTTCGACGCCGAGCCCGGGGGCGTCCGGAACCGGCAGCAGGCCGTCGGCGATCCGCAGCGGCTCGCGGGTGAGCCGTTGCCCGTCCTGCCAGATCCAGTGGGTGTCGATCGCGGTGATCTCGCCCGGCGCGGCCGCGGCGACGTGCGTGAACATGGCGAGCGAGACGTCGAAGTGGTTGTTGGAGTGCGAGCCCCAGGTCAGGCCCCAGTCGGCGCAGAACTGGGCGACTCGAACCGATCCGCTCATCGTCCAGAAGTGCGGATCGGCGAGCGGGATGTCGACGGAGCCGGCGCGCACGGCGTGGCCGAGCTCGCGCCAGTCGGTGGCGACCATGTTCGTCGCGGTCGGCAGACCCGTCGTGCGGCGGAACTCGGCCATGGTCTCGCGACCGGAGTAGCCGGCCTCCCCGCCGCACGGGTCCTCGGCGTAGGCGAGGACGTCGCGCAGGTGGTGCCCGAGCTCGATCGCCTCGGCGACCGGCCAGGCGCCGTTGGGGTCGAGCGTCACGCGGGCGTCGGGGAACCGCTCGGCCAGTGCCCGAACAGCCTCGGCCTCCTCGCGGCCGGGCAGGACGCCGCCCTTGAGCTTGAAGTCGCGGAAACCGTAGCGATCGCGGGCCGCCTCTGCCAGGCGCACGACGGCGTCCGGGGTCAGTGCCTCCTCGTGGCGGAGCCGGGCCCAGTCGTCGGCGTCCGCCGGTTCGTCGGACGGCGACCGGTAGGGGAGATCGGTCCTCCCGCGGTCACCGACGAAGAACAGGTAGCCCAGGACGGGGACCTGCGACCGCTGCCTGCCGTCCCCGAGCAGCTCGGCCACGGGCACGTCGAGCTGTCGGCCCAGTAGGTCCAGCATGGCCGATTCGACGGCGGTCACGGCGTGCACCGTGACGCGCAGATCGAAGGTCTGGTTGCCGCGTCCCGCTGCGTCGCGGTCGCCGAAGCGCTGCTGCATGTCGCGCAGCACCGAGCGGAACCGGGCGACGGATGATCCGACGACGAGGTCGGCCGATTCCTCGAGCGTGGTGCGGATCGGTTCGCCGCCGGGTACCTCGCCGACGCCGGTGTGACCGTCCGAATCTGTGAGAATCACCAGGTTGCGGGTGAAGAACGGGGCGTGCGCTCCGCTCAGATTGAGCAGCATGCTGTCGTGGCCGGCGACGGGGACCACGCGCATCCCGGTCACCACCGTGCGTTGCACCGATGTCATCACTGTCCTCTTCGACTGTTTCCGTGGTGGCCGGTCCGGGTGCCGGCTCCGAACGCTCGGAACCGGCACCCGGACGGGGATCGCTAGTGCTTGCCAGGAGCGCCGTCGACGCGGCGCAGCACGCCGTCGGGATTGCCGTCGGCGATCGGGCTCGGTAGCAGTTCGGGCGGCACGTCCTGGTACGACACGGGGCGCAGGAACCGCTCCACGGCCCGCGTGCCGACCGAGGTCGTCCTCGAATCCGATGTGGACGGATACGGCCCGCCGTGCACCATGGCGTGGCCGACCTCGACGCCGGTGGGCCAGCCGTTGAACAGCACCCTGCCCGCCATGAGCTCGAGCGTCGGCAGCAGGGCGGCGGCGTCCGGCTCGTCACCGGTCCCCGTGTGCACCGTTGCGGTGAGCTGCCCTTCGAGGGCCTCGGCGACCGCACGGACCTGGGCAGCGTCCCGGCACCGCACGACGATGCCGCAGGCCCCGAACACCTCCTGCTGCAACGCCTCGTCGGCTGCGAACCGTTCGGCGTCGGTCGCGAGCAGAGCCGGGCGGCAGGTGATCGGCCGGTCGGACTCGGAGCCCTGGGCGAGTACCTCGACGCCGTCGTGGCCGGACAGCGTGGTGACGCCCTTGGCGTAGGCATCGGCGATCCCGGGGGTGAGCATCGTCGCCGGGTCCGTAGCGGTGATCGCGGTCGTGGCAGCATCGACGAACCGCTGCAGGTCCGGCCCGTCGACGCCGATGACGATGCCGGGGTTGGTGCAGAACTGGCCCGCGCCGAGGGTGAGGGAACCGACGAACGCGGCGGCGATCTCCTCTGCCCGGTCGGCCAGCGCGCCCGGCAGCAGGAACACCGGGTTCGTGCTGCTCATCTCGGCGTAGACGGGAATCGGTCGGGGCCGTGCCTGCGCGGCGGCGACGAGCGCGAGGCCGCCCTGGCGGGAGCCGGTGAATCCCACGGCGCGGATACGCGGATCGGTGACGAGTGCCGTGCCGAGGTCGGGGCCGTGGCCGAACAGCAACGAGAACGTGCCCGCGGGCATGCCGGTCTCGGTGACCGCCGCGGCGATCGCGCGCCCGACGAGTTCGGAGGTCCCGGGGTGGGCGTCGTGCCCCTTGACGACCACGGGACATCCCGCCGCGAGTGCCGACGCGGTGTCGCCGCCCGCGACCGAGAAGGCAAGCGGGAAGTTGCTGGCACCGAACACGGCGACGGGTCCGAGCGGCACGTCCCGTTGGCGGATGTCGGCGCGGGGCGGCGTGCGGTCCGGCTGCGCGGGGTCGATGCGCGGGATCTCGAGGTTGCCCTCGCGCAGCAGGGTGGCGAACATGCGCAGCTGTCCCGTGGTGCGGCCGCGCTCGCCGGTCAGCCGGGCCACGGGCAGACCGGACTCGGCGTGTGCACGTTCGACCAGCGCGTCGCCGATCGCCTCGATGTTGTCGGCGATCCGTTCGAGCAACTCCGCACGCTTGCTCAGCGGCTGCGCGCGGTAGTCGCCGAACGCGTCCCATGCGGCGGCGCATGCGCGGTCGACGTCGTCGTGGGTGCCGTACGTGAAGGCGGGCTCCATTTCCGCTGCCGTGGCCGGATCGACGGCGCGGATCGTGGTGCCGCTGCCGGTGACCGGCTCACCCGCGATGATCATCTGACCGGTCGGTGTGCTCATGTGTTCTCCTTGGGAACGCGGGAGATCAGCTCGTCGAGCTGCTTGAGTTCGTCGTCGTCGAGATCGGTCAGCGGGGCACGAACCGGCCCCGCGGGACGCCCGATGGCCTTCATGCCCGCCTTCACGATGCTCACCGCGTAGCCGGCCTTGCGGTTGCGGATGTCGCAGTAGGGCAGGACGAACTCCGCGAGGTAGTGGTCGACCGTGGCGCGGTCGTGGGCGAGTACGGCGCGGTAGAAGCGCTGCGCGAACTCGGGCACGAAGTTGTACATGGCCGACGAATAGGTCGTCACGCCCATCTCGAGGTAGGGCAGGGCGAACGTCTCCGCGGTCGGCAGGCCGCCGACGTAGGTCAGCCGGTCGCCGAGCCGCGTGTGGATGCGGGTCATGCGCTCGATGTCGCCGACGCCGTCCTTGAAGCCGACGAGGTTGGGGCACGCGTCTGCGAGCCGCGCGACGGTCTCGTCGGTGTAGATCGCGTTGGCCCTGCTGTAGATGATCACGCCGAGCGACGTGGCCGCGCAGACGGCCTTGACGTGTTCGACGAGCCCGTCCTGCGACGCCTCGGTCAGGTACGGCGGCAAAAGCAGCAGCCCGTCGGCGCCCGCCCGCTCGGCGGAGCGCGCCAGTTCGACGGCCGTGGCGGTGCCGTATCCGGCGGGGGCGATCACCGGCACGCCGTCGGGCGCCTCGGCGACGGCCGCGGTCACGACCGTCGACACCTCGTCGGGCGTCAGCGAGAAGAACTCGCCGGTGCCGCCCGCGGCGAAGAGCCCGGCCGCGCCGAAGCCGCTCAGCCAGGCGATGTTCTCGCGGTAGGCGGGCTCGTCGAAGCTCAGGTCGTCCCGGAAATGCGTCACCGGGAAGGACAGGAGCCCGTCCGACAGCTGCCGGGCTGTTTCGTGGGGCGTGAACTGGGACATTGCGTACTTCCTCCAGGGTGGTCTGGCCCGTGAAGGCGACGCTAGGCTCGACGAGTAATGCACGTCCAACTCTGTTTTCGCATCCTCTGATTCAGGAATTGCATCGATGTTCACGATCCACCAGCTGACGGGCTTCGTCGCCGTCGCCGAGGAAGGGCACTTCGGCCGTGCCGCCGAGCGGCTGAACATGACACAGCCCCCGCTGAGCAGGCAGATCCAGCTGCTGGAGAAGGAACTCGGGGTGAACCTGATCGACCGCGGCGGCAGGACGGTCCGCCTCACCCCTGCCGGCCGCGCGTTCCTGCGAGACGCCCGCAGGCTGCTGCACGACGCTGCGAACGCGGCGCAGTCGGCCAGGCGGATGACGGCGGGACGTGCCGGTCTGCTCAACCTCGGATTCACGGCGACGTCCGGATACGGCGTCCTCGGCACCGTGCTGCGCACCGTGGCCGAGCGGCTCCCGCACGTCGAGGTCGTGCTGCAGGAACTGGTCACCCGGGATCAGCTGGACCGGATCTCGACCGGCACGCTGGACGCGGGCCTGGTGCGGCCGCCGACGCCGCCCGGTGTGGAGTCCCGCCTCGTGGGCACGGGGGCGCTGGTGGCCGCGCTGCCAGCCGGGCACCGGCTGGCCGGCGAGCAGCTGCTGCCGCTGGAGGCGTTCCACGGGGCGGACGTCGTCGGGTACTCGCCGCTCGAGGCGCGCTACTTCTACGACCTCGTCGTGGGCATCTTCGGCGAAGCGGGGGTGCGGCCGACGTACGTGCAGTACGTCTCGCAGGTGCACACCGTGCTGGCGCTGGTCGAGGCGGGGCTCGGGATCGCGCTGGTGCCGGCGACGGCGGCACGGCTGCGGTTCGCCGGGCTCGCCTTCCGGCCCGTGGAACTGCCGGTTCCGGACCCGGTCGAGCTGCGGGTGGCGTGGCGCGCCGAGAACGACAACCCCGCGCTCGCAGCCTTCCTGGAGCTGTTCACCGCCGCCGACGACCGCGGTGACCCGGTCCTCGACCTCGGCGACAGCGCCGTGGGCGGAACGTCCGAATAAGACCGCCACACCCACTGGCCCGACGCACCCACGGGCCCGACGTACCGGTGCCCGGCCGGGGACGTGCGGTCCGCCGGCCGGGCACGGTGGGAGCAGCGGTGTCAGCGGACCCCGCGGGTATGGAAGGCGGCCGCCAGTGCGGCCAGGCTCACGAACGACACCGCGAGCAGGTAGTACCCGGGCGAGATCTGCGAGCCGGTACCGGCGACCAGCGCCGCCGCGATCGTCGGTGTGAACCCGCCGAAAACGCCCACTGCCGTGTTGTAGCTGAACGACAGCCCCGTGGCGCGGGCCCGCGCGGGGAAGACGTCGGACATCACCGACGGCAGCGCGCCGAAGTAGCAGGCCTTGAGTATGCCGAGAATGGTCATGACCGCGGCCAGGGTGAGGAACGACGGAACGTGGGTCACCCAGACGAACAGCGGCACGACACCTCCGCCGATGAGCAGTGCCGCGGGCACCATGATCGGCAGGCGGCCGAACCGGTCGGCCAGCATCCCGACGAACGGGGTGAGGAAGGTCAGGATCACCCCTGTGATGAGCAGTGCGGTGAACGACAGGGAATCGTCCAGTCCCAGTTGCTCGATGCCGAACGTCGGCAGGTACTGCAGGATGAAGTTCAGCGCCGTCGACACCACGAGCGCACCGCCTGCCATGAGCAGGCCACCCCAGTGGTCGCGGAACACCGCCAGCATGGGCGAGCGCCGCCCGGTGGCGGGCGCGCCGCTGTCGTCGGCGACTGCCGGGGACTCGTCGACGTGGCGGCGGATGTAGTACCCGACCGGGCCGATCAGCAGCCCGAACACGAACGGCACCCGCCAGCCCCAGCTCGTCATGGCCTCGTCCGACAGCAGCGCCGTGAGACCGGTGGCGAAGCCGGCGGCCATCAGCGTCGCCAATCCCTGGCTGGCGAACTGGAAGCTGCCGAAGAACCCTTTGCGGCGTTCGTTCTGCTCGACCAGGAACGAGGTCGCGGCACCGAACTCACCGCCCGCGGCGAAACCCTGGATCAGCCGGGCCACCACGACCAGCAGCGGCGCGGCGAGCCCGAGCGTGTCGTAGCCGGGCATGACGGCCATCAGGAACGTGCCTGCGACCATCAGCCAGATCGTCAGCACCAGGGCCTTCTTCCGGCCGTGCCGATCCGCGTAGGCGCCGAGGACGAGGCCGCCCAACGGGCGGATCAGGTAGGTCACGCCGAACACGGCGTAGGCCTGCACCAGCTGGGCCCCGGGTGCTCCTTCGGGGAAGAACGTGCTGCCGATGTAGGTCGCCATCAGGGCGTAGATGGCCAGGTCGAACCATTCGAGAGCGTTGCCGATGGTGGCGGCGGCGATCGCGCGCCGGGCCGACACCGGGGTGCGCGCGGGCGCCGTGGCCGAGGCCGTCATCGGGCGTCCTCCCGTCCGAGGGTCGGCAGCGGGTGATCGGTTGTGGGGTGGCCGATCGCGTCGAACAGGGTGGCCGCGAGGACGATTCCCTCCCGGGCGATCGGTGCGAGCAGGTGCTCGTCGGGTGCGTGCTGCAGGCACCCGGGATACGAGTGCGGTAGCCACAGTGCCGGCATGCCGAGTACGTCGGTGAACACGAAGTTGGGCAGCGAGCCGCCGATGTTGGGAAGTACGGCGACGTTCCCGCCGGTGGCCTCCTCGAGCAACGCCCTGGCCCAGCGTGGCCACGGTCCGTCCACATCGGTGCGGCTGGCCGCGAACCGGCCGGTGATGCTCACGTCCACCGTCGGATAGCCGTGTTCGGCAAGGTGGGAGGCGATGAGCTCGCCGGCTCTGTCGACGTCGGTGCCGGCGACGTAGCGCAGCTGCAGCACCGCCTTGGCCCGACCGGGAATGGCGTTGACGGGCCGGTCGACGTCGGCGGCGCCGAGGGCCAGGACTTCGAGGGTGTTCCAGCCGTACAGTCGCTCGGCCGGGGTCAATCCGGGTTCGCCCCAGCCGTCGTCGGGCACCGGGTCACCGGGGCTCGCGGCCACTCGCACGTCGGCGAGCGCCTCGCGGATCTCGTCGGGCAGTTCGGGAGGGAGCAGCTCGGGGACGCGGATGCGGCCGTGCCCGTCGACGAGGCTCGACACGGCGCCGGCCAACGTCGTCGCCGGGTTGCGGAGAAGTCCACCCCAGTTGCCGGAATGGTACGAGTCGGTGCGCAGGTCGACGTCGAGTTCGATACCGAGGCCGCCGCGGGAGCCGAGGAACAGCGTCGGTGTGGCGGCGTCGAGCCGCGGGCCGTCGGAGGCGAGGAACAGATCGGCTGCCAGCAGCTCGCGGTGGGCGGCGGCGAACTCGGCGAGCCCGGGTGAGCCGATCTCCTCGCCCGTTTCGAACAGCATCGTCAGGTTGAATCCGAGCTCACCGTGTTCGGCCAGCAGCAGCCGCAGCGCGGCGAGGTTGACCAGGTGCTGGCCCTTGTTGTCGGCGGCGCCCCGCCCGTACCAGCGGTCACCGTCGACGGTGAGCCGCCACGGGTCGCGGCCGTCGCTCCACTGCTGTCCGAGCCCTTCGACGACGTCCGCGTGTCCGTAGCACAGCACGGTCGGCCGGTCCGCGGATTCGACACGGGTGCCGACGAGAAACGGTCCGCCCGCGGGGTCCGGATTGGCGTGTTCGGTGACGGTGCAGCCGAGCTCCGTGAGCGCCGGCGTCAGGACCTCGTCGAGGTATGCCTTGATCGCAACGCGGCCCTCGGCGGTCGCGCTTTCGGTTGGGTAGCTGACCAGTCGCGCAAGTTCGTCGCGGAAACCGCCGGAGTCGACGTAGCTCTCGGCGTTTCGGCGGATCTTCTCGGAAAGCACGGAATCACCCCGGGCTGCTCGACGGTGCCTGGTCGAGCAGATTAGGGGATCGACACGGCGGTCACCATTGCCGTTTTCGCCATCGACCGTTCTAATATCGGCAACGCTCACGAAAGGCGGTCGTGATGCAGCTGCTGCCGATGGGACTGGCCTATTTCGCGGAGGTCGCCCGGACGGGCTCCGTCACCAAGGCGGCGGAGTCGTTGCAGGTCGCGCCCTCCGCGATCAGCAGGCAGGTCGCCAAACTCGAGGCGGACCTGCGTCTTCCGCTGTTCGACCGTAAGCCACGCGGCATGGTGCTGACCGACGCCGGGGCGCGACTGTTGGCGCACACGCGCCGCAACGAGGCCGAGTCGGCGGCGCTCGTCGACGAACTCCGCGCCGGCTCGGCCCACGACGTGCGGCCGGTGATCGTGGCGTGCTCGGAGGGTTTCGGCAGGCGGCTCGTGCCCCGCGCGATGGCACGGTTTCGCCGCGAGCGTCCCGAGGTGACGTTCGAATTGGACATCGTCTCCCGGCAGGAGGCGACCCGGCGCGTGGCGGAGGGTATCGCCGACATCGCCGTGACCTACGCGATGGGACCGCAGCACGACGTACGGGTGGAGTGCGCGAAGGTCACCGACGTCGCCGCGATCGTGCCCGCGGGCCATCCGCTGGCACGGCGAGAACGCATCGGGCTCGCGGAGCTGTGCGAGTACCCGCTGGCGCTGGCCTCGCCCAGCACCAGCCAACGCGAGCTGTTCGACCTCGGCGCCGGCATGGAGGGCCTGACCGTGACGCCGGTCCTCGTGTGTGACGAACTGGCGCCGCTGCACGAGTTCGTGCGCGACGGTGGCGGTGTCGCGCTGATCGGTGATCTCGGTGACCTGGACCGCGACGGGTCCTCCGACGGCGTGTCCTACGTCCGGCTCGACCATCCGGTGTTCCGCCAGCGGGAGGCACAGGTCCAGACGATGCCCGGCAGGAGGCTGCCTGCGCCGGCCATGCAGTTCACCGGTCTGCTGGTGTCGCTGCTGCGCGGCCAGGCCGGCGACGACCCGGCGGCCGCGGGAGCGGTCTGATCCACGCGCCGCGTGCGCGTGCGGCGGCCTCGGCTCGTGTCGCCGCACGCGGGCACGGATTCCGGCGAAGCCGCCGGCGTGTCCGATCAGGACGCCGCACCGCACCCCGGACGTCCCCTGGAGTGCCTTCGCGCGGGAGATGCGCGCCCGCGGATAAGGATTCGTTCATCTCGGCCCCATGAAGTCCTCATTCGCCGCCCATAGCGTCCTGTCCGGTGAGAGCGCGGGAATCGTGCGACCACCGACCCAGCGCCACCGGGCCAGCGTCGTCCCACCGTTGCCGTCCAGCCAGGGCCGCACTGACACCTGCCGCCGGAACAGCGTCGGCCGTGCACGTGCCGCCCGAACAGTGAGGAGAACCGCACCATGACCGTTTCTACGGAACAGGACCGCACGCTCGTGCCGCCGACCTGGCCCGAGGCAGCGCCGTCCCCGACGCGCCTGAGTCCCGACCGGCTGCGGCGCGCGAAGAAGGCCTACACCACTCGGTTCGTCGCCGCCGGTATCGATGCCTCGCCCGAGGGGTACGGCCTGCTCGACGGTCCGGACGTGACCCCGCAGCCGGGCGAGGTCGTGTTGGCGAGGGTGGAGGCCATCGGGATGCACAAGCGACTGGAAAGCCCCGTCGGCCGCAGGCAGACGCTGTTCCCGGGCGACGAGATCCTGGTCGCCTACGGCCACCGGTACGCCCCCGACCAGTTCGAAGCCGTCGTGCCCGGCGATCTGGGCCCGGCACATCTCGTCGCGGCGGGCGGCATCGCCGCACTGGCGACCGACAAGCACCGGGACATCGAGGACGCAACGGCGATCCGCCCGCTCGGGCTCCTCGCCGACGCCCACGGCGTCGTCGCGCTGCGCCGCCACGCCTCGCGGGCACTGCTGCCGGACACGGCCGCCCCGGCCCTTACCACGGGACCTGCGGTCATCGGCGTGGTCGGTACTTCGATGAATTCCGGAAAGTCCACCACCGCCGGCTCCCTCATCCGAGGGCTGGCCCGGTCCGGGTTGCGGGTCGCCGCGGGCAAGGTGACCGGCACCGGCGCGGGCGGCGATCCCCACGGGTTCGTGGACGCGGGCGCGTCCGAGGTCCTCGACTTCACCGATTTCGGTTTTCCCACGACGTTCCGGCTGGCCCACGACGAGGTGCGCGCCGTCCTGCTGTCGTTGGTGACGCACCTGTCGGACCCGGGGACGGACGTGGTCGTGCTCGAACTCGCCGATGGTCTCTACCAGGAGGAGACGGCCCGGCTGCTCGCCGACCCGCTCTTCGCCCGGGTGGTCGACCGGGTCGTCTTCGCGGCGGACGGGGCGGCCGGAGCCGCGGGCGGTGTGGCCCTGCTCGCGGAGCGAGGGGTGCCGGTCGGAGCGGTCAGCGGGGTCCTCACGTCGGCGCCCCTGGCGATGCGGGAGGCACGGTCCGTGCTGGACGTGCCGGTGATCGACACGCTTTCGCTCGCCGAGCCCGACGTGGCGACGGCGTTGCTGTGACGGCCTCCGACGTCCCACCGGACGCGGCGGCTCGGGCGGCACCGGCAGCGGCATCCCTGCCACCCCTGCTCACCGGCCGCAGAAGGACGATGGTCGCGCTGCTCGTGTGCGCCGGACTCGGACAGGCGGCGCTGGCCGGTGTCACCGCCCTGAGCATGCCGCGGCTGTTGCAGGCGACACCGGCGGATCGATGGTTCTGGGTGGGAGTGCTGCTGCTGGCTGCACTGTGCATGAGCGGTGTTCGCGTCGCCGAGTGGATCCTGGCCGAGAAACTCGGCCAGGACTATGTGCACCAGCTGCGCCGCGGTCTGCTGGCCGCGGCGCTCGCGGAGGGGCGTGGTCCGTCGTTGGGGACCACGATCGCCCGCGCGACCAACGACCTCGCCGCGGTGCGCAACTGGATCGCGTGGGGTATCGCCCCGCTGGCCGGTGCGGTGCCGCTGGTCGCGGGGGTGCTCGTCGTGCTGGCGCTGGTGCATCCGGTGTTGGCGGGAGCGGTGGCGGTGCCGATCGTGCTGCTCGTGGTCGTGTTCGGACTGCTGGCGCGGACCGCGTACCTGCGTGCCCGCAGCGTGCGCGCCGCTCGCGGCAGGCTGGCCGCGCAGGTCAGTGACACGGTGGCGGCGGGCACCGTGATCCGCGCGGCCGGCGGCGTCCGCCGCGAGCTCGGCCGAATCGCCCAGCGCAGCGCCGACGTGCGGGCGACCGCCGTCCGCCGTGCCCACGTCGCCGGATACCTCCGCGGCGCCGCCGTCGGCGCGGCAGCGATCGCCACACTCGGAGTCGTCGTCGCGGGCGCGTGGACGGGGCTCGAGCACGCGGTGGTGGCCACGACGATCACGATCGTCGGGGTGCTGACGACGCCGATCCACGACCTCGGCCGCATCGTCGAATACCGGCAGTCGTTCCTGGCGGCCCGCCGGATCCTCGCGCCCGCGCTCGTCACGTCAACGCCCGATGGGAGGCAGGCCAGGACGCAGGCGCCACGCCAGGGCGATCCGGGACCGTCCGGGGTCCACGTGCACGACCTGTGGCTCGACGGCAACCGGGTGCCCGGCCTGGTGGCCGCACCGGGAGCGCGCGTGGTGCTGCGCAGCGAGAATCCCGAATGGGTCGACGCCGTCATCGGCTTGCTCGCGGGCACCACCACGGCCGGTGGCAGGGCGCGGGGCTGGGTACGGGTGTCCGGACAGGACCTCGGGAGTCTGGCGCCGGAGGAGCGTCGGCGGTACGTCGGCTTCGCGGCACGCGGCGCTGCTCTCGAGCGCGGCACGATCGCCCGCGCGGTGCGCTACCGCCATCCCGCCTCGACGGAGCCGGTGGACCGGGAGCTCGCCGCCGTCGGGCTCGCCGAGCGGGTCCGGAACCTGCCGAAGGGGGAGCGGACCACACTGCGCCGCGGGGGAGAACCGCTGTCGCCCGCCGAGCGCGCACGGTTGCAGCTCGCTCGCGCGTGCTACCGGCGGCCGCCGTTGCTGGTGCTGGACCGCATCGAGGAGCAGCTGGGCGCGGGTGGTGCGGACCTGCTGCGGGGCGTGTTGGCCGACTACCCGGGCGTGGTCGTCCTGGCCACCGACGCGGCCGAGGACATCGCCGGCGAACCCGAGGTGTGGGACCTGACCGCGGCGGCGGGCGAGCGGGCCCGCGCGACGTCGGCGGGCTTCGGCAGGGACCGGCATCGCACCGAGGGCGTCCGGTGACGGCGCCCCGGAACGGGCTGCTGCGTCGTCGTGGGGCTGCTGCGTCGTGGGGGCTGCGGAGTGCACGGCCGGAACGGCGACTCCCGCGGAGCCGCTCGCCGGCGGTGTCCGCTGATTGCCTGTCGCGGTCGCGGCGCGCGATCATGCCTCGATGGGCAGTGGATCCTACGACGGGCGTTATCCACCGATCGAGCCGCACGAATCCGGGATGCTGGAGGTCGGCGACGGCCATTCGGTCTACTGGGAGGTGTCCGGCAGCCCCGGCGGCAAGCCCGCCGTCGCCCTGCACGGTGGTCCCGGCACCGGCAGCTCTCCGCGAATGCGGAGCCTGTTCGATCCGGACCGCTACCGCGTGATCCTGTTCGACCAGCGCAGCTCCGGGTGCAGCACCCCGTCGGCGGCCGATCCGGTCGCCGACCTGTCGGCCAACACCACCCAGCATCTCGTGGCCGACATCGAGGCGCTGCGGGTGCACCTGGGGATCACGCGCTGGCTGGTGTGGGGCGCCTCGTGGGGCGTCACGCTCGCGCTCGCGTACGCGCAGGCGCATCCGGAGCGGGTGACCGAGTTGGTGCTCGCGGCCGTGACCGACGGCGACCGGCGCGGCACCGACTGGATCACCCGCGACATGGGCCGCGTGTTCCCGCGTGAGTGGGAACGGTTCCGTGACGGCGTGCCCTCCGCCGAGCGTGACGGCGACCTGGCGGCCGCCTACGGCCGGTTGCTCCACGATCGCGACCCCGAGGTCCGCGCCGAGGCCGCACGCCGATGGTGCGAGTGGGAGGATACCCACATGTCGCTGGCCCCCGACGCGGAGCCGTACCTGTCGGTCGCCGACCCGGTGTTCCAGCTGACGTTCGCCCGCCTCGTGACCCACTACTGGTCCCACTGCAGCTTCCTGGACGAGGGGCAGCTGCTGCGTGACGTCGAGCGGCTCCACGGGATACCCGCCGTGCTGATCCACGGGCGCTACGACGTCAGCGGTCCGCTCGACACGGCGTGGGCGCTGCATCGCGCCTGGCCCGGCAGCGAGCTGGTGGTCCTCGACGACACCGGACACCGTGGCGGCAGCATGACCGCGGCGATCACCGCCGCCACCGACCGTTTCGCACCTGGGGCGTGAACAGGATCGGCGGAAATGTACGGAGTCGACGACAGGTCAGCGGGCCCTCGGCCCGACAAGCAATGTGTGCCCCCGGTGAGACTCGAACTCACACTTGCACGATTTTGAGTCGTGTGCCTCTGCCAATTGGGCTACGGGGGCGGGTGGGCTGCCGACTGTACTCGACGCGACACAGCGGGCGGCATTCGGGTTACCACGTCCGGCGGCTGCTGTGGTTTCCGGCGTGTGATCACCTTGCGTGGCGAAGGCCATCGTCACGACCGGCCGGGGAACCGGTAACCTGCACCTAGCGGAAACCGCTATGTCTTGCCTGATCGATCGTCCCAGGAGGAGCCCTGTGACCGAAGCGGCTACCGAGGCCAGCGAAGGCGCCGCCGCACCCCAGCGCCGTGTGCTGGTCGCGGAGGACGAGGCGCTGATTCGCCTCGACCTCGTCGAGATGCTGCGCGAGGAAGGCTACGAGGTCGTCGGCGAGGCCGGCGATGGTGAGGAAGCCATCAAGCTGGCGACCGAGCTGAAGCCCGACCTCGTGATCCTCGACGTGAAGATGCCGAAGCTCGACGGTATCGAAGCCGCCTCGAAGATCACGGGTGACCGGATCGCCCCGGTGGTGATCCTGACCGCGTTCTCACAGCGTGACCTCGTCGAACGGGCACGCGAGGCCGGGACGATGGCCTACCTCGTCAAGCCGTTCGCCAAGCGCGACCTGGTGCCGGCCATCGAGCTGGCCGTGAGCCGGTTCGCCGAGCTGCAGGCACTCGAGTCCGAGGTGGCGGGTCTGACGGACCGGCTCGAGACCCGGAAGGTGATCGACCGCGCCAAGGGTCTGCTCATGTCCCAGCAGGGACTGAGCGAGCCGGACGCGTTCCGGTGGATCCAGCGCACGGCCATGGACCGGCGTTCGACGATGAAGGACGTCGCCGAGGCCGTGATCGAGAGCATCGCCGACTGACGCGAGCGGGACCGGGCGCCGTCCCGGGTCCCCGAACCGCACCGGGCCCCGTCACCACACCCGTGGTGACGGGGCCCGCGTCGTCGGAAGCCGCAACGGCCCGCGGCGGAGCCGGAGTCGGCAGCGCGGCTCCGTGCTACGTACCGGCGCGATCGGCCGCCTTGTGGAGCGCCTTGCGGGCCGCCTTCGCGACGGCCTTGTCCGAATGGTGCTCACCGACCGCGGTGAGGACGGTGACCGTGTCCGGGTGGTCGACCCGCCACATCGTGTCGACCGGTCCCGTCGCGCCCGCCGGGATGATGTGCTCGATCACCGCGGTGACCACGTCGGACTCGTGCCTGCCGAGCCTGCCCGCGATGGCGTCGACGGCGAGCCAGGCCAGCTCGGCATCGCCCAGATCGCTGTCCTCACCGCGCAGCGCGGCCGTTTCGAGCCGGGCGTGCAACCGGAGGGTGGGTACGTCCTCGACCTCCTGCCAGGCCGCCTCGGCCTCGGCGCCCGCGTGTTCGCGGACCAGCGTGATCGCGTCCGCGCGGCGCGGAGCGTCGCCGTCGGCGGCCACGGCGAGGAGCGCACGCGCCCCGCCGAGCGGCGTGTGGGCGGCGAACCAGACCGGCGCCTCCGCCTGGATCTCCCCGTCGAGGCCGTGGGCGAGGACGTCGATCAGATCGGTGGCCGCCATGTCCTCCGGCGCGGGCAGCAGCGGCATGTCCACACCGGACTCGACGAGCTCGCCGCGCAACGAGGCGGCGGCCAGCGGTGTGAGCCGTGCGACGGTGCCCACGCTCGCGGCGGCCTCGTGGGAGTCGTCGAGCTCCACGGCGCCCAGGTCGGCGAGCCTGCCCAGGAGCACCTCGGCCGGGTCGCCGTGCTGTGCCGACCATGCGCGCCACGCCGCGCCTGCTTCGTCGGCGGGAAGGTCGTCGGTGGCGATGTCGGCCATCATGTCGCTGATCGCGCCTACGGGAAGGCCCACGCGCCAGGTCAGCAGGAGCGGTACGAACCAGGCCGACGTGCCGGTGAAGTCGAGGGTCTCGTCACCCGCTCGGTCGGCGTCGGCGGGCAGGCTCCATGCGAGCAGGGTGTTGAGCGCGTGCCCCCACACCGTGAGCACCTCGTCGTCGTCACCGCCGGGCCATTCGTCGAAGGCGGGGCCCTCCGACGGCACGACCTCGTCCGCATCGCCCGCCTCGTCGTCTTCGGCACCGGAGTCCTCGGCACCGGAGTCTTCGGCGTCGTCGAACTCGACGAAACCGACGTGCGAGGCGAGTTCCGCCACGGTGGGAAGGTCCGTTTCGGACACTTCCGCCGCGTCCGCCGCCGTTGCGAGGTCCTGACCGTCGATGACGGCCTCCGCCAGTGCGCGGGCGCGGGTGAGCAGCGGCGAGCGGCGTGCCTGCTCGGCGAGTTCGTCCTCGGCGGGCAGCCGGACCGGGCCCAGCCGGTCGGGGAGGTTGTAGAGCGTCTTCAGATCCTGTTCGTTCTCGGCCAGCCGCGGCCGGTCGAGCGTGCCGAACAGGGCGGTCTCAGCGTCGTCGAGCTCACCGAGCAGCTCGCCGTGCCTGTCCTCGTCGATGCGCTCGGTGTCGAACGCGAAGTCCAGCATCAGGTCGACGGCGTTGACCACGTCGTTCGGGTCGTCGTCCGGGCGGGCCGCCGGGTACACCTGGAGCAGCAGCCGGGTCATGTCGCCGTCACGGAGTTCGCCGAGGTCGCGCACTCCGCACTCGTCGGCGAGCAGCTGCAGCGCGGTCGTCGCGACGTCGGGGTCGACCTCGAATTCCGGTTCGTCGGCGAGGTAGTCCTCGATGTAGGAGGCCAGTTCGACCACGGGGAGCGGCACGTCGTCGGAGTTCATCCGGTCAGGCTATCGGCAGGTCGCCCGGTAGCCGCCGCCCCCGTGGGCGGGCACCGGGCGCGACGTCGGCCTGTGGTCAGGCCGACGGAGGGGCGTCGCGGACCATGCAGGTCAGCCTGGCGGTGCAGCTGCGCCGGCCCGCGTCGTCGGTGATGACGATCTCGGCGGTCACCGCCGAACGGCCCACGTGCACGGGCGTCGCGACCGCGGTGACGGTGCCGGACGTGACCGCACGGTGGTGGGTGCAGTTCAGGTCGACGCCGACGGCGATGCGGCCGTCACCGGCGTTGAGCGCAGCGACGGTCGAGCCGAGCGCTTCGGCGAGCACGGCGTTGGCGCCGCCGTGCAGCAGCCCGTACGGCTGGAGGTTGCCTTCGACGGGCATCGTGGCCGTCACGCGTTCGGGCGAGAGCTGGCCGAATTCCATCCCGACCTTGTCGTTGAGCTGCTGGGCCGCGATCTCGGGGGTGAGCCCCGCCAGCGACTCCCGAAACGCCTGCTCAGAACCGTTGTTGGTCACTCGTCTCTCCTCGGTCTAGGGACAGGCAGCGCTGTCGGACCCTCACCCTAGACTCACGGGTGTGAGTCCAGACGCGAAGACCGATGAACCGTTCGCAGGCACAGCATCGTCGGCGGACGCAGCACCCTCGGCAGGAACAGCTGCACCGTCGGCGGACACCGAACCGTCCGCCGCCACACCGCCGCCCGCGTCGTCGGCTGTGTCCGCGCCCGCCGACGCAGGGACGGGGACTCCGCGACTGTTGCTGATCGACGGCCATTCCATGGCCTACCGCGCCTTCTACGCCGTGCCGGCGGATCGTTTCCGCACGTCGACGGGCCAGGTGACGAACGCGGTCTTCGGATTCACGTCGATGCTGATCAACCTGTTGCGGGACGAGGAGCCGACGCATCTGGCCGTCGCGTTCGACGTCTCGCGGCAGACGTTCCGCACGGAGACGTTCGCCGAGTACAAGGCCAACCGTTCGGCCACCCCGGACGACTTCAAGGGCCAGGTCGAGCTGATCAAACAGGTCCTCGGTGCGTTGACGATCCCGGTGCTGGAGAAACCGGGCTACGAGGCCGACGACCTGATCGCCACGTTGTCGACGCAGGCGACCGGTACGGGCTACGAGGTCCTCATCTGTACCGGGGACCGGGATGCGCTGCAGCTCGTCACCGACACGATCACGGTGCTGTACCCGAAGAAGGGCGTCTCGGACCTCGTCCGGTTCGACCCGGACGGGGTGCAGGAGAAGTACGGCCTGTCTCCGGTGCAGTACCCGGACTTCGCGGCCCTGCGCGGCGACCCGTCGGACAACCTGCCCGGCATCCCGGGAGTGGGGGAGAAGACGGCGGCGAAGTGGATCCGCCAGTTCGGATCCCTCGGGGACCTGGTCGACCGCGTGGACGAGGTCAAGGGCAAGGCAGGTGACGCGCTGCGCTCGCACCTCGACGGCGTACTGCTCAACCGGCAGCTGACGGAGCTGGTGCGGGACGTCCCGCTGGCGGAGGCGCCGGCGGACCTCGAGGTCAAGGCGTGGGATCGCGACGCGGTACACCGGCTGTTCGACGAGCTCGAGTTCCGCGTGCTGCGTGACCGGCTGTTCGCGACCCTCTCCAGCGCCGAGCCCGAGGCCGACGAGGGCTTCAGCGTCAGCGGCGGTGCGCTGGCGCCCGGAACTGTCGCGGCGTGGCTGGCCGAACACGCCCCGGCTGGCACGACCACCGGACTCGCCGTGCGGGTCACCGGCACCTCGATCGCCGCCGACGCCGCATCGCTCGCGCTGGCGGCCGCCGACGGCGAGGGTGCCTACCTGGACCTGACGACACTCGACGCCGACGACGAGGCGGCACTGGGCGCCTGGCTCGCCGACCCCGAGGTGCACAAGACCGGGCATGCGCTCAAGGCT
>NZ_JACIBS010000015.1:0-37173 GCF_014195435.1 Prauserella sediminis | reverse complement strand
CGCCGCGCTGATCAGCAGGATGACGAAGGCGAGTGTGCGTTGCCGGCCGATCCGATCACCGAGGTATCCGCAGACCACGGCTCCGAGTGGTCGGAGAAAGAAGGAGATCGCATATCCGAGGAAAACGAATACGATGGCGTACTCGGAGTCTGGGAAGAACACGACGGCCAACGTTGCCGCCATGAAGCCGAAGATGCCATTGTCGTAGAGTTCGGCGAAGATTCCGATACACGCGGCGGCAGTGGTTTTTCGTGCCCGCTTCGTGTCGACGGGAGGTGGGCCTTCGGCGGGGCGGGGCGGGTCTGCTGCGCCGTTTTCGGCACTCGGGTTGAGCTTGGTCATCGGTCCCTCCAGGAACTGTGGACGCCGGTGGGAAGGCTGTACGGCTGTGGTGGGGCGGCTGCTCAGGTGAAGTGGGTAGGGATGGGAAGTGCCTCGAATGCGGCCGCGACGCGGGCGGATAACCGCTGGAGGGCCGCACACCTGTGTTGATGAGCCCGGACCGCCTCGTCGACCGTGGTGTGGACGAATCGGACTGTGTCGCCGGGGCGAACCTGCCCGAGGCGGGCCAGGCCGGTGCGGGTGGCGACAGCGAGGACGGGGTAGCCTGCGGTCACTCCACGGCCGCGGTGCAAGACGAGTAGCTCGCCTCCCGCGGGAACCTCGACGGCGCCGATCGGGACGCCGCGAGAAAGCATTTCGGTGGTGGTTTGCCGTCGTGGCAGTGGTGCGCTGTCAGCAGAAGCCAGGCGGAGCCCGATGTGGTTGCTGGCTTCGCCGACGACGAAATCCTGGGTGAACAGACGCGTTGCCGTGGTACCGAACTCGGTCTGGTCGGGGCCGTCGGTGACAGGGATGCGCGCGGGCGCAGCGTCGGCAGCGCCGTCCGGCCGGGCGCCCATGCGGAACACGGGAGCGCCGAACCAGGGGTTGTCGAAGGCTGGGGTCCGGCCGTGGACCGTGATCTGGTCTCCGACGGTGAGCGAGGTGCCGAACCCCAGGACCGTGTCCGGGGCACAGCTGCCCAACAACGTCAGCGTGTCCACGTGCCCGTGCAGGCCGATGTAGATGCGGAATCCGGCACGGATCCGGCCGATGCGCAGGTCGCGGCCCGCCGGCCACGCGACGGGTTCCCATTGGGGCTGGGGGTGCCCACCGACGGTGACGTCCGCAGTGGCGCCGGTAATGGAGACGAGCAGATCCCGGTCGATCGTCGCGGAGAAGTCCAGACCTGTGACCTCGAGCAGCGGCGCGGTCGCCGCATTGCCGACGAGGATGTTCGCGGCCGCCGCGCTGTACTGGTCGAGGGCGCCTCCGGTCATCTGTCCGATCGACGAGCCGGCAGGCCGGCCAAGGTCGGTGATGGTCGACAGGCCCGGACCACGGACGGTGAGCACGGCGGGTGCGGTCGATGCGGCCACCGGAGGTGCTGTGGCGGCGGGTTCAGGCATGGAGGTGCCTCTCGTACGTGGTCCACTCGTGCGGGTCGATGGCGTGAAAGCGAAAGGCGTCGCCCGGTGCGAACGCGGATACCGGCGAGTGGGTCGGGTCGACGAGGATCCGTGGGGTTTGACCGATGACGCACCAGCCGCCCGGGGCGGGACGGGCGGAGACGACGGCCTGGCGCCCGGCGAGCGCCACCGCGCCGGCCGGTACGTGCGGACGAGGGCTGGCGAGGCGGGGAACCGGCCGGGGCAGATCGGGCCCGTCGAGCATGGGCGCACCGCCGGGCGAGCCGTAGCATCGCATCGTCAGAGGGTGGTCGGTGTGCGCGGCGATGACGGCATCGATGTCGAGATCCTGCGCGGCCGCGACCTTGTCCAAGTCAGGGCCGTATTCCCCGCCGTAGACCACCGGGATGTCGAAGGTCCGGCCATGGTGCGGTCTGTTTGCAGGACAGGCCGCAGCGATCTTGATCATGGCACGGACCTGCTCGTGGCTGGTGACGGCCGAGTCGAACTCGACCAGCACGGCGTCGTAGGTGGCGATGGTGCTGGCGATGGCGCCTTCCGTGACGGCTGGGGCCAGAGCGTCCGTCAGGTCACGGATGCGCTGCCAGGAGCGCTCGCGACCGTGGTCCAGAGCCTGGACGCTCACAGCCGCATCGCCGCAGTCGACGATCCGTAGCTGCTTGAGGTTGCTGGTGCTGGTCACGGCGTGTTCCCTGCCCTCCGGCTCATCTGGCCGAGCGGTACGAACGTGACGCCTGCTGCGGCAAGGGCGTGGCGGATCGACCGGGCGTGTTCCACGGCTTCGGCGTTGTCGCCGTGCAGCAGGATCGTGTCGACAGGGGCGTCGAGCAGCGTGCCGTCGATGGCCTCGACCTGGCCTTCGGTGACGAGCTTGACCGTTCGCCGGCCGACGAGCGCCGGATCGGTGATGACGGCGCCGGGCTCACCGCGCGGGACCAGACCACCGTCGGCTCGGTAGGCGCGGTCGGCCATGCCGACGAGTGCGACATCAAGCCCGGCTTGCCGTGCGGTCTCGGCCAAACATCCCGGCTGAGCAAGGATCGTCAAGCCGGGGTCGAAGTCCCGCGCGGCAGCCACGATCGCCTCGGCGTAATCCTGGCGCGTGCCCGCCAGGTTGCCCAGACGTCCGTGTGGGGCGAGATGTTGAACGCGGACGCCGGCGGCAGTCGTGAACGCGTGGAGCGCGCCGAGTTGGTACAGCGTGTCTGTGTGGACCTCTTCGGCGCTGAGCTCCATCGTCCGACGACCGAACCCGACCAAGTCAGGGAAGCTGGGGTGGGCGCCCACTCCGATCCCGCGGTCGGCGCATGCACGCACCGTCGCCGCCATGGTGCGGGGATCGCCCGCATGGAACCCGCAGGCAACGTTTGCCGAGGTGAGCATGTCGAGCATCTCGGTGTCGCGCCCCATCGTCCATGCGCCGAAGCTCTCGCCGAGGTCGGCGATCAGGTCAATCGTGCGATAGCCGGCGGGCCGATCGAACGTGGCTGCGGTGATCTCTGTCATAAGGCGAGACATTAAGAGCCGGGGGCGGCCGGGTGGTAATATCGAAAAGCTGCGGGGCGATCAATCGTTGCGATTGCCCCTTGGTGACCTGCGATGATCGAGCGTTGGCGGCTTGGTTGTCGGGTCGTGATCGCCCGCAATGGTGCGCAGCGACGAGAGTGGCGGGCTCGACGACGTTGCCCGATCGGCTCACGGAGGTTGGTGATGGACACCCGGCGGCTGCAGACCTTCCTCCGCGTTGTTGACGTCGGGAGCCTGACCCGCGCCAGCAACCTCCTGCATCTGGCGCAGCCGGCGCTGAGTCAGCAGATGAGCTCGTTGGAGGACTACTTCGGCGAGACACTACTGATCCGCAGCGCGCAGGGTGTCGAGCCGACTGCAGCCGGACGCGCGTTGTATCGGCACGCGAGCATCATTCTGCGGCAACTCGAAGCAGCCCGAGCCGAGGTCGCCGACGTCAGTACCGACCTGGTCGGCCGCGTTTTGGTTGGACTCGCGCCGTACAGCAGCGTCTCCGTTCTGGCGTTGCCGTTGCTCGAACTGACTCGGCAGCGCCTTCCGAACGTATTGCTGCACGTCAACGAGAATTTCGGCGGAGTTCTGTCCGAGGCATTGATGACCGGGCGAATGGATATGGCCCTGCTGTACGATTCGGGATCCATGAAAGGCGTCGATTTCGAACCGTTGCTGACCGAACGCCTCAGCGTTGTCGCACAGCCGGAAATGCGGCTTCCCGTGAACACGAAAGGGGAAGTGGATCTCGCCGACGTGTTGGAGTTGCCCTTGCTTCTTCCGGGGCCGACGCACACGATCCGCAAGATCGTCGAGTCGGCTTTTGCCGGATACTCGGCGGAAGTTCCCATCGTCGGCGAGGTCGAGTCGGTGACGTTGCTGTCGCAGGCGGTCCAGGCTGGATTGGGAGCGACGATTCTTCCTGATTCGATAGGCCGCCGCATGCTCGAGACAGCCGAGTTCGAGATTGCGCCGATCTCACCCGAGGTCGAAGTGCACGTCTCGTTGGGTACGGCTAGTAATCAACCACTGTCGCGGCCCGCAGAGGCTGTGCGCTCTCTCGTCCGTGAAGTCGTGGTGGCCAAGGACAGCTGAGCCGCTTGCGGCGGCGGCCGCATGCGCTCCTGCGCGCCGGCAAGCGGACGTGGGAGGGAACGACCCCCTTCGGTTTCCCAACAACGTCGAAGGTGGAGCCTCAGTGGATGTCTGACGGGCGTGACCGCCGCGCCGATCACGCCCTCCGGATCGTGCGCCGGGTGTCGATGCTCTGCGGACCTGCATTCCACGTGTCGGTCCTCGCTCGATGGCGCTCAGGTCGCCAAATGTCTCGGAAGTTGCTGGGTCGGGCTGGGGCGGCTGGCTCGAACCGCCAGACTGTGGGTGCGAGTTTGGGTGCGAAATGGTTCTTCATGGTGCCTCGTTCGCACTCACCGTGACGTCTCGTGCGATTGTTTCCGCTGGTAAGGGTGCTATTCCATGCCCGCCGGATGCCTCATAATCCTTTGGCCGTCGGTTCAAGTCCGACCCGGCCCACTCTTCTGACTCGGTGCGCTCGTCGGACGGGGCCTCGAGACAGGGGAGCTCCTTGACGGTGGCGCTGCACAGGTCGGCGGCGAACAGATGCTGGATCGTGACGGCGCGCTCGACCACGGCCTCGTTGAAGTCACGCCACCCTCCGCAAGTGCGCTCGGAGCGGATTAGCCCCAGGCTCTCGTAGTACCGCAGCGACCGGGAGCTGACACCAGTGGCGACTTCGCAGACCGAGACCTCGCGAGTGAGCCGGGGCACTTGCCCGCTCGGTCCGGATGCTACCGCCGGTCCCTGCGTGGCCCCTCGATCAACTGTGAACCCGTTCCATCCCGCGCTGTCCACGCGGAATTGCACCGACTGCCGCGGGATCGGGGCCGTCGACACGGTGACTTGTCGCGCAGGGCGGTGACCTGATGTGACTCCTGGGGATCACACGAATGGCCCTTTCTGTCAGAATGACATAAAGTTAGCTTGTTGGCGTGGATGACGAATCGTGGTCGCCCCCGCAAGTCTTGGTCGCGGTTGATCTTGTGATCCTGACGTTGCGCGCGGGTGTGCTCCAGGTGTTGATGGTGGAGCGGGGGATCGAGCCGTACCGGGGCGCCTTGGCCTTGCCTGGTGGGTTTCTCTACGACGAGCGGGAGGATTTGCTGGGTGCGGCCCGGCGTGAGTTGCGGGAGGAAGCTGATCTCGAGCCGGAGCGGCTGCATCTGGAGCAGTTCGGCGCGTACGGTGCGCCGGACCGGGATCCGCGGGGCCGGGTCGTCTCGGTGGCGTATCTGGCGATTGCGCCCGGCTTGCCGGAGCCGGTTGCCGGTGGTGACGCCGCTGGCGCGTCGTGGCGGCCGGTGCAGGAGGTCGCCTCCGGTCGTTCATGTCTGGCCTTCGACCACCGGCAGGTCCTCACTGATGGCCTGGAGCTTGCCCGTTCGAAGCTTGAGAGGTCGTCATTGGCGACCACTTTTTGTGGCGAGACGTTCACGATCGCCGAGCTGCAGCGGGTTTATGAGGCGGTCTGGGAAACATCGCTTGATCCGCGGAACTTCTACCGGAAGGTCCAGGGGGCCTCTGGATTCGTCGTTCCGGCTGAATCGGAGCCGAGGCCGACGAAGGGGCGGCCTGCTCGGTTGTTTCGTGCCGGGCCGAGCACGGTGCTGTATCCGGCTATCACGCGTCCTGACACGGCTGAGCAGGAAGACGGTGCATGAACGACAACGTTGCGGTACTGCTGACCGCTTTGAACCTGGAATACGACGCCGTTCGCGCCCATCTGACCGATGTCCAGACACATCGTCACGAACACGGCACGCGATTCGAGATCGGCACGGTTCGCGGGACCAGCTGTCGGGTGGTGTTGGGCCTGGCCGGTATTGGCAATCAGGCGTCGGCCGTACTGGTCGAACGCGCGGTTGCCGAGTTCACACCCATTGCGGTGGTGTTCTCCGGGGTGGCGGGTGCGTTGTGGGACACACCGCTGGGTGACGTCGTCGTTGCCACCCGGGTGTATGGCTACCACGGCGCCACCAGCGAGGACGACGGTCGCAAGGCTCGGCCGCGTGCGTGGGATCTTGCCCATGGGGTCGAGCAAGTGGCTACCCACCTGGCGCGTTCCGGGACCTGGCTCGCCGGCCTGCCCGGGCTGAGTGGCTCACCGAGCGTGCATTTCCGGCCGATTGCGGCCGGTGAGGTCGTGCAGAACTCCAGAGTGTCTGGTGATGCCGCCTGGATTCGTCAGCACTACAACGACGCGTGCGCCGTGGAGATGGAAGGTGCCGGCGTGGCGCAGGCTGGCCATCTCAGCAGCACGCCGGTGGTCGTTGTGCGCGGTCTCAGTGACCGTGCCGACGGAACGAAGGGCACCGGTAACGACCTCAACTGGCAACCGGTGGCCGCGGCGAACGCGGCTTCCTTCGCGGTTCGACTAGCCGCTGAACTTATCGTGGAACAGGAGCATGAAATGAGATCCAGCAGCGACAAGCCGCAACCTGGAGCCGTGACCAACATCGCGCACGGGACGGTCGGTATCCAGGCAGGGCACGTCGAGCACAGCGTGGTCGTCCAGAATGCCGGCGCCGAGACAGCTAGCACAGACCTTGCCGCGCAGCTTGCCGCGATCCGTGCGGAATTGACTGCTGGGCATGCGTCAGGGGCGCTCGACACCGACACGTTTCAGGCGGCGCAAGGGGAGCTCGACGTCGCGGATGAGGCTCTCGCGGCAGAAACACCTGCGAGGAAACGGAAGGCTGTGGTGGCGTTGAAAAAGCTCACCGGACTGGTGGCCGGGGTGACGGATATCGCGGCGAAAGTCACAGCCCTGCTGGTGGCGTTGAACGGACTGTCATGACTGAACCAGGCAGCGCCAACGTCGCCGATTCGGGATCGAATGTCGGCCTGCAAGTCGGGCACATCGAGAACTCGAATGTTCAGCTTGACGTCTCGATCTACGAATCACCGGCGGAACCGTCGCCGCGTGAGCGGTACGAATGTGGTGTGGCGTACTTGAAGGCGGGCGCGCCTCAGACGGCGCTGTCGCATATCGACGATGCGATCAGACTTGGGTACACCAACAGTGAGGCCCATTTCTATCGGATGTTGGCGGTATTAAGTAAGCGCTCCTTGCGTGATCTGTCCGCCGGCGACCGGTCGCGAGTGGACCACGCGCGATCAGTGTTGTCGTCGGATGACGCTGACAAGTGGATGCGCGGTCTCCACGTGATCATCGGCATGCTGGACTGCCTCAAACAGTCCGGTAGTAACTCCAGTCTGATTCTGCAGGAATATGGTGATCTGGCAGAGGATGTACGTGCTTTGATTCGTGAGCACCTCGCGTTGGTGGCTGAGGGACCCGTCAAACAGGCGCTGTGGGCAGAGACCCTGGACGCCGCATACGAAGCGCAGCAGGGGAATCACCGGACGAACCGCGCGTGGATCTACTTCCAGCCGGTGCCAGTGGGCGCTCGCGCGAGACGTCCAGCACCGATCGCAACGACATCCCGGGACTGGCTGCGAGCGACCATCCTTACCGTCGTGATGGCGGTGGGCGTGGGGTGGGTCGGATGGCAGTTGCTGACAGCTGGCGCTGGGTGGTCGGTAGTCGCGCTCATTGTGGCGCTGGCCGGCGGGCTTATCGCTACCCGCACGGGGCTGGACTGGCGTTACCGGCACGAACGAGGCAACGCGATGGAATCGGCGTATCAAGCCGGAGCCCGGGTGAACGTCGTCCCCGTGGGTGGGTTCGCCGAGAAGGTCACCAGCACGTTCGAGCACTACTTCAGGAAGTTCGCTCCAACCGGCTGCGATCCGCAAGCGTGGTCCGGCGAGATGTCGGGAATCCGGTCCATGCTGCGCAACGAGGTTGTCGATATCTACCGCGAGGAGCGAATTTCGCCCGGTCGTGTCAACTGGCTCATCCGTTACCTGATCAAGGACGTAAGTGCCCGTTATCAGGACGGCACACTGTACGAACGCGTCGAACGTTACCGTGTGCCCGAACCGGTCAAGACCGCATGTGTGCTGTCGGCGATCGTCCTGCTTGTTTCCTTGGTTCCGGTGCTGCTGACGGCTATTCAGGCCAATCCGATCACGGCCGTAGCGGTGGTTGTCGTAGTGGCGGTTTCCGGTCGGTATGCCGTACCAGTGTGGTTCTGGATTGTGTTCGAGCGGTGGCGCTACGCTGAGGACGTCGCTGAGTACGAGGACAACCTCGCCGCCCGGAAGCAGGAATACGAGCGCTGGAGCGCATTCCTTCGTGACAACAGGCCTCGTGAGCCTGAGATGGAAGCGTGGCTCAACGCCGACAAGAACATCATTCTCGAACGTGCACTACGACTCTATAAGCTGACCTGGAATGACATCGTGGCCTACACCTTCCTGTCGACACCCAACCGCCCGTGTCAACGAGCGCAGGCCAAAGGTGGCCCGGCGCGGTATTCGAAGTACGAGATCCAGTTGTTCCTCATCACCTGGGACGGGGTGCGGGAATTTACGATCGAACTCGACTTCATCAAGGCCGCTATCCACGGGGAGGAGCGCAAGAACTACCGCTTCGCTGCGATCTCCTCGATCCGGGTGACGAAGACCGGGGCGTTCAGCTACGTCCTCGACCTGACTCTCACCAACGGGCCGACCAGAACCACGTACATCACCGACCCCGATGCGAGTCCCGAAGTTGAAACTTCTACGCCGAAGGGCCCACCAGCCAACGGTTCGACGGCAACGGCTTCAGATTTCGCGCCCGAGTTTACCAACATCGACCTCGATGTTGCTGGCTTCACCCATACTCTCCACGTCCTTGAAGGCATCGCAGCAGAAGGCAGAAACTGGCTCAACCGCGGCATGGACGAAAATACCACGGCGTGACAGCCGTAGCCGACGACTTACGGCAACTGCCAGCGAGTACGTTGCCAGTTGCGGATTGCATCAGTTTATCCGCATTTTCTGACTGTTGGTTCCTCCACAAGAGCGGGAGAATGCACGTGCTAGACGAGAAAGAGGGGTACCTTCATGGGCGGTGTTCCGCTGGCAATTCAGGTCGGTTGATGAGCGTCGAAACCGGGGTTTCCGACGCAGAAGACGTTCCCCCTCGAGGTCGGACATAACCGTCCAGGTCAGGTCAGGTCAGGTCTGGGACCGACCGCGTTTCGTGCTCAGCTGCGCCGAGTTGCTGGAGGCGAGCTACGAGTGCCTCGCGGTCCGCTCTGCCACCGTCGAAGTGGAGCCGGTTCTTACTTGGGGTCGGGTCAGCGACAAGTTGGAAGCCGAGCATTGCCGTGGTGTCGCTCATCACGAAGGCGTCGTAGTCGGCGGCAATCGGGCAGCCCAGCTGGCATCAGGGCCCGCAGCGTCCTGGCCCATCGCAGTGCGACCTCTTGCTCGAGGAGTGCTGTCGCGGCTCTCTGGTCGGAGGCAAACTCGGGGAGTTCTTCCAGCGCTTGCCCCAGTCGGAGGACTTCGCGCGTCGGTGCCCGCGTGCTTGGGTCGTGCACCGACACGATTTTCGGGACACAGGGCTCGACCAGCACGGACGATCACTCCAGCTCGGAGAGCCGAGGCCCCTTGGCCGGCTGCGCGATGATGAGCGGGCCGCGTACCTGCGCGTGATCGATGCCGAGCGCACCGGGCATCGACGCATCGAGCAGGAACGGATCCCGCTCGATCGTGTGCTTGAAGCCGTAGATGCGGTCCGTATGGCCGCTGGGCTCTGACCTGGTATCCGGGTCGGGCGCGGATTGTCCATGGTTCTGTCCATGAACTGGTTCGGAACGGTGCCTCGGGTGCGACGATGCGGCTGACCGTTCGCCGCACTACCTGCGGTTTCTACTCCTGACGGGTGATTTTGCGGGCTCATAATCCTTTGGTCGTCGGTTCAAGTCCGACCCGTCCCAGCCCTGTGACCGGCTTGTTCCCTGTACCGGTGGGCAGGTCAAGATCGCTTGTCCATGGTTTCGTCCGGATTCGAGGCGAGTTAGTACGGTAGTCCCTCTGTCGCGGTGTGCAGTGCGGTGTGCAGGCAGGCTGTGAGTTCTTCGGTTCCGGCGCTGTTGTCGGTGGCGTAGCGCTGGGCGAAGTCCTCGGCCGCAGCGCGTAGAGCGCCGTTCAGGGTCGCTGCGTGGACCTTGATGCGCAGGTTGTCGGAGCTTAGGCCGGAGCGGTCGGCGAGGAGTCGGCAGAGGACCGGAAGCGCGTCGTCGTGTGCCTGCAGCCACACCACCCGCAGGGCCGGCTCGGTGTGGGTCATGCGGATCAGGTTGAGTACAGCGGGTTCGGCCTGGGGCAGCGTGGCGCTTTCGCAGGAGTTGACGAAGAAGCGCAGCAGGCCGACGTTCGGCGGCCAGTCGCGCAGTTGTTCGGTAGCTGCCTCCAGACCTGCGGCCAGTAGTGGGCGTACGCAGCTCTCCTTGGTGGGGAAGTGCCGCCACAGTGTGCGAGTAGAGATGCCCGCCGCATGGGCGATCTGCTCGCCTTTGGTGGTGGCAACGCCCTGCGCGGTGAACAGGTCGACCGCGTGCCGCGCGATCTCCAGTCGCAGAGCGGCTTTCCGCCGGTTGTTGAGCGAGGGCCTGGCGGTCGGCTCGTCGTTCGCATTGCCAGATGTCGCGTTGCCCGCCACTGTTCACTGCTCCTGTGTCGCCGGTCGTCCGAGTATAGGGGCCGGCCCTGGTGACACATGATGTCATCTTGGCACTGAGTGACGTCCGCGTTATGCTCCCGGGGTGACTCGCCAGTAACCGAGGTCATAGCAGGAGTTGACGACGCGTCGCCGGGCATGCGGCCACGAACCGTGCGCCGACCGACGCGACCGGCTTGCGGAAGCGCGCATCGCCGCCGCTTCCACACGAGCAGGCCGGGCGCCGCACGGGTCGCGGTGACCGACAGCGAACCCGATCGGCTTGCGCAGTTCGTCCCATCCAATGACGCAGGGAGTGATCCGCATGTCCCGATCCCGCCTCCGGCGGCACCCGTCATCCGCCGCCTCCGCCCCGCCTGCGCGTACGCGGCCTGATCGCCGCGAGCGCCGCCGCGCTGCTGCTCGCCGGTATCCAGGCAACGCCGGCATCGGCGGACGCCCTTTCGCCCGAGGCGGAGAGCTCGAACTTCTACGATCCACCCGCGAAGCTCCCGGAAACCGACGGCGCCCTGGTGCGCACCGAGCCCTTGCCGCTCGCGGCGAGTCTGCCCAGCATCGACGGGCAGCGGCTGCCCGGTACGGCCACCCGCCTGATGTACAAGACCACCGACTCCACCGGCGAGCCCGCGGCCGTCACGGGCGCCTACATCGACCCCGCGGCGTCGTGGCGCGGCGAAGGACCGCGTCCGCTGGTGGCCGTGGCGCCCGGGACCATGGGCCAGGGAGACCGGTGCTCGGCCTCGAAGGGGCTGGAGCACCCGATCCAACTCAACGGTGACTCGGTGTCGGTCGGCTACGAGGACATCGCGATCTACCGGCTGCTGGCCGCCGGGGTAGGCGTGGTCGTCACCGATTACATCGGGCTCGGTACGACCGACCGGCTGCACACCTACGTCAACCGGGTCGACAGCGGGCACGCCTTGCTCGACGCCGTCCGCGCGGCGCGTGCGCTGCCCGGCGCGTCGATCACCCCCGAGTCGCGCGTCGGTCTCTACGGCTACAGCCAGGGCGGTGGTGCCGGCGCCTCGGCTGTCGAACTGCAGCCCACCTACGCCCCGGACGTCGCACTGGCCGGCGCCTACGTCGGAGCACCGCCCGCCGACCTCACCAAGGTCATCGGTGGCATCGACGGCAGCGCCCTGGCGGGTGCACTCGGTTGGACGCTGAACGGGTTCCTGCAGACGTACCCGGATCTGCGGCCCATCGCCGATGAGTACCTCAACGACGCGGGCAAATCCGCGCTCGAGGATCTGTCCACGAAGTGCGTGGGTGGCGGGATCTTCGGCCACGCCTTCACTCGCAGCAGCGACTGGACGACCACGGGCCAGTCCCTCGGGGAGATCGTGCAAGCGGAACCGCGCTTGCGGGAAGTGCTGGACGAGCAGCGCATCGGCACCGAGAGGCCCGCCACCGCGGTGCGCGTCACGTCCGGGGTGCAGGACGACCTCGTTCCGCACGCACAGACCAGGCAGCTCGCCGCCGACTGGTGCGCCCGGGGTGCCGAGCTCACCTACGCGCCCGTCCACCTCCCGAACCTCGGCGACGGACTGCTGCTCAACCACTTGGCCCCGCTGCTGCTCGACCAGGGCAAGGCGGTGTCGTGGCTGAAGGATCGCCTCACGGGCGAGCCGGCGAGCTCGAACTGCGGCTCGCTGCCCGAACACCCCTGACGCTCTCCCGCCGCCACGTGCCGGGCGCGCGGACGACCGGCTGTCCGTGTCCGCGCGCCCGGACCCGCTCACCATCACGAGGAGTCAGCCCCACATGACTACCACCACGAGGCGGAGTGTGCTCGCAGGAGCCGCCGGCATCACGGCGGCGAGCCTGCTCGGCTCCGGAATCGCCTCGGCGCGGGTGCGGTTCACCCGAGAGGAACACCGCGCCGTCGTCATCGGTTCCGGATTCGGCGGCGGTGTTGCCGCGCTGCGCCTGGCCCAGGCCGGCGTCCCGGTGACCGTGCTCGAACGCGGACGCCGCTGGCCGACCGGTCCCGACGCCGAAACCTTTCCCCGCGTGTCCAATCTGGACAAACGAGCGCTCTGGTACGGCACCGTCCCGGACGCCGCCAGGCCCCTGGCGACGCTGCTCGGCGCCCCACTGAACTTCGAACCCTACGTCGGGCTGCTGGAACCGGTGCTGGGCGAGAACATCCTGAGCATCTGCGCCGCCGGCGTCGGTGGGGGATCACTCGTCTACCAGGGCATGACGCTGCAACCGTCGGAAGCGGTGTTCAACACATGGTTGCCCGAACGGCTCGACTACGGCCGGATGAACGAGATCCACTACCCGCGGGTCGCACGGATGCTCCGGACGGCGACCGCCCCCGACGAGCTGATCGCCTCGCCGAACTACTACGCCGCGAGGGTGTTCGGCGAGCGGGTGAGCCGGGCGGGCTACGACCTCGAGAAGGTCCCGATGCCGATCGACTGGGACTACGCACTGGCCGAGCTCCGCGGTGACATGAAGCCCTCCTACACCAACGGGGATTGCGCGCTCGGGGTGAACAACGGTGGCAAGAACTCGGTCGACGTCACCTACCTCGCGGCGGCCGAGCGGACCGGCAAGGCCACCATCGCCACCCACCACAACGTCACCGGCGTCGCCCGTACGCGGGATGGCCGGTGGGAGGTACACGTCGACCGGACCGATGACAACGGCCGTGTGCTCGAGCAGAAGCTGCTCACCACCAACGCGCTGATCATGGCGGCGGGCAGCACGGGCACCAGCACGCTGCTGGTCCGCGCCCGGGAGACCGGTGCGATCCCCGGTCTGCCCGACGGCCTCGGCGGGGAGTGGGGCACCAACGGCGACCGCATCTACGCCTGGACCGACCTCGAGGAGAACCTGGGCGCGGTCCAGGGCGGACCCGTCGTCTACGGCAGCAAGGAGTGGAACGACCCGGCTACGGCGAACACCGTCATCCAGGCTTCGCTGCCGCCCCTGGGGATCAACACCAGAACGACCATGCTGGTCGGGTTCGGGGTGAGTGCCGACCGCGGGCACTTCGCGTACGACTCGCACACCGACTCGGTGTCCCTGCACTTTCCCCGAGAGGGCGACGCCACCAGCTACCGGCACATCCACCGGCGGGTCTCGGAGATCGCGGCCGGTCTCGGCGCGCTCACCGACACCAACGAGCTGGTCAACAGCACCTGGCACCCACTCGGTGGGGCGCCGATGGGCTCGGTGTGCGATCTGGACGGCAGGGTGCACGACCAGCCGGGCCTGTACGTGCTCGACGGCGCCTTGATCCCCGGTATGACCGGAGCCTGCAACCCGTCGATGACGATCGCCGCGGTCGCCGAGCGCGCGATGGACAACATCGCCGCCCAGGACGTCCAGCAGGTCATTTGACGCGACCGGAGTCCTGGTGTGTGGCTGATTATTGTCGGGTCCAGGCGATGACGGCGTTGAGGATGATCGCTGCGCGGTAGATGGTGGCGTGTTTGTCGTATCGGGTGGCCAGGCCTCGCCACTGTTTGAGATGGCAGTAGCGGCGCTCGATCACGTTGCGGTGCCGGTACTCGGCGGCGTCGAGCCCGACGGGCCGCCCGCCGAGTGATCCGCGGTTCTTGCGGTGCCGTTTCTGATCGTCGGGTTCGGGGATCACGGCGGTGATGCCACGTGAACGCAGGTGAGCCCGGATCGCTCGAGAGGAGTAGGCCTTGTCGGCCCGCACAGCGTCGGGTCGGGTTCGTGGCCGTCCCACCTGCCGGCCGATACGTAGCTGTCGCAACAGCGGCAGCAGCATCGGAGAATCGCCCGCCTGGCCCGCGGTCAGCAACGTGACCAGCGGCAGCCCGCCGCCGTCGACAAGTTGGTGGATCTTCGTCGACAGCCCACCGCGTGAACGGCCGAGCGCGTGATCACGCGGCTCGATGGTCGGCTGCGTGTAATTCGATCCAGCCCCCTGTGCGGCGCGTGACATTCGCCGCGTGCTGATGCGCCCGCGCAATCGTGGAATCGACTGAGACCGACCAATCCACCAACCCGGCCGCGTCCGCCGCAGCGGTCAACTCGGCCAGCACCGCATCCCACGTGCCCTCGGCGGCCAGCCGCCGGTGCCAGGTCCAGACCGTCTGCCATGGCCCGAACACCTCGGGCAGATCCCGCCACGCGATCCCTGTCCGATAGCGGTAAATGATCGCCTCAACCATCGTCCGCGCATCCGAAAACGGCCTACCCCTACGACCCGTCGGACGCGGCAACATGTCCTCGATCAACGACCACTGGGCATCCGAAAGCAGCTGAAACCGCGACATGCCCACACACTCCCACCACACCACCCAAACATTTGTCAGACACGCCCTAGGTGTGTGATTCGGGGAGGTTGGTGATGCGGTTGGCTGGTGGGGCTCCTCGGATGGCGGTGTGGGGTCGGTGGAAGTTGTACCAGTCGAGCCAGTCGTCGAAGGCTTGCTGGCGTTCGTTTTCGGAGTGGTAGGGCTGTTGGTAGGCCCATTCGTCGAGCAGGGTGCGGTGGTAGCGCTCGACTTTTCCGTTCGTTTGTGGGCGCCAGGGGCGGGTGAACCGTCGGGCGATGCTCAGGTCGGCGCAGGCTTGTTGCCAGGTGTTTTTGCGGTAGGACCAGGCGTTGTCGGTGAGCACTCGCTCGATGGTCACGCCGTGGCCGGTGAACCAGGCCTGCGCCCGGTGTAGGAATGCGGCGCAGGTGGCGGCTTTCTCGTCGGCCAGGGCCTCGGTGTAGGCCAGCCGGGAATGGTCATCGAGTGCGGTGTGCAGGCACAGATATCCACCACCACAGGCGCGGGCTTGGTTGCCCCGACCGGCGGCGCGCCCCAGGACGCGGTGACCGCCACCCTCGGGAATCCGACCGAGCTTTTTCACATCGACGTGGACGAGCTCGCCGGGGCGGTGGCGTTCGTAGCGGCGCACCGGTTCGCCGGTGGCCCGGTCGCACGCGGCCAGGCTCGGGCGGTGGTGGCGGCGCAGGACCTGGTGCACGGTCGACGCAGCGACCGGTACCCGGCCGGCGATGCGCAGCGGCCCGATCTTGTGCTCGTCACGAAGCCGCAGGACCTCCTCCTCAACCGCCCGACTCGTGCGTTGCGGACTGTGGCGGGGACGGCTGGAGCGATCGTCCGTAGCCCGCTCACCGCCGTGGCGGTAGCGACCGGCCCAGCGGGCCGCGGTCGTGTGGGCGACCTGGAACCGCTCGGCCGCGCGGCGCACGTTCCAGCCGTCGTCAACAACACACCGGGCCAGCCGCAGCCGCCCGGTCGGAGTCAGCGGAGCGTTACGGTGGACCACCAGAGGGCCTCCTCGGATCGGCGTGTGTTCGTGGTGATCCACACCGAACCCGGAGGCCCTCACCCATATCAAGATCATCAAACCCGTGCCGAGCCGTCACCAACGAGCCCGAACAGCACACCTAGACCGTCGACCGCTCGGCGAGCTGCCAAGGGCCCGCAGGTGCGCTACTGCGTCGGCAGCGCACCTGCTTCCCAGGCGTGGTCGCAGATGGCCCTGATCCGCACGACGGCGTCCATGATGTTCTCGACGGCCTCGTGCACGCCTGGTTCGGACATCTGCCGGATCTCGGCGAGACCACGCTGGATTCCTTCGCTGGCTGCGACGCCGACGTCCACGGCGCCGACACCGAGATGTTTCCGCAACGACTCGACCAGAGCGTTGAGTTCCTCAGAGCCCATCACCGCGTCGGTATCCAACGTGAACGGCAGATTCGGCGTTGCGCCGACGCGGGCGGCGCGCCAGGTGCGTTGACACGCTTATGAACAGAAGTCGGCGTCGACCGACGACTCGAGCGACTGCCCGCATTGCTGGCACCCGAGAGTTACGTCGATCTCGGCCAGTATTTCCGGCACGGCTACCGCTGCGGAACCTTCGGCTCGACGACCTCCACCAGCGTGTTGGCCATCTTGCGCGCCTTGTCGATGTCGGACTGGATGATCAGTACATCGACGCGGGCGGTATCCGTGCCGCCGATGGCGACTGTGCAACCGGTGGGGCTGGGTGACTGCACGTAATCGCGCCCATTCTCGGTCCTGTGCTGCACACCCATACCTCTGTCGGGCATGTCCTGAACGCCAGCGTACTCCCGGATGGCAATGCTAAGGGTCGCACGCGCGATCGAACCGCAACTGTGATCGGGTTCCCACCGGCATGTATCGGCTGTGCCGACTTGCTTCCGCTTTCGCTTCTCGGCTGGGCCGAACTGCGCGGCGTCTGCCTTGGGGTAGAGGCTTCGGACGACGCGGCCGGCCTGCTCGGTCCGCCGGCAGCATCCGGAGTACCGCCCTCGCTGTTGCAACACGAGGTGACGATGGCAGCGATGGCGACGAGCGGCAGAAACGCCATGCGTGTGGGATGCACTGCTGCGCCGGGTCGTCGTACTGGGTGCTCGCCTCGACTTCGCGGCCCACCCCACACCCGAGCCCGACGACACCGGCAGCACAGGTTGGACATCGACAACTGACCGGCTGGCTGATCGGGTCGCCGAAGACATCAGGCGCCGGATCGACGCCGGAGAACGGCCACCCGGGGCGTGCTTGCCGGTGCGATCAGCGCTGTGCGGCGAGTACGTGCACTGCCGAGGCGGTCAAGGACGCGCTGATCACGCCGCTATGCCGCCATGTTCGGCACGTTGGAAACGGACTCCAGAAAATTGAATCAAATTCAAGACATCCCTTGACGGGGCAGGGTGCCGGAACCTAGCTTCAAGTTACTGAATCTGATTCAAGACTTGGAGTGGTGATGGTCGTCAATCGGCGTGGTGAGGCGTCTCGTTCCGCGCTGCTGGCCGCGGGCAAGACCGCGTTCAGCAGCCGTCGGTACGAAGAGGTCTCGATCGTGGACTTGGCGCGCGAGCTCGGCGTGGCGGCCGGCTCGATCAGCTACCACTTCGGTGGCAAGCGGGGCTTCTACTTGGCCGTGCTCGAGGCTGCGGCAGACGAGTTCTGGGGCGATCTGCTGGCGATGCGCGGTCCCGCACTGGACCGGTTGAGTCGCGGTGTCGACAGGTTGCTCGATGAGGCGGTGCAGCAGCCGGCGTCGTTCGAGGCGCTGATCGCTGATGTCGCCGATGCCGAGGTCCGCCAGATTCGTGAGCGGCATCGGGGTCGGCTGGCCGATGCATTGGCCGTCGAGATGACCGGTTCGAGTTCGTCGGCGGTACTGCGCGCGGCGATCAGCGGGTTCCTGTCTTTCGTCGAGGGGTTAGTGTTGCATTGGCTGCACACCGGCGAGATCACTCGTGTCCAGGTCAAGGATCTGATCATGGGCAACTTCTTCGGTGCCGCGATGAGCGCGTTGCGGGTCGACCCCGATATCGAACTTACCCAGCGAGCCACCGATGCCGCGCTCTCGGAGGCGCACGGCTTTGGCCTGTTTGCGGGTTCCCCTGGCGTTTTCCATCGAGCCGAAACACCGGAGTGATCACTGATGTCTGCAATTCTGCCCACCGGTCCTTCGCGTATCGTCGGCACCCCGGTCGCGCGGGCGCTGGCTTGGCTGATCGGGCCGCGGGGATTGCGCGATCAGGCCACTCTGCGCCGCGAGATACAGGGCAAAGTCGTCGTGATCACCGGAGCGTCCTTCGGTCTCGGCGAGGCGACGGCGAAATGGTTTGCCGGTGCCGGTGCACGGGTTGTCCTCGCCGCGCGGTCGGTCGATCGGTTGAGGGAGGTTTCCGACGAGATCGCCGCCGCCGGTGGTGAGGCCTATTCGTATCCGCTCGACCTGACAAGCGAGGATTCGGTGCGCGAATTCGCCGATGCGGTTCTGTGTGACTTCGGTGGCCTCGACGTACTGATTCACAACGCGGGCAAGTCGCTGCGGCGCTCGATCCACCTGTCCTACGACCGGCCCAAGGACATCACCGCCACCACCGGCGCGAACTACCTGGGGCCGATGCGGCTGACCCTGGCACTGCTGCCCGGTATGCGCGAGCGCGGCAGTGGCCATATCGTCAACGTCTCGACGGTCGGCATCATGTTCCCCGTCGCGCCGAAGTGGGGTTTCTACCTGTCGTCGAAGCTGGCCTTCGACTGGTGGATGCGAGCGGTAGGCGCCGAAGCCCGTGCCGACGGCGTCACCTTGACCACCTTCTACGGCGGCCTGCTGCACACCAGGATGAGCGCACCCAGCCGCTGGATGCGGGTGCTGCCGGGGCAGACTTCGCAGGACGCGGCCAAAGTGCTGGCCAAAGCCGTGGTGAACAAGCCGCGCACGATGACCCCGCTCTACGGCTTCCCGTCGGCGATCCTGGTCACGCTGCTGCGGCTGCCGCTCGAAGTGCTGGTGGAACGGATCTTCCGCAATCTCGGTGATACTCAGGCCTCGCTGTCGCGGCTGCGACCCGCCGCCGTTTCGCCACCGGTTGCGTCCGTCGGCGACCAGGCGGAGGTGGCTAGCGGTGCGCGCTGATCTTCGACACGGCCTCCGGCAGTTGGGTTCGGCACTGCCCGCGATCGCGAAGTCGGGAATGCTCGCACCGGTCGGCCCGCGCAAGGCGGCGGCCCTGGCCCGCGGCTTCTACCGATACGGGCCGACCCCGGCGATGTTGCTGGCGGCGACGGCGATCCGCCACCCGGACAAGGTCGCGATCATCGACGACGCCGGGGAGCTGACCTACCGGCAGCTGCAAGGGCGTGCCGAAGCGATCGCGGCCGCGCTGTTCGCGGCCACGGCGACGCCCCCTAGATCCGTGGGCATCCTCTGCCGCAACCATCGCGGGTTCGCCGAGGCGCTGGCCGCGGGCGCACAACTCGGTGCGGAATTGATCTTCATCAACACCGAACTCCCACCGGCGCAGTTGCACGCGATCCTGGCCAGGCACCAGCCCGACGTGCTGATCTACGACGACGAGTACGCTGCCGCCGTCGAGGACGCCTACTATCTGGGGTTGCGGGTGCCGGCCTGGCGTGAACCCAGCGCCGAAACCTCTGCGCTGCCCAGCCTCGACGACCTCGCCGCGCGCAGTGGTCCGGCACCGCCGCGGGTGCGTGGCACGGTCAAGCTGACCTTGCTGACCTCGGGAACCACGGGATTGGCCAAGGGGGTGCCGCGCGCGGTCAAGCCCACTGCGATCGTGCTGTTGGCCGTGACGGCGATGGCGATCGTGCGACTACGCACGACGGACCGGGTCTTGGTCGCACCGCCGATGTTCCACGGTTTCGGACTGCTCGCTCTACTCGGCCCGCTGGCCTTGGGCGCGACCGCGATCTGCCGCCGCCGATTCGACGCGCAGACCGCGCTGGACGATATCGCCCGCTACCGGGTCACGGTGGTGATGGCCGTGCCGGTCATGTTGCAGCGAATGTTGGCCGTGCCCGGTCTAACCGACAACGCGTCGGCGCGTTCAGCGCTGCGGATCATGGTCACCGGCGCCGCACCGATCGCACCGGCAACGGTGTCGGCGCTGATCGACGAATTCGGGCCGATTCTGGTCAACGGCTACGGCTCGACCGAGGCCGGTCTCGTCACTATCGCCACGCCCCAGGACCTCCTCGCCGCACCCGACACGATCGGCCGGACCTTGCTCGGGGTGTCGGTGCGAATCCTGCGCGCAGACCGAACCGAGGCAGCCACCGGCGAGATCGGTGAGATCTTCGTCCGCAGTGGACTGGAGTACGCCGGCTACACCCCCGACGCCGCCGCAACGGTGTCGTCAAAGGAGATCCTCGACGGCCACGTCAGCACCGGGGACCTGGGGCACTTCGACGCCGAAGGCCATCTGTTCATCGATGGTCGTGCCGACGACATGATCGTCTCCGGCGGAGAGAACGTCTTCCCCGGCGAGGTCGAATACCGTCTCATCGCGCACCCCGATATCACGGACGCCGTCGTGATCGGCGTCGCGGACGCCGAGTTCGGTCAGGTCCTCAACGCGTTCATCGTGCTCGGTTCCGGGGCCGCGACCCCGGCCGATGACGCCCTCAAGCAGCATGTGCGCCAAGGGCTCGAACGCTACAAGGTTCCCAAACGGTTCATCGTGGTCGACGAGATTCCGCGCAACGCAAGCGGCAAGGTTCTGCGGGCGAAACTGCACGCCCCGACCACGTCCTGATCGAGCACTTCGGAAAGGCCGGGCCATGACTGCGAAGCCATATCGCGAGCCCTCGATCATCATCATCGGTGCCGGCGTCGCCGGAATCGCCGCCGCGGTGACCTTCAAGAAGGCCGGGTTCGAGGATTTCGTTATCCTGGAGAAAGGCTCTGACGTCGGTGGGGTGTGGTTCTGGAATCGCTATCCGGGACTGACTTGCGATGTGCCCTCGCAGGTGTACCAGTTCGGGTTCGCCCCGAAGGCGGACTGGAGCCGGATCTGGGCCACCGGAGCCGAAATCCAGCGTTATCACGCCGACGTTGTCGAGAAGTTCGGGTTACGCGAGCACTTGCGCCTGGACAGCGAGGTCACCGACGCGGTATTCGACGGGAACCGCTGGGACGTCACCGTCGCCGATGGCACCCGACACCGCGCGGACTTCGTCATCGCCGCGACCGGCGTACTGCACCATCCGTTCACCCCCGACATCCCGGGGCTGGACGAATTTGCCGGCGCCACGGTTCACACCGCGCGCTGGAACGACTCGATTGTCACCGAGGGCAAGCGGATCGCGGTGATCGGCTCCGGCTCGACCGGCGTGCAGATCGTGTCGGCACTACAGCCGGACGCGGCGACACTGACCCAGTTCGCCCGCACTCCGCAGTGGGTGCTGTGGGCGCCGATGGGATTGCGACAGTCCTCGCTGGTGACCAAGGTGCTCTTGGCGTGCCCGGCTCTGCGCGATCGGGTCTACGGCCTGTCGCTGTGGGCGTCGGGGATTCTCGCCGACGTCGTCCTGCGTCCGACCTGGCGGCGCGGACTGGTCCAGCGATTCGCGCGCTGGTCGTTGCGCGCGCAGGTCCGCGACCGGAAGCTGCGCGAAACACTGACCCCCGACTATCAGCCACTGTGCAAGCGGCAGGTCATCTCGGGCACCTACTACCAGGCCATCCAGGCAGCCAACGCGGAACTGGTCACCGAAGGGATCACCGAGATCACCCCGGCCGGTATCCGCACCGTCGACGGGCGTGAGCACGAGATCGACCTGATCGTCTTCGCGACCGGGTTCCACCCGCACAACTACATGCGCCCGATGAACCTACGTGGCCGCGACGGGCTCACCATCGATCAGGCGTGGGAGAAAGGCCCACGCGCCTACCGCATGTCCGCGATCCCCGGTTTCCCGAACCTGTTCACGGTGCTCGGGCCGAATTCGCCGACCGGGTCGATCTCGCTGCAGTACTCCGCCGAACTCACCTCCCGCTACATCACCCGCTGGCTCGAGCGTTTCCGGGCCGGTGAGTTCGACACCGTCGAGGTCACCGAGGATGCCACCACCCGGTTCAACGACGCGGTAGCCGAGGCGATGGGCCCGACCGTGTGGAACACCGGCTGCAACTCCTGGTACTTCACCGAGCAGAACACCATCGACCTGTGGCCCTTCGACCGCAAGACGATGACCGCGATGCTCACCGAACCCGACGACCACGACTTCCTGATCAACCGAAACGCACCCGCGCGCGACTCCGCCGAATCATCGACCCGCTGAATCCAGAATGAGGACACACATGTCCAGCAAACCCCGAATCGATCTCACCGGCGTCGTCGTCATCATCACCGGAGGCGGCCGCGGAATCGGCGCCGCCACCGCGCAAGCGTTCAGCGCGCGCGGTGCGCACCTGTGGATCGGCGACATCGACACCGATATCGCCTGCGCCACCGCAGCCTCGATCCCGCACTGCCGCAGCGCACGCCTGGACGTGACCAGCGCCGAATCCTGGCGCGAATTCCTCGCCGAAGTCATCGAGGAGGAAGGCCGAATCGACATCCTGGTCAACAACGCCGGGGTCATGCCGCTCGGCGGCTTCATCGAGGAAACCCAATCCACCACCGATCTCATCCTCGACGTCAACGTGCGCGGTGTCATCAACGGAATGCGCGCGGTGCTGCCCAGCATGACCGAAGCAGGGCGCGGCCACATTATCAATGTGGCGTCGATGGCCGGGATGATCCCGATTCCGGGCATGGTCACCTACAACGGCTCCAAGTTCGCCGCGCTGGGGCTGTCGCTGGCCGCGCGCCACGAGTACGCGGGCACCGGTGTCACCGTGACCGCAGTGCTGCCCTCGGCAGTGCGCACGGAACTGTCCTCGGGCGCGGCCCTGGGCAAGGGCATGCCGACGGTCGATCCCGAAGACGTCGCGCGTGCCGTCGTCGACAGCGTGCGGCGCAGGCCCGAACAGGTCTCGGTCCCAGGCTGGGTAGCGCCCGGCTGGTCACTCGTGCGGGCACTGGTTCCCCGATTCATCGAGAACGCCCTACGCCGCCTCGTCGACGACCGGCGTGCACTGAACGGGATCGACCCCGAGGGCCGACGTGCCTACCTCGACCGCATCGAACGTCATGCCCGCGAACACACCGCCACCGCCGAGACCACCTCCCAGCGCTCGCTAGCCCGCAAGACCGGCCTTCGATGACCACCCGGGCTCTGGTAATCGGCTGCGGCGGCACGATCGGCAGGGCGTGGACCATCGCGGCCTTGTGCGCGCTGTCCGAACAACTCCAGTGGGATCCGCGCACCGCCGACCTGTTGCAGGGAACCTCTGCAGGCGCCGAACTGGTGACCATGCTCGCCAGTGGCGTCGCGGTCGACGAACTAGTGGCGATGCAGCAGGGCAACGCCGATGACCCACGGCTGCGCTCCCACCACGCCGACACACCGCCGAGCTTGCCGCCCCTACCGCTTCCCCGACCGCTCAACCCGCGGTTGCTGCGCTCGCAGCGTGGGTTGGCCGCACTGGCCGGGATCGCTCCGATCGGCCGCGGCGACCCGAGCTGGCTGGCGCGCCTTGCCGACGGTTTCACCGCGGGCCGGGACTGGTTCGACCACTCTGCCGCTCGAATGGTCGCCTTCGACATCGATTCCGGAGAACGGGTCGCGTTCGGCGCTCCCGGTGCGCCCGCTGTATCACCGGCGACCGCCTTGCAGGCGTCCTGGTCGATCCCGGGTTGGATGCCGCCGGTCACCGCGCACGGCCGCACCTACATCGACGGCGGTGCGGCCTCGACCGTCTCGCTCGACCTGCTCGCCGACGACGACTTCGACGAGATCTACCTCATCGCCCCGATGGCCTCACCGGACCGAGCCCGCATCCCTGGCCTCGGCGGGTTCCTCGAAGACCGCTGTCTGCGCCGGCCGATGACCGGCATCCTCGCCGCCGAGATCGCTACAGTCACCGCCCGCGGGACACGCGTGATCACGATCTGCCCTGGCATCGCAGACCTGGCGCACCTGCCGCCGAACTTCATGCACCGCAAGCGGCAGCACCAGGCGTTCACCCACTCGAGCCGCACCGCCCACGACACTGTCGCCGCCGCACTGGCGACCGATACCGGCTGAACCCATCCTTCGACTTCACCTTGATCAGGAACGCCACACATCGGATTCTCAAACAAGAATCCTTCAAAAGGAGACGAGATGTCGACCGACACCAGGTCGCCGCTGCGGCGCAACCACGGCGTCCGTGGCCGCACACCACGGACGCTGGCCGTGCTCAGCGTCGCAGTCCTCGCGATCGCCACGGCGCTGAGCACCGCCGGCCCCGCAGCATCGGCACCGGACGCCGGGGTGTCATCGGTTTCGTCGCCGGACGCTGATTTCTACCTGCCGCCCAGCCCGCTGCCTGAAGGAGCGCCCGGGAAGATCTTGCGCAGCGAACGCTTTCCCCTCGCTCTGGCCTTGCCCGGAGTCGACGGACAGGTCCCGGCAAACGCGACGCGGATCATGTACCGCAGCGCCGACACCCACGGCACTCCCACCGCAGTGACCGGCACCTACCTCGAACCCACCCTGCCCTGGAACGGCCCCGGCCCTCGCCCGCTCATCGCGGTGGCTCCCGGCACGCAGGGGCAAGGCGACCAATGTGCACCGTCGAAAGGGTTCGCCGAACTGGTGCACTACAACCCCCCGCTCGACGGGTGGTTCAGCTACGAGACGAGCACCGCCTATTCCCTGCTGGCACGCGGGATGGCCGTGGTGATGACCGACTATCACGGACTCGGCACCCCCGCGATGCACGACTATGTCAACCGCCTCGCCGAAGCGCACGCGGTGCTCGACTCGATCCGCGCCGCGGAGGCGCTGACCGGAACCACCCGCCCCAGTGCGATCTTCGGCTACTCCCAAGGTGGTGGCGCCGCCGCTGCGGCGGCCGAACTGCAGCGCTCCTACGCTCCTGAACTCGACGTGCGTGGCACCTACGCCGGTGCCCCACCCGCGGATCTCCGCGCGGCGATGGCCAGCCCAGCGGTCAACGGGGCCGTGCCCGGCGTGATCGGTGGCACCGCACCAGGCCTGCTCGGCTACGCACTCAACGGCTTCGCCGCCGACTACCCCGAGGTCAGGCCGGTCATCGACGCGGCCCTCAATCCGGCAGGCAAGACGATGGCGGCGGACGTGGCGGACACCTGTATCGCCGAGACAGTCATCCGCACCATGTTTCGTCCGGTCACCTTGTTCACCACCGGCGGCCGCACCCCAGCCGAGATCGTCGACAGCTCGCCGGAACTGACCGCCGTCGTCGATCAGCAACGGATCGGCCGCCTCACCCCCAACGCCCCGGTACTGATCGCCGGCAGCACCAACGACGACGTCGTGCCATACCCCCAGGTCCGCCAGCTCGCCGCCGACTGGTGCGCGCACGGTGCCACCGTGCAGCTCGAACAAACCACCTGGCTGCCACCGCTCCTGCCCAGCACCGGCACCGGCCACATCCTGGAATTCCTCGCCGCCACCGCCAGCGCCCACGACTGGCTCGCCCAACGCCTCGCCGGCAAGCCGGCACCCAGCAACTGCTCCGCACTGCCGTGAAGCCGAAGGATCGGATGATGATGTTTCGCCGTAGGCGACGGTTCTCGTGGTGCTTGCGGCGGTACTCTTCGACCGACGCTGCTGGCTGCCGTCCCCGGTGGTGCGCAGGATGGTGCCACGGGGAGGAAACCAAGAGGCCGCGCTGACGAGCTCTCAGGCTATGTGGCCGTCGAGTGCCCTACCGCTCGTCCGGCCTCTCGAACCGCCAGGCATTCGACGGCGGTTCCCGCCACGCCGTCGCTACCGAGATCGCGATATCGGCGTTGTTGAAGTCACGCCGCACGGTCGCGTACGAGGCGACACTGTCCTCGTCGGACACCGATCCCCAGCTCCCCAGCCATATCGTCAGTAAGCTGGTCACCTTGCCCAGGGGAACCATCACCGGGTGATCGGCCGCTCGGCACTTCCGATGCACCCGATCGAGCAGGTGATCTGCGCCAGCAGGCGCTGCTGAACGCCGCCGTCGCGCGCTCTCCACGCATGTGGAGCAGTCGGGGCTTTCACTTTGGTTGCGATGACTGTGTAGTGGTGCGGCCCGCGATCCGCGGTTTCTGGATACCGGGACCCTCGGTAGTTGGCAGTGCGATCCGTCCATTAGCGCAGCGCCTGGACACATAGGTGTCACGCCAGGACCTCGGTCTCCGATTGGGCTCCGGTGCCGACATAGAGCCCGACACGGGACGGCATTCGCCGGCATCGAAGTTGGGCGGATGTGCCGTATGACCTGTACTTTCCGACCCAGAGAGGCAGTCGGGGTCACTTGGCGGTAGAAGACCTGCTCGGACTACGGATCAGAAGGTTGAACGAGCGCCCTTTCGTCGCAGCGCTGCCTGGAGGAGGTTTAGGTGTGGGTTCGCGGTGTCCCACACCGCGCTGGTCCGGTCCGTCAACAACACGTTGACTCAGTAGTTCCCGATTGTCTGGCTCGAGAGCGTTTCATGGGTGCGAGTTTGGGTGCGAAAATGGTTCCTCATGGTGCCTCGTTCGCACCCACTGTGACATCTCTTGCGAGCATCGCTGCTGGTGGGAGCACTGTGCGATGGTTGCCGGGTGCCTCATAATCCTTTGGCCGTCGGTTCAAGTCCGACCCGGCCCACTACCAGGCAAAACGAAGGGACTCGATCCCGTACTGCGCTCGCAACGTAGGGGATTCGACGCGCAGCGTCGGCGCTGCTCAGCGCCAGCCGCAAGCGCTTAGTCGGTGCGCACAAACTGTCCCGGGCACCTGCGGCGGTTCTCGAGCGCGTTGGTGGACACCTACGACCGCGGCGCCGTCGCTTCCTTGGGCTGCCAGCCGCGGGAGGCCGGGTACAGATCACGCTCCTCGGCTCGACGGCGGTGAACTGTCGCCGAGCGGACGGGGCCTTTCCAGATGCCGCGAAGTCGTATGTCGTCTTGCGGGTGACCGTCCGCCGTCGGTGTGGTGCCGCGCCGGGCAGCGGGGTCCTGCCGGTTGTCGATCGCACTCAGGATGTCAATTGTGCATCCTGGGGTGACGTACCGAACCGGACGAACCACCAGGCGCTATCCTCCGGCCTCGTCCAATAACCAGCCGCGGACCATCTGTCTGCTCGCTGCGCACCAAGATCTGGAAGTTCGTTGCCGAAGGTTCCTGACGCTCACAGCACCAGCCGTGCGGCGGTTAATGCGCTGCGGACGCTTTTCGAAGGACACAATCACATTGTTCAGAACCGGTTCGATGCCTTGTCCCACATGGACCCCTACGCCGCGCTTGCCGCGGCCGGTTCCAGGGCCGCGATCACCATGGCCAAGATCGCTGTAGACATCCGGTTGCTGTCGTCCGGCCCGCATGGCGGGTTTGGCGACCTTACCGTCCCGGCCGTACAGGCCGGGTCGTCGATCATGCCGGCGAAGGTCAATCCGGTGATCCCCGAATACGTCATGCAGTTGAGCTACCGGGTCCGTGGACAGGCGCTAACCGTCGACTGCGCCGTGGCCGACGGCGAGCTCGAGCTGAACGTGATGGAGCCGGTCGTCGTCGAAGCCCTGACAACGATCTTCGACGACATCGCCGCTGCCGCGGAGACGTTCGCCCGCAGGTGCATCGACGGGCTGCGGTGGGACGGCGCACACCGCGAGCACAACCTCGCCGACGCCCTCGATCACTGGGTCGAGCTGTCCGCGACCGATGGTTACGAGAAAGCCACCACCCGCCTGCGCAACACCGTCGCCGCGAACGGAGGGACCCGGTCATGAGCACGTCCGAACAGCACTCCGCTAGCGCAACCGCAGTAGCTTACGAGGATGCCCCGGTGACGGGCTTCCACATCCGGGTGACGATCGCCGGCACCGGCGCCAGTTCTCCGACGGGTTCATCGTCGGCATCGTCATCGCTTCGGCCACGAACGCATTGGGGCTGACCCCGCTGTGGGTCAGTCTGCTTGGCGCGGCCACCCTGACCGGCCTCTTCTTCGGCGCCGCCGTCGTCGGACCGATCGCCGACCGGATCGGTCGACGGCAGATCTTCGCCTGGGATATGCTGATATTCGCGGTGCTCTCGCTGCGCAGTTCTTCGTTGAAACGCCGACCCAGCTGCTGATCCTCCGTCTGCTGCTTGGCCTGGTTCTCGGCGCCGACTATGTCGTCAGCAAGTCGCTGGTCACCGAGCACGCGCCGCGCCGCTTCCGAGGCCGGCTGATGAGCCTTCTCGCCGTGGCTTGGGCGGCTGGCTACGCTTCGCCTACCTGGTCGGCTTCTTGCTTTCCGGTACGAGCGACGACGCTTGGCGACACATGTTGGCGGTCAGCGCGATCCCCGCACTGCTCATTCTCACACTCCGACTCGGTGTGCCTGAGGCTCCACTGTGGCTGTCCAGGCACGGCCGAGACGACGAGGCCGCCGCGATCGTCCGCAAGCAACTCGGGGACGGCGTGCAACCCCCGGTCCCGTTGAGACCGCGCCTGGGCGCGGCATGCAGACGCTGTTCGGCCCTAAATACCGCAAGCGGACCGCAGTCGGCGCGCTGTTCTACGTCTGCCAGGTCGTACCGTTCTTCGCTCTCGGCACTTTCACGCCGCAGGTCATGGAATCCCTCGGGGTCACCAGCAAGCTGGGTGCCGGCGCCCTCTACAACGTGCTCCTGCTCGCTGGCGCGATCGTCGGACTACTGCTCATCGACCGGATCTCCCGGCGGTTCTTCCTGATCAGCACCTTCCTGGTCGGTGGGGCGCTGCTGGCGGGGCTGACGCTGCTGGCCGACCTCTCGCCGACGCTCGCGGTCGTGTTCTTCACTGCGTTCGCGTTTGTCCTCGCGGCAGCGGTAAACCTGGAGTTCGTCTATCCGCCGGAGTTGTTCCCGACCGACCTGCGTGCCTCGGGCGTCGGTATCGCGGTGGCCGCCAGCCGGATCGGGTCGGCCGCCAGCACGTTCCTACTTCCGGTCGTGGTCGCCGGGTACGGCATGAACGTCGCACTCGCAGGTTGTGTCGTCGTGCTGTTAATAGGCGCGCTGGTCTGCTGGGCCTGGGCCCCGGAGGCCAGCACCGAGACCTTGAGTGAGATCGACGGTGAGACCGATCAAAACTGCTGAGACCTGCCACGACCCGGGAGTGGGTCGGGTGTCGTCGGACCCCCGCTGCACTCCCATCTAACCTCTCGAAGAGGAGAACCATGGACATGCCGCGCGTACGCGTTATCGTCGTCGGCACGATGGCTTCAACAACTCTGGGTGAGGATCCGGCCCGACCGCGGCTCACCGGGGAGACGCTCGTCGGTGCTGTACCCGGCCTGAATGCGTCGCCAAGCTCGACGTCGGGTCTCGGTGTCCTGGCCACCCTCGCCGGGTACCGACGGCGTCCGAACAGACAGTCGTGTCGCCCACCGGTGCTGATCGTTCGACGCTCGCTTGCCCATCGTTAGCGCATCCGCGCCGTCACCTGGCTGCACGCACTGTTGCGCGACCTGATTCCGGGTGGTGCCTGCCTCGTCGCCCACTATCGCCGCGCCATTCGTCGACGGGGCGGCTCGCCTATGGTGCCGCCTGGCCGACCGCCTGCTCGAGGCGGGAATGACAGTAGTGGAACCCTCTGCTATCGCAGCGGCCGATCCGAGACCAGCATCGGCCGCAGCCAGGTTCTTCTTTGCGCTTCGGCCAGATCGTCCCGTCGTTCGGAGAGCAGCCGCAGGACCATGCTGTCATTCTCGTCCTGGACTTGACGCAGTCGGGCACCAGTGCCACGGAGGTGGCGCCATCGCATCGGCCCTACGCGCCGGGAGATCCGAACGCCACCGCGGTCAGCGGGCCATTGTGCAGGTCGATCCCGATCGTGATCACGAGCCACCTTCCGTCGCCGGTCAGGAGACCCACCCGCGACGGGCAGCCAGACTTCAGGTCTTCCATCCCTTTGTTGAGCTACGTCGCGGGCGTGCGACGTTCGGCGCCATGCCAAGTGAGAACCAGCTAGCAACGGCAAGAAGAATACGAACCAACCGACCGCCACCCTTGGACGCTACGGCTGCGGGCTCAACGACCCGAGTCCAACCAACGAGTCACAAGCATCCTGGGTTTGGTGGAGGTTCTATGTTCGTTGGGAAGGATGAAATTGCAGGAGACAACCTATAGGACGGCGACACCGGAGAGGACGACCTCTGCCCGTCCTCCGACCCACAGCTTGTCGTCGTTGCTGGTGATGTGGATCCGCCCGCGTCGCCCCATCGCTGTTCCTTGGGCGGCCGTATAGGGTGCCGTGGCGCGGTTGGTGGCAATGAGCCACTCCGCGGCTGCGGCGTTGAGGCTTCCCGTCACTGGGTCCTCGCGCAGGGGTTCCTCGCCTTCGGTGAAGAACGCCCGCAACTCGAACGCCGTCTCGGACCCTGGCTTGTGGGGTCCGATCACGCCGATGTCCCACCGGCCCTGATGGGCAGACGCGTCGGGGCGCAGATCAAGGACGGTGCGCGCACTGTCGAGGAAGAGCCCCACCCAACCCGGCCCATTGTCGAGCCACTCGGCATCGACCACTTGCTCGCGGCTGATCCCGAGGATCTCGATCAACGCAGTTAGTGTGTCCGCATCAACGGGGCCGGATCGCAGACGCGGGGGCGCGGTGAAGGCGAGGCGGTCTCCATCGATGCACACAGGCACCAGGCCTGCACCGCACTCCTGGATCACGACACCTGGAGTTGCCGGGGTGCCACCGGTGTCCAGCCAGGCCCGCGCCGTTCCCAACGTCGGATGCCCCGCGAAGGGCAACTCGGTATTCAGGCTGAAAATGCGCACACGATAATCCGCTCCCGGCGCCGTCGGCGGCAGCACGAACGTGCACTCAGACAGATTCGACCATGCCGAAAACCTGCGTAGTGTCTGATCATCGAGCCCGTCGGCATCGAGCAGTACGGCAACCGGGTTACCCGTGCATGTGTCCACACCGAACACGTCAATTTGACGAAACCCACGATCCATACGCGAATCCTTCCCAGACTGTCTTATTTGGGCAATGACGGTCACAGCGCCGACCCGGTCTTCTGTAGCCATGGCGAGCCCCCGAACGGCCCGTGGCGTACGAAACTGACGAGTGTTCCTGCGCTACGAAGTCGCCATCGACACAATCACGGAGGCATTGATCGAGGTCCTGCGCATCGCCATGTGGCCGGTCGCGCTGAGCTCAGCCCGCACACGACACTCCATCTGCACATGACTCGCCGCCGCGGGGCTTATGTGCTTATTTGCGGCCGAGAACCGATCGAACGCTGTCGGTAGCCGGGCCGCTCCGGGTGGTGCTGGCTTGTTACGCCCGGGCCAGGTGATCGAGGAATTGGCCGGTCAGGTGCAGGCCGGTGCGCAGGGTGTCGGTGTCATCGGCGAAGCCGATGCGCACGGTGTGCTCGATGCCGAACGCGGCGCCGGGGGTGAACATGACGCCAGTCTGCTCCAACAGGCGGATGCAGAACTCGTGCGAGTCGATGGGGGCGTCGTAGCGTAGGAGTGCGGTGGTGCCTGAGCCAGGCCGGACGTAGGTGATGTCGTCGCGGCTGCTGACCCATTGGTCCAGGATGGCGAGGTTGGTGCGAGTGATGTGGTGGGCGCGGGCCAAGATCGCGTCCTTGTTCTCCAAGGCGACGCTGGCCAGCAGGTCGTCAACACGTCCGACGCTGATGGTGGTGTAGTCACGGTGGGTGGAAACCTCGGCCAGCAGACCAGTGGGACCGGTGATCCAGCCCAGGCGAAGGCCGGCCAACGCGTAGGACTTGGACATGCTGCCGGTGGAGATACCGCGCTCGTACAGGTCGGCGATCGAGGTCGTGATGCCGTTGCCGTCTTGGTCTGTGCCGCGGTAGACCTCGTCGCAGAGCACCCACGCTCCGGCACGGTCGGCGATGGTGGCGATGCGGGTCAGTCCGGCTTCGTCGATAAGGGCGCCGGTGGGATTGTTGGGGTTGTTGACCGCGATGAGCTTGGTATCCGGAGTAACCAAGCGGTCGAGCTCGTCGAGATCGGGCAGCCAGCCGTTCTCTTCGCGCAGGGACAGGTGGTCGACGCGGGCGCCGTAGCTGTCCGGGATGGAGTAGTGCTGCTGGTAGGTGGGCACCACCGCTACGACGTGGTCGCCTGGCTCGACGAGCGTGGCGTGTACAAGGGCGTTCGCGCCGACCGCTCCGTGAGTGATCAGTATGTTGTCCGGCTCCTGGTTCGCGTACAGGCTGGCGACCAGAGCGCGCAGCCGCGGGCTTCCCGGAATCGGGCCGTAGGTGAGCGGGGTGGCGTCCAGTTCGGCGAGTACGTCCTCGCGCCGACCGGTCATGTCCAGCAGCTCACCCGCGGTGAGCGAGCGGACACACGTTTCGGCCAGGTTGTACTTGCAGGTCCCCTCCCAGGCGTCCATCCAGCGCTCAACTTCAAACTCACTGATCTTCATCAGTGCTGTCCCCCGGTGATCGCGTTGTCGTTGTAGGCGGCCCATGCGACAGCCGCGTCCTCGATCCCCAGTCCCACGGACCGGAAGTACACGGGGCGTCGCCCGCTGGGGCGGAGTGCCTGGCCGGTGACCAGTTCGGCTAGGTCGCCGCGGACCGTGGCGCGGTCCCAGCCGGATGCGGCGGCTTCTACCAGTTCGGTGGCGACTTGAAGCGTGGTGCGCGCATCTACGTACACGTCGAGCTCCGAGACCGCTGCGGGTGGGATCTCACGTGCGCCGGGGGCGTTGGTGGAGATCGAGGTGACGACAGCCGACGCCGGCAACGTACGGGGGTCCAGTACGTCGTTGGCTGCCGAGGTGCACAACATCACCAGGTCCGCGCTCGCGACCGCGTCGTCGATACTGGAGACAACCTGAACACCATCGTCTGTCTCGTCGATGCCCTGCCGGGAAAAGGCGCGCACGGCCATATCAGGACGCAGGCGGCGCAGGTAGCGGGCATGAGCGCGGCCGATTCGGCCGTAGCCCACGACGGCCGCGGTGCGGGCGTCGGACGGGAGCAGGGAATCGGCGGCGAGCACGGTGGTGGCCGCAGTGCGTTCCACGGTCAGATGCGACGCGTCGAGCAGGGCGACCGGCTGCCCAGTGGACAGGCTCACCAACATCGTCCAAGCAGTGACGACAGCGGGGCCCGCCGGCTGCGGCAGATACGGAGAGACCTTGACCGCGTAGCTGTTGGCGCTGGGCAGCGTGGCCGGGAAGTGGATGACATCACCGCCGCCGGGCAGGTCGACAACGAACTGGCCGGGACCGGTGGGCTCGGTTTGGGAAAGATCCCCAAATGCCTCGCGCAGTGCGGCCAGCACGGCCTGCTCGGATACGCGGGGGTTGGCAATCACTCGCATAGTGAGCAACATATTGCTCACTATGCGACTTGGCAAGTGATGTGTGCATTATGGTTCGCACCATGAGCTGTGAGGTTGCCACGGGCAGCAGCACCCCGGAGTTCGTCACCCGCATCGGCGGGCGCATCCGAACGCTCCGCAAGCTGCGCGACTGGAGCGTGCAGCAGCTGGCCGAGGCCAGCGGGATCAGCCGCAGAATGCTCACCGGTATTGAGCTGGGGCAGGCCAACCCGAGCCTCGCCACTGTCGACCGCGTCGCGCGCGCCCTGGACACCGACTTCGCCGCCCTCGCCCTACCCGAGCGCGACGCGGCGGAAGATCAGGTCGAAGGGACTGTCGTCTGGCAAGCCCCCGACGGCAGCCAGGCGCTGCTCCTCGGGGCGACGCAGGCGCCGCGAGCTGAATTGTGGCGCTGGACTCTGGCCCCCGAGGGGCAGTACGACGCCGAACCCGACCGGCCAGGCGCACAGGAAGTCCACCACGTGCTCACAGGCCGCCTGACCCTGGCGCTGGCAACCGGAACCCAAGTGCTCGCGCCTGGCCAGAGCGCCGTCATCGCCAGCGACCAGCAGTACGCCTACCGCAACAATGACAGCGAACCGGTCGTCTTCATGCGCGTGGTCACCGGCGCCTGACGTACTCACGACTTACCACCCCGGCGGTGGGCTGCGAGGGGGCGCCAACAGCCCACCGCCGCGGGCGGTACTCATTCCACCGTCGCCATGATGTGTAACAACGTGGTCCTACGCGCACGGCGCGATGAGACCGGGTTGGGTGGCTGGAACCTGCGGACAGCCAACCCCGTCTCGTTTTCCGGGACCTGTGGTTCACCTTCGCCTCGGTCGAGGTCAGTGCCTCCCGCGCACGGCGCCGACCACCCGTTCCGCGGATGTTCGTGAAACGTGCCGTCGTTGCAGGAAGTTCGTCGTGTCGAGCGATGGCAAGTCCCGTGGCGAACTCTCGGCCCTGGCGCAATCAGTCTTGAGGTTCATGCGATCGAGTCTTGTGGCTCGCGGCGTTCCGCAGGGTCGAGGACGCGGAGGCCTGCGTCGGTGAGTGTGGCCGGGCCTCGTTCGCCAATCCGGCCAGGTCGGGAAGCCCGCAGCAGGCCTGCGTGTACGAGGGCTCTCGCTGCGGCCTGGTCGCTGAATGCCAGGCCGTCGATGAAGACGTCGGGCTCGCAGCTGAGCGTCACCTGAACCCGTCCTTGCGAGATGGCGCGAAGGATTGCACGCGTCCTGTGGCTGATTTCGATCTGCTGGTCGGACATCGTCATCACCGTTGTGGGTAGTTCGGGTCAACTGATCTGAGACCACGGTATATGAGATGTGCCACTCCTGATACGCGGCGTGCGCGGCGGCTATCGACCGCGCACGCCGCTGTGTGTGCCCAGTGCGCGTGCTGCGTTGGTCGTAGCCACTTGTTCCACGAATGCACAGCTGCGATGTGCGAGTTGTCCCCTCGGGTCATCGGTGCCCATCGCGAAAGGCCAGTCGGTACCCAGTACCACGCGATTTTCGCCGAACACTTCGACGGCGTGGTCGATCAGCGCCGGATCGTGCGCGAGGCAGTCGACGAAGATCCTGTTCAAAGCCCGCCGCGGCGGCTCGATCAGGGTCGAAACGCCCGGCCTGCGGGTATCGAGGCCGCGTTGCCAGCGCCCCGCGACGGCAGGTACGCACCCTCCGCAATGTACGAGGAGCAGCCTCAGTCCTGGGTAGCGGGAAAGTACGTCGCCGAACACCAGTTGTGCGGTCGCGATGATGGTCTCCACCGGGCTTCCGAGCAAGTTGTGCAGGTAGAACTCCTCGAGACGGGCATCGGGTGAGGTGCCAGGGTGCAGTAGGAGCAGACGGGCGTCCGCGTCAAGTTCCGTCCATAGTGGCTCGAAACGGGTGTCGGACAGGGAAACCGATCGTCCGCCCGCCGGGCCGCACACGCCGGCGAATCGGCCCTCTGTGCGGACTCGCTCGTACTCCTTGGCAGCGAATTCGGGCTCTTCGAGTGGGAGGTATGCCAAGGGCTGCAGCCTGGGGTGTCTCTCGGTGGCTTGTAGCAGGCCGTCGTTGATGGCTTGTACCCACTGTTCCGTGCCAGGGCTGCCCTGCCGGAAAAACGGTGGCGGGACGGATACCACGGCCTCGTCCAGGCCGGCGCGATCGAGGTATGTCTCGGCCTCGTCGGGTCGATAGAGTGAGGGCGGGCCCAGTGGGCTGCTGTTGGCGGTCAGCCGTCCATCGGCTGCGCGTCCGATGCCCGGTATTCCGAGCTCGTCGGGGTCGAACTTGGGCGCGAGGTGAACGTGCAGATCGATCGACACCATCACACTGCCTCCGCTGTGTCGCGTAGAAGCTCGTCACAGAAGGGCGACTGCTCTTCATCTCCGGCATGACCGCTCGCAACGCCGCGGGCGGTGTCACAGGTATCGGCAACATCACCGAGCAGACCCACCAGGTCTGCCAGAATCTCCAGGCTGCGGTGAAGGCCGCGGGTGGAACGCTCGATGACATCGCCCGCGTGGACGTCTACGTCCGCAACATGGAGGACTTCGCCGACATCCACGCTGTGCGCACCCAGTACTTCACTGGCGTCGCGCCAGCATCGACCATGGTCGAGGTGTCCAAGTTCGTGAACAAGGATTACCTCATCGAGATCAACGCGATCGCCGTACTGCCGGAGGGGAGCAACGATGAAGCTCGCCACCGTCGTCATCGAGGGAAAGGAGCGGCTCGGCGCAGTCGTGGAGGGCGACGCTGTGGCAGTTCTTCCAGGCGCCGCGCCGACGCTCGACGACGTTGTGCGCGGCGGAGCGCAGGCCCTCGCATCGCTCAAGCGAGAACTCGCCGATGTCGAACGGCTGCCGCTGTCCACTGTGCGTTTGACCGCGCCGCTGCGCCGCTGCGCCGGTTCCGCCGGGACATCCTGTGCACCGGCTGGAACTACTGGGACCACTTTGAGGAGTCCACGGGCAAGCGCGAGGGACAGGATCCGACGGAGCGTCCGCAGCACCCCAGATTTTTCACCAAGGGACCAGATACGGTCGTCGGTCCGTACGACGAGATCGCTCTGGTGATCGGGAAGACCGGCCGCTCCATCCCCAAGGAACGCGCGTGGGAGCACGTGTTCGGACTGTGCGTGGCCAACGATGTGTCGCAGCGAGACCTGCAGCGCAGGCACGGTGGCCAATGGCTCAAGGGCAAGAGCATCGACGGCACCATGCCGATCGGCCCGTGAATCACCACCACCGACGAGATCGTCGATCCCTACGACCTCACGGTGCGGTGCGCCATCAACGGTGTCGTGCTGCGGGAGGCATCGACACAACAAGTGGCGTTCAGCTTCGAACAGATCATCGCGGAGCTGAGCTGGGGGATGACCCTGCGCGCAGGCGACATCGTTCTCACCGGCACGCCCAGCGGGATCGGCAACGCCTGTGAACCGCAGGTCTTTCTGCGCCCCGGCGACGAGGTCGTCACAGAGGTCAGCAGTCTTGGTGCACTTCGAAATCCGATGGCGCCCAGCGACCTTAGCGGCTATCGAGGCTGAGAAAGCCGCAATTCGGGCAGCGGTCGACTTGCTCTACGACTTCTGGTGCCAGGCGAGGTCGCCGGCCCCGAAGCCGCTGAGGAGCACTCCGGCGAACGGGTCAGCAAACATGGTGGGGAGCTCGAAGATGAAGGTGGATGTATTCGACTCGGTCATGTGGCCGCTCCCCAAAGGCGGGTGAAGAACTGGGGGTATTCCTTCACGTCTCCTCCAATGCGGCGGCGAGGGCGTCGTGCAGCTGAGCGGACAGAGAGCCCATGAGGAGGTTAAATGCACCGGTGAAGGCGGTCTGTCCGACCGCGAAGG
>NZ_JACIBS010000014.1:0-46274 GCF_014195435.1 Prauserella sediminis | reverse complement strand
GCGGCGATTGTTCGGTGGGTGGCGCTACCGTCCGCATCATGACCCCGGACCGGCTGAAGGCGGCGTGTCTGGCGTTCACCGGCGCCGGCGAGGAGTTCCCGTTCGACGAGCACCTGAGCGTGTTCAAGGTGGGCGGGAAGATGTTCGCGTTGTCGGCGCTCGGGCGCACGCCGCTGAGCGTGAACCTCAAATGCGACCCGGAGCTCGCGTTGCAGTTGCGGGCCTCGTATCCGGCTATCCGGCCCGGGTGGCACATGAACAAGCGGCACTGGAACACGGTGGTGCTCGACGACGGGACGCTTCCCGAGCAACTGATCCTCGACCTCATCGAGGACTCCTACGACCTCGTGGTCGCCAAGCTGCCGCGGGACATGCGGGAACGGCTCGGGTGGAGGGCGCTCGCCGAGGAGAACGTCAGGCGAGGACCGTCAGGGCCCGCGGGACGCAACTGATCGACACGGGCAGCGTGCCGAGCGGGTCGCCGTCGGCGAACACCGGCCAGTCCGCCCCACCGGCCCGGCCGACGTCGGCCACCTCGACCGTCCGTGCCCGCAGCGTCGTGACCGCCGGGTGCTCGACGTGCCTGCCGGTGCGCAGGCGCGGCAGTACCCGGGCCAGTTCGCGGTAACCGACCTTGCCGACGACGGTCACGTCGAGCAGTCCGTCGGTGGGGTCGGCGCCGGGACAGACCGGGATGCCCGCGCCATACCAGGGCGTGTTACCGACGGCGACGAGCATCGCGGGCGCCGTGAGCGTCTCGCCGTCGGCGGTCACGCGGATGTCTCGCGCGCGGAAGGACGCGATCTCCGCGGCGATCGCGACGTCGTATCGACGCGGACCGCGGGGCCATCGGAGCCGGTTGGCTCTGTCGTTGACCGCGGCGTCGAAACCGCTGCACAGCACGGTGCCGTACCAGGTGTCGCCGGCTCTGCCGAGGTCGAGTCGGCGCCGGTGGCCGGTGCGCAGCGCGTGGGCGAGCGAGTCCACGGCCGCGGCGGGATCACCGGGTACGTCCAGGGCGCGGGCGAGGTCGTTGCCGGTGCCCGACGGGACGAGGCCGAGCGCGACGGGCGTACCGGCGCAGAATTGCACGGCCAGGTGCGCCGCGCCGTCACCACCGACGACGACCAGCGCGTCGAGCCCGGATTCGCGGGCCGCCTCCAGTCGTTGCCGTGCGCCCTCGACGGTGTCGGCATCGATCACGTCGAGCCGCGCGACGTGCGGCCGGAGCCGCGAAGCGACGGCCCCGGCCAACCGCGCCGCTGCTCCCCTGCCGGATCCGGGGTGGAACGCCAGGGCTACGCGAGGACCTCCGGTCACGTGATGTCGTCGGTGCCGCTGCGCCGGCCGCCGTCGGTGTCGTCGTCGTTCACGGTGCTCGGGGTGTATTCGAACGGAGCCGGCTCGTCGTCGGCCAGCTCGTCCCAACCCTCGGTGCCGCGTTGGCGATCGAGCTTGCGGTCGTGGAAGCGCGTGATCTGCAACGAGATCTCGAACAGGATGCACAGCGCACCGGCCAGGCCGATCATGGAGAACGGGTCCGCGGGCGTCACGAACGCCGCGAACACGAACATGATCATGATGATGCCGCGGCGCCACTTCTTGAGCATCTGATAGCGCACCACGCCGACCCGGTTCAGCATGATGATCAGCAGCGGCAGCTCGAAGCTCACCCCGAAGATGAGCAACAGCGACAGCACGAACGAGATGTACTTGTCACCGGTGAACCACGTGGCGAACTCGCCCGCACCGAAGGTCGTGAGGATCTCGAGCGCGTGCGGGGCCATGAAGTAGGCCAGCAGTGCACCGCCCGCGAACAGCAGGGACGCGATGCCGACGAACGTCATCGCGTACTTGCGTTCCTTGGAGTACAGCCCGGGCGCGATGAACGCCCACAGCTGGTACAGCCACAGCGGCGAGAACAGCACGGCCCCGGCGCTGAGGCCGACCTTCATCTGGATCATGAACGCTTCGAACGGGACCGTCTGCAACAGCTGACAGTCCCCACCCTTGGGGTAGCGCTGCTCCTGCGGAATGGCGCAATAGGGCTCGGTGACCAGGTCGCCGAGTGTCGGGATCGGGCCGATGCTGTGGCCGAACCACAGAAACCCGACGATCCCGCCCGCAACCAGGGCGAGCAGCGCGTAGCCGAGGCGGCGGCGGAACTCGTAGATGTGCTCGACGAGCGACATCGTGCCGTCGGGGTTGTGCCGACGACTCCGAGCCTTCCGTTTACCGCCTCGTCCCTCGCGCTGTGCGGAGGTGTCTCCCACGAAAGCGTCCGTTCTCGATCCGTGCGGTGTGGTCAGCCGTTCTTCTGTGCCTGTTCGGCGGACTGCTGCTGCTTGAGCTCGTCGAGCTGGCGCTGCAGCTGTTCCACCTGGTCACTGGTCGGGTCGGCCGACTTGCTGTCGGCGACCTCGGCGTCGGCTTTGACCGTCGTCGCCGGGATCTGCTTGGCGTCCGCCGCCGTCGTGGTGGAGCTGGTCGTCTCGGACTCGGCGGAGTCCTGCTCCGACTGGTCGCCACGCAGGTCCTTGGTCTCGGCCTTGAAGACCTTCATGGATTTGCCGACCGAGCGGGCCGCATCCGGCAGGCGCTTGGCGCCGAACAGCACCACGACGACGAGCACGAGGATGATCAAGTGCCACGGCTGAAAGGCGTTCATATTGGGTGGCCTCCCTATTCGTTCAGGCCCGATCGTACTGGCTCGGATGCCGATTCCGAACCGATTCGGACACGTCGGGTACGAAGGTCGCGAACGGCGACGCCGACCGCGGCCGCGCGGGCGCGGAGCATGCCCAGGCGGGATTCCACGTCCGACCGCATGACCTCGGCAGCGCGGCCGAATCCTCTCGCCGCACCCGCCAATCGGACCAGTGCGAGGACGAGCACGATGAGCCCGGCCCCTGCCACGGCGGCACTCAGCACGTAGAACACGCCCGTAAGCCTACTGCCCGCCGGTGATCGACAGGTGACGTGCTCGTGCCAACCCGGCGGCGGCACGGCGCCGCACGGCCACCGCGAGTTCACCCGGCCGTTCGACCGTCGCGCGGCCACCCAGCCCCAGCACGAGCCTGACCATCCACGATTCGTCGCCGTAGCGCATCCGGACCCGCAGCCGGCCGCCCTCGAGCTCAGCCAGTTCCTCGCACGGGTAGTACTCGGCGACCCACCGCGCATCGGGTTCGAGCACCAGGTCGGCCTCGGGGTAGCTCTCGTGTGCCGAGAACACGCCGTCGGAGACGTCGGAGTGGCGGGCGTGGGGCGGCGGCGCCGCCGGCTCGTCGAGCACGTCCAGCTCGTCGATCCGGTCGAGGCGGAACAACCGCACGTCCTCGGCGCGGCGACACCAGCCCTCCAGGTAGCTGTGTGCCTGCACGATCAGCAGCCGCATCGGGTCGACCGTGCGCTCGGTGATCCGGTCGTTGGAGGCCGCGTAGTACCGCATCCGCACCGCACGCCCGAACTGCAGCGCCTCGCGGACGATCTCGCGCGTGCGCGCCGTCGTCTCGTGTTCGCGGACGCCGTTGCCGACGACGACTCCGGCCGGCTCGGCGGCGCCCGCCGCGGCTTCGATCTTCGCGATCGCACGGCCGACGGCGTCGGTGTCGACCACACCGGGCGTCTCGGCGAGCGCCTTCAGCGCGATGACCAGCGCACTCGCCTCACCTCCGGTGAGCCGCAACGGCCTGCGCATCCCCGCGTCGAACGTCACCGACACGGTGTCGCCGTCGAACGAGAGGTCGATCAGATCGCCGGGGCCGTACCCGGGCAGCCCACACAACCACAGCAGTTGCAGATCCTTGCGCAGCTGCTTCGGCGTGACGTCAAAGTCCTGTGCCGCCTGGTCGATCCTGATCCCGGGCCTGGCCAGCAGGTACGGCACCAGAGCCAGCAGCCTCGGCATCCGGTCGGTGGCCGCGCTCATCGCATCCCTCCCCCACCCGCGGCGACCCGTTCGAGCCGGTCCGCCACGGCCTTGGCCAGCACGTCGGGCGCCAGCACGACCGCGTCCGGGCCGTGGCCGGCGATCCAGTCCGCGGCGCCCTCCGGATGCTGCAGCTCGATCTCGACGACGTCGCCGTCCTCACCGTCGACCGAGCGGTGCTCCAGCACCTGCGCGTGCCTGCGGATTCCGGTGGCCCTGCCTTCGGCGAGCCACAACCGGGCCGTCGTGGCAGCCGAGCCGTCGTCGCTCACGGACGTGCCCGCCACGAAGTCGAGCAGCTTCGCATCCTCCGGCCGCCGCACGACCGCCCGCTCCCCGGTCGTCACGACCTCGCCGCTGATGCGCGAGAGCCGGAAACACCGCGGCGCTTCGCGGTCCCGGTCATGACCGACGACGTACCAGCGCCCCCGCCACGACACCACACCCCACGGTTCGAGGGTGCGCGTGCGCCGCTCGGGCGAGTCCGACCGCCGATAGTCGAACCGCACCGTCTCACCTGCCTGCACCGCCGCCAACAGCGGCGCGAACGCCGGTTCGGTGTGCACCCGCGGCTCGACCATGGCGTGCGCCCGGTCGTCGACTTCGACGCCCGCGGCGCGCAGCTTCACCAGTGCACCGTGCGCCTGCCCCGTCAGGTCCGGCGAGTCCCACAGCCGCGCCGCGAGCGCGACGGCGGTCGCTTCGTCGGGTGCGAGGTCGATGTCGCCGAGCTCGTAGTCGCGGCGCGCGATCCGATACCCCTCGGGGTCGAATGCCGAATTGGTGCCCGTCTCCAGCGGAATCCCCAGCTCACGCAGCTCGGCCTTGTCGCGTTCGAACATGCGGAAGAACGCCTCGGTGCTCGCCGCGTCCGCGTAGCCGGGCACGATGCCCCGAATGCGCTCGGCCGGCATGTACTGCCGGGTGGACAGCAGCGCCAGCACCAGGTTGACCAGGCGTTCTGCACGGGCGGTGGACACCTCACCAACCCTAGCTCGCCCCGATCGGCGCGTCCGGGAGGTCTCCCCTGCGCGCCCCGCACTCCTCGCGACGGGTGCGGTCGGCAGGCCGCCCTGCTGGTGCTGTTCGCCCTGCCGACCGCACTGGGAACCGTCGCGTCATGCCTGGTCAGCCGGTCGCCGTCCGGAACCGTGTCGCTGTTGGCGACGGCCACCCACGGCCCCAGCCGGACCCGAGCCGCCCGGTCTACAACGAGTTGATCAACCGGTCGACCCGTTCGTCCACGGCGCGGAACGGATCCTTGCACAGCACCGTCCGCTGCGCCTGGTCGTTCAGCTTCAAGTGCACCCAGTCCACAGTGAAGTCGCGGCCCGCCTGCTGCGCCGCGGCGATGAAGTCGCCACGCAGCTTCGCCCGCGTCGACTGCGGCGGCGTGTCCTTGGCGGCCTCGATCTCGCCGTCATCGGTCACCCGCTGCACCAGGCCCTTGCGCTGCAGCAGATCGAACACACCGCGGCCCCGTCGGATGTCGTGGTAAGCCAGGTCCAGCTGCGCCACCCGCGGGTCCGACAGGTCGAGATTGTGCTTGGCCCGGTACCGCTCGACGAACCGGTGCTTGATCGCCCAGTCGATCTCGGTGTCCACCAGGGAGAAGTCCTGCTGCTCGATCGCATCGAGCGCGCGGCCCCACAGATCGACCACCCGATGCATCAACGGGCTCGCGTCGGTCGCCTCGACGTGCTGCACCGCCCGCGCGTAGTACTCCAGCTGGATCTCCAGCGCCGAGGCCTCCCGGCCCCCGGCGAGGCGCACCTGCCTACGGCCCGTCATATCGTGGCTGATCTCCCGGATCGCACGGATCGGGTTGTCCAGACTGAAATCCCGGAACTGCACCCCCTGCTCGATCATCTCCAGCACCAGGTGCGCCGTGCCGACCTTCAGCAACGTCGTCGGCTCCGCCATGTTCGAGTCGCCGACGATCACGTGCAGCCTGCGGTACCGCTCGGCGTCGGCGTGCGGCTCGTCGCGGGTGTTGATGATGGGCCGGGACCGCGTCGTCGCGCTCGACACGCCCTCCCAGATGTGCTCGGCCCGCTGCGACAGGCAGTACACCGCGCCCCTCGGCGTCTGCAGCACCTTGCCCGCGCCGCAGATCAGCTGCCGCGTCACCAGGAACGGCAACAGCACGTCCGCGATCCGCGAGAACTCGCCCGCGCGCGTGACCAGATAGTTCTCGTGACAACCGTACGAGTTGCCCGCCGAGTCGGTGTTGTTCTTGAACAGGAAGATGTCGCCGCCGATGCCCTCGTCGGCCAACCTGCGCTCGGCGTCCACCAGCAGGTCCTCGAGAATCCGCTCCCCTGCCTTGTCATGCGTGACCAGCTGGGTCAGGTCATCACACTCGGCCGTCGCGTACTCCGGATGCGACCCCACGTCGAGGTAGAGCCGTGACCCGTTGGACAGGAAGACGTTCGACGACCGGCCCCACGACACGACACGCCGGAACAGATACCGCGCCACCTCGTCGGGCGAGAGCCTGCGCTGCCCGTGGAACGTGCAGGTCACTCCGAACTCGGTTTCGATCCCAAAGATCCGCCGCTGCATCCCTCAAGGGTAGGCGGTCAGCGCCAGGAACTGGGGAACGAAATCGCCGCCGATCGGACGCCAACGCCACCTTCAAGCGCCGTACGGCAGCATATCCGCCATGACTCCGCCCCTGCTCCGACGCGTCGCCGCACTTCAGCGCGTCGGTCGCCCCGACCGCCGGCTGATGGCCCGCAGCGCCGCACTGCCCCGCACCCGCGCCGACGACCTGCTGACCATGATCACCCGGTCGGCGGACAAGGCGGTTCTGTGGTGGGTCGTCGCGGGCGTCCTCGCCGCCAGGGGCGGAGCATCCCGGAGGGCCGCCCTGCGCGGCATCGGCAGCGTCGGGTTCGCGAGCCTGAGCGCCAGCTTCGTCGCCAAGGAACTCCTGCCACGGCGCCGTCCCGCAGCCTCCGCCGTCCCGCAACACCGCAGGCTGGACCGGCGGCCCGCCTCGTCGTCGTTCCCCTCCGGCCACGCCGCCTCCGCGGCGGCGTTCATCACCGGCGCATTCCAGGAGTCACCCGCCACCGGCGTGGCGCTGCTGCCGCTCGGCGCGGCCGTCGCCTACTCGCGCGTTCACACCGGGGTGCACTGGCCCACCGACGTCGGTGCCGGCGCCGCCCTCGGCGTCGCCGCCTCGTTCGCCACCCGCCACTGGTGGCCCGTCCACGACGACCGGCCCGGCCGCACGGCCCACCGGGCCGACGCACCCCTCATGGTCGACGGCGAGGACATGCTCGCCGTCGTCAACCCGGCCTCGGGCGATCCCGCCGACGACCCGACCCCCGAAGTCCGCTTCGCCTGGCCGAAAGCCGACCTGCTCTACCCCGACCCCGACACCGACCTGCGCAGCCAGATCACCGCCGAGATCGCCCGCCGCACCGACACAGGACCCGCCGTCCGCGCCCTCGGCGTCGCGGGCGGTGACGGCACCGTGGCCGCCGTCGCCTCGGTCGCCGCCGACACCGGCCTGCCGCTCGCGCTCATCCCCGCGGGCACGCTCAACCACTTCGCCCGCGACGTCGGTGTCCGCTCCATGCCCGACGCCGACGTCGCGACCGAACACGGCTCGGCGGTCGGCATCGACCTCGGCGAGGTGTCGGTGCACGGGCCGAGCGGCACGCACCGACGATGGTTCGTCAACACCGCAAGCCTCGGCGGCTACCCGGAAATGGTGCGGCTGCGCGAAAAAATCGAACAGCGGCATCCCAAATGGCCGTCGGCGGTCATCGCGATGATCCGTGTCCTCCGCCGGGCCAAACCGTTCCCGGTGCGCCTGGGCGGCAAACGAGCACTCGTGTGGCTCGTGTTCGTGGGCAACGGCACCTACGCGCCCAAGGGATTCTGGCCCAACCGCAGGCCCGCACTCGACACCGGCCTGCTCGACGTGCGGTACCTGCGCGCCGACGTCCCGTATTCGAGGGCACGGTTCGTGCTGTCGGTCGTCACCAAGACACTGCACGCCAGCCGTGTCTACCGGCAGCGCGACCTGCCGGCTCTCGACGTCGAACTGCTCGACGGCTACCGCAGGCTCGCCACCGACGGCGAAATCGGGCCGCTGGGCCGCGAATTCCGGTTCCGGTCCCGGCCCAGTGCGCTGACGATCTACCGGAGATGACCGGCCCGCGCGGGTGCGGCCCGGCCGCACCCGCGCCCCACGCCTGCCGGGGCGTGGGGCGCGAACCCGGTCAGTTGTCGGACTTCTCGTCGCCTTCGGAGCCCGAATCGCTGCTGTCGGCCGCCTCCGTACGCGCGGGCAGCAGCGCATCGAGCGCAGCCCCGGTGATACGGCGGAACTTCCGGCCCGGCCGCTCACGCTCCAGCACGGCGACCTCCAGCTTGCTCGGCTCACCCTCCTGCGCCGAACTCGACGAGCTGCTGCCGTTCGTCCCGCTGCCCGACGACGTCGACGGGCGGAAAGCCTCCGCCGCCACCCGCACCGCGTCGGACAGCTCCATGCCGTCGGAGAAGGTCTCCTTCAGCTTCGTGTTGATCGCGTCCGTCTGACCGCCCATCACCACGAACTGCGGCTCGTCGACGATCGACCCGTCGTAGGTCAGCCGGTACAACTCGTCCTCGTTGGCGTTCGCCCCGACCTGCGCCACACAGATCTCGACCTCGAACGGCTTGAGCTGCTCGGTGAAGATCGTGCTCAAGGTCTGGGCATAAACGTTCGCCAGCGCCCGTGCGCTGACGTCCCGCCGGTCGTACTGGTACCCCTGCAGGTCCACGTGCCGGATACCACCCCGGCGCAGGCTCTCGAACTCGCTGTAGCGGCCGACCGCGGCGAAACCGATGCGGTCGTAGATCTCCGACACCTTGTGCAGCGTGGGCGACGGATTCTCCGCCACGAACAGGACTCCGCCCCGGTATTTGAGCACCACGACGCTCCGACCGCGGGCAATACCCTTCCGCGCGAGTTCGGAACGCTCCCGCATCAACTGTTCGGGCGAGGCGTACAGCGGCATCGACACTTGCGTTGGCTCCGCTCTGTTCGGGGATGGGAAGCTGACGAGTGGGGACCCGGGCAACCGGTCCGGTGCCGGGCCGCGTCGGCCCGGCACTCGGATCAGCTGCGCCAGTCCTGCTGGGCCGCACGGTCGGCCACGACGGCCTCCGCGATGGTCGAGGTCTCCTCCGTGGGCAACTCCACGGCGCCGTGCTCCGCCGTGATCGTGACGACGCTCGGATAGATCTTCCGCGCGACATCCGGGCCACCGGTCGCCGTGTCGTCGTCGGCGGCGTCGTAGAGCGACTCGATCGCCGCCCGCACCGCTGCGTCCTGATCGGCCTCGGGGTCGTAGAGCTTCTTCATCGCCGACTTGGCGAACACCGACCCGGAACCGATCGCGTGGAAACCCGCGTTCTCCTCGTACCGGCCGCCCGTGACGTCGAAGGACACGATGCGCCCCGCCCGCTTCGGATCGGACGCCTCGATGTCGTAACCGACGAACAGCGGGACCACTGCGAGGCCCGCCATCGCGACGTCGAGATTGCCCCGCACCATCGTCGCGAGCTTGTTCGACTTACCGTCGAGCGAGAGCGACACGCCCTCGATCTTCTCGTAGTGCGCCAGCTCCACGGTGTAGAGCCGGACGAGCTCGAGAGCGATGCCCGCCGTACCCGCGATGCCCACGGCCGAATAGGCGTCGGTCACGTAGACCTTGTCCATGTCACGGGTCGCAATGAGGTTGCCGCTCGTCGCACGCCGGTCACCCGCGATCAGCACCCCGCCGTTGAACGTCGAGGCCACGATCGTCGTGCCGTGCGGCGCGTCGAGATCGCCACCCGAGGTGCCCATGCCCGCGGACCGCTTGCTGGGCAGCAGATCCGGCGCCTCGGCACGCAGGAAATCGGCGAAGGACGACGTCGTCGACGACAGGTAGGCGGAGGGCAGCGCGAAGCCCGAGTTGCGCGGAATCTGTTCCATGCGTGCTCGTAGTTCCCATCGACGAAAGGGACAGTACCGAAATGTTGATCAGCGAGCCTATGTCACGCGAGCGCCTGCGTCACTCGCCGCCCTTCTGCACGTAGGCCCGCACGAAGTCCTCGGCGTTCTCCTCGAGGACGTCGTCGATCTCGTCGAGGATCGTGTCGACGTCCTCGCCCATCTGCTCACGACGTTCCTGACCGGCCGGGGCTGCGCCTTCGGCCTCGTCCTCGGAGTCGCCGCCGCCGTGCTTCTCGACCTTCTCCTGAGCCATTGCCGCCTCCCGGTGTGACCGATGAGCTTCCTGCGCCCAGCCTACCCAGAGGAAGGGCGATTCGGGACGATCGTTGTCGGAGTGGTGATCTTCGGCTACTCCGATCCGGTCAGCGCCTCGACCAGTTCCTCCGCCGTCTCGGCCCGGTCCAGCAACGCGCCGACGTGCGCCTTCGTGCCCCGCAGCGGTTCGAGCGTCGGGATTCGCACCAGCGAATCCCTGCCCACGTCGAAGATGACCGAGTCCCACGACGCCGCGGCGATCGAGCTGGCGTACTTCTCCAGCGTGCGACCGCGGAAGTAGGCCCGCGTGTCCTCCGGCGGCGTCGTGACCGCCCGCTGCACCTCGTCCTCGCCGACGAGGCGTTTCATGGACCCGCGCGTCACGAGGCGGTTGTACAGGCCCTTGTCGAGGCGCACATCCGAGTACTGCAGGTCGACCAGGTGCAACCGCGGCGCAGCCCACCCGAGCTGATCACGTTCGCGATAGGCCTCGACCAGCCGCAGCTTCGCGGGCCAGTCCAGCCGGTCGGCCGCGTCCATGGGGTCCTTCGCGAGCGTGTCGAGCACCTCGCCCCACACCCGCAGTACCTCCTTGGACTGCTCGTCCCCGCCGGTCCGCTCGACGTGCGCCGAGGCCAGCTCGTGGTAGGCGAACTGCAGGTCGAGCCCCGTGTACTTGCGGCCGCCCGCGACATCCACCGTCGTCTTCAGTGACGGATCGTGACTGATCTCGTGCACCGCGCGCACCGGCTCGTCGAGCTTGAGGTCGTCGAACCGCACCCCCGCCTCGATCATGTCGAGCACCAGCGCGGTGGTGCCGACCTTCAGGTATGTCGAGTACTCGGCCAGGTTCGCGTCGCCGATGATGACGTGCAGCCTGCGGTACTTGTCCGCGTCGGCGTGCGGTTCGTCGCGCGTGTTGATGATGCCGCGCTTGAGCGTGGTCTCCAGCCCGACCTCGACCTCCACGTAGTCCGAACGCTGGGACAGCTGGAACCCCGGCTCCTCGCCCTGGGGCCCGATCCCCACGCGGCCCGAACCGGTGACCACCTGGCGCGACACGAAGAACGGCGTCAGCCCCGTGATGACGGACGTGAACGGCGTCGCCCTGTCCATCAGGTAGTTCTCGTGCGTGCCGTACGAAGCGCCCTTGCCGTCCACGTTGTTCTTGTACAGCTGCAGTTGCGGCTGGCCGGGCACGGTGGCGGCGCGCATCGCGGCCTGCTCCATGACCCGTTCCCCGGCCTTGTCCCACACCACGGCATCCCGCGGATTGGTCACCTCGGGAGCCGAGTACTCCGGGTGCGCGTGGTCGACGTACAGCCGCGCGCCGTTGGTGAGGATGACGTTGGCCGCGCCGAGGTCTTCGACGTCGTTGTCCTGCGTGGGCTGGCTGGGGCCGGTGAGATCGAAGCCCCGCGCGTCACGCAACGGTGACTCGACCTCGTAATCCCAGCGCGCCCGCCGGGCGCGCGGAATGTCGGCCGCCGCCGCGTAGGCCAGCACGACCTGGGTGGAAGTCAGCACCGGGTTGGCGGTGGCATCGCCCGGGACCGCGATCCCGTATTCCACCTCTGTTCCCATGATCCGCCGCATGCCACCACCCTACGGCGCCTCGTGCCACGATCACCTCATGGGCGGTGACGAGCGCGTTGCGATCTACGACGCACAGGCACGCGCCGTCGGCGCCACGACCAGGGCCGATGTGCGCAGCCGCGGGCTGTGGCACGCCGCAGCCGTCGTACTGGTGCGTTCGGGTGACGGTCAGTCCGTGTACCTCCACCGCCGGACAGCCACCAAGGACGTGTACCCGTCCGCACTCGACTGCTGGGCGGGCGGCGTGGTCGCGGCGGGTGAATCGCCGGACGAGTGCGCGGCGCGCGAACTGGCCGAGGAGCTCGGCATCGGCGGCGTGACGCCGCGGCCGCTGTTCACGTGGACATTCACCGCCGGCTCCGTGCGCTGCCACAACTTCACCTACGAGGTGCGATGGGACGGCCCCGTGGTGCACCAGCCCGAGGAGGTGGCCGACGGCTGGTGGATCCCGCTGCCGCTGCTGCGGCGGCGACTGGCCGACGACGGCACGTTCGTGCCCGACGGGCGCCTCGGCGCCCTCGAATGGTTCCGACGCTACGGCTGACGGCCGGTTCAGGCGTACTTGCCGACGGCGAGCGGCGCAAGACGGTGAATGGCCTCCGTGGCGCTGCCCTGGTCGGCGGCCCTCACCTCGACGGTCGAGAGCGTGTCCTCGGCCGCGATGACGACGGTGCAGGTCGCCGCCTGGCACCACGCGTGCGTCTCGACGTCTTCCGGGGCACCGCTGACGGGGAGCTCCTCGCCGCCGCATGCGACCTGCCCCGCCAGCGCGTCGGCGGCCGGCCGGTCCTCGTAGCGCGTCACGAGGTGGTGCAGCGTCGAGCCCGTGGGGTAACGCCACGCACGCTCCTGGACCTCCGCGGCCCCGGACTGCTGGGCGATCGTCGCGAGACACGTCGGCGCAGCGGGATCCGCGCCCACCGTCGACGGCGCGATCGGCACGACACCCTCCTCCCGGACGTCCTCGGCGGTGAGGAGGACGCGCTGGCCGGCGGGTTGCTCGGGGCCCGCGTCCGCGCTCCCTTCGCCCTGCCGCGTCGCCTCGTCCTGGGAATCGCCGTCGGACCGCGGCGCCGCTTCGGCGTCGTCGGAGCGCTCACCCGTCGCGGGCCTGTCGTCGTAGTACGTGTCCAGGTCGTTCTCGCGGTCGGCGCAACCGGCCACGACCGTCAGCAGCGTGATCGCCACGGGCAGACCGGCCATGGTGGTCGTTCGTGCGCGTCGCACCTGTGTCTCGTCCTCTCCGACTCGCTCACTGGGCGCTCGCGACAGTAGTCACTCCCACACGAGCTGCGACCGGCGGGCCCAGTATTCACGCGGGTTCTCGCGCAGCTCGGCGAGGTTCTCCAGGTCATCGTCATTCAGCCGCAGGGCGGCTGCCGCCAGGTTCGTGTCGAGCTGCGTGACCCCGGCCGGGCCGAGCAGCACGACGTCGGCCCAGTCCTCGGCATACGCCGCCGCGAGCGCCACGACGTCCGGCGTCGTGCCGTGGGCCCGCGCGATGTCGGCGACGACGTCCGGCGGGTCGACGGCGAGCCTGCCGTTGGCCAGCGTCTCCTTCAGTTGGACCAACACCCCTGCCCGGTGCGCCTCGGCCAGCGCCAGCCCGGCCGACGATTCGAGCACGTTCCACGTCGACTGCACGGCCGTGAACAGGTGCCTGCCGTCCACGGTCAGTTCCAGCGCCCGCCGGATCGTGTCGGCCTGCGCAGGCCCCGACGTCGAAAACCCCACCCGCACCCCGGTGTCGACGAGTTCGGCGAGCGCCACCTGCAGTTCCCGGTCGTCGAACAGTGCGCTGTCGGGGGTCAGCGAATGCACCTGGTAGAGCGCCGGCGCGGTGGGCAGCGTGTCTCGGGTCTCGGCCCACTGCTGCCGGAACCGCGCGAGCGAGTGCTCCTTGACCTCGTGGACCGGGGCGTCCGTCCGCCAGTCGCCGACGTAGGCGTATCCCCACTTGCTGGACACCGTTACGTCGGAGCGCCCCCTGTCGGACAGCCACGCGGCGAGGAACTCCTCCGCCCTGCCGTAGGAGCGCGCGACGTCGACCCGGCGGACCCCCGCGTCGTAGGCGCGGTCGAGCACGGCGAAGGTCGCGTCGCGCATCGCGGCGACCGTGCGATCCGCGGGCAGTTCGGATTCCCGGCCGAGGTTGATGTACGCGGGCCGCCCCAACGAGGCGAGACCCACCGCCGTCCGTGCGATGTTGTCCATGACGGGCACGGTAGCGGGCGCGTGCGAGGAGGGCCGCTACCGTGCCCGTCCGTATAGGTCATTATACAGTTGGTTCGCTCGCACGCCGCCGCATCAGCTCGAGGAACTGATCGGCCGACAGCACCTCGCGATGCAGCTTCTCCAATCGCGCCGCCGGTGCGCGGACGTACCCCTTGCCGAACACCGGCGCGATCTGCCGCAGACTGGCACCGGCCTCACGAGCCGCGAGCAGTGTCCAGTCCGACGCGTTCGCACACGCCGTCGACGCCTGTCGCAACTCCCCGAGCAGCGCGATCAGCTCCTCGGCCGCCAACTCCCCTGCGGCCACGGCCTCCGCGGTTTCCTCGAGCCACGCGAGCACCGCAGCGGCCGTAATGGGAGCGGCTACGTGCCGCTCCCCTGCTTCCGTCAGCGGGTCCGGCGGATCAACGGGAGGCATCTCGTCACTCATAGGCCGGATCGTATAGGTCATTATACAATCCGGGTGCTGCGACATGCCCGAGAACGACATGTCCGAGAACGTGCGAACGGCCCGCCCCGACATCGCCGGAGCGGGCCGTTCGCACGTATCCGCTACAACACCGCGTCTGTCACGACAACGAGGCCGTCACAGGTACTGGCCGGTGTTGGTCGCTGTGTCGATCACCCTGCCGGAGTCCTGATTCTTGCCGGTGACGAGCGTGCGGATGTAGACGATCCGCTCCCCCTTCTTGCCGGAGATCCGGGCCCAGTCGTCCGGGTTGGTCGTGTTCGGCAGGTCCTCGTTCTCCGCGAACTCGTCCACGATCGCGTCCAGCAGATGCTGCACCCGGAGACCCGACTGATCGGTCTCCAGCACCGACTTGATCGCGGCCTTCTTCGCCCGGTCCACGATGTTCTGAATCATCGCGCCCGAGTTGAAGTCGCGGAAGTAGAGCACCTCCTTGTCCCCGTTGGCGTAGGTCACCTCCAGGAACCGGTTCTCGTCGGACTCCTCGTACATCCGCTCGACGGTGTGCTGGATCATCGCATCCAACGTGGCCTGCGAGTCACCGGCGAACTCGAGCAGATCGTCAGCGTGGATCGGGAGATCCGCCGTCAGGTACTTCGAGAAGATGTCCTTCGCGCCCTCGGCGTCCGGCCGCTCGATCTTGATCTTCACGTCGAGCCTGCCGGGACGCAGGATCGCCGGGTCGATCATGTCCTCACGGTTCGAGGCACCGATGACGATGACGTTCTCGAGCCCTTCGACGCCGTCGATCTCCGCCAGCAACTGCGGCACGATCGTCGTCTCGACGTCCGACGACACTCCGCTGCCACGGGTGCGGAAGATCGACTCCATCTCGTCGAAGAAGACGATGACCGGCGTTCCCTCGGACGCCTTCTCCCGAGCCCGCTGGAAGATCATCCGGATGTGCCGCTCGGTCTCGCCGACGAACTTGTTCAGCAGCTCGGGGCCCTTGACGTTCAGGAAGTACGACTTCGCATCGGCCGCGTCACCGGACACCTTCTTGGCCAGCGAATTCGCCACCGCCTTGGCGATCAGCGTCTTACCGCACCCGGGCGGGCCGTACAGCAGGACACCCTTCGGCGGCTGCAGTTGGTACTGCCGGAACAGATCCGCGTGCAGGAACGGGAGCTCGACGGCGTCCCGGATCTGCTCGATCTGCCCGAAGAGGCCGCCGATGTCCTCGTACGCGACGTCCGGCACCTCCTCCAGCACGAGGTCCTCGACCTCCGCCTTGGGCACCCGCTCGTAGGCGTACCCGGCCTTGGAGTCGACCAGCACCGAGTCCCCGGACTTCAGTTCCTCCGCCGCGAGGGGGTCCGAGAGCCACACGACACGTTCCTCGTCGGCGTGCCCGACGATGAGACCGCGGGCGCTGCCGCCCTCGGTCTCTGGGGAGAGCACCTCACGCAACGTGCACACCTCGCCGGTGCGCTCGAAGCCTCCGCTCTCGACGACCGTGAGTGCCTCGTTCAACCGCAGGGTCTGCCCGCGTTGCAACGACTCGACCTCGACGTTCGGCGACACGGCGACGCGCATCTTCCTGCCGGACGTGAACACGTCCACCGTGTTGTCCTCGTAGGCCTCGACAAAGACGCCGTACCCGCTCGGCGGCTGCGCGAGCCGGTCGACCTCCTCGCGGAGCGTCAGCAGCTGGCTCCGGGCCTCACGCAACGTCTCGACGAGCTTCTCGTTCCGCTCGGTGAGCTGTTCGACGCGCTCGGTCGCCTCGGCGAGGCGTTGCTCGAGAACGCGGTTCTGCCGCGGCGAGTCGGTCAGTTTCCGGCGCAGCAGTGCGACTTCTTCTTCCAGCTGCCGGATCTGGCTCGCCTCGTCGCCGGCGGGGGTTTCCGCGGGAGACCCCGCGCTGGTCGCTCCGTTCGGTTCTGAAGAGTCGGCCTCCTCGTGCCGACCACCGGGAAGGTCGTGTTGCATTTCGGCACCTCCTCGGAATGCATGTGCTTCCACGGTACCGGCGATCACCGACAAGAAAAGCCTTCGGCACGTTACGGAATCGGTGCGTCGCGCGGGCCCGACCGACTACCCACAGCTCCGTGCAGGGATGCAGAACTCCGCCGCACTGCGCATTTTCCACCGAACGGCCGCACAGCCCGCGCGCGTCGCGATCCGGCCGGACTCCCTGACGTGGACCGGACAACCGCAGCACCGCGCCACCGCCGCCCGGGCCGCGATCGACGGGCACCACGGGGCGGCGGGCCCACATCGCCGCAGCTCACCGCGTCCACGAGACCGGTACCGCCCACTGCGGGTCAGTACCGCCCGTGCCGGCACGCCGCCGCCGGTCGTACTCGACGGCGCCCGCGGTGTGAACACGACACGGCCGCGAGACCCGGCGGAGCCGTCCTCGCCCGACCGGTGCGGCCGAGGTCACGGCCGACATCGATGTGACCGACCGTGGTACACGGGTGGATGAGCGGCCGGAATCTGCGCGGATACGATCAGGTCCCACTGAGGGGGCCACAGTTCGCGCCGATGGTAAGGGGACCCGCATGACCTATCCGCCACAGCAACCCGGTCAGCCGGGCCAGCCGGACCCGTACGGCCAGCAGCCCGGCCAGTACGGGCAACCCGGACCTCAGCAGTACGGGCAACAACCGCCCCACCCCGGCCCGTACGGTCAGCAGGACCCCTACGGTCAGCAGCCCTACGGTCAGCCCTACGGCGGCCAGCAGTTCGGGCAACAGCCCTACGGCGCCCACCCCGGCGGTCCGGGAGGCCCCGGCGGTGAACCGCCCAAGAAGAAGACCGGCCTCATCGTCGGCATCTCCCTCGGCGGCGTCGTCCTGCTCGCAGGCGTGTTCGCCTTCCTCGCGTGGGTCGCGCCCGGATTCCTGCTCGACGACGAGGACGACTCGGGCGACAGCGGCCAGAACGCCTCGCCCGCAACGAGCCAGTCCAGCGAGCCGACCACCTCCGAGTCGCAGGCCTCACCCGAGACCAGCGAGAGCGCGCCGAGCGACCAGCGCGCGCCCGGGGCGCAGGGCACCCCCGAGGCCACCGCCGAGGCCATCGTGGCGGGCTTCAACTCGGGCGACCGGCAGGCCGTCGCCGACACGATCTGCCTGAGCAACCCGCAGGAGGTGCCCGCGATCCCCGACAACGTGTCCATCAGGATCGCCGGTTCCGCCGAGGTCACGGGCGACGCCGCGAAGGTCCCTGCACAGAACACCGCCCAGGACCGGGACTACTACATCGTCCTCAAGAACGAGGGCGGCGGCTGGTGCTACATGGGTGACCAGCTCACGTCCTGAGCGAGGCCTCCACGAGGTTCCCGATCGCGTTCGTGCCGGGGCACCGGCCACGGCCTCCCCGGCACGAACGTCGGCGGGCCCGCCCGGACCGTGCCCGGTCAGCCCCGGCTCGGCCTGCGCTGCTGCCGCGGCGGGGTGACCCCGTCGGCCAACCGGCGGGTCGTGAGCAGGAAGGCGGTGTGCGCGACCATCCGGTGCTCCGGGCGTACCGCGAGGCCGACGACGTGCCACGGCCGCAACACGGTCTCCCATGCCTGCGGTTCGGTCCAGCACTGCTGCTCGCGCAACGCCTCGGTGACGGACGACAACTGCGTGGTCGTGGCCACGTACACCACCAGCACGCCGCCGGGGACAAGGTTGCGGTGCACCGTCGGCAGCACGTCCCAGGGCGAGAGCATGTCGAGGATGACCCGGTCGACCTCGCCCTCGTGTTCGGCGAGGTCCCCGCGGTGCAGCTCCCAGTTGTCGGGCCGGTGCCCGAAGAACCGCTCGACGTTCCGCTCGGCGTGCTCGGCGTGGTCGTCCCTGACCTCGTACGACGTGACGCTGCCGTCGGCGCCGACGGCCCGCAGGAGCGAGCAGGTCAGCGCTCCGGAGCCGGCACCGGCCTCGAGAACCCGCGCCCCGGGGAAGATGTCTCCCCACATCACGATCTGGGCGGCGTCCTTCGGGTAGATCACCTGGGCGCCGCGCGGCATCGACAGCACGTAGTCCGACAGCAGCGGCCGCACCGCCAGGTAGCTCGTACCGCCCGCGGACGTGACGACCGACGCCTCGGGCTTGCCGATGATGTCGTCGTGGGCGAGCGCGCCGCGGTGGGTGTGATACTGCTCGCCTTCCGCGAGCACGATCGTGTAGTGCCGTCCCTTCGGGTCGGTCAATTGCACGCGATCCCCGACACGGAACGGTCCTGCGCTCACGAAACTCCCAATCTCACGCCCTCTGCGGCAGCCTTCGGCGGCGCTCGATCGTCGCAGATCGCCCGGGCACGCGGGTCAGCGGGTGCGGCGGCCCCCGGACAACGCCGCGCGCAGATCGTCACGGTGCAACACGCCCGCGGGCCTGCCCTCGTCGTCGACCACGAGGAACTGCCACGCGGCGACCTCCGCAACCCGTTCGATCACGGCGTCGCCCGCCTCGGATTCGAGCAGCACGGTCTCCGCGCGGATCGGCTCGGCCGCCAGTTCGGCGGGCGCACGCGGTGATTCGGCCGCGAGCTGCTCGGCCGCGGCCTCGTCGAGCAGTCCCGCCGCGACCCCGTCGGCTCGCACGAGCACCACTCCCCTGCCCGCCGACGCCGACAGCGCCGATTCCACCGGACTCTCGGCCGGCAGCTGCAGCACCGGCCGTGTCAGATCCCCCAGCACGAGGCCGGCGGGCCAGCTGCGCCGCTGTTCGGCGGCCATCTCACCGGTGGCGCCGGTGACGACGAACCACGCCGTCACCACACAGACCCCGAGCCGCAGCCAGCGGTCGTCGCTGCCCTCCGCGAGGCCCCACAGCGCCCACACCAGCAGAGCCAACGCGACCAGACCGCCGCCGAACACGGCCGCACGCGTGCCCGACGCACGGTTGCCCGTGAGCGACCACACCCCGGCCCGGAGCATGCGCCCGCCGTCGAGGGGCAGGCCCGGCAACAGGTTGAACACACCGACCGCCAGGTTGGCCACCGCACACTGGGCGACGAGCAGCCACACCGCGCCGCCCGGCGGAACCGCCACCAGCAGGAGTCCGCAGAACACCGCGAGCAGCACCGACACGATCGGGCCCGCCGCCGCGACCAGCCCCTCCTGTTTCGGCTTGTCCGGGCTGCGCGCCACCTCGGACAGGCCGCCGAGCAGGAACAGTCGCAGCCTGCGCACGGGTATCCCCAGACGCAGTGCGACGAGGACGTGGCCGAGCTCGTGGGCCAGCACCGACAGCCCCAGCAGCACCGCGAATGCGCCGGCCAGCGCCCACGACACGCCCGGACCCGCGCCCGGCAGCAACCTGCCCACCAGCGGGCTGTACAGCACGACGATGAGCAGCGACCCGACCCACCAGGAGGGGGAGAGCAGCACGGGCACCCCGTCGACGCGGAACAGCAGCAGTCCGCCGTCGGTGACGGTCCCGCGCCGGGACCGGCTCGTCGTGTTCACGAGGCGAGGGTAGAACGCGCCGTGTACGAGCACCGTTACCGCCGCGCCCGGCTCCGCATCGTTCCCCCGACCTGCGCCGCGCCGGTAGCCGTGATCGGTTCCTGTCGGCAGCGCTCGTTAGGGTGCCGGGCATGACCGAGGGCACGCATGACTGACACGACGGCCTCCGCCACGCCCACCGACACCACGCAGCCCGCCGGTGACTCCGGAGCGCCACGCCGGCGGCCCGCGCTCTCGCCGTCGCGCGCGGGCGATTTCAAGCAGTGCCCACTGCTCTACCGGTTCCGGGCGATCGACCGGATTCCCGAGCCACCCACGAAGGCTCAGGTCCGCGGCACGCTCGTGCACTCGGTGTTGGAGCGGCTGTTCGCACTCCCCCGCGGCGACCGCAGCCCCGAGCGCGCGCACGAGCTGCTCGCGCCGACGTGGGAGGAGCTCTCCCAGCAGAGCCCCGAGTGGGCGGAGCTGTTCGCCGAGGACGAAACGGGCCCGGACGGTCACGCGGCCGGGTGGCTCGACGGTGCCGGCAAGCTGCTCGACGCGTACTTCGGCCTCGAGGACCCGAACCGCCTCGAACCGGAGGCATGCGAGCTGCACGTCGAAACCGAGCTCGGCTCGGGCGTGCGGCTGCGCGGCTACGTCGACCGCCTGGACGTCGCGCCGACCGGTGAGATCCGGGTCGTCGATTACAAGACGGGCGCCGCGCCCCGCGCGATCGGCGAGGCCAAGGCGCTGTTCCAGATGAAGTTCTACGCAGTGGTGCTGTGGCGCACCCGCGGCGTCGTGCCCCGGCAACTCAAGCTGATGTACCTGCGCGACGGGCAGGACCTGGCCTACACCCCCGACGAGGACGAACTGGCGCGGTTCGAGCGCACGCTCGAGGCGATCTGGTCGGCCATCCTCGCCGCGGGCAGGACCGGCGATTTCCGTCCCAGCCCGAGCAAGCTGTGCGACTGGTGCGCCCACCAGTCGTTGTGCCCGGCGTTCGGTGGCACGCCGCCCGAGTACCCCGGCTGGCCCGAGCCGACCGGCGGCGAGGAGTCCGCGCTCGACCGCGCGGATTGACCCCGTCGCGAGCCGTGACAGGATCGACCGGCACGCCGGGCGCGATCAGCGCCGCACGCGAGTGCTGATCGACTAGTCTGTTCCCGGCAATCGAGATCCAGGAGCGGCGCACAGTGCAGATCACCTCGGTGGTCAATCAGAAGGGCGGGGTCGGCAAGACCGCGCTGAGTGTCGGCGCCGCCGCCGCACTCGCGGAGCGGGGCCGCCGCGTTCTTCTCATCGACCTGGACCCGCAAGGGCACGCCACGACGGAGATGCTCGGCCTGCCCGAGATTCCGGCCGACCGGCCCAGCCTCGCCAAGGCGCTCACCAAGACGTGGCGCGGCCCGGTCGAGGAGCTCGTCGTCCCGCATCCGCGCAGCAACGTCGGCCGGGGCGGGGCGTTCGACGTCATCCCCACCTCGCCCGGCATGTTCGACCTGGTCCGCAGACTCGACCAGTTCCGGGTCCCGGGATGGCAGCTGGCACGCGTGATCCAGTTCGCCAACTACGACCATGTGGTCATCGACTGTCCGCCCGCGCTCGACGTGCTGACCAACAACGCGCTCGTGGCCACCAGTGGGCTGCTCGTGCCCGTGCAGCCGGACCGCACCAGCATCCGTGCGCTCCGGCTCATGCAGGAGCAGATCCGCCACTTGGAAACCATGGTCGAGCGGCCGCCGATCGACTACTACGGCCTCGTGCCGGGGCTGTACCGGCGGCCCATCTCGGGCTACGCCGTCACGGCGTTGCGGGAGCTGGAACAGTTCGGTATCCCCGTGCTGCCGCACGTGCCGCTGGGAGTGGTGATGAACGAAGCAGCGGCGCGCGGTATGCCGGTCACGACGTTCGCGCCGGAGACCACGCACGCCGCGGCGTTCCGCGAGATCGCCCGTACGCTGGACGAATCACCGGGCACGGCCCCGCAGGCGCCCGCGGCACCGGAGCAGGACTTCGACTTCGAGGACTTCATCACCGACGTGGCCCACACCCGCAACGCCAACGACAACGGCGCGCGCAAGAAGCTTTACGACCTGCTGCCGAAACGCAGCAAGGACCACTGAGCCTGCGGCAAGGGCGGACGTCCCGTCGCTTTCGGCCTCGCCGCGATGACGGCGGCCCGGTAATGTCCCGATTCGCGCAGGTTCGAGGTCGCACCACCGCACGGAAGGCTGCGTCGTGAAGCAGGCGAAGGTGAGCGCCACCCGGTCGGCCGCCGCATCCGTCGAGACCGTCTTCGCGGTGCTGGCGGACCCGACGACACACGCCGCGATCGATGGCACCGGCTGGGTGCAGGAACCGGTCGATCAGGCAACGTTGACCGAGGTGGGGCAGATCTTCCGGATGGCCATGTATCACCCGACGCCCGAGACGGTTACTACGAGGTGGCCAACAAGATCCACGTCCTCGATCCACCGCGCGCGATCGGGTGGCTGACAGGACACGACCCGCAGGGTGACGGCAACCTCGAGTTCGGCGGCTGGTCCTGGCGCTATGACCTGGCGTCCTCCGGCCCGTCGGAGACCGAGGTCACGCTCACCTACGACTGGTCGGCAGTACCGGAGTCCGTCCGGTCGTACCTCCGGTTCCCGCCGTTCGGCCCGGAGCATCTCCCCAACTCACTGCGTCACCTCGCCGACCTCGCCGCGCGGACCTCCCGGATGTGAAAGCCTCACGACGAGGACCCGGCGGCCGGCCCGATCCTGGTGCGCGGCACGCAATCCGCCGACGCAGCTCGGGGCACGGCAGCGCCATACGCCGTCGTGCCCCGAGTTGTGTGTTGTCGTGTGCTGCGCCGGAGTTCTACAGCCGGCAGGAGCGAATGTCCGAGGCGAGGATCGCCTTCGCCCCGACGGCGGCGAGCTCGTCCATCACGGCGTTGACCTTCTTGCGCGACACCATCGCCCGCACGGCCACCCAGTCCGGATCGGCGAGCGGCGCCACGGTGGGCGATTCGAGGCCTGGCGTGATCGCGGCGGCCTGCTCCAGCAACGACCTCGGGCAGTCGTAGTCGAGCATCATGTAGTGCTGGGCGAACACCACGCCCTGCAACCGGGCCGTGAGCTGTTCGACCGCGGGGGTCTTGCCGTTTCCGCTGTGTTCGATCAGTACCGCCTCGGAGACGCAGATCGGGTCGCCGAACGCCACGAGGTCGTGCTGGCGCAGGGTTCGGCCGGAACCGACCACGTCGGCGATCGCCTCGGCGACGCCGAGCTGCACCGAGATCTCGACGGCCCCGTCGAGGGGGATGACATCGGCCTCGACGCCCTGCCGGGCCAGGTCGTCCCGCACCAGCCGCGGATAGGACGTGGCGAGCCGCTTGCCGTGCAGGTCCGCCACGGTCCAGTCCCGGTCGGCCGGTCCCGCGTAGCGGAACGTCGAGCCGCCGAACCCGAGGCCCAACTTCTCCTGCACGTCCGCGCCCGAGTCCAGCGCGAGGTCGCGGCCGGTGATGCCCAGGTCGAGTTCGCCCGAACCGACGTAGATCGGGATGTCCTTCGGCCGGAGGAAGAAGAACTCCACGTCGTTGACCGGGTCGAGCACGGTCAGGTCCCGCTGCTCATGTCGCTTGCGGTAGCCCGCTTCACCGAGCATCTCCGACGAGGGTCCGGCGAGCGCACCCTTGTTCGGCACCGCGACACGCAGCATCTGACGTCCTCTCTCGCTCACAGGTACCGGTAGACGTCGTCCATCGGGACGCCCCGGCCGATCATCAGCACCTGAACCCGGTAGAGCAGCTGCGAGACCTCTTCGGCCAGCCGCTCGTCGGATTCGTGCTCGGCGGCGATCCACACCTCGCCAGCCTCTTCCAGCACCTTCTTACCCTGCGCATGCACCCCGGCGTCCAGCGCGGCGACGGTGCCCGAATCCGCGGGTCGGGTGCGGGCGCGCTCGGTCAGCTCGGCGTACAGCTCATCGAAGGTCTTCACGCGGAGAATCTTGTCATCCACGGCGCAGCGACCTTCGAGCGGCCTGGCCCGTGATGTCGCAGGTCACCGGCTCCGGATCAGCCGGGAGAATTCACCGGGGTCGACCCCCACCAGGGACGGGCGGAACGTCCGGCCCGGACCGCGCTCGACGGATACGTCCGCCTCGACGACCAGCACAGCGCAGCCCGCCGCCTCCGCCGAGGCCGCGCCCACCGGCGAGTCCTCGACGGCCACGCACGCCGCCGGGTCCACGCCGAGCAGCCGCGCGGCTCGCAGGTACGGCTCGGGATGCGGCTTGTTCTTCCCGTCGACCTCGTCCCCGCACACCGTGGCGGCGAAGAACTCTCGCCCGATCGTGTTCAGCGCGAGTTCGGTCAGTCCCCGCTCGGTCGACGTCACCAGCGCACACGGCACGTCCGCCGCGCGCAGCGCCTCGAGGGCCTCCCGGGCGCCCGGCCGCCACGGCAGCGCACCGGAGAACAGCTCCGCCGTGCGTCCCCGCATCCAGTCGGCGACCTCGTCCGCGGCCTCGTCGGTCACCGCGCGCCCCGCGAGCTCGAGGAGCCGACGGGATGTGGCGGCCATGTTGGACCCGACGAGCGCCGTGCGTTCCGCGGCGGTCAGTTCCCCGCCCAGGCGCTGCGCTCCCTCGGCGAGCACCACGTCCCAGAGCTTCTCTGAGTCGACCAGGGTGCCGTCCATGTCCCACAACACGGCGGCCGGACCGCCTTCACCGGGGTCGGAGGACGGATCGATCACGGGCATCTCCTCGGGTCGGCGAGCGCACCGCGGGCCGCGGCGGCCCGTCCAGCCTACGGTGGCGGGCCACTCCGACGACGGGACGTACGCTGGGCGGGTGAGCACGCCCTTCAACGACTTCACCGACGGCGACACCGGTGGCGACGAGACCCGGCAGCGCCGCGGCCCTGTCATGATCGCCTGTTTCGACGGCTGGAACGACGCGGGCGACGCCGCCAGTACCGCCATCGAGCATCTCGCGCTGAACTGGGACGCGACACCGCTGGCCGAGCTCGAACCGGACGACTACTACGACTTCCAGGTCGCCCGGCCGACGGTGCGGATGGTGGACGGGGTGACCCGCCGCGTCGAGTGGCCGACGACGCGGCTGTCGGTGTGCCGGCCCGCGGGCGCCGATCAGGATGTCGTGCTGGTGCAGGGCCCCGAACCGAGCATGCGGTGGCGGGCGTTCTGCGCCGAGCTCCTCGAACACGTCGAACAGCTCGGGGTGCAGACCGTGATCACGATCGGTGCGCTGGTCGGTGACACCGCCCACACCCGGCCGATCCCGGTGACCGGCACGGCCTACGACGCGGAGGCCGCGAAACGGTTCGGGCTCGAACGCGAGCGGTACCAGGGCCCGACCGGGATCGTCGGCGTGTTCCAGGACCTGTGCGTCAAGGAAGGTGTGCCCGCGGTGTCCCTCTGGGCGGTCGTGCCGCACTACGTGTCGCACCCGCCCTCGCCGAAGGCCACGATCGCACTGCTGAACAAGCTCGAGGACATCCTCGACGTCGGCATTCCGCTGGGCGCGCTGCCGGAGCAGGCCGAGGACTGGCAGAAGACCGTCAGCGAGATGGCCGACGAGGACGAGGAGATCTCCGAGTACGTGCGCTCCCTCGAGGAGCGGGGCGACGCGGAGATCGACCTCGAAGGCGCGAGCGGCGACATGATCGCCGCCGAGTTCGAGCGCTACCTCCGGCGGCGCAGGAACGACGGACCCGGCCCCGCAGGCCGGTGACCGCGGCGGCCGCAGGCGATGCGCCCGCCGCGCGCGCAGGGCTCCAGCTGGGCGCGCTGCTCGGCCCGTTCGGCGGCGGGGTCGTCGCGGCAGTCCTGCCCGAGATCGGGGCCAGCTTCGGCGTGTCCGCGCAGGCTGCGGCGTCGTCACTGACCGTGTACCTGCTGCCGTTCGCGGCGCTGATGCTCGTGTCGGGCACGCTCGGCCAGCGGTGGGGACCCGCCCGCACCATCCGGCTCGCCTACGTCGCGTACGCCGTGTTCACCCTCGCAGCCGCCGTGGCGCCGTGGTTCTGGTTGTTCCAGGTCAGCCGCGGCCTGCAGGGATGCGCCAATGCGTTCACGACGCCGCTGCTGATGGCGCGGCTGGCTGCGATGACCCCGCCGGATCGGCTGGGCAGGGCACTCGGGGTGTTCGGGGCGATGCAGGCCGTGGGCCAGACGTCGGCTCCGCTGGTGGGCGGTCTCGCGGCCGAGGCGTCGTGGCGGTGGGCCTTCGCCGGTATCGCGCTGGTCGGCGCCGTTCTGGCCACATGGCCGCTGCCGGCCGACGACGAGGCCGGTCCGGACACCGCGGCTCGGCTCCGCGACCCGTGGCGTGCATCAGTCCTGCTTCCGGGCCTGGCCGCGCTGGCGGCGTGGGGGTGCATGGCGGGGCTCTCGTTCCTCTTCGCGCTGCGCATGCAGGACGCGTTCGGTTTCGGCGCGGGGATGCGCGGCCTGCTGCTGACAGGGTTCGGCGTCGCCGGGTTTCTGGCCGCCCGGTTCGCCGGCGCCGCCGCGGACCGCTTCGGCGGCCGCCTCACCGCACTCATCGGCCTGGTCACCGGTGCCGCACTGGTGTTGGTCATCGGCGCGACCGGGGTGGCACCCGTGGCCGTGGCAGCGTGGGCGGCGGCGGGCGTGTGCAGTCAACTGGTGCTCGTCGCGGTGAACACGACCGTGCTGTCGGCCGACGGCCCCGGGCGCAGCGGCGCGATCTCGGTGGTCCAGGCGATGCGGTTCCTCGGGATGGCCGCAGCACCGGCCGTGTTCACAGCGCCGTACCACGCCGACCCGCTGCTGGGCTTCGCGTTGCCCGCCGCGGTACTGCTCGCCGCGGTCCCGCTCACGGCAACCCTGACGCGCGCCCGCACGTGAGCCCGCGACGCGTCAGTCGGACGTCAGCACCTGCCGGAACGCCACCGGCCCACGGGCACGCCTGCGCCACTCACGCGGATAGCCCAACGACACCTCTTCGAAGCGCACGCCGTCGGCATACGTGGTGCGCGGGATGTGCAGGTGCCCGTACACCGCGAGCCGGGCGCGGAACCGGAGGTGCCAGTCCTCGGTCCGGGTCGTGCCGCACCACATGGCGAACTCCGGGTAGTACAGCGGCGCGGTGGGGTGCCGGTGCAGCGGCCAGTGCGACAGCAGCACCGTCTCGTGGTCGGCGGGGATCTCCGCCAGGCGCTTCTCGCTCAGCGTCAGCCGGTCCTCGCACCACTCCGCGCGGCCCGCGTACGGCTCGTGGCCGAGCAGGTACTCGTCGGTGCAGACCACGCCGGCTTCCCTGGCCTGCCGCAGCGCCTCCGCCAGCGACGCCCCCTGCGCCGACGGCGTCCGCCAGCTGTAGTCGTACAGCACGAACAGTGGCGCGATCGTCAGCGGACGGTCGGCGTAGGGCCACACGGGGAACTCGTCCTCGGGGGTGAGCACCCCGATCTCCCGGCAACGGCGGACCAGCTCGTCGTAGCGGGGGCGGCCGGAGGCCTGGTCGGGGTCCTTCGCCGTGGTCCACAACTCGTGGTTGCCGGGAACCCACACGACCGTGGCGAACCTCCGGCGCAGCTGCGCCAGGGTGTCGACCACGGTGTTCAGGCGCTCGCCGACGTCACCGGCCACCAGCAGCCAGTCCTCCGGGGTGTCCGGCCGGATCACGTCGACGTGCGCCTCGTTACCGGTGTGGGTGACGTGCAGGTCGCTCGTGGCGTAGAGAGTTGGCACGCGGCCCACGGTATCGCCCGTGCTACAGAGCGACACCGAGCAGCGCGTCCACCGCCGTGCGGATCGCCGTGGGTGCGTCCTCGTCACCGCCGGAGCCGTGCCCGCCGCCCCGCAGCGCCTCGTCGGCCCACGCATCGAGGGCGGCGAGCGCACGGGGGGTGTCGAGGTCGTTGGCCAGATGCTCGCGAAGGCGGGCGATCGTGTCGTCGGCGGCGGGCCCCGCGGGCAGCCGCACGGCCTCCCGCCACCGGGCGAGCCGCTGCTGGGCCGTCGCGAGCACTTCGTCGGTCCATGCGCGGTCGTCCCGGTAGTGGCCCGCGAACAGCCCCAGCCGGATGGCGGCCGGTTCGACGTCGGCGGCCCGCAGCCGGGACACGAACACCAGGTTGCCCTTCGACTTGGACATCTTCTCGCCGTCGAGCCCGATCATCCCGGCGTGCACGTAGTGCCGCGCGAACGGATGGTCGCCCGCGAGCGCCTCGGCATGTGCGGCGCTGTACTCGTGGTGCGGGAACGCCAGGTCCGAACCGCCGCCCTGCACGTCGAAACCGACACCGAGCTGGTCGAGGGCGATCACGCTGCACTCGATGTGCCAACCGGGCCTGCCGTGGCCGAGCTCGGACTCCCAGTACGGCTCCCCCGGCCGCTGGGCCCGCCACAGCAGCGCGTCGAGCGGGTCGCGTTTGCCGGGCCGCTCGGGATCGCCGCCCCGCTCGGCGAAGAACCGGGCCATCGTCTCGGCGTCGTAGCCCGACTCGTAGCCGAACCGGCCGGTGTACGAGCGGTCGAAGTAGATGTCCGGGTACTCGGGGTCATCCACCCGGTATGCCGCGCCGGAAGCCAGCAGCTTCCCGATGACCTCCACGATGCGCGGAATGGTCTCGACGGCGCCGATGAAGTCGCGAGGCGGCACCACCCGCAGCGCCTCCATGTCCTCGCGGAACAGCGCCGTTTCGCGCATCGCGAGTACGACCCAGTCGTCCTGGTCCCGCTCGGCGCGTTCGAGCAGCGGATCGTCGATGTCGGTGACGTTCTGGACGTAGTGCACCTCGTGCCCGGCGTCGAGCCACAGCCGGTGCACCAGGTCGAACGCGAGATACGTCGCGGCGTGACCCAGATGCGTGGCGTCGTACGGCGTGATGCCGCAGACGTACATCCGGGCGATCCGGCCGGGTGAGACGGGGCGGATGTCGCCGGATGCCGTGTCGTACAGCCGCAGCGGGCGGGACTCTCCGGGGACACGGGGCACGGCGACCGAGGACCAAGTCTGCATGCCTCAACCCTATGTGCGCCCGGACGTATCGTTCCCGTCTGGTGGGAAGGACGCCGACCACAATGTCGCCAGACCGGCGAGCAGGTCGTCGGGTGTGGGCACACCGTCCGGGTCGACCAGCGACTGGACGGCGAGCCCGTCGCAGACTGCCACGACGAAGCTCGCGACGGCCCGGCACCGGGGATCGTCACCGCGCGTTCCGTCGCCCAGCGACTCGGCGACCAAGCCGGCCACCCGCACCCGGCAGGTGCGGTACAGCTCGGCCAGTTGCCTGCGCAGGTCCGGCGCGCGTTCGGCCTGGGCGAGCGCCTCGATGTACGAGACGAGCAGCCGGCGTTTGCCCGCCAGCCCCGCCAGCCACGCTGCCCAGGTCACGTGGCCGCGTTCGATCGGCGAGGCTGTCGGATCGGCCATGGCGAGTTCGGCGAGCTGATCGGTCCACTCCTCGAACACGGTCGCGATCGCCGCGTTCAACAGGCCGGCCTTCGAGCCGAAGTGATAGCCGATGGACGCCAGGTTCGTGCCGGACGCCGCGACGAGGTCACGCGCGGTGATGTGCGCGTAGCCCTTGTCCTCGAGCAGCGTTCGCGCCGCGGCGAGCAGGTCGTCCCGGTGGCTCACGCCGAGCAGCGTACTGCCCGCCGTCCCCGTGGACCGGATCGCGGCCGCCCGGCGGCCACCGCGGTCGTCGAGGTGGACAGCGAATCTATACGGGCGTATAAATCGGCTCAAGGAGCAGACACCGGCTCGGACGGCCGCCACCGCGCCCGCCACCGGTGCGACCACCTCCGCGCAAAGGAGCGCGCCCATGACGACGACCGAGTCAGCCGCAGCCACCGCACAGCACACGGCAGTGCGTATCGACGACGTCACCGCGACCGCCCTGCCTCCGGGCCCGCGCCTGCCGCAGGCGATCCAGACCCTGCTGTTCGGTTCGTACCGGCATCAGTGGTTGCCCCGGTTGCGCCGCCGCCACGGCGACGTGTTCCGGCTCCGGCTCTTCCCCGAGCGGGACGTCGTGCAGCTGGCGAACGTCGAGCACATCCGCGCGGTGTTCGGCGGCCCAGCCGAGGTGTTCCACGCCGGGGAGGGAAACGTCATCCTCAAGCCCGCGATGGGCCGCCACTCGGTCCTGCTCACCGACGAGGAGGTGCACCTGCGGGCCCGCAAACTGCTCATGCCCGCGTTCAACGGTGCCTCCCTGCGCGGTTACCGCGACCTGATCACCGAGCTCGCCGAGGCCGAGGTCGACGGCTGGCGACCGGGCCCGCTGCGCTCGCACGAGCGGATGCAGGCCGTGACGCTCGAGATCATCCTGCGCGTGGTGTTCGGTGTCGCCGAAGGGCCGCGACTCGACCGCCTGCGCGCGCTGCTGCGGCGCATCGTCGACATCGGCCCGGTCGACATCCTCGGCTGGCACCAGCCGAAACTGCAGCGTTTCGGTGTGTGGAAACGGGACGCCGAGGTGCGCAGGACCGCCGACGAGCTGATCTACGCCGAGATCGCCGACCGCAGGCGCGCCGGAGATCTCGCCGACCGACGTGACGTGCTCTCCCGGCTATTGGCCGTCGGCAACGGCGCCGACACCGACGGGCTCACCGATGCCGAGTTGCGCGACCAGCTCATCACCCTGCTCCTCGCCGGCCACGAAACGACGGCGACCGCCCTGGCGTGGTCACTGCACGAACTGGCCCGCGACCCGCGCAGACTCGCCGACGCCGTCCGCGCCGCCGACGACCACGACGAGAAGCACCTCGAGGCGGTCGTGAAGGAGGCGATGCGACTGCATCCGGTCATCTCGGAGGTCGCCCGGGTCGCCACCCGCGACATCGAGATCGACGGCTATCGCATCCCCGCAGGCCACACCGTCATGCCGTCGATCACGATGGTGCAGCACGACCCGGCACACCACGACGACCCGCACGCGTTCCGCCCGGAACGGTTCACCGGCTCCGGGCCCGCCACCGGCACGTGGTTCCCCTTCGGCGGCGGGGTGCGGCGCTGCCTGGGGGCGGGATTCTCCCTGCTCGAATCCGCGGTCGTGCTCGGCGAGGTGTTGCGACGCTTCCACCTCTCCCCGGACCGGCCGCGGCCCGAACGCGCCAAGGCTCGCAACATCACGATGGTGCCCGCCCGCGGCGCCCGCCTCGTCGTCAGGCCGCGCTGACGCACACCCGCGCGTGTCCTGCGCCCACCCGTCGCGCCACCACCTCTCACGGACGCGCTACCGCGCGACTGCGTTCGCCCGCGTGTCCTGCGTTCAGGCCCGCGTGTTCTGCGTTCAGGCCCGCGTGTTCTGCGCTCGGACCCGCGGCCCCGGTCGCCGTGCGCAGCTCAGCCGCGCCGGCTGTGCAGGTAGTCGCCCACCACGGCAGCGCCCAGGCCGTCGACGTCCGGTGCCAGCACGCGCCCGCCCGCGCGGCGCGCGAGCAGGTCCACGAACGCCTCCAGGCGCGGGTCCTCGCCGAGCCGGAACACCGACATCGCCGCGCCCGACTTCGCCAGCCGCTCCACTTCGGACAGCGTCTTGGTGAGGGTCAACGGGCTCGGCGGGTAGTCGAACATCGCCTCGCCGTCCGGTTCGAGGTGGGCGGTGGGTTCGCCGTCGGTGACCATCAGCACCACGGGCTGCGCACCCGGATGCCGCCGCAGGTGACGCCCGGCGAGCAGCAGCGCGTGGTGTGCGTTCGTCCCCTGTTCCCACGTGCCGTCGAGCGCCACCAGTTCGGACAGTTCGACCTGCCGCGCGTAGCGCCCGAACGTGATGATCTGGAGCGCGTCCGTGCGGAACCGGGTCGAGATCAGCTGGTGCAGGGCCAACGCGGTGCGTTTCATCGGCAGCCACCGGTCCTCGGCGATCATCGACCACGAGGTGTCCACGCACAGCGCCACCGCCGCCCGCGAGCGATGTTCGGTCTCCGCGACCTCCACGTCGGACACATCGAGTCGCACCGCCGGACGGCCCGCCGACGCGGTACGCAGCACCGCGTTCTGCACCGTCTTCGACACCGCCCACGGTTGGGTGTCCCCGAACTGCCAGGGCCGGCTCGACCCCGTGACCTCGCCTGCCGCGCCCGCCGCCGTGGTGTCGCGCTCGCCGCGCCCTGCCCGCAGCGCACGAACCACATCGGACAGTGCCGTCTCCCCCAGCCTGCGCAGCGCTTTCGGCGATAGACGTAACGACCCGTCCGGCGCGCGTTCGAACACGCCCTGCCTGCTCAGTTCGCGTTCCAGTTCGGCGAGCCTGCGCGCGTCCACGGCCGCGTCGTCGCCGAGCTGGCGTTCCAGTGATTCGAGGTCGATGTCCTCGAGTCGGGCGCCCGGGTGGCTCTGCGCCAGCTGCTGCGCGAGCGCGTCCAGTTCGGACAGATCCGTCATCGCCCTGGCACCCTCGGCCAGTCCGAGCGGGTCGTCGCCGCGGAACCGGCTGGACGACGACCAGTCCTCTCCCGGCCTCGCGGCGCGCAGCTGTTCGTCCAATCGCGACAGCTGTTCGGCGATCCTCGGGTCCCCGAACGCCTGCTGTGACAGCTCCGCGAGCTCCTGCCGCTGCTCCGGCGTCATCGAGTTCAGCGCCCGCTGCGCCGCGGCCGACCGCGCCGCCAGCGCGTCGATCAGCTCGTCCACGGTCGACGGGTTCTCCGGGAAGAACTCGCCGTGCCGGCGCATGAACTCGGCGAACCGGTCCTGCAGGTCCGCATCACCCCTGGCGTGTGCGGCGAGCAGATCGCTCAGGTCGGCCAACATCGCACCGACGCGGTCCGCGTCCGCCTGCGTCGCCTGCCGCAATGCCTCCTTCATGCCCTCGAACCGCGCCCCCAGCAGTTCCTCACCCAGGAGTTGGCGGATCCGTTCGTAGTTGTCCCTGCCGGTCTGCGACCGCCACTCGTGGTCGGCCAGATCCGACACCGCGCCCGCCGTCCCCGGCGGCAGCGCGTCCAGCCGCATCTCCTCGAAACGGGCGTCGTCGGACGGGTCGCTCGCCAGCTGCTCGCGCTCCGCCGCAAGCGCCTCGTCGAGCAGCCGCTGCACCTCCTGCAACGTGCCGTCCAGGCGGTGCCGGCGCTGGATCTCCGACCGCCGCTGCCACACCTTGCGGGTGAGTTCGTCCAGCCCGGTCGTGGCCTCTGTGCCCCGGCGCAGCAGTTCGTCCATCGCCGAGCGGGGCGATGCGCCCTCCATGACGTCACGGCCGATCTCGTCGACGGCCTCCCGCAGGTCCACCGGCGGTGCCAGCGGATCGGGACCGTCGCGATACGGCCCGTACCGGTATCCGTCGGAACTCATGGCCGCCTCCGTAGGGTTCCGGGTGTCGGCGGATCCGTGCTCACGGCCCGTAGACCGTCGCCGGGCCACCGTCGTCGCCCGGCTCGCGGACGTCCTTGGCGACCTTCCTGCCGAGATAGAGTGATTCGAGCGCGAGCTCGACCGCCGCGGCGATCCGTGCCGGCGCATCGCCCGGACCCGCGCCGCACCGCTCCGCCACGTCGTGCAACACCGGCAGCTCCGGCAACGCGGCGAGCAGTTCCCGGCCGCGGACCCGCTCGCCCGTCTCGACCGGATGCCCCTCGGTGACGGCCTCCGCCAGCGGCGTGAGATCCAGCCCCGCGAAGCGGGCGCGTGCCGTCTCGGCCACGGCCACCCGCAGCAGGTGCACCAGTTGTTCGAGCTCGCGGCCCTCTTCACCGGGTTCGAATTCAAGCTTGCCGCGCAGCACCTCGGGGACCGACTCGAGGTCCACCGGGCGCGCCACCGCGGGCTCCTCGCCCGTCAGGGCACCGCGCCGCAACGCCGCCGCGGCCACCGTCTCGGCGGCCGCCACGGCGAATCGCGCCGACACGCCGGACCGCTGGTCGATCACCGTCGACTCGCGCAGTCGGCGCACGAACCGTGCCAGCACCTCCACCAGCGGATCGCCGACCTCCGCAGCCAGCTCCGCCTCCTGCCGCACGAGGTCGATCTCGGCGTCGAGCACGCGTGGGTAGTGCGTGCGGATCTCCGCCCCGAACCGGTCCTTGAGCGGGGTGATGATCCGGCCGCGGTTCGTGTAGTCCTCGGGATTCGCCGTCGCGACGAGCAGCACGTCGAGCGGCAGGCGCAGCGTGTAGCCGCGAACCTGGATGTCGCGCTCCTCCATCACGTTCAGCAGCGCCACCTGGATGCGCTCGGCCAGATCCGGCAGCTCGTTGACCGCCACGATCCCCCGGTGCGCCCGCGGCACCAGTCCGAAGTGGATGGTCTCCGGGTCGCCGAGCGTCCTGCCTTCGGCGACCTTCACCGGGTCGACGTCGCCGATGAGGTCTCCCACCGAGGTGTCGGGAGTGGCGAGCTTCTCCGTGTACCGCTCGCTGCGGTGCAGCCAACGGACCGGCAGTGCGTCGCCGAGTTCGGCCGCCCGACGGCGCGACGCGGGTGTGATCGGTTCCAGCGGGTGTTCGGCCAGCTCGGAGCCCTCGATGGCGGGAGTCCACTCGTCGAGCAGGCCGCCGAGCGTCCGCAGCAGCCGGGTCTTGCCTTGGCCTCGTTCACCGAGCAGTGCGACGTCGTGCCTCGCCAGCAGCGCTCGTTCCAGCTGCGGCACGACCGTGCCGCCGAACCCGACGATGCCCGGCCACGGGTCGCGGCCCTCGCGCAACGCCGCGAGCAGGTTGGCAGCGATCTCGTCCTTGACACCACGCGGTGGGTAACCGGCGGCGCGCAGCTCCCCGACCGTGCGTGGCAAGCCTGCGGGCGGGGTCTCCTCTGAGGCATTCACCTCGACCAGCCTATCCCCGCTGCGACAGTCGCGTCACGATCGGCGACCCCGGCCGGTATCCTCGGGCGCTGTGTGTTGTCCCAGTGCGACTCTGGCCGTGTGGTCCTCGGCGTGGCTCCACGGCGCGGCCGCGTCCGACAATGTGCTCGACGCCCTGCTGTCATGGGGCGAAGCGCACGAGGTGGTCTCGGCCGACGACGCCACCGGCGCCGCTCTCGACCTGCCCGTGACGGGCGGCTTCCCGGCCCAACCGGCCCATCTGCTCGGCACTCTCCGGAGGCTCGGCGTCACCGACGCCCGCCTCGTGCTGCCCGTGCCGGGCGACGTCCGCGGCCTCGGCGGCGGCGGGGAGCTGCCGAAGGCGGCACTGGCCGCGGGCGAGGCCGTCGTCCTGCCCGGGGCCGGCTACGGCATCGTGCCGCACCACATCGCGGAGGGGCTCGTCCGCTGGACCGTCCACCCGCTCGCCACCGCGGGCCCCGCCACGCCGCAGGACGTGGGACTGGACCACGTGAGCATCGCCGAGGCCGAGCACGGGCTGACCGACGCCATCCGGGACAGCGCGGGCGCTCTGCAGGCGCTCGACGTGGCCAGCGACCGGCCGAGCGTGCGCGCAGAGCTGTCCGCGCACCTACGCGCGCGACCTGCGCCCGACTGGCCCGACGGCACGCCTGCGCGGGCCCTGCGGGTGCTGCAGCGGGCCGAGGAGATCGGCGCGATTCTCGAGGTCGCCACGGCCGAGGAGCCGGGCGGCGCTCTGTCGGCATCGGCCGCGGAGCGCCGGGCGGACGCACTCCGCCCGCTCTCCGAGGCGGTGCGCACCGCCAGGTGCGCTGCGGTCAACGAAGCCGTGCGGGTGTTTGCCGATCAGGCGAACCGGCGGTGACACCGTCATGCCGCGCCGTATAGGTTGTTATACGCCATAAGTCGGCAGACAACAGGGTGCAGTTCCGCCTGCCGGTGTCACGAATTCGCCGGACGCGACGGACGGTCAGCTCGTCGCCGGCCGCCTCACCGGCGCGCAGCACCCCTCGGCGCACGGCGCGCCATTCAGGGTGCATCCGGCCACCGGGAAGGCCTCAGACAGCTTGCGCACTCCCCCGCCGGCGAGGTGCTCCTGTGCGAGCTCGACGACGAGTTCGGCGAAGCGCGGATCCCCGTTCGGCGTGGCCGCACGGGCGAAACCCATGCCGAGCTCTGCCGCCCGATCGGCCGCCTCGTTGTCGAGGTCCCACACGACCTCCAGGTGGTCCGACACGAAACCGATCGGGCTCACCACGACGTCCCGGACGCCCTGCTCGTGCAGCGCGTCGATGTGGTCGACGATGTCCGGCTCGAGCCACGGAATGTGCGGCGGCCCCGACCGTGACTGCCACACGACGTCGTACTCCTCGACACCCGACTGCGCCGCCACGAGCCGCGCCGCCTCGAAGACCTGCTTCGAGTACCACTCCCCGCCCGTCTCCGGCGGTCCTGCGGCGGCGTCCGCGGCCGTCGGGATGGAATGCGCGGTGAAGACCGTGCGGGCCGGCCGCCCGGCCAGCCGGGCGTGTGCGGCCCTGATGGCGTCGGCGTTCGCGGCCACGAACAGCGGGTGGTCGAAGAACTGGCGGAGCTTCAACAGTTCGGGCGCGCCCTCACCGACGGCGGCACGGGCCCGTTCGATGTCCTCGTCGTACTGGCGGCACGCCGAGTAGCCGCCGTAGGCGCTCGTCGGGAACACCAGCGCCCGCCGCACGCCGTCGGACCGCATGCGTTCGAGAGTGTCCTCAACCATCGGATGCCAGTTGCGGTTGCCGAAGTAGACGGGAAGGTCGATGCCGCGCGCGGCCAGTTCCTGCTGCACTGCCGCCATCGCCTCCCGGTTGAGGCGATTGATGGGCGAGACTCCCCCGAAATGCCGGTAGTGCTCGGCCACCTCCTCGAGCCGCTCCCGCGGCACCCCGCGGCCCCGCGTCACGTTCTCCAGGAACGGCATCACGTCGTCCGGGCCCTCCGGTCCGCCGAACGACAACCACAGCAGCGCGTCGTAACTCACGGTGCCCATCTTTCCGCTGTGGCCCACGGCACGCGGCACCGGGTCGGTCGTCGAGGGCGGACGGGAGTGTCGCCCGCGCCGGGCCGATGCGGGCGGACGGTCGTCCGCGAACCGCGCACCGGCCCGGCGCCGCGACATACCGGGACTACTGGCCGGTGGCGTGCACCCCACCGTCGACCATGATCATCGAACCCGTCGTGGCGGGCATCCAATCGGAGAGCGCGGCACAGATCGTCTTGGCCACCGGCGTCGGGTCGGTGGTGTCCCAGCCGAGCGGTGCGCGGTCACCCCAGCCGTCCTCGAGTTCCCCGAAGCCGGGAATCGACCTGGCCGCCATGGTCTTGACCGGTCCCGCCGACACGAGGTTGGACCGCACGCCGTGCGGTCCGAGGTCACGGGCGAGGTACCGGTTGACCGATTCCAGCGCCGCCTTCGCAACACCCATCCAGTTGTAGGCGGGCCAGGCGACGCGGGCGTCGAAGTCCATGCCCACCAGCGATGAACCGGGGCTCAGCAGCGGCAGCACCGCCTTCGCGACCGCCTTGTACGAGTAGGCGGACACCTCGACGGCTGTGCCGACGTCCTCCGACGGCGCGTCCAGGAACGGCGAACCCAAGCAGCTCTCGGGAGCGAACGCGATCGAGTGCAGCACACCGTCGAGCCCGTCGACGTGCTCGCGCACGCGGTCGGCGAGCGTGTCGAGATGCTCGGGATTCTGCACGTCCAGTTCGACCACGGGTGCCGGCTCGGGCAGTCGCTTGGCGATGCGCTCGATGAGCGACAGCCTGCCGAAGCCGGTCAGCACCACCTGCGCACCCTGTTCCTGCGCCGTCTTCGCGGCGTGGAACGCGATCGACGCGTCCGTGATGACGCCGGTGATCAACAGGCGCTTACCTTCGAGCAGTCCGGACACGGAATTCTTCCCTTCGCTGTGTGCCGATGGTGATGGCGGCGGTGATGCCGGTTGCAGGGCCGCGGCCCGATCCGCGCCGCGGCCCGACGGCCGATGCGGGCGGCCGGATGCCACTGCGAGCCACGGTGCCCGCGCGTGCGATCAGTGTCTCGCGCGGGGGTTCAGTGGCCCATACCGAGGCCACCGTCGACCGGCAGCACGGCGCCGTTGACGTACGCCGCGTCGTCCGAAGCCAGGAATCGCACCATATGGGCGATGTCCTCGGGCCTGCCGTACCGGCCGGCCGGAATCTGCGCCAGCGCCGATTCCCGCTGCTGCTCGGTCAGCTCACCGGTCATGTCGGTCTCGATGAAGCCGGGCGAGACGACGTTCGCCGTGATGTTCCGCGAACCGAGTTCGCGAGTGATGGAGCGGGCCACACCCACCAGGCCGGCCTTGCTCGCCGCGTAGTTCACCTGACCCGCACCGCCGGACAGGCCGACTACCGACGAGATGAACACCAACCGGCCCCACTTCGCTCGCAGCATGCCGCGGGTAGCCCGCTTGGCGACCCGGTAGGCGCCGGTGAGGTTGGCGTCGACGACGCGGGTGAACGAGTCCTCGTTCATCCGCATCAGCAGCGTGTCGTCGGTGATGCCGGCGTTGGAGACCAACACCTCCACGGGCCCCTGGTGCTCCTCGACCGCCGCGAACGCCGCATCGATCTGCTCACCGTCGGTGACGTCGGCCTGCACGCCGAACAGCCCCTCGGGGGCTCCGGATCCGCGGTGGGTCACCGCCACCTGATGTCCGGCATCCGCGAGACCGCGTGCGATCGCCAGTCCGATGCCGCGGTTGCCTCCGGTGACCAGAACCGACCGTCCCACGAGAAACCTCTCCTCACGCCGCATGGCAAATGTCCGCCGTGAGGCTATCCGGCACGGGCCTCGCCGGTTGCCGGTACCCACAGGTAACCCGGCCGCGCCGGTCATGGTCTTCACCACACGGGCCCGCCCGCCGACGGACCGGCCGGTTCGGCAGGAGCGTGCGAGACCTCCACCCGGCCGCCCGAGGCTCGTTCCGGCCGCGTGCCCACCGGGCAAACCCGCGCGCGATCGGCGGAACGCGGTCGGCAGAATCGGTGCGGGCCGCCGCACAGCGGGCTCGCACCGTGCGCACACCACACCGCGTACCCCCGCACCGTACGAACGAGGAGTAACCACCGACGTGTTCCGGGTCGTCTTCTACCACCCCGAGATCCCGCCCAACACGGGCAACGCGATCCGGCTGTCGGCCAACACCGGCTGCCAACTGCACCTGATCGAACCGCTCGGGTTCGGCTTCGAGGACAAGCAGCTGCGCCGCGCCGGGCTCGACTACCACGACCTGGCCGACGTCCACGTGCACCCGACCCTCGACGCGGCGTGGGAGGCCCTGCTGCCGGCCAACGTCTACGCGTTCACCGCGAAGGGCGACCGGCTCTACACCGACGTGTCCTACACCGACGGCGACGTGCTGCTGTTCGGCCCGGAATCGACCGGCCTGCCAGACGGGGTACTCGCCGACCCCGCGATCAGCGAGCGCGTGCACCTGCCGATGCTGCCGACGTCGCGATCGTTGAATCTGACCAACACCGCCTCGATCGCCGTCTACGAGGCCTGGCGCCAGCACGGCTTTCCCGGAGCCCGGCCCGCCGGGAGCTGACGGCCCTCGGCGAACGCAGCCAGTCGCGCGGGCCCGCGGCCAGTCGGGCAGGCACGGTCAGTCGGGCAGGCGCCTGCCGATCAACAGGGAGCTGGCCGCGGCGCCGAACAGCACGAGCGTGCCGAGTACCACCCAGGGTCTGCTGGCGTCGGTGTCCTTGGTCTCGTACCCGATCTGCTCACCGAGGCTCGCGTAGACCTCGTCGAGCTCCTCGGCCGTGGCGGCCTTGTAGAAGTCGCCGCCGGACAACCGCGCGATCTCCCGCATCGACGCGTCGTCGACCTGCACCGGCACGTCCTTGCCTTCGATCTCGACGCTGCCGTGCGACGTGCCGAAGGAGATCGTGCTGACCGGGATGTCCTTCTCCTTCGCCTTGGTCGCCGCGGTGAACGCCCCACGCGGGGCGTACTCGTCCTGCGGCACCGTTTGCTTGCCGTCGGTCATGAGCACGATCCGCGCCGGGGGCGGCCCCTGCGCGCCGCCCACCACCGCGGAGAAGCTCTCCACCGATTGCAGGGCGGCGAAGATGCCCTCGCCCGTCGCGGTGGACTGGGCCAGTTTGAGGTTCCGGATCGCGTGGGTCACCCCGTCCCGTTCCGTCGTGGGTGCCACCAGGACGGTCGCCGTGCCCGCGAACGAGATCAACCCCAGGTTCACGCCCGGAGTGAGCCCTTCGGCGAACTGCGACGCCGCGTCCTGCGCCGCCTTCAGCCGGGTGGGTTCGACGTCGGTCGCCTCCATCGACAGCGACACGTCCATCACGAGCATGACCGTCGCCCGGTTCCGCGGGACCTTCTGCTCCGCCGTCGGCCCGGCGAGGGCGAACGTCAGCAACAGCAGCGACACCACCAGCAGCGCCGACGGCACGTGCCGGGTCCACCGCCTGCCGCTGGGCGCGACCCGCTCGAGGAGCGCGAGGTTCGAGAACCGCATCGTCCGCTTGCGGCGCGAGCGGATCGCCACCACGTAGCCGACCACCACCGCCGCGACGACGAGCAGCAGCAGGAACCACCAGGGCGAGGAGAAGCCGGTCAGGTTCATGACGCCGCTCCCGACCAGCCGCGCTTGCGGGCGACGACGAACCGCACCGTGTCGGCGATCCAGTCGGAGTCGGTGCGCAGTACGAGATGCCCGGCCCCGGCTTGCCGCAGCGCCCGGGCCACGTCACTGCGGTGCCGCTGTGCTGCCGCGGCGAACTCCTTGCGCAGCTGCGCCGACGCGTGCACCTCACGCTGTCTGCCGGTCTCCGGGTCCGCCAGCACGATGTCACCGACCTCGGGCAGGTCGACGTCACGCGGGTCCAGCACCTCCACGCCGATCAGGTCGTGCCGCCCCGACAGTCCCCGCAGCGGCCGCTGCCATGCGGTGTCGCCCAGGAAGTCGGAGACGACCACGGCGAGCCCGCGCCGCCGGGGCGGCCTGCGGAGCTGGTCGACGAGCTGGGCCAGGTCGCCGCGTGTGCCCTCGGCGGCGCGGGGCATCTCGGCAATCTTGCGCACCAGATTGCGCGCGTGCGCCCGCCCGCCCCTGGCCGGCACCCGCACGGTCTCGGCGCCGTTCGATATCAGCGCGCCGACGCGGTTCCCGCCGCCGAGCGTGAGATGCGTGATCGCCGCGGCGGCGCACACCGCGAGGTCACGCTTCTCGCACACGGCCGTCCCGAAGTCGAGGCTCGCCGAGACGTCCGCGACGATCCACGTCTCCAGCTCACGGTCGGCGATCGACTCCCGGATGTGCGGCGTCGTGGTGCGGGCGGTCACGGCCCAGTCCATCCGCCGCACGTCGTCACCGGGTTGGTACGGGCGCGCCTCCCCCGGTTCCGATCCGGGCCCCGGCACCAGGCCGAGGTGGTTGCCCTGCAGCAGCCCGTCGAGCCGGCCGCGGATCTCGAGTTCGAGCGTCCGCAGGCCGGCCGCGAGCCGGTCGCCCCGCAGCACGGGCGGGGCCCACGAGGGCCGCCCTTCCCTGCTGTCGGCACCACTCACACCTGCACCGGACGGGTTTGCGGGATCGTTCGTGCGCGCCATGTCGAACGGTTACCTGCCCGGCGCGCCGGCCGCGACGGACTGCTGGCCGCCGTGCGGACCCTGCGGCCTCGCCGTGACCTGGGGCAACGGCACGGTCTGCAGGATGCGGCTCACGATGTGGTCGAGGGGGACGCCGTCGGCGAGCGCGTCGTAGGACAGCACCAGCCGGTGCCGCAGCACGTCCCCTGCGACGTCGACGATGTCCTGCGGCAGCACGTAGTCCCGGCCACGCACGAGTGCGAGCGCGCGCGCCGCGGCGATGATGCCCAGGCTGGCACGCGGCGAGGCGCCGTAGGACACCCAGCCCGCGACGTCGGACAGCCCGTGGTCGTTCGGGGTCCGGGTGGCGAGGACCAGGCGCACCACGTAATCGACGAGCGCGTGGTGGACGAACACCTGCGAGGCCACGCCCTGCAGCCGGACCAGTTCGTCCGGGGTGAGCACCGTCTGCGGCTCGGGGGCGGCCACGCCCATCCGGTAGACGATCTCGCGCTCCTCCTCGGCCGTCGGGTACTCGACGACGATCTTGAAGAGGAACCGGTCGCGCTGCGCCTCCGGGAGCGGGTAGACGCCTTCGTTCTCGATCGGGTTCTGCGTCGCGAGCACGAGGAACGGATCCGGCATCGGAAAGGTCTCGCCGCCGAGCGAGACGTGCCGTTCGGCCATCACCTCGAGCATTGCCGACTGCACCTTCGCCGGAGCGCGGTTGATCTCGTCGGCCAGGACGAAGTTGGCGACCACCGGCCCGAGTTCGACGTCGAACTTCTCGCTGCCCTGGCGGTAGATGCGGGTTCCGAGGATGTCGGCCGGCACGAGGTCGGGCGTGAACTGCACGCGTGAGAACGACCCGCCGACGACCTTCGCGAACGTCTCGACGGCCAGGGTCTTCGCGACGCCGGGCACGCCTTCCAGCAGGAGGTGACCTTTCGCGAGCAGCCCCACCAGCATCCGCTCGACCAACCGGTCCTGGCCGACGATGACGCGCTTGACCTCGAACACCGTTCGTTCGAGCAACTGGGCGTCGCGTGCCGGTGCGCCGGGTTCCGCCCCGTTCGCGTTGTCGGGGGTGCCGGGCTCGGTCACACCTAACCTCCTTGCCGGTGATCTTGCCTCTCGCCGGGACCGTACCGCTCGCAGGCGCGCGCCCGGTGGGTGAGGTGGAGGGTCTCATGGAACCCGACACGCGGTATGACGACTGTGAACCGCTCCGACCTCAGGGCAGGTCGTCGACCGTGTCGACGTCGGCCGACTCGTCACCGCGGGCGGGTACGTCGACGATCGTCAGGCCGCTGAGCACTCGGCGCAGCGCGAGCCCTTCCGGCCGGGTGGGCAGGGCCGCACGCAACGCCGCCGTCCGCCAGGCACCGACCAGCCACTGCCGGCGGCCGGCGGAGTCGACCAGCACGGCGCCGTCCACCGCATCAGCTGGAGGCCGATCCGCCGCACCGCGGACCGTGCCACCTTCGGGGCCCCCGGCGCCCGGGTCGCGGTCGAGCGCACCCAGCAGCCGGTCGACCACGGCGGCCGTGATGCCACGCAGATCGGCGGCCAACACCACCACGCGCGGCCGGTCGACGAGGGACAGGCCTGCAGCGACTGCCGCGACCGGCCCACCACCGGGCGGTTCCTCCCGTGTCCACCGCACCCCGCTCACGCCTTCCCGCCGCGGGCCGACGACCACGAGCGGGTCGGCACCGGCGAGCGCCTCGAGCGAGCGTGCGAGGAGGGTGCGCCCGTCGATCTCGAGCATCGGCTTGTCCACCCCGCCGAGCCGGCGCGCCTCGCCGCCCGCGACGACCACGCCTGCGTAAGGCTCCGCGCCTGCCGGGGAGCCCGGCGGCGGGGACGCTGCCGGTGTCCTCACCCGATGAGGCGCGTGGCGTACGGGAGGATGTCGCCGTAACGCACCGGAACCACGCGGACGTGACCACCGGAGTACGGCGCCTCGATCATCTGCCCGTTGCCCAGGTACATCGCGACGTGGTGGATGCCGCCGTTGCCCCAGAACAGCATGTCGCCGCGGCGCATCTGCGACAGCGGCACCTTGCGCCCCGCGTCGTACTGGTACCCGCTGTAGTGCGGCAGCGCCTGCACCCCGGCGAACGCATAGATCATCAGGCCCGAACAGTCGAAGCCGATCTTCGCGTAGTCGCCGTGGGCGTCGGCGACGCCGCCGTCACGGATGCCGTAGGTGGGGCCGTGCGCATTACCGCCGCCCCACGCGTACTGCACGCCGAGCTGCGACATCGCGCGCTGCACCGCGGCTTCGACACTCGCGCCCGCGGGTGCCGACGACGGGGCCTGCTGGGCCGGTGGGGCCGGAGCGGAACCGCCCCCACCGGACGCCGCGGCGGCCGCCTGCTGAGCCTGGGCCTCCTCCTCGGCCTCCTTCTCGGCGAGCCATTCCCGGTATTGCTCACGCTGGCCTTCGAGCCCGCCGACGTGGGCGCGTGCCTCGCGCAGCTGCTGTTCGACGGTGTTCTTCTCGGTCCGCAGCTCCTCCGCACGGGAGGCCTGCCTGCTGCGCGCGGCGACGGCCGCCTGCTGGGCTTGCTGCGCCGCGGTCTTCGCCTGGGCCGCCTCGGCTCGCTTCTCGCGCGCCTTCTCGAGCGCCTGCCTGGCCGCGGCCTCCTTGTTCGACTTGCGCACCTGCGCACGCTTCATACTGCCCAGCGCGTCGAGTTCGCTGTCGCCGACGGCGCCCAGCAGCTGCTCACGCGCGAGCAGGTCCTTCGGTGAATCGGCGCCCAGATAGGCGCTCAACGAGCCGATCGTGGTGCCCTGCCGGTGACTCGCCGCGACGAAGCGGTCCAGGACCTGCCGCGCGTTCCGGATCGCACCCGACGCGGTCCGGACCTCCGTGCGCGCCGATTCGGCGCGGGACTCCGCCGTGTCGGCCGCCGCACGTGCCCGCTGCAGATCCACCCTGGCCTTGTTGGCCTCTTCCAGCTTCCGTTCCACCCGGTTGCGCAGCGTGGTCAGCTTGGCATCGGCGTCGGCGAGCCGGCTGGTGAGCCGTCCGACCTCGCCCGCCTTCTCGGACGCCTCCGCGCGGCCGGATTCGAGCTCAGCGTCACTCGGATTGGGCGGTGGTGGTGGCACCGCGATGGCCGTGCCCGGAGCGCCCACCAGCACGGCGAGCGCGAACGCCCCGGCCGCCAGCCCGCGCCGGGACCGTTTCCCACCCGGCCGCGCCGTCGATTGCGACGCCGACGACTGCACCGTCCGGCCCACGCTCGTCCGCATCCGATCCCACCTCCTGCTACTCCGAGCAGAACTGTGCCATCACCATCACTGCATCACCATTCGCCACAGGCGAAACATCGGTCTCGCTCGTCACATTTCCCCGTAGTGGGGGACCCTCGCCCGGAATGTCCGGCAAACCCGGCAAGATGAGGGCCATGTCCGCCACCCGCCCGAACGCCGTCGTGGCCCGCATCACCGCCACCGCACTGACCGGCGTCGGCATCGCCCTCGCCGTCGTGGGCACGTTCCTGCCCTGGTTCCTGTCCGGCGATGTGGCACGCAGCAGCTACGAGGCGGCCGGCCTGATCGAGCACTTCCACCTGGCGGGCGGCGCCGAACAGGCACTCGCCGTGTGGGCGGGCGTCCCGCTGGCCGCGGCGGTGTGCGCCGCCGTACTCGTCACGCGGTTCGTCCGAACCGCCGCGGTGCTCTGTCTGATTCTGTCGGTCGCGGTGGGAACCGTCGCGGTACTCGTCGCCGTCCAAGCCGGCGAACGCGATCAGGGACTGATCGGGATCGCCCCGACCGGCCCCGTCGTCACCGCCGTCGGCGCGGGCCTGGCAGCCGTCGCCGCGCTCGGGACCGTGGCCGTCGCCGGACGGGCACGCCGGGCCGGCCGGATGCCGCGGACCGCTGTCGGCAGCACCGACGCACGACACGGCTGAAACACGGGCAGCACGACCGGCGACGACATGCAGAGGGGCGTCGTCGCCGTCACCGACCAACCGGGCTCCCGCCGCGGGAGTCCGGCAGGCACACACCCCGTGCACGCGTCGCGCGCAGGCAGCGACCACGCACAGGGATCGACACAGAGCAGGTGGGAATCGTGACCACTCCGCAAGGCCCCGGGGACCCGTGGGCGAACCAGCCCGGCGGCTATCCGGGCCAGCAGGGCCCGTACGGGCAGCAGGGCCCGCAGTACGGCCAGCCCCAGTACGGCCAGCAGCCCCCGTACGGCGGTCAGCCGCAGCAGGGTGGCTACCCGCAGGGCGGGCAGCCACCGTACGGGCACCCACAGCAGGCGTACGGCCAGCAGGGGTACGGCCAGCAGGGGTATCCGCAGCAGCCCTACGGCCAGCCCGGCCAGTACGCGGGAGACCAGCAGGGCGGCTTCGTTCCCACCCCACAGCCGCCGGGTAAGGGCCGCAAGCGCGGGCTGATCATCGGGCTCGTCGTCGCACTCGTCGTGGCCGCGGGCGCAGTCGGCAGCTATTTCGCGTTCTTCCAGCAGAGCTCCGTCGCCGCGGGCGCCTCCTCCCCGACCGACGCGGTCCGCAAGCTCGCGACGTCGTTCGAGGGCGGTGACCTCGCGGGGACCCTGACGACCTTCGCCCCGTCGGAGTCGCGACTGCTGACCGACTCGCTCGACGAAGCGGTCGCCGAGTACAAGCGCCTCGGCGTGCTCACCGAGGAGGCCGACCCCGAACAGCTCAGCGGCCTCAGCATCACCACCGAGAACCTGCGCTTCGACGAGCAGGCCGAGGAACGGGTCAACGACCGCGTCACGATCACCAAGCTCACGGGCGGAACGATCACGATCAAGGGCAACGCGGCCGAGCTGCCGCTGACGCCCGAGATCAAGCAGCAGATGCTCGACGACGCACCCTCCGGCGAGCAGACCACGACCATCGACATCGCCGAGGACGTCGACGGGCCTCTCCGGATCGCGGCCGTCCAGGAGGACGGCGAGTGGTATCCGAGCCTCTTCTACACGATCGCCGACAACA
>NZ_JACIBS010000013.1:0-47385 GCF_014195435.1 Prauserella sediminis | reverse complement strand
GCACCCTCGCCGAACGGGCCGCGCACTACCGGTCGCTGCTGGCCCAGCGCCCGGCCGTGGTCGTACTCGACAACATCGCCAGCTACGACCAGGTAGCCGATCTACTGCCAGGCGCGGGCAGCGTCGTGGTGCTGACCAGTCGGGAACGCCAATCCTCGCTACTTCTGCGCACCGGTGGCGTGCACATCACCCTCCCGCCCCTGACCGCCCACGAAGCATTGACCCTGCTACGCATGCGAGCGGGCCACGCCCGCATCGACGTCGAGCGCGATGCCGCCATCAGGATCGCCTCCCGCTGTGGACACCTGCCCATGGCGATCCTCATCGCAGCCGAACGCATCCAGCAACACCCCCGCGAAGCCCTACAGACGCTGGCCGAACGCCTCGACAGCGATACCCGACGTCTCGACGTCTTCACCTCATCCGACCCCGCGGTGAACGTGCATGCCGTCATCGACCTGTCCTACCTCGCGCTCACACCCCAAACCCGCCGGGTCTTCCGCCTTGCCGGCATCATTCCGGCCAGCCTGATCAGCGCCGACGCCGTCGCTGTCCAATGCGGGCTGCCTGCCACCACAGCCCTCGACTCACTCGACGAACTCCGTCGCGCCCACCTGGTTGACGACGCCCCGGATCATTCCGACCAGGTACAGATGAACGATCTCCTGCGTTCCTACGCCGCTGGGCGGGCCATCGTGGACGACCCGTTGTCGGAGATCGAACATGCTCATGACCGACTCCTGCAGTGGTACGCCGCCACGGCATGGCGAGCAGCAAACGCGTTGGCGCCCGGATGGGCCGACCCCGTCCTCGAATGCCCGTCCCCAGTCAGTCCGCCGTTTCCCGCCGGCGACTACGAGGCCGCTCTCGCGTGGTGTGACAAGGAAGCACACACCATCATCGACATCGCCCGTCACGCCCGATCCCACAACGCGAAGGACGCAGCCTGGATGCTGCCCACGCTCTTGCAGCCCTACTTCCAGCTCACCGACACCTGGACGACGTGGCTCACCGCTGCCGCGGAAGGCCTCGCTGCCGCTCGCGATCTCGAAACCGACCTCGGCATCGGCCGCTGCACCCAAAGTCTCGGATGGGCACTACATCACGCCGGGCACACCGACCATGCACTCGACCACCTTCGCCGAGCCGCGGATCTGCAGGCATCATCGGGTGACAGAGCAGGACTGGCGTGGAGCGAGTTCGCGACCGCTACTGCCTACTCTTCAGCCGGACACCATGTCGAGGCGCGAACCGCCTACGAACATGCCGCTCAGTTGTTCGACCAGACCGAGTTCCCGCTCGGCGCCGCGATAGTCAGAGCCCTGCTCGCCGCCACGCACGAAGCCCTCGGCAACGACGATCGCGCTCGTGCCTACGCCAACGATGCGCTCGCTTGCGTGTTGACCATCGCTCCTCGACACCCCGCAGCCGCCCTGGCCCATCACCAGCTCGGAATCGTTCTGTCAGCACAACAGCAACCACGTGCGGCGCTCACGCATTTCGACGCAGCACTGACCATTCATCGCCACAGCCACCAGCCACGTTTTCATGCCGAGACTCTGGAAGCGCGGGGCAATGCTCTACTGGCACTCGGGCTCGTCGACGCCGCGCGAGCTTCCTATCGGGACGCGATGGAACTCTGGCAGAAGCTCCACGACCGTCGCGGATACGAACTCCACGCCAGGATGGCCACGCTGAGCCCACGCGACGGCGAGGCACGCGCGGCAGCCACCATCTCGCCCGATGGCGCTGACATCAGACCAACCGCCGGGCCGTAGGTGCGGCAAGCACACCCCGGCCGCGGCAGGCGGACGCCCGTGGCCCCAGCGCCCGGGCACACAGTTGGAGGAATCGTCACGGTCCTTCTGGACCGAGGGAGTATCACGGCAGTCGGTGTTCATCCTCGCGCATCTGATGGAACCGTTGTGAACTCTTGGATCTCGGCGTTGGCGATCAGTGCTGCGATGTCGTCGCTGGGACCGTCACCGCGGAATGCTTCCAATGTGTCGCGGTCCGCCCAGCGTTCGTAGATGTTCACGCGGTCGTCGTCGACGGGATCGGCGGAGACGGCGAAGTCGTGGGATCCGGCGGTCGTGCGTGCCGCCGAGACGGCGGGACGGGACAGCTCCAGGAAGCGGTCGCGGTCGTGCGGGTGAACGCGGAGGTGGCCGGAAACGATGATCATCGGGTTCTCCGTTCGTAGGTGAGTACCGTTGCACCAGAGGCGAACGGGCGGTTTGAGGTCAAGCGCCAGGTGCTGATCGGGTACGAGCCGGCGAACAGTCGTGTTCCTCCGCCGATCAGGATTGGATTGAGGACGAGGCGGACTTCGGCCAGCAGCTCGGCCTCTAGGAGCGAGGTTGCAGCGGATCCACCGGCGAATACGGCGATGCCGCGTCCGGGTTGCATTGTGAGCCGACGGATCTCGGTGAGTGGCTCCTCGCCGAGCAAGTGGGTGTTGTACCAGTCGGCCGCTGTCAGTGTCCGGGACAGGACGTATTTGGGCAGCTCACGCATTCTGGACCGCTGAACGATCGATACCTCGTCTCCCGCCGTCGGCCAGTAGGCAGCGAGCTGTTCGTAGGCCACACGACCGAACACCATGCCGTCGATCGATTCCAGCAAGCCGTCCAAATACTGCTGGAACTCCTCATCCGAGAAGTGCCAGTCGATATGGCCCGCCGTGTCGCAGATGAAGCCGTCCAGCGAGACGTTGGTGTGTAAGAACAGCGGCTGCATTAGTTGCTCCTCCCAGTGGCGTGCTGGCCGCTATACGGCCGTTTGGCACCAAATTTATGAACGCATGACCAAGAAGACTCTGGCACTTCTTGGCCGAAGGGTCAAGAAGTCGTACGATGCACGTTGTGACACGAACCGGCCGGCCCCGCGGCTTCGACGAACGGCACGTCGTCAGTGGTGCGAAGGACATGTTCTGGCGACGCGGCTATGCCGCCGTGTCGCTGCGAGAGCTGGCGACCGAGCTCGGTGTGTTGCCCGGGAGTCTGTACGCCGCCCTCGGCAACAAGCACGACCTGTACCTGCGCGCCCTGCACGACTACGTCGAAGACACCCGTGCCGCCGCGGCAGCGCTCGCGTCGCAACGGTCACCGCTCGCGGCTGTGCGCACGCTGCTCGGCAATGTGCTGGATGCCGCGGTCACCGACCCCGGCCGGGGCTGCATGCTGGGCAACACCGCGGCCGAGCTCCTGCCGAACGACGAATCCGCCCGAAAGATCGTCCGGTCCGGACTGCACGTCCTCGAAACGGGAATCGAACAGGCGCTCCGTGAGGCCCAACGCGCCGGCGAGATTCGTGACGACATCGACTGCGCAGCCCGGGCGGATCTGCTCGTCGTCCTCCTCCAGGGCCTGCACATCACTGCGAGGGCCGAGTCCGAGCCGCATCGGCTCCACCAGGTCATCGACACCATGCTGGACTCGATGACGTCGTCGTAGAGCGAGTCCGACCGTTGAGGCGATGCGGCGGTTCAGGTCGTCAACTCCTGAACCGCAATAACCAGCGTTGTCAACGGGTGGTCACCAGTGAAGCTGGAGACAGCGGACTATCGGTCCCGTCGAGAGTTTAGCTCCCCGCGGGCCGGCCGTCGACTCTTGTCCAGATGACAATGATGTTCATCTAGACAGAATGGACACAGGATGAGCACCCAAAGTGCACACCATTGTCCATTGTGAACCGTGGCCGTGGGGCTGGTTCACGGTCACAGTGGACTCATGGGAAATCGTTCACCTCCGGCGTTGATGCGCTGCAACTGACCGGTTGTTACGTGACAGGTGCCTTGCCCTCCCCAGGTGGCCACGTGTCCACTCAATCAAGGCGCTCCGCGTGCTGCGGTGGCGTGGGTTGATGTGCCCCCAGAGCCTACGCAGCTCACCGCAGCACGCGGAGCGCCCTCCCTCCTCCCCATCAGTACGCACTCGTGATGCTGGTTCATGTCCTGATTGGAGGAGGGTGATGGCGTATTTCCTGTTGCAGTGCGGCCATACGCACTCGTTGGACGAGGTCGCTGAGCACGATATCGCCGAGCTGATCGCCCAGCCCGACATGATTCCCCGCCTGTCTTGGTGCGAGGGCTGTCGCCAGTGGGGCCGGGTCCACGAACTGGTTCCCACATCGCGACCTGGTATCGCCGCTGACATGCCCCCCGAAGCGGCCCTGCCAGGAGATGCCGGGCCTGGAGGCGATGTCGCGGTCCCCGGCCCCCGCAGCGAACCATCATCCGTACCTGCTGCGGGCGGGTCCTTCTCCGACGAGCTTGACCACGAGCTGGCCGGTCCGACTGGCAAGCAGGTCGGCGAATGAGTGCCCCCCGTGACGCGATCGGAGCACACTGAGATGACGGCGAGGACCACCGAGCCAGCATTGGCTAGCCCGGCGGCGTCAGGCGCCGACGAGCACCATGAGCAGGGCCCCGCAGAACAGGAACGGCCCGAAGGGCACCGTCGCTGGTCCCGGGTGAGTCCGGTGTTGGCGGGCCGGCACGGCTACCACCAACGCCAACACCGACGCCGCGATCAGCGCGCCGGCGACGTGGGGCCAGTCGATCCACCCGGTGACGAGTCCGACCAGTCCGGCCGCGGGCAGATCCCCTGCCCCGACCCCGCCGCCGCTGGCCAGCGCGAGGAGCAGAAAGAAGACCATGGCAGCGGCCGCCGCAGCAAGCGCTCGCAGCCCGGGTTCGGGAGTGTTACGCACCAGCGCCACCGATGCCAGTGCGAGGGCTGTAGCGCCCAGCTGTGGCCAGGCCAGCACGCGCGGCAGGCGGTGCTCGCACCAGTCGATGATTCCCAACGGAATCGCCACCCCCGCGGCGAGGCCGAACGCGACCAGCTCACCACGCCCGGCCAGTCGCCAGGCCAGCACCGCGAATACGACGCCGGTGAGCGCGGCGCCGAACCACCCCGAACGCGCCCAACGCCGCTTGAGGCTGACGAAGCTGCGAGTTGCCGTGCTCGCCGCCGCCCCCACACCGAGGCCGGCCGCGGCGGCGGCGACCACCCACCACCCACTCGCGACCATGCCACCTCCGTGTCCCGCGGCGCGTACGTGCTCATCCTGACCGCGGTCGCTGTGGGCTCGCGGCGCCGGCGGGACAGTCTCCACCCAACGGGTGAACTTCCTGGCAGTCGCGTCGTCGGTGAGGAAGTACGCGCGAAAGTCGTTTTCTGGGCCGGTGCCGGCGCGGGGGAGTGGTGCCCCGGTGTGCGGGGCCGGTGTGGACAGCGATCGTTGATGCTTTGGGGGACCGTGATGACTCATTACCGCACCACCCGCTTCGTCGTGGCCGTCCTCGTCGGAGTCGTGGTGAGCGCATGCAGCTCGGCCACCGGCGGGAACGCGCCGTCCTCACCCCCGCCGCCATCGGGGCCGGCTTCGACGAGCACCCCGCCGACCACGGCTACCCCCGTGCCCGCTGAAACTGCTGGTCGCCAGGCCATCCGGGTGTATCTGGGCATGTGGCGCGACATGGCCGCAGCTGCGAAGACCTCGGACTGGCGCTCACCAAAGCTGGCGCGCAATGCCACAGGGAAGGCGTTGTCGCGGATCTCGCGTGGCTTGTATGCCGACCACTACAACGGACTGGTCACCAAGGGCGAGCCCCGCAACAGCCCTGAAGTGGACGCCGTCACACCGCCCGACAAGCCGACCACAGTGGACATCGTCGACTGCGGCGACGACAGCGACTGGGTGAAATACCAGGCCGACAGCGGCAAACCAGCCAATGACGGCCCGGGTGGGCGGCGGCACATCACAGCGCGGGTCGAAAAGGCCGTCGATGGCTCGTGGAAGGTCACCGACTTCGCCATTCAGGACGTGGGCACATGTTAGCCCGCACGATCGGTATCGCCGGGGTGACTGCGACGTTGGTGTGGTGCGCAGCCAGCCCCGCATGGGCAGGCGGGTGGGGCAGTGTGGATTGCAACAGCGATCCCACGCCCTACTGTGACCTCGGCGCCGGCAGTGCCCCCAATCCGCCCTCGGCACCTGATCCTGCGCCGCCGCGCCCGCAGGTCGCACCGCAGCCGGAAGGCGGCGGTGGGACGGCGCCCGAGCAGGAGCAGCCGCAGGGGGACCGGATCGTCGGCGGCAGCGACACCGAGGCCGACTGCTCCTACGTGCTCAGCGACTACCAACCACCAACGGGCGGTGTCCAGACCATCACTGTCCCCCGCTCGTCCGGGCCACCGGGCGATGTCCGCCCGATTGCCCACACCACTGGCACCGCCGTCGCCGAAGCAGGATCTCGCGGCCGGGACGTGGTGTTGGCGCAGGACGGGGACAGGGGCGGTGGCTGGTATGTCTACCGGTGCAGCAGCGAGGGCACTCGCGACAGCCTGTACCGGGCGCCGGTATGGATCCCGGCGAACCAGGCTCCGGCCGACGCGGAGCCGCCGGCACCGTCACCACAGAATCTGGCCCGCCAAGCCCGCTCACAGCTACGCCTGCCCAATCCGACGATCGGCTCGAACCCGGCCGGTACCCAGCTGGTGCGAGTGCCCACCTGGCTGTGGATCGACAGCAGGCTGTGGCGCCCGCATACCGCCACAGCCTCCGTCCCAGGCGTATCGGTCACCGCTACCGCCCGGCCGACATCGGTGTCGTGGTCAATGGGAGATGGCACCACCCTCACCTGCCGTGACCCCGGAACCGAATTCCCACCGGAGGGCAATCCGGACAGCGCGTCGCCGGATTGCGGCCACACCTACCAACGTTCCTCGGCCGGTGCCGCTGAAGCACGGTTTCCGGTCACGGCCACCGTGTCGTGGCAGATCACCTGGTCGGGCGCCGGCGAGCAAGGCCGCTTTCCGAACATGACCACCGACGACGAGACCTCGTTCCGCGTCGCCGAAGCCCAAGCACTCGGCACCGGATAAACCGCCACCCGAATTCGTCGACAACTTCGCACAATCTGTCCCTTTGCTGACTGCGTTGCCGCGGCTGACCAGCACCGGCATACGCGGTGCGGACGAGCTATGCCTGGAGAACCCGCGATGACCAGCACGACGACCCCCACGCACGGGGAACACGCGGCGCAGGCCGGAGCCTGGGCCGATCCGTCCGGCACAGCCAGTTACCGGTCTAGGTCCGCGCCGGGTCGGCGCATTCCGCACCTGGTGACCGGGGCGCTGTTGGTCGTGGCCTGTGTGGCCGGCGCGCTGTGGTGGAGCACCGCCGCCGCAGCGCGCACACCGGTGGTAGCGCTGGCCCACCCGGTCACCGTCGGGCAGGTACTGACGCGCGCCGACCTGCGCACTGTCGAGGTGTCCACCGACGCCGACCTCGATCTGATTCCCGCCGATCGCGCCCACAGCCTCGTGGGACGGCCGTTGGCCACGAACCTGCCGGCGGGCGCTCTGCTCAATGGCGAGGTCGTCGGCCCGACCGCCCTGCCGGGCGAGGGCCGTTCGGTGGTCGCCGTCGCCCTCGCGCCCGGCCGATACCCACCGGAACTCGCCGCAGGCCACCCGGTGCGCGTGCTGGTCACCACGTCAGAAGGTGGTCCTGCTGTCACCGAAGGGCCCGAGCCCGGGGCTGCGTGGTCTGCCACCGTACTCAGCCTGGCCCCGGCCGAGACGGACCAGACCACGGTCGTCTCGCTCGAAATGTCGGCCGAACAGGCCGGGCAGCTTGCGCAAGTTCCGGCCGGGCGGATCGCCCTGGTCCTGCAGTCGGGCGGGGGTGATCGCTGATGCTCATCGCCGTGGGCTCGGTCAAAGGCGCACCAGGCGTGACCACTGTGACCACCGCCCTGGCAGCGCTGTGGCCTGAGGCGCAGCACACCCGCCGTCTGGTGGCCGAACTCGATCCCTCCGGTGGGGATCTGGCTGTCCGCTATGGCCTACCCGCCACGCCGGGCTTGGCCAGCTTCGCCGCCGCCACCCGTCGCACCCGCGAGCCTGCGGCCGTGTGGGACCACACCCACCTCGTGGTGGGAGGCAGCCATGTCCTGCCCGCCCCACCGGCTGCCGCTCAGGCCCACGCGGCGCTGACCATTCTGGCCAGCGGACCGGGCCGTTCACTTCTCCGTGGTGCGGCGGCCAACCCCGGCGTGGTGCTGCTCGCGGACTGCGGACGACTCGGCCCGGCCACACCCGCCGAGGCGATCGCTCGCCAGGCCGATGTTCTGCTCCTGGTCAGTGGCACCCGCCCGGACGAGTTGGCGCACACCGCCGCCCGCCTTGGCGAGCTGGCCGCGTGGACCCCGCGGCCCTGCCTGCTACTCACCGGCACCGGCCATTCCACCCGGGACGTTGAACGCGCCCTCGGCATTCCCACGATCGGGCGTCTGCCCCATGACCCGACCGGCGCCGCCGCCCTCACCAGGATCACGCCGCCTGCGCAGCGTCGCCGTGGTTTGGCTCGCCGCATCGCCGCGCTAGCCCGCGCCCTCACCGCCCCGAGCGCTACGCCACGACCGACGCCAGACGGCGGCCTGCCTGCGGCCGTGCCCGGAGTGCCGCCGCAACAGGTGCGGACTGCTGGCCCGAGCCTGCCCGGCCCGCCCTCGCCCTCAGCGCCGGCGTCGCCGCCATCGCCGCCATCGGCGGGAGAGCAGGTCCGTCGCGACGTCCAGCACTCCACCTCGGCCGGACAGGAGCCCCTGTCATGACCTTCATCCACCACACCACCGCTGCGCCGGCCGGGGAGCCTGGCGAGCCGCGTCACCGGTTGCGTGCGCGCTTACGCGAGGCGTTGGCCACCGAGATGCCCGACCGCGTCGAGGCCGCTGGCGAGGGCGCCACCGCCGGCGGCGGGCCGATGCTCCCGAACTCGCGGCGCCGCCACATCGGCCGCGAGATCGTCGAAACCGCCCTGGCGGCCCATAGCGAAGCCGAACTCCTCGCCGGGCGCGCATTGCTCGACTCGGCCACCGAAAGCGTCGTTGTCGAGCAGGTGTTGGACGAGGTGTTCGGACTGGGCCGACTGCAACCACTGCTGGACGACCCATCGGTCGAGACCATCGTGGTCAACCGCTTCGATCGGGTGGTCGTGCACTACGCCGACGGGCGCCGCGCGCCAGCTGCACCCGTGGCCGAGTCCAACGACGAACTCACCGACCTGATCCGCACACTGGCCGCGCGGGCCTCGTCGGAGGAACGCCGGTTCGACCGCGGCTCGCCAGCATTGAACCTACAACTGCCCGGCGGCGAGCGGCTGTTCGCAGTGCTGGGTCTGACCGCCAGCGGGGTCACCGCATGCACGATCCGCCGGCACGGCTATCGCACGACCACCCTCGCCCAGCTGCGCCGGGGAGGCACCCTCGACGGGGAACTGGAACAGTTTTTGCGTGCCCTGGTGCGAGCGCGCAAGAACGTTCTGATCACCGGCGGCACCGGGGCAGGCAAGACCACGCTGCTGCGTGCTCTGGCCTCGGAGATGGACCCGTTCGAGCGGATCGTCACGATCGAAGACGCCTTCGAACTCGGTTTGGACCTCGACCCGTCCCTGCACGCTGACGTGACCGCGTTGCAGGCACGCCAGCCCAACGTCGAAGGCGAGGGTGCGATCGATCAGGCCGAGCTCGTGCGCTGGGGACTGCGCATGTCCCCGGACCGGGTCATCGTCGGCGAGATCCGCGGCGCCGAAGTCATCCCGATGTGCAACGCCATGAGCCAGGGCAACGACGGGTCGATGGCCACGCTGCACGCCTCTAGCTCGAAGATCGCGTTCACGCGCCTGGCCTCCTACGCCGCGCAAGGCCCGGAGCGGTTGTCGCTGGAGGCCACCGCCCTATTGGTGGCCAGTGCCGTGCATTTCGTGGTGCATCTCGACCGTGCCTGCGACCGCACCATCCGCGTGATCGCGTCCATCCGTGAGGTCGTCGATGCCGAGGCCGGGGCGGTGATCTCCAACGAAGTTGCCCGCCGCGGTCCCGATCGGCGCGCCGTCCTCCTGCCCGGCGCCCTGCGCACCGACACCCTCGACGACCTCGTCGCCGTCGGCTACACGCCCGATCGGTGCACCCGAGCCGGCCAGGAGCGGCGGCCATGACCACCGCGGCGAGCGTCCTCATCGCCGCCGGGGTGGGCCTGGGTGTGGCCGGCGGCATCGGACTGATCATCACCGCACTACGCCCCACGACGGTGATTCGACCGCGCCACGACGGGGGATGGGTGCGTCGAGTGCGCGCTGCGGCGGGGCGGCCGGGCGCGGGGATACGCGTGGCCCTGGTCGCCGCGATCGGCGTCCTCTCCGCGGTCGGGACGGGATGGATCGTCGGCGGGGTATTGGCCGCGGCTGCGGTGTGGTTCCTGCCCCGCTTGCTCGGCCCCGATCGCGCTCACGCCCGCCGGCTTGCTCGCATCGAGGCGATCGCCGCGTGGGCAGAGATGCTGCGCGATGTGCTCTCGGCAGCCGCCGGCCTCGAACAGGCGATCCTCGCCACGGCCCCGATCGCCCCGCAGGCGATCCGTCCCGAGATCACTGCCCTGGCCGCGCGACTGGAAAGCGGGGTTCGCCTCGCGCCGGCCCTGCGGCGCCTCGCGCGTGAACTCGACGACCCGACCGCGGACCTGGTGCTGGCCGCGCTGGTGCTGGCCGCCGAGCACCAGGCACGGCACTTGACCGAACTGCTCGGCTCGCTGGCCACCACTGCGCGCGAGCAGGCGGCGATGCGGATGCGCGTGGAGACCGGGCGCGCCCGCACCCGAACCTCGGTACGGGTCATTGTGGCCACCACCGGTGCGTTCGCTGCTGGCGTCGTGGTGTTCAACCGCGCCTACCTCGACGTCTACAACACCCCGGCCGGACAACTCGTGCTCGCCGTGATCGGTGCGAGCTTCGCTGCGGGCTTTGCCTGGCTGGCCCGCATCGGCGGCGGCCGGCGCACGGCGCGCCTTATCGACCTGGAGCCGCCCACCACCGCCGTGGCCGGAGGTGAGCGGCCGTGATGCCGGCGCTGGTGTTCGGCGGCGGCACCGGGCTGGGCCTGTGGCTGCTGCTGGTGTGGGCCGCCCCGGCCCGCCCGCGCCTGAGCGACCAATGGGCACCGCTGGCGCGCCCCGACAGCGCCCCACCGCTGACCGACGCGGCCGAAGCCCCGTGGGTCGCGCGTTGGGGCCGCCACGTCACGCCCGTACTGCGCCGGTTCGGACTCCCCGGGGCGGGCATCGCCGCCGAGCTGCGCATCACCGGCCGCGGCCCCGCGACTCACCTGGCCACCCAGGTACTGCTGGCCGCGGCAGCGTTGCTCACACCCGGACTGGCCGCCGTGTTGCTGGCTCTCACCGGCGCGCCGATCGCGGTCGAGGTCCCGGTGCTGGCCGGTCTCGCCGGCGCGGCTGCCGGCTTCCTCGTGCCCGATCTGCACGTGCGTGGCCGGGCCAGACGGCTGCGCCGCGAGTTCCGGGACGCCCTGTCGGCATACCTGGACCTGGTGTGGATCACTCTGGCCGGCGGAGCCGGCATCGAAGCCGCCCTCGCCGATGCTGCCGACGTCGGTACCGGACCCGCCTTCACCGCGATCCGCCGATCCCTCGGCGCCGCGCACCTGACTCGTACGACCCCGTGGGAGAGCCTGCGCCGCCTTGGCGAGGAACTCGAGATCACCGAACTGTCCGAACTGGCCGCTGCCATCTCCCTGGCCGGTACCGAAGGCGCCCGCGTACGTACCTCACTGGCGGCTAAGGCTCGCGCCCTCCGCACCCACCAGATCACCGACGCCGAGCGCGAGGCTCAAGCCGCCACTGAACGCATGGCCCTGCCGGTGACGCTGTTGTTCGTCGGATTCCTCGGGTTCATCGCCTACCCGGCCGTCCTGAGTGTCCTCAATGGACTTTAGGGATGCGCGCTCGGATTCGTGAATCCGTCGACATGTCAAGGAAGGAAGGTCACATCATGAAGAGTCAGATCCGCGTCGTGTGGGCCCTGATGTGGAGCCGCGCGGCGGTGCTGCGCAGCGATCCCGAGCGTGGCGAGATCACGACCACGGTGATCGTGACCGCTCTGATGGCCATCGCGGCGATCGCCATCATCGGCATCATCGTGGCCAAACTGACCCAGAAGGCCAACTCGATCGACCTCGGCTGACATGACCGCCGCAGGCCGACACCGAACACGCGCCGCCGGGCCGGTGATGCGGGTGCGCGCGGCGGCGCGCGGTGACCGGGGCGAGGTCACTGTGGAGCTGGTGCTCGCGACACCGCTGTTGCTGCTGACGCTCCTGCTGATCATCCAGTTTGCCCTGTGGTCGCACGCCACCCACGTCGCCCAAGCCGCAGCGTCCCAAGCCCTGGCCGCCGCCCGCACCCACCGCGGGACCATCGCCGCCGGACAGGACGCCGGCAGCCACGTGCTCACCGCCCTGGCCCCAGGGCCCCTGCGCGAGGCCGAGCTGACGGTATCCCGCGGTCCGCGCGGGGCGTCGGCGCGCGTGAGCGGCCACGCCACCCCGGTCCTGCCCGGCCTGCACCTGGCCGTCACGGCGGAGGCATCCGGCCCGCGGGAGAGGTTCGTGCCCGACACCTCCACGGCGAAACCGTGGTCAGGGCGGTGAATCCGTGCCATGCCCCAGGAGACGCTGATGCACAGCACCGACGCCACCCCTACGCCCAGTCCGGTGCAGACGGCCCGGTTCGCCGACGGCCCCGATTGCGTGCTGATCAATCCCGACCTCACTCCGCGGGACTGGCGCGCCGCGCGCCTACGTGCGGCGCTGCACCCAGCCACTGTGCTGTGTGGACTCGCCGGTGTTGCGCTGGCTGCGGTGGCGATCCTGGCGGGCGCCGGGACCGGGTTCGTCGGCGCCTCCGCCTGCGCCGCCGGGATTTTGATGGCCGTGACGGCCGTGCTGGTCGGTCGCCGCCGCGCCTGCCGCCCCCTGATCCACGTCGCGGCCACTGCTGAAGGCCGTGCGGCCGGGATGTTCCTGCGCAGTCGCGCGCTCACCAGCGACAAGGCACAGCAGCGCACCGTGCGCAGCCTCATGCAGGCGGTCGCTGAGGTGCACGCCAGCCCGGCACGCCCCTGGCTCGACCCGGCCATGCCCGTCCAGCTGCATCGCGTGGCATGGCACGTCCTCACGTTCCTGCACCGCACGGCCCCCGCCCGTGCCCTGCTGGACGAACTCGCCGGCCTCCACGAACAGGAGCCGGCCGAGATTGCCGCCGCCCGCCGGGCGGTGACTGCCGCCGACGCCGCCCTCGACGACGTCTCCTGCCACGCCCACGCCTGCGCGAGCCTGGTGCGGGCATGGGAGGCCAAGCTACGCCACGCGGACCTCGCCACACGCGCCGCAGCCACCACGGACACGCTGCCGCGCACCGAGGAGCTCGCACTCGCCTGTTCGGCGGCCGCGGAGCTGCCACCGGCGGTGTTCGCCTCGATCACTGCCGCCCGCGATCTCACCAGCGCCGGCGCATTCGTCTGGGAACACCCACCTCACACCTGGCCCTCCAGCAGTACTCGGGGAGGACTCTCATGACTCCCGTCATCACCCGGTCCAGACGCCGTGTCCGGTGGCGTGCCTGGTGGGCCGCCGAGCGCGGATCGGCCACCACCGAAGCCGTACTGATCGCACCTCTCCTGGTGCTGCTCCTGGTGTTTGTCGCCGTGCTCGTGCATCGCGGAGTCGAGGCACGTCTGCGCATCGACGACGTAGCCCACCAAGCCGCCCGCGCCGCTACCTTGCACCGCACCACTCCCGCCGCCGCCACCGCAGCCAGCCAGACCGCCACGGCCGCGCTGGCTCGCGCCGGACTCGTGTGCCGCAACCCCAGCACGCGTCTGTCCGGCCGGCCGGCTCCGGGCCAGACGGTCACCGTGCGCGTGAGCTGCACCGTGGACCTCGGGCAAGCGCTCCTGCTCGGCACGCCGGGCGAGCGCACGTTGTCCTCCACCGCTTCCGAGGTCGTCGACGTTCACCGCTCCCAACCGTCCGGGGCCCGGCCATGAGCGCGGCCGAGCCCCGCGACGGGTGGCCGCGGTGGTGGCGCGAGGAGGCGGGTCAAGTCACCGCCTTCGTCCTCGCCGCCTGCATCGGACTGCTCGCCCTCATCGGGTTGAGCCTGGATGGCGGACTCGCGCTGGCGGCCACCGTCCGCGCGAACGGGCACGCCGAATCCGCCGCCCGCGCCGGAGCGCAAGCCCTCGACCTGGCCACCTACCGCGCGACCGGCGAGGTGCAGATCGACCCGGCCCGTGCGCGGCTGCTGGCCCAGCGCTACCTGGCCAGCGTCGGCGCCACCGGCACCGTCACCACCAGCGGGCGAATCGTCACCGTGGCCGTGTCGGCCACCTACCAGCCGCAACTGCTGTCGCTGGCCGGCATCGACGACATCCACACCCGCGCGCACGCCTCGGCCCAGCCCCACCGAGGAGTCCGCGGCATCGAACCCTGAGAACCCCCGCGCGACCGATGTGAGGAAGGAACACCTGCCATGGTGAATTCACACGACGAGATCACTCGCCGACTCGACGAAGTGGATGCCGCCCGCACGGCCCGCCGCGCCGAGGCGGCCACCACTATCGGCGAACTGGCACGGCGGCACAGCACGGTGTCCGGTCAGCTCGCCGACCTGGAGCGCGAACTGTCCACCGCGGTCGCCAGTGCCGCCGACGTCATCGACATTGCCGAGCTGGCCCAGGTCACCGACGTCCCGGCCGCAGACCTGACGCGGTGGAAAGAAAAGGCCGCCAAACCACGCGGACGGCCCCGCAAACGTCCCGCCACCGATAACGCCCGCACCCGCCGCTCACGGCCACGCCCTTCCCACACCGAAGCCGCATCCACACCACAGACCGCCGAACCGGACAGCCCCGACAGCGGCGGCAGTGACGACACGTACGCGGCATCCCCACCCGCTGCGAGCACCGGATGAGCCGACCACTCCGTCCCCCGCACCGGGCCGGGCTACTCAGCCGCGTCGGGTCGGCAGTGCTCGCCGGGGTCGTGCTGCTCGGACTGCTGGCAGGGGTACCCGGAATGCTGATCGGCGGGGTCGGCTGGCCCCTGCCGGACCACGTGCCCAGCCTCAGCGAACTACGCGCCGTGGTGACGACGCCGATGTCGACCGCCTTCCTGCTCGATGCGCTGGCCTGCGCGGCCTGGGTGATCTGGGCGGTGTTCGCCGTCGACGTCGCCGTGTGCGCCCGTGACGCTGCACGCGGCTCCCGTCGGCCGCCACGCGGACCGCTGCGGCGCGTGGCCGGAGTCCTCGTGGGAGCCCTGTTGGTGACCGTTCTCGGGCGCTCCGCCCTGGCCATGCCGGCCAGCCCGGGCCTACCTGCCGCGACAGTTGGGCCGAGTACGCCCGCAGCCACCGCACCGCCCACGACAAACCAGCCCTTCCACACACCGGCCGACACACGCACCGATGGACTGGAGCGGGTGCGGCCCCCGTCCGAGGGCGTACACGACTCGCTGTGGCGGATCGCCCAGCGACGCCTCGGCGACGGCGACCGCTGGCCCGAAATCTGGGCGCTCAACCGCGGCAGCACCCAGCGCGGACCGCGCGTCTTGACCGACCCGAACCTCATCCACCCCGGAGACCTCCTGCGCCTACCTGCCGACCACACCACCCCGACACGCGACACCACGACCGACGCTGCTGCCCCACCGACGCAGCCCACACCGCCCACCACACCACCACCGTCCGCGACTGCCACACCCACACCCACGCCGGACGGGGCAGCCGACACAACGGAGGAGGATGATCCCTCCGCCGGCGTCGTCACATGGGGCGGCGAAGCATTCGTCGGGCTGGGCCTGGCGGCGGCGGTCAGCGCCCTGCTGCTGCGCGCGCGACGCCGCCACCACGCCCGCTACCGTCCCGGCAGCCTCGAGCGCGGCGACGACCCACCACAAGCTCCGGTGGTCTATCAGCTGCGCCTGTCCCATCTACACGCCCAGCACGACGACCCCCCACCCGTACTCGAACTCGTCCCCGACGACACCGACACCAGCGACACGGCTGTTGTCGACGGCCAGACCCCCGCCCCCTCGAACTCGAACCCGGCAAATCCCCACCCTGCGCGAGTACTGGCGGTGCCCGGACGCCACGTGGTCACCGACGACACCACCGCAGCCGCAGCCCCCGCGCTCCCGGTGGACGTATCCATCGCCGGCCCAGTAGGGGAGAGGGTCACCAGTACCCGAATCGCGCTGGACCTGGCCCGCACCCACGGACTGGGCATGGTCGGACCCGGTGGCGACTCCGCACTCCGCGCGCTGCTGCTCACCCTCCTGGCCCCGCCGACAGGCAGCCCACCCGCGCCGACGGTCCTGATACCGGACGGCGACCTGACCCGTTTGCTCGGCACCACCACCTCGCCCGAGGATGTTCCCGAACCGCTCACGGTCGTAGCCGATCTCGACACCGCGTTGTCCACGCTGGAATCAGCCACCGGCCACGACCGGAGGCCGACCGTTCTGGTTGCCTCGCCACCAGTTCAGACCGCCGCCCAGGCACGGCTCCAACACCTCCTGGACAACCACGCCTCCCGCGGGGTCACGGCGCTCCTGCTCGGCCCATGGCGGCCCGGGGTGACCGCCTACGTCACACCGAACGGCACCATCTCAGCCACCGGCCCCGGCCTCGGCCAGCCCTTGCGCGGCACCCGCGCCCTGCGCCTGCCGCCCGCCGACGCCCGTGACCTCCTCACGTTCCTCGCCCGAACCCACCCGCCTCAAGGAAGCGACCGGACCGCAGAAGCCGAAGACGAGATCTCGCCGCATCTCACCAAGACTGCGTCGGCAGAGGAGGGCCGCGGCGAGTTGGAAATCACCGCGCACCCCACCTCACCAGCCCCGCCGCCGCACCCCGAACCCGACCACCCCGACGCACCGTGCCCGCCCGCCACGAGCCGGGACGGGCCCGCCGGGCCGGATGCGACGCCGCTGCGGTTCACGGTGCTGGGGAGTCCCGCCCTGCACTGGCGATCCCACCCCGAGGGTGCGGAGGAGGACCTCACCGGCCGGTTGAGCGCACGGCCGTTGGAAGTCCTGACCTATCTTGCGGTGCATCCCGACGGAGTCTCGCGCGACCGTCTCGTCGATGCCCTCTGGCCCGAGACCCCGCCCCGCAACCCGGCCAGTGCGATCCGCACCGTCCTGGCCCGGCTCCGCCGAGTCCTGTCCGAGGCCACCGGCGCTACCGCAACCAACCTGATCCTGGCCGAACGCGGCCACTACCGTCTCAACTTCGCCTTGGTTACCGTCGACTACCGGGACTTCGCCGCCGCCGTTGCCCGCCGCCGCTACGCCGCCACCCCCGACGAACGCACCGCCGCGACCGAAGCGATCGTGACCGGCTACACCGGAACCCTGGCCGACGGGCTGGACGCCGAATGGCTCGTCCCCGTCCGCGAAGCCACCCGCCGCGACGCCCTCGACGCCGTGGCAGCACTGGCCCGTGCCCGCGTTGCTGACGACCCATCATCCACATTGGACCTTCTGGAAACCGCCCGAAGTTTCGATCCGCACAACGAACTTCTGTACCGCGACATCATGCGCCTGCAACACACCCTCGGACGCCACACGGCGATCGCCGGCACCCTCACCCTGCTCCGCACCCACCTGGCCGACCTCGACACCACCCCCACTGCAGACACCATCGAACTGGCCCACCGTCTCCAGCAACAGCACACGGGAATCCCCACCCGCGAAACGACCGCCGATCGCCATTCCTGACGGCCATTCCATGACCCGATCGCCACGGCGGCGTACGGAATTTCGAGTCGTCGGAATCGACACCGACGTCGTCGCTCGATATCGCCACAAAGAGACTCGTGTGAACCATCGCGCCCGGTCGGCGGCCGATGCTAGCGTCACGACACATCGCCTCGCATCGGATGGCGTCGACAACGACAGTCGCAGGCGGGTCTGGCTATTTGCGAAAACTGTGACCACATCATTCCGACCTCGTCCTCGCGCATGCTGTCCGAGACATGCTGCACCATCTCAACCAGGTGCGACCGGCCCCGCGCCGTGTCTGAACCCGCCGTCGCGTGCGTCGGGCAGCACACTTCACCGACACCGTGGACGAAACTTGCGCCGCTGCACGCGCCTTTGCACCTGCCACTGCACCCGCCGCCGCGCAATCCGTCTAAAGCGGAACCCCTCACGGCCACTATCGTCACAGCTCAGGGCGCTTCCCGGGGGTTCCAGCGGTGTCCCCGACTCGCTTGGGAACAAGCAGGTCAGCACATCAGGCCGAGCAGGAACGCGAGGCAGGTCGAGGTGGGGGTCGTCGGGGAGTCCAAGCGCGTTGCCCCTGTCTCACCGTTCAATCTTTCTCCTCCTGGCTCATTTCTCATTCTCTATTTATTTGGGTATTTCTATTGTCACCCTTTCGTTGTTCGGTGTGGTGGAAAATGGCCGTCGGTGATCGAATCTGCATTAGTGTAATGTTTAATGTTGCAATCAGTAAACGTGAACGAAATTATTTGAAATTGACCCCGGAAAACTGTTGCGGGGCGCACGGTTTCGGGTTATGTTTGTTGTGTCACCGGGAAAGCCGGAAGCCGCGCAGAATTGTTCGGCCGCACGGTTTAACCATCATCCGAAACCGCGAACGGGGAACGCTATGTGTTATGCCGACATCACCACCCACGCCGACGGCACCGCCACCGCGTTGTGTTACTGCGGGTGGACCGAACAACACGCCAGCGCCGACGCGGCCGGTGCAGCGGCCGCCGCCCACCAGTACGCCACCGAATTCGACGCCGCGGACCACTGACCCACCCAGCCACCGACCGAAAGGGGCCCCACGCCATGAACCACACCCCCGCCCGGGACCCGCACGCGTTGCGCCGCGTGGACCCCGCCGCCGACCCGGCCCCGCTGCCGGACATCGTGACGCGCCGATTCACCGCCCACGGGTGCACCGTCACCGCCGTGATGATCGATCCGGCCGATGCGCAACAACTGTTGTACGGGGCGGTGACGCGGCCCGACGGTCGATTGGTCGGAACGTATTACCCGGCCGACCGGGTGCGCGGTGATCACTGGCGCGTGGTGACCGCCGACGGCGCCCACTACCACGCCACCAGCGAACACCACGCCGTGGAAGCGCTCACCACCGAACTTACCGCCGACTAGCCGTCCCGCGTCCCGCGCCCGTTTCCGTCACCGCTGGACCACACCGCCCCGCCACTTGAAAGGACACCACCGCCATGACCACGCCCACCACGACGACCACGGCACCGACCGGATCGGGCGCCGCGCCCGCTGGCGCGGGTACGGCCGCCCGCTTACGCAACGGCGAACTACGCTGCATGGTCGCCCAGCACCTGGCCCAAGACCCGGGCGCCGCACTGACCCCCGGCCGGATCGCTGCCGCATTGGGCCGGTCATCCGGGGCCGTGGGTAACGCGCTGGCCACCCTGGCCACACGCGGCCAAGCCCAACAAGTCGGCACCAACCCCGTGACCTACCAGGCCACCGACACCACCGGCGACGCGGCGGGCGCCGCAGCCACTACGCGGCAAACCGCCGCAGCGGCTGCCCGCCCCCAGCCCACGGGTGCCGCCGGGTCCGCGATCGTGACCGGCCCCGTTCGGCGACCGAACGGGCAGATGTACCACCCGCGCAAACTGTCGGGCCTGTCGGATGTGACCGCGTTGCGACGGCTACGCGAGGCAGGCGTGCCCGCGTTGATGTACGGACCGCCCGGAACCGGGAAAACGTCGGTCGTGGAAGCCGCGTTCGACGACCTGATCACGGTGCCCGGCGACAGCGACACCGTGACCGACGATTTCGTCGGCTCCTACACCCAAACCCCCGACGGGCGCTACGAATTCGCCTACGGCCCGTTGGTCACGGCCATGCGCGAAGGGCGCGCATTGTTCATCGACGATGCCACGTTGATCCCGCCCACCGTGTTGGCCGTGGTCTATCCCGCCATGGACGGGCGGCGCCAAATCATCCTGAAAACGCACAAGAACGAAGTGATCGACGCTGAGCCCGGTTTCTACGTCGTGGCCGGACACAACCCCGGCGTGCACGGGGCCGTCCTCACCGACGCCCTGTCGTCCCGGTTCGCCGCCCAGATCCACGTTTCCACCGACTACGACCTCGCCGCGCAACTGAAGATCGACAGCAAAGCGGTTCGGGTCGCGCGGAACCTGGCCGCGCGGCTCGAGAAGGGCGAGATCGGGTGGGCGCCGCAACTGCGGGAACTGATCGCGTTCAACCGGATCGCCGAGGTACTGGGCACCGCCGCCGCTGCCGGAAACCTGGTCGGCATCGCACCGGAAGCCGACCGCGACGTGGTCGCCGAGACCGTGCGCAACGTCTTCGGCACCGATGTGGCCCCGCTGTCACTGGGACCGCAGTTCTGACCCCACCCGCTGTACCTCGCAGAAAGGGGCACGCCCGTCATGAGTACCCACATCGCCGCGCCCACCGCGCCACCGACTGCCGTGTTCCCCACCACGCCGGGATGGTTGACCTTGTCGGCCGCGTTCGGCGACGAGGTGCCCGCGATCGCCGACCGCGACGACCTCGTCGTGACCGTGGCGCCCGGGGCCGGACGCGGCGCCCCCGCCTGCTTCGTTCCGGACGTGGCGACGATCGAAGTCGACGGCTCGCACATCGACTCCCACGTCGACCCCGCCACCGTTGCCCCGCACCGCGTCGGTGACCGCAAACGCTACGGAGTCGCGTGGGGACTGCTCACCCACGAGTGCGCGCACGCCAAACATTCCCAATGGCGCGCCCCCACGACCGCACCACCCGGAGCGCGGGCAGCGGCCGAGCTGCTGGAGGAGTCCCGCATCGAGGCCGCCCACCTGCGCAGACGCCCGGCCGACCGGTACTGGCTGCGGGCCAGTGCCACCAACCTCATCCTCGCCGACACCGACGCCACCGCAGGACAAGGTCCGGCCATGACCGCCGACGACGCCGCACGCTGCGCGGCGCTGCTGCTGGCCCGAGTCGATGGTGGCGTGCTCACCACCGCCGAAACCGCCCCGGTGGCCACCGTGATCGACAGCCTTCTCGGCAGTACCACCCGCGAGGCCCTGCGTGAGATCTGGCAGCAGGCCCACACCACGGCCGACGACGACGCCGAGGCCATGATCGAACTCGGCCGACGCTGGTGCGTAGCAATGGGCACCGACCCCCACCAACAACCGCCCACCCCCGGCACATCCACCCCCACGCCCGGGTCGGCCGAGAGCGGCGCCCAGCCCAGTGGCGCGTCCCCGTCGCCGCTGACGGAAGCTGTGGCCGCGACAACCCAGGCGGTGCGCCGCGCCGTGGCCACCGCACCCGCGCCGAGTGATCCGGTCACCCGCAAGCTCGAGGCCCGCGCGGCCGACGACGAGGCCCGTGAGCGGGCCCGGTCCAGCGCCCGCGCCGTATTCAATGGAGGGCGTTCCGCGCGGCGCCGGGGTGCCCCGCTACGTGGCACCCGCACGCCAACCCAGGGTGAACTGAACGCCGCGCGACAGCTGGCCCGCGCCCTGACCACGGCCGGGACCTGCGAACGCACTCCCACCAAAACCCGCTCGGCCGCGCCCCCGGGACGACTGAGCATGCGCGGGGCCATGGCCGCCGATGCTCAACGTGCGGCCGGTGCCATCCCCACCGCCGAACCGTTCACCCGCACAACCCGTACTACCGTGCCCGCCCCGCCGCTGCGTATCGGGATCGCATGCGACGTGTCCGGGTCCATGGCCTCCTTCGCCGAGCCCACCGCGTCGGCCGCATGGATTCTGGCCGAAGCCACCCGCCACACCACCGTCGCAGCCACCAGCGCGGCCGTGATCTTCGGACACACCGTCCGCCCGGTCACCCACCCCGGCACCACACCGCCACACGTCACCGAGTTCGGCACCGGCGACCGGGCCCACCAGATCGACACCGCGATCAGCGCCCTCGACGGTGCCCTTAACCTGGGCCGACCCGACGCTGCGCGTCTGCTGGTGATCATCTCCGATGGGCGCTTCGAAACAGCCACCAAAGCTCCCGCCCAGCGCGACCTCGACCGTCTCCGCGCCAGCGGATGCGGCGTGCTGTGGCTCGAACCCCACACGGGCGGCAACGAGCCCATGCGCGGCGCGACCGTGCACACCCTCACCGACCCGACCACCACCGCCCGCGCGATCGGCCGCGCCGCCACCGCAGCCCTGCGCGCCGCCCACTAGCCCCGCATGCGACGACCGCGTAGCCGCGGCAGCGCGTGTGCGGTCCCTATCCCCACCGGCTGCGCCGCCCGACAGTCACACCGGAAAGGACCCGCAGCCATGATCGACCCACCCGCGCCCGTCTACATCACCCTCGACGACAACACCACCGGTACGCGGCAGCGCTACACCTACATCCGTATCGTGCGCAGCGGCGACCATCGCATCCGAGTACGCATCGATCGCGACACCTACCGCGCCCAATCGAGCGCGACCGCCGAGGTCCTCTCCGAGCATCTGACCGGGACTCACCTCGTCTCGGAAGATCCGAGCACCTGGCACGACCAGACCACCCCACCCGGGCACTGGTCGGTGAACTGCTCCCACGAACTCGCCGACCTCGCCGAACGCCTCCTTATCCGCGCGACGACCGTGCTCAACGGCTAACCGCCATGCGACCCCGCGCCTGCCACCACGACGCCGGACCAGCATCATCCGACCGAAGTCGGCGTCTTACCTGGGCTGTGGTGGCCGTACTGCTACCCGGCCCTTGGACCCCGGTGGTCGTGGCCGCCTACATTCTGCGCCGCACCATCGAACGCATGGGGGACACCGAGTCCCGCCCGCTGCCGGGCGGGACCACGCCGCACCATGCCTGCCCGTGCAGCGATGCCAGGGAACGCCGCAACCCCTACCGCTTGCGCCGGTGACGCGCCCGCACCCACCACAAACCCCACCGTGTCGCATATGTCCACACGAGACACACGTTCGTTGGTGACAGCGTTCTTGACATCAACGCCCGTATCGAGCGTCCATACACGTGTCGCCCACAACGCCGGATGCGCACCGGCGGGCACACACGCCCCGGCCGGGGCATGACCCCCAATCCCAACAACCTACTCAGGGAGTTCGTCATGTCCCACAACACAACCACCCCGCGGCACCTTCGGGTCGTCTCCAACTCCGACCCCGACCCGGCCGCGCTCACCGCCGAAGACAAGGTCCGCGTCGCCTTGGCCGCGAATCCCGGTGCCCGCACCGGCGCCCTGGCCAAGATCGCTGGAGTGGGCCGCTCGACTGCGGCGAGAATCCTCGTCGCTTGGGACCGTGACGGCACTGCCGTGCGTACCCCCGGTGACAGCCCCCAGAATCCCGACACCTGGACCCTGGCATCCACGCTCGACGACAACACCCACGCCGCGCCGCCCGTGCCCGGTGACACGGTGAGCTCTGCGACGTCGACCGCTGGCGCCAGCGACGCGCCCGCTCACGTGTCCGGTCGTGACAACACCCCACGCGACGACGCGGACACCGGCGCTCCTGCGGCCGCGACATCCACACCGGTCGGTGGTGACGTCACCGGTTCGACCGACGCCGCTACCCCGGCGAGCGGCGCCACCGCGGCCACGCCTGCCTCGTCAACGGCGCCGCGGCAGCGACTGGCCAAGGGCGGTCTGCGCGCGCTTGTCGCGGCCTACCTCGCGGACCACCCTGGCGAAAGTTTCGGACCCGCCCGTATCGGTACCGACCTCCAACGCTCAGGCGGTGCAGTCAACAACGCCCTCGAGAAACTGACTGCTGAGGGTTACGCCGTCAAAACCTGCCTCGCACCGAAACGCTTCGCCCTCAACTCCGCACACGTTGGGGAGTGAAGCACCGACGAGTCGGAGTGCCCGGAACGCTAGTCAGATAGCGTCGTGCCCGAACATGCGTCGTTTGTGTTCAGTCGTGGAACGGTAGATCCAATCAGTCCTATTTGGTCGGTCGGGTCGCGCCTGCGTATTCGTCGCCGGGGTAACGGTAGTTGCTGATCTTGACGACCTCGCCGAAGTCGGGGGCGTGGATCATCTTGCCGTTGCCGATGTAAAGGCCGACGTGGTGAATGTGGGCTGGGGTGCCGTAGTGGACGAGGTCTCCGGGGTGGAGTGGTTGTCCGTCCGGGACGAGGGTGCCCGAGTGGTACTGGGTGTGGGCGGTGCGAGGGAGGTCGATGCCTGCCGCGCGGTAGGCGGCCTTGGTCAGGCCGGAGCAATCGAATCCGGAGTGGCCGCCGTCGGGACCGTTTCCTCCCCACACGTAGGGAAGGCCGCGTTGTCCGCAGGCGTAGTTGATCGCGGTACGTGCGGCGGCGGTGGGCGCGTGGATGGTGGCGCAGTTGCCGGTGCCGGTCGTCGCGGAGACAGGCTGACAGCGAACGTCGGTCAAGGCGGCGACGATGGTGCGTGCGGTGGGTTCGTGCTGGGCGTAGGCGTTGGGGAATCCGGAGCGTTGGACGGCTTGCGCGGCGTCGGTGATGCTCATGTCCTGCCAGCCGGGGATGGCTTTGAGATGCGTGTAGAACTGGGTGGCTGCGTAGCTGGGAGTGGTGATCTGCTGCGGGGTTCCCCAACCCATGGACGGGCGTTGTTGGAAGAGGCCGAGGCTGTCGCGGTCGCCGTAGTCGAGGTTGCGGAGGCGGGATTCCTGGAGTGCGGCGGCGATCGCGACTACCCAGCCTCGGCGCGGTACGCCCTGTTGTCGGCCGACCGCGACGATGGTGGCGGCGTGGTCCATTTGCTCACCGCTCAACCCCGCAACCTGTTGGGCCGCTGTGGCGCCGGTGTGACAGCCAGCGGCGTCTGCAGAGGGCTCGGTATTGCCGAGGGCGCCGACGATTCCACCCGCTGCGGCGCCGACGAGGGCGATCACGGCCACGACCAGTACCCCGCCGCTGGTGCCGAGTTTCGTCGCCATCATGGGCATGCGCTCCCTTCGTGGCGGTTGTCGCGTTCAGTGGCGGGGCTGGCGGTTGGGTGTGGCGGGAGGTGGTGTGGGCCGCGGCGGTGGCAGGCGGTAGGGCGAGGCCGTCTGGGGGTCAACGGCGTCGCCGGTGGTGTCGATGTCGGTGGTGGGTGGGGCTAGCGAGGGCCAGGCGCCGGGAAGGTCGGTGAGGGAGTAGCGGGGCCCGGAGCGGTGGGCGTGGGCCGAGGTCAGGGGAAGCCAGACGTCTTGGGCGGGGCTGGGGTGCGGCGCGACCGGGTCGAGCAGGTCGGCAGCGGCGGTGGCGACGGGCACGGCGGCGGGGTGGTCGAGTTCGGCGTGAATGCGGGCGAGTGCGGTGCGCACGCCGGCCTCGCGGCGTGTGGTGGGCAGCCACAGCAGCACGGGGGTCGCGATGCCGGTGGATTCGGCCAGGCGGGCGTAGCCGAGTAGTTTGCGTGCGACTTTGGTCAGTGTTTCGGTGCCGGTGTCGAACTCGAGGAAGAACTCCACGTCGCTGGCGCGCTTGGTGGTGTGGGTGTGCCAGCGGCCGTAGCCGTCGGGGATCACGAGGTCACCGAAGTGGCGGGCGCACCGGGTTTCGGACCACCACGCCGTCAGCTCTATCCGTCCGCTGCCTGGTGGGGTGTGGCGGGTGTGGGCGATCAGTGAGGTGAAGAAGTCGTTGATGCCCGTGGTGTGGGCGAGGCGTTGGTTGTGGGCGATGGCCATGGCCCGGTCGTGGCGGTAGCCGAGTTCGGTTGGCTCGAGGCCGTGTTCGGCGGCCAGAACGGCGGCTCCGGCGGGTCCGAGGACGTAGTGCATGGGGGCCGAGCCGCGTTGCCGGAAGGGCTGGAATCGGCTGACCGCGCGCCACAGGTACAGCTCGCGCAGGCGTTGTCGGGTGGCGCGGCCGGAGGGGAAGGCGGCGTCCTGGATGTGGCTGCTGGTCAGCACTCGGTGCTCGTGCAGCATCGCCAGGATCCATTTGTCGCGGGCGGTCAGCCGCGTGGCGAGCATCGCGTGATGCTCGATTGAGCCCGCCGTCCGCGGGGTGCGACTCTGCGGGCGCGGGGTACGTAGCGCGTGTTGGCGGGTGGGCGTGGTGATCACGACGCGGCTCCCTTGCGTATCAACAGAGTGTGGATACCGGTGTGGGCAGATGACCCGAAGGGTCCAGGCCGATCGGCAGATGGCGCACCACTGGTTGCGGCGGTGAGGCTTACGGCCTGGTGCGGCGGGGATCGGGGGCCGGAGGGCGTTGCCCGCGCGCCGCCGATTGCGAGGGCGCCGCGGGGGCATTCGACGGGGCTGCGGCTGTGTCGGAGCTGGGATCGGGTTCGGTGGGGTTGTGGGCACGGCGTTGGGCTCGGAGGGCGGCGCGGATCGCTCGTGCGCGTCCGGGTACGGGGTCGGGTAGGGAGGTGGTGGCCATGGTGAACGGTTCGGTTTCTTCGCCGCCGACCACCAGGCGGGTCGCGGTGCGATAGACGCCGAGGTGGGACAGGTCGTGGTCGCTCAGGCGCGGCGCGGTGTGGCGCGCGAGTTCACGGGCGTCTTCGGGGCTGGCGGAGAAGAAGATCTTGTTGCGTGCGTTGGTCGAGATGCCCTCTTTGAGCTCGCGGGGAAGTTGGCCGAGGTGTTGGTGGGCCAGGGTCATGCCGACGCGAAATCCGCGGGCTTCGGCGAGCATGTCTTCCAGCGGGTAGGGCAGGTTCAGGAAGTTGTGGCACTCGTCGACAACGAGTGAGGCATCGGGGCGGAGGCGCTGCGGTGTGTGTGCGCGGGCAGTGGTGGCTTGCCAGGCACGCGCCACCACCAGCGAGCCGACCAGTCGCGTGGTTTCCTCGCCGAGCGATCCTTTGGGGATACGCACCAGGCAGATCCCGCCGTCGTCAAGAACGCTACTCATGTCCACTGTGGACCGGCCGCCGGCGATGGCTTCTTTGACGAACGGACGCAAGAGGAAGGCGCGCAGTTTGTTCATCAGCGGGGAGATCACCTGGGAGCGGGACGAATCGGTGAGGTCGTCGTACCACTGCCAGAACCCGGTCAGGACGGGATCGGTCAGGCCGCTGGTGATACGGGATCGGTAGGCCTCGCTCGCGAGTAGTTTCGGTAGGTCGGCCAGGGTGGGTACGCCTTCGGCTGCGCGGAGGGTCAGACAGGCGGCGCGCATCAGGTCATCGGTGCGCGGGCCCCAGAACGCCGAATACACCCGCCGAAACACCGATACGAGGTTGTCGACCTCGCGGTCGGTTTCGCCGCCTTCGAGGGGGTTGAGGATCGGTGGTCGGTGTCGTGAGTCGGCGTCGAAGAGCACCACGCGTGCGGCCGCGTCGAGAGGGATCCGGTTGAGGATGTCCGTGACCAGGTCGCCCTTCGGATCGATGAGGACCATGCCGCGGCCGGTCTCGATGTCGTCGAGGATCATGTTGCCCAGCAGCGTCGATTTGCCCGAGCCGGTGGCGCCGAGGACGTGCACGTGGTGGCGGGCATCGGGCACGTACAGACCCACGGCGCGGGCGTGACCGGTGTCGGAGTGTCCGAGTGGTTTGACCCCGGCGCCGGGTACGGCGACGCCGGGTGGCGGGGCGACGGCTTTGGCTCCGGCGCGTTCGATGCCGGGGATGTCGGCGTCGGCGGGCAGGTGGGCGAGTGCGGCCAGTTCGGGCACCGACAACAGATCACCGGAACCCAGACGCCGCTGGGCCAACACGGCGGCGGCCGAGCGCAACCGGGTGCGGGTGTAGTGGTTGTGCTCGGTGTAGGCGGCGAACGCTGCGGCGAGGGCGTGCGCCCGTCCGCGCGCAGTCTGGTGCGCCTGACGGGCGAGGTCCCCGTCACCGTTGACCTCGCCCGTCAGGTCGCTGATCACGGCGTAGCGGATGGTCGTCTCGTACTGCGGGCCACGGTGTTTGCCGACGATGGCCTTGTTCTGTGCGGAGTATTCAAGTGAGACTTGCGGGTCGGGGCTGATGCGCCGCGTATCGGGCGTGCGCCGTCGGCAGGTGGCGTTCGTACCGGGAGTGAGGGCGTCGAGGAGGGCCGATCTGAACTGCCCGGAACGGCCGTGGTGCACCCGGCGCGCGGCGCGGCGGGCGCGGGCCACGCGTCTGCCCGTGACAGGTCGGGCGAGGATCTGCACGCATGCCCGTTCACCCGGTCCGAGCCCGACGGGGGCGCCGAGGAGGCCGCGGATCGGGTCGGCCTCGAAATCGGTGCGGATCGGCAGGGCTTCGGACCGGCCCAGGCGCAGCGTGCCGGCCACGGTGATCCGGTGGTGGCCGGGTTCGAGTGCGGGAAACGGCGGTGCGGCCGGGTGGGTGCGGGTATGCGCGCCTGGCCATGCAGCCTCGATCGCCCGCTCGACCAGCGCGGGCGGGATGGTTCCGGCGACCCAGAATTGCACCGCCACCCCGTGTTCGGTGAACACGTACTCCATCGCCAGATGGGGTTGTCCGAACCAGAGCCGTCGCCACGTCGGGCGCAGCAGCCCGGCGAGGTTGGACCATAGCGCGGTGCCCCCGCCAGGATCGACGGTCGGTGGGGCGAGCACGGTGACGCACCGGGCATCGGTCTGCAGCCGCGCGCGCAGTCGCCCACGCCGCGCCAGGGTCGCCGCTGTTGCCACGGTTCCGGCCACCGCGACGAACGCCGCGGCCACGAGGCCCCAGCTGCGGGCCCAGTCGCCGAGCGCGGCGAGCATGTCCAGCGCGGTGCCGCCGGGATCGCGCAGGTAATCACCCACCCAGCCACCGGTAGCGATCGACGAAGGCATGGCACAACTCCTCTGGTCAGAAAACAACGGGTGAACACGCACGCGCGGAGATCGCGCCGTTGCTGTTACGCAGCGGGTGTTAGCCAGGTTCGAGGTCGACGTGGGCGGCCGGCTCGTCGTCCTCGTCGAACGGGTTGCCGGCGACCGCCGTGGCCCGTGGCGCCTGGGGCTCGAGGTCGATGTAGGCGTCGGCCAGGCTCGGGTCGATGGCGTCGTCGTGTGCGGCGAGGTGGGCGAGTTCGGCGGGGTCGGTGGTGATCAGGACGTTCTCGGTCGGGGAGGCCACGGTGTGGAAGGCGACCCGGTGGGTGCCGGAGCTGAGGAGTCCTTGGCCCTTTTCGGCTGAGAGGAGGAAGTGGCGTTCACCGGCCGACAGGTCGAAGGTCGTGGCGATCTCGTCGATGGCTTGCGGGGCTTGACGCAACAGCACCTGGGTGGCGGCGTTGGCCACGATCGCCTTGCCGAGTTCACTGCCGAGCACGTCCGCGGTGTCCTGGGTGGCGACGGTGAGTCCGGCCCAGTGTTTGCGCGCGGCTTTGGCCATGCGGAACAGGAATTGGGCGCCTTCGGGCTGTTGCATCAGCTGCCAGGCCTCGTCGACCACGACGAGCCGGGGGCGCCGGTGGGTAGGGTTCGACACGCGCCGCCAGATCGGATCCAGAGCGAGCAGCGTGCCTAAGGGGCGGACCTCGTCAGGTAGGTCGCGCAGGGAGAACACGACCAGATGCCCGTCCGGGGTGGTGGAGGTGGGCCCGTCGAACAGGGCGCTGTAGGCCCCGTCGACCAGCGGGTGTAATTGGGCCGCCAGGTCGGCGGCGACGTGGTCGCCCTCCTCGCCCCGGGCGGCCAGGACCGCGCGCAGATCACGTAGTAGTGGGGCGGGGCGGGTCCACGTGCGCGCCTCGTCGGTGATGCCAGCCTGGCGGTAGGTTTCGGCGATCGCGGTGTCGAGGACGGCCCGCTGCTCGGCGCTGACTGCCGCGCCGAAGGCGACCGCGAGGACGGTGTGCAGAAGCAGCGTCTGTCGCCGCAGCGCGTCGGCGGGCGCGGTGCGGCGCCCGCCCGCGCTGGTGTGGATCGGCAGGTCGAAGGGGTTCAGATGCACGCCCGCGGCGCCCAGATGCACGTAGGTACCGCCGATCTCGGCGGCGAGGCGGGCGTATTCGTCCTCGGGGTCGACGACGAAGGCTTGCACCCCTTCCGCCGCGGCGGGGTCGGCGGCCTCCGGGGCCAGGGTGCGGTAGAGCGAGCGCAGGGTCTCGAGCTTGACGAAGTACGACTTGCCCGCCCCTGACCGTCCGAGCACGACGGTGTTGTAGTTGTCGCAGGCGAAACGGTCCCAGTGCACCAGCCCGGCAGAGCCGATGTTGTACCCGTACAGCACACCGGTCGGTGTGGTGCTGGTCGGGTCGGTCGGCGGCAGATCCGGTGAGGTGAAGGGAAACGCCGCCGCCACGGCGGCGGTGTCGAACGTGCGGGTCAACCCGAGCCCGTCGATCCCGACCGGCAGGGTGGTGACCCAGCCTTGCAATGCCCGGTAGGTGGCCGGTTTGGCATCCAGGAGCAACGAGGCACACAGCGAACGCAACGCGGCGACCTGGTCGGCCAGCGAGTCGGGGTCCGGGGCGTGCACCGTCAGATACAGCCCGAACCGGAACAACCGCCCCTCACCGCGGGCGACGCGCTGCGAGAGATCGGCGGCGTCTTCGGCCGCAGCATCGAGTTCGGGATCGTCGAGCCGGTCGTGCCGGGCGTTGTGACGGCGGGAGGATTCCAGTTTGGCCCGCTGCGTACGGAGCCGGGTGGCGGCGGTGGCCGGGTCGATCGGGCACAGGTGTACCGAGACATCCAAGCGTGCCGGGTAGGTCAGCAAGGGCGCGAGCCAGCCGGGATAGACCTCTTGTGGATACCCGGTGACTCCGAATGAGGCGACGTACTCGTTGCCCACTTCCAGATGGCGGGCGGCCACGGACAACGCATCCGGAGTGAAGACACTGGCCGAGCCCGTCCGCGCAGGTCTGCGGCGATGTGGAGCGTGTGCCATGGCGTTACCTGCTTTCGATCTCATCGTCGTAGTCCCAGTCCTGGTCCGGCTCCAACCACGGCCCCGTTGCCGTGGACTCCCGCGCCGTCGACGTCGCTGGCGCAGCCGTTCCTGGGCGGGCAGGTGGGTGGTCCGGTTCGTGGTCCGAGCCGGTGTCGTAGAGGTCGGTGACGGTGGTGGTGGCAGTGACGATGTCGTCGGCGGCGGCGAGCTCGGCTGAGGCCGGTAGGAAGGTGTCGGGATTGCAGGCCGCAGCCAGCACTCCGGTCGCGGCCGCCGCGTCCAACGGGCTCACCACGATCCCCGCGGTCGACAACAGGTCGCTGGCTTCGCCCAACCGACGGGCCAGCCGTTGCTCGGCCGCTTGCCGCGCGCCGTCGGCGTTGCCGGACTCCTCATCTCGGTGACGCCGCCGCCATGGCCATCGGCCGGATGCCTCCGAGCCGGGCGCGGTCGGCAGTGGCTCGCGCAGCACGAGCAGTACCTGGCGGCGCAGCAGATCGGTTTGCGTAGTCAGCTCGGCCAGGTAGTCGGCGTGATCGCGGGCGGCGGCTTCCAAGGCCGGGTGCGGAAGCCCACCGGCCCGCGCCCGCAGCTGATCGATCTGCCGGGTGAGGTCGAGCCGTTCTGCCCGCACGAGAATCTGGACCGGGGCCGACAGCGAATGCAGAAACCGCGCGAACGCGGCGACCAACGCATCTTGTTCGCCCGGAGTGCGCAGGCTGAAATTCACCGTGGAACACGCAGCGATGAGCGCGAGTCCGTCACTGCCCAAATCAACGATCCCCGCCTGGCCACCGTGATCAGCGATGCCGGTCGCGGGAAGCTGCACGGGCACCGCAGACACCTCCTCGTCGACCCCGCCGCTGGTGTGCTGCGACGAGGCGTGGGCGGCCAACCACGGCGGGGCGGGCCGTACTCCTTCGGGGGCGGCCACGCGGTGGCGCGGCGATAGGCGCCATCGCAGGGCGGACAGCGCCAGCCGATCGAGGCTCACCCCGTCCCGCCGCCCCATGGCCAGCACCACGACGGCAACCGCGATCGGCACGGCGGCGACGAGGAACACGGCGAGCGGAACCACGGAGCGCACGGCCAGGTAGAGGCCATACATCAGCAGGCCGGCGGTGCCGAGAATCGCTAGTTGTCGGGCCGACAGTGGTCCGAGGACGCGGTCGGGCCGGTCCACATCGGCGGGGACACGCACAGGACTGGTCATGGTGGAAGGCACCTCACTTCGCAGGCTTTCCCCGCCTGCGTCGCGGCAGGTCCAGGGGCAAGGCCAGTTGACGAGCCCGCGGCGCAGGCCGCGGTGTGGACGGCGGCGTCGGCGCCGGGGACTGAGCGTCGGCCCGCGGCGTCGGCTGGCGCCGCACGCCGAGTGGTAACGGGTACTGGCCCGAGGCCAAGGGACGGTTGCCGGTGTAGGCATCGCGCGTCGGGCGGGGCCGACGTGGTCGGGCCGCGCGGTTGATCTGCCCGGACGGTGTGATCAGCCCGGGCCCTCGTTGCCGGATCGGCGGGGTGTCGGCGGGTGCGGCTCTGCGTTCATCGGCCAGGGTGTGGCGCGTCGGTGCGGTCGGGGCCGGCTGGAGGTGGATGGGCAGCATCCCGGTTTGCGGGGCGATCAACGCGCCGGGCAGACGTGCGTGTGGGCGGGCGTTGCGGTTGATCCGCCCGTCCGGGGTCAGCAGGCCCGACTGCGGCACCGGTGGTGGCATGCTCGGGCGCCGTGTGGCGTGCTCGTCGGCCACCGTGCGGCGCGGCGTCGCGTCGGGGGATCGGCGGGTGGTGATCGGCAAACCGCGCTGCTCGGTCGGGAGCGCCCCGGGGAGTTCATCGGGCGGCAACGCCCGCGGATTCGGCCGCACGTCGTGCGTACCCGCGGCGCCGGTCACCGACAGCAGCGACAGCTGGCCCGGCCCCGGCCGCCGATCTCCCGGCTCGCCCGTGGCCGCGGCGGTATCGCCGAGTCGGGGGCTGCGGTGGGAGGAGGGGCGGGTGCGGCGCAGCCGCATCGGCAGCATGAACTGCCCCGAGCGCGTCGCCGCCGGATCACCGCCACCAGAGGCGCGGTCGGTGGTGTGCGCGCGCGGCCCGCGGCGCGACGACCGTTTCCCGCCGAGTATCGATCCGGCGCCGCCGAGCAGCCCCATCGTCTTGTAAGCGATCGCCCCGCGTGCCAACGAGCCGACCATCGACCGTCCGCCGCTGGAGAGGGGACGCAGGCACCAGAACGGGATCTTGATCAGCACCCACATCAGCGCCAGCGACACCAGCAGGTTCACCAGTCCGTCGGCGGTGGGTCCGAACATCGACAGTCCGCCCGGGGTGAAAAACACCCGTAGCGCCACGACCATCGTCAGCGACTGGCCCACCTGGATGGCCAGCACGCCGCCGAACGCTTTCCACCACGCGCGGGCGATACCTTCGGTGTGGGGCAGGGCGTGCCACATCAGCGCGAGCGGTGCCGCGGCGATCAGCAGGATCGTCAGCATCACCCGCACGATGAAGGTGATCAGCAGCACGATGACCATGACCGCCAGGGCCAGGCCGATGAACACGATCCACAGCCCGCCGCCGTTCAGTGCGCCGAGCACCATCGTGGTCAGCGCGGTGCTCGCGGTGTCGGCATTCACCCCTTCGCCGAGCACGGCCTGGGCGAGGGCGTTGGCGATCTGGATCGCCTTGGTCGCCAGAAACAGCGACAGCGTGCCCGCCAGAAACCCCGCCGCGAGGCGAGGTGCGATCTCTTTGATCGAGTAGTGGGTCTGCAGCGACTGATAGCTCATCACCACCATGCCGGCGATGAGCACGAGCCCCACATAGGCCGACAGCAGGATGTGCCACGACTGGGTCCACAGCTGTCCGATACTCGGCAGGTCACTCGGCTCGGGTGTGGTCAGCAGGGTCTGGCCCAGCAAGTCGAGAAGCGGGTTCAGCGCCTCGGTCACCACACCGCGGAACAGGCTGTCGATGCCGTCGGTGACACACGCAACCGGGTCGGTGATCCCGCAGTCGCTGGCCTCCTCGTCGCCGTCCTCGTTCGACTCGGGCGGCCTGTCGGGCTGTCCCGGTTCCACCGGGGCGGGCTGGGGAATGCAATTCGGCCCGGTGCACGGCTCCGGCGTCGTTGAACCGTCCGGGTCGTCGGAACCGGTGGGCCCGTCGCATCCGGGGGCGAGTGAACCGGGAAAACACGACGGCGGCGGAGGTAGTTCCGTGACCGGCGGCAGGTGCGATTCCGGGGGCGGTGCGGTGCTGCTGGGCGCGTCGGGCAGCGTGCACCGTGGATCAGTCGACCCCGGCCGGCAGTCCAGCTCGTCGACCGGCGGTAGCGGGAACGGCGGCTCGGTCTGGGCCGGTGCCGCAACCGGTGTGGCCGGCGGGGCGGGGGTGGCCGCGATCGAGGTCGCCGCCGTCGCGGCGAATGTGGCCAGCAGGGCCGCGGTCGCGGCGAGCGCGCCTGCCCACCGCCGCAACCGGGCGCTCGTGGGAGCCATGGGCTACACACCGCCCACGATGCCAGTCAGGATCTCGACGACCAACGGGGCCAGCGCGGCCAGACCGAACCCGATACCGGCGGCCTTAAACGCCCCCTTGGCCTTCTCGACCTCCCCTGGGTCGCCGGAGGCCATCAGATAGCGCAGACCGCCGATGGTCAGGAACACCACCGCGACCGCCGCCAGGATCCCCATAATCCAGTCGCGGATGTTGCTCAACACCTCATCGACCGTGCGCGCCAACGCGACCACCTGGCCGACGTCGGCCAGGGCCGTTGCTGGCGTGCACACGAACACGGCCAGTGCCACCGCGGCGACTACCCCGCCCGCGCGGACCCGCGAGAAGGCACCAGCAGTGCGGGGACGGCGAGTGCGGCGGTGAGGGCGTGGGGGCGTCAGTCGCATGAGCGGACCTCCCGACGAGTCGGCGCGGCCGGACCGGAACGGGCGGGACGGGCGCGAGAACTGGGTCGTGCGGGAGAAGGAGCCCCGCGTGAGGCAATGCGGGATTTGGCGGCGTTGTGCGACATCGGTTGCCGTGTTTTCTGCCCACGCCCGCGGTCACGTGCCGTCTCGGGTCGCCTGCCGCGGGTGCCTCCGGCGTTCTTGTCGCGGCTCGTCCCCGCGGGCGTGGGATGTGGTTCGTGTGCGTTCGCATCGGTGTCGACCGGCTCGTCGGTCAGGTAGGTACGGAGGCGTGCTTCGGCGCGCTCCCGCGCTTTCGCCGTCGCCTTGTACGAACTGCCGCGCTCGGCGGCCGCCTCGGCCAGTGACGTGTCGCCGAGGCGCGTGACGGAGATCAGATCGGCTTCGGCCGTGGTGATGGCACCAGCGGCGACCGCGCGGGCCAACACCAAGTCGGGATGCCCCTCCGGTTGCGGCGTCGCGGCGGCCTCCGACACCCGTTCCCCGGCCGGTATCGGACTGCCGACGATCTCGTCCCGCGCCGCCAAGCCCGCGCGGTATGCCGCGTAATACAGGCGCGCCAGAATCGCCGGACGCGCCAGGTCGACGGTCGGCAGGGCGGCAAGGAAACCGGTGAAGACCGCGGCGTTGATGTCATGCGTGTCACCGGAAACTCGGCGCGTCACCAACGACGCGGCCCGCAGCACGCTCGGCAGCGCCAGCCCCACACACGCCACAGTCCACGTACCACCTTCGGCCCGCGACCGGGTGATGAGATAGGCCCACGCGCCGTCGCGCGTAACCTGCGGGCAGGTCCGCGCCAACAGTCGCGTGCCCAGCTCATCCAACGGCACCGGACGTGGCGGCAACCCCGGGACGGCGCGTCCGTCCACGCTGACCGGATCCGGGCCGGCAACCAACCAGGCGAACGCCGAACGCGCCATCGCGAACACGTCCGAGTCGGCGACGAAATCCGGCTTGCTACTCACGTCATAGATTCGCGCACGGTCCTTCTTCCCACTGGTCATCACGACCCCCTTGCGAGTGCGGCTGAGCGAATTGCCATCAGCACGCCACACCGAGGGCCTCACACCCGTGTCGTCGCCGCCTCAACACCGCCTCACTAGCGCGACAACACCGCCTCACACCGCCCGACGACCACGGGACAGGCGGACCCCGCCGACCACGTGAATCACACTGCTGACACGCCCCGCATCAACGCTGTGACCTGCTGATTCGCCGTTGGCGACGACGAGCGTGAATGCGGCTGCCGCAGCCACGAAAAGGGCCGGCGCCGTGCTGCCGAAAGCCGGGGAAATCACCTCTTCCAAGGTCTGTGCTGCGGCGCACCCGTGAGCCGAGGTGCAGGCACGTGCAGCAAGCGGGAGGGCAGCGGAACGGTTCGCTCCGCGCGCGGCGCGGAGGGTGCGCGGGACGGCGTCTCGGGCGGGTGTGGACGGCGCGTCATTTCACGCTGAGACGTGTCGCAAATCCGGGTCGTGGTGAGTATTGCCTGACGACAGCGCCCCAGCCGGTTCCGTTATCGCCAGCTCAGTCCGGCCCTCTGGGAGGAGCACTCATGGCCTCATCCTCGTCGTCGCACGCCGATGGTCACCGACGTCGCAACAATGCCCCCACCTCGTCGCGTTCGTCCCGTGTCGAGACCCGCCCGGCATACCCCGGAGCCACCCCGCGTTCCCGCCCAAGCACACCCCGCAGCGCCGCCGGTACGCGCCCGAAAACCCCGGCCGCGTCGCGCCGGAACACCACCGGTGCCCCGGCGACACCGACACCGGCCACCGTGTGGACCTGCGGACCCGAACCCGTCGATGCACGCGCGCCCTGGCCCACACCCATCGTGGAAACCCTCGTTGCCGCGTTCACCGACCCCGGCGCACACGTCACGCTGCTCACCCCGGACCCGGTTGGCACCCGCACCGACGCCCCCTCCGCCGATGTGGGTGAGACCGACGGGCAACCCGAGTGCTCTGTGCTCGACGTGGTGCACGCCCTGAACCGCAGCGCCGACGTCGCGACCCTCATCCCGCATGCGTCCAGCGAGTCGGGCGGCGCCCGTCCGTTCTGGGCGAGCCTGCCCACCAGCCACGCCAACCCCGCCGCAGCGCTGGCCGCCACCGCACCCACCCACGGCCACACAGATTCCGGCTGTACGCGCCGTCCGGCCCGCGCCGACCTCGTCCTCGCCTCGCTGCCCGCCCACGCGACGGACACGCTGCCCCTGGACCGCATCGCCCATGCCGCGGCCACGCAGCTACGCGCCGGAGGAATTTTCGCCGTCTACACCCACAGCGATTCCCACCGCGAACGACTGGTCGATCCGACCGGGGACATCGTGGCGGCCTGTCAACACGCCGACCTGCTCTACCTCCAGCACATCGTCGCCCTCCACACCCCGATCCGCGACGGCCATCTCCACTCCGATCCGAGCCCCGCCCACACCACCGACCACGACCGCGCCCGCCACCACGCCCACGCGCGCGGACTGCCCGCGCCGCACCTGCGCGTCCACAGCGACATCCTCGTGTTCGCGCAACCATCCGAAACAGATGTCACGCCGCCTGACACGGCCGCGACCGATCCCGCCACGCCCACCAGCGGCGACCCCTCGTGAGCCGGACCTGCATCGCCGCCCTGAACGGGCTACTCACCCGCTGACCGGAACCGTGAAAGGTGCCTGCCGCCATGACCCCACAGCCGCCGAACGAACGCGCCCAGCACTGCGACGCGCACACCGACGAGGCGACCATGCCAATCCCACGCACCCTCATCGACACACTCGACGCCAACCCCGCCGACAACGATGCACCCGGCGTAGGTGAGCTGCCCGTGTCCGTGTGGACGACCGCGCAAACCTCGCCAGCGAACCAGCGGAAAGGCCGCTACGTGGCCGGAACCACGGCACACCCTGCCAAGATGCTTCCCGCCGTCGCCGCCCACGCCATCGAGCACTACACCCGTCCGGGCGAGCTCGTGTTCGACCCCATGGCCGGAGCCGGCACCACCCTCGTCGAAGCCCTCCACGCCGGACGGCGCGCCCTAGCCGTCGAATACGAACCCCACTGGGCCGCCATCGCCCAAGCCAACCTCGAACTCGCCCGCGAACGCGGACACAACGCCGACGCCCAGGTGGTACACGGCGACGCCCGGCAACTCCCGCACCTGCTGCCCGCGGAGTATCACGGGCAAGCTGCGCTCGTCGTCACCTCACCGCCCTACGGGCCCTCCACCCACGGCCGCGTCGCCACTGCGAGCACCGACTCGGCCGACGGAAAAGTCCACAAGTACTACCACCGCTACGGCAACACCCTCGACCGTGGAAACCTTGCCAACGTTGGACACCACCGACTCCTGTCCGGCTTCACACGCATCCTGGCCGGAGCTGCGAACATCCTGCGTCCAGGAGGGCACGTCGCCATCACCGTGCGCCCCTGGCGCGAGCATGCCGAACTGATCGACCTGCCATCACAAATCATCGCCTGCGGACACGCCGCCGGACTTGAACCCGTCGAACGGTGCGTCGCGCTCCTTGCCCGCGTCGCCAACGACACGCTCATCGCCCGGGGCAGCTTCTTCCAACGCGACTTCATCCGCAAACAACGCGAACAAGGCCTTCCCCTCCACCTCATCACGCACGAAGACGTCGTCATCCTGCGTCGTTCCCTGACACTCGATGGCGCCGCAGGTCTGGGTGAGGGACGCGAGAGCGGCCGTTCGTGATGACTTCCCGTCGAACCCCACGGCCCGCGCACGGCGACGTTCGCGATGTACGGGCGGTACAACCAGCTGACAGCAGCGTGCAGAACGGCGGCGACGGTGGCTCTGCATCGCGACTGTATACGCCCGCCGAAGCGGCGCATCGCCTAACGGTGAAGGAATCATGGTTGCGTCGGCAGGCCGGCCGACGTGCGGTTCCGTGCACGTTCCTCGGAAAACATCTGCGCTTCTCTGACGCCGACCTGCGCGACATCGTCCGGAACGGACGTCGAACGCCCCGGTGAAGGGCTATCGGGAGCACACGGTGTCCGGGCTGTCGAGGGGGATGTGGCGGGCCGCGGTGGGGCACTTGCTCTCTACGGGATATGGAGCGTCGATGGACGTGGCCCCGTCGCAGCGACGGGCGCTCCAAACATCAGGGTTACGAGGAGGGGCTCGATGGCGTGGATCGAACAGCACGGCGGTGGTTGGCGTGTGCGGTACCAACGTCCCGACGGCAGCATTGGCAGCGAATCCGGGTTCGCCGATCCGGAACGGGCACGCGGCCGCGCTAGCGACATTAAGTACGAGCTGCGAAACCAGCTGTTCCAGGATCCGAAGAAGGGACAGATCACACTCGGGGAGTGGATCGAGATATGGAGCGAGGCGCACGACGTGTCGGCTGGGACATGGGCGAAGTATCGATGCCATCTCGACAATCACATCCTGCCGAAGTTCGGTGATGTCCCGCTGGCCGAGATGAGTCGGATCCGTATCAAGGCGTGGGTGAAGAACCTCAACCGTCACCTCGCCGACGCCACCACCACCGACGTGATGGTCCTGTTGTCGATGATCCTGCGGGAAGCCGTTGATGAGGGACTCATTGCCAACAACCCATGCAGCCGACTCGGAGTGCGCCTGTCGGCTCCAAAACAGCGAGTGGTTGCGGCACCGTGGGAGGTCGACCGGATCAGCCAGCGGTGCGGAACAGACGGACGTGTACTCGTCGTCACGGCCGCGTATACGGGGATGCGGTGGGGTGAACTCGCCGGCCTGCAGTGGCACAACGTCGACCTGAAGGCTGGCACGATCAACATCGACGCCGACAAGGGTGCGCTGCACGAACACGGGGGAGTGCTGGAACTCGGGCCCCCAAAAACCCCGGCTAGCGTCCGTACCATCCATATCCCCACGTCGTTGACTGCGCTTCTGACCGAGCACGCCGGTCGGCAGGTTGGCGACCACGTCTTCACCGGCCGCCACGGCGGCCTCCTGAGGCGCGCGAACTTCGGCAAGCGCTTCTGGAAGCCTGCGGTCGAGGGCGACAAGGAACGTGGCCGGGCGGCGCTGAAACCGGGTTTAACTTTCCACGATCTTCGCCACACGCAGCGCACCTGGCTCATCGAAGACGGCGTGCCGGAAGTCCTGATTCACGACCGCCTCGGCCACCGCCTCCCCGGCGTCCGCGGCATCTACTCCCACGTCACGGAGCCAATGATTGCCGCTATGTGCGCCGGATTGGAACGCCGCTGGAGAAACTCCATCTCAGAGGTGCTACTAGAACCTGTGCCTGATTGACTGGCCTGCAGTAGGATTGCGTCGAGTGTTGGGGAGCGGTGGCCTTGACCGGCTTCAGCGCGGACGCGTACGAGGCTTGTGGACGGAAGACTGGTGCTGCGCTTCCAACAGTGGTTCGTCCTTGTCCACAGTGAAGCCGCCCTGCTTGAGCCGGTGGTGAACAGGACCTCGGTCACGCTCTCGCCGAGCGCGGGCATTTCGACGCGAGAGGTCATGGCCAGCTTTCCTTACTGTACTTCCAGGCATTTTCGGTCGGACAGGTCGACCGCCGCGTGGACTATGCTCTCGGCGTCGAGCCCATGGTAGCGATAGACGTCCTCAAGCGAGCCTGACTGGCCAAAGAGGGTTACCCCCAGCGCGGTCGTGGCGACGCGATTGACGGTGGCCAGGAACGTCAGCGTGTCCGGGTGGCCGTCGAGGACGGTGACCATGGGTGTAGCGCGGTCCCAGGGGAGCACCTGGTCCAGAATCCATGACTCAGCCTCTTCGTGCCTTGCCGGGCCCGTACTGCCCGGTACAGTAGATCCGGGCTGGTTACGCACACGACGTCAGTACCGACACCGAGCTGTTCGAGCCGTTCCGCCGCAAGCCGGACTGCCGGCACTACGGCCCCCTGAACCGTCACGGGTTGGGGGCCGCTTCCTGTCTTGAGGGAAGATGGTCGTCATCATGTCGAAGCGTTACCCGCGTGAGGTTCGTGAGAAGGCTGTTCGTCTGGTCTTGGAGCGGCTGGATGAGTTCGAGTCGCCGTATGCCGCAGCGCGGGCGATCGCCCCGTTGGTCGATGTGCATCACGAGTCTCTGCGGGTGTGGGTGAAGAAGGCGCTGGAGGAGGGCTCTCAAGGGCTCTCGACTCGAGTGCTAGTGCTAAGGGTCGCTTGTCGTGGCCCCACAGTGCACCGCGATGGTCGCGCTGGGCAGCGGCCGCAGTTGCAGCGCAGTGAACACCACGGTGAGGTGGGCACCGATCCCGTCGGGGTGAGGTGGAAGATCGATGGTGCCCGCAGGTCGGTCTTGGACATCCGGAAGGACTGCCCGACGTGCCACAGGTCGTGGTACTTCGAGTCACCTCGCCGGCGGACATGAGGGGCGACCGGAATGTTGGCGACATAGTCCTTCAGCCGGACCAGACGATGCTCCCGCGCCAGGGAAGCCTCGTCCGGGCTCGTGGGTCGGAGGCTGCTCGCGCGATTTCGACATAGGACGGCAGGTACGGGTAGGAGGTTTCGGCGATCGGATCATGCCCGCAGACCTGGACCTCACGGTGCCTCGGGAAGACGGACGACGACCCTTCCGCATCCGCATCCGCATCCGCATCCGCACCGATAGCGATGAGTCCGCGTGGGCAGGGCTCGACCGCACCACCGGCTCGTTCAGGTCAATGGCCCTGGCGTTCATGTGCTGTGACCGCCAGACCGAACTGCGGTGCTGCGAGGTGCCGATGTGCCGTAACCACCTACCCATGCCTATCGCAGTGCAGATGCCGGCTACACCACCGAGTAGGTTGAACTAGCACTCATTGAGCACTAGTACTGCAGCATTCGCTGCAGATGGTCGAGGACGACATTCCCGAGACGAGCCACGACTTCAGCGTCGACGTGATCGTCACGACCGACGAGGTCATCACTTGCGCACCGCCGCGCCGCCCCAGCGGACTCGACTGGGACGATCTGAGCGCAGACCAGATCGCGGCAATGCCAGTCCTCCAGTCATTGCAGAACAGCCGCCGACGAACGCCATGATCGACGAGCATGAATCAGTGTCGTTGCGTGCGCATCTTGGTGGCAGTGTCGCCGGCTCCGATGAGGTCGTCCTGATCATCAGCTCCTTGTGGGCCCATCACCTGTACCTCGCCCGCGACCCGGCGGTGTGGTGGAAGCCGCGAAATCGACGTGCTGCGCTGCGGCCCTTGCGCGACCCAACAAGCATGACGACGTGCGATGCCGGTTGGTGCGGAAGGGGTCCGCTTGCGGATGCTGTGCTGGGCCCGTAGTTAGTCGATGGTCTCGATATCACTGTCGGTGGTGATCTTGCCGTCGGTGAGGACGTCGGCGCGGAGGCCGCCTCGGTGGATCAGCCCGCGCAGCGCGCCAGCGGAGGTGAGGTGTTCGAGGTGTGCGCACGGTTCGCAGAGGCGTTGGCCCAGGCACTCGACCTTGCCGACGCGGAAGCGTCGGCCTACGAGGGCGTTGAGCTCCAACCCGCGCGTGACGATATTGCGGCGTGCCTCGGCGTAGCCGAGCGTGCCGCCGTCGGACAGCCGTAGCTCGTCGAGGACTTCGGCCTCGACGAGGGTGAGGTCGTATCCGCGCACGGTGTCGTCGGCCGGGGTGAAGGTGCCGGCCTTGGCGGCATAGCGGTCACCGTCCAGTCCGCGCCCGGCACAGGCGAGCGCCTGGCTGACGAGGCGCATCGGCTCGGTCGCTTCCGCAGTCACTGCGATCGCTTCGACTGTTCCGGAGAGCCGGGCAGACGAGGCAGCACTCGGTACGGGCACGGACGGGTCGAGTCCCGAGATGACGTAGCCTTCGCGAACTGGCAGTGTGCTCGCTGCCGCCCCCACCAGGTCACCGTCCTGGGGGCTGAGGACGACCCCAGAAGGCGTGCCGAACATCAATACCGCGATCCCGTCCCGCTCGTGGCGTTTGCCAACCTTGCCGTCGAGGATGGCCAGCCAGTAGCCGGGCCAGTTAAACCGCGCGGGGTTGGCGATCGGGACGAGTCCGGCGCCCCGGCCGGCCAGCCAGCTTCGCCAGTGAGCGAGCGTGCCCTGTAAGTCAGCAGGAGGCTGCGGAACTTCGGAGGGGGACGTTTCGATCACCGACGCGAGGCAGGCCGCGAACGACCGAACTATCGGGGGGATCGTCTCTGTATTGGGCAGGTCAACGTCGAACACGGTAGAAATCCTCCTACGTCCTTCACCCGGCGCGGGCCAGGTCCAGGTGGGCGGCCGGGAGTGCGACCCCGGGCGGTGAGTGCGCCGCCGCGCGTGTGCTCCGGTGCGGCGATACTTGGGGCGGGAACTCGGCAGCGCCGCCGCTCCACCCTGGGGTGTCGGTGGGTTAGTGGGGTTGCTGAACGGTTCTGTGACAGTGGTTTAGGCCGCAGTTGTGGCGGCCTGGCTCATGATGGTTTCGTACTCGATGGGGGTCAAACGGCCGAGTCGGGTTGGTGGCGTCTGCGGTGGTAGGTGGGTTCGATCCAGGTCACGATCGCGATCCGTAGTTCTTCCCGGGTGTCCCACCGGCGACGATCGAGAACATTGCGTTGTAGAAGACTGAGGAAGCTCTCCATTGCGGCGTTGTCACCGGCAGCGCCGACGTGGCCCATGGATCCACGCATGTGGTGCCGCCACAACGCTTGTTGCAGCTTCCTACTGCGAAATTGGCCTCCACGATCGCTGTGCAACGTGCAGCTGGCGACGCTGCCGCCGCGACGGACGACGGCTGATTCCAGCGCGTCGAGGGCGAGCTGGGAGGTCATGCGGTCGGCGATGGAGTAGCCCACGATCCGGCCCGACCACACGTCCTTGACAGCGCAGATGTAGAGCTTGCCCTCGCTGGTGGGAGATGTCGGTCAGCCACAGCTGGTTCGGATCATCAGCGATGAACTCACGGCACACCAGGTCCTCGTGCGCCGGAGTGCCAGGCCGGGCCTTGCGGGAACGGCGTTTCTTGCCGAACACGCACCACCACTCGTTGCTCGAGCAGAGCTTCCACACCGTGCATTCCGACACATTGTGCCCGGTGGCGGTGATCTCATCGTGCAACAGGCGGTAGCCGAACTCAGGATCGTCACTGTGGGCGTCGAACAGCGCGTTCGCCACGTAGGCTTCGTCGTGCTCGGCATCGGTGACCGGCTGGGCGAGCCAGGCGTAGTAGTGCTGGCGATGGAGCTTCCATACCCGGAACGACACCGCCACCGGCACCCGGATCGGGGCGCCAGCGGCGGCCAGCTCCGTCACGAGCGGGTAGAGCCTTTCCCGGCAGGTTGCCCTGCGACAAATACGCCGCCGCCCGGCGCAAGACCTCGTTCTCCTGCTCCAACTGCCGATTACGGCGCTTGAGCTCGCGCAGCTCAGCCGCCGCATCCGAGGTGATACCGGGTTTGACCCCATCCTCGGTATCGGCCTGACGCAGCCACTTCTGCAACGTCATCGGGTGAGCACCGAAGTCACTGGCAACCTGCTCGATCGTCACACCCGACTCACGGTTACGCGCGACCCGGACGACGTCCTCCCGGAACTCACGGGGGTACGGCTTGGGCACAACAACATCCTTCCACGCCTGCACATCAGCAAGCGATCTCATATGTCACAGATTCCTCCAGCGGCCCCTCCGCGTGTTGATGGGAACTGTCTTCCAGGTGCCTTGGGCCCGAATAGATCCGTGGCCGAGCGGCGTCGATCAGCTCAAGGCGACTGGCTACGTCATTGCAGGCATGACGCTTGGGGATGATGCGATCTCGCTGGACGAGCTGGTCGCCGAGGGCCACTAGAGGTTTGCCTTGGTGTTCGGGTCTGTGGGGCACGGGCTGGCCCCCGGCGACTGAACGGATACTCGATCGGAGGGTGACGACCCCGATGATGGGCGGCGTCGACTCCCTCAACGTCGCTGCCTCGTCAGTTGTCGCGTACTACGCGACGCGGTGACAGAGACGAAGCCGTGGTGGATCAGTCGAGTCTCGATGCTCTGTACATGGCTGACTTCGTTGAAAAGGCATCCCGATGCCCGCGAGCACGGCGGTGGGGGTGACACCCGTGCCCCACGGCAGGAAGCTGCGCATACAGTGCACTATGATGCATTACATGGATGAAGGTGCAGAGTCGCTGGCGCGCGCGATCGGTGCGCGGGTGAGGCAGGAGCGGAATGCGCGCGGCTGGACGCTCGACCAGCTCGCCAAGAGCGCCGGGGTGAGTCGGCGCATGGTCGTCAACGTGGAGCAGGGCTTGGTCAACCCGAGCGTCGGCAGCCTTCTGCGGCTCTCCGATGCGCTCGGGGTTGGCTTGCCTTCTCTCGTGGAACCTCCCGTCTCGAAGGTCGCGAAGGTGACTCGGAGCGAGGACGGCGCGGTGCTCTGGACGGGCGCTGCCGGTGGCCGCGGTGTGTTGGTTGCCGGTACGGAGCCGCCGGACGTGGTCGAGCTGTGGGATTGGACGCTTGCGCCGAGCGAGCACCACGTGAGCGAGGCTCATGCAGCCGGCACGCGTGAGCTGCTCCAGGTCCAGCGGGGCACCGTCACGGTCGAAGTCGACGGACACGTCCACGTGCTCGAAGCCGGAGATGCCCTGACATTCTTCGGCGACGCCGAGCACTCGTATTCCAACCCGAGCCATGCGCCCGCCCGCTTCTCGCTCGCGGTGTACGAGCCCGGGGTGGGGCACGCTCACAGGACGCAGGCTCCCGATGCCTGAATTCCAGTCCCCAGAGGCGTTCCTCGCCGCGTGCACTGTAGATCCTGCCGTGTTCGAGCTGCGGCCGGACTACTGCACTCTTCTGCTCGTCGTCGACGGGCTTGACCCGGAGGTCGCGGCCTCGTCGGCTGATGAGCTGATCGACCGGGCTGAGGCCCATGCCCGGGCGCTGCTCGCCGCGTCGCCCGTGGAGGACCTGCCGCACATTGCAGCCTGGCGGGAGGCGTACCGGACATTCGGCGCGAAGCCCCAACGTACCCGCAACAGCTTGGAAGCTCTCACCCGCCGCGCGGAGAAAGGTCTTCCTCGGGTGAACGCCCTCGCTGACGTCTACAACGCAGTCTCGGTGCTGCATCAGGTCCCGTTCGGCGGCGAGGACTTCCACAGGTACGAAGGCCCCGCCCGATTGGTGCGCGCCGTTGGCGAGGAAGCCTTTGACACGGTCGCCGGAGGCGAGAGCGTGATCGAGCACCCTGAGGTCGGCGAGGTCGTCTGGCGCGACGACGTCGCGGTGACGTGCAGACGGTGGAACTGGCGGCAGGGCCGCCGCACCGCGCTCGCTGACGACACGGTGGCGGCGTTCTTCATCCTCGACGCCCTCGCCCCAATCACCCACTTGGAGCTCACCGCGGCCGCCGACGCTCTGACCCAGGCGCTCTCCGCCCTCGGTTCCGACGTCCGTGTATCGCGGCGGTCGGTGAGTGCGCCATGGTAGGCAGGCCCAGCAGCCGGGGGATCCCGCCCTGGTCGATGGCGGTGGCGGCGATGCTCGCGGTGCAGCTCTCGAACTCCCTCTCGGTCCGGGTGATCGAGCAAGTCGGGGCCGGTGGCACGGCCTGGCTGCGAATGTGCTTCGGGGTGGCCTTCCTCTGGATCATCGCCCGTCCGGCCGTCCGTTCTCTTCGTCGCAAGGATCTACCGGCTCTGCTCGCGCTCGGCGTGGTCACGGGGTTCATGACGACCTTCTTCCTCGCCGGCGTCGAGCGGATCCCGCTGGGCACTGCGGTCGCGATCGAGTTCCTCGGCCCGCTGACCGTGGCGGGTCTGATGAGCAAGCAGCGCAAGGTGCTCATCTGGCCGCTGCTCGCCTTCGTCGGGGTCGTGCTGCTCACCGAGCCCTGGCACGGAAACATCGATCTCGCTGGCGTCGGATTCGCTCTGGCCGCGGGTGCGTGCTGGGGACTGTACAACGTGTTCACGCAACATGTCGGCGACCGATTCTCCGGCATCAGCGGACTCTCGCTCACGATCCCGATCGCGGCGTTGGCCACACTGCCGGTCGGGCTGCCGCAGGTCATCGGCGGTGATCTCACATGGTGGGTGCTGCCCGCGGCCGCCGGGATCGCGCTGATCACCCCGGTGATCGCATTCGGGCTCGAGATGCTCGCCCTGCGCCGCATGACCCACGCCGCGTTCGGCACGCTGCTGTCCGTCGAGCCCGCCTTCGGCATCCTCATCGGACTGCTGGTGCTCGCTCAGACGCCCACGTTAATGCAAATGCTCGGCATCGCCATCGTGATCGTCGCCGGAGGTGCAGCACAGCGCGGCGGTGTTCGAACGGCCGACCCCGTCACCACCACCGACCTGCCCGCCACGGCGACGAAGGAGACCCCATGACGGCAGCACCGAGACACTCCTCGACGTTCATCTTCGAAGTCGGTGCGCTCGACGACGACTTCCACCGCATCAACGACGGTGTCGCCCAACGCACACGCCAGATACCCGGGTTCTTCGGGGAAGAGGCATGGCACAACGAAGACACCGGCCTGCACGCTGAGGTGTACTACTGGACCGACATGGACGCTCTCCGGCAGCTCGTTGGCATGGCCCCCCGGCTCGCGAAGCCGCGGTAGGACGAACGGCTCGGTACATACCGGGTCGTGATCTCCGAGGTGCAGTCCGTCTACGGAGACCCGGCGCTCGGCCTGGAGCACACTCCCGACGATGCGGCGCGCGAGCAAGAGAGGGGATTCGGGACATGAGGCGCAGATTCAGCCAGGTCGATGTGTTTGGTGAGGGGCCCTGTACAGGGAATTCGGTCGCAGTGCTCCTCGGCGCCGAGGGGCTCGAGGAGGAGACGATGCGGCAGTTCTCGGTCTGGTCGAACCTGTCTGAGTGCACCTTC
>NZ_JACIBS010000012.1:0-54196 GCF_014195435.1 Prauserella sediminis | reverse complement strand
GACGACTTCGAACGCCGAAGAGAAACGAAGAAGGCATGGCCACACTGGAAATCAAGGATCTGCACGCCGACGTCGTGACCGACGAGGGCAACAAGCCGATCCTCAACGGCGTCAACCTGACGATCCGCTCGGGCGAGACCCACGCGATCATGGGCCCGAACGGCTCCGGCAAGTCGACGCTGTCGTACGCGATCGCCGGTCACCCGAAGTACGAAGTGACCTCGGGCGAGGTGCTGCTGGACGGCGAGAACGTCCTGGAGATGAGCGTCGACGAGCGTGCTCGCGCGGGCCTGTTCCTCGCGATGCAGTACCCGGTCGAGGTGCCGGGCGTGTCGATGTCGAACTTCCTCCGCTCGGCCGCCACCGCGGTGCGCGGCGAGGCCCCGAAGCTGCGGCACTGGGTCAAGGAGGTCAAGGACGAGATGAGCCAGCTCGACATCTCCTCCGAGTTCGCCGAGCGCAGCGTGAACGAGGGCTTCTCCGGCGGTGAGAAGAAGCGCCACGAGATCCTGCAGCTGGCGCTGCTGAAGCCGAAGTTCGCCATCCTCGACGAGACCGACTCGGGCCTCGACGTCGACGCTCTGCGCACGGTGTCGGAGGCGGTCAACGACTACAAGTCGAACAACGAGGTCGGTGTCATGCTGATCACGCACTACACGCGGATCCTCAAGCACATCGAGCCCGACTTCGTGCACGTGTTCGCCGGCGGCAAGGTCGTGCAGTCCGGCGGCAAGGAGCTGGCGGACGAGCTCGAGGCCGACGGTTACGTCAAGTACACGACGGAAGCCGCGGTCTGACACGTCACGCGCGGTCTGCCGGGGGCGGTGACAGCACCGCTCCGGCAGGCCCGGACCGAAGGGAGCCGGCGATGACCACCACGGATTCACTGCCTGTGGACGTCACGGCACTGCGAACCGATTTCGCCATCCTGTCGCGCACCGTCCGTGACGGAAAACCGCTGGTGTACCTCGATTCCGGGGCGACATCCCAGCGTCCCGCCCAGGTGCTCGACGCGGAGCGGCGGTTCGTGGAGACGTCGAACTCCGCGGTGCACCGTGGGGCGCATCAGCTGTCCGAGGAGGCGACCGACGCCTACGAGGGAGCCCGCGCGACGATCGCGTCGTTCGTCGGGGTCGCGCCGGGCGAGGTCGTGTTCACGAAGAACGCGACCGAGGGCATCAACCTCGTCGCCTACGCGATGAGCAACGCCGGCACGGCGGGCCCGGAGTCGGCGCGGTTCGCCGTCGGGCCGGGCGACGAGGTCGTCGTCACGGAGATGGAGCACCACGCGAACCTGGTGCCGTGGCAGCAGCTGTGCCAGCGCACCGGGGCGACGTTGAAGTGGTTCCCGGTCACCGACGAGGGCAGGCTCGACCTGTCGGGGCTGGACTCGATGATCACCGAGCGGACGAAGGTGGTCGCATTCGCCCACCAGTCCAACGTGCTCGGGACGGTGAACCCGGTCGAACCGTTGGTGCGGCGGGCCCACGAGGTCGGTGCGCTGGTCGTGCTCGACGCGTGCCAGTCCGTGCCGCACGGCGTGTACGGGCGGGGTGCGGTCGACTTCGGCGCGCTCGGCGTCGACTTCGCCGTGTTCTCCGGGCACAAGATGCTCGGTCCGTCGGGTATCGGTGTGCTGTACGGGCGGCGGGAACTGCTCGAGGCGATGCCGCCGTTCCTGACCGGTGGGTCGATGATCGAACTGGTCCGGATGGAAGGGTCGACGTTCGCGCCGCCGCCGCAGCGTTTCGAGGCGGGTGTGCCGATGACCTCGCAGGCCGTCGGGCTCGCCGCTGCGGTGGACTATCTGAACGGTGTGGGCGTGGACCGCATCGCGGCGCACGAGCACACGCTCGTCGAGCGGGCGCTCGCGGGCCTGTCGGGAATTCCGGGCGTGCGGATCATCGGACCGGCCGACACGGTCGACCGCGGTGCGACCGTCGCGTTCGTCGTCGACGGGGTGCATCCGCACGACGTGAGCCAGGTACTCGACAGCGTCGGCATCGCCGTGCGGGTGGGACACCACTGTGCGTGGCCGCTGCACCGGGCGTGCGGCGTGCCGGCGACGGTGCGCGCGTCGTTCTATCTGTACAACGAACCGTCCGAAGTGGATGCGCTGGTTGCGGGGGTCCGTGAGGCGCAGCGGTTCTTCGGAGTGGGGGAGTAGGCATGCAGCTCGAGAGCATGTACCAGGAGATCATCCTGGACCACTACAAGAACCCGCATGCCCGCGGCCTGCGTGAGCCGTTCGACGGGGAGTCGTTCCAGGTCAATCCGACCTGCGGTGACGAGGTGACCCTGCGTGTCAAGGTCACTGACGACGGCAAGGTCGAGGACGTGTCCTACGAGGGGCAGGGCTGTTCGATCAGTCAGGCCGCCACGTCGGTGCTGACCGATCTGGTGATCGGCCGCAGCGTCGACGAGGCGATGACCACGATGGATGCGTTCACCGAACTGATGCAGGGGCGCGGCCAGGTCGAACCGGACGAGGATGTGCTCGAGGACGGCATCGCGTTCGCCGGTGTGGCGAAGTATCCTGCGCGGGTGAAGTGCGCGTTGCTGGGATGGATGGCCTTCAAGGACGCACTGGCCCGCACGTCGAACGGTGTGGAGGCCGGGTGAGCGACAATGGAGCTTGCGCAGCACCGCTCACCAAGGCCGACTCCCGCAAGATAGAGGTGGAAGCATGACCGAAGCCGGCACGCAGCAGGAGCGAGAGGGCCGGACCGCGGCCGATCTCGATCAGGAAGCACAGGCCGCCGAGGCCGTGGCGGGCGGCGACGTGGCGAAGGTCGAAGACGTCGAGGAGGCCATGCGCGACGTGGTCGACCCCGAGCTCGGCATCAACGTCGTGGACCTGGGCCTGGTGTACGACATTCGGGTGGAGCCGGACAACACGGCGACCATCGACATGACGCTGACGTCGGCGGCCTGCCCGCTGACGGACGTGATCGAGGACCAGACGGCGTCGGTGCTGAAGGGTTCCGGCAAGCTGGTCGACGACTACCGGATCAACTGGGTCTGGATGCCGCCGTGGGGGCCGGAGAAGATCACCGAGGACGGCCGCGAACAGCTGCGCGCCCTCGGCTTCACCGTCTGAGACGTTCCACGGCCTGAGGCGATGCACGTGCGCCGGACACCCGCTCATGGGTGTCCGGCGCACGTGTTTCTGCGGGGCCGCAGGTCTCGTGCGGTCGGCTCGGGGCGTGCCCGCGCGTGGCGTGCCCGCGCGTGGCGTGGGCCGAGGGTGGCGTGGGCCGAGGGTGGAGTGGGCCGAGGGTGGAGTGGGTTCCGCGCCGGCCGACGGCGGGTGGCGCGTCGGCCGGGGCGGTGGCTCGGGCAGGACGGCGTCCGGAGCGGCGAACGTCAGAGGGATGCGCTGAGCGCTTCGAGGAGGCGGTCGGCGCGGCCGTCGGCGTTCTCGCTGCGCAGTTCGTTGGTGACGAAGGAGAAGCCGAGGCCTGCCTGTGGCCACGCGCCGTGACGCCCGCCGCCGGCTCCGGAGTGGCCGAACGCGCCTGCCGAGCGTGACGTGGGGCCGTAGGTGCCGATCGGGTCCCCGAGTTCGTAGCCGAGGCCGAACCGCAGTGGCCGGTCGTTGATGGCGTCCACGCCTTCGGACCAGGTCCGGGTGGCGCGTGCCAGCGGGTCCGGTGCGACGACCTGCCCGTGGCCGAGCAGGTCGTAGAGCCGTGCCATCGATCGTGCGGTGCCGGTGGCACTCCCGGCCGCCAGTTCGGCGCGGCGGTAGGCGGCCGAGTTCATCCGCTCGTCGGAGTCGAGCAGGCCCGCGTACATGCGTTCGACGATCTTCCTGCGCTCCGGGTCGTCGAGAAACGTGCTGATGGCGTACCCGGGGGCGCGCAGCAGGCGCGCCATCCGGCCGTCGAGGTACTCGGGTGTGCCGAGATGCAGGTCGAGCCCGAACGGCTCGGCCAGGGTCTCCCGCACGAGCGTGCCGACGGAGCGGCCGGTCGCGCGGCGTAGCAGTTCGGCGACGAGGTGGCCGTACGTGAGTGCGTGGTAGGCCACTCGTGTTCCGGGTGTCCACAGGGGACGCTGCTCGGCCAGTAGCGCGGCACAGGCGGCGTTGTCGAGCATGTCGTGTTCGCCGTCCACATAGGGCAGACCGGCGGTGTGGGCGAGCACGTGGCCGATCGTGGCGTCGGCGGTGAACCCGGGCCAGACCTCGCGCACCGGGGCGTCGGGGTCGAGGACGTCGAGTGCGGCGACGACGGTGGCGACGATGCCCTTCGTGCCGGAGAACAGGACGCACAGGGTGTCGTCGCGCCACGGCACGGCCGACGCCGGGTCGGCGAGCCCGCCCCACAGGTCGACGACCGCCCGGCCGTCGCGGACGACGGCGAAGGAGGCGCCGCCGCGCGCGTCGGCGAGTACGTCGGCGAAGGCGTCCCGCACGGCGTCGAAACCCGGCGCGACCGAGCCGTGGACCGTCATCGTCACATCCTCGGCGTGTTGGCGAGCAGTTCACGCGTGTACTCGTGCGACGGGGAGCCGAGCACCTCGTCGACCGTGCCCGATTCGACGACTTCCCCGCCACGCAGTACCGCGATCCGGTCGGCGACGTGCCGGGCCAGCGCGATGTTGTGCGTCACGAACAGCATCGCCGTGCCCAACTCCCGCCGCAGTTCGCAGAGCAGGTCCACGATCGTGGCCTGCACGGACACGTCGAGCGCGGAGGTCACCTCGTCGCACAGCAGCACCTCCGGCGTGGTCACCAGAGCACGGGCGATGGCCGCGCGCTGCCGCTGGCCGCCGGAGAGCTCGTCGGGAAGCCGGTCCCCGAACGCCGGATCGAGACGCACCCGTTCGAGAGTCTCGGCCACGCGTGCGCTGCGCGCGGTGGCGTCGAGGTCCGTCAGGGTCCGCAACGGCAGTTCCACCGACTGCGCGATCGTCTTGCGCGGGTTGAGCGACGAGTACGGGCTCTGGAACACGTACTGCACCGAGCGCAGCTGCTCGGCGGTACGCCGCTGCGTCGAGGTGGCCAGCGGGCTTCCGGACAGCGACACCGTGCCGGCATGCGGTTCGCCCAGCCCGGCCACGCACTGCGACAGGGTCGTCTTGCCGGAGCCGGATTCGCCGAGCAGCATCAGACATTCGCCCGCGCGCACGTCCAGGGAGACGTCGTGCAGCACCCGGTGGTCGCCGTACGAGACGGACAGGCCGGAGACCGACAGGACCGGGGTGCGTGCGCGGTCGCCGCCGGTCGCGGCGGGCGCGGCGTCACCCGGCTGCGTCCCGTTCGAGTCGGCACTGTCCGGTTCTGCACTGTCCGGTTCCGCACTGTCCGGTTCTGCACTGTCCGCGCTGGCTCCGTTCGAGCCCACACCGTCAGGTTCCGCACCGTTCGAACCGGCACTCTCCGGAGTGACTGATTCCGGCCGTTCCGCGGCGGATGTGCTGGTGGCGCCCGTGCCGTCGAGGTGCGGCACCGCGGTGACGAGCTCGCGGGTGTAGGCGTGCGACGGGGCGCGGAGCACCTCCTCGGCGGAGCCGCACTCGACGACCTCGCCGTGGCGCAGCACGGCGACCCGGTGGGCGATCGTGGCGACGACCGCCAGGTCGTGCGTGATGTAGAGCGCGGCGGTGTCGTGTTCGGTGGTGAGCGCGGCGACCGTGCGCAGGACCAGCGTCTGCGTGGTGACGTCGAGTCCGGTGGTCGGCTCGTCGAGCACGACGACACTCGGCCGGCACGCGAACGCCATCGCGATGCCGACGCGCTGCTGCTGACCGCCGGACAGTTCGTGCGGGTACCGCCGCTGGTAGCTCTCGTCGTCCGGGAGACCGACCTCGGCCAGGACCTCGGCGATGCGTGCGGAACGTTCGGCGGCGGAGGTGCCGTAGCCGTGCGTCTCGAGCACCTCGCCGATCTGCCTGCCGATGCGCAGTGCCGGGTTGAGGGAGGCGGCCGGGTCCTGGGGGATGTAGGCGACCGTGCTGCCGCGCAGCGACCGCCGCTCCCGGTCGCCGACCTCCAGGACGGACACCGGCTCGCCGTCGTCGGACTGCAGCGAGACGGTGCCGCCGGTGTGGACGAGTCCGCGGCGGAAGTGGCCGAGTGCGGCCAGTCCCGCGGTGGTCTTGCCGGAACCGGATTCGCCGACCAGTGCCAGCACCTCGCCGGGGGCGATCTCGTACGACACGCCCTTCAACACGGGGTGTCCGGCGACGGTGTCGACGCGCAGATCCCGCGCGGCGAGCGTGTGCGTCAACGTGGCGGGAGCGGTCATGCCGAGGCCTCCTTCGCTGTCTGCGGCTTGCCGGACTGTGAGGTGCCGGCGGCCGCCGAGGCGAGCGAGTCGGTGATCAGGTTGGTGCCGACGGTCAGCACGGCGATCGCGAGCACGGGCAGCAGCACGCCCCACGGCTCGACGACCAGGGCGATGCGGTTCTCGTTGATCATCAGCCCCCAGTCCGCGGTCGGCGGCTGGATGCCGAGTCCGAGGAACGACAGTGAGGCCACGTAACCGATGGAGTACGTCAGCCGCAAACCGAGTTCGACCATCAGCGGGCCGATGATGTTGGGCAGCACCTCGCGGAGCAGGATGCGCCGGCGCGGCATGGCGTACATGCGGGCGGCGCGGATGAAGTCCGCGTCCTTGACCGCCACCGTGGCCTGTCTGGCCACGCGGGCGACACGGGGTGCGTGGGTGATGCCGATGACCAGCACCAGCAGCCAGCCCTCCGGGCCGATCATGGCGATCGCCAGGAGCGCGAACACCAGCTGCGGGAACGACAGCAGCACATCGCTGCCGCGCATGATCAGCGAGTCGAGCCAGCCGCCGCTGTAACCGGCGAGCATGCCGAGGACCGCACCGAGCACCAGGCCGAGCGCGGTCGCCAGTACCGCGTAGATCAGCAGGGTCAGGCCGCCGGAGAGGAACCGGGTGAACACGTCGCGGCCGAGACCGTCGGTGCCGGCGATTCCTCCGGACTGGAAGGGCTTGCCCGCGAAGCTGGTCGTGTCGTGGCCGGTCAGCCAGGGCCCCACCCACGGGCCGAGCACCGCGACGCCGACGACGACCACGGTCAGAGCCAGCCCGATCTTCGCCTGCGGCAGGGCCCACGCACGCCGCAGCAAGGTGGACTGTGTGGTCGTGGCGGTCATCGGGCCACCTCCGCGCGCAGTTTGGGGTTGGTCATGATGCCGACGATGTCGGCGATCAGGTTCACCACGATGTAGACGGCGGCGATGAGCAGCGTGATCGCCTGGACGACTTCGACGTCGCGGTTGTTGACCGCGTCGATGAGCGCCTGTCCGATTCCTGGGTAGCGGAAGAGAAACTCGACCACCACGACGCCGCCCGCGAGCCAGGCCAGCTGGATCGCGATGACCTGCGCGACGGGGCCGATCGCGTGCGGCACGGCGTGCCGGGTGATGACGACACGCTCGGGCAGGCCTTTGAGGCGGGCCATCTCGACGTAGCCGCTGTCGAGCACCTCGCTCATCGTCGCGCGCATCATGCGCGTGATGTACGGCGTGACGACGAGCGTCAGTGCGAGGATCGGCAGCACGAGCTGGCTCGGCTGCGACCACACCGGTTCGCCCGGCGGCGCCAGCGTCACCGAAGGCAGCACCGGCAGCACGGTCGTCGACAGCACGACGATCAACGCGACACCGATGACGAACTCGGGCAGCGCCGCGACGACCAGGCTGAGCCCGGACACGGTGTGGTCGACGGCGCGGCCACGCCGCAGCGCCGACCAGGTGCCGAGTGCGAGGCCGAGCACGGTGCTGATCACCGCGGCGCCGACGAGCAGCACCAGCGAGGCGCCGATACGCCCGCCCAGCAGCTCGGTCACCGGGCCCTGCGAGGCCGCCGACGTGCCGAGATCGCCGGTGACCACACCGCCGAGCCAGTCGAGATAGCGCTGCCACACGGGCGCGTCGAGGCCGAGTTGATCGTTCAGCGCGGCGATGCGTTCGGGCGTGGCCTGCTGGCCGAGGATGGCTCGGGCCGGGTCTCCCGGCAGCAGCAACGTCGCGACGAATACCAGCAGCGTCACGAGCCACAGCACGGCGACGCTGATCGCGAGCCTGCGCAGAATCAGTCGAAACACGAAATCCTCACCTCCTCAGCCGAGCCAGACCTGGCCGAACGAGTAACCGGACAGGGGAAGGCCGGTGCGGTCCGGGACGAGCCCGGCGACGTAGACCTGATGTGCGTCGACCTGGTTCACGAAGCCCCAGACGATCAAGCCGCCGCGTTCGTGCTCGATGCGCTGCGCCTGCTTGAGCAGCCGGGTGCGTTCGCCGGTGTCGCTCGTGCGGTTCGCCGTGCGGACGAGCCGCACGAACTCGGGGTCGTCCCAGTGGGTCTCGTTGTAGGGCGAGTCCGGCAGCGAGCCGTTCGCGGCCTGCGGCAGGTAGTTGCGCGTGTACCAGAAGTCCTGGGCGAAATCCCACTTCAGGTAGTTGTCGCCGTAGAAGGTGGTGGTGTCGACGCGGCGGAGGCGCACGTTCACGCCCGCGGCCTTCGCCTGCTGCTGGAACACCTGCGCCGCCTCGACCGCGCCGGCCTGGATCGGTGCGGTGACGAGCTCGATGTCCAGATTCGACTTGCCCGCCTCGGCCAGCAGCCTGCGCGCCTCGGCGATGTTCCGCGTGCGCTGCGGCAGTTCGGAGGCGTACGCGGGGTCGAACGGGGCGTACAGGTCGTTGCCGACCCGGCCCTGGCCCGCCAGCACCTGGTTGATCATCTGCTCGCGGTCGATGACGAGGCGCAGGGCCTGCCGGACGCGTACGTCGTCGAACGGCGGGCGGTCGACGCGCATGGTGAACGGCAGCCACGTGCCCGTCTCCGACGAGAGAATGCGCATCCGTTCGTCGCTGCGCAGCACCTCGACGAGGGACACAGGCACCTGGTCGATGGCGTCGACCTGGGAGGCGAGCAGGGCGTTGATCCGCGCGTCGTCCTCGGTGAAGTTGATGAGGACGAGCTCGTCGAGGTACGGCCGTCCCGGCCGCCAGTAGTGCGGGTTGCGCACGAACCGGCTCTGCAGACCCGCGGTGAACGATGCGGCGCGGAACGGGCCGGTGCCGACCGGGTTCTCGAGGTCGAAGTCGGCGGGCACGATCCCGAGCGAGTACTGGCCGAGGTAGTCGGCGAACACCGCCGAGGGCTCGTTCAGGTGGAACTCGACCTGCCGGTCGCCCTTGGTGGTCACCTTCTCGAGCATCGACAGACTGGTCGCGCCGGACTTCGGGTCGTCGGGGTCCATGACGCGGCGGAACGTGGCGACGACGTCGGCGGGGGTCACCGGCCTGCCGTCGTGGAAGCGGACGCCCTCGCGGAGGGTCGCGGTCCAGGTCCTCGCGTCCGCCGAGGGCTCGAGCTTCTCGGCGACCAGGTAGGAGACCTCGAAGTCGTGGTCGCGGTAGACCAACGGTTCGTAGAGGTTGCGAACCCGCGCGATGTCCGGGTTGGTGACGGGGGAGTGCGGGTCGAGTGTGTCGGAGGCGCCACCGCCGGTGACGCCGACGCGCAGCGTGCCGCCGCGCTTCGGTGGGCCGGTCGGCGCCGCGGCGGCGTCGGAACGCCCGCCGCAGGCCGACAGGAACGGAACGGCGCCGGCCAGTGCGGCGCTACCGAGCAGGAACTTCCTTCGAGAGAAACGAGTGTCGTGGTTGTCGAGGGACATGAAGGGCTTTCTGTCGGGGACAGGGGCGGGTCAACAGCGAATCGCTCTCCCCGCGTACTCCGGCGCCGGCTGGAGCAGGCGGCGGAGCTTGTCCGCCACGTGATCCGGGAACGGCGCGGCCCCCTCTTCGGCGACGTGGATCGCCGTCAACTCCTCGGTCGCCACGAGCTCGCCGCCGACGCGCAGCTCGTGGCACAGCACGGCCTTCTTGGCCGCCACCGAGGTCACGAACGTGGTGACGTGGAGGTCGGCGCCGGGGCCGACCTCACGCAGGTACCGCACGTGCGCCTCGACGGTGTAGAGCGAGCACCCGGTCGCGGTGCGGTACGCCTCGTCGAGACCGACGTGGTCCATCAGGCTGGTCGTGGCGAAGCCGAACACCATGACGTAGAACGGCTCGCTGAGATGACCGTTGTAGTCGATCCAGTCGTCGCGGACCCGGTCGTGGTATTCGAGGACGTCAGCCATCGGCGCGTCCTCGGGATTCGGCGACGGCGCGCTGCACGGCGATGACGGCGCGGTCCCGCTCGGCGACGAGCTCGGCGATGCTCCGGCCGTCGGCCTCGGACTCGCAGCCGGCGACCATGTCGTCGCGCAGCTGCTTCGTGAGGTCGGGCGCGGTCAATCGCGTCCAGGGCGCCTCGAGTGACGGTCCGAAGTGGTCCAGCATGTGGGCCATGCCGCCCTCACCGCCGGCGAGGTGGAACGTCAGGCACGGACCGTGTACCGGCCAGCGCAGGCCGGGACCGTCGGTGATGGCGGTGTCGATCTGTTCGACGGTCGCCTCGCCCTCGGCCACCATGTGCAGCGCCTCCCGCCAGAGCGCCTCCTGCAGGCGGTTGGCGATGAAGCCCGGCAGTTCGCGGTCCATGGTGATGACGGACTTGCCGACGTGCCGGTAGAAGGCGCTCGCCTGCTCGACGGCCCAGCGCTCGGACTTCTCGCCGCCGACGACCTCGACGAGCGGGATGAGGTACGGCGGGTTGAACGGGTGGCCGACGACGAGCCGTGCGGGATTCGCGGCGGTCGTGGCCATGTCGGTCATCGGAAAGCCCGATGTGGACGATGCGATGACCACGTCCGACGGTGTGACGGCGTCGATGTCGGCCAGCAGCGTGCGCTTGAGGTCGAGGTCCTCGGGCGCGCTCTCCTGCACGAAGCCGGCACCGTCGACGGCCTCGGCCAGCGTCGGCAGCACGGTCAGGTTGTCGCGGGAGGCGCCGTCGGCGAGGCCGAGTTCGGTCAGCGCGGGCCAGGCGCCGTCGACGATGCGACGCAGTTTCGCCTCGGCGTCGGGCGCGGGGTCCCAGGCGCGTACCCGGTAGCCGCGGGCGAGGAAGTGGGCGGCCCAGCCGCCGCCGATGACGCCGGCGCCGACACAGGCGACGGTGGTGATGTCGGTGGAGGTGTCAGCCACGGCCCGCTCCCTTCAGGTTCAGCTGGGCGCGCGCCTCGTCCGGTGTGGCGATGGTGCCGCCGAGCCCCTCGACGATGCTCACCGCGCGCTCGACCAGCTGGGCGTTGGTGGCCTTGACGCCCTTGGCGAGGTAGAGGTTGTCCTCGAGCCCGACGCGCACGTGACCGCCGAGCAGCGCCGACTGGGCCACCCACGGCAGCTGGTTGCGGCCGATCGCGAACGAGGCCCACTGGGCGTCCTCGGGCAGCATGTTGACCATCGTCTGCAGCAGCTCGGGGTTCGCCGGGGCGCCGTACGGGATGCCCATGCACAGCTGGAACAGCGGCGGCGCGTCGATCAGACCTTCCTCGATCAGCTTCGTGGCCAGCCACAGCTGACCGGTGTCGAAGATCTCGAGCTCGGGTTTCACACCGAGCTCCTGAATTCGCTTCAAGCCGGTGCGCAGCATGTCCGGGGTGGAGACGTAGAGCTGGCTGCCCTCGCCGAAGTTCAGCGAGCCGCAATCCTGGGTGCAGATGTCGGGTAGCAGCTCCTCGACGTGCGGCAGCCGGTCGGTGGCGTTGACCAGGTCGGTGCCGTCGACGGGCTTGAGCGGGTCGTCCTGATCGAGGAACAGGTCGCCGCCCATACCCGCGGTCAGGTTCACGACGACGTCCACACCGGACTCCCGGATACGGCCGACCACGTCGCGGTAGAGGGCGACATCACGGGAGCCCTGGCCGGTGTCGACGTTGCGTACGTGGATGTGGACGACGGCGGCGCCCGCGTTCGCGGCGGCGACGGCGTCGGCGGCGATCTGTTCCGGTGAGACCGGAACGTGCTCGCTCTTGCCCACGGTGTCGCCGGCGCCGGTCAGTGCGGCGGTGACGATGACTCTGTCCTGCATGGAGGGTTTCACAGTCCCTTTCCTGCGATGGTGCGGTCGATGAAGTCCTTCAGGTGTTCACGCATGGCGTCGACCGAACTGCCCGGTTTGCCGGTGAGCACCTGGATGCCGAGCCCGTCGACGAGCGCGCTCAGCTGGGTGGTGATCGCGTCGGGGTCCCGCTCGGCGAAGACGCCCTGCTCCTGTCCACGTCGGATGGTCATGGCGATCGTGTGGAACCACCGGTCGTAGGAGTCCCAGTAGAGTTCGCGCATCTCGGGATTGAGCGCGGACTCGTTCCACACCTGCAGCCAGACCGACCACTCGTCGTGGAGCAGCCCGTCGGTGGGCAGCTGCAGCTCGACGAGCCGCAGCAACCGGTCGCGGGCGTTGTCGATCGTGTGGAGCTCGGCGACCTGCCGGTCGAACGCGAGCTTGACGTTGCGCCGCAACGCTTCGGTGAGCACGGCCTTCTTGGTGGGGAAGTGGTAGTGGATGCTCGCCGTGCTCTGGCCGCACGCCTTGGCGATGTCGGCGATGCGCACGTGGTGGTAGCCACGCTCGGCGATCAGTTCCCACGCGGTTTCCAGGATTCTCCTGCGGGTCTCCGGTTGCGGACCGTCCTGTGTGGAGCTCGCCGACCGGGCGGGCACCGCGGTGACGGTCACCGCGTCGTCGCTGCCGTTCAGCAGCCAGTTGACGGTGACACCGGAGTGTTCGGCGACCCGGACGAGTTCGTGGGGCGAGAACCTGCGGGTTCCCTTCAGCGATTTGGACAGTTTCGTTTCGTCGAGCCCGATCGCCGTGGCGAACTCCCGCTGCGCGCCGGGTTTCGCGGGGATCAGTCCCCGGACGCGGTCACGCAGTCCATCCGTGTCGGCCATGTCGCTGGACCGTAGTAATTGCTTGCGGTGATCGCAAGGGGCTGACTGGCACATCAGTCAGTCGCAAGCCTGTGACGTGGGCCGATGTTCGCAACGAGTTATGGGTCACCGCTCCCCGTGTGCTGGATGCGGTAGCCGGGGTATCGACCGATGTGGGCGGACCGGCCCACCGGTCACCGGCCGTCACATAGTGTGTCGCGCATGGGAGCTGCAGACGCCGCGCGCACGACACGACGGAACGCCGAAGCGGAGGCCGGAGGCTTCGCGGACCTGGTGAGCAGTCCGTTCCGCATCGACCGGGACCGCATCGCAGGCTCGCCGTACTTCGCCCGGTTGTCCGGCGTCACCCAGGTCGTCAGCACCGGTGGGGCGGGGCTGTTGCACAACCGGCTCACGCACAGCCTCAAGGTCGCGCAGGTGGCGCGGGCGATCGCGGAACGTCTCGGGTCCGAGTCCGAGGCTGCCACCGTCGTCGGCAAGCTCGGCGGGTGCGACCCGGACGTGGCGGAGGCGGCCGCGCTCGGCCACGACCTCGGGCATCCGCCGTTCGGGCACCTCGGTGAGCAGGTGCTGGACCGCATCGCGCGGCGTCGGTACGGCTTGTCCGACGGTTTCGAGGGCAATGCGCAGACCTTCCGGATCGTGACGACCACGGAGGTGGGCGGTCCGACGCCCGAGGGGCTGAACCTGACGGCGGCCACCCGCGCCGCGCTGCTGAAGTACCCGTGGTTCCGGCTCCACCGTCCCGAACCGCATCCGGCGACGATGGACGAGCCGCCGCGGGGTGCCGCCGAGGGTGAGGAGCCGGGCACCGGATCGGCGAAGTTCTCGGCGTACGTCACCGAACTCGACGACGTCGACCAGGCTCGCGCGCCGTTCACCGGGCTGGTCGAACCGTGGCAGCAGACCGTCGAGGCGTCGGTCATGGACCTCGCCGACGACATCGCCTACGCCATCCATGATCTGCAGGACTTCCACCGGATCGGGGTGTTGCAGCACGCCTCGGTCGCCACGGAGCTGGGGCGGTGGCTCGCGGAGCCGGGCGCGTTCGCCGCGCTGTCGGACGAGACGCTGCGTGAGGTGCACGGCCGTCCCGGCCGGTCGCTGGAGACGTTGCGCAGGAGGATGCACGCCAAGGACGCGTGGATCGCCGACGACGCGGTGTTCGCCGCCGCGGTCGCGCGGGTTCAGCACCAGCTGGTCGACGGCCTGCTGGCGAGTCCGTTCGACGGCTCGGTCGAGGCGGAACAGGCGATGGCGACGTTCTCGGCGAGTTGGACGGCGCGGCTGGCCGACGGGGTGGTCGTGACGCCGTCGCCGACGACCCGCAGCGGGCACGTGACGCTGCGGCAGCCGCAGTGGCACGAGGTGCAGGTGCTGAAGTTCGTGCATCGGCAGTTCGTGTTGCAGCGGCCGGATTTCGCGCTGCACCAGCGCGGGCAGGCGGCCCTGCTGACGTCCCTTGTGGACGCGCTCGACAGCTGGCTCGGCGACCGCGACGAGGCGGGCAGGTTGCCCCGCAAGCTGCACGACCTGGTGGCGCTGGCGAGTGCGGAGTACGGCCGGTTGGTGCGTGAGGATCCGGAGCTGTTGGTCGGCGCTGCGGGGGAGCGGGTCGAGGGCGCCGACGCCGTGCGCGGGCTGGCGCGTGGCCGCGCGGTGGTCGACTTCGTCGCGTCGCTGACGGACGCGCAGGCGGCGACCATGCTCGACGCCATCACCGGCCGCGGCGGCCAGCCGTGGTCGGACTCCTTCGTCCTGTGACGCCGAAGCGCCGGAATCCCCGCCCACACACAACACCTCCACGCACAACGCCTCCGCACGCGCTGCGGGGGACGGCCGCATACGGTGGCGGTCATGGCACGGGTGCGGCAGGTCAGCGGTGGCGGGAAGGCCGTCGAGGTGGAACCCGAGCGTCTCGCCGGCTGGTTCGACCGGTTCGCGGCCCGCAACGGTGGTGCCGCGTCGACGGCCGTGACACCGACGAGGGTCGTCGTGACCGCGGGTGACGGCACCACGGCGACGGTCGACGTGCCGTTCCCGCCGCTGGACGCCGACTACCGCGTCGGCGAAGGTCTCGCCGTGGCCGCTCTCGTCGAGCACGTGTGCGCCCCGCGGCGGATCGGCCTGTTGCTGGTTCGGCTCGGCGCGCACAGCGTCGGGATCGCGGAGGGGCCGGACGTGGTCGTCTCCCGCACCGACCGGCACCTCGTGCACGGCCGCAGCGCTGCCGGCGGTTGGTCCCAGCAGCGTTTCGCCCGGCGCAGGGACGGCCAGGCCCGGCAGGCGCTGCGGGCGGCGGCCGACGACGCGGCCGACGTCCTCGCTCCGGCCGCGTCCGAACTGGACGGTGTGGTGCTCGGCGGCGACCGCGGGGCGCTCGACGAGCTGCGCGGCGATCCACGCCTCCAGCCGGTGTTCACGCTCGCCTCGTCCCGCGTGCTCGACGTGGCCGAGCCCCGCAGGGCCGTGCTGGAGGAGGCGGCTCGGCGGGCGCGGGCCGTCGAGGTGGTCCTGCGGTGACCGCGGTCACCGGGGCCGAAACCCCGTTGTGCGTGCCCCGTACACTCGGGTCCGTGGTCGTTCTGCTGGAGTAGCCCTCGCGCCGTGCCCGTGCGCCCGCGCCCCGTGTGCGCGCCGCACGCGCAGCGGCATTCACGGACGTCTCCACCTTCCGAATCAACGCCACGGAGTTTCCTGTGATCACGGCTACCGGCCTGCAACTGCGCGCGGGTTCGCGCATCCTGCTCGACGACACGACCCTGCGGATCCAGCCGGGCGACCGCATCGGCCTCGTGGGCCGCAACGGTGCGGGCAAGACCACCACGCTGAAAGTCCTCGCCGGCGAAGGCGAACCGTACGCGGGCGACGTCACCGTCGGCGGCGAGGTGGGCTACCTGCCGCAGGACCCGCGGGAGGGCGACCTGTCCGTCCTGGCCAAGAACCGCGTGCTGTCGGCCCGTGGGCTCGACAGGATCCTGCGCGACATGGAGAAGGCTCAGACGGCGATGGCCGAACTCGTCGACGACGGCGAGCGGGACAAGGCCGTACGCAAGTACGGCAGGCTCGAGGAACGGTTCTCGTCACTGGGCGGGTACGCCGCCGAGAGCGAGGCCGCCCGCATCTGCGCCAACCTGGGCCTGGAGGAGCGGATCCTCGACCAGCCGTTGCAGACGCTGTCGGGTGGCCAGCGCAGGCGCGTGGAGCTCGCGCGGATCCTGTTCGCCGCCTCCGAATCCGGCGCGGGCGGGAAGTCCGGCACGATGCTGCTGCTCGACGAGCCGACCAACCACCTCGACGCCGACTCGATCAGCTGGCTGCGCGGGTTCCTCAAGGCCCACGAGGGCGGGCTCGTGGTGATCAGCCACGACGTCGACCTGCTCGACGAGGTCGTCAACAAGGTGTGGTTCCTCGACGCGACGCGGGGCGAGCTCGACGCCTACAACATGAACTGGAAGCGTTACCAGGAGGCGCGCGCGACCGACGAGAAGCGCCGCCGCCGCGAACGCGCCAACGCCGAGAAGAAGGCGAGCGCGCTGCAGCAGCAGGCAGCCAAGCTCGGTGCGAAGGCCACCAAGGCCGTGGCCGCGAAGAACATGGCGCGCCGCGCCGATGAGATGCTGTCGAACCTCGACGAGGAACGACAGTCCGACAAGGTCGCGAAGATCAAGTTCCCGGCGCCGGCGTCCTGCGGCAAGACACCGCTCACCGCGGAGGGCCTATCGAAGTCCTACGGGTCGCTGGAGATCTTCACCGGGGTCGACCTCGCGATCGACCGGGGCTCGAAGGTGGTCGTGCTCGGCCTCAACGGTGCGGGCAAGACGACCCTGCTGCGCCTGCTCGGCGGGATGGAGAAGCCCGACACCGGATCGATGATTCCCGGTCACGGCATGCGGATCGGCTACTACGCCCAGGAGCACGAGACGCTCGACCACGACTCGTCGGTGTGGGACAACATCCGCCATCTCGCCCCCGACACGGGCGCGCAGGAGCTGCGCACGCTGCTCGGGTCGTTCCTGTTCTCCGGGGAACAGCTCGACCAGCCCGCCGGGACGCTGTCCGGCGGAGAGAAGACGCGGCTCGCGCTCGCCGGGCTCGTGTCCAGCGCCGCGAACGTGTTGCTCCTCGACGAGCCGACGAACAACCTCGACCCGGCGAGCCGTGAACAGGTGCTCGACGCGTTGCGCAGTTACACGGGTGCCGTCGTGCTCGTGACCCACGACCCGGGCGCGGTCGAGGCGCTGGAACCGGAACGGGTGATCCTGCTGCCGGACGGCACGGAAGATCATTGGTCGGCCGATTATCTGGAACTGGTCCAGTTGGCCTGACGGCAATTGCCGTACGGCGGCGTTTTCCGCTTGTTTTCGGGGTCTACGCACCGTCGTTGACGGGTGGCCAAGAAAGCTCGCCGATCGTTAGTTGACGTGCACAAATACCGGATCGGCGCAACATTTCCGCGCTTCTGCCGAGTTTTGCCGTTCTCGTCTGGCATTCCGGCCGTTGGTGTTCGATCATTGCGACCACGGGGGCCGAATGTGGCCCAGAACACGAACAGGCGGAAGGTGGATCGACGTGGTTGACCTCAAGAAGGGCGCGCGTATCACCGGGAACACGCGTGACAAGCTCGCCGCCGACCTGAAGAAGAAGTACGAGAAGGGCGCGAGCATCCGTTCCCTGGCCGAATCGACCGGCAGGTCCTACGGATTCGTGCACCGCGTGCTGTCCGAGTCCGGTGTGCAGCTTCGGGGTCGTGGCGGCGCCACGCGTGTCAAGAAGAAGTAGCGCCGAGCAGCAGTAGGAGCGTCACGACGAAGAGCGTCACGACGAAGTAGGTGCAGCAGACCTCCGCGCCTCGTCGCCCTCGCCTCGGTCGTGGTCCTGCGCGGAGGTGTCGGCCGGATGTCGGCGGGTGTCGTCGTGGACACGCAGGCACAGCATCGCGCCGAGCAGCACGGCCGGATACACGAGGTACCCGAATCTCGTCGCCGGTGTGAGCAGGGTGAACGCGCCCAGGCCGACGGCGATGCGGAGCATGGCGTCCGCGCCGTCGGTCGGCGGACGAACGAGTAGCCAGCAGGTGATCGCGACGGCCGCGAGCCCGAGCAGGACGAACGCGATCACCTTGCCCGCCGCGCCCGTTGCGGCGATGAGATGACCCGGCAGCGGGCTCGCCGCCGGTGACGAGACCGCGCCGAGCCCTGCCGGGAACCTGAGCACGTGCTCGGCCATCGCGTGCGGGTCGACGAGCAGGGCCGGCAGGTGCACGGCGGCGCAGGTGCCCGCGAACACGCCGCAGAACCGGGCGAGCGCGCCCGCGCCGAGGCGTGCGCAAACGAGCGCGGCCACGACCACGGCGGCCGGGAGCACGATCAGTTTCGCACTGGTCACCAGCGCCAGTACCAGTGCGGCCCACAGTGGCCGGTCGACCGCGGCGAGGGTCGTCCCCAGGATCAGCATGCCCGCGATCGCCAGGTCCGGGCCCGCCGTGGCCCACGTCAGCGCTGTCAGCGGGAACACCGCGGCGAGCTGTGCGGCGCGGACGGGGATGCGCGGACGACCGAGGAGTCGCCACGCTCCCCAGGCGCACACCACGGCGGTGGCTGCGAACAGTAGGCGGGCATCGGTGAGCAGATCACCGGCCGGGCTGCCGCCGAACCACGCCCGCGGCAGGCCGAACAGCGGCATCACCGGGCCGTACGGCGTGTAGTCGTCGACGACGGGCGCGCGGCCGAGTGCGGTGACGTCGACGTACGGGGTCCCCGTCGTGGTGAGCAGGTCGGCGGAGCGTTCGATCACCCACACCTCGGGCTGGGCGGACCACCGGTTCGGATCGGGATTCCAGTCGCCGCCGGTCAGCCGCTGGGCGAGGAGTGTGCCGAGCGGGGCGAGCATGCCGACGGCGCCGATGATGCCGACGCCGGTCCAGCGGGACGCGCGCCGGCCCACCGCACGAGGGGACAGTCGCAACCACAGCGTGTGGGCGAGGGCCATCCCGTATGCGGCGACCGCGAACCCGGCCCACACCCGGAACCCGTAGTGCTTGTCCGTGAGGGCGAGAGCGAGGGCGTAGCCGCTGCACAGGGCGTAGAGCACGAGGTCGAACCGCAGGGGGCGACCGGACGGCCCCTCGTCCCAGCTCACGCGTATCCAGTCTCCGACGAGGCGGCTGCCCATGACTTGTCAGGTTAGGCGATGAGGTCACAGCGTCCGGGAGGCAGCCGGGAATCCGTGTCGAGAATCGGGAAGGATCATGTTCCCGGCGGTGTTGTGCAGGACATATGCCGACCATAGCTCGACTAATGTCGAGGGTTGGTGTGACTGCGAAGGGCGGACGGAGACGCGGGATGGACGGCAGCTGGTCACTCATGAGCGGCGCGATGCGCGCTGCGGACGCCCCGAAGGGTCTGCATTCGGGCACGGTACGACGGGTCGCGGCGTTCGCCCGGCCGCACTGGCGACGGCTGGCGGTCTTCCTCGCCCTGACGGTCGTCGCCGCGGTGATCGCGGTGTCGACGCCGCTGCTGGCCGGGCGGGTGGTCGACCAGATCGTCGGTGGGGGCGCCGTGAGCGCCGTCGTCTGGTTGGCACTCGCCATCGCGGGGCTGGCGGTCGCCGACGCGGCCGTCGGCCTCGCCGAACGCTGGCAGTCGGCGCACATCGGGGAGGGCCTGATCTTCGACCTGCGCCGTGCCGTGTTCGAGCACGTGCAGCGTATGCCGATCGCGTTCTTCACCCGCACGCGCACCGGCGCCCTGGTCAGCAGGCTCAACAACGACGTCATCGGCGCCCAGCGCACGTTCACCGCGACGTTGTCCGGACTGGTGACGAACGTGATCCAGCTGGTGCTGTCGGTGGCGGTGATGGTCACGCTGTCATGGCAGGTGACGTTGCTGGCGCTCGTGCTGCTGCCGATCTTCGTGATCCCCGCACGCCGCATCGCGCGGCGGATGGCGGACCTGCAGCGCGAGTCGGCGGAACAGAACGCATCGATGACGACGCAGATGACCGAGCGGTTCTCGGCACCAGGGGCGACGCTGGTGAAGCTGTTCGGCAGGCCGCGCGACGAGGCGAGCGAGTTCGCCGAACGCGCGGGGAAGGTGCGGGACCTCGGGGTGCGCACGGCGATGCTCACCCGCTGGTTCATGACGACGCTCACGCTCGTCTCTGCGCTGGCGCTCGCGCTCGTCTACGGCCTTGGCGGCTGGCTCGCGCTCGACGGACAGTTGGCTGCGGGCACGGTCGTGTCGCTCGCGCTGCTGCTGACCCGGCTGTACACGCCGCTGACGGCGCTGGCCAACGTGCGCGTCGACGTCATGACCGCGCTCGTGTCGTTCGAGCGCATCTTCGAGGTGCTGGACCTCGACCCGATGATCACCGAGAAGGAGCGGCCGCGGGAACTGCCCGACGGCGCCGTGTCGGTCGAGTTCGACGCCGTGCGGTTCGCCTACCCGTCCCCGCACTCGTACTCGCTGGCCTCGCTCGAGGACGTGGCCGCCCTGGACCACCGCGGCGGCGAGGAAGTGCTGCACGGCGTGAGCTTCCGCGCCGAGGCAGGCGAGATGGTGGCGCTCGTCGGGCCGTCCGGCGCGGGCAAGTCGACCATCGCGAGCCTCGTACCGCGGCTCTACGACGTCGACGCGGGCGCGGTCCGCCTGTCCGACGTCGACGTGCGTGACCTCGGATTCGACACCATGAAATCGGCCGTCGGCGTGGTCACCCAGGACGGGCACCTGTTCCACGACACGATTCGCGCCAACCTGGCGTACGTCAGTCCGGGAGTCGCCGACGCCGACATCTGGCACGCGCTCGACCGGGCGCGGCTGACCGAGCTGGTGCGATCGCTCCCGGACGGACTCGACACGGTGGTCGGCGAGCGCGGCTACCGCCTCTCCGGCGGCGAACGGCAGCGGCTGACGATCGCACGGCTGCTGCTGGCGCAGCCGCGCGTGGTCGTGCTCGACGAGGCGACAGCCCACCTGGACTCCGAATCCGAGGTGGCGGTGTCGGAGGCGCTCGCCGAGGCCCTCGCCGGGCGGACCTCGCTCGTGATCGCTCACCGGCTCTCCACGATCCGGGCGGCCGACCGCATCTGCGTCGTCGCCGAGGGCCGTGTCGTCGAGCAGGGGACCCACGACGAACTGCTGGCCGCCGACGGCCGGTACGCGCAGCTGTACCGCACCCAGTTCCGGGACGGCGCCGGTGAGCCGGCCGACGGACCGGACGGCGGCACGCCGACCGGCGAGCCCGCGGGCGACGAGGCGGTCGTGGCGTGACCGTCGCGGGCGATGGCGCCGGTGGCGCGACCGGTGATGCGGATGGCGCACCAGAGCCGTCGCTGACGGTGCGCCGCGGCCGCGGCGCGGTCCGGGGTGTGGCGCTCGTGCTGCACGGCGGGGCCGAGTACGGCACCGAACCGGTGCGGCCGTGGCGTACGGCTTACCTGCGGATGGTGCCGTTCGCGCGTGCGTTGGCGGCGGCGTACGGACGGCAGGGTGTCGACGTCTACCTGCTCCGTAACCGGGTCAGGGGCTGGAACGGGACCTCCCAGGATCCGGTGGTCGACGCGCGCCGCGCCTTGGCACGCATCCGCGACGAACGGCCCGGTGTCCCGGTGGCCCTGATCGGGCACTCCATGGGTGGCAGGGTCGCGCTCCGCGTGGCCGACGACGACGCGGTGCGCTCGGTGTGTGCGCTCGCACCGTGGACGCCCGACGGCGATCCGGTGGCGGCGCTGCGTGGTCGCAGGCTGCTCATCGCGCACGGTACGGAGGACGAGCGCACGAGCCCGGCGGCGTCGCGCGCCTACGCCGAGCGTGCCGCGGCCGTCGCCGAGCGCGCCGTGTGGGTGGGCCTCGCCGGCGAGCGGCACGCGATGCTGCGCAGGCCGGGCGTGTGGCAGCGGCTGGTGCTCGACGCGACGGCGCGTGGCCTGGAGTTGCCCTCCGAGCCGCGGATGGTCGATCTCGACGACACGACGTGTGAGCCTGCTCCCACATGCTTGTCGATCACGCTGTGACGTACTGTGACCTGCGGTCGGGCCGTTCGCGGACGCGGGTGTGCGGGCGGTCCGCGCAACCGAAGCGGGGACACGCGCGTCTTCGACAGTGGGCGTGCGGTTTAGTGGACCCCGGGCGCCTTCGGCGCGAGACCGAGCAGTACCGAGACGGACCGGGAGACGGCCATGACGCAGGGCGGGCAGTACGGCGGGGGATGGCCGGAGGGTCGGCCGCCGCACGGACACCGGCGACCGCCGCGTGGCCCAGCCGGTCCGCCCGGCCCCGGTGGCCCTGGTGGTGGCGGCCGTCCGGGTGGCGGACCGCCCGGTGGCCGTCCCGGTCCGCGCGGGCCGCGTGACCACCAGCGAGCGCAGATGATGCCGCTGCCGGGCAGTGACCAGGCCCGGCACGCACCGCCGCAGCAGCACACGCGGGTCGCGCCGCCGGAGGAACCGCCGCCGGAGCGGCCGGTCGATCCGCAGCGCCGACCGGAAGGTCGCCGCAACCGCCGGTGGTCGTTCGGCAAGATCGCCGGATCGCTGGCGATGGTGATCGTGCTGTTGCTGGCAGGCGTGTGGCTGTACCTGGAGTTCTCGATCAACCGTATCGATGCGATCCAGGACTACGAAGGGCGTCCGGCCGCCGGTGCGGGCACCAACTGGCTGATCGTCGGGTCGGATTCCCGGGAGGGGCTCGACCAGGATCAGAAGGATTCGCTGGTCACCGGTGATGCGGGAGGTAACCGCACCGACACGATGATGATCGCGCACCTGCCGGACAACGACACCAAGCCGACCCTGTTGAGCCTGCCGCGCGACTCGGTCGTGGAGATCCCCGGCCACGGTTCGGGGAAGATCAACTCGGCGTTCGCGATCGGCGGCGCACCGTTGCTGGCGAAGACGGTCGAGCAGGCCACCGACCTGCGGATCGATCACTACGCCGAGATCGGATTCGGCGGCTTCGCCGGCATGGTCGACGCGATGGGCGGTGTCGAGATGGACATCGCGGAGGAGATGCACGACCCGAAGACCGGGATCACCATCCCGGCCGGCACGCAGGAACTCGACGGTGCACAGGCCCTCGGCTTCGTCCGGATGCGCTACAGCGCGGCGACCCCGCGCTCGGACCTGGACCGGGTGGTCAACCAGCGCCGGTTCATCGGCGAGATGGTCAGCCAGATGGCCAGTCCGGGCACGTTGCTGAATCCGTTCGCCGTCGTGCCGCTGCTGGCCGAGGCGCCGGATGCGCTGACGATGGACGACGAGGACCACCTGCACCACCTGGTCGCCCTGGCCTGGGCCATGCGCGGCATCTCCGACGGCGGCGTGGTCAGCACGACGATGCCCACCTCGTCGGCGTCGGCGGAACAGTGGGACGAGGCGCGTTCGACGGCGTTGCTCGACGCGTTGCGCAACGACGACCCCGTGCCGGAGAACGCGATCGTCGAATGAGGCGTCCCCGGTGGCTCGCCGCGGACGGCACCAGCCACCGGGGTCTCGACCACGCCTTCCGGCGGCGGTCAGGCCGCGCTGCGCAGGACCTCGAGAGCGCGCTCCGCGTGGACCGCCATGCGCAGTTCGCTCTTGATGACCGCGAGCACCCTCCGGTCGGTGCCGATGACGAACGTGTGCCGTTTGGTGGCCAGTGGGCCGAACGCTCGTCGCACCCCGAACTGCCGCGCGACGGTGCCGTCTGCGTCGGACAACAGGGGAAAACCCACGTCGTAGGTCGTGTCGAACTTCCGCTGCTTGTCCACCGGGTCGGGGCTGATGCCGACCCGATGCGCGCCGATCTCGGCGAACTCCGCCGCGTGGTCACGGAAGTGGCAGGTCTCGGCCGTGCAGCCGGGCGTCATCGCGGCGGGGTAGAAGAAGAGCACGACCGGTCCGGTGTCGAGGAATCCGGTGAGCGACCGCGGTGAGCCGCTCTGGTCTGGCAGGGTGAAGTCCGGGGCGAACTCGTCGGTGTTCATGCCGGCGAGTATCGCTGGTCGAGTACGGCGGCGATCTCGGTGCCCGTGGCGGAACCGCCGTAGTGGTCCCCACGGCCCGCGAAGATGCCGACGTCCCGGAGTCGCTGGGCGTGCGCGGCGTCGCGGACACCGTCCGCACCGACCCGCTTGATGCCGAGCTCGCGCGCCCGTTCGAGCAGCGCGTACAGGTGTGCCCGCGCGTTGTCGGCCTCGGTGCCCTCGGTGGCGAGACCGTCGACGAGCGGGCCGGACAGGATGGCGAATCCGACGGGCAGCTTGTGGGTGTGGACCAGTTCGAGGTCTGAGGCGCCGGACACGGCGAGGGTGATCTTCACGTCGAGATCCGACAGGACGGACAACGTGTCCAGTACCTCGCCGCGCGGGTCGAAGAGCGCGAGGCTGTCGGTGCAGATGCGCAGCTTCTGGTGCGGCAGGCCGGTGCGCTCGAACTCGTCGCGGATGATGCGGACGAGATTCGGGTCGACGGCCAACCGCGTCGGCAGCCGCACGCACAGGTCGGGCGCGGTGGGGAAGTCGCGGTACCACTCCGCGGCGTCCGACATCGCTTCGGTGAGCAGCAGCGTACCGAGACTCGGCGTCATGCCGGTGGTGTCGGCGAGCGGGAAGAACTCGGCAGCGGTGAGCGTGCCGTGCTCCGGATGGTTCCACCGCAGCACGGCGTTGACGACGGCGATCTCGTCGCTGCCGTCCAGTTTCACCGTGGGCTGGTACTCGACTTCGAACTCGCCGTTCTCCATGCCGCCGCCGATGCCCGCACCAATGCTGTAGCGCTTGCGGTCGCCGGAATCCAGCTCGGGCTCGAACAGCATCCACTGGGCGCGCCCGGCCTCCTTGGCACGGTGCAGCGTGATCTCGGCGGCGCGCTGGATCTCCTCGGTCGTTCCGGTGCCGGCGTCCTGGACGACGATGCCTGCGCTGACGCTCACGGCGACGCCCCGGTCGCCGATGTAGACCGGTTCGGCGAGTTCGGCCATCGCCGCTTCCACCAGTTCGATCACCGCCGCGGCCGTGACCCGGCCGCGGTGCAGCACGCCGAACCCGTCGCCGGAGAGCCGGGCGACGACGGTGTCGGGACCCCGGAACACCGTCTCGAGTTTGCCCGCGGCATAGCGCAGCACCTCGTCCGCCGAGCCGGGGCCGAGTCCGTCGTTGACGACCTTGAAGCCGTCGATGTCGAGGTACACGACGGCGATCCGGCCGGATTCCGGTGAGCCGAGCCAGGTTTCGAGCGTCGTGTGGTAGCTGCGCGAGTTGGGCAGGCCGGTCAGCTGGTCGTGGGTGTTCTGCCGCCGCAGCGCCTCGCGCAGCAGCTGCAGCTCGTTGATGTTCTCGGCGAGCAGGACCGGGTGCAGCCGGTCGCCCTCGCTGCTCGGCAGTGCCGTGACGGTCACGTTGGTGAGCGCGGAACTCTCCTCGGCCGAGCCGAGGTGTACCTGCTCGCGCTTGCGGGCGCGGCCGTCCTCGGCGAGGTCGGTGAGCGCGGTGCGGAGTGCGGCCGCGTCGCGTTCCTCCGTGCCGAGGCCGGTGAGAGTCCGGCCGACGAGCTCGTCGAGCGTGGTGTCGAGCAGCTCGAGCATCGCCGGGTTCGCGTCCAGGATCAGTCCGTCGGGGTCGGCGAGAACCACGCCGCACGGCGTGGCCGCGTAGAGCGCGGCGAAGCGCTCCACGGCGGAGTCGTGTCGGGTGCGGCACTGGGTCGTGCCCGCATCGGCCCCTTCACGGACCGCGGCGGCGACGGCGCGTTCGAGCTCGGCCGAGGGCACGCTCGACCCGGCCGCGGCGGCGATCTCGGCAGCCCAGCGGCGGGTGATGTGGGACAACCCTGGTGCGTCACCAGGCTCGGGCACCGTGCACCTCTCTCAACGTGCGCCTCTCCAGAACACAGCTGGCACAGCCGTGCGATTCAGCTGCCCCGACAGAGCTGGGGCACGGCCTCGACATGTCGAAGGCCGGCTCGCCCGTATGCCAACCTGCGGAGCTGTCCAACCCAACTCCTGCGGAGCTGTCCAACTATGGCGCACCACAGAACGAAATATGGCGCACCGCAGAGTGTGCATCGGCGGTCGAGTCGGCCGTCAGGCATGCAACATCATCATGCCAGCCACGCTGTGTCTACCGACTGTACGGGTGGTTCTACAGGCAGTGTGCGTCACTCTCCGTAGTTAGACCGGCTGGAGGTGCACCGGAAGCCCATCGACGGGTACCGGAAGCGAGACGTAATCCCACCGGACCTCGTAGTCGCTCGGCACGGTGATCCGGTACGAGCGGACGAGCTCGTGCAACAGCGCCTTCGTCTCGAACATGCCGAAGTGCAGTCCGATGCACTTGTGCGCGCCGCCGCCGAAGGGCATCCACGCGAATCGGTGCGACTTGTCCTCGCGACGGCCGGCGGCGAACCGTTCGGGATCGAACCGGTGCGGCTCGGTCCAGCACGTCGGGTCGAAATGGTTCACCGCAGGGGCGACGCCGACGAGTGAGCCCTTCGGGATGAAGTGCCCGAGCACCTCGGTGTCCTTGACCGCCGTGCGCGACAGGCTCGGCACCGGTGCGACGAGCCGGAGCGCCTCCTTGATGACCAGTTCCAGCGACGTCAGCGAATCGAGTGCGGCCATGTCCGGAGGATCGTCCCCGAGTGCGCGGGACTCGGCGCGGACGCGTTCCTGCCACTCCGGGTTCTTCGCGAGGTAGTAGGCCGCGGCCGTGGACGTGATCGTCGTGGTGTCGTGCGCGGCCATCATCAGGAACACCATGTGGTTGATGACGTCGGTGTCGGTGAACCGCTCGCCGTCCGGCGTCGTGGCGTGGCACAGCGCGGAGAACAGGTCGTCGCCGTCGCCTGCGCGTTTCGCGGGCAGGTTGTCGGCGAAGTACCGCTCGAGCCGCTTGCGTCCTTCGAGTCCGGCGCGCCAGCGCCCGCCGGGCACCGGCACGCGAACCAGGGCCGTGCCGGCACGCACACAGGCAACGAAGGCCCGGTTGATCTCGCGTGCCTCCTCGTCGCTGCGCATGTCCATGAACACGCGGGTCGCGACGTCGAGGGTCAGCTGTTTGAGCGCCCAGTACAGCCGCGGCGACGACGGGAAGGCGGCGATGCCCTCCCGCAGCGTTGGCCCCATGCTCGAGACGTAGCCGGCGAGCCGGTCGCGGGTGAAGGCCTCCTGCATGATCCGGCGGTGTATCCGGTGCTCGTCGAAGTCGAGCAGCATGAGTCCGCGATGGAAGAACTTGTCGATGAAGAACCGCCAGCCCTCCTGCGAGAAGGCCTTGTCGCGGTTCACCAGGGCGGCCTGGGTCGCATCGGCGCCGGTGAGGGTGACGATCCGCCTGCCGAACGCGCCGGTCCACGACACCGGGCCGTAACGCTCGAACCGGCGGAGGCCGAACTCGACGCCGAAGCGCATCTGCGTGAGCGTGTTTCCCACCAACGGCGGGCCCGCGTCGCCGAACACGGGGGAGAGCCCGCTGCCCTCGGGTGGGCTCGCGAGCTCCCGCGCAGGCCAGCGCTGCTCGAGCAGCCGGTCGTCGACCGCGCTCGGCAGCGGCCATGCCGTGAGCGGCGGCATGCGCTCCCGCAGCACGGTGCTGACCCGGTCGATCGCGGCTGCGGTCGCACCGCGGGCGGCGTTGACTGGTGTGACGACCATGACGGCACCATCTCCTCGTCGAGACCCTCCATCCACCGTGCCGCACCTGTTGGCACAACGACAAGGGCGTTCGCCCGGTCGCAGGGAACGGCCCGGGATGCGCTGGTGCTGGGCGTCCTCCGGTCACGAATTCCCCCAGGGTGCACTTCGGGGATCCCTTGCGGCACCGTCAGTCGGCCGCGCCGGTCCGGGCCGGCCAGCTCGGGTGGGGTGAGGCGGATCCGACGCGGAAGTCGGCGAGGTGCACCCGCCGGGTGCGGGTGCGGTACTCCCGGGTTCGCCCCGGCCAGTTCGACACCACGCGGCCGCCTGCGGCCCGGTACCAGCTCCGGCAGCGGGTCCACACCGAACGCGCGAGCCTGCGCTGCACCGACTCGTCCCAGGCGTGCTCGACCTCGGGGCGCACGTCGAGATACCGGCCGGGGCGGCTGCGGAGCATCGCGACGGCGTCGCGGATGTAGCGCGCTTGACTCTCCAGCATGTAGACGATCGAGCTGCCGCCGAGATTCGTGTTCGGCCCGTACATGAGGAACATGTTGGGAAAGCCCGGCACCGTGATGCCGAGGTGGGCGCGGGCGCCGTCGCGCCAGGTTTCGGCGAGCTCGCGGCCACCGAGGCCGTTGATCGTCATCGGGGCGAGCAGATCCTGGGCTGCGAAGCCGGTGCCGTAGATGATGACGTCGGCCTCGTGCAGCGTGCCGTCGGCCGTGCGCACGCCCTCGGGCGTGATCTCGGTGATGTCGTCGGTCACGAGGTCCACCGCGGGAGACGTCAGCGCCGGCAGGTAGTCGTTGCTGAACAGCACGCGTTTGCAGCCGAGCGCATAGTCCGGCGTGAGCTGCTCGCGCAACCGCGGGTCGGCGACCTGTGCCCGCAGGTGCTTGGCGGCCTGCCTGCTGAACACCGGGGTGAACGCCTGCCACCGCGAGAGGCAGGCCTGTGCGAACTCGGCGTAGAGCCAGAAGCCGAGCCGGTCGAGTTTCTGCAGCGCAGGAACGGTCCGTAGCGGTGCGTGATACCAGCGGTCGTAGGCATGGTCGCGCTTGGGCAGGATGTACTGGGCCGAACGCTGGAACACGGTCAGGTGCCCGGCCCGCGGACGGATCTGCGGCACGAACTGGATTGCGCTCGCACCGGTGCCGATCACGGCGACCCGCTTGCCGGCGAGGTCGCAGTCGTGGTTCCACTCGGCCGAGTGGAACGCCGTGCCGCGGAACGTGTCCCTGCCGGGGATGTCCGGGTAGGCGGGCCGGGAGAGCTGGCCGACGGCGGGAATGAATGCCGTGGTCTCGTACTCCTCGCCGCCGGTGGTGCGAACCAGCCAGCGGGCCGTGGTCTCGTCGAACTCGGCCGAGGCGACCTCGCGGCCGAACCGGATGCGGCCGGTGACGCCGTACTCGCGGGCGACCCGCCGCAGATACGCGAGGATGTCGGGCTGCCCGGCGTAGCGCCGAGGCCATCGCGTGGCCCCGGTGAACGAGAACGAGTACAGCGGGGAGGGCACGTCGCAGCCGGCTCCCGGGTACGTGTTCTCCCGCCACACGCCGCCGAGGTCGGCGGCTTTCTCCAGGACGACGACGTCGTCGATGCCGCGGCGCTGCAGCTCGACGGCCATGGCGATGCCACCGAAGCCGGCTCCGACGATCAGCGCGGTGCTGCGAGTGATCATGGCGGCAGCCTAGGGATCGGACCGCCGGTCGCCCCATCTCATCGACGGACACACTGTTGACATTTCCGGACAGTTGATATTTTCGGACACGTGGCCGAATGGGATTTTCCTCGCGGGGTGGCGAGCACGGCGCTGCTGGCAGGGTTCGCGGAGGAACTCGGCCAGTCGGTCGACGACGTGCTGGCCGGAACAGGTCTCGACCCGGCTGCCCTGCGCGATCCACGGGCGTGTGTGACCGCCGAGCAGGAACTGACCGTGGTGCGCAATCTGGTGCGGCGACAGGCCGACCGCGATCCCGGTGTACTCGGACTCCGGGCGGGCACGCGGTATCACGCGACGTCGTACGGCATCTGGGGCTACGCGGTGACCAGCTGCGAAACCGTGCGCGAGGCGGTCGAGCTGGCCCTGCGGTACATCGAGCTGACGTACGTCTTCTGCCTGCCGGAACTGCGCATCGCCGGCCGGCTCGCCGAACTTCGATGCCAGGACGACGAGGTGCCGGCCGACGTGCGCGGTTTCCTGGTGGCACGCGACATCGCCGCGATCGTGACCCTCGTGCGCGAGCAGGCGGCAGCCGACCTCCGCCCGGCGGTCGTGTCGCTGCGTGTGCCCGAACCCGCCGACATGCGGCCGTACCGCGAGGCTCTCGGTGTGGTTCCGGAGTTCGGTGACAGCACCCGGATCACCTTTCCCCGCGAGGTGCTGGACCAGCCGATGCCGCAGGCCAGCGTCCACACCCTGGCGTGGTGTGAGCGGCAGTGCCGGGAACTGCTCGACGCGCGGCGGCGGGACACCGACGTGGCCACCCGGGTCCGAAGGGCGCTCGCCGAGGTGGGGCCCGGCGCGGGGATGACGGCGATCGCGGCCAGGCTGTCGCTGACCGAGCGCACCCTGCGCCGCAGGCTTGCTGCCGAGGGCGTGAGCTATCGCGACCTGGTCGACGGGGTGCGGCGCCGGCGGGCGGAGGAACTGCTCACCGACGGCACGCTGACGGTCGAGCAGATCTCCAACAGGTTGGGCTACAGCGAACCGTCGAGCTTCCTCCACGCGTTCGCGCGATGGCACGGCATGTCCCCGCGCGAGTTCAGCCGCCGAACCGGATCCGTGCGCCGGACAGGTGTGCGCTGAACATCGGGGTGCGGCCGGCGAGATAGCCGAGCGGGCCGTGTGGGTTGATGTTCCAGGCCGCCGTGGCCGCGCCCGGCTTCGCCGACGACCGCACGGCGCTGGTCAGCGGGCCGCCCGCGGATTCCTGGCGGATCGCGAAGGATGCGGGCACCCGGGCGGGCAGGGCCGGCCGGGGCGAGAAGGCGGCGGTGGCGATCCAGTCCCCGCCGGCTACGCCCTCCCCGCCGGCTACGCCCTCGCCGGCGGGGGCGCCCGCACCTGCGGCAACCGCCGTGGCATTGAAGCCGCGGCCGTGGGCGAACTCGAGGTCGGCGAGCTCCTTCGGGATCGCCCACAGGTTCCGGCCGCCCGCCTTCGACGCGGGACTGTCGACCCAGATCTCCGTGATCGTCGCGGTGGGGGTGAGACCGCTGCGGACGACGACGGCGGAGAGCAGCTCGTGGTACGACATCTGCCCCGACGGCAGATAGTCGAACCAGGCGGTGGCCACGAACGCCGTGCCGCCGACCGTGACCGGCCGTTCCCCGGCGGGCAGGCGCGACAGGTCGGCCACCGGGACCGTCCACAATGACAGGTAGGCGTCGGCGGTGAGGCGCCACGGGGCGGGCGGGTACTCCGACAGGGCGTGATCCGACATGCCGTGTTCCGGCGTGGTGTCCGGGGTCGCGGGCAGTGGGCGGGGCGGCTGCGGTGAGGACATCAGTGGCTCCAGGGGAGGAAGTCGGGCAGGTCCTTGTCGGGGCTGAGGGTGAATCGCGGCCGGCGCTTCTGCAGGAACGACAGCACGCCTTCGGCGGCGTCCGGGTTGGTGCCGATGCTCGCGATGAGTTTCGAATCGACCTCGTGCACCGGCGCCGGTGAGTCGAGCGCCGACATGCGGTACAGCAACTGGCGGGTCACGGCGACCGACACCGGCGCGGTGTTGGCGGCGAGATCGGCCGCCAAAGCGTAGGCGGCGTCCAGGAGGCCTGCGGGGTCGTGGACTCTGTGGACCAGCCCGGCCTGCTCGGCCTCGGCGGCGTCGAAGAGGCGGCCGCTGATCATCCAGTCCATCGCCCGTCCCATGCCCACGAGCCGCGGCAGGAACCACGCGGAGGCGCCCTCGGGGTAGATGCCCCGGCGGGTGAAGACGAACCCGAAGCGGCTGTCGGCGGCGGCGAGCCGGTAGTCGGCCGACAGCGTGATGGTGAGCCCGCCGCCGACAGCGCTGCCGTGCAGTGCGGCGATCACCGGCTTGTCCATCGTGAAGATGCGTTTCGAGCAGCGGCCCGCCGGTTCCTGCCAGGCCGCGTCCGGTCCGGTGTCGGGGTCGAAGTCGAATCCGCCCTGGGAGAGGTCGGCGCCGACGGAGAAATCTTTGCCCTCGCCGGTCAGGACGACCACGCGGACCTCGGGATCGCGGTCGGCGCGGTCGAACGCGGCGGCCAGCTCGTCGGCCATCCGGACCGTGTAGCCGTTGCGTGCCTCGGGGCGGTTGAGCGTGACCGTGGCGATCCGGTCGGTCACGCGGTACGTGATCTCGGTGAAGTCGGTCGTCGTGTCACCCACGGGTCTCTCCCGGTGTCGTCGGCGAAGCTCCGGTGCCGCGGGAGCGCGGCGGTGAGCGGGTGGCGAGGTGCCGAAACCTGACTACGGGGATTGCTGGCATCGTGTCAACAAGGTAAAAACAATCACGCGTGCTTGATTTGGTGTGCGACGGCGGCTTACGGTGCTGCCGCGTTCCCCGAATGGCCCTCCCGGCTGCCGGGAGATGACGACGCAGGGACCCGCCGGTGCCCCGACAACCGGCGACAGGCCGGATCTGGAACAAGGAGGTACCCGGGTGGCGGACCTCGAGGCGATCCTCGACGACCTCGACGCGGAGAGCGCCGAACTCGACGAGCTGGTCGCAGGACTGCCCGACGCGGACTGGCAGCGGCCCACCCCGGCCGAAGGCTGGACGATCGCCCATCAGATCGCCCACCTGACCTGGACCGACGACAAGGTGCTGCTCGCCGCGCGCGAGCCGGACGAGTTCGGCGCCGAACTGACCCGCGCACTCGACGGCGGCGAAGGGTACGTGGACGCGGGCGCCCGCGAGATCGCCGAGACCACCGGGCCGCCCGAACTGCTGCGCCGCTGGCGCGCGGGCCGGACCGCACTCCGGGAGGCGCTTACCGCCGTGCCCGCTGGGCAGAAGCTGCCCTGGTACGGCCCGCCGATGAGCGCCGCATCCATGGTCACCGCCCGCATGATGGAGACCTGGGCGCACGGGCAGGACGTCGCCGACGCCCTTGGCGTGGTGCGCACCCCCGCGCCGCGGCTGTGGCACGTGGTCCGCATCGGCGTGCGCACCCGCGACTTCGCGTACCTCGTCCACGACCGGACCCCGCCCGACACCGAGTTCCGCGTCGAACTGACCGCACCCGACGGCGACGTCTGGACCTTCGGTCCCGATGAGGCCGCCGACCGCGTCACCGGCACCGCACTGGACTTCTGCCTGCTGGTGACCCAGCGCCGGCACCGCGACGACACCGACCTGCGGGCGACCCCGGGTGCGGAGGACTGGCTCCGGATCGCCCAGGCGTTCGCAGGCCCACCCGGCGACGGCCGTGCGGCGGGCCAGTTCACCGCCGGTCCGTCCCCGGCACCGACACCTGCCGCCGGGGTCCAACAACCCACCCGGCAGCGACCGTCTGCGGGACAGCAACCGTCCGCCGGACACGAGGAGTGACCGTGACCCAGCCGGATCCGCTCGCCACCCCGGAACGCACCGCACTGCGTGCGACCGTGCGCGAGTTCATGGAGCGTGAGGTGCTGCCCCACCTCGACGAATGGGAGTCCGCGGGAGAGCTGCCACGGTGGCTGCACCAGAAGGCCGGCAAGGCCGGGTTGCTCGGCGTCGCGCTGCCGGAAGAAGCGGGTGGAGGCGGCGGGAACTTCCTGGACGCGCTCGTCGTGACCGAGGAGATCCACGACGCAGGCGGCTCCGGCGGTCTCGTCGCATCGCTGCTGACCTGCGGTATCGCCGTTCCGCACATGGCCGCCGTCGGCGATCCGGACCAGCTCGACAAGTGGGTCAAGCCGGCGCTCGCCGGCGACAAGGTGTGCTCGCTCGCGATCACCGAACCCGATGGCGGGTCCGACGTGGCCGGGATCCGCACCACCGCGCGGCGCGACGGCGACCACTACGTCGTCAACGGCGCCAAGACGTTCATCACCTCCGGCTGCCGCGCCGACTTCATCACCACCGCCGTGCGCACCGGCGGCGACGGCGCACACGGGCTCTCGCTCATCGTCGTCGAGAAGCCCACACCGGGGCTCACGGTCGGCCGCAAGCTCGACAAGATGGGCTGGCGTTGCTCCGACACCGCCGAACTGTTCTACGACGACGTGCGCGTCCCCGCGGCGAACCTGATCGGACCGGAGAACAGCGGCTTCTTCCAGATCGCGACGCAGTTCGTCGGCGAACGGCTGTCACTGGCGGTCCAGGCCTACGCGACCGCGCAACGGGCACTCGACGTGACCGCCGAATGGTGCCGCACCCGCGAGACGTTCGGCCGCCCGTTGCTGTCGCGTCAGCTGGTGCAGCACAAACTCACCGACATGGCGCGGAAGGTCGACGTGGCACGCACCTACACCCGCGAGATCGCGAAACGGCACGCCGCGGGCGAGGACGTGATCGCCGAGGCGTGTTTCGCGAAGAACACCGCCGTCGAAACCGGGGAATGGGTCGTGGGCGAAGCGGTTCAGCTGCACGGCGGGCTCGGCTACATGAGCGAATCCGAAGTGGAACGCCACTATCGCGACGTCCGCATTCTCGGCATCGGCGGAGGCACCACCGAGGTGCTCACCGGACTGGCGGCCAAACGGCTCGGCTACACGAGCTGAGCACGCCCGGTCACACCCCCGCCGCTGCGAGACCGGAAGCACGACTCCGGTAACACGACTTGGGCAACACGACTTCAGCAACGCGACTCGGGCAACGCGACTCGGGCAACACGCTCCGAACACGCTCGGGCAACACGGCGCACTCACACGGGCCGAGTCACCGCACGGCCCGCGGCACACGCAGGAAGGACGGCACCCATGACGGGCTTCACCGAATCCGAGGAGCGGCAGGCGCTGCGGCAGGCCGTCTCGGAGCTGGCACAGAAGTACGGCCACGACTACTACATCGAACGCGCTCGCGGTGGCGGGAAGACGACCGAACTGTGGGACGAGGCCGGCGGCCTCGGCTATCTCGGCGTGTCCGTCCCGGAGGAGTACGGCGGCGGAGGTGGTGGCATCGGCGACCTCGCCGCGGTGTGCGAGGAGTTCTGCGCCGCGGGCACGCCGATGCTGTTGATGGTGGTGTCACCGGCGATCTGCGCGACGGTGATCGCCCGCTACGGCACCGACGACCAGCGCGCGCGGTGGCTGCCCGGATTCGCCGACGGCAGTGTCCGCATGGCGTTCGGGATCACCGAACCGGACGCCGGTTCGAACTCCCACCGCATCACGACCACCGCCGCCCGGGACGGGGGAGACTGGGTCCTCAACGGACGCAAGGTGTTCGTGTCCGGTGTGGACGAAGCGGACGCGGTGCTCATCGTCGGCAGGACCACGGATGCCAGGACCGGCAAACTCAAGCCGGCGCTGTTCATCGTGCCCACCGACACACCCGGGTTCGAGTACAAGGAGATCCCGATGGATCTCGTGTCGGCCGACAAGCAGTTCGGACTGTTCCTGGACGACGTGCGGCTGCCCGCCGACGCCCTCGTCGGTTCGGAGGACGCGGCGCTGGCCCAGCTGTTCGCCGGGCTCAACCCGGAGCGCATCATGGGTGCGGCCTTCTCGGTCGGCATCGCCCGGTACGCCCTCGACAAGGCCGCGGCGTATGCGCAGGACCGCAGCGTGTGGGGTGCTCCGATCGGGTCGCACCAGGGCATCGCGCACCCGCTCGCCGAGGTCAAGATCGAGACCGAGCTGGCCAAACTGATGGGGCAGAAGGCCGCCGCGTTGTACGACGCCGGTGACGACCACGGCGCGGGCGAGGCGGCCAACATGGCCAAGTACGCGGCCGCCGAAGCCGCGACCCGCACCGTGGACCAGGCGGTTCAGACCCACGGCGGCAACGGGCTTGCCTCCGAGTACGGTCTCGGCACGCTGCTCAGTGCCGTGCGGGTCGGCCGGATCGCACCGGTCAGCAGGGAGATGGTGCTGAACTTCGTCGCCCAGCACAGCCTGGGCCTGCCGAAGTCCTACTGAGCACGTAGTGGTCAGATTCCGCGGGAGACGAGGAGCGGATGCCGATGAACGCGGCCGCCGAGCCCAGGCCGGTGCCGGACGACGAGACGGCCGGCGGGGAAACGACCGCAGCCGACGGCCGCAGGCGGCAGGCCCGCGGCCGCACCACCCGGCGCAAACTCATCGGCGCTGCCGTGGAATCGCTCGCGGAACGCGGCTGGCACGCCACGACGATGCTCGAGGTCGCCGAACGGGCGGGCGTGTCACGCGGTGCGGCACAGCATCATTTCCCGACCCGGGAGTCGCTCGTCGTCGCGGCGGTCGAGCAGCTGGGGGAGGAGCAGATCACCGAACTGCGGCGGCGGGCCGACGAGCTGCCGCCCGGGCGGGCACGGACCCCGGCGGTTGCCGAGATGCTGCTCGACCTCTACACGGGCGTGAAGTTCCGCGCGGCGCTGGACCTGTGGGTGGCAGCCTCGCACGACGCGGGGCTGCGGGAGGTGCTGGTGCCGCTGCAGGCCCGCGTCGGCAGGGAGGCGCACCGCGTCGCCGTGGAGCTGCTGGGCGCCGACGAAACCCGGCCCGGCGTGCGCGAAGCCGTGCAGGCAACACTCGACCTGGCACGCGGGCTCGGGCTGGCCAACCTGCTCACCGACGACGCGCCGCGCCGGGCGCAGATCGTCCGGCAGTGGGCCCGCATGCTCGACGCGGCGGTGTGATCGCGGTTCAGGCCCGGCGAACCTCGACCAGGAAGCAGCCGTACTCGACGGCGCGGACCTGGACGAACGCGACGTCCGGGTCCAGCAGCAGGCGGAAATCGGCCAGGGCGTCCCGTGCCGGTTCGAGTCCCTGGGCGTGACGCTGCGGTCCGGCTCTCCCCTCGGGTGCGCCACCTCACTGCGCGGGTGGCGTGTCAGTGCTCGTCGGCCGGTGTGCCGATGTCCTCGAACCACAGGGCGGGCCGTTCGCGGATGAACGTCTCCATGAGGGCGGTGCAGTCGGCGTCGTCGAGGATCGTGACATCCACACCTGCCTCGGCGAGCCAGTCGTGACCACCTGAGAACGTGGTGGCCTCGCCGATGACGAGCCGGCCGATGCCGAACTGGCGGACGAGCCCGCTGCAGTACCAGCACGGCGAGAGCGTGGTGACCATGACCGTGTCGCGGTAATGGGGCCGCCTGCCCGCGTTCCGGAACGCCGCGGTCTCGGCGTGCATGATCGGATCGTCGTCCTGGACCCGGCGGTTGCGGCCGCGGCCGAGCAGCGTGCCGTCGAGGTCGAACAGGGCGGCACCGATCGGCACCCCGCCCTCCTCCGCGCCGGCACGGGCCTCGGCCTTCGCCGGGGCGAGCAGCGTGTGCGGGTCGGGCAGTGGCGCGGTCGGCGAGGTCATGGGGTGCTCCTCGGTGTGTCGGTGGGCCGGGTGTGTCTATTTCGGACGAGAGAGGCGAGCGTTCGGGCCGGGCGGGACGAGTGCGCGGATACTCCCGCGTGCCGATCGGGTGCCGGCCGGCCCTGGTGCATCAGGTGAGCGGTTGCTTAGGATGGGTTTCGCGAGGACAGCGATGTCGCGGAAGCCGGAGGTGATCGGTCGTGACCTTGGCCCGTGCCGTCGGCCATCGTGGTCACGACCCTGGCGTGGTCGCCGCACCGAGCATGCGCAGGACGAGGTCTCCGTACTCGCTGCCGAGTTCCTCCGGGGTGAGCCGCGACCGGTCGGTGTACCAGCGCGCGACGTCCACGCCGAGCGAGAGCACCGCCCGGGCCGCCGTACCGGCGTCGCCGACGGTGAACAGTCCGTCGGCGCAGCCGCGTTCCACCACGTCGCGCACCAGCCGTTCGATGTCCTTGCGCAGGCTCGCCACGACGCCGTACTGCTGCTCCGGCAGCGCCTCCAGCTCGTACTGCACCACGCGCGCGATCGTGTGCCGCCTGGCGTGCCAGGCCGTGAATCGCTCGACGAGGTCGCGGACGGCCGTGGCGGGGTCGGCCGCCTCGTCGACCGCCTGCTGCGCGAGGGTCAGCACCTGCTCGTGGCCGCTGCGGCTGATCGCGAACAGCAGCGCCGCCTTCGACGGGAAGTGGACGTACAGCGCCGCGGGGCTCATCCCCGCCGTCGCCGCGATGTCCCGCGTCGTGGTGGCGTGGTATCCGCGTCGTGCGAACGACTCGACACCGGCGAGCATCAGCCGCCGCGCAGCATCGGGCTGCACCTCCGGCCACAGGTCGGCCGGTTGCGGACCGGCGGACGAGATCCCAGACATGTCAGCAGTGTAAGCGAGCGCTCAGCGCGGATTGGAGTACGACGACATGACGAGCACCGCAGGGCCGGGCGATCTCACCGGCACCGTCGCCGTGGTGACGGGCGCGAGTAGGGGAATCGGCTTCGGGATCGCGCAGGATCTGGTGCGTCGCGGCGCGAAGGTGTGTATCACCGCGCGCAAACCCGATCCGCTGGCCGAGGCGGTGACCCAGCTCGGTGGCGACGATGTGGCACTCGGCGTGGCCGGCAGGGCCGACGACGCCGAACACCGGCAGGAGGCCGTCTCCCGAACCATGGAGAAGTTCGGGCGCATCGACTACCTGGTCAACAACACGGGTATCAATCCGCACTTCGGCTCGCTGCTGGACTGCGACGAGCAGGCCGCCGCGAAGATCTTCCAGGTCAACGTCCTCGCGCCGTTGGCATGGACACGGGCGGTGCGCGACGCATGGATGGGCGAGCACGGTGGCGCCATCGTCAACGTCGCCTCCGTCGCCGGCATCCGGACCTCGCCCGGCATCGGCATGTACGGCGTGAGCAAGGCCGCGGTCATCCGCGCGACCTCGGAACTCGCCGAGGAACTGGGCCCGCAGATCCGCGTCAACTGCGTGGCGCCCGCGATCGTGAAGACGCAGTTCGCCACTCAGCTCTACGAGGGCAGGGAGGCCGAGATCGCCTCGTCGTATCCGCTGAAGCGGCTGGGCATGCCCTCGGACATCGCGGGCGCGGTGACGTTCCTGCTGTCCGAGCAGGCCGCCTGGCTGACCGGCCAGACACTCGTGCTGGACGGCGGCGTCACGCTCGGCGGTGGCCTGTGAGTGTGGAACTGGCCGGCGCAGGCGTCGTGATCACCGGCGCTGGCCGGGGCATCGGTGCCGCCCTCGCGCGGACCTTCGCCGCCGAGGGGGCTCGCCTCGTGCTGGCCGACAGGGACGGTGCGGCCGTCGAATCGGTCGCTCACGACCTCGGGGCGGTGGCCGTCGCGGGCGACGCCGCGAGTGAGGACGGCGTCCGCGCCCTCGTCGCGCGTGCCCGCGAGGAGCTGGGCGAGGTCGATCTGTACTGCGCGAACGCAGGCGTCGCCGAACACGGCGGGCCCGAGGCGCCGGAAGAGGCGTGGGCCCGTTCGTGGGAGGTCAACGTGATGGCGCACGTGCGGGCAGCCAGAGAGCTGGTGCCGCACTGGCTCGAGCGCGGCAGCGGCCACCTGCTCGTCACGGCCTCGGCTGCGGGGCTGCTCACGAACCTCGGGTCAGCGCCGTACTCGGTCACCAAACACGGTGCGGTCGCCTTCGCGGAATGGCTCGTGGCCACCTACCGGCACCGGGGCATCGGGGCACAGGTCGTGTGCCCGCAAGGGGTGCGGACGGCGCTGTTGGAGGACGCTGGTGCGGCGGGGCAGGCACTGCTCGGCGCCGACGCCATCGAGCCCGAGGACGTCGCGGCGGCCGTCATGGCGGGGCTGCGGGACGGGCGGTTCCTGATCCTGCCGCATCCCGAGGTCGCCGAGTACTACGCCAGACGTGCCACCGACACCGACCGCTGGCTCGGTGGGATGAACAAGCTGCAACGGCGGATCGAGGACGCGGTCGGCGGCACGGCGCCGTGACCGGATCCGTGGTGCGAGCCGCGGCCGCACGTCCGGCACCGGCGGCGTTCCCGCCGGCCGGTTCGCTCGGGTAGGGGGTCGTGGGGGGTTGGCAGCGGGGCCGGGGAGCGGTCCCGCTGCCACCGCCCACGGCGTCCTAGGGTGGGCGCCATGACTCGTGAACACGTCGTCGTCGTGACCACCACCGACTCCGAGGAGGCAGCCAGGGGACTGGCCGCCGCGGCCGTCGAGGCGCGGCTCGGTGCCTGCGCGCAGGTCGTCGGCCCCATCACCAGCGTGTACCGCTGGGAGGGCGCCATCGAGACCGACGCGGAGTGGCGTGTCGAGGTCAAGACGGCGGGGGACCGGGCGGAGAGTCTCGTGGCGCTGCTGACCGAGCGGCACACCTACGACGTGCCCGAGGTGATCGTCACGCCCGTCGTGGGCGGCCACGCGGACTATCTGTCCTGGTTGGTCGAGGAAACCCGCTGACGCCCCGGACGAGCGGGTGGAGACGCCCCACCTCCCGGAGCGTCTCCACCCGCGGCGGCAAACCGGATCAGCCGGGCAGGTCCACGAGATCGCCCAGTGCTGCCCGGTGTCTGCCCGGGGCTCCGAAGGCGACCTGACTCGCCTTGGCCCGCTTGAGGTACAGGTGGGCCGGGTGCTCCCACGTCATACCGATCCCGCCGTGCAACTGGATGCACTCCTCAGCGGCATGGACGGCCGTCTCGGCGCAGTAGGACTGGGCCATCGCCACCGCGACGGGTGCGTCGGCGTCCCCGCGGGCCAGGGTGTCGGCGGCGTAGCGCGCGGCCGCCCGCGCGCCGACGAGTTCGAGCCACAGGTCGGCCAGCCGGTGTTTGAGAGCCTGGAACGAGCCCACCGGCCTGCCGAACTGGTACCGGCCTTTCAGGTACTCCACGGTCTCGTCGAGGCACCACTGGGCGAGGCCGAGCTGTTCCGATGCGAGCAGTCCGGCACCGGTGCTCAGTGCTCCGGTCACCGCGCCGGGCGCGCGGTCCGATCCCGCCAGTCGGGTCGCAGCGGCACCCCCAAACGTGACGTCGGCGATCGGGCGCGTCAAGTCGAACGACACCGGAGCCGAGACCTCGGCGGCAGTGGCCTCGACCGCGTACAGGCCGGGACCGTCCGGCCCGGTCGCCGGGACGACGAACACGTCCGCGGCCGTGCCGTCGGCGACGGATCGGACGGTGCCGCTGAGCGTGCCGTCGGCGGCGGCCGTGACGGCGGTGGGGAATTCGGCGTCGGCCATCGTCGACAGCGGTACTGCGAGTGCGCCGGTCGACGTGCCAGAGGCGAGCTTGCGCACCAGGTCCGCGACCTCGGCGGACGCCGTGTCACAGGCCAGCAGCGCCGACGTGGCGAGTACGGCGCTGCCGAGGAACGGCACCGGCGCCACCGACCGGCCGAGCTCCTCCAGCACGAGTGCCACCTCGCGCGTCGACGCGCCCTGCCCGCCGAGCTCCTCCGGTACCGCGAGCCCCGCGGCGCCGAGCTCCCTGGCGAGGGTGTGCCACAGCTCCAGGTCGTACGGCTCGTCGCTCTCCACCCTGGCGAGCAGCGAGGCGGGCTCGCAGCGGTCGTTGAGCAGGTCGCGCACGCTCGCACGCAGATCGGTCTCGACGTCCGAGTAGAGCAGGTCCGCAGTGGTCATCGAGGCAGGTCCTTCCAGGCGACATCCTTGTCGGTGCGCGGTTCCGAGGGCAGGCCCAGCACCCGCTCGGCGATGATGTTGCGCAGCACCTCGGAGGTGCCGCCCTCGATCGAATTGCCCTTGCTGCGCAGATATCGGTAGCCCGCGTCGCGGCCGGTGAAGTCGACGAGCTCGGGCCTGCGCATGGACCACTCGTCGTAGCGCAACGCGTCCTCATCGAGGATCTCCAGTTCCAGCGCGGCGAGTTGCTGTGCCACGGTCGCGAACGCCAGCTTCATGCCGGAGCCCTCCGGCCCGGGCTGGCCGACGGCGAGCTGCTGCCGCAGCCTGCTGCCGGCGAGCCGGAACGCCTCCGCCTCGGCCCACAGCTTCACGAGGCGGTCGCGCAGTTCCGGGGTGCGCAGCTCGGGCCGGTCGCGCCAGGTCTCGGCGACCTTGCCGACCATGCCGCCCTCCCGCGGCTGGGCGTTGCCGCCGATCGCGACGCGTTCGTTCATCAGCGTGGTCTGCGCGACCTGCCAGCCCGCGCCGACCTCGCCGAGACGCTGCGCGTCCGGGATGCGCGCGTCGGTCAGGAACACCTCGTTGAACTCGGCCTCGCCGGTGATCTGCCGCAGCGGCCGCACCTCGACGCCCGGCTGGGTCATGTCCAGCACGAAGTACGTCATACCCCGGTGCTTCGGCACGTCCGGATCGGTGCGGGTGACGAGAATGGCCCACTGTGCCGTGTGCGCACTCGAGGTCCACACCTTCTGCCCGTTGACGATCCACCCGTCCTCGTCCCGCACCGCGCGAGTGGCGAGCGCGGCCAGATCGGAACCCGCCCCCGGTTCGGAGAACAGCTGGCACCACACCTCCTCGCCGGTCCACAGCGGACGGAGCAGCCGCTGCTTCAGTTCCTCGCTGCCGAACTTGAGGATGGTCGGTGCGGCCATGCCGAGGCCGATGCCGATGCGGCGCGGATTGTTGTCCGGTGCACCGGCGGCGGCGAACTCGGCGTCCACGACCGACTGCAGTTCCCGAGGGGCGTCCAGCCCGCCGAGGCCGACGGGGAAGTGCACCCACGCCAGTCCGGCGTCGAACCGCGCCCGCAGGAATGCGAGCCGATCGGTGGTGGCGGGATCGTGCGCGGCCAGCACGTCGGCGACGCGGGCGCGCAAGGCCTCGGCGTCGAGGCTCTTCTCGGAGGTCGTCATGACTGGTACCTCTTCAGTTCTCGGCGGGCGAGGGAGCGCTTGTGGACTTCGTCGGGGCCGTCGGCCAGACGCAGCGTGCGTGCCGAGGCCCACAGTGCCGCCAGCGGAAAGTCCTGGCTCACGCCGCCGGCACCGTGGAGCTGGATCGCCTTGTCCAGAATGGACTCGACGGCCTGCGGGGTAGCGATCTTGATGGCCTGGATCTCCGTGTGGGCGCCCTTGTTGCCCGCGGTGTCCATGAGCCACGCCGTCTTCAGCACCAGCAACCGCAACGATTCGATGGTCACGCGGGACTCGGCGATCCACTCGTGCACGACCCCCTGCTTGGCCAGCGGAGTGCCGAACGCCTCCCGGCTGACGGCGCGGGTGCACATCAGCTCGAGCGCCCGCTCGGCCATGCCCAGCAGCCGCATGCAGTGGTGGATGCGGCCCGGCCCCAGCCGGGCCTGCGCGATGGCGAAACCACCGCCCTCCTCGCCGATGAGGTTCTCGGCGGGAACGCGCACGTCGTCGAAGACGACCTCGGCGTGTCCGCCCCCGGAGCTGTCGTCGTAGCCGAACACCTGCATGCCGCGCTTGACGTGCAGCCCCGGCGTGTCACGGGGCACCAGGACCATGCTCTGCTGCCGGTGTGGTTCGGCGTCGGGGTCGGTCTTGCCCATCACGATGAAGATGCGGCAGTTCGGGTTCATGGCTCCGGAGATGAACCATTTCCGTCCGTTGAGGACGTAGGTGTCGCCGTCCCGCTCGATACGGGTCGAGATGTTGCGGGCGTCGGACGAGGCGACCTCCGGCTCGGTCATCGCGAAGGCCGAGCGGATGGCCCCGTCCAGCAGCGGTTCCAGCCATGCGCGCTGTTGCTCGGCGGAACCGAACATGTGCAGCACTTCCATGTTGCCCGTGTCCGGCGCCGCACAGTTCAGTGCGGCCGGCGCCAGTTCGGGACTGCGACCGGTGATCTCCGCGAGCGGCGCGTACTGCAGATTGGTCAGCCCGCCGCCGTCGGGACCGGGGAGGAAGAAGTTCCACAGCCCGCGCTTGCGCGCCTCGGCCTTGAGTTCCTCGACGACGGGCGGAACCGACCACGGGTCGCTGCGCTCGGCGAGCTGCTCGTGCAACACCGGCTCGGCCGGGTACACGTGGGAGTCCATGAACTCGCGGAGTCGCCCCGCGAACTCCTCCGTGGTGCTGTCGAGGGCGAAATCCATCAGTTCTCCTTCAGTGCGGAGTTGCCGAGCGCGACGAGCGGGGCGACGCCCGCCCCGATGCGGTCGAACCCTTCACCGACCGTCTGCCCGTGGCTGTAGCGGTAGTAGATGCCCTCGAGAATCACGGCGAGCTTGAACAGTGCGAATCCGAGGTACCAGCCGAGTGCGGACACGTCGCGCCCGGAGGCGCGGGCGTAGGCGTCGGCGAGCTCGTCCGGCGACGGGTGTCCCGGCGCGGCGCCGACGTCGCTGACGGTGTCCAGGTCCAGGGTGTGCAGTTGCGAGTACGCCAGGAGCAGCGCCAGATCGGTGAGCGGGTCACCGAGCGTCGACATCTCCCAGTCGAGGACCGCGTTGATGCGGTCGTCGGCGCCGACGAGCACGTTGTCCAGGCGGTAGTCGCCGTGCAGGATCGACGGTGCGGGCGAGACGGGGATGCGCGCCGCGAGCCGTTCGTGGAGTTCGTCGATACCGGGCACATCACGACTGCGGGACGCGGCGAGCTGCTTCGACCAGCGCCGGAGCTGGCGTTCCAGGAACCCGTCCGGTTTGCCGAAATCGCCGAGCCCGACCTCGTGCGGATCGACGGCGTGCAGCTCCACCAGGGTGCGGACCAACCGGTCCACGATCGCCCTCGTCCGTTCCTCACCCCGCGGCCGCAGCTGTTCCGCGGTGCGCAGGGGAGAGCCGTCGACGAAGTCCATGACGTAGAACTGCGCGCCGAGCACGTCGTCGTCGGTGCACAACGTGCGGGCGCGGGGGACCGGCACGGCGGTCCCGCTCAGCCCGCTGATGACGCGGTACTCCCGTCCCATGTCGTGCGCCGTCGGCAGGACGTGACCCAGCGGAGGACGCCGGAGCACCAACCGGCGGGCGCCGTCGTCGAGAATGTAGGTGAGATTCGACCGGCCGCCCTCGATCAGCCGTGCCGTCAGTGGACCGGTGACGGCACCGGGCAGCTCCCGGTCCAGATAGGTGCGCAGCCGCGCCAGGTCCACGCCGGGGGGATCTGCGTCGCTCATCCGACCTCCTTGTCATGAGCGGTGCGGTGTCGGTCCGGGGGTGTCCGGCCCTCCGGACACCCCCGGCGCATCACGGCACCAGGACGGTGACCATCTCGGCGATACAGGCTGGTTTCGCTTCGCCGTCGATCTCGATGGTCCACCGCACGATGGCTTGCGTGCCCTGTTTGGCGGGGGTGGCCTCGGCGAGCTCGGCGCTCGCCCTGATCCGCTGGCCGACCTTCACCGGCTGTGGGAAGCGCACCTTGTTGAGGCCGTAGTTGATGCCCATGCTCAGTCCGTCGACGCGGTAGATGTCCTTGGCGAGCCGGGGGACGAGCGAGAGCGTGAGGAACCCGTGGGCGATCGGCCCGCCGAACGGTCCCGTTGCGGCGCGCTCGGGGTCGACGTGGATCCACTGGTGGTCGAGCGTCGCGTCGGCGAACAGATCGACCTGTTCCTGCGTGACGGTGTGCCACGCGCTGTGTCCGAGGTGCTCGCCGACGGCGGCGGTGAAACTGTCCAGGTCGTCGAAGACCCTGGCCGGTTCCGGCTCGGAGGACTCGGGTGTGCTCATGCCTTCGGCCCTCCCGCGACGTAGATCACCTGACCGGATACGAACCCGGCGCCGTCGCTGACGAGGAACGACACGGTGTGGGCGATGTCCTCCGGCGCACCGACCCGGCGCACCGGGATCTCCTTCGCCGCGGCGGCCTTGAAGTCCTCGAAGCCCATGCCCAGCCGCTCGGCCGTCGCCGCGGTCATATCCGTCGCGATGAAGCCGGGTGCGATGGCGTTGGCGGTGACGCCGAACTTGCCGAGTTCGACGGCCAGTGTCTTGGTGAAGCCCTGCAGTCCGGCCTTCGCCGTCGAGTAGTTCGCCTGGCCGCGGTTGCCGAGCGCGGACGTGCTCGACAGGCTGACGATCCGGCCCCAGCCCTGGTCGGTCATGTGTTTCTGCACCGCGCGGGACATCAGGAACGCGCCGCGCAGGTGCACGCCCATGACCGAGTCCCAGTCGGACTCGGACATCTTGAACAGCAGGTTGTCCCGCGTGATGCCGGCGTTGTTCACCAGCACGGTCGGCGGCCCGAGCGTGTCGGCCACCTCGGCGACGACCCGGTCCACCTCCTCCGCGTCGCTGATGTCGGCGGCCAGGCCGACCGCCTTGCCGCCCGCAGCGGTGATCGCGTCCGCGCCCGCCTTGGCGCCGGCTTCGTCGAGATCGATCAGGCCGACCGCGAAGCCGTCCTCGGCGAGCCGCCGGGCGACCGCGGCTCCGATACCGCGGCCCGCGCCGGTCACGACCGCGACACGGGACGGTGACTCCGGAACAGGTTTGTCCACCGACACGAAGGACCTCCTCATCGAGTAAGCGTGCGCTTAGGAAGCTACCAGTCGGAAGGCCGGTGCGGGAGACCGACGGCAGCCGGAACCCACCGGCGGGGCGGAACAGTCGGGTGCGGGGCGGGGCGTCGACCCAGGTACGGACGCAGCCGACGCCGGGGGCGCGGTGCCTGTCCGGCGATGGCTTCTGCCGGAGATCAGCTCACGACCTGGGCGAGCACCGCGCGGAAGGCTCGGACATCCACAGTGGACGGATCGTCGGCCAGCCACGCCCCGGCGTCGCGGACGAACTGCTGCGGGGTCAGTACCGCGACGTCGGTCCCGCCGGTGCCGAAGCCCCCGGTCGGGCCGACCGTGATCGTGCCCGCGCGGCTGGGATACAGCACCAGTGCGCCGCGGACCTCGATGTCGGGAAGGAGAACTTCGAACATGTCGAGGGCTTCGGCGAGCCGACTGCCTCCTCCGCCGAACCTGCGCCCGTTGCGCTGCAGCACGTCGTCCTCGGCGACGGTGTAGTGACCGGGCAGCCAACGTTTGGATTCGACGAGCAGCAGCCGCCTCCCGCACAGGACGGCGTGGTCGATGTCGGCGAACACCGAGCCCGGCCAGGCCACGCCGTGGAAGATCCGAGCGCCGGGCAGGCGGGTCAGGTATCGCTCGAGCAGGTCGGCCGTGCGGCGCTCGGCGATCTGGTCGTCGTCGGCGCCGGGCCGGCCGAACACGACGTCGCGCACCTCGGCCCGCGCGGCCCGCAGTGCCGTGTGCCTCCGGTGGAGGTACACACCGAGGGAGCCGGCCGCCGCCACGGCTGCGGCCAGCCCGGTGGCGAGGACCGGGGCGGGTGTTCCGGCGAGGGCGAGCGCCGCTGCGACCAGCACGGTGACGGCGGGTACGAGGGTCGGTACCGCGTGCCCGGGCGCACGTCCCGGTGAGAAGCGGGTGCGCGGCTCCGCGGCCGCGGCGTCCCACCACGCGATGCTCGCCGGGTCGATCCGCACCCGCGGCGGCCGGAACGACGGGTCGTCCCCGAAGGCGCGCGTCCGCGGCCGGCGCGGCGGCGGGACCGGATCGGGATCCGTCGTCGCACCGGCCGCGGACACGCCAGCCTCCTCGTCGCCGGCGCCGTCCGTGCCGTCGTAGGCGGCGCGCAGCACGGGATCGGTGAGCGTGTCGTAGGCCTCGCGCAGCAGGGCGAACCGGTGAGCGTCGCCGCCGGCGTCGGGATGCCACGACCGCGCCCGGGCACGGAACGCGGATTTGAGCTGTGCCGGGGTGGCGTCGTCGGGGACGCCGAGCAGGTCGTAGAAGTCGACTTCGTCGGCCGGGTCGGTGGCCGTTGCGCCGTCGCCCATCGGGTGACCGTCGGCGGGGTCCTCGCCCACGGGTCCGCCGGCCGACTCGTCCGCCACGGCGCCCCGTCGCGGGCCGCGCCGGTCGTCGTCGCGCACGCTGCTCCTCCTCCGTGGCCTGCTCGGGTGTCGTCCCGCCGGCGGGTACTCGCGCGGGCGGCAATACCGTCGGCGCCATACTGTAGGCCGTCGGATGCGGTGCGTGACGTGATCCCCGCTGCGGCGGATCACCGGCGGGAACCACGCAGCGAAGCCGCGCCGGCGGCGGGCGTCACAGTAGTCTGGCCGCATGGACGAGACCGGTGACGCGGGCGGTGCTCCGCTCGTGGTGCTGGACGGCGGCTTGGCGACGGAGCTCGAAGCGCGCGGGCACGACCTGTCGGGTTCGCTGTGGTCGGCGCGGATGCTGGCCGATGCGCCCGACGAGATCGTCGCCGCCCACGAGGCGTTCTTCCGGGCGGGAGCGACCGTCGCGATCACCGCGAGCTACCAGGCGAGCGTGCCGGGGTTCGCCGCGCACGGACTGCCGGAAAGCGAGACGCGGCGGCTCCTGCGGCGCAGCGTCGAACTGGCGCGGCAGGCGGCCGAACGTGTGGGTGGTGGACGGGTGGCGGCTTCGGTCGGCCCCTACGGTGCCTACCTGGCCGACGGGTCGGAGTACCGCGGCCGGTACGGGCTGACCGCGCGCGAGCTGACGGCGTTCCACCGGCCCCGCATGGAGACCCTCGCCGAGGCGCGGCCGGACCTGATCGCGCTGGAGACCGTGCCCGACGTCGACGAGGCCGCTGCGCTGCTGGCCGCGCTCGACGCGGTGGACGTACCGGCGTGGCTGTCGTACACCGTGGCGGGTGGCCGCACGCGGGCCGGGCAGCCGCTCGAGGAGGCGTTCGCAGTCGCTGCGGGCGACGACCGCGTGGTAGGCGTTGGGGTGAACTGCTGCGCGCCCGACGAGGTGGTCCATGCCGTCGAGGTGGCACGTGCGATCACCGGAAAACCAGCCGTGGCGTATCCGAACAGTGGCCACGGATGGGATGCCACCGCGCGTCAATGGACCGGGCGGGCGACCTTTTCCCCCGCGCAGGTGAGCGAGTGGATTCGCGCCGGGGCGCAATTCGTGGGTGGATGCTGCAGGGTGTGTCCAGCGGAGATAGCCGAGATCGCGAAAATCGTTCAAGAATTTGGGACCTCACCCGATCGGGGTGATTAGTCGATCTCGAAAGGCGCTTCGCCGATGCGCGTGTGAGCCTCATTTTCCGGGTAGTCCGCAACCACCCGGAAAGGATGGTACCGGCGATGAACATTGGTGATTCGTTCCGCAGCGTCTTGGACACGGTGATCAACTTCCTGCCCAGGCTCGCTGTGTTCTTGGTGATTCTCGTCGTCGGCTGGATCGTGGCGAAGGCGCTGCGCAAGGTCGTCGACATGGTGCTCGAGCGGCTGCATTTCGATCGCGCGGTCGAACGTGGTGGTATCAAGCGGGCGCTCGAACGCTCGAAGTACGACGCGAGTGATCTGATCGCAGCGATCGTCTACTACGCGGTCCTGCTGATCGCACTGCAGATGGCCTTCGCGGTCTTCGGTCCGAACCCCGTCAGCACGCTTCTCGCCGACGTGGTCGCCTGGCTGCCGATGGCCGTGGTCGCGATCGTGATCGTGGTGGTGGCCGCCGCGATCGGCAACGCGGTGAAGGACATCGCCAGCGCGGCACTCGGCGCGTTCAGCTGGGGCAACTTCGTGGCCAGGGTGGCGCAGGTCTTCATCGTCGCGCTGGGTGTGATCGCCGCACTGAACCAGATGGGCGTGGCCACCACGGTGACGATGCCGGTGTTGGTGACGGTACTCGCGACCGTCGGCGGCGTGATCGTCGTCGGGGTCGGCGGCGGCATGGTGCGGCCGATGCAGCAACGGTGGGAGCGCTGGCTCGGCAGGGCCGAGTCGGAGCTGCCCGCGACCGGGTCGGACGAGGCCTACCAGCGCGGTCGTGAGGACACGATGCGCGCCCAGTCCGGTGCCGCGACGGCCCAGCAGGAGCCTGCCACCGGGCCGATTCCGACGGCACCGGGCGCCTCGGGCATGCAGTCCGAACAGCCCCGGCCCGACACGGGCGACTACCCCAGGTGAACGCCCACGAGTAGTTCCATCGCCGCGGCGGGTGCGGCCCCGAGAACCTTCGGGGGCGTACCCGCCGTCGTGTGTGCGGCCCGCGGATGTGCCGGGGTGGTGCGGACCCCGGTGCGGCCCCGGATACGGCGGGAACGGCCGGCTGAACGAGCCGGTCGGTCGAACGTCGGCTTGCGGGAAGTCTCGCTCGGCGGAACCGGGCGGGTCAGGAGAACAGGGCCGGGTCGAGCTCTGCGCCGGCGGCGGCGCCCACCGTGGCCAGCAGGCAGACGGCGGCCAGTCGGAGGATGACCCAGTCCGTGGCGGACTCCTCGTCGGCGGGCGGGGTCCAGCCCGCGTCGCGGGCCGCGTCGTGCACGCCGCGGGCATAGTAGGCGAGCTGGGCCTGGGAGAGGCCGCCCGCGCCGAGAGTCAGAATGTCGCGGATCGCGGCCGCGTGCTGATCGACCGCCGCCAGCCGGCCCACCGGCAGCAGGGCGGGTGCGGCTCCGATCCGGCTGAGCCGGTCGGTGAGCGCGGTGAGTTCCCGCCTGGCGGCAGACTCCCGCCACGTGTTCATCAACCAACTCATGGCCCCGTAGTCTATCCACCCGTTCGGGTGGATCTTCAGGCGCTTTGTGACTCACGGTCGTCCGTGGGCGGGGAACGTCGCTGCGTGCCGGCCCGTACGCACAGCGTGTGATGTCGCGCCTGCTTGCGCGGTTGTGCCGTGCGCCGAGGCCGGGCCATCTACGCTGTCCGGACCATGCAGATCCCCGTAGCTCGCCGGAACTTCAGGAGCCGCCGTTGAGTGACGACGAAGGCCGTCTCATCGCGGAGCGTTATCGTCTGCGCTCCCGGATCGGTACCGGTGCGATGGGCGTGGTCTGGCGGGCGGTCGACGAACGGCTCGATCGGACCGTGGCGGTCAAACAACTCCTGCTGCCGCCCGGGTTGAATCAGCGCGAGGCCGAGACCGCGCGGCAACGCGCGTTCCGGGAGGGGCGCATGGCGGCCCGGCTGCAGCATCCGAACGCGATCACCGTCTACAACGTCGCCGAGGACGCCGGCCAGCCGGTGCTGGTGATGGAGTTCCTGCCGTCGCGCAGCATGGCCGATCTGCTCGCCGAGGGGCGGCTGCTCGCGCCTGCCGACGTGGCGGGACTCGGCGCACAGGTGGCCTCGGCGCTCGGGGCCGCCCACGCCGCCGGTGTCGTGCACCGGGACGTCAAACCGGGCAACGTGCTCATCGCCGACGACGGCACGGCGAAAATCACCGATTTCGGTATCTCCCGGGCGGCCGGAGACGTCACACTGACCAGTACCGGCCTGTTTGCGGGCACTCCCGCGTACCTGTCCCCGGAGGCAGCCCGCGGTGCCGACCCCGGACCGGCTTCCGACGTGTTTTCGCTCGGCGCGACGCTGTACTCGCTGGTCGAGGGCGGCCCACCGTTCGGCACGCTGGACAACGAGATCGCGTTGTTGCACAAGGTGGCCACGTCCGCAGCCACGCCGCCGCGCCAGGCGGGGCCACTGACGGGTCCGCTCCAGGCGATGCTGCACCAGGACCCGGCCCAGCGGCCGTCGATGGCGGCGGTCGAGGCGGCGCTTCGGGCGGTGGCGGCCGGGGCGGCGCCGCAGCTCGAACCCCCGACCGTGCCCGCTTCCGCGCCGGTCACTGCCCCGATGCCCGCCGTGGCCGGGGCGGGCCCGGTGACGACGGTGGCTGCGGCGGAACAGCGGCCGGCGACCCGGGTCGGGCTCCCCGCTGCGGAGCCGGAACGCCCCGGGCGGGACCGCAAGCGGATCGCGATCGTCGCGGCCGCGGTGGTGGCGGCCGTCGCCGCCGGCGTGTTGGTGTCCGAGATCCTGGTACGCGCGGTGGGCGCCTCCGGTCCTGAGGCCGATGCGGCGCCGACCACGTCCGCGCCGGCTCCGTCCTCGTCCGAGCCGTCGACCCCGTCGACCACGAGTACGCGGCCGCAGCCGTCGCGCGCCGAGTTGGAGGCCGTCGTCGCCCGTTACTACGCGCTGGTGCCGGACGACGCGGACAGCGCGTGGGGTTCGCTCGGCCCGACCCTGCACGCCCAGGGCAAGGAACAGTACGAGGAGTTCTGGGACGGCGTCGAGAAGGTCGAGATCAGTGGCGGCCCTCGCGCCGTCGACGACGAAACGGTCCAGGTCCGGCTGGACTTCACGACCACCGACGGTGCGCGCACCCGCGAGATGCACAGTCTGGGGATGACGGTGTCCGATTCCGGCGATCCGCTGATCGACACCGACGAGGTGGTCAGCAGTCACGACCTCGGCGGCAAGGGCGAGGGGAAGCGCGGCGAGAAGCCGGAGAAGGACGACGAGAAGAAGCGCGGCGAGAAGAAGAAGGACAAGAAGAAGGACGACGAGGACGACGAGTAGTGGCGCCCGCGGCGGTCGGCCCGGGTGGCGCCAGGGGGACGGCCGGTGCTCACGGGCCGGGACCGGGCCGAGGTCCCTGCGATGGGCCCCACGCGTTGCGGTAATTTTGTCGCGATTGCTGCAGCTGACTGCCTCAGAGGGATGCCTTGGCTCAGGACGACGACTCCGTGACGCCCGACCCTGCGACGTCCGAAACCGGTGACGTGCCGGATCGGGCCTCGGGTGCCGAGTCGTCGTCCGGTAACTCCGCCGATGCCGATGAGGCCGCAGGCCCCGCGGTGGATCCCGACGACGCTTCGGACGGTGACCCCCGTCCAGCCGATCCTCAGGGTGAGGACACCGCAACGGGCGGGAACGACACCGGCGGTGACACGCCCGCCGCCGATGGCGACGGTGAGCAGGGGGCGGGCGACGCGACGCCCGACGGCCACAGCGGTGAGCTGGGCACCGTCGACACGAGGCCCGGCGGTGATCCGGGAGGCGCGGTCGAACCGGAGTGGCCCGAAGAGAGCCCGGCATGGCCGTCGGAGAGCGACGCCGCCGCGCTCGGAACCCGCGGCATCGCCGGTGCGGGAGCCGCCGCAGCCGTGTCCACCGGTGGGGACGCCGCCGGCGAGCCCGAGTCCGGCGTCGCCGACGCCCGGACACCCGAGACCGGCGCATTCCGCGCCGCGGAGGCCGACGGCGCGGACACCTCGGATACGGCCGGCAGCGAGGACACCGGCAGCGAGGACACCGGCGCGGAGGACACCGGCGCCGGAGACGCGCCGCCGGACGCCGCCGATGCGGACACCACCTCCGCCACCACGACGTCGGAGGACGCGGCTGCGAGCCGCGTGCTGCCGTTCGACGTGCCGTGGCGCAGGGTCGGTGTGATCTCGGCGGTCGTGGTCGGCGTGCTGGTGGTGCTGTACGGCCTCGACCTGCTGATCAGCCAGGGAGATGTGGCGCGGGGTCGCACGGTCGCGGGCGTCGACGTGGCCGGGCAGAGCCGCGAGGAGGCCGAGCGCACGTTGCGCGACGAGCTGGACGAGGAGTCGCCGGTCCGGCTCACCGGAGGCGGGGAGCACACGCTCGACCCGGCGTCGGCGGGCCTGTCCGTCGACTGGCAGGCCACGCTCGACGCCGCCACGGACCAGCCCCTGAACCCGTTCACGCGGCTGGCGTCGCTGTTCACCGGTGAGGACGTCGGACTCGTCTCGACCGCGGACACGGCCCAGCTCGACGCGGAGATCGAGCGTCTCCGCGACGACATCGACCGGAAGGCCACCGAGGGGACGATCCGCTTCGAGGGCACCACGCCGGTCGCGGTCGATCCGGTGAAGGGCCGCAAGCTCGACTCGGGCGGGGCGAGGTCGGCGATTCTGGCGCGCTGGGCGGCGCCGGGCGGAGTCGCACTGCCCGTGCGGACCCTTGAGGTGCGTTCGACGCCCGGCACCGTGCGTACCGCGGTGACCGACCTCGCCGAACCCGCCGTGTCCGAGCGGGTGACCATTCGGGGCGAAGGAGCCACCGCCACGGTGCGGCCGCGCGGTATCGCCCGCTCACTGACGTTCGACGTGCGTGACGACGGGTCGCTCGCGGCCGGGATCGACGAGGAGATCCTGCGTGACGTCGCGGGGCCGCAGCTCGCCTCGACCGAGGATCCCGGCCGGGACGCGCGGTTCACGTTCGCCGGCGGTAAGCCGAAGATCGAACCCTCGACCGACGGCTACGGCGTCGACTGGGCTGCCGTGGCGAAGAAGCTGCCCGGGGTGCTCACCGGCGACGGCGATCGGGCGGTGACCGCCCCCTACGGCGAGCAGCCCGCCGAACTGACCACGAAGGAAGCCGAGGGCCTCGGGATCGAGGAGGTTGTCGGCGAGTTCACCACCGGCGGATTCGCCTACGACTCGGGGCTGAACATCAAGCAGGTCGCGAAAGAGGTCAACGGAGCGGTCGTCGAACCGGGCGAGACGTTCAGCCTGAACGAGTTCACCGGGCCGCGCGGCCTCGAGCAGGGGTACGTGTCGGCGGGCGTCATCTCAAGCGGCCAGCCGGGCCGGGCCGTCGGCGGGGGCATCTCGCAGTTCGCGACGACGCTGTACAACGCGTACTACTTCGCGGGCCTGAAGGACATCGAGCACAAGGAGCACAGCTACTACATCAGCCGCTATCCGGTGGGCCGCGAGGCGACCGTGTACCAGAACCCGGACGGCTCGAGTGTCATCGACCTGAAGTTCAAGAACGACTCGCCGAACGGCATCGTCATCCAGACCATCTGGACTCCCAGCGACATCACCGTGAAGCTGTGGGGCAGCAAACGGTACGAGGTCGAATCGGTCAACGGGGGCCGGTACAACTTCACCTCGCCGCCCACCGAGGTGGTGCCCGCGAGTGAGTCCTGTGTGCCGAGCAGCGGTTCCAGCGGGTTCAGCACCAACGACACCCGGGTCTTCAAGGACTCGCAGACCGGCGAGGTGGTCAGCCGCGAGCGGCGCGACGTGGTGTACCGGGGGCAGACCGCCGTCGTGTGTCTCGAACCCGAGCCGGAACCCGAACCGTCGGACGGAGACGGTGGTGACGGCGACGGTTCCGGCAA
>NZ_JACIBS010000011.1:0-67719 GCF_014195435.1 Prauserella sediminis | reverse complement strand
GGAGCAGTTCGAGATCGTCCACGCCCCCGTCGCGGTAGGCGAGTCGGTAGTCGAACGTCTCGCCGTCGAACTCGGCGGCACCCACCGGCGTGTACATGCCGACCATCGGCCGGCCGAAGCCGTGCTCGCCGGCGCGGGCGCGGACGGTGTCGGACACCAGCTGCGCGTCGGACCGCGAGAGCGAGCGGGCGTTGAAGAACGGGCCGTACTGGTCCTCGCACACGCTCTCGGCACGGCCCGCGATCGCCGCGCCCGCGGAGGCCGAGGTGTGCAGCGGGGTGGCCGTGGCGAGGAAACAGGTGAGCAGGGCGGTGGCCGCGGTGACGAGCGCGACCAGCGGGCTCGACAGGGCGGCCTTCGGCGCGGTCCGCCACGCCAGGGGCATGCGGAGCAGTCCTGGCCGCCGTCGTCGCCGCATGAGCGGGAACTGTAGTGCGTTCGGGCTCGGGTTACGGGAGAATTCCCAGGATCGTCCCCGGGGAGCGAAATGAGCGCGTGATGCCGGATCTGATGGTCGACTTCATTATCTCGCTCGACGGCTATGGCGCCGCCGAGGGCTGGCCGGGGTTCTGGGGCATGGAATCACCGGAGTATCTCGCCTGGCTCGACGAGGACGGAACAGCCGACTGCACCCTGCTCATGGGTGCGACGACGTACCGGCTGATGTCCGGGTTCGCGGCCGACGCGCGCGGCGACCCCGGTATGGCGCAGCTGACCGCGACTCCGAAAGTGGTGTTCTCCTCGACGCTGCAGGCTCCGCTGTCGTGGGACAACACCGAGCTCGTCGCCGACGAGGCCGTGGACACGGTGCGCGAGCGGAAGGACGGCGACGGCAGGTCCCTGCGCACGCTCGGCAGCATCAGCCTGTGCCGATCGCTGTTGCGGGCCGGGGTGGTGGACCGGTTCCGGCTCGTCGTGTTCCCCGTCATCACGGGTGCGAGCGGCCGGGACCGGATCTTCGACGGGTACCCCGATGTCACGCTCGAACTGATCGCGCAGCGCACCTTCGAGGGCGGACTCCAGCTGCTCGAATACGTCCCCACCGTGCTCGACGGACCGCCCGGCACCGGGTGAAGCCCGTGGCCCACCGGTGCGCGTGGCCGAGCGGGGCTCGACCACGCGCACCGCTCGCGGGTCAGCTCGCGACCGAGGTGCGTGCTGCGGGGCCGCCGTTGAGCTGGGCGTCGACCTCCTCGAGCGTGCGCCCGCGGGTCTCGGGCAACCGCCGGTGGAGGAACAGCAGACCGAGTCCGCCGAGGACCGCGTAGAGCCAGAACAGCCCACTGGGCGACAGCGCGTTGATGGTCGTCAGCACGGTGACCGAGATCAGGAGGTTCAGGATCCAGTGCGTGGCCAGGCCCGCGCTTCCGGCCTTGCCGCGCACCTCTGTCGGGAACACCTCGCTGTTGACCAGCCACATCGCCAGGCCGAGGCTCGCCGAGAAGGACGCCTGGTAGATCATGAGGAACGTCAGCAGCACGCCCGCCCACACGCCGCTGAGGTCGGTGAAGGCGTACACGGCGCCGATCACGACCAGTGACAGCACCACGAGCGCGGTGCCGCCGAGCACCAGCGGGCGCCTGCCGATCCGGTCGACGAGCAGCAGCCCGACGAGGGTGAAGCCGACGTTGGCAATGCCGAGGCCGACCGAGGACAGGATCGCCGCGGAGTCACCGAAGCCCGAGCCGGTGAGCAGGGTCGGGGTGTAGTAGGTGACGGCGTTGACGCCGACCAGCTGGTTCGTCGCGGCGACGCCGACGCCGAGAATGATGCCGGGCCGGAACCGGGACGAGAGCAGGTCCCGGAAGGTGTGACGGTTCTCGGCGTGCATCGCAGAGGTGATCTCGGCGACCTCGTCGTCGACGGCGTCCGCGGAACGAGTGCGCCGCAGCAGTGCGCGCGCCTCCTGCTCCCGGCCTTGCGACAGCAGCCAGCGCGGACTCTCCGGCAGCATCGGCAACGCCGCCAGCATGATCACGGCCGGCACGGCCGCGACGGCGAGCATCCAGCGCCACGCCTGCGCATCGGACAGCACGTACCCGGTGATGTACGAGATCAGGATTCCGGACGAGATCATCAACTGATTCACCGACACCAGCCGGCCGCGCAGATGGGCAGGCGCGATCTCGGCGATGTAGGCGGGAACCGCGACCGAGGCCGCACCGATCGCCAGGCCCAGCACGATGCGTGCCAGCAGGAGGATCGTCGTCGACGCCGCCACTCCGGAGGCGATTGCACCGGCGAGGAACAGCACAGCGACCGCGAGCAATGTCCGGCGCCTGCCGAGCCGGTCCATGATCGCACCGCCCGCCGCGACGCCGATGATTGCGCCGACGAGAAGTGACGCGACGACGAATTCCTTGGCCTGGTCGCTGAGGCCGAACTCCGGCCCGATGTACAGCAGTGCCGCGGAGATGATGCCGGTGTCGTAACCGAACAGTAGGCCACCGAATGCCGCGATCACCGTGGCGCCCATGCCCGCGCCCTTGCGCGGACGGGCGCTGCCGACGACAGCGTTGTCGTTCATCTGTCGACTCCCGTTGTCTCGTTCCCGCATCGCGATGATCCGCGACGGCTCAGGGCCGGGTGGGTTCCCACCCGGAGGCATACGGCTGCGTGACGGCGGCCGCACCGGGACAGTAGACGGCGTCATGTCACCGATGTCAAGCTCGGATACGTCACCGGTGTCATGGTGGGACGACGCGTGGCGCGTTGCCGCCCGTCAGTTCCTCGGATCCCGACCGGCACCGACGCCGGGCTCCGAGGTTCCGAGCACCGGTGCCCGGAATCGATACACTGCGCTCGAAGCCGATGCGTCCAGCGCGTCCCCTCGTCGAAAGGTCCGCCCGAATCTCATGACCACGATGCGAGATGTCGCCGCGCTCGCCGGAGTGAGCGCGAAGACCGTGTCGCGTGTGTTCAACAACGACGAGCACGTGTTACCGGAGACCAGGACACGGGTCGAGCTCGCCATGCGGGAGCTGAGCTACGTCCCGAATGCGGTGGCCACCACGTTCCGCAACGGCAGGGCTCCCGTCGTCGGTGTCGTCGTGCCCGACCTGCTCGACCCGTTCTTCGCCGCCGTGGCCGAAGCGGTGAACCACGTGGCCGTGGAACACGGAATGTCCACGATGGTCACCACGATCGGCGAGGATGCCGAGCAGGAGGGCACACTCGTCGGGCGGCTGCTGTCGCAGTCACTCAGCGGCCTGGTGATCGCACCGGTCGCGACGGACAACTCGTACCTGACGCGGTGGTCGGACCGGCTTCCCATCGTGTTCGTGGACCGCGCTCCCGGTGGCGTTGCCGCCGACGCCTTTCTGGAGGACGACGAAGGCGGCGCGCGGATGGGCGTGACCCATCTGTTGGAACGCGGCCACGAGCGGATCGCGTTCGTGGCCGACATCTCCGATGTGCCGACCGGCAGGAGCAGGCTGCGCGGCTATCGCGCGGCGCTGGCCGAACACGGCATCGAGCGCGACGAATCCTGCGAGGTTTTCGGCGTCGTCGACAGGGAGAGTGCGGCTACGGCCGTCTCGAGGCTGACCGCGCTGCCGGAGCCGCCGACCGCGATCTTCTCGTCGAACGCCCGCAGCAGCATGGCGCTGGTGCCCCAACTCCGGGACGGCCGCTTCGCGGTGGTCGGATTCGGCGACTTCCCGATGGCGGACATGGTCACGCCTGCGATGACGGTGATCGACCAGGATCCCGCGCTACTCGGCGACCACGCGGCCCGGCGTGTGTTCGACCGGCTGGACAATCCGAAACGGCGCTACCGGAGGAGAACGGTGCTGCCGGTGCGCCTCATCGAACGCGAATCCTGCGCCGTGCGCCGGTGACCGGGCCGCGGCCGGTGCGGTGCCTCAGCCCGGGCCCGAGTTGGCGCCCGGCGTCGGTGTCAGGCCGACGCCCGCCTCGTCGGCAGAGACTGTGAGCCGGTCCAGGCCGTCCACGAGCACGTCCGCCGTAGTCAGCTCGCCGGGAGCGACCGTGCCGAGCATCCCGATCACCGCGCATCCGGCTGCGCGGGCGGCGGCGACCCCGGCCGGTGCGTCCTCGACGACCAGGCATCGTTCCGGCGCGACACCCAGCCGCTGCGCCGCGAGGCGATAGGGCTCGGGGTCGGGCTTGCCGGCGTGCACGTCGTCGGCCGTGACCAGCACCGGAGGTGGGGTGATCCCGGCGGCGGCCAGTCGCGCGCGGGCGATCGCGGGCGTACCGGAGGTCACCAGCCCGTACCGCGTCGCTGGGAGCGCATCGAGGAGGGCGTGGGCTCCCGGCACCTCGGTGACCGTGGGCGCGTCGTCGACCTCGAGTCGTTCGATGTGCCGCATCCCCTCGGCCACGCGCGCTGCGGGCAGGAACTGGGAGAGGAGAGCACGGGCCGGGCGGCCGTGGTTCTGCTCGACCGTGGCCGGCGGGATGTCGAGGTCGCCGGCGAGTCGTTCCCAAGACCGCAGTACCGACGCGGTCGAATCCACCAGTACACCGTCCACATCGAACAGCACTGCGTCGAAAGGTCGGTCGAACACCGGGGCGTCGGGGTTGATCGGAACGCGGTGGCCCAGCGCGCGTCGCACCCGGAAACACTGCTGCTGCGGCGTCAGCTCCGCGTCGACACCGGTGTGCGGGACGGCGGGCGCAGCGGAGGGCGAGTCGGCCGGCCGGTGCGAGTCGCGGGCTGCGCCGCGGCCGGCCCGTCGGCGCGCGAACAGCTCGGGAGCTCCGCGCAGGTGCACCATCTGCAGCTCGGCGGGAGCGAGCGCCTCGGTGAGCTCCCGCCAGGCGCGCCCGCCTGCGAGCTCGGCGGTGAACGGCGCGACGAGCACCGCGGTGCCCGCGGTCGCCACGACGTCGGTGGCGGTGGCGCGCAGCGCCGCGTAGCGGGCGTCGCGGATCGTGTCGCGGTGCGGAGGGGCGAGCCAGTGCTCGGCGAAGACCGGCCCGTGCATCCGGTCGAGCAGCGGCGTCGTGAGCGAATCCAGGTCCAGCAACGGCGCTCCGAGCGCGGCGGCGAGATGCCGGCCGAGGGTCGTCTTCCCGCTCCCGGCCGGTCCCGATACGCCGACCGCGAGCGGCCGGGCGGTTTGACAATGCGACGCCATGCTCCTGATGATAGCCGCGTACGTCACCGGTGTCATGGACAGTCATGTCACCGGAGTCATAAGCGGACTTCGGGAAGGGGTGGGTCGATGAGCGGCGGCCTCGTGGCGGGGATCGACCTCGGGAGCACCACCGTCAAGATGCTGGTGGTCGGCGAGGACGGAACGGAGCTGGCGCTCGAGCAGATACCGACGCCGTGGCGGCACGGACCGGACGGCACGACCGACCTGCCCGCCGACCGGCTGCACGCCGCGCTGCACCGGCTCGTCGACGGTGCGGTCGAGCGGCTGGCCGCGGTCACGGAACGGCGGATCGACGCCGTCGCGGTGTCCGGTATGGGGGAGAGCGGCGTGCTGCTCGACCGCACCGGCCGTGCCGTCGCGCCGGCATTCGCGTGGTTCGACCCGCGCGGCGGCGAGCAGATCGCGGCGTTCCCCGCGGAGATCCGCACCGAGTTCGCCGGACGGACGGGCTTGCCGTTGGGGGCGCAGACGTCGGCGGCGAAGCTGGCGTACCTGCGTGACGGTGGACAGCGGCTGGCCGGGCTCCGGTGGCTCAACCTGCCCGAGTTCGCCGCGACCGTGCTGGGTGGCCGTCCGTCGCTGGAGGCGTCACTCGCCTCGCGCACCGGACTGCTCGACCAGGACACCGGCGAGCCGTGGCCCGCGATGCTCGCCGAGCTGGGCGCGGATGACAGCCTACTGGCGCCGATCGAGCCCGCGGGCACCGACCTCGGGGCGGTGTCGGGCGACTTCCCGGCGACCGTGGCAGGCGCCCGGATCGCCGTCGCGGGCCACGACCACCTGGTCGCCGCCGAGGCCGACGGCCCGATCCGACCCGGCAACTACCACGTGTCGATGGGCACGGCGGAGGTACTGCTGCGGGTGATCGACGAACCGCTCGGCTACGAGGCTCGCACCCGGCTCGCCGGACGGTTGATCAACGAGGTGCGTCATGTCGCGGACGGCAAGCACGTGCTCGTCGCCGGCGTGAAGACCGGTTTGTTGCTGCGACGCGCGATGCAGACGTTCGGCATCACCGACCGCGCCGGGCGCGACCGGCTCGACGAGGCCGTGATGGCGCTGCCTTATGAGGGCGAGCTGCCCGCGGGCGGGCTGGAGGTCTCGGGTGCGCGCAACGACGACGGCGACCTCGCGGTGACCGTACGGACCGACGGTGCCGGACCGGCCGAGGTGTTCGGCGCCGTGCTGCGCCACAGCAATGACGAGATCCGGACGCTCGTCGCCGCGCTCGACCGGGAAGTGCCGCCTGCGACGTCGGCGACGCTCACCGGCGGTTGGGCGGGCATGCGCAGCGTGCAGCGCGCCCGCGCGGAGGTGCTGCCGCAGTTGGCCGTGTCCGGCAGGGCACAGGAAACCGCGTTCGGTGCAGCGCGTGTCGCCGCCGGTCTGTTGCCCGCCCCGGCCCACTGAGGCCCGTGCCGGGAGACCGCACACCAACCCGAGACCGCACCAGAACACAGGAGGAAAGAATGAACACCCTGACCACGTCCGAACGCCGCGGTCTCGCCGCGATCTCCACCCCGGCAGGGCGGATGCTGATCGTCGCCGCCGACCAGCGCAACGGCATGAAGAAGGCCATGGACGATGCACCCGAAGGGCCGTCCGGGATCAGCACGGACGAGTTGGCCGCGGCGAAGAGCGACCTCGTGGCGCATCTGGCCAATCAGGCGCCCGCGATCCTGCTGGACGCCGAGGTCGCACTGCCGAAGGTCGTCGACGACGGCACGTTGGCACGGGACACGGGCCTGGTCGTGGGGATGGACGCGTCGGGCTACGAGACGGTCGACGGGTTGCGCTACACGCGGTACGTGCCGGGCGTGACCGCGCGCACCGTGCGGGACCTCGGTGGTGACGTGGCGAAGATGCTGTTCTACACCCGCCCCGACCGGCAGGGCCCGGACTCGGCCGTGGCCGATCAGATCCGCGAGCTGGTGCGTTCCTGTGCCGAGGAGGGCGTGCTGCTGATCGTCGAGCTGCTGACCTACCGCCTGGACGGCGAGTCCGAAGAGGACTACGCCGCCGCGTTCCCGAAGCTCGTGGCCGATGGGGCCCGGCTGGCCGTCGAGTGCGGTGCCAAGGTGCTCAAGCTGCAGTACCCCGGATCGGCCGAGGCATGCGCCGCGGTGACCGAGGCGGCCGCGGGCGTGCCGTGGGCCGTGCTCTCTGCGGGGGTGGATCACGAGACGTTCATCGGCCAGGTGAAGGTCGCGGTCGACGGCGGCGCGAGCGGTGCGATGGCGGGCCGTTCGCTGTGGAAGGACAGCCTGTCGATCTCCGGCGACGTGCGCAGGGAGCGGTTGACCGCCCGCGCGCTGCCGCGCCTGCGGGAACTGGAAGCCGTCGTCGACGGGTGACCGGCGGGGCCGGGGCGGCGACGCGGGTCGCGCGGCCGGCCCCGGCCCGGCGAGCGGCTCAGCCGTGCTCGGCCCACCAGGCCCGGCCCGCCTCGGGCAGGGTCGAGATCGGGTCGTAGTACGGATAGCGCCGTTCCAGCGCCTCGGGGTCGTCGAGTTCGATGCCGGTGCGGTAGTTCTTCGTCCAGTACGAGATACCGCGTTCGCGGTCGTACTCGGCGAGCTGGTGCACCCAGCGCTTCCCGACGTAGGGCACGTCGCACACGATGCGCGGCGTGGCGTACCCGGGCAGATAGCCCATGATCGCGTGCTGCAGGTGCTGCGCCTCGGCGACCGAGAGCCGCCAGTGCTCGGCGTTGGGGATCATGTCGCACATGTAGAAGTAGTACGGCAGGATGTTCGCCTCGCCCTGCAGCGCGAAGCACAGGTCGAGCAGCGATGCGGGCGTGTCGTTCACCCCGCGCATGAGCACGCCCTGGTTGCGCACGTCCCGCACACCCACTTCGAGGGCCGTCCTGGCGGCCTCGGCGACGAGCGGGGTCACCGACTGCGCGTGGTTGACGTGCGTGTGGATCGCCAGGTTGACCCCGCGCCGTCGTGCCGTGCCCGCGACGCGTTCGAGTCCTTCGACGACCTTGGGCTGCAGCCAGTGCTGCGGCAGGCCCGCGAGCGCCTTGGTGGCGAGCCGGATGTCGCGCACCGTCTCGATGTCCAGCAGCCGCATGAGGAACGCCTCGAGCTGGTGCCACGGCACGTTCGCCACGTCGCCGCCGGAGACCACGACGTCGCGCACGCCCGGGGTGCGGTTGAGGTAGTCGACGATCTGGTCCTGCCGGTCGACCGGTTTGAGCTCGAGCTTGTGCTTGTCGATCTGCTCGGTCGAGTTGCCGACGAGGTCCATGCGGGTGCAGTGGCCGCAGTACTGCGGGCAGGTCGACAGCAGTTCGGCGAGCACCTTGGTGGGGTAGCGGTGGGTCAGCCCCTCGACGACCCACATCTCCGCCTCGTGCAGCGAGTCGCGCTCCGAGTGCGGATGGCTCGGCCACTCGGGGTCGCGGTCACTGCGCACCGGCAGCATGTAGCGCCGGATCGGATCGGCGTACAGCGCATCGGTGAACCGGCGTGGGTCGGTGTCCGCGTGCGGCGCCATCGTGTTGAGCATCTGCGGCGGGAGCAGCATCGACATGGTCGCCATGTCCCGCTGGTCGGCGGCCAGGTCGTCGAAGAACCGGTCCTCGACCAGATCCCCCAGCACGGAGCGGAGCTGCTTGAGGTTGCGGACGCAGTGGACCCGCTGCCACTGGGCGTCGCGCCATTGGGCCTCGGTCACGTCACGCCAGCCGAGGAACCGGCGCCAGTCCGGTTCGACCAGCTCGGCGCGCCGGTACTCGTATGGCTGTTCGACACCGTGCTGCCCTGCCTGGTCGGCGGCGGGCGCGGACGGGTGTGTGCCGGTAGCAGGCTCCTGGGTCGCAGTCACATCTGCTCCTCAAATCGCGGATACGTTGAAAATATCCTGTCATATCGATCATTAGATGCAAACATTCTCGTCAGCTTCGTCGTGGCACACTGCCGGACGTGACGAGTTCTTCCGCTGGATCCGCAGGTCCCCACAGCACGACTGCCCGCACCACACTGCTGCTCGGCGGGCACGTCCACACGCCGGCCTCCAGTGGTGCCACGGCGATGGCCGTCACCGACGGCACCGTCGTGTGGGTCGGGCAGGACGGGCCGGGACGGGCACTGCACCCGGACGCCGAGGTGATCGACCTCGACGGTGCGTTCGTCACCCCCGGATTCGTCGACGCGCACGTGCACGCCACCAACGCAGGCCTGCACCTGGCCGGCATCGACCTGGCCCGCGTGAGCGACGCGGGCCAGCTGCTCGCCGCGGTCCGGAGCGCCGCCAGGCCAGGCGAGGTGCTGATCGCGCACGGTTGGGACGAGACGCGGTGGACCGAGCCGCGGTTGCCGAGCCGGACCGAGCTCGACGAGGCGGCGGGCGGCGCGCCCGTGTATCTGAGCCGCGTGGACGTGCACTCCGCGCTCGTGTCGAGCGCGCTCGTCGACCTCGCCCCGGGAATCCGGCAGCTGTCCGGCTGGTCCGACGACGGGCCGGTGACCAGGGAGGCGCACAGCGCCGCGATCACCGCGTCCCGCAGCGCGCTCACCCCGGAGCACCGACATCGGGTACAGGAGACCTTCCTGCGGGAGGCCGCCGCCCGCGGAATCGTTGCGGTGCACGAGAACGCCGCCCCCGGCATCTCGAGCGAGGAGGACCTGCGCGGACTGCTCGAGCTGGCCGACGACCCCGGGCTGCCCGAGGTCGTCGGCTATTGGGGCGCAAGCGGACAGGACGCCGTCGACACGGCCCGCAGGCTCGGCGCCCGCGGCCTGGCGGGCGACCTGCTCGTCGACGGCTCGCTCGGCTCCCGCACCGCGGCGCTGCACGCGCCGTACGCCGACGCCGACACCACCGGAAACCGCTACCTCGAGGCCCACGAGATCGCCGACCACATCGCACTGTGCACCGACGCGGGCCTGCAGGCCGGATTCCACGTCATCGGCGACGCCGGCGTCAGCGAGGTGGTCGAGGGCTTCCGGCTGGCGGAGAAACAGGTCGGCCGGCGAGCACTCGCGGGTGCGGGGCACCGGCTCGAGCACGTCGAGATGATCGATGCCGACCAGGCCGACGTGCTCGCCGGCTACAACGTGGCCGCGTCGATGCAGCCGCTGTTCGACGGGAACTGGGGCGGCCGCGAGGGCATGTACGCGACCCGGCTGGGCGCCGACCGTGCCGCCGGGCTGAACCCGTTCGCGACGCTGGCCGCCGCCGGCGTGCCGCTCGCGTTCGGGTCGGACGTGCCTGTCACCCCGCTCGCGCCGTGGGAAAGCGTGCGGGCCGCCGTGCACCATCGCACCCCGGGCTCCGGCATCTCGCCCCGCGCCGCCTTCAACGCCCACACCCGCGGTGGGCACCGCGCCGCGGGTGTGGCCGACGGCATCACCGGTTCGCTCGTGCCGGGCGCGCCCGCCCACTACGCGGTCTGGGAGCCGGTGGAGCTGGTCGTCGCCGCACCGGACAGCCGGGTGCAGCGGTGGTCGACCGACCCACGCGCCCAGGTCCCCGGGCTGCCGCCGCTCGACCCCGAGACGCCGCTGCCCGGGTGCCTGCGCACCGTCCGCGCCGGTGAGGTCATCCACTCCCGTGACTGAGCCGAAGCAGCAGACGGCCACCTCGGCCGCCCACCCGGTCGCCGGGGACACACCGCCCGGCGTGGGCGATGGGGCTCCGAACGGGACCGGAACCCGGTGGGAACGGCTACGGCCCGTGCTGGGCAGGCTCGCGCTCGCCGCAGCCTCCGGGGTGGTGTTGTTCCTGGCGTTCGCACCGCGCCCGCTGTGGTGGCTGGCTCCCTTCGCGTTCGCCGGTTTCGGGCTCGCACTGCACGGCAGGCGGCTGTGGGGCGCGGCGGGCTACGGCCTCGTGTTCGGCCTCACGTTCAACCTGCTGCACCTGCTGTGGATCGAGGACTTCCTCGGCGCGGAGTTCGGACCCGGCCCGTGGCTGGCGCTGTCGGGGGTCATGGCGCTCTACGTCGCGGTCGCCGCCGCGTTCATGCCGCTGGCAGGCCGGCTGCCCGCGGCGCCGGTGTGGCTGGCGGTCGTGTTCCTGCTGCAGGAGTACGCCCGCTCCCGCTGGCCCGCCAACGGCTTCCCGTGGGGCAGGGTCGGGTTCAGCCAGCCCGAGGGCGCCTACACCCCGCTCGCGGCAATCGGCGGCGCACCGTTGGTCGGCTTCGCAGTCCTGACATCCGGTTTCGGCCTCGCATGGCTGATCGTGCGCCTCCGCCGCGACGGCGCCACGCCGTGGACCGGTCTCGCACCCGCCGCGGCCTGCGCCCTCGTGCCGCCGCTGGCCGGCCTGGCGCTCTGGCCCGCTGTCGGCACCGGAGCGGAGGCCGGCAGCCGCACCGTGGCCGTCGTGCAGGGCAACGCACCGAACGCCGGCATCGGCCTGTTGGGCGAGCGCGAGACCATCCGCGCAGGTGCGCTGGCCGAGAGCGACCGGCTCGCCACCGGGATCGACCGCGGCGAGGTGCCCCGGCCGGACCTCGTCGTGTGGCCGGAGACCACCGTCGACGTCGTCGGCGGCAGGGACGCCGACGTCACCGCCGCGGTGGACGAACTCGGCGTGCCGACGCTCGTCGGATCGTTGTACCGCACCGACGACGGCAAGACCGACAACGCCGTCGTCGCCTGGCGACCCGGCGAGGGCCCGGGGGAGCGGTACACCAAACAGGAGCTCGTGCCGTTCTCGGAGTACGTGCCGATGCGGCAGATCGCCGCCTGGTTCACCCCGTTCGTCGGCAACACGCGGGACATGCGCTGGGGCGGCGAGCCCGGTGTGTTCGACATCGCGGGCACACGCGTCGGTACCGCGATCTGCTACGAGGCCGCCTACGACTATCCGTCGCGCGACGCGGCCGACGCCGGTGCCCGCATGATCGTGCTGCCCACGAACAACGCGTGGTTCGGCGACGGTGAGATGACCTACCAGCAGCTCGCGATGGCCAGGCTGCGCGCGGTCGAGCATGGCCGCGCCGTCGTCGTCGCCGCGACCAGTGGCGTGAGCGCCGTCGTCCGGCCGGACGGTACCGTCGCGCAGCAGACGGAGATGTACACGGCCGATTCGCTGGTCGCCGACGTGCCGCTGCGGGAAACGACTACGCTGGCGGACCGGTTCGGACCGTGGACCGAACGCGTGATGCTCGGCGCGGGTGTCTGCGCGGTGCTGGCGGGACTCGTCCTGCGGCGCCGTGCGGTGCAGACCACCGGCCGTGTCGGCTGACGCCGGCCGTCCGGGCACACGTCACGGAGGCAGAACCGGGTGAGAGCCCGGCGCGGCCACGATGCGGTGGCCGGTGAACCACGGCGCACCGGATGCCGGTGACGCCGCAACCGACACAGGGGAGACAGGGGAGCGACATGGCGGAGGGCGCGCACGCCGGCGAGATCGATCCTGTGCTGGTGATCGTCCCGACCTACAACGAGCGGGAGAACCTCACGCCACTCCTGCAACGTCTCCACGACGCGCTGCCCGAGGTGCACGCGCTCGTCGTCGACGACGGCAGCCCGGACGGCACCGGCGAGCTCGCCGACAAGTTCGCCGCCTCCGACGACCGCGTCCACGTGCTGCACCGCACGGAGAAGTCCGGGCTCGGAGCCGCCTACATCGCCGGTTTCCACTGGGGACTCGACCACGGCTACCGCACACTCGTCGAAATGGACGCAGACGGCTCCCACGCCCCGGAGGACCTGCCGCGGCTGCTCGCCGCACTCGACGAGTCCGACCTGGTCATCGGTTCGCGTTACGTGCCGGGCGGAGCGTTGGTCAACTGGCCGAAGCACCGCGAGGCGCTCTCGCGCGGCGCCAACCTCTATTCGCGGATAGCGCTCGGCGTGCCGGTCAACGACATGACAGCCGGGTTCCGCGCCTACCGCGCGCCGGTGCTGGCCGCACTGCCGCTCGGCGAGGTCGTCTCCGCTGGCTACTGCTTCCAGATCGACCTGACGCTGCGCACGGCCGAGGCCGGGTTCGACATCGTCGAGGTGCCGATCACGTTCACCGAGCGGGAGATCGGCACGTCGAAGATGAACGGCTCGATCGTCGGTGAGGCCATGCTGCGCGTCGCCCAGTGGGGCCTGCGACGGAGGCTGGGCCAGTTGCGCCGGCTGGTGACCCGGCGCTGACCATGCTCACCCCAGCCGACGTGGCCGCCGCCCGTGACCGGATCCGCGGCCACATCCGCACCACGCCGCTGCTGCAGGCCGACACCGCCTCGCTGCACCGGGACTCCCCGCCGCACGCCGACGCGGCGGCCACCGTGTGGCTCAAACTCGAACAGCTGCAGCACACCGGGTCGTTCAAGGCCCGGGGCGCGTACAACCGCATCCTCGCGGCGGCCGCCGACGGGCAACTGACCGAGGCCGGTGTCGTGGCGGCCTCGGGTGGCAACGCGGGCCTGGCCGTCGCACACGCCGCCGCCCGGCAGGGCGTGCCCGCACGCGTGTACGTGCCCGAAACGGCACCGGCGGTGAAACAGGCCAAGCTCGCGGACCTCGGCGCCACCGTCGTGGCCATCGGGACCAAGTACGCCGACGCCTACGACGCCGCGACGGCCGACGTCGCCGAGACGGGCGCGCTGTTCTGCCACGCCTACGACCAGCCAGAGATCTGCGCCGGACAGGGCACACTGGGTGCGGAACTGCTGGAGCAGACCGGTGGCGTCGACACGATCCTCGTCGCGGTCGGCGGCGGCGGGCTGCTGGCCGGCATCGCCGCGGCGACCGAGGGGCGGGCCCACGTCGTCGGTGTCGAACCCCAGACGATCCCCACGCTGCACACGGCGCTCGCCGAGGGCACCCCGGTGGACGTCGACGTCTCGGGCGTCGCGGCCGACTCGCTCGGCGCCACCCGCCTCGGCGAGATCGCCCACGGCGTCGCCACCCGCACCGGCGTGTCCTCGGTGCTGGTCGACGACGCCGACATCGTCGCGGCACGGACGCTGCTGTGGCGCGAGTACCGCATCGCCGTCGAGCACGGAACCGCGGCGGCACCGGCGGCCCTGCTGGCGGGCGCCTACCGGCCTGTCGCAGGCGAGCGCGTCGCCGTCGTGCTGTGCGGCGCCAACACCGACCTGTCGGATCTCGTCTGACAGTTCCGCGGCGCAGTCCCCGGCGGTCCCAGGGAACGCCGGGGATGCGGTGCAAGACCCGTCGCCCGGAGACCGTCGCTCGGAGGCCTCCGGCGTGATCGGCCCGCGTCGTCCTCGGCAGGTCGACCATTCCGGACATCGGCCGGCGCCGAGCGAGCTACGATCACGCGAGGCGGCGCAGGCGGGAGGGCACGGACGATGACGATCCTGGCGCTCGGGCTGGCGCTCGCCGTGCTGGCCGGACTCACGGTGATGCAGCTCCTGCTCATCGGCGGCCGACCGGTCGGGGAGTACGCGTGGGGAGGCCAGCACCGAGTGGCGACACCCCGCCTGCGGCAGGCGGCCGTGGTCGCCGTCGTGTTGTACGCCGGGTTCGCTCTCTTGCTGCTGAGCCGAGCCGGCGTCCTGCACGGTGGCGACACCACGGCGATCGCGGCGGCCACCTGGGTGCTGTTCGCCTACTGCGCGAGCAGCATCGCGCTGAACGCGATCTCGCGCAGCCGGCGCGAACGCATCGTCCAGACGCCCGTCAGCATGCTGCTCGCCCTCGGCGTGCTGGTCATCGCGATCAACGGTCCCGGCGCCTGACACCGCAGCCCGCGCCGCACGACGCCGGTGTTCACCCCGCGACGATGCCGCGGTCGTCGTCGGCCGTGACCGCAGTCAGATGCCGCCGGGCCTGCTGCCCGGTCTCGATCCGCCCGGTCTCGATGAGGTTCTGCAGCGTCTCGAGCCGTGCCTGAGTGGTGTTGTCGGCAGGTTGGAACACCCGGAGGGTCAGGCGCGTGTTCTCGGCGACCGTGAACCCGAGAGTGTGGAGCATCAGGGTGCCGACGTAGGGATTTCTGATCTGCGGCTGGCAGCGGGATTCGACGCCCACGGCACCGGAGTCCCAGAGGTCGACGAACCGGGGGACGGTGCGCAGCCGCTCCAGCAGCGGCGGCCAGGCAGGGTCCGTGAGAGTGGTGCCGTAGACCCCGCGCATTCTCGCCACGAGTGCGGTCGCGTAGTCGTCGACGTTGACGAACGCGGCCCTCCATTGTGGATCGGCGAGAGTCAGCAGGACGTTGTTGCGGTCCTCCGGGGCGTAGGACTCGATGTCGTGCACCAGGTAGCGGTAGGACTGGTTGTACGCGCGCAGGAAGTACTGCGAGTCGGTCACCATGGCGGGAAAGGGCGACAGCTGGTCGAGCGTGGTGCGGAGCCGGTCCGAGATCGCCGATTCGCCCGCGTGGTCGGCCGCGGCGGTGTAGCCCGCCAGCCGGAACAGATGGGCACGTTCGGCGTGGCTCAGCAGCAGCGCGTCGGCGATCGATTCGAGCACGGTGATCGACGGCTGCACGCGGCGGCCCTGTTCCAGCCACGTGTACCAGGTGGTTCCGACGTTCGCGAGCACCGCCACTTCCTCCCTGCGCAGCCCGGGAACCCGCCGCCGGGTGCCTGGCGGCAATCCGACCTCGGCCGGTGTGACACATGCGCGCCGGCTCTTGAGGAACACGCCGAGCTCCTCGCTACTCGTGGCCATGCCCCGATTATGCGTCCCGGCATGTCACCGAGGGTGGTGCTCGCGCCACCAGCATGCCGACACACTGGGCGCGCGAGGTGCCCGCCCGCACGCTCGAGGCATGACAACCACCGATGCACCTCCGGCCGACCCCGAGGTCGGCATCGCGGCCCTGTGGCCGCTCTACCTCGGCTCGTTCTTCTCCACATCACTGATGGCGCTGTCCAACACGGTCGCTCCGGCTACGCAGGCCGCGCTCGGCGCCACGGATTCCGAACTCGCCCTGGCGACCGCCGCGCTGGGCGCGGCCTTCGCGTCCGGCCTGGTTTTCGCCGGCCGACTCGGCGACCGCATCGGGCGCAGGCTCCTGTTCCGCAGCGGCATCGCGTCGATCGCGGTCGCCTGCGTGCTCGTGGCCTTCGCACCGAGCGTGCCGGTCCTCGTGGCTGCCCGGTTCGTTCTGGGTGCCGCTGCGGCGGTCACGCTGCCGCAGGTGCTGGCGACGATCCAGCACACCTTCGACGGAGCCGCCCGGGCGCGCGCGATCGGGTGGTACGGCGCGTCCTCCGGCTTCGGCACCATCGGCGGACTGGCCACGGGTGGCGTGCTGGTCGACGCGCTGGGCACGGCCGGTGGGTGGCGGGCGTCGTTCCTGGCCTTCGCCGTGTTCGCCGGCCTCGGCTGGTTCGGGTCGCGCCGGGTGCCGGAGACCCGGAGCAATGCACCCGGCACCCTCGACCACACCGGCACGGTCCTACTGGCCGTCGGACTGTTCACGCTGATCGTGGGCCTGTCACTGGGTCCGGGCCGGGACTGGTCCGGGGACGTGCTCGCCGTGCTGGGCCTGGCCGTGGTCGCGTTCACCGCGCTCGGCGTCCACCAGTGGCGGCTCGAACGGCGGGGCGGCGAGCCGGTCCTTCCCCCGTCGGTGCTGGGCATGCCTGCCATGCGGATCGGTCTCGCGATGGTGGTGATCTTCTTCGTGGGTTTCGGGGCGTTCATGTTCGACTTCGCGCTCATCACCCAGCGAGGCCACGGCCTGTCCGTGCTGGAATCGGGTGCTGCGCTGCTGTTGTGCTGCGTCGCCTTCGTCGTCGGCATGCGGCTCACGCCGCGGGTGGTCGGCCGGTTCGGCGGTCCGCGTGTCCTGGCCGCGGCGGCGTTGGCCCAGGCCGTGCTGCTCGCGGTCATGGCCACGATCTCGTTCGTCGGCCCCGCCGGGCGCTGGTCGTGGGAGTTGTGGTTCCAAGTGCCGGGAACCGTCTACGGCGTGGTGCTGGCGTTGGAGTTCGGACCGTTGCTCGGTGTCGTGATGGACGCGGTGCCGAAGGAGATCGCCGGTCTCACTGGCGGACTGTTCTCGACGATGCAACAGGCGAGCGTAGCGATCGGTGTGGCCACTCTGGGCGGGCTGCTGACCACGATCGCGGCGACCTCGGGGTTCGACACCGCGTTCGGCGTGGTCGCTGTGATCAACATCGCCGGTGCACTCGGGTTCGGTGCGGCGGCCGTCGTGCTCGGCCGGCGGAGCCGCGCGCAGGGGGCCGCGCAGGGGGCATAGTGCGGCCGGAGCCGGCGATGCACCGGCCGCGACCACTCCGGACCCTGCGTCGCTGACGCTCGGCCCGCACCGTCACGACGAGGAGGATCTCAGTCCGCATGGCCGGTCCCGGGAAGTTCGGCCTCGATGTGGGCGATCAGCTCAGATGGGCGACCACGTTCACGACCGTGCCGCCGGGATCCTCCACGAAGAAGCGGCGCACACCCCACGGCTCGTCGGTCAGCGGATAGACGACACGCAGACCTCGCCGCATCACCTCGGCGTGCGCCGCGTCGACGGCCGCAGGCTCGCCCACGTCGATCCCGAAGTGCGGCGAAGGGTTCTCCATCCCTCGTGGAGGGATCAGGACCTGGTCGGAGGGATCGGCAGGCGACGCCAAGCCCAGGACCGGCTCTTCCATGACGACCTCGAACCCGAACACCGCGACGTAGAACTCCCGGGACGCCGGAAGATCGTCACCGTCTGCGTAGGGAATGACTCTCTTGATCATGCACGCACGATCGCATGCCGCCGTGCGGTTGGCTTGGAGAAATCGGAGGCGCTGCTCGCGGCCGCGGTGACGGCTCGGGCCGGTGCGACGAGCTCGGGTCGGGCGGTGGCAGGGGAGCGAACGGACCCGGACAGACGTTGGCGCCCGCACCTCAAATGAGATGCGGGCGCCAACGATGTGGTGGGAGCGGAATCTCCGGCCGACGACCCGGACGAGCCTCGCCTCGGCGGGGCCGTCAGCGACGCCGCGTCACGCGCGGCCCCGGCGGGCCTTCAGCTCCTCGAGGCGCTCGTTGAGCAGTTCCTCGAGTTCCGGCACCGACCGGCGTTCCAGGAGCATGTCCCAGTGCGTACGCGGAGGCTTGACCTCCTTCTGCTCCGTCTGACCGCCCTCGATGATGTCCGACTCACTGCCGTGCAGTCGGCATTCCCACGTCGCGGGGATCTCGGCGTCGTCGGAGAACGGAACCTCGAACTCGTGGCCCTTGGGGCACGCGTAGCGCACGCTACGCCGCGGAGCGAGGTCGTGATTGCGGTCGGTCTCGTAGCTAACCGCTCCCAACCTGCTGCCACGGAGAACACGGTCGGCCATGATGAGTCCTTTCAGTCGGCTCCTGGCGGAGCCCGGGTCATGCTCACCGAGTGCAACGAACGCCGCCGCCGGGTTCATTCCCCGTACGCCGGATCGTAACCCACGGCACTCGGTACACCCGCCGCGACGAATCGCGCCGGGACAACGGTCTTCTCCCGAAAGGGAGACGGCAGCCGCGCTCGTATGACGCTCCGATGGCGCGCTTCTCGGACACACCCCCGCACGGGGGACCCCGCGGGTGCGGGGCCGAGCCGATCGTCAGGTCAGCCGCAGCTGACCGTGGCCGGAACCGGCAGGTCCGAGATCTCCGAGGCGGTAATGCCGCCGACACAGTACTTGGTAACGCACCGTAGTGCTGTCGGTCTGCGAGGGTGGTGTCGTCCGATTCACCTCCGCGATGGACACCTCGCCGTCGTCGTCCGAGGTGTGGGCCACCGCGGGTGACACGGTCAGGGGAGCGCCCGGCGGGTTCGGCGTGGCGCCGTCCGCGCCGGGGGCGTGCGTGTCGCCGGCGGTCTCGTGCAGCGGCTGCGCGTCCTCGGTCACGTCTGCCGTGTCGGCGACGACCACCGTGTCACCGGTGCGCTGCACTTCGTCGCCGTACACCCGCGCGTTGAACCGGCCGGGCAGTCCACACCAGCACAGCACCTCCACCTGCACCGGCTGCAGCTCGTCCGCGAGTTCGAACAGCCGCCGCGCGCCGGGGAACAGCCTGCTGCGGAAGTCGGTCGCGATGCCGAAGCAGTACACGTCGATCGTGGCCTCGTCGGCGAGCTCGCCAAGTTGTTCGACCTGGGCAGGGGAGAGGAACTGCGCCTCGTCGACGATCAGGTAGTCGACGTGCGTGCCCTGTTCCCACGCCTGCCGCACCACGCTGCGCAGATCCGTGCCCACGTCCAGTTCGAGTGCCTCCCGCGTGATCCCGATCCGGCTCGTGATCTGGCCGGGCCCGGAGCGGTCGTTGCTCACCAGCAGCAGTCCCTGTCTGCCCTGCCGCGCCAGATTGTGATCGATCTGCAGCGCGAGGGTCGATTTCCCGCAGTCCATCGGACCGTACGAGAACTTGATCTTCCCGACGTTCGGCACCTCGCGGCGCGAACCCCAGGCGGGGACCGGGGAAAGAGCGTCGGTCGGGTCTGCTCCGGGGCTCTCGAGCGCTGTCACGCCGGAGAACCCTAGCGGCCGGCGACGCTACAGCACCTTAGGCTCCTCGTTGCCGGCCGCCGCGATGGCCCTTCTCACAGGCACCAGCGCCACGAGGACGAAGCCGGCCACGAAGAAGATCACCAGGGCGATGATCGCGTACCGGAACGACCCCGTCGCCTGGCCCACGCCCGCGAACACGAGCGGCCCCAGCCACGACGTGCCACGCTCACCGACCTCGTAGAGCGAATAGAACTGCGCTTCCTTGCCCGCCGGGATGAGCTGGCTGTACAGCGATCGCGACAGCGCGTTCGTGCCGCCGAGAACCAGGCCGATCCCGACGGCCAGCGCGTAGAACTGCATCGCCTGGCCCTCCTCGACGAAGTAGGCGAACACCAGCACCAGCACCCACACGGCCAGGCTCGCCAGGATCACCTTCTTCGCTCCGAATCTGCGAGCCGCGAAGCCGTGCAACATACCGCCGATGTAGGCCACGAACTGGATGACCAGCACCGTCGCGATCAGCACCTGGTCGCTGAACCCGAGCTCCTCCGTGCCGTACTGCGCAGACACGCTGACCACGGTGTTGATGCCGTCGGTGTAGACGAGATATGCGCCGAGGAAGCCGAGCGTCAGCGGGAGGGCCTTCGCCGCCTTGAACGTGTCCTTCAGCTCCACGAATCCGGCCGTGAGCACGCGGAGGCCCTTCTCGCCGCCGTGCGGGCTCTGGTGTTCCTGCAGCCTGCGCAGCGGGATCAGCGTGAACAGGGCCCACCACAGTCCCGAGGAGAGATAGCAGATCCGCACCGCGGTCGACTCGCTCACGCCGACCATGTCGCGACTGAGATAGAAGGCCAACTGCAACGCGAGTGCGACACCGCCGCCGAGGTAGCCGAACGCCCAGCCCTTGGCCGAGACGTCGTCGCGCTCATCGGGTGTCGCGATCCCGGGCAGGAAGGCGTAGTAGGTCACGATCGAGGCGCCGTAGCCGATGTTGGCCACGACGTAGAGGACCGCTCCCAGCTCCCATCGCCCGTCGTCGACGAAGAACAGCAACGCCGACGCCGTCGCACCGAGGAACGCGAACCCCGCGAGGATCCTCTTCTTGCGCTGGCTGCGGTCGGCGATCGCGCCGGCGATCGGCAGGATCAGGACCTGCACGATCGTCGCGACAGCCAGCAGGTAGCCCCACAACGACCCGGCGGGGAACGACAGCCCGAACGCCGAGATGTCGCAGTCGACGAGCCGGTTCTCGCCGCCGTCGGGACCGGTGCAGGCGGCCGCGCCGTTGCGTGCGACGTCGGCCCGCGCGGCGTCGGCGGCGACGGAACTCATGTACAGCGCGCCGAAGACGGTGATCACCGACGTGTAGAACGCCGAGTTCGCCCAGTCGTAGAAGTACCAGCCGCGTTGCTCCCGTTTTCGCTGTGCGGGATCGGCGGGCGGTTGCGGGCCGGGCAACGTGCTCGTCATGCGGTGTCGGTGTCCTTCGATGTGGTCGTGGTCGTTCGCGTGGGCCGGATCGGCCACGCCTGTCGCCGTCGGTGTGACGCCCGGGCCGCGGTACCGGTGCCACCGGCCCGACGTTCGGCGGTGCCGTGCATCCGGGTGATCCCGGGTGTCGTAGCAGTATCCCCCGCGTGTGGTATGTGATACTGCCGTTTCCAGTGTGACTGTTGTGGCGGTTGTCCGGTTTGCTTACCGTGCCGTTATGAACAGCCGCCGACTCCGTGGCCTGGCACGGGGATCCACCAGACTGCTCCTCGTCGCCCTGGCCGCGCTCGGCGCGCAGTTCGCGCTCGCGGTACCCACGTCAGCCGATCCCGACCGCGCCGACTGGGCCAAACTGCGTATGTGCGAGTCGACCGAGCGGTACCACGTCAACACGGGAACCGGATACTACGGCGCCTACCAGTTCGATCTGCCGACCTGGCGGAGTGTCGGCGGCACCGGTAGACCCGATCGGGCGACGCCGGCCGAACAGGATTACCGCGCGCTGTACCTGTACCGCATGCGTGGCTGGCAGCCGTGGGAGTGCGCGGGAATGGTCGGGTTGGCTGACGACGTCGACGCACGGAGCAAGGTGGTGCCGAGTCGCGGCGAGTCCGCATACATCGGCGGCAGGCAGCCCGCGGCACCGTCGCCGAGTCGGCCGGCCATGCCGGACTGGCCGGGCGTGGTCTACGCCTACGGCGACTGCGCCCCGCAACTGCGCACGTTCCAGTTGCGCATGAACGACTTCGGCTACGACTTCGAGGGCACCGGCTGCTATTACGACGAGACGAAGGAAGCAGTCCTCGACCTGCAGCGGGCCAACGACATCCGCGATTCGGGCAGGCTCGGCCCCAAGACCTGGAAGGCCGCGTGGGAGGGAACCGCGCCGCCGCGGTGAGGACGGCCGCGGCGGCGCGGTCTCAACCATCCGCGGAGTCCGCGCTCCCGGCCGGGTCGGGGGCGGCTTCCGACCGCTCCGTGGTCCATGCGCCCCGCTCCTGCAGCACCTCGCGCAGCACGTCGGGACGGTCGGTGATGATGCCGTCCACTCCCTGGTCCAGCAACGTGCGCATCTCGTCGGCGTCGTCGACGGTCCAGACGTGCACCTCCACACCGGCGCTGCGCGCCGCGCGCACGAACGCGCGGTCCACGACCGTCATGCGGCCCTGCCGTCGCGGCACCTGTGCCATCGACCCGCGGGAGAAACGGCCGAGCCGCAGGAACGGCGCCCAGCCGTTCGCCCACAGCACGGCCACCGAACGCGGGCCGCACGCGGTGAGCAGGCGCTCGCCGCCCAGCGCACGCAGCCGTGCCAGCCGGGAGTCGGCGAACGCCGCGGCCGCGACCCGGTCGAAGGTGCCGGTTCGCGTCAGCACCCGCACGAACGGCTCGACCGCGTCGTCGGCCTTTACATCGATGTTGAACCGCACATCCGGCAGTTCTTCGAGGACGTCCTCGAGCCGCGACACCGCCACACGGCCGTCGATCTTCGCGCGGCGGACCGCTTCCCACTGCTGTTCGGCGATGGGGCCGGTGCCGTCGGTAGTGCGGTCGAGCAGCGCGTCGTGATGCACCACGACGACGCCGTCGGACGTGGCGTGCACATCCGTCTCGACGTACCGGTAGCCCTCCTCGGCCGCGCGCCGGAAGGCGGGCAGCGAGTTCTCGAGTCCGTCGAGCTCGCCCACGTGCCAGCCGCGGTGAGCCAGCGCGCGGGGGAACGTGTCGTCGAGATAGGGATGCGGATGCCGATGCCAGGTATGCGCCACGCCGTCCAGTCTGCCGGACCGGCGTGGCCGCGGCATGGACTGCGCATGGCCGTCTAAGGTCGGAGTGGTGAGTGAGGCACCGTCCCGCGAGGAACTGCAAGCTCTGCGTACACCCGTGCCGCAGCACTGCGGCTGGTGCGGCCGCGCCGTCGAACAGCCCGCTGCGGCAGGGCGTCGGCGACGGTACTGCGGCCGCTCGTGCCGCCAACGTGCCTACGAACGTCGGACGGCCGTCCAGCGCACCGGACTTCCCGAGGATGCCGTGGTGCTGTCGGGCGCAGAGGTCGCGTCGCTGCAGGACCGGCTGTTCCAGCTCCGCTGCGCCGCCGAGGACGTCGCCACAGCGGCCGCGGACGGCGCTGGACCGGACGAGCTCGAGAAGCTGTCCACCGAGGTGGCTCGCATCGCCCATGACATCGAGGCGCTCCGCTGAGTCGGCGTGGTCGACGCGTGGCGGGCTGGCGCTGTGGGGTGTTTGGGCTGTGGGGTTTGGGCTGTGGGATGCGATCACGCATGCGTCGCTCACGGACGTGACGGTGCTCGGCGCGCGATGAGCAGTCGCCGTCGTCAGCGACAACCACCCGCCGCTGAAACACCCGCCACTATTTCGACACCGTGACAAAACAGCGGCGGGTGTCCGGACCTTCGATCCGAAGGGGAGAGGTGCCGATCAGCCGCGATAGAGCTTCTCGTGGTAGCGCTCGCCGTAGTGGTCGTCCAGTTCGCCGAGTGTCATGTCGGTGTTCTCGACCCGATCGGCGATCATGGCGCGCCGCGGCAGATCGTCGGGACGCCAGGATTCGGGCTGCCACAGGCCGGACCGGAGGAACGCCTTCGAACAATGGAAGAAGATCTGTTCGATGTGGACGACGACGGCCAGTACGGGCCGGTGACCTTTGACGATCATGTCGTCGAAGAACGGCGCGTCACTCACGAGTCGTGCGCGGCCGTTGATGCGCAAGGTGTCACCGCGGCCCGGGACGACGAAGTTCAGGCCGACGTGCGGGTTCGCCAGGATGTTGCGGTAGCCGTCGGCACGGCGATTTCCCGGCCGTTCCGCGATGGCGATCGTGTGGCCGTCGAGTACGTGCACGAGACGGCCCGCCGGGTCGCCTTTCGGTGAGACGTCGCAGCGGCCGTCGGAATCGGCTGTCGCCAGGAAGCAGAACGGCGACATGGCCAGCCAGTCCCGGTCGATGTCGGTGAGCTCGGTGCGTTCCTTGGTCCAGGCGCGTGGCTGGGGTTCACCGAGCAGCTCCGTGAGTGCCGCGGCGTCGGTGATCTCCGCATGTGCGAGCGTGGGAGCTGCTGTGTACGTCGCTGTGTGCGCCGTCGTGAGTGCTGCCGTGGGTGCAGTGGCGTCCTGGACGGCTGTCGTTCGGCCCGTGGCGATGTGGTCGTCGGCGTGGTCATCGGTGGTCACCGCATCGAGGCTACGGAGGCCGGCGCCGCGGGCACAGATGTCGCGGACCTGTCGGCCGCTGTGTCGGGGCCTGTCCAGCGGTTTTCGTGTGTGTCCGATGCCGCTATCCGGATCCACACCGCCGTTATACGAGTGCCGATAATGCACATTATGTTAAGTAGTGTTCTGAGGGGCGCCCCCGGCCGCTCTCCGGCCGAAGCGCGCCAGGCAGTGCCACAGCTGTTTGATCCACTGCCGTGGATGCTCCCCGCGCCGTGCGGCGTCGCCGATGACGTTCGGGGTCAGCACGGGTGCCAGTTCCCGCGCGAGTGCGACGATGTGCGCTCCGCGGTACGACTCGTCGATGTCGTCCGGTGCAGCCAGGAACCCTGGATGGAACTCGACGCGCCAGCCGGTCCGTGCGGCCGCCTCCGTCACGTCGGTGTCGGCGAAGCACGGATCGCGCCGCCGTAAGGACGGCACCACGGTTCCATGCCCCGTAGACGGGCCGCTCCGACGCCGGTCAGTGGTCGTAGTGGCGATGGAACAGCCTGCTCTCCCACTGTCACCGGTCCCCTCCCGGAAATGCGGTGAGCCCACCGTTGGAGACACCGGTCGTGAACTGTGACCGGTAGACGTTGTCCGCTGCGAGCGATTGGATGATCTTCTGCCCGCCGTGTGGTCAATCGGGGTGGAACTGCAGGGTCACGGCCTCGACGCGGGCGGCGGGCCGCATGTGGTCGTCACCGTGGGCACCCATGGCCGCATCGTAGGCATCCGCTCCCCTGTTTCCAGGATCTCAATTGAGCGGGCTGACCGAACGGTCGGTCTCGGTCCGAACCTGTGGTCGCAAGCGTGGCTGCTTCGTCCGCGTCCGTCCCCGCCTTACACTGCTCTCCCCTGTCACTTGCCGTTGTGGCGGGCCGGAGGCCGCCCGCGAGAACGGCGTATCCGATGGCAGAACCGTAGACTGACGACAACGGCCGCCGGCGCGGACGAAGGAGGCACATGGGCCACCGACACCCGGTGACGCGGGTCGTGCTCGCCGTGGTCGGCAGCGTGGTGCTGCTGATCGGACTGGCACTGCTGGTGCTGCCCGGCCCGGGACTGCTGCTGGTGCTCGCCGGGATGATCGCCCTCGCGGCGGCGTTTCCCGCGCTGCAACGCTACATCGAGCCGGTCAGAGCGCGGGCGATGCAGGCGGCCGAGAGCAGCGTGGCGACTCCGCTGCGCATTGCCGGGTCGGTGCTGGCCGGACTGGGGCTGATCGGCGCCGGGGTCGTATCGGGACTCGTGCCCCAGCTGCCGCTGGCGGGGTGGGCCACCGGCGTGAGCTTGATCATTTCCGGGATCGTGTTGCTCGGCCTGCTCTACTACAGCCACCGGCGCGTGCGGTCAGGTTCCGCATACGCCAGCGGAAGCCGCGAAACCCGCTAGGCGGCCCCGGCACTCTTGGCCGGTGGTCCCTATGAACGCCAACGGTCACGAGGGTTGACCGTACGCTCGCGGTGGTTCGTGGTTCGCGTTCGTTTCCACGCCGGAGACGCGGGTGGGCCGGTGAGGATCCCGGGTGGAGATACGCACCGCCTCTCCCCTGTCCCGTACGGCACCCTGCTCCGTGTGGTGCTCACTCCGTGCGGACCGATGGGCGACACTCGGCCGCGGTGCGCTTCAGTCCCGGTCGCGACCTTTGGCGTCGAGTGCGGCCGCTTCCTCCGGGGTCGGCGCGGTGCCGCCGAGGTGTGCAGGCAGCCACCAGCGGTCGTCCTCGCCGGCAGGCCGGTCCGGGTAGCCGGCCTGCAACTCGTCGAGGATCGCCTGGAGCCGCACGCGGAGGTCGCTGCTGAGCGCGTCGGGGTCGTCGCCGGGTGTCGGGCGCAGCGGCTCCCCCGCGTGGATGTGGATCGGGACGTGCCGCTTCGTGAGCTCCTTCGGACGCCCCTTCGTCCAGAGCCGCTGCGTGCCCCACAGCGCCATCGGCACGACCGGCACGCCCGCGTCGGCGGCCATGCGCACGGCACCCGACTTGATCGGCTTGATCGTGAACGACCGGCTGATCGTCGCCTCCGGGAACACGCCGACCACCTCACCGGAGCGCAGTCGGTCGACCGCTTCGTCGTAGGAAGCCTTGCCCGCTCCCCTGTCCACCGGGATGTGGTGCATCCCGCGCATGAGCGGACCGGCGATCCGGTTGTCGAAGATCTCCTTCTTGGCCATGAACCGCACCAGCCGCTTCGCCGGCTGCGCGCCGAGACCGCAGAAGATGAAGTCCAGATAGCCGATGTGGTTGCAGGCGATCACCGCACCGCCGGTGCGCGGGACGTGTTCGGTGCCCGTCACCCGCAGTCGGTTGTCGAGCACACGGAACATGGTCTTGGCCGCCAGCACGACGGGCGGGTAAACGATCTCTGCCACACCGTCAGGCTACGCAACCGTAGGTTTACCCGCTCGTGGCTGGGTCGCCGATCACAGCCGCCACAGCTGGCGTGCCGCGGCCAGCGACGCCTGGTAGTCGTCGTAGCCCGACCGGTAGAACTCGGCCGCCGACGGGTCGAACTGCACGGTGCGCGAACTGGCGGCCCAGCGTTCGGCGTCGTACGGCTCGCCCAGCGCCTCGGCCGCCACGAGGACCGCTCCGCGTGCGCCCACACCCGGGTCGCTCGGGATGACGATCGGCCTGCCCAGCACGTCGGCGAAGATCTGGGTCCACTCGGCCGAACGGACCCCGCCCCCGCAGGCGTACAGCGTCCCCGACAGCCCAGCGGCGTCGAAGCAGTGCCGGGCGGCGTAGGCGATCGACTCGCACAGCGCGCGCACGATGTCCGCCGGTCCGTGTTCGAGGCTGAGCCCGGAGAACTGGGCGCGTGCCGCCGCGTCCACGAACGGCGCCCGCTCCCCCGACGCCGACAGGAACGGCAGCGCGCGGACCCCGCCCGCGCCCGGGCCGCTCTGCGCCAGCAGTTCGCCGATCCGCCCGACCTCGATCCCGAACATCCGGCACGCCCAGTCGATGCTCGCGGTACCGACCATGGCGGGCATGGCTCGCAGATACTGCCCCTCGTCGGGCGTCGACAGGAACATGCCCGCGGGTTCGCCGTCCGGGTCGAACGTGGCGTCGCCGGTGAGTACCTGGCACGCGAGCGTCGTACCGGCCGTGAGGATGCCGTCGCCCGGTTTGCGCACGCCCGCGCCGATGGCGCTGGCCGGCAGGTCGAACGGTCCCGCCGTCACCGGCAGGCCGGCGGGGAGCCCGAGCAGCTCGGCGCCGTGGGCGTCGAGAGCGAACACGCTCCTGGGCGCGGCCGGTTCGGCGAGCAGATCCCTGCGGTGCGTGAGGCCGCACGCGGCGATGGCCGCGTCGTCGTAGCGGCGGGTCGCAGGGTCGAGGAACGGCAGCGACGCGTCGGACACGTCGACGGTGATCTCGCCGGTGAGCCGTTGCAGCACGGCGTCGACGCAGTACCCGGCGACTGCCGCACGGTCCAGTGTCTCCGGTTCGTGGGCGTCCAGATACGACAGCACGGGGCCTGCGCAGCCGGGGAACATGCCCGATCCGGTGCGGCCGAACACCTCCGAGGACACGCCACCGGCCTGCCATTCGGCCAGCAGTGCGTTCGCCCGGCCGTCCAACCAGGACACGGCGGGACGGACGGCACGGCCGTGCTCGTCGCGCAGCCACACGCCGTCGCCCTGGCCGGTGAGCGCGACGGCGCCGACCGGCTCGGCCAGCTCGGCCGCGACCTGACGCACCACCGTCGCGACGGTGCCGACGACCTGGTCGAGGTCCTGTTCGACGCGGCCGCCGGGCAGTTGGACGAGCTCGGACGGGGTGCACGCCTCGGCGACGGCCAACCCGTCGTCGTCGAACGCGACGGCCTTGGTCAGCGAGGTTCCGATGTCGACGCCGATGATGCGGGTCATCGCAGCACTGCCGGGTTGGCGACGTTGCGCAGCTGCTCGCCGCGCGCGTAGCGGCCCACCTCCGCCGCGACGATCTCGGCGGCCCGCTCCGCGGTCTGCTTGCTGCAGCCGGCCAGGTGCGGCGTCGCGATCACGTTGGGCAGGTCCCGCAGTTCCCAGTCGGCGGGCGGCGGCTCCTCGTCGTACACGTCGAGGGCCAGCGCTCCGAGCTTGCCGCTGCGCAGCAGCCCGGGCAGCGGGGCGTAGTCCAGCAGGCCGCCGCGAGCGGAGTTGACGAGAACCGCGCCGTCGGGCAGCAGCGCCAGCTTCTCGGCGTCGATCAGGTGCCTGGTGTCCTCGGTGAGGCGTGCGTGCAGGCTCACGACCGGGCTGCGCCGCAGCAGGTCGTCGAGGTCGACCAGCTCGGCACCGTCGGCGGCGATCCGGTCGGGGTCGGCGAACGGATCGGCGACCAGCACGCGGGAACCGAAGGCCACGAGTACCTTGGCCACCCGCGCGCCGATCGCGCCGTAGCCGACCAGGCCGACCGTCGTGCCGTCGAGTTCGAGACCTGCGTTGGGGTAGGCGTAGTAGTCCCCGCGCCACTGCCCGCCGAGCAGTTCCGCGGACGCGGTGGGGATGCGGCGCATAGCGGCCAGGATGAGACCGAGGGCGAACTCGGCAGCCGCGGCCGCGTTGCGGCCCGGCGCGTACGTCACCGCGACACCGGCCTCGGTGGCAGCGTCCAGGTCGACGTTCACCGGGCCCCCGCGGGAGACGGACACCAGCTTCAGCTGCGGTGCCGCGGCGAACACCTGTTTCGTGAACGGGGCCATCTGCGTGACCGCGACCTCGGCGTTGCCGAGCGCCTCGATCACCTGTTGTTCGGTGCCGCTGGCCTCCTGCACCCCGCCGACCGGGCCGAACGGTTCGACCGGCCAGGGCAGCGACAACCGCGACAGCTCGGCGTCGGGGACCTGGCCGCGCACCGCGTCGGCGAGCAGCTCGGTCCTGACGAACTCGTCTCCTGCAGCGAGTATCCGCAACGTCATTGTTCCTCTCGGTGCTGGGTTCCCGGTACCGCCGGACTCAGGTCGCGGCGCCCGCTTGTTCGTAGTCGGTGATGTGGGCGACCTTGGCGGCGCTGGCCGAGGCCGGGTCGAAGGTGTAGCCGAGCCACTCGCCGACGATCCGTTTGGCGAGTTCGGGGCCGATCACGCGGGCCCCGAACGTGATCACCTGGCAGTTGTTCGACTTGACGGACCGTTCGGCGGAGTAGGAGTCGTGGGCCACGGTGGCGCGGACACCGGGCACCTTGTTCGCCGAGATGGCCACGCCGATGCCGGTACCGCAGACCAGTACCCCGCGATCGGCCTCGCCCGCGGCGATCTTCTCGGCGGCGGCCAGTCCGAGCACGGGATAGGCCCGGTGGTCGTCGGGTCCGTCGACGCCCACGTCGATCACTTCGGTGACCCGGTCGTCGGCGGACAACAGGTTCCGCACCTCGTTCTTCAATCCCACGCCGGCGTCATCGGCCGCGACGACGACTCGCATCAGTTCTGCCCTCCCAGTACGTCGCCGACCGCGGTGACGAGGAGCGCGAACGACGTCGCCCCCGGGTCGGCGTGTCCCTTGCTGCGTTCTGCCAGACGTGCTGCGCGGCCCTTGCCCGGCAGCAGGTCGGCGGTCTCCTGTGCTGCGGCCGTGGCCGCCTGGGCGGCCTTGCGCCACGCGTCGGCGATGCCGGAGCCGGTGTGGGTGCGGAGTGTGGCGCGGAACGGTTCGATCGCGTCCAGCATGGTCTTGTCCCCCGGCTGGGCCTTGCCCAACGCGGTGAACGCCTGCACTGCGCTGTCGACGGCGTCGGCCAGCGTCTCGGCGGTGATGTCGCCGCGCAGCCCCGCGCCGGTTTCGGCCAACAGCACCCCGTACAACGCGCCGGAGGCGCCGCCCGCCGCGTCGGCGAACGCCGTGCCCGCGGCGAGTAGTTGCTCGGCCGGGTTCTCGCAGGTGCGTGCGGCCGCGACGGCCGCGCGCATGCCGCGGGTCATGCCGAGCCCGTGGTCGCCGTCGGCGGCCACGGCGTCGAGCCTGCCGAGCGTGTCCTCGTTCTCCTCGATCAGGCGGAGCGCGGCGGTGAGCGCCCTGTCCACGGTGCTCTCCCCCGCAGCCTGCGGTGCGGCCAGCGCGTCGTCGACCGTGATCGAGGGCCGCACCGGCGCGGCCGGTCGGCCGTCGCTGCGGTATCCGGGGGACGAGCACGGTGCGGCGTACAGCTCGGCCAGTTCGTCGTCGAGGACCATGGCCGACAGTGACACGCCCGCCATGTCGAGGGAGGTGACGAACTCGCCGACCTCGATGTGGACGGGATCCAGACCTGCGGCCGTGAGACGTTCGTGAATGCGCTTGTAGGTCACGAACATCTCCTCGTACTTGGTGCGGCCGAGTCCGTTGAGCAGGACCGCGATGCGGCCGTCCCCGCTCGGCAGCTCCGGCAGGAGACCGTCGACGAGCTCGTCGGCCAGTTCGGTGGCTGCCAGTCTGCCGACGGTGCGCACTCCGGGCTCGCCGTGGATGCCCAGGCCGAGCTCCATGTCGGTGTCGGCGACGGTGAACAGTGGTTCGGTGGCTCCGGGCAGGGTGCAGCCGCCGAAGGCGGCGCCGAACGTGCGGGTGCGGGCGTTGGCCTTCACCGCTGCGGCGTGCACGCCGTCGAGGTCGTCGCCGCGTTCGGCCGCGGCGCCTGCCACCTTGAAGACGAAGAAGTCGCCCGCCACGCCGCGACGGCTCGCGGGGTCCTCGGCGGGGCCGCTGGCGACGTCGTCGGTGACCAGGATGGTGCGGCTGTCGATGCCCTCGGCGGCCAGCCGTCGTGCCGCGAGTCCGAAGTGGAGCACGTCGCCCTGGTAGTTGCCGTAGCCGAACAGGACCCCGGCGCCGCCGTCCGCCTCTCGCGCGGTGCGGTAGACCTGCTCGGCGCTGGGGCTCGTGAACACGTCGCCCACGACGGCGCCGTCGGCCAGTCCGTGACCGACGAGGCCGGCGAACGCGGGGTAATGTCCGCAGCCGCCGCCGATGATCACCGCGACCTTGTCCTGCCTCGGTGTGTCGGCGGCGACGACGCCGTAGGCGTCCGGAACCTTGCGCACCTCACGTCCGTACGCGGTGACGAAGCCGTCGACCCAGTCCCGTTTGAAGGTCTCGGCGCTTCCCAGCAGGGTCATGATCGCACCAACTCTCCGGCGAGGTAGGCGAGCAGGGTTCGGCGGACGTCGTCGTTGTCGGCCGCAACGGCGGCCGCGAGTTCGAGTGCGTCCGGCTTCGGTGGGTAGGTCGGGTTGGGCAGTGCCACGACGGTGAGTCCGGCGGCCGCGGCCGCCCGGATCCCGTTGCTCGAGTCCTCCACCCCGAGGCAGCGCGTGCCCGGCAGCCCCAGCCGCGAGGCGGCCTCGGCGTACACATCGGGGCTCGGCTTGCCCCGCGGCACCTCGGCGCTCGACACGGTGGCGCTGAACTCGCCGGTCAGGTCGTGCGTGGCCAGCACGGCATCGATCACCCGGCGCGCCGCCGAGGACGCGAGCGCGATGGGTGCGCGGGCGGCGACGCCGCGCACCATGGCGTCCGCACCGGCCAGCAGGGGCGCCTCGCCCGCCTCGATCGAGGCGATCATGCCGTCGACCACCGCGTCCTCGACCTGCTTCGTGGTCTCGGTCGTGCCGCTGCGGTCGGCGAGATACGCGGCCCATTCGGGCGCGCTCATCCCCTGCACCGTCGCGGTGTCCTCGGCCGTCCATTTCACACCGTGTCGCGCGGCGTAGGCGACCCAGTTCTCTTCCCAGAGGTGTTCACTCTCGACCAGTACTCCGTCGAGGTCGAACACGACCGCGCCGAACGTCATTCACAGCCCCTTTCACGTCGCAGATGTTAAATTAACACCAGAGTCGCGATTTGTCATCGGAGGTTCTGCATGGGAGCTCGACTACTGCTGGTTCGGCACGGGGAAACCACGTGGCACGCCGAGAACCGGTACGCGGGAAGCAGTGACGTGGCACTGACCGAGCGCGGTGCGGCGCAAGCCGCGGCGCTGGCCCGGCGCATCGCGGGCGCCGCCGAACCTCCCGTGGCGATTCACGCCTCCCCGTTGCGCAGGGCGATGGCGACGGCCGAGCCGGTCGGCTCCGCCCTGGGCCTGCCGGTCGGCGTCGAACCGGAGCTGCGGGAGGCGCACTTCGGCCTGGCCGAGGGCCGCACGCTCGCCGAACTGCCGGCCGCCGTGGTCGAGCGGTTCCGCGCCGACCCGGTCGCGGGCGCCTTTCCGGACGCCGAGCCGCCCGCGACGGTTGCCGATCGCGCGGTGACCGCCCTCGCCGGTATCGCGGAACGGGCCGAGGGTGCAGGGGGTCGAGCCCTGGTGGTGGCACACAACACCCTGCTGCGGTTGGCGCTGTGCCGGCTCCTCGGCATCCCGCTGTCGAACTACCGCCGCGCACTGCCCCGGTTGGAGAACGGCGCGATCACCGAGGTCGGCATCGAGGCAGGACACGCCAGCCTGTACCGGCTGAACGCGCCCGCGGAATGAGATGCTGGGCCGCGTGACGGAGAAGAGCGACAAGAGTGCGGGGCAGCGCGCCGGCAGGCAGCAGCGCATCACCGACTACGTGGTGAACAACGGCTCGGCGTCGGCGGCGGAGCTGGCCGAGTTGACGGGTGTCAGTGTGATGACGGTCCACCGTGACCTCGACGAGCTCGCGCGCCGCGGCCTGCTGCGCAAGTTTCGCGGCGGGGTGTCCGCACAGCCGTCGACGGTGTTCGAGAGCAACTCCGAGTACCGCCTCAACGCCAACGTCGACGCCAAGGCCGCCATCGCCCGGCAGGCACTGACCTATGTGGAACCGGGGATGTCGATCCTGCTGGACGACTCGACGAGCGCCCTCGCGCTGGCGAAGCTGCTCGGCGAGGTCACGCCGTTGACCGTCGCGACGAACTACCTCCGGGCGATCGACGTGCTCAAGGACGTCGAGGACGTGCGCCTGATCGCGATCGGCGGCGACTACTCGCCCACGCACGACGCCTTCCTCGGCATGCCGTGCCTGGAGGCGGTCGAACGGCTCACCGTGGACACGACGTTCGTCTCGACGTCGGCGATGAACACCGAGCTGACGTTCCATCAGGAGCCCGAGATCGTGATGGTCAAGCGGGCCATGCTGCAGAGCGCGCAGAACCGCGTGCTGCTGATGGACTCGAGCAAGATGGCACGCACCGCACTGCACCGGCTCGCGCCCGTCACCGACTACCACCGGCTGATCGTGGACTCGAGCACCCCGGAGGCGACGGTGGAGGAGCTGCGTAACCGCACGGAGGTGGACGTCGCGCCGCTCTGACGGCGCCACGGAAACCTGAAATCACATCTTGTCTGTGAACATCACATGGGTGATGATGCTTCGAGCGACACCCATGGAGGCAAGATGACTGCGCAGACAACACCGACGTTGTCCGGATCCGGCGGAGGGTTCCGCGGGTTACTCGAGAAGTGGGGCCTTCCCGCGCCGTTGCTGTTCGGCTACGTGGGCCTGCTCCTGTTCATGATCGGTGACGGCGTCGAATCCGGGTTCATCGCGCCGTTCATGGCCGATCACGGCGCCGGAACCGACATCCGCGCGTCGTACGTGATCACCGTGTACGGCGTCGCCGTGATGCTCGCGTCCTGGCTGTCCGGCGCCCTGTCCGAACTGTGGGGGCCGCGCCGGGTCATGATGCTCGGCCTCGCCATCTGGCTGGTGTTCGACGTCCTGTTCCTCGCGATCGCGGTCACCGGTGAGAACTACGCACTGATGATGGTGTTCTACGGTATCCGCGGGTTCGGCTACCCGATGTTCGCGTTCGGGTTCCTGGTGTGGATCACGGCAGTGGCACCGGTCGCGCGGCTGGGAGCCGCCGTCGGATGGTTCTACTTCGCCTTCACCGGCGGACTGCCGACCCTGGGCTCGCTCGTCGCGAGCGTCACCAACCCGATCTTCGGCCACTACGGCACGCTCTGGCTCTCCATCGGCATCCTCGGACTCGGCGGCCTGGTCTGCTTGCTCGGCGTGCGGGAGCGCACCGGCTTCCAGCGCCTCGCTCCGCCCGAGGTGAAACCCGTGCAGAGTCTAGTCTCGAGCGTGTCGATCGCGTGGCAGAAGCCGCAGGTCGGGCTCGGCATGATCGCGCGCGTCATCAACACCGCACCCGAGTTCGGCATGCTCGTGTTCTTCCCGACGATCTTCGCCCACCAGATCGGCTTCGGCGAAGCACGTTGGCTGCTGCTCGTGTCGGTCATCTACGGCACGAACATCGTGTTCAACCTGATCTTCGGCGTCGTCTCCGACAAGATCGGCTGGCGCACGACGATCTTCTGGTTCGGCGCCGTCGGCTGTGCCGTCTCGATCCTCCTGCTCTACTTCGTGCCGCTCGCCCTCGGTGCCGACTACTACTGGGTGGCCCTGCTCGTCGGCGCGCTGTACGGGGCGACGCTGGCAGGGTTCGTGCCGATCTCGGCGTTGCTGCCGTCGCTGGCGCCCGAGAACAAGGGCGGTGCGATGGCGTTGCTGAACCTCGGTGCCGGTGCCGCGACCTTCGTCGGGCCCGCGATCGTGAGCCTGTTCCTCGGGCCGACCGGAGCCGCAGGCGTGGTGATCATCTTCTCGGCGCTGTACGTGGTGGCCGCGGTGATCGTGCGGTTCCTCAAACTCCCGGAGGCCACCGAGGAGGCCATCGCGAAGGACACGAACCTGCAGGCGGTCACCGAGGAGGTCACCGACGAAGCGGTGGTGCCGCGGTGACGGTCGTCGGCATCGACGTGGCGACCGCGGGGGTCCGGGCCTTCGCGGTCGCCCCCGACGGGGCTGTTCTCGCCCGCGCCGCCGCGGACCTGCCCCGCCCCGTCCGTTCGCCCGAAGGGCACAGCGAGCAGGACGCCCGCACCTGGTGGCCCGCGGCGGAGTCGGCGATCCGGCGGGTGTGTGAGCGTCCCGAGGTGGGCCCGGTCGAAGCGGTGGCCGTGTCGGCGACGTCCGGCACGATCGTCGCGGTCGACCGTCACGGCGAACCGGCGTCACCCGCGCTCATGTACGACGACCGGCGGGCCGCGCAGGAGAACACCGTCGCCGCGGAGGCCGGTGCCCAGCGCTGGGCCGCACTCGGAATGACGGTCTCCCCGACCGCGGCGCTCGGCCGGATCGCGTGGCTGCACGCGGCGTACCCCGACGCGGCCGGCGTCGTGCACACACCCGAGCTCATCGGTGCGGCGCTCACGGGCCGGCCGGTCGCCGCTGACTGGTCGCACACACTCAAGAGCGGTTACGACCCGGTCCGCGGCGAGTGGGCGTGGGAGGTGTTCGACGCACTGGGAGTGCCGGCGTCGTGGCTGCCCGAGGTCGTGGCCCCGACCCGCCTGCTCGGTGAGACGCAGCGGCCCGTCGCGGGACTGCCGAAAGGATGCCCGGTGGTCGCAGGCATGACCGACGGCTGTGCCGCGCAGCTCGCCACCGGCGCGGCACAGCCGGGCCGGTTCGTGGGCATCCTCGGGACGACGTACGTACTGAAAGGCGTCACCGAACGGCTCGTCGCCGACCCGTGGGGCGCGTTGTACAGCCATCGGCATCCGGACGGTTGGTGGCTCGCCGGCGGCGCGTCCAACACCGGCGGCGAGGGCGTGACCGGTGATCTCGCGCGGCTCGACGACGAGGCGGCCGCGCGTGGCCCGGCCCGGATGCTGGCCTACCCCTTGGCACGGCACGGCGAACGGTTCCCGTTCCCGGCACCGGAGGCGACCGGATTCGTCGTCGGCGATCCCGCCGACGACGTCGAGCTCCACCGGGCCCGGCTCGAAGGCGTCGCGTTTCTCGAACGTCTCGCGCTCGAACACATCCGTGACCTCGGCGTGGACGTCCGCGGGCCGTTGCTCGCCGCCGGGGGCGGCAGTGCGAGCACGCTGTGGACCACGATCCGCGCGACCGTGACCGGCCGGAGCATGCAGGTGTCGGCGCACGCCGAGACCGCCTACGGCGCGGCGCTGCTGGCCGCAGCAGGCACCGCGCCCGGAGGACTGTCGGAGGTGTCCGCGCGGATCGACGCGGGTGGCACGGTCGTCGATCCCGACCCGGCACAGCGCGACCGGCTCGAGGAGTCCTACCGGCGGTTCACCGCCGAACTGCGTGACCGGGGCTGGCTTCCGGAATGAGCCGCGGCCGGGGCCGGTCGCAGCCGCGCACGGCGCCGGTTCTGCCGGTTGCCCCGGGCAGTCGCGCGGTCGAGTGGCCGTCGGTTCGGTGTCGTACCCGGTGCGGCGGTGCCGTGCACCCGTCACAATGAGCGCATCCGACGAGCGGACGACGCCATGACTGATCGTGACACCACGGCCCACGATGCGCCGGCGTTGCCGGCGGTGGTCGACCGGGCCACTTTCCAGGCCGAACTGGATGAGCTGCGCGTGCGGGAGAAGGCGCACACCCGCGAGGGTGACGCGATCGCCTCGGCGCGGCGGCGGCTGCCCATGGTCGAGATGGACGCCGGCCTGGAGCTGCTCGGCCCTGTCGGGCCGCTGACCCTGCTCGACGCGTTCGAAGGCCGCCGACAGCTCATCGCCTACTACTTCATGTGGAACCCCGGCAGACCCGCGGCCGAGCAGTGCGAGGGCTGCACGGTGTACACGAGCCAGGTCGGCGAACTGTCCTATCTGCACTCCCGCGGCGCCACCTATGCAGTCTTCTGCCAGGGCCGCAACGTCGCCGTCGACGGGGCCGACGCCCGGGTGAGCTACGACGAGAGCCTCCGTTATCGCGACTTCATGGGCTGGGACATGCCGTGGTACTCGGCACAGCCCTCCCTCGACGCGCTCCTCGTCGGTCGTGAGATCGGCTTGTTCCACCTGGTGTGCTACCTGCGAGACGGTGACCGTGTCTTCGAGACCTACTGGACCACACGCCGCGGCGTCGAGGCGATGGACTACAGCTGGGCGCTGCTGGACCTGACCGTCTACGGGCGGCAGGAGGCCTGGGAAGACTCGCCCGTGGGCTGGCCGGTCGAGTGGGAGGCCGACGAGGACCAGTACCGGACCGACGGACGGCCCACCGCCCAGTGGTCGCGACTCGACGCCGGACGCTCCGACGAGCTCGGAACCACGGGGACGGGGACGGCATCCGGACCTCACTGTCACTGACAGCACCGTTCGCGTGCCGGTGTCGTGGCGGTCCGGTACTCCGCAGCGGGTGTCGCCGGATACGGACCGGCCGACAGCGCCCTGAGCGTTGAACGGTGATCATCGGCCGGTCTAGAATGCCGACCATGCTTGCTGTGCGGAGCGCCGACGCCGATCGCGTGTTCGCGGTCTTCGGCGACCACAGCTATCGCATGGACCTTCGCGGCTGACCAGCGCCCGGCACCGCACCCGCGGTGTGTCGGATGCCCGCGGTGTGTCGGCGTCCGCGACGTCCCGGCGCTGTCCCGGCGTTGGCGCTGTCGCGAGCCGGTGACGTCGCAGTGTGCAGCGCTCCGGCGCGTGTGTGTCGTCCGGCGCCACGGTGTCCGATCGCCCGGTGGTTGCGGTGCCTGCCTCGGTGTGTCTGGTTCCAGCGGTCGCCTTGCGGGGTCTCGCCCCGGCGTTCCGCTCGTCGCGAAGGGTTTCGTTCATCCATGTCCATTCCGCTGCCCGAATCCGGTCCGCTGATCGATCTGCACCGGCATCTGGAAGGTTCGATCCGGCCGTCCACGGCGCACCGCCTCGCCGCGCGGGCGGGCGCCCGTGCGTCCCGGAGTGAGTTCGTGGCGGGCCGTGAAGGCGACCTGCTCCCCTACCTGGCGAAGATCGACAACGCCGCGAAATTCGCGACCATGACCGACGACTGGTGGTGGATCACCCACGAGGCCGTGGCGGACGCCTGCGACGACGGGCTCACCGCGGTCGAGTTCCGGTTCAGCCCACAGTTCATCGCCGCTCAGACAGGGCTGGAGGCCGACGCCGTCATCGAAGTCGTCACCGATGCCGCCGCGGGCCACGGGCTGCCGATCGACGTCGGGCTCATCGGCATCGTCGTGCGTGACGAAGGCCCGGACTCTGCCGGTCGGCAGATGCGCAGGCTCCTGCGGCACGCCGACCGGCTCGTCGGTGTCGACCTGGCGGGTGATGAGGCGGGATACCCCGTCGCGCAGTTCTCCCCCGCGTTCGGCCTGGCCCACGACGCAGGCGTGCCGGTCACGATCCATGCCGGCGAGGCGGCCGGTCCGGGGAGCGTGTGGAACGCCGTCCGGGAGCTGCGCCCGATGCGGATCGGCCACGGAGTGCGGTCCGCCGAGGATCCGCGGCTGCTCGACCACCTCGCCGCCCACGGCATCACGCTCGAGGTCGCGATCACCAGCAACGTGCAGACCGGTGCGGCCGAGAACCGGCGGCACCACCAGCTGGGCACCCTCGTTGCAGCGGGCGTGCCGGTGGCGCTGTGCACCGACAACCCGTCGGTCAGCAACACCCGCCTGAGTCGCGAGTTCGACATCGCACGAGAGCTGGTGGGCGCCGAGGCGGCCGAGCGCATCCGCAGACACGGGTTCACCGCCCGCTTCGGCCGCCGTACGCGGCGCTAACCTGAGGCGGTGCCGCCATCGCCGATCGTGTCGTCCCTCCGCAGCGCCGGATGCGTGTTCGCCGAGGACGAGGCCGCGCTGCTGCAGGACGCGGCCACCGGCCCGGCGGAATTGGAGCGGCTGGTAGCACGCCGAGTGGGTGGCGAGCCCCTCGAGTACGTGCTCGGCTGGGCCGCCTTCCGCGGGCTGCGCGTGGCGGTCGATCCGGGCGTGTTCGTGCCGCGGCAACGGACCGGTTTCCTCGTGGAGCAGGCCCTCGAGGTGCTGCCGGCCGGTGGTGTCGTCGTCGACCTGTGTTGCGGGTCCGGCGCGCTCGGTGCGGCGGTCGCGGCGGAACGTCCCGATGCGACGGTCCATGCCGCCGACCTCGACCCTGCCGCGGTGCGGTGCGCCCGCCGGAACCTGCCCGGTCGCGTCCACGAGGGCGACCTGTTCGCCGCGCTGCCGCCCGGTCTGCGGGGCACCGTGGACGTCGTCGTGGCCAACGTGCCGTACGTGCCGTCGGAGGCGATCGCGTCGATGCCGCCGGAGGCCCGTGACCACGAACCGGGGATCGCGCTCGACGGCGGCGCCGACGGGCTCGACACGCTCCGCGCGCTCGCAGGTGAGGCGCCGTCGTGGCTCGCCCGCGGCGGCCACGTGCTGAGCGAGACCAGCGAGCGGCAGGCCGTCGGCGCGGCCGCGGCGTTCGCCGGGGCGGGGCTCGTGCCGCGCGTGGAGCGGTGCGAGGACCTCGGCGCCACCGTGATCATCGGCCGCAGCGCGCCGTAGGCGCCACCCGCCACTAGTGCCCGCCCTGGGAGCCTTCGACATCGGGGCGGGCGTGCGGGTTGCGGATGACACCGACGATGTTGCCGAACGGATCGCGCACCGACGCCGTGACGAAACCCTCGCCCCGATCGATCGGGCCTTCGTGTTCGGTGGCGCCCTTCGTGAGCAGTTCCTCGTAGGCGGCGCGCGGGTCGTCGACGTGCCAGTAGAGGACGATGCCGCCGTCCCCGAGTCGGTGCGGCGCGTAGCGCGCGTCGATGATGCCCAGCTCGTGCTGCTCCGGCCCGATCCGGAACTCGATGTACGCGGGAGGCCCGTCGAGCGGGCGGACGAAGTAGGGCTGGATGCCGAGCAGATCGGCGTACCAGTCGCTCGCCTGGGACACGTCGTCGGCGAACAGGCTGACGGTGCTCATGCCGTGGAACACGGTGACTCCTCTGGTCGGACTCTGCTGGTCGGACTCTTCTGGTGGGAGCTGGCCGGGTGCTGTGTGGACTCTCCCGGTCGACCGGGGCCGCCGTGGACGACCGCTGCCGTAGGGAACCGTTGTCTCACCTACCCCTGACAAAACACGTGAGCTGAACCACCGGCCTCGCGACGAAACGCCCGCGAGCGCGAGAATGAGCGGACGCTTACCACGAGGAGTCCGTTGTGACAGAGTCATCGACGTCGCAGGCCGTGCCGCAATCGTCCGAGCAGGAGCCGGTGTTCGCATCGGTCGACGAGGTCGTCGAACGCCTGGCAGGGGCCGGATACCTCGCGTCGAACGCCGTGGCGACCACGGTGTTCCTCGCCGACCGGCTCGGCAAGCCACTGCTGGTCGAAGGTCCTGCCGGGGTCGGCAAGACCGAGCTGGCCCGCGCCATGGCGGCCGCGACCGACAGCGAGCTGATCCGGCTGCAGTGCTACGAGGGCATCGACGAGTCACGCGCGTTGTACGAGTGGAACCACGCCAGTCAGCTACTGCGCATCACGGCGGCCAAGGACGAGAGCTGGGACGCCACCCGCGAGCACGTGTTCAGCGAGGAGTTCCTGCTGTCGCGCCCGTTGCTGACGGCGATCCGCAACGAGGACCCGACGGTGCTGCTCATCGACGAGATCGACAAGGCGGACGTCGAAGTCGAGGGGTTGCTGTTGGAGGTGCTGGGTGACTTCCAGGTCACCGTCCCCGAGCTCGGCACGATCACGGCGACGCGGCGGCCGCTCGTGGTACTCACCTCGAACGCCACGCGCGAGCTGTCCGAAGCGCTGAAACGCCGATGCCTGTTCCTGCACCTGGACTTCCCGCCCGCCGAGCTGGAACGGGACATCGTCACACTGCGCGTGCCGCAGCTCGACACCGAGCTGGCTGCCTCGCTGGTGCGGGTGGTCGGCGCGCTGCGGGAGCTGGAACTGCGCAAATCGCCGTCGATTGCCGAGTCGGTGGACTGGGCGCGCACGCTGCTGGCGCTCGGGGCGGACACGCTCGACGAGCAGGTCGTGCGCGCGACGCTCGGGGTGATCCTCAAGTACGAGACCGACCAGCGGAAGGCACTGTCCGAACTGCGACTCGACCGGGTGCTCTCCCCCGGTGACGCCACCGACAGCGTCGCGGCCGCCGCAGGAACGGCGTCGTCCGGAAACTTCTCGCCCGAGAACGCCGCGTCATGACGGCGCACGCCGTGGCCGGCAGGCTCGTCGAGTTCGCGCACGCGCTGCGCGAGCACGGCATCGCCGTCGGAACCGGCGAGACGGTCGATGCTGCGGCAGCCGCCGAGGCCGTCGGGTTGGCCGACCGGGAGCGGCTCCGCGAAGCCCTGGCCGCGAGTGTGTTGCGGGGCGCGGCCCAGCGGCCCGTGTTCGACGGTGTCTTCGACCTCTACTTCCCCACCGCGCACGGCACGTCGGAGACCACGGTCGACGAGCCCGCCACACCGGCCCGACTGCGTGATCAGCTTCTCGACGCTCTCGTGGCGGGGGACGACGCGCGCGTGCGTGCGCTGGCAGCCACCGGAATCGACCTGTTCGGCGGCTACGGCGCGGCCTCCGGCGGACAAGGTGGACAAGGCGGGCAGGGAACGCAGGGCACCACGGGCGAGGCAGGCGGGAACGGCGGTTCTGCCGCGCGGTTGAGTGGTTGGTCGGCGTATCAGACGTTGTCCGAGGTGCGCCCCCAGGCGTTGCGGGCCCGGTTGCGGGACGCGATCCGGGAGGCCAGAACCGACGGCCTGGACGGCGAGCCGGCGGATGCGCTGGCCGATCGTGAGGCCGCCGCGGGGATCGCGGCCTTCACCGACCACGTGCGCGCGGAGGCGCGCAGGCGAACCGCGGAGCTACGCGGCCGGGACCGGATCGCGCGGCACGCCGTCGCACCGCAGACCGACCTCGTGTCGTTCACGAGCGCCACGGCGGAGCAGTTCGCCGAGATGCGCCGCGCGGTGCAGCCGCTCTCTCGCAAGCTCGCCACCCGGTTGGCGGCGCGGCGCAGGCGGGCGACGCGCGGCCGCATCGACCTACGGCGCACCGTGCGCCGGTCGTTGGCCACCGGCGGGGTGCCGATGCGTCCCGTGATGCGCCGCAGGCGTCCCGGCCGCCCGGAACTGGTGCTGCTCTGCGACATGTCCGGCTCGGTCGCGGGATTCGCCCAGTTCACCCTGTTGCTCACGCAGGCGCTGAGCGACCAGTTCTCGAAGGTCCGCAGTTTCGCGTTCGTCTCACGCACCGACGAGATCACCGAGCTGGTGCGGGCCGGACGGGACGAACCCGAGAACCTGGCCGACCGCATCGTGGCCGAGGCCGATCTGACGCAGGTCGGCATGAGCAGCGATTACGACGGGGCGTTGCAGACGTTCGCCGACGGCTGGGGCGACGTGCTCGGCCCCCGCACCAGCGTGCTCATCCTCGGTGACGGCCGCACCAACGGCGCCCCGCCGAACCTTCCCGCGTTGCGGGCGATGGCCGAGCGTGCGCGGCACGTCTACTGGCTCAACCCGGAGCGCGAGTCGTCGTGGGGCACCGGCGATTCGGAGGCGCACCGCTACGCGCGGGAGGTGCCGATGTTCGAATGCCGCACGATCCGCCAGCTGTCCCGGCTCGTGACCCGGCTGCTGCCCGACTGATCGGCCAACCCGGTCGGCGGGCGATCAGTCGGCGGCCTTCATCGCCTCGGTCAGCGCGGCCGCCTCGTCGTCGGTCAGCACGACGTCCATCCTGCGCAGCTCGTCGACGATGTCGTCGTGGTCGAGCTCGGTCTCGTCCTTGCTGCCGTCGGGACGTTCGACGACACGCTTGCGGCCGAGGAGTTTCGTGCTGACGCCCGGTTCGAGCCGCATCACGATGAGCCCGCCGGTGAACGGCGACTTCGGGTGCGTGGCGACGTAGTGGTTGAACACCTCGTAGTCGATGGGGCGCTGAGGCGCCTCGTCGAACGCGTGGAGCGGCTCCCAGCCGTCGGCCGTCCGCTTCTCGAGCGTCCACGTTCCGTCGTCGTGACTGAGCCGGTTCGCCCACCCCGCCTGGTCCACGACGACCCCGTCTTCGAGCGGCATGGGGTGCAGCACGCCGGCACCGAAACCGACGTCGGCGAGATAGGACGTGCCGTCGACGGTGACGCGCAGGCTCATGTGGGATCTCGGGCCGTTGCGGTGCGGTTGTACGCGTGCCGTCAGCCGCGTGACGCCGTAGCCGAGACGTTCGAGTACGGCGGCGAACAGCAGGCTGTGCTCGTAGCAGTAGCCGCCGCGGTGCCGTGTGACGAGCTTGGCCTGGATCGTGTCGAGGTCGAGTGACGGGGATCTGCCGGTGAACGGGTCGACGTTCTCGAACGGGATCGTCAGCACATGCGCCTCGTGCAACGCGGTGAGCGCTGAGAACGACGGCGGCTCCGCGGGGCGGCCGATCCGTGCAAGGTAGGCGTCGAGATCGAGGGCGTCGATGCCCCACGGATCGGTGGACGGGACGCCGGTGTCGGTGCTTGCGGAGGCGGTCTGCGCTGTCATGGGTTCAGCCTCGCACCTCCAGCGCACTGGAGGTCAATGCGACAGTGGCGGCCGGGCACGGAGCGGACGTGAGTTGTCGCACGCCGACCTCGGGCGAACCCCGTACGAACTACGCAAATCCCCTCGCCTGATCGGGCTAGGTGCTGCCACGGCCGGGAATATGTAGTTGCATCAATCAAGTTATTTGTTATGTTGAGTCAACCGGCTTACGACTCTCGTCGTCACAACTCTGTCCTTACTCAGGGGGTTCATCACGTCCGCGCACGCCCAGACCGTCGAGGATCCCGACGCCACGATGTCCAAGCGGGAGATCATGCAGGCCTTCATCGGCCTGCTGCTCGCGCTGCTCGTCGCGATCCTCTCGTCGACGATCGTTTCCAACGCCCTGCCCCGCATCATCGCCGACCTCGACGGCACCCAGAGCCAATACACCTGGGTGATCACCGCGATGCTGCTGACCTCGACGGCCACCACGCCGATCTGGGGAAAGCTCGCCGACCTGTTCAGCAAGAAGCTGCTGTACCAGCTCGCGATCGTCATCTTCACCGTCGGCTCGGTCCTCGGCGGCTTCGCCGAGTCGATGCCGGAGCTGATCACCTACCGCGCCATCCAGGGCATCGGCATGGGCGGCCTGCAGGCACTCGTCCAGGCGGTCATCGCCGCGATGATCTCGCCGCGTGACCGTGGCCGCTACTCCGGCTACATCGGCGCGACGTTCGCCGTCGCCACGGTGTCCGGCCCACTGCTCGGCGGCATCATCGTCGACTCGCCGCTCGGCTGGCGCTGGTGCTTCTGGGTCACCGTGCCCGTCGCCGTGATCGCGCTGATCGTACTCGGCAAGACGCTCAAACTGCCCGTGATCAAGCGGCAGGTGAAAATCGACTGGCTGGGCGCGACGCTCATCGTCGGCGGTGTCGCCCTGGTGCTGATCTGGGTCTCGCTCGCCGGCAAGGAGTTCGACTGGTGGTCGCCGACGACCGCCGCGTTCCTCGGTGGCGCAGCCGTTGCGCTGATCCTGGCCGTGTTCGTGGAGACGAAGGTCTCCGAACCGGTGGTGCCGCTCAAACTGTTCCGCAACCGGTCCTTCTCGCTCACCGTGATCGGCACGCTCGCCGTCGGCACGGCGATGTTCGGCGGCGCGGTCTTCCTGGCGCAGTACTACCAGATCGCGCGCGGTTACTCGCCCACCGAAGCCGGCCTGATGACCATGCCGATGGTGCTCGGCATGTTCCTGTCAACAACGATCTCGGGCCAGGTCGTGTCCCGTATCGGCAGGACGAAGCCGTTCCTGGTGGGCGGCGCGTCGATCCTCGTCGTCGCGCTGGGTCTGCTCGGCACGATCGACAGTGAGATCAACCTGGCCCAGATGGGCGTCTACCTGGCGCTGATGGGTATCGGAACCGGCTGCCTCATGCAGAACCTGGTGCTGGTCGCCCAGAACACGGTCGGCATGCGCGACGTCGGTTCCAGCACCGCCGTGGTGACGTTCTTCCGCACGCTCGGCGGCTCGGCGGGTGTGTCCGCGCTCGGCGCGGTGCTCGCGCACAACGTCTCCGACTACATCGCCGAAGCGGCGGCCGCCCGCGGTATGCCGATGAGCGGTGGGGCAGGTGGCTCCGGCGGGAGCACGCTCGACGTCGAGGCGATGCCCGCACCCGTGCAGGCCATCGTGCGGTCGGCCTACGGCGACGCCATCGGCGACGTGTTCCTCATCGGTGCCGTCGTCGCCGTCATCACGCTCATCGCCGTGATGTTCATCAAGGAGACGCCGCTGCGCAGCACCCTCGACATTGCCGAAACGAAGGACGAGGACACCGCCGGTGCCGCGGAGGCTCCCGCCACCGACCGGATTCCCGCCGCCGCGACGGCAGTCGGGCCGGCGCAGTCCCCCGTCCCCGCCGCACGTGCGGCTGCGGACATGCCTGCGCCCGGCCCCGTGGCCGCGGTGCGGGACGGTTCGGCCGCCGGCCGGCGAGCCACGGTGCACGGCGTCGTCACGGCAGCGGGCTCCCCCGCCGCCGGGGTCACGCTCACGCTCACCGACTCCTCGGGGGCACAGGTCGACCTGGCACGGAGCGGCGACGACGGAGCATTCCGCGTCGGCGCCCGCGAGCCGGGCCGGTACATCCTCATCGCTGCCGCCGAGCACCTCCAGCCGTCGGCCCAGTCGGTCGAACTCGGCGGGACCCCGCTTCGCCGCGACATCGCGCTGACGGGCTCGGGCCAGGTCACCGGCCGCGTCCGGACCCCGCAGGCGCGGCCGGTGGGCGGCGCGACGGTCGTGCTGACCGACGTCGGCGGCGACGTGCTCGACGCGAGCCTCACCGGAGGCGACGGCTGGTACCGGTTCCCCGACGTGGCCGGCGGCACCTACACCCTTGCCGTGACGGCCCAGGGCTACCGGCCGCAGGCAACGCCGGTCCGCCTGGCCACCGGCGAGCGCGTCACCCAGGACGTCGAGCTCAGCGCGGCGGGCCATCTGGAAGGAATCGTGCGCTCGGAGCTCAGTGGCGCGGCGGTCGCCGAGGCTCGCGTGGTGCTGCTCGACGAGGTCGGTGAGGTCGCGGGCGTCACGATGACCGCCTCCGACGGCACCTACCGATTCGACGATGTCGAGCACGGTCACTACACGGTGATCGCCAGCGGCTACGGTCCCGCCACGGCGACGGTCCACGTCGGCGTCGAACACGGCAGGCAGGACTTCGACCTCGGTTATTCGACCGACGGCACTCCCTCGTCCCGCGCCGGGGCGTCCCGTGACCGGAGGGCCGAGGACACCCCGGTTCGGGGTGACAGCGTTCCCGGCGTTCCCGGCGAGCCGGACGCCTGACGACGAACCGAGGACGGGAGGTGGGGCGGTCGTCGCGACCGCCCCACCTCCCGCGCCGACTAGACTTCGCGATCATGTCGACCCCGCAACGACCGCCGCTCGCCGCGGCCCTCGACCTCGAACCCCACCCGGAAGGCGGCTGGTACCGGCAGACGTGGGTGGCCGGCCACACGTTCCGTCCCGAGGGCTATCCGGGCGAGCGTTCGGCGGCCACCGGCATCCACTATCTGCTCGCGCCAGGTGAGGAATCGGCGTGGCATCGGGTCCGCAGTGACGAGCTGTGGCTCTGGCACCGCGGCGGGCCGCTCACCCTGCAGCTCGGCGGCACCGGTGACGAACCAGCGTCCGAACCGCAGACCTACACGCTCGGCCCCGCGGTCGAGGACGGCCAGCACCTCCAGGTGCTCGTGCCGGCCGGTGTGTGGCAGACCGCCAGGCCCGCAGGCGACGCCGAGGCGCTCGTCTCGTGCATCGTCTCCCCCGGCTTCGACTTCGAAGATTTCGAACTGCTGCCGAGTTGACACGACTCGGCCGTGATCACACGAGAGGGCGCCGGGCTCGCAGCCGAGCCCGGCGCCCCGTGTCGCGATGAACGACCGCTGTTACAACCGGACGCGCATCTTGTAGGCGTGGTGGTCGGAACCCCACTTCGGCCGCTGCAGCGCCTTCGAGTGCGGCACGTTCGTCGGCGCGTACATGTGGTCCAGACGCACTCCGCGGACGCCCTTGATCGGCGTGTACTTCAGCGGGGACGGCATCGACAGCGCCTTGCGCCGGTTGAAGTCCCCCACCACGAACAGCTGTGCGTTCGGGTGGTTCGAGTGCAACGTGCGGACCTTGCTGCGCAGCTTCCGCATGTGGGTCCGCCAGCGATCCCGCCGCTCCGGATGCTTGGACCACGCACCGGAGATGAGATGCGTGTTCACCACGATGACCTTCTTGTTCGTGCCGCGCAGCTGCAGCTTCACCCACGTGACGAAACGCGCGGGCGTGACGCCGGCCTCGCCCGGGTGCGTCCGCTTGTAGCCGGACGCGAGCTTCTCGAACCGGTGGCTGCGCCACGAGATCGGCACCTGGTGCGAACCGGCCGAGTTCGGGCCCTTGGCGAAGTAGTGCCGATAGTTGTCGGGAAGCTGGCGCTTGAGCTTGTTCTTCGACGCCGTGCCCTTGACCTCCTGCCAGCCGATGATGCCGGCGAAGTTGTGATAGTCGACCGCGCCGCGCAGCGTGTTGTGCGTGCCGATCGTGATCCGTGGATCCACTTGCGCGGTGGCCGGTGCCGCCGCGGCCGGCGGAGCGAGGGTCGCCCCGAAGACCGCGCTCAGCGCCACGACGCCGAGCTTCACTCGTTTCCTCATGATTACGAAAACCCCCAGGTTTCCTTCGTCGGCCGAGATGTGACCGTCGGTTGTGTCGCTGTTCGGTTGTCGTTGTTCGGTTGTGACGACGTCGGTGTCGCCTCGAGCTCCGGCCGCCGGCTGCGGCCGGAGCTCGAGGCTACGACGCCGAGGCGGACACTACGGTTGCAACCGGGCACGGGGAACCTTCGCCGGTAGGCGGTGTCAGCGGTAGCGGTAATCCCGGTGCGTGCCCGATCACAGGCGCCCGATGACTAGAGTCATGACCATGTTCGAGCGGTTCGTCGCAGTGGGAGATTCGTTCACCGAGGGGGTCGGCGACGACGACCCCGTTTACCCGAACGGTGTCCGCGGGTGGGCCGACCTCGTGGCAGAGTCCCTCGCGGCGGCTCACCCCGGTCTCGGCTACGCGAACCTGGCCGTGCGCGGCCGATTGCTCGGCGAGGTGGTGGCCGAACAGCTCGACCCCGCACTCGCGCTGCGCCCCGACCTGGTGACGCTCTACGCCGGTGGCAACGATCTGATGCGGCCCCGGCCCGACATCGACGGTCTCGCCGAGGTCTACGACGAGGCCGTCGGCAAGCTCGCCGCGTCGGGGACGACGGTGGTGCTGTTCACCGGCGTCGACGGGGTCGACGATCCGGTGTTCCGGAAGCTGCGGGGCCGCACCGCCGTCTACAACGAGCACGTCCGGCTCATCGCGGCGCGGCACGGTGCGCTCGTCGTGGACATGTGGGCGATGCGCGAACTGCGGGACCGCCGGATGTGGTCCGACGACCGCATCCACCTCGGCCCCCACGGCCACCGGGCCGTCGCGTCGGCCGTACTCGACGCCCTCGGCGCCCCGCACACACTGCGGCCCGCCGACCTACCGCCCGTCCCCGCGGAGACGCCTGCGCAGCGGCGCAGCGAGGACCTCCGGTGGGTCCGCACCCACGTCGTCCCCTGGATCCACCGGCGGCTGACCGGCACCTCCTCCGGTGACGGCGTCGCACCGAAGCGGCCGACCCCGGAGCCGATCACACCCCGCTGAGGCGCGCGTCGAGGACTCGCGGCCCCGCTCGCGGGCCGCCTGCCAGCGGATGCACGCCGCAGCCGGTCACCACGGCGAGGTCGCCCACCGTGGTGCGGACCGTTACTCGGTCATCTCTCCCAGCGGGGCGCTGTCCTGTTCGAGCTCGTCGAGCCAGCGCAGGAACGCGCGTGCGGATGCGGTGTGGTGCGGTGCGTCGAGCGGGCGGAGCAGGTAGTGGGCTTGACGCATCGGCCACGTCCGGTCGAGGGCGAGGCTGACGCGACCGGTGCGGACGGCGGTGCGAGCGAACCGTTCGGGCACGACCGCGCAGACATCGTCGGCGGCGGCCATCTCGAGTGCGGCGAGGCTGGTGTCGACGGTGATGGCGCGCTCGGGCTCCACCGCATCGCCCGGCAGGATCCGCTGCCACACGTCGTCGAAACCGAGTACCTGGACTCTGGGGCGGGCGGCGAGATCGGCGTGCGAGGTGACCGGGCCGTAGCGAGCCAGATGCGCCGGTCCGTGCACGACCACGGCGTGGTCGTGGTGAAGCAGCTCGCTGCTGACGCCGGGCCAGGGGCCGCGTCCCTGGTGAATGTCGACGTCGACTTCACCAGGGGGCAGCGCCTCGGACCAGATGGCACACACCAGGCGCAGGTCGATGGCCGGATGCACCTGCTGGAACTCGTGGATTCGGGGCGCCAGCCAGGTCGTCGCGTACGACACCTGAGTGCGCACGGTGAGCTGTTCGCGTCGCACCGCGCCGAACAGTCCGCTGGTCGCTACCGCCAGCTCCTCGAAGCTGTCACGGACCGCGGGGAGATAGGCGCGGCCGAGCTCGGTGAGTTCCACGCTGCGCGCCAGCCGGTCGAACAGACGCACCCCGAGGTGGGTTTCCAACGTCCGGATGCGCTGGCTGACCGTCGCGGGCGAGAGGTGCAGTTCACCGGCCGCGGCGGCGAAGCTCTCCAACCGGGCAGCGGCTTCGAAAGCCTGCACACAGGGAAGCGGAGGAAGTGGTCCATGCACTGCCACGAGGATACGGCCGCCCGTGTTGAGGCTTGGTTTTTTGACATCTCAGGGCCGATACACATTGTTTGAATGAGGGCTGATGCTCCGGTCAGGCTGATGATGAACCGACCGACCGAAGGAGATGCCGATGATCGAGGCCACGCACCTCACCGGCGCCGGCCCCGTCGCCGGGAGCGTCGAACCGGAGGGCACCCTGACTCTCGGGGAGCGCAGTCTGTCGCTCGTGCTGGACGGCAGGGAGCGTCACTTCCATTACGTGTGGCTCCGCGACAACAGCTGGGCCGCCGCCGACCGTGTCTTCCTGTCCAGCGAGCGCAAACTCTTCACGCCCGCCATCGCCACGACCGTTGCGCCGACCGAGGCCGAGTTCGACCCGGACAGCGGGTTGTCCGTGCGGTGGACCGACGGCCAGCAGGCGCGGTACTCCGCGGAGTGGCTGCGCCGTCACGACTATTCCCAAGCTCCGCGGCACGGCCGCCGCCACGCTGTGACCCTGTGGGCCGAGACCGACGCCGAACTGCCTCGCTTCTCCCACGCCGACGTCGTCGACACCACCGATGGGCAACTCGCCTACCTCGATGCCGTGGCCGAGCACGGCGCGGCGATCGTGACCGGTGTCCCCTCGGCCGACCACGAGGTCGAGCGATTCGCCGAGACCATCGGGCACGTCCGGGAGGTCGCCTTCGAACGGGTCCACAACGTCCGGCACGACCCCACCGGTTACAACGTCGCCCACACACCCGAGGAACTCAAGCCGCACACCGACCTGCCCAGCTACAACTGGCCGCCGTCCATCCAGCTGCTGCACTTCCTGACCAACGAGGCCACCGGCGGGGAGTCGACCCTCGTCGACGGCTGGGCCGCATTGGCCGAACTGCGCAGGCAGGCGCCCGGGCACTTCGACACGCTGTGCCGGGTGCCTGTGCCGTACCAGTTGTTCAGCGAGGAGGAGGACACGTGGGCCGAGAACCCGATGGTTCAGCTCGACACCGACGGCAACGTCAAGGTCTTCCGGTTCTCCAACCAGCTCGCCCAGCCCCTGTCGATCCCCTTCGACCAGGTCGAGTCGTTCTACGACGCCTACCGCCACCTGGGGACCATCATCGACTCCGGTCGACACCGGGCCACGTTCAAGTCCGACGGCGGTGACCTGATCACCGTGCATTCGCACCGGGTGCTGCACGGCAGGTTGCCCTACGATCCGGCCAGCGGTGCACGCCACCTGCAGGACGTCTACATGGAGTTCGACGACCTGCTCGCCCGTCGCCGCGTGTTGCGGGGTGAGCACAAGCCCCTCGCCGCCGAGCGGCGTGACGTGACCGGGGAGGTCGCATGACAACCGACCGAGATCCCGGCCAGGCGCCGACCGTCGGATTCACGGCGATGGCCGACGGAACCGCTCAGGACTACGAGTTGCTCGCCCGGTACGAGGAGGCCGAACTCGCCCGGTTCCCGGACCGGATCCTGAGCTGGCTTCGGGGTATGGACGACCACTCCGGTTACCAGGTCACGCGTCTCGAACACAGTCTCCAGGCCGCTACCCGTGCCCACCACGCCGGTGCGGACGAGGAGACCGTCGTGTGCGTACTGGTTCACGACATCGGCGACATGCTCGCTCCGGCGAATCATTCGGAGGTCGCCGCCGCCGTCGTCCGTCCCTACGTGTCCGAACGCAACCACTGGATCCTCAAACACCACGGAGTGTTCCAAGGCATCTACTGGTTCCACCACGTCGGCGCCGACCCGCACATTCGCGAGCGTTGGGCCGATCACCCGTGGTACCGGGACTGCGTCGACTTCTGCGCCGACTACGACCAGAACTCGTTCGACCCCGACTACCCCACCAAACCACTGGAGTTCTTCGAACCCATGGTCCGCCGCGTGTTCGCCCCGGACCGCGTCAGCACTCCCGAGCTGGAGTAGCGGCCCTGCCATGTCGCCGGCGGATCCGCTGTCGGCTGACCGGTGCCCCCATCGGCGGCGGCCCCGCCGCGGTAGGGGTCGCCGCCGATGGCACGCCGCTGAGGTCCGGCCCACCGGCCGCGCGCTGCCGGCGACGGAGCCACTGCGTCGCCGGCAGCGCGAGTATCACCGCGAGCAGGTACCCGGCCGCTACCCTGCCCCATGGCGAGCGCCGAGATGCCGGTCCGTCGAGCGCCGGACGGTGCTCGACCGAGTCGCGGGCACCCGGGTGGTCCGGGTGCCGGGGGAAGAATCGTGCATGCCTGGCCCTTGATCACAGGTCCGCCGGTGGTGTCGGATACGGGTCGTGTCACCTGAGCTTCCGAATGCCGAGCACCGACCACGTAGCCGAACTCGGCCCGGAGCCCAACGCGGTGGTGCGGTCGCAGAGCGGCCACGCCGATGCCCCGGCCGCCGTGCCCGTCGGGAGACGTGATGCGCGAGTTGTACCCGCACATCGAGCCGCACGCCACGGGAATGCTCCCCGTCGGCGAAGGGCACGAGCTCTACTGGGAGGAATGCGGCAACCCGGCTGGTAAGCCCGTCGTGTTCCTCCACGGCGGACCCGGATCGGGGTGCAGGCCCGGTCATCGACGCATGTTCGACCCCGAGCGATACCGGATCGTGCTGTTCGACCAACGCGGCGCGGGACGCAGCACCCCCAACGCCGGGCGGATCGACGCCGACCTGACCAGCAACACGACCTGGCACCTCGTCGACGACATGGAAAGCCTGCGCACGCATCTCGACGTCGATCGATGGCAGGTGTTCGGTGGTTCGTGGGGCAGCACGCTGGCCCTGGCCTACGCCGAACAGCACCCCGACCGCGTCACCGAACTGGTGTTGCGCGGGGTGTTCACGGCACGACGCAAGGAACTCGACTGGAGCTTCCGGGGCAGCTCCGCATTCCTGTTTCCCGACCGGTTCGAACAGCTCCTGGAGCCCGTCCCGCACGACGAGCGCGGCGATCTCATCGAGGCCTACCACCGGCTGCTGTCCGATCCCGATGAGTCGGTCCGCAGGTCGGCAGCCATCTCCTGGGCACAGTGGGAAGCCGACACCGCCTACCTGCGCCCGAACCAGGAGTTCGTCACCGGATTCACCGACCCCGACCACGCAGCCGCGCTCGCGCGGATCGAGGTGCACTACTTCCGCAACCTCTGCTTCCTCGAGGACGGCCAGTTGCTGCGCGATGCGCACCGGCTGGCCGGTATCCCCGGCGTCATCGCACAGGGCCGCTACGACGTGGTCACACCACCCGTCAGCGCGTGGGATCTGCACCGGGCCTGGCCCGACTCGGACCTGGTCATCGTGCCCGACGCCGGTCACGCCTTCGACGAGCCGGGCACGCTCGAGGTGCTGCTCGACGCGACCGACAGGTTCGCACCCGACTGACCCACCGCGCGGGTGCCGTGCCGGCGGCGGGCCTCGGTCCTCGTTATGTCCCCGCTGCCTCGGACTCCAGAAGTTCGACGGCCCGAGCGACACCGTGTTCGGCCCGGATCTGCTGTGCCACGTCCTCTGCACGTCGGCTCCGAGCGACGTCGGTGGCGGCGCGCCGGATGGCTTCGGACAGTGTGTCGGCGGCGAGGTCCCGCACCGGGATGGGCTCCGGGGCGAGACCCATGGCGTGCAGTCGTTGCGCCCAGAACCGTTGTTCCACATGGAAGAAACAACCCACCTGAGGACGTCCGGCCGCAACCGCCGCGCCGGTGGTACCGGCACCACCGGCATGAACGACAGCGGCGACGCGGGGGAAGAGCCAGTCGTGCGGAACCTGGTCGACGACGAACACGTCGTCGACCTGTTCCTCCAGTCGTAGGCCGCCCCCGCCGGAGGCGAGAACCGCCCGCACCCCGGCCCGGCGGACGGCCTCGCTGACGAGCCGTCCCACCTGCGCCGGATCGGTGTTGGGCATACTGCCGAACCCGATGAACACGGGCGGCTTCCCCGTCGCGAGGAAGTGAGACAACTCGGGTGAGGGCACCGGGTCTTCGCCGCTGTCCAGGAACCAGAACCCCGTGGTGTGCACCCAGGACGGATAGTCGGCAGGGGGCGGAACGATGTGCCGGCTGAAGGCCTGCAACAGGGTGGCCTGCGTGCCGTCCGGGCGCCGCAGGGAGTCGTGGCGATATCGGCGCCGGGACAGCCCCAAGGTGTCGCGTCGCCACCTGTCGATCGCACCGGCGAACGAGCGCAGCGCCAGCGCGTTGAGGCGGTAGCTCATGCGGTTACACACCGCGGGAACCCGCATCGGCAACATCAGGTTCGGAAACGCGCGCGTGGGCACCCAGACAGGCTGCAGACCGACCGGGACCGCGGGTACACCGAGGTACTCGGCGACATGGTGGGCGGGACTGTTGGCCTGATGGACCACGAGATCGGCACCGCCGTCGGCCGCGGCAGCCATGTCCGTGAGCACGCGAGCCATGGCCGGCTTGGCCTCCCGCAGCACACTCAGCATCGCCGCGATCCGTCGCCCGTTCCCGCCCTTGCCTGCAAGGACCGGCTCGAGGCGCCCGGGATCGTCCAACATCCGGTTCGGCCCGTCGTCCAACGCCGCGAAGCGCACGCCGTGCTGCTCGACGAAGGGGCCGAATGCCGCAGGCGCTGCCAACACTGGTTCGTGACCTGCGGCGAGTAAGCCCGTCGCCAACGCGACGAAGGGCTGTACATCACCCCGAGTGCCGTGCGTGACGAGCAGGACTCGCATCCCGGTCTCCCCTCTCGCTCCCTGTGGCGGGCTTTGCCACGAGCCCCGATGCGTTCGATCCATGATGGCTCCGCTGTCCCGTTGACGAACCCGTGCCGCACCGGCCGGACGTCCGAGCCGGCGCACGATCCGCGATGCAGCAACGGGACCGCGGCTGCCTCGTCGGGCGCGGTCACTCCCGGCCCAACCGGCCGGTTGGCCCACCGCTGCAGGAATCCCCGACCACGCCGGCGATCTGTTCGCGCGGCTGCTCGTGCCGACCGGCGCCCAGGCAGGACTCGACAACCGGCGACCTGCGCCACGGTTCGTTACCGTGCGCGCATGCCCATCAGACTCGAGAACATCGGCATCGCCGTGCGCGATCTCGACGCAGCGATAGCGTTCTTCACCGACCTGGGGCTGACCGTCCTCGGCCGTGACACGGTCAGCGGGGAGTGGACCGAGACAGCCGTCGGCCTCGACGGCAACCACGCCAACATCGCCATGCTCCAGACGCCGGACGGCACCGGTCGTCTCGAGCTTTTCGAGTACATCCACCCCGACGCCATCGAGACGGCGCCCACGCTGCCCAACGAGATCGGCATGCACCGAGTCGCCTTCTCGGTCGACGACATCGACGCGGCTCTCGCGGTCGCCGCGCGGCACGGTTGCCACCCGCTGCGCGGCGTGGCCACCTACGGGGACGTCTACAAACTCACCTATGTCCGTGGCCCGAGCGGCATCATCCTCATGCTCGCCCAGGACCTGACGAAGAGCTGACCCCGCGTCGATCCCCACGGACTTACAGTCCCGCAGGAGTGCACTGTGCCGCAGGCCCGTGCCGATGGCACGGAGCTGGCAGTGCGACGCCGCCCTGGACGTAGGCGGCTGGAACGCGGTGCGCGGCGTTGACCGGATCGCCCGGCACGATGTCCACCGCCGAGATGTCCACCACCGAGGCGCGCACACGGGTGACGACCGGCGTGTGCGAGACCTGTTTCCCGTGGACGCGGTGTGGCGGACCGTGGTCCGGCGCACCGCTGGTCGAGGTGGTTCACGTGCTGGTCAGAAGCGTCCCCGGGGCGGACCGCAGCGCGTCGAGGACGGCCGCGGCGGTCTCGTCGGCGTTCTGTCCGCTCGTGTCGAGGATGATCCCATCGGTTCCGACACATCGAAGCCGGGTTGCCTCGGCTGCTGCTCGAGTAGCCACCCGACGTTGGACGGCGGGCGATGCGCCTCGCAGTTCGTCGCCGGCCAGCAGCGCCGATTCACCGTCGGCTCGGCGGCGTACGCGGGCGGCCAGCGTCGCGGCGTCCGCGTCGAGATGCACGACGGTGACGGGATCGTCCGGCACGGCGTCCACCACCGAGGCGGGCTCGCGGGCCACGACGAGCAATGCCCGCGCCCCGGTCCGTCGATAGCCATCCCACAATGACCGGAGGGCAGCGGCCTGCAGGGCAGGATCCGGGCCCGGGTGGACGAACCCGAGCTGGCCGAGGTCCACGTAGGCGGTCACGACGTTGCGTCGCCAGAGGTCGCGCAGCACCTTCCAGCTGATGGTGGACTTGCCCACCGCGGTCGCACCGGTCACCACGGCCACCAGGGCCGACCGGAAGCTGCCATCGGAGGGAGCGGCGGGCAACGGAAGCACCGGAGCGGTACGCACGGTGGTCCATGCCATAAACGTGTCGACGGTGTCCGCCGGATTCTGCCCGGTCGTGTCGACCACCGAGCCTGTATCGGAACGGTCGAGCTCGTCGACCAGGTCGAACAGTTCCGTGAGCATCTCCGGCGACGATCCGCGTCCCAGGAAGCGCCGGCGCAGCTCTTCCCGCTCGCAGGTGAGCCGCACGTGCGTGAGATCGATGTGGGCCGCCTCGGTCTTGTGCATGAGGTACGGCTCGATTCCCTGCTGCGGATCCACAACGCCCGACACGAGCACCTGCTGCACACCCCGGCGACGCAGGGTGGCGACCATGCGCAGGAGGTTGTCGGCCTTGATCCGGTGGCTCGCGCCTCCTCCGCCGGGCGGTGGCCCGATCAGTCCGAGCTGGTCGATATCGACATAGGCGACGCTGCCACCTCGGTCGGCAATGCGTCGGTACAGACCCCAACCGGCTGTCGTCTTCCCCGTGCCAGGCGCCCCGCTCACCCACAGCACCGGCGTGTTGCTCGTGGTCACGTCGCTGACCGTAGCCCCGTGTGTCCAGCGATTTTCGCTGCACGCTCGAGGGCACACACTCCGGCCCGCTCCGTCTGTTCTGCCCCCTGCTCCGCCCGTTCCCGTCGGGTCGACGATCGACCCGCCACGTGCACCGTCCGAGGCCATCGAGTGTGCGTCGGCGGTTTTCCCGACGGCGCGGAACCGGCCTGGTTCGGTCCCCTCAGCGCCCTCTTCGAGTCCCTCGTCGGGACGTGGCGAACCCCCGATTCACTCAGCTACAAAATATACCTTCTGTAGCGAACTCTGGTTGTAGTTAGAACAATCAAAACCCAAGTTAGGAGATATATAATCTGTAAGTAGGATGGTCGCATGAGCGCGGAAAGTGCGACGGTGCACGTGACGGATCCGCAGGCGGCGCGGTGCGGGTTTCGGCACTGCAGAGAGCCCCTGCCGCCACCCGGGCCGCGCGGGGGACGGCCGTACGAGTTCTGCCCCGACCGCCGGTGGCCCGGGGACAAGACGTGCAAGCAACTGGCGGCCGCCGAACACGCGCTCCGCACTGCGCTCGGCGACACCGATCCCCCGACGGCGCTGCGCGAAGCGACCGACACGTTCGCCGAGACCGCCCGGCAGGTCCTGGAACCGCTGCAGACGCTCGGCGGTGCACTCGACGACGTCACGGCCCGCATGCAGGACGAGCTGAACGCCGCTGCCACCAGGGCGGACGAGGCGGACGCGGCCGCCGAGGAGGCCCGGCGTGCAGAGGCCGAGGCCGAACAGCGGGCGGACGAGGCGCTACGGCTCCGGGACGAGGCCGTCGCCGAAGCCGACCGCGCACGCGCTGACGCGGACGCGGCGCAGGACACCGCACAACAGGCCACCGCCGCAGCGGACGCCGCCGCGCTCGCACAGGCCCGCGCCGAGGCCACGGCCGAGGCCGCGGCCGACCGGGCCCGCACCGCGGAGGATCAGAACCGCGTCGTCCGTGCCCGGGTCGACGAGCTCACCGAACGTCTCGACGAGCTGCGCGGGCAGCTGGCGGAACGCACCGGTGAGCGCGACACCGCACAGGCCGCGCTCGACGAACACCGGGCGCGCAGCCGCGATCTGGAACAGAGCCTCACCGAGCGCCTGACGACCGCGACGGCCCAGCTCGACGAGACGCGCGACGCGCTGCGCCAGGCTTCCCAGCGGGAACGCGACGCTGCGCAGCGGGCCGAAGAACTCGCCCGGCGACTCGACGAGGCGCTGGCCGCCCAGCAGCAGGCCGACCAGGACCTGAGCAGCGTGCGCGGCGAACTCGCCGACCTGCGAGGCGAAGTGGAGCGACTCCGGACGCGGGTGGCCGAGTCCGATCGTGAGCGCTCCGCCACGGACGGCGTGCTCCGGCGCGTGCACCGGGCGGTGCTTGACGCCGGCGACGATCCGGCCACCCTCCGCGAGCTCGTACTGCGGGAACTCCTGTCCCGAGACGCACCGTCCGGCGACGTGCCACCGGACGGAGAGGGGTCCTGAACCGCGCCGGACCACCGATCGGCTGCGTCAGCTCGCAGGGCGGGGATGTCGTGGTGTGGTCTGGGTTATCCGCCAGAGCCGCCGAGGCAGTTCCCCCTCGCTGAAGGAGTGCACCTCGCGCAACCGCCAGCCACGGGCAAGGTCGTCGACGAGCTCACGAGAGAAGAAGTGCACGGCGAAGCCGCCGTGTTCATAGATGTCGTCGCCATGGGCCGTGCCGACGCCGTAGTGAGCGTCGCTGGTGTTGCGGACGGTGTAGACCAGAGTTCCACCCGGCCGCAACACACGTTCCACCTCTGCGACGACGGCACGGATCTCCTGCGTGGACAACGCCATGCACAGCAACATGTGCGCGAACACCCCGTCCACGGAGGCGTCGGGAAGCGGGAGCGGGTCGCGCGCATCGTGCACCGTGGTCCGGACCTGCTCGGCCACTCCTTCGTGGGAGGCCTGGGCGCGGAGTCGATCCAACGCGGTGCCGCTGAAATCGGTGGCGTGCACCGGGAAGCCTTCCCGTGCGAAGTGCAGCGAATCCCGGCCGTGGCCGGCACCCAGCTCCAGTACCGAGCCGGCACGCGAGGCGCTGAAGACCTCGGCCGCGTACCGGGCGGGCTCGGAGGGGCGCCAGCCGTACATCTCCGGGTGTGCCGTGTAGACCGACTGCCAGTGTTTCCGCTGGGCGCCGTGTAGCTCCTCGAGCATATCTTCAGTATTCCATGGATTTGTGGAACACTGCCACGTGTGGACGTCGACAAGGCCGATCTGTACGACGCCGTCGCCGGTACCGGCAAAGCCCTGGCGCACGGCAAGCGGCTCGAACTACTGGAACTCCTGGCCCAGGGCGAGCGTCCCGTGCGCGAACTGTCCCGAGCGGCCGGGCTGAAGCTGACGACCGCGTCGGCGCACCTGCAGATACTGCACGACGCGGGCCTGGTGACCACTCGCAAACGGGGAACGAGCGTGCTGTACCGGTTGACCGGCGCCGACGTGGCCGAACTGTTGTCGGTGCTGTGCCGGGTCGCCGATACGCACCGTGCCGAGGTGGAGAGCGTTCGCCGCGCCTACCTCGACACCGAGCAGGTCCGGCTGGTCGATCGTGAGGAGCTTCTCCGCGAGACCGCTGAAGGCCGGGTCCTCGTACTGGATGTGCGTCCCCCCGAGGAGTACGCGGCCGGGCACGTGCCAGGGGCCGTCTCGATCCCCTTGGAACAGCTTGCCGACCGAATGGCCGAGATCCCGCCCGATGTCGAGGTGGTCGCCTACTGCCGGGGGCGCTACTGCGTGCTCTCCCACGACGCGGTGCGCCTGCTGCACGACAGCGGACGCGAGGCCGCACTGCTGGAGGACGGCATCCTCGAATGGCGCCGTGACGGCATGCCCATCACCACCGCTGCGTGAACGACCGCCTGCCGAAGGGACCGGGGATGACCACCACGGCCGCACTGCATCCTGCCCAACGACGCATCCTCACCGTCCTGATCGCCGCCCAGATCCTCAGTGGGGCGGGACTGGCCGCGGGCATCACCGTCGGAGCCCTGCTGGCCGAAGACATGCTCGGCACCACTGGCCTGTCCGGCCTGCCCAGCGCCCTGTTCACCGCCGGCTCGGCCGTGGCGGCCGCCCTGGTCGGAGCGATCTCCCAGCGCCGTGGGCGTCGCACGGGCCTCGCGGCCGGCTACGCCACCGGGGCGGTGGGTGCGCTGGGCGTCGTGATCGCCGCCGCCGTCGACGACGTCGCCCTGTTGCTGGCCGCCCTCGTCGTCTACGGGGCAGGCACCGCCACCAACCTGCAGGCCCGCTATTCCGGCGCCGACCTCGCCACACCCGCGCACCGGGCACGTGCGCTCAGCGTCGTCCTCGTGGCCACCACACTCGGCGCGGTCGTCGGTCCCAACCTGGTCACCCCACTGGGCGCATTGGCCACGTCGTGGCACATTCCGCCGTTGGCCGGCCCCTTCTTGCTGGCCACCATCGCCTACGGAGCCGCCGCAGTCGTGCTCTGGGCGCTGCTGCGTCCCGACCCCCTGCTCACCGCACGTGCCGTGGCCGGCTCGGACCCGGCCGACCCGAGTCACAGCACTGCGGGCCACAGCGCGGCAGAACTCAGCGATACAGGACCCAGCGCGGCAGGACTCAGCGATACGGCATCCGGGGACTCGGCGGGCGACCGGCGCCGCGTGCTGCTCGGGTCCGCGGTGATGGTGCTGGCTCAACTCGTCATGGTCGCGATCATGACGATGACTCCGATCCACATGCAGCACCACGGCCACTCGGTCGGAGCCGCCGGAGTCGTCATCGCCGTCCACGTCGCCGCGATGTATCTGCCGTCGCCGCTGAGCGGCTATCTCGTCGACCGTTACGGCCGAATGCCCGTCGCAGTTGCCTCCGGCATCACCCTCCTGGTGGCAGGTCTGGTCGCCGGGTTCTCGCCACCGCAGTCGGTCACGCTGCTGGCGGTCGCCCTGGGCCTGTTGGGCCTGGGATGGAGCTTCGGTCTGGTCAGCGGCACCACGCTCATCACCGACAACACGTCACTGGCGACCCGCGCCAAGACTCAAGGACTGGTCGACGTCGCCATCGCAGTCGCCGGAGCAGGCGGTGGACTGGCCTCCGGCCTGGTCGTGGCCACCGGCAGCTACACCGTGCTGTCGTTGGGCGGAGGGGTGCTGGCCGTCGCGCTGCTCCCCGTGATCGCGCTCGCCACCCGCCCCCGCCGCACGTCGCACCGGGATGACCGGCCCACAGCCACCCCCACCGGGCACTGACCTCCGGCGAAGCCCCGCATCAGGTCGTCACCGGGGTCCGGTGTTCCCGGGAGATGGCTGTCCCTGCCGTGCGGGCGGCGTGCGCTCCACAGTGGAGTTGCGGGACAGTGGAGTCGCGGGGCCTCGGCACCGATTTCGGGGACCTGCCCGGCGGGGCCGACGCGGCGACAAGGGCCATCGTGGTCGCCGCTGATGTCCGGCGGGTGATACGTGTAGACTGATAAGTGGCCGATGAATTTCTGGGTTCGTGTTTTGTGCATGCTCGCAGGATGTTGATGCGGGCGAGCTTCTTTCTTTGGTGTAGCTGGAGTGAGCCGCCGTCTGAGATCGCCAGGCCCGGGCCTCCACACGGTGTGGTTGCCCGTCATACCCCCAGCTCCTGAAGGAGACAATCATGACCAACGGAACCGTGAAGTGGTTCAACTCGGAAAAGGGCTTCGGCTTCATCGCCCCGGACGAGGGCGGCCCGGACGTGTTCGTTCACTACTCCGCCATTGACGCGGCAGGCTTCCGGACCCTCGAGGAGAACCAGCAGGTGACCTACGACGTCAGCCAGGGCCCCAAGGGCCCGCAGGCCGACGTCGTGCGCGTGGCCTGATCCTCCCCGATTTCCTCCCCGGCTCGCACCTCGTGTGCGGGTCGGGGATTTCGGCGTGTCGGCATGCTTCCCCGCTCGCCACGTGAGGCGGGGGAAGGGGCGTGCCACACCCAGCGACCTCGGCACCCGCCCCGACCTCGGCACCCGCACGGACCGGCGTGACGACGCTGCCCTCGACCGGGCCGGCCGGTGCTGCGGCGACCAGACGCTGCGGCGACGAGACACTGCGACACCGAACGCCTCACGACGAAGGGCGGTCCGATTCCGGGGAGCCGTCACCTGAATCGTCCGCGAGCCCGGTGCCTGCCGTGTCGTACCAGGTTCCTGCCACGAGATCGACGGCGCTGCGCTGGGGATCAGGCGCGGCGTGGTCGTAGACCTTGCGCGTGGTGTCGATGCTGCTGTGCCCGACGTCGCCCTGTACGTGGGCGAGGTCCGCACCGGCCTCGACCGCGGTGGTGACGTAGAAGTGCCGCAACGCGTGCGGATGCATGGCGTCGGCGACCTCGGCCAGCTCCGGTCCCGCCGAGACTGCGACCCTGCGGAGCAACTGCCAGATCGCCTGCCGCTGGAAACGCCGTCCAGTGCGGGTGCGCAGCAACGGCCGGTCGTCGGCGGTGCCGACGTGGTCGCGTTGCACCGCGGTCTCCCGTGAGCCCACGGCCTCGCGCAGTCGCAGCCGGTACTCGGTCAGCGCGGCGTCGGCGGGTTCGCTCAGATACACGATGCGGGTCTTGCCGCCCTTGCCGTGCACCCGCAACGCCCGGCGGCCGCGCGTCACGTGCAGATCGGACTCGTCGAGCCCGCACAGCTCACTCACGCGCAGACCGAGGGTGAACAGCGCGACGACCGCGGCTGCGCGGGCGGTGTCCACCGGACCCGCTCCCCTGCGCGGCGCCGCCGCCGCGGTGTGCAGTGCACGTACCTGCCGTCCGGTCAGCGTGACGGTGGCCGAGGTGCTCGCCGCCGCGGTCGCCAGTCCGAGTCGCCGCCTGTTCAGCGCCGCCGGATTCCCCGTGACGAGGCCGATCTCGGCAAGGTACGAGTACAGGGTCTTCACGGTCGTGAGCAGACGATCGCGAGTGGACGGTGCAGCCCCGGCGGCGGACACGGCGTCGAGCCACGCCTTCACATGCGTGCTCGTGACCTGCACGGGGTCCACTCCCCGGGCGGCGCACCAGCGGAACCAGTGGACCGCGCGCAACCGGCCACGCGGCGCCGGTGGCGGCCGCCGGACCGAACCGCCATCGTCGTCACGACCGGGCGGGCTCAGTTGCAATGCGGCCGCGTAGGTCGCCACCGCTTCGGGCCAGCCGTCGCCCGCTGCCGCGGTGTGCCGGCCTCCGGTGTCCTGTCGAGCCCCGTCCGCTGTGGACGCCACGAGTGATGCCGGACCCGGCCCGGGGACGGTCGGGACCCAGTGTTCGACGTCGGTACTCGTGACGGGCAGTCCGAGGCCTTCGGCGTACGTGCGCCGGGTCTGCACGTTGCCGTAACCGGTGAGCCAGTCGGCGATCCCCGCGAGTAACGCGGCTGGATCGGATGACCCGGGCCACGGATCCGGCCCGGCCAACACCGACCGCGTGAGGGGAACCGGATGCTCGCTCATCACGACCGACCGTAGCGCATGACCACCGCCCCGGACCGGCAGGAACCGCCGCGGTGAAGGCGTGCGGGGATCGACACCGCCGAGTACGCCGAAGCTGCGTGATCACCACGCCCAGGTGCTGGCATTCGGCCATCCACCCCGGACTCGGACCGTCGGCGTCCACGTCGTGGCGTCGTCGTGCCGATCGGTGGCAGCAGGCGACCGGAGAGGGGGGCGAACACAGAAGGGCCGGTTCCCACACCATCCGTGGGAACCGGCCCTTCTGTGTTGTTGCTGACGCCTACTGCTGACGGGGCGGGCCACCGAACGGCGGGCCCTGCTGCGGCGGGTACTGCCCGCCCTGCGGCGGCTGCGGAGGCGGAGTCGGACCACCCTGCGGCGGCTGCTGCTGCCCCGGATTACCGCCGTACGGACCCGCGGGCGGCTGCTGCTGCGGAGCCTGCTGCGGCGGTGCGGGCGGCGGAGTCGGCTGTGCCGGCGGCGCCGGAGGCAGTTCCGGAGCCTCGTCCTTCTCCTCTTCCGCAGCGGCCTCGGGCTGAGCGGGCGACGGGGTACCGCCGCCGAGCGCCTGCAGTGCCGCGGGCGGCGGAGTGGGCGCCTGCGGAGTACCGTGCAGCGGGCCGACCTCCTGGCGCGCGACCTTCTCGGCTTCCCGCACGGCCTCGGCGACGCTCGGGTCCGACTTGGTGTCGAACCAGGACGCGACCTCCTCGTCCTCCAGCGGCGGCATCTCCGTGTCGTCGCCGGTGGGCGGCTCGTAGCGGAACACGCCGTCCTCGCCCGGGGCGCCGAGCTTGCGGGCGAAGCCTTCGAGAGCCTGGCCGTACTCGCTCGGAATCATCCAGACCTTGTTCGCGTCGCCCTGCGCCATCTGCGGCAGGGTCTGCAGGTACTGGTAGGCCAGCACCTCCGGGGTCGGCTTGCCCGCCTTGATGGCCGCGAAGACCTTCTCGATGGCCTTGGCCTGCCCCTGTGCCTGCAGATAACGGGCGGCACGTTCACCCTGCGCCCGCAGGATCCGCGACTGCCGCTCGGCCTCCGCGGACAGGATCGAGGCCTGTTTGGACCCCTCCGCCGCGAGGATCTGACTCTGCTTCTGACCCTCGGCGGTCTTGATGGCCGACTCGCGTTCACCTTCGGCCGTCAGCACCATGGCGCGCTTCTCACGGTCCGCGCGCATCTGCTTCTCCATCGAGTCCTGAATGGACGGCGGAGGATCGATCGCCTTCAGCTCGACACGGGCGACCCGGATGCCCCAGCGGCCGGTCGCCTCGTCGAGCACGCCGCGCAGCTGCTGGTTGATCTGGTCACGGGAGGTCAGCGCGTCCTCGAGGCTCATGCCGCCGACGAGGTTCCGCAGCGTGGTGGTGGTCAGCTGCTCGACACCGACGATGTAGTTCGAGATCTCGTACACCGCGGCACGGGAGTCGGTGACCTGGAAGTAGACGACCGTGTCGATCGAGACCGTCAGGTTGTCCTGCGTGATCACGGGTTGCGGCGGGAACGAGACGACCTGTTCCCGCAGGTCCACCTTCGCGCGCACCTTGTCCAGGAACGGCACGAGGAAGTTCAGGCCGGGACCGGCCACCATCCGGAACCGTCCGAGCCGCTCGATGACGGCCGATTGTGATTGCGGCACCACCATCAGCGCCTTCGCGACCACGACGATCACGAGCAGCGCGATGACGGCGACAACAATCAGTCCTGTTGTCTCCACCTAGTTTCTCCCCTTCACGGTGCGGACCGGGCCTGATGGCACGCTCGATCGCATGCGCCGTCCCGGTCGGCGGCTATTCGGTTCTGCGGAGCACTGTCGACCCGGCCCGCGCGGCGGGCGCGGCGGGCACTGCCCCGGATGCGGCCGTCACATCAGATCGCGGCGGACACGATGGCGGTGGCTCCCTGGATTTCCACGACGGTCACGTGCGTACCCGCCTCGATGACGTCGCCTTCGGTCAGGGCCCGTGCGGACCAGGGTTCCCCGGCGAGCTTCACCTGACCGCCGTGCGAGTCCACCTCGGACATCGCCACGGCCTGACTCCCCACCAGCGCCTCGGCGTTCGTCTTGATGCCGGGCCCCGCGAGGAAACGCCGTTTGAGTGCGGGCCGGACGAGCCCGAGCATGCCCGTCGAGACGATCGCGAACACGGCGACGTCGATGTAGATGTTGCCCGTGATCGCCTCCGCTCCGGCTGCGGCGAGCGCCCCGGCGCCGAGCATGAGCAGGACGAAGTCGCCCGACAGCACCTCGGTCACGATCAGAGCGATGCCGATGATGAGCCAGATGAGCGCCGCTGTCATGCGCACATGCTCCCAGATACGATTCGGCGAGATGAACCGGATCACAGTACGTGACCGAGGTGTGACCTCACTGGTGTCGCGGACGCCGCCCGTGCCCGACACAGTTCACCCGTTCGGCCTACGGGGTGCTCGGCCGCGGTGCGCGGACCCCGCGATACGTCGGGAGACGCTCCCGCTCAGTCGGCGGGCTCGGTGACGAAGTCGATGAGCCGCTCCATCGCACCGATGAGGGGCGTTTCGACGTCACGGAAACTCCCGACCGCGGCCAGTACCCGCTGCCAGCCCTCGTAGGTCTCGCCCCAGCCGAGCGCGTCGCACACGCCGCGTTTCCACTCGACCCCTTTCGGGATCCGCGGCCACGCCTCGATCCCGAGGACGTCGGGTTTGACCGCCTCCCAGATGTCCACGTACGGATGGCCGGTGATCATCACGTTCGGGTCGGTGATGCCGTCGACGATCCGCGACTCCTTGCTGCCGGGGACGAGGTGGTCGACGAGCACGCCGAGCCGTCGTCCGGGGCCGGTGCCGAACTCGGCGATCGCGTCCGAAAGCACGTCCACACCGTCGAGCGGTTCGACGACCACGCCTTCGACGCGCAGATCGTGTCCCCAGATGCGTTCGACGAGTTCGGCGTCGTGCTTGCCCTCGACCCAGATACGCGAGTCCCGCGCCACGCGGGCGCGCAGCCCGTCGACGTGCACCGAGCCGGAGGCCGACTGCGTGCGCTGCGGCGCGGCGGGCTGGGACGGTCGCGCCGGCACGAGGGTCACGGGCTTGCCGTCGAGCAGGAACGCGGCGGGGCCGAGGGGGAACACCCGGTGCTTGCCGTTCCGGTCCTCGAGTACCGCGTTGCCGTGTTCGAGCCGGACGAGCGCGCCGCAGAATCCGCTCGCCGGGTCTTCCACGACGAGGCCCGGCTCGGCGGGCACCTCGGGGATCTTGCGCTTGCGGGAACCGGACAGGATGTTGCCGTAGGAATGGGAACGCACGAATCGGAATCTAGCGGCCGGGGTAGTGGGATCCGGGGAGCGCCACACCCCTGCGGCTCCGGGGCGCTGGGATGCGGCCCCTGTCGTCGCACCGGCGGTCGTCGTGCGGGACGGGCCCCACCGGCCGGAGCGGGCTGTCGGTCAGAACAACGGCCAGGGAATCGCGCGCCATTCGCCGCTGGGAACAGGGAAAGCTCCCGCCTCGATCAGACCGTCGGTGCGCGTGGCGAGCGCGGCGATCTCGTCGCGGGTCAGGTGCTGCGACAGCGTGGTGCCGAGGTCACGGTCGAGTGCCCAGCGGAGTTTGCGCAGCTTGTCCAGCACGTCGTCACCCAGCGGTTCGCCCGCCCAGCCCCACAGCACGGTGCGCAGTTTCGGGTCGGCGTGCAGGCAGATGCCGTGGTCGATGCCGTAGCTCCGGCCGCAGGGCCCCGGCAGGATGTGCCCGCCCTTGCGGTCGGTGTTGTTGACGACGACGTCGAGGATCGCCAGCTCGCGCAGCTCCTCGTCGTCGGCGTGCGCCACCACGAGGGGCTGCCCCTCCTGATCTTGGGCACGGAGGACGACCAGCCAGTGGTCGGGCAACTCCTCGGGGGCGAGGACGTCGACCAGTTCCCGTTCGGTGACGTCGATCCAGAGCTGCACCATGCCGTCGCCGAACGGGCCGTCCCGCAGCACGGTCGGCGGCACCCTGCCGATCTCGGCCGCCTCGGCGATCAGCGCCGTGGCGACCTCACGGCCAGCCAGGGTGCCGTCGGGGAAATCCCAGAGCGGCCGCTCGCCGGTGACGGGCTTGTACACGACGTCGGCTTCGGCACCGTCGAGCTCCACGGTGCCGAACAGGGTCAGGTTCGACGCGTCGACTACCCGGCCCTGCACGTCGAGCCGGCCGCGCGTGATCAGCTCGACGACGGCTGGATCCGCCGGGTCGACGGTTCTGCCGGGCTCGTTGTGCGCCTCTGCCACGCCGGCTCAGCTTTCGTCGGTCAGTTCCGAGTCGCGCCGGTAGCCGTTCTGCCGCGGGCAGATGTGGCCGGCGGGGTCGAGCGGCTCACCGCACAGCGGACACGGTTTCCGGCCCGCGCCGACGACGCGGTCGGCGCGGGAGGCGAAGGCACGTGCGGCGGGCGGACTCAGGAACACCCGCACGGCGTCGGGGCCCTCCTCGGTGTCGTCCAGCACGACGGTCTCGTCCACTTCGCCCTCGGTCACGGCGAGCAGTTCGACCACGACGGCCTGGCTCTCGGCGTCCCAGCCCAGACCCATCGTGCCGACGCGGAACTCCTCCTCGACGGGCACGCTGAGCGGCTCGTTGTCGACCAGCTCGTCCGGGGCCTCTTCCGGCACCTCGGCGTCGAATCTGCTGGCGATCTCCTCGAGCAGCGAGCTCAGACGTTCGGCGAGCACCGAGACCTGCTGCTTCTCGATGGTCACGCTGATCGTCCGCGTGTCCTCGGTGGCCTGCAGGTAGCAG
>NZ_JACIBS010000010.1:0-66598 GCF_014195435.1 Prauserella sediminis | reverse complement strand
GCGCTGGAGCACGGCTTCACCAGCGTCGAGGCGGACGTGTGGGCCGTCGGCGATGAACTGCTGGTCGCCCACGACTCGTGGGAGCTCGATCCCGACCGCACGCTGCGCAGCCTGTACCTGGAACCGCTGCGCGACGCCGTACGCGGCAAGTCCGGTGTCTACCCGGGGTGGAAGGGGCAGTTCCAGCTGCTCGTCGACATCAAGAGTGACGGGCCGCGCACGTGGGAGTTGCTGGAGCACCAGCTCGCCGAATACGCGGGCATGCTCACGCGCTATCGCGACGGGAAGGTCGACACCGGTGCGATCCAGGTCGTGGTGAGCGGTAATCGGCCGCTCGACAACATGGCCGAGGCTCCGGAGCGGTTGTCGTTCTACGACGGGCGCTCCGGCGACCTGGGCGGCGATTTGGCCGCCGAGCTGATGCCGCTGGTCAGCGACAACTGGAACACCGTATTCGACTGGAACGGCGAGGGCCCCATGCCCGCTCGGGAGCGGGCCCGCCTGCGCGAGATGGCCGCCCGTGCCCACGACGCCGGGCAGCGGCTGCGGTTCTGGGCCACCCCGGATCAGGTGGGCGAACAGCGCACCGCCGTGTGGACCGAGCTCCGCGACGCCGGTGTCGACCACATCAACACCGACGACCTGGCCGGGCTGCGGGACTTCCTGCGCTCCTGAGGCCGTCTGCGCTCCGCACCGGAGCGTCTCGCGATAGCGGAGGCCGCCCCTCCCGGACCGGGAAAGAGGCGGCCTTCGCCGTCACGGCGGATGCCGGATGGGGGGGAGTCAGGGAATCCAGCGGGGCGGGCGTTTCTCGCCGAACGCGGCGATGCCCTCCTGGCCCTCCTCACTGGCGAAGTAGTGCGCGGACACCGCCTGCATCTTCTCCAGCTCCGCGCCGATGGTGCGGCCGCGTTCGCCGTGCAGCAGCTCCTTCGTCGCCGTCAGCGCCGTAGGCCCGCCTCGCACCAGCGAGTCGACGTAGGAGGCGACCTTCGCGTCGAGCTCGTCGGCGGGTACGGCGGCGTTGAGCAGACCCACCTCGGCGGCGCGTACGGCGTCGAACGTGTCGCCGGTGAGGAAGAGTTCGTGGGCCGCACGCGGGGAGAGTCGCGGCAGCACGGTGACCGAGATCAGTGCGGGCACGACGCCGATGCGCACCTCGGTGAACGCGAACGTCGCGTCGGCGGCCGCCACCGCGATGTCGGCTGCCGCGACCATGCCGACACCGCCGGCGCGAGCGGGCCCGGCGAGCTTGGCGACGACCGGTTTCGGGCTCGTCCAGAGCTGCTCGAGGATCGCGGGGAAGCCGTTCACCCCTTGGTCGTCGGAGCCGGCGCCCTTGGCCTCTTTGAGGTCCATGCCGGCGCAGAAGACGGTGCCGGTGTGGGTCAGCACGATCACGCGCGCCTGCTCGTCGTCGGCGGCCCTGGTCAGCGCGTCGGTGAGTTCGCTGCGCAGCTGCGTGGACAGGGCGTTGCGGTTGTGCGGCGAGTCGAGCGTGATCGTCGCGACCCCGCCGTCGAGGTCGTAGTGGACGAGTTCGTCAGCCATGCCGAACACTCTGGCATACGCCGACGCGCGCCGGCGCCGGCTCAGGCCGAGGCCGCCGCGCCGGTGAGCGCGTCGGCGTAGCGGTCGAGCACGACCGTGGCGACGCGCGGATCGGTGCCCAGCGGGGCGGCGAGGACGGCGTCCGGGGCCGATTCGGCCGCGAGGGCTGCGATGCGGTCGGGGAGCAGTCCCGGGGCGAAGAACCACGACGCGACGGCGAACCGGCGCGCGCCGTGGGCGCGGAGCCTGGCGATCGCTGCGGGCACGTCCGGCCGGGCCGTACTGGCGAATGCGGCCGCGACCCGTGCACCGCGGCGGCCGTCCCAGCCGCGGGCGATGCGGGCGACGACGTCGTTGGCCGCATCGTGCGACGAACCCACGGCGGCGAGCACGACGCCGAGGTCCGGGTCGTCGAGATCCGCTCCGGCGGCGGCGAGGCGGTCGAGCGCGACGTCCTCCAGCAGCGGATCGGGGCCGAGGACGTCGGCAACTGTCACCGACAACCGCGGCAGGCTGCCGGTGACCTCGTCGACGAGCGCGGGCAGGTCCACCCGCGCGTGATAGGCGTGGCCGAGCAGCAACGGCACGGCCACGACGTGGCGGTGTCCCTCGGCGTACAGGCCGGAGAGGGCGGTACCGACCGACGGTGCGGACAGGTCCAGGAACGCCACGCGGACGTCCGCACCGGGGGAGTGGGCGCGCACCACCTCCGCGAGCGCGCGCACGGTAGCCGCGGACCTGGAGTCCCGGCTACCGTGCGCGACGATCAGCAGCGGCGGATGCGCCACCGTCACGCGACCTCGGGCTCTGTCACACCCTTGAGCTGGCTGAACCGGTGCCCGACCAGACCCGCGGCGAGCGTGTCGCCGTCCTTCGGGTCGATCACGATGAACGCACCCGTGCGGGGGCTCACCGTGTAGTCGTCCACCGGAAGCTGCTCGGCCAGCCGCAGGCTGACGTTGCCGATCTCGTTGAGCTCCAGCTTCTCCGGAGCGTCCACGATGGACAGCGTCTGCTCGTCGAACCGGGCGTTGAGCTCCTCGACCATGGCCTGCACCGTGCGCGTGCCCTGCTTGACCAGTACACGTGCGCCGGGCTCGAGCTGCTTGCTCGACAGCCAGCACAGCGCCGCGGTGAACTCGTCGGTGACCTTCGGCGCGTTGTCGGCCGCGGCGATCACGTCACCGCGCGTGATGTCGAGGTCGTCGGAGAGCACCACGGTGATCGACTTGCCGGTGCCGGCCTCGTCGAGCGAACCGTCGGCGGTGTCGACGCTCTCGACCGTCGACTTCAGGCCCTGCGGCAGCACCACGACCTCGTCGCCCGGCCGGACCGTGCCCGCCGCGATCTGGCCCGCGTAACCCCGGTAATCGGGGTATTCGGGCGTGCGCGGACGGATGACGTATTGCACCGGCATCCGGAACGGCGCCTCGTGCGGGTCCGGCGCGACCGGCACCTCTTCGAGGTGCTCGAGCAGCGTCGGGCCCGAGTACCACGGCGTGTTCTCCGACTTGGTCGCCACGTTGTCGCCCTGCAGCGCCGACACCGGGATGGCCAGCACCGTGCCCTCGGCGTAACCCAACGACGTCGCGTGCGCGGCGAACTCCTTGGCGATCACGGTGAACGCGGCCTCGTCGTAGTCGATGAGGTCGACCTTGTTCACCGCCAGCACCAACCGCGGCACGCCGAGCATCGCCAGCACGGCCGCGTGCCTGCGGGTCTGCTCGACGACGCCGTTGCGGGCGTCGACCAGCAGCACACCGAGCTGCGCCGTCGACGCGCCGGTGACCGTGTTGCGGGTGTACTGCACGTGCCCGGGGGTGTCCGCGAGCACGAAGCTGCGATTCGGCGTGGCGAAGTAGCGGTACGCCACGTCGATCGTGATGCCCTGCTCCCGCTCGGAACGCAGACCGTCGACCAGCAGCGACAGGTCCGGGGTCGTCATACCCTTGTCGACGCTGGCGCGCTCGATGGCGTCCAGCTGGTCGGCGAGTACGGACTTGGTGTCGTACAGCAGCCTGCCGACCAGAGTCGACTTGCCGTCGTCGACGCTGCCCGCCGTGGCGAGCCTCAGCAACGAGCTCATGGTTAGAAGTACCCCTCCCGCTTGCGGTCTTCCATGGCGGCCTCGGACATGCGGTCGTCGGCACGCGTCGCACCGCGCTCGGTGAGGCGGCTCGCCTGCACCTCGGCGATGACCTCCTCGACCGTCGAGGCGGTGGATTCGACGGCGCCGGTGCACGAGCCGTCACCGACGGTGCGGTACCGCACCGTCAGCTCGTGGACCTCTTCGTCCGCGCGCGGACCGCCCCACGGGCCCTCGGTGAGCCACATGCCGTCGCGGCTGTAGACCTTGCGCTGGTGCGCGTAGTAGATCGACGGCAGTTCGACCTGCTCGCGCGCGATGTAGTTCCACACGTCGGCTTCGGTGAAGTTCGACAGTGGGAACACCCGCACGTGCTCGCCGGGGCGGTGCCTGCCGTTGTAGAGGTTCCACAGCTCAGGGCGCTGCCTGCGTGGGTCCCACTGGCCGAAGGCGCTGCGCAGGCTGAAGATGCGCTCCTTGGCGCGGGCCCGTTCCTCGTCGCGGCGGCCGCCGCCGAACACGGCGTCGAACTTGTTGTCGGCGATCGCGTCGAGCAGCGGCTGCGTCTGCAGCGGGTTGCGCGTACCGTCGGCCCGCTCGACGAGCCTGCCGTCGTCGATGTAGTCCTGCACGCTGGCCACGACCAGCCGCAGGCCGTACTTCTCCACGACGTGGTCACGGAAGGCGATGACCTCGTCGAAGTTGTGGCCGGTGTCGACGTGCAACAGCGGGAACGGAACCGGCGCGGGCCAGAACGCCTTGATGGCCAGGTGCAGCAGCAGCGTGGAGTCCTTGCCACCGGAGAAGAGGATCACGGGACGATCGAATTCGCCCGCCACCTCACGGAAGATGTGAATGGCTTCCGATTCCAGCGCCGCGAGATTGTCGCGCGCCGCATCGGCCGCGGCCTCTAGTGTGGTCATGACATCCTTCCTCAGGCGTGCAGCCCGCACTCAGTCTTGGACTTGCCGGCCCAGCGACCACTGCGTGGGTCGGCGCCCGGCGCGACCTTCGCGGTGCACGGGGCGCAGCCGATCGAGAGGTACCCCTCGTGGACCAGTGGATTCTGCAGAATCCCGTGCTCGTCGATGTAGCCGTTGAACTCGTCGTCGGTCCAGGCCGCGATCGGGTTCACCTTCACCAGGCCATTGCGATCGTCCCATGTCACGATCGGCGTGTTCGCTCTGGTGGGTGCATCGACACGGCGGACACCCGTGATCCAGCAGGAATACTCGGCGAGCGTGTTGCGCAGCGGAACGACTTTCCGCAGGTGGCAGCACTGGTTGGGGTCCCGGTCGTGCAATTTCGGACCGTATTCCGCGTCCTGCTCGGCCACGCTCTGTTCGGCCTGTGCGTTGACGATCCGCACGTCGGGATAGATCGTCGCCACCGCATCACGCACTCCGAGCGTTTCTGCGAAATGGTAGCCCGTTTCGAGAAAAAGCACGTCGATGTCCGATTTGACCTTGGTGACGACATCGACGAGAAGGGCGTCCTGCATATTCGAGGCGACGATCAGATCGTCGCCGAATTGCTCGACCGCCCACCGGATGGCCTCCTCGGTGGTGGCCTCGGCCAGTTCGCCGGACGCTCGTTCGGCAAGGGCTTGTAGCTCCTCAGCCGTCCTTGTCGCGGTCATCGCTTTACCTCCGGAATGCGCAGTCCGATGAAGGTCACTGTGAACACCCGCCGACAGGACGTGCACAGCCATGCACCGTCGTCTTCCGGACGGAGATCCTCGTCGGCACAGTACGGGCAGTGCATGGGCGTGGCCCTCGAGGAAGTGGCCTCACTCACGTGAGATCGGCTTCCTCTGCGCGCACGACCCACTGGGCGAACCGCTCGCCCTCGCCGCGCTGATCCAGGTAGTTCCTCACGACCCGCTCCACATAGTCGGTGAGCTCGTCGCTCGTGACCTTATGACCACGCAGTTTACGGCCGAATCCCGCATCCAGCCCGAGGCCGCCGCCGAGATGCACCTGGAAGCCCTCGACCTGGTTGCCGTCGGCGTCGGTGACGATCTGGCCCTTGAGGCCGATGTCGGCCACCTGAATGCGTGCGCACGAGTTCGGGCAGCCGTTCAGGTGCACGGACACGGGGTTGTCGAGGCCGTCCTGCAGATCGGCCAGCCGCTGCTCCAGCTCGGCGACCAGGTCCGAGGCACGCTTCTTCGTCTCGACGATCGCCAGCTTGCAGAACTCGATGCCGGTGCACGCCATCACGTTGCGCCGCCACGGCGACGGCTTCGTGTCCAGGCCCGCCTCGGCCAGCTCGGCCTGCAGCGAGGCGACCTCGGACTCGGGCACGTCCAGCACGACCAGCTTCTGCTGCGGCGTCAGCCGCACCCGGCCCGATCCGGCGCGCTCGGCCGCCTTCGCCGCCGACAGCAGCAACGACCCGGACGCGCGGCCCGCGACCGGCGCCCCGCCGACGTAGCGCAGCCCGTCGGTCTGCTCGTGCACGCCGATGTGGTCGATCGGCCGCTCCGGCGCCTCCGGGGCGGGGCCGTCGATGAGCGTGCGCTGCAGGTACTCGGTCTCGAGCACCTCACGGAACTTCTCGGGACCCCAGTCCTTGACCAGGAACTTGATGCGGGCGCGCGAGCGCAGCCGCCGGTAGCCGTAGTCGCGGAAGATGCTGATGATGCCTTCCCACACGTCCGGCACCTCGTCCCGCGGCACCCACACGCCGAGGCGCTTGGCGATCATCGGGTTGGTCGAGAGGCCGCCGCCGACCCACACGTCGAACCCGGGACCGTGCTCGGGGTGCTCGACCCCGACGAACGCGACGTCGTGGATCTCGTGCGCCACATCCTGCTGGCCGGAGATCGCCGTCTTGAACTTGCGGGGCAGGTTCGCGAACGTCGGATCGCCGACGAAACGGCGCGTGATCTCGTCGATCGCGGGCGTGCCGTCGATGATCTCGTCGGCCGAGATCCCGGCGACGGGGGAGCCGAGGATGACCCGCGGGCTGTCGCCGCAGGCCTCCATCGTCGTCATGCCCGCGTCCTCCAGCTTCTGCCAGATCGCGGGCATGTCCTCGACACGGATCCAGTGGTACTGGATGTTCTGCCGGTCGGTGATGTCGGCCGTGTCACGGGCGTAGGTCTGCGAGATCTCACCCAGGACGGCGAGCTGCCGGGTGGTCAGCGCGCCGCCGTCGAGCCGCACCCGGAGCATGAAGTACTTGTCGTCGAGGTCCTCTGGTTCGAGCGCCGCCGTCCTTCCGCCGTCGATCCCGGGCTTGCGCTGGGTGTAGAGGCCGAACCAGCGGAACCGGCCGCGCAGGTCGCCGGGGTCGATGCCGTCGAAGCCGGTGTGGGCGTAGATGTTCTCGATGCGCGCGCGCACGTTCAGCGGCGCGTCGTCCTTCTTGGAGCGCTCGTTGGGGTTGAGCGGCTCGCGGTAACCCAGGGCCCACTGGCCCTCGCCGCGGCGCTTCTTGGGGCGGGCGGGTCGGCCTGTCTCGGCGGCCATGGCGGTGTCCTCCAGGGCGGTGTGTTCGGCGGCGGTTCGGGCTGGGCGTTCGGGCGGCTCGTGGCAGCCCGAGGGCGGCCGGGGACGACCGGGCGCGGCGCTGCCGCTCGTGAGCGGTGCCGGGACGGGCGCGCGGTGGGCTCGGACGTGGGCGTCGGTGACCAGAGGCCGGCCTGTGGCGTCGGCGATGTGCGGTGGCATCGGCCTGCGCCGGCAGGCGGACCGACGTGCGGCCCGGTGCGCGCTCGACGTGCGGCTGCGGCTGGGCAGGAGCAGCGCGTCGCGGTCAGGGCCGGCACAGACTGCTGGAGACGCGCAGGTAGTCCACGTGGCGTCGTACCACGAGGGCTACACCGGCGGTCGTCACAGTCACAACGATTACCTTGCCACGGTGTTCACAGGGTGGTCCAGCAGCGTCCGCATCGTGGGAGCAACGTCACCAGCGACGGCGTCCGCCAGCCGGCCCGCGACGTGTCCCCAAGGGCACCTCAGTGGCGTTGAACGCCACGAATCCTCGCCTCACGATCCGCGGACGGACGTGAGTCCGGCCCCGTCGCGAGGGGAGGATCAGGGGTCCCTCCCGCCGGCCCGGCCACTGTTCCTCAACGGCACGCTGCTGCGTGGCTGTGTTGCATGTGCGGGTGGGCCCCCTTGGGGGCGGTTGCGGTCGCCTCAGGGAGCCGGCTGGAGGCGGCGTTGGGCGGCGCGGAGACCGGTGCGGCAGGCCTTCGCCAGTGCGCGGTGCCGCCGGGTACGTGCCAGCAGGCCGAGGGTGGTTAGGTCCTCGCCCGGCGACCCGGTCCGGGTTTCGACGGCCAGCCGTTCGCGCTCGACCGTGCCGGCCAGCGACCACGCTTCCCAGCGTTCGAGATCGGGCATCGTGTAGTCGTAGCCGAACGCCAGCGCGCCCGCGGACGCGGCGGGCAGCGGTTCACCCGCCAGCTCACGCACTCCCATGACGTCGGACGCTGCCGCGCCGGACCGTGCGGAGTCGGCACCCAGGTCGACACTGCGCAACTCGGGGGCACCGCGAAGCTCGGGGACACGCTGCGACTCGGCGCCGCTGGGTGCCGTGGTGACGAGCAGTGCGTGCCGGGTCGGGTCGGTGCGCGCGGGCAGCGGCTTCTCGCCGGGGTGTCCGGCGGCCGGGACCGGGCCGGTGAGTTCCACGACGATCCGGGGCAGCCACCACCAGTTCTCCCGGCGGAGCAGCACGCTGTCGGCGAGCGTGCGCGACGGCGGGTACTTGACCAGCTCCTGGTCGAGCAGCTCCTCGGTGAACAACTCGCCGTCGACGTCGTCGACGATCCGCACCCCACCCGCCGCGGCGATTCCGGACGCGGCGCCCCCGGGCCCTGAGACCCGGGTTCCGGATTCGGTGTCGTCGGGCAGCGAGCGCGAGTCGGTCACGGCGAACACCGCGGCCGGGGCCGCACGCAGGCCTTCGACCTCGCCCGCCCGTGCGTAGGGCAGGGCGGCGCACACCGTCGCCGAGGCGGGATCAGATCCGCGCAGCACCGGGGTCACGGCGATCGCGGCGGCACTGCCGTCGGGGTTCGTCCAGCACAGCTCTGCCGTGACGGCCCGCCGCCAGGCCTCCCGCAGCCGGTTCACCGTTGGTCGCCTCCACGTCTCGCCCAGCGCGGGATTCACACCGCTCTTACCTCGTCAGCCACACTGCTGTTACCGTCCCACGTCGCCTGACCACCGTGTCAACGTCGCTCACGGGAAGGAACGTCCATGCCGGCCATCGTGATGGTCCTGATCGTCGGGGTGCTGTTCTACCTCGGCTACCGCTACTACTCGGGATACCTCTCGCGTCGTGTGTACGCGCTCGACGACAGCCGGCCGACACCCGCGCACACCATGCGGGACGGCGTGGACTTCATCCCGACCAACAAGCACGTCCTCTTCGGACACCACTTCACCTCGGTCGCCGGCGCGGCACCGATCGTCGGTCCCGCCATCGCCGTGTTCTGGGGATGGGGACCGGCGCTGATCTGGGTCGTGGTGGGCACGATCTTCGCCGCGGGCGTGCACGACTTCGGCTCGATCGTGGTGTCGGTGCGGCACAAGGCGCAGAGCATCGGCACGCTCACCCGCGAGGTGGTGGGCACCCGCGCCCGCGTGCTGTTCCTGCTGATCATCTTCTTCCTGCTGACCCTGGTGAACGCCGTGTTCGCCGTGGTGATCGGGAACCTGTTCGTGGCCAATCCCGAGGCCGTGCTGCCGATCCTGCTGGAGATCCCGCTGGCCATCGGCATCGGCCAGTACATCTACCGCACGCGCAGCGCGGCGCTGATTCCGTCACTCGTCGGCGTCGTCGTGCTGTACGTGACGATCCTGCTCGGGCAGGCGCTGCCGATCTCGCTGGCGGGCATCGCCGCCGAGGACGGCCTGTTCACCGAGCGCAACATCTGGATCGTGCTGCTGTTCGTCTACACGTTCATCGCATCGCGCATCCCGGTGTGGGTGCTGCTGCAGCCGCGCGACTACATCAACTCCCACCAGCTGTTCATCGCGCTCGGCGTGATCGGTCTGGGCGTGCTCGTCGGCTGGGACACGATCGTGGCGCCCGTGGTCAACGACCAGACGCCTGCCGATTCGCCCAGCTGGTTCCCGTTGCTGTTCGTGACGATCGCGTGCGGCGCGATCTCCGGGTTCCACAGTCTCGTGTCGTCGGGCACGACGTCGAAACAGCTCGACAAGGAGAGCGACGCCCGGTACGTCGGCTACTTCGGCGCGATCGGCGAAGGGTCGCTGGCGCTGGGGTCGATCCTCGCGTGCACCGCGGGCATCGTTGCCACGACGGCCGACTGGCACGCCGCCTATTCCGACTTCGCCACCGCCTCGGACGGTGCGACCTCGAACTTCGTCAACGGCGTCGGCCACTTCGCCGCCAACCTCGGCGTGCCCCAGGCGACCGCCGTGGTCTTCGCCGCCGTCGTGGTGATCAGCTTCGCCGCGACCACGATGGACACCGGGGTGCGCCTGCAGCGCTACATCGTGCAGGAGATCGCCGAGATCGTCCGCATCCGTGCCATCTCACGCAACCTGACCCTGGCGGGGCTGATCGCCGTGCTCATCCCGCTCGTGCTGGCGCTGCTGCCCGGCGGCGGCGACGCGGGCTACACGTTCGGCGTGCTGTGGCAGCTGTTCGGCACCACCAACCAGCTCACCGCGGGCCTGGCGCTCGCCGTCATCGCGGTGTGGGTCACCAAGAACCGCCGCAACCCGATCGCCGTGCTGGTGCCGCTGGTGTTCCTCGTCGTGATGACGACGTGGGCGCTCATCCAGAACCTCATGACGTTCATCGCCGAGAGCGAATGGGTGCTCGCGCCGCTCGACGCGATCATCTTCGTGCTGGCCGTGTGGCTCATCGTCGAGGCGGCGCTCGCGCTGCGCCGGGCTCGCGGTGCCGCCGCCGACGCGGGTGATCCCGAGCCGACGGAGCTGACAGAGCGGTGACCGCAGGCGGGAGGTGGCGGCGGCTCGGCGCCCGGTTGCTCCGGTACTGGCGCCGGTTCGAACGGGGCCACGAGCTGCTGCTGGTCTCCCGCTGGCGGCAGGGTCTGCGCAAGGAGGCGCGCCGTCGCGACGACACCCTGCGCACACTGCTGCTGCTGGAATCGCTGGGCGTGGACAATCCGGTCGCCTACGAGACGCTCGATGCCGTTCCGTATCTCGTGGCCGACTTCCACGCCTGGCACCGGCGCATGGGACGGGACGAGTTCGGCGACGCCGGAGTGTGCTGTTGATCCGGTTCTTCGGCGGCAAAGGCGGGGTCGGTAAGACGACGCTCGCCGCGGCGTTCGCCGTCCGGCAGGCGCGCCGCGGTGTGCGCACGCTCGTCGTGTCGACCGATCCGGCGCATTCGCTGGGCGACGTGCTCGGTGAGTCGCTGTCCGACGAGCCGCGGTCGGTCGGCGAGTCGCTCCTGGCCGCCGAGATCAGTGGTGAGCGGCAGGCGAGCAACCGGGTCGCCGAAGTCCTCGAGGACGCCAGGCATGCGGTCCCCAGGGAGGTGCTGCCGGCCGTGGAGCGGCACCTGCGCAGGGCGGTCGACAGTCCCGGAACCGTCGAATCGGCGTTGCTGGACCGGCTCACCGACCTCGTCGAGCGCACCGGCCGGGACTGGGACCTGTTGGTCGTCGACAGCGCGCCGACGGGGCACATGTTGCGGCTGCTGAGCCTGCCGGAACTGCTCACGCCGTGGATCGAAGGCCTGGCCCACAACCGGAAACAGGCCCGCGACGTCGACCGGTTCGCCGACGGGCTGCTCGGCGAGGTCGGACCGCAAAATGACCCGCTGCTGGAACGGTTGCAGAACCGCCGCCGGCGGCTGGAGGCGTTGCAGAGCCGGCTGCGCGAGGACGCCCGTGTGCACCTCGTGCTCGTGCCGGAGCGGCTGCCGCTGGCCGAGACCGAACGGGCCGCCGACCAGCTGGCCGAGGCGGGAGTGTCGCTCGGGGCGGTGCTGGTCAACCGGGTCGCCTCCGGCGACGAGTCCGGGGTGCTCGCCCGCCGCCGGACCCAGGAACGCGCCGTGCTGGCACGCGTCAGGGAACGCTTCGGCGGTGAGGAGACCGGCGTGCTCACCGTGCCGCTGCTGCCCGGTGAGCTGACCGGCGTGGCCGACCTGGCCGAGGCGAGCGGCTGGTTGCAGTCCCTGGACCCGCCCGGTCCGCGGGAGGCGTGACGACCGCGCTGTGTCCGGGGAGCCGGTGGGCAGCACGCGCTTGCCTGCCCGCCGGTGGGACACTGGGGACGTGAGCACCCCGGACGATCTTCACCTGCCCGACTTCGCCCTGCAGGGGCTCGGCACGAGGCCGTTCGGGGTGTACGTGCACGTGCCGTTCTGTGCGACCCGCTGCGGCTACTGCGACTTCAACACCTACACCGCCGGCGAACTCGGTTCCGGTGCGGCGCCCGAGGACTGGCTCGAAGGACTGCGCAAGGAACTCGACCTCGCCGCACAGCGCCTCGGGAGGCCGCCGGCCGCCGACACCGTGTTCGTCGGAGGCGGCACCCCGTCGCTGCTGGGCGCCGACGGGCTGGCGGCGGTGCTGGACGCGGTGCGGCAGTCCTTCGGACTCGCCGCCGACGCCGAGGTCACCACCGAGTCCAACCCGGAATCGACGTCGCCGGAACTGTTCGCCGGAATCCGCGACGCCGGGTACACGCGGGTGTCACTGGGCATGCAGTCGGCCGCGCCGCACGTACTGCGCGTGCTCGACCGCACGCACACGCCGGGCCGTCCCGTCGCCGCCGCTGCGGAGGCCCGAGCCGCAGGATTCGACCACGTCAACCTGGACCTCATCTACGGCACGCCCGGCGAGCGCACCGAGGACCTGCAGGCGTCGCTGGACGCGGTGTTGGAGGCCGGCGTCGACCACGTGTCGGCCTACGCGCTGATCGTCGAGGACGGCACCGCGCTGGCGCGCCGGGTCCGCAAGGGGGAGATCCCGATGCCGGACGACGACGTGCTGGCCGCCGACTACGAACTGCTCGACGCGATGCTCGAGAAGGCGGGCCTGCGGTGGTACGAGGTGTCCAACTGGGCCGCCTCCGAACAGGCGCGCTGCCGGCACAACCTCGGCTACTGGCTCGGTGGCGACTGGTGGGGCGCCGGTCCCGGAGCCCACTCGCACGTGGGCGGGGTGCGGTGGTGGAACGTCAAGCATCCGGCCCGCTACACGGCGACGCTCGCCGACGCCGCGTTGCCCGTCGGCGGACAGGAGAGCCTGACCGCCGAGGACCGGCAACTCGAACGGGTCATGCTCGAACTCCGCCTCGCCGACGGTCTTCCGCTCGACGCGCTCGACGACGACGGTGCGCGGGAGGCCCGGCGCGCCGCCGCCGACGGCCTGCTGTCCACTCGGGACCTCGACGGCGGCCGTGCGGTACTCACCGACCGGGGCCGACTGCTCGCCGACGCCGTCGTCCGCCGCCTCGTCAGCTGAGCTCACTCGCTCCCGGGTCTCGCTCGCACCCAACCCTGCCGTCACCGCAGGATCACTCGTCGAGGACGCGGATGCGCAGCCCCGCGTTCTGCAGGCGTGTGACGAGGGAGTCGCCCATCGCCACGGCGGTCGTCACCTGCCCCGCGGTGTCGGGTAGTTCGTCGAAAGCCAGGCACAGCGCCGATTCGGACAGCATCTTCGCGGTCTCGTCGTAGCCGGGGTCGCCGCCCGCCACCTCCGTGACGACGCGCTGCCCGCCTGCTTCGCCGGTGAACCGCACCTGGAACCACGACCGCGCCCGGCGCTGTGCGCTCGGCCCGTCGCCAGGCTTGCGGATCTTGCCGAGCGCGCTGCGCACCGGCGGGATCTGCGCCGCGACCGCCAGCACGCCGAGGCCCGCACCGGTCGCCACGAGCGTCGTCAGCCGCTTCATCGCCGCGGACTGGCGATAGGTGAACGACGTGCCGTACCGGGGCAGCGTGGCTGCCGAGCGGGCCACGATCTGCGGGTCGAGCGTCGGCATCGGCACGAGCCACCTGCCGGTCTCGGAGTCCCGGGTGGGTGGCCCGGAGGGGGTGCGGATCTCACGGTCGGCGGGGCGCGGGTCGGCGCGGCGGCGGCGCTTGGCCACGTCCGTCATGTGGCGGGCACGGGAGAAGGCCGTCAGGGCCGAGGCGAACGTGCCGCCGGAGAACTCGGCGTTCGCGCGGATCTGGGCGTCGACCGTCGTCGGCGCGTCGTCGGGCAACTGGCCGACCGTGAAGTAGGCGCCCAGGTCGTAGGGGATCGAGTCCAGTCCGCACGCGTGGACGAGCCGGGCGCCGGTGCGCCGGGCGGTCTCGTGGTGGGCGAGGTACATGCGGTCGACGAACTCGGGTTCGCCGGTCAGGTCGACGTAGTCGGTGCCGGCCTCGGCGCACGCCGCGACGAGCGGTTCGCCGTAGTTCAGGTACGGGCCGACGGTCGTGACGACGACCCGTGCCGACTCGGCGACGGTGCGCAGCGACGCGGCGTCGGTGACGTCGGCCTGCAGCAGCGGCAGGTCGGCGCAGGCGGGATCGATGGAGCTCAGCCGCCGGCGCACGGCCTCGAGCCTGGTGGTGTTGCGGCCCGCGAGTGCCCATCGGCAGCCGTCCGGCACGTGGGCGGCGAGGTACTCGGCGGTCAGACCGCCGGTGAACCCGGTGGCGCCGAACACCACGATGTCGTATTGCCGCTCGCTCATGCGCATCCTCCGGCGTCGTCGCTGCAGTCTGGCCGGAGCGTACCGGAGGTATGTCGGGTCCGACCGAACCCGTGAGCGGCGGCCACGGGATCCGGGTGATCGAACCGTGATTGAACACCGCGCAGGCGGGGTATCACGTCGATCATGACGGAGAACCACGATCTCGCACCGGCCTCCGATGTCGACGAGCAGCGGCGTCCGGTCGTCGACGACTTCGAGCGCGGCGAGTTCACCGACGACACCGGCGCCGGGGACGAACCCGGACCGGCGGGGGTTTCCGTCCCATTGGACGCCGATCCCGCCGATGTCGCCGACCAGGCGGAACCGGTGGCCGTCGACGACGACGAGTACCGCTGACGTACGGCAGGTGTGATTTCCGCACCGGCCGGGTACACCGCGCATCGCACATCTTCACGGAGGTGATCACCATGGCCGACACGTCCCGGCTGCCGACCCCGGTGGCTGAGGTCTGGGAATGGCAGCGCAACGGAAATTGCCGCAATCTGGACAGTGCAGTGTTCTTCCATCCTGACGGCGAACGCGGTTTCGCGCGAGCCGACCGTGTGGCGCGGGCCAAGGAGGTCTGCCGCACGTGCCCGGTGATCGTCCAATGTCGACACCACGCGCTGACGGTGCAGGAGCCGTTCGGAGTGTGGGGAGGGCTCGACGAGACCGAACGTCGTGAGGCCATCGCCCGCCGCAAACGGATCGGTGTCGAAGAAGAGCCCGAGCCCACACCGGCGCTGCGCTGACGCCGGCGGCGCCGATATCCGCAGCGCTGACGTTTGCAGTGCCGAGACCGCAATGCCGATCTCAGCAATGCCGATCTCAGGAGTGCCGATGTCAGTGCCGATACCTGCTGTGCCGATGTCCGCTCCAACCGGCCTCGCTGTGCCGCGGGCGGCACCAAGGCCCGCGGCACTACAAGGCCCGCGGCACCAAGGCTCGCAGGACGCAGGCCCGCAGCACTGAGGAACGCAGTATCGGCCTGCGCTCCCACGGCCGCCCGTGCGGTGCAGAGGCCGCTCGGGCGGGTGCCGGCGTGGCTGCCGGTGAGGGCCGGGAACCGTCGTGACGATGAGGAGGGGCCGGCCACGGCCGGCCACAGGGGAGACGTGTGCGTTTCGGTTATACGTTGCTGACCGAGCAAGCCGGCCCGCGCCGGCTCGTTGCCGATGCGGCGCGAGCCGAGCGGGCCGGTTTCGCGTTCGAGGTGATGAGCGACCACTTCTCGCCGTGGCTCGACGAGCAGGGCCACGCGCCGCACGCGTGGTCGGTGCTCGGCGCGGTCGCGGAGGTCACCGGCGACGTCGAGCTCATGTCGCTGGTGACCTGCCCGACGATGCGCTATCACCCCGCCGTGGTGGCGCAGCAGGCGGCGACCGTGCAGGAGCTGTCCGGCGGGCGATTCCTGCTGGGCCTCGGCTCCGGCGAGAACCTCAACGAGCACGTGGTCGGCCGGGGATGGCCGCCGGTCAACGTGCGGCACGACATGCTCGCCGAGGCGCTGCAGATCATCAACGATCTTTTCGACGGCGGGTACACGAACCGGGCGGGCGAACATTTCCGCGTGGACTCGGCGAAACTGTGGGACCTGCCGCAGCGGCGGGTGCCGATCGGGGTCGCGGTCTCGGGCGCCCAGTCGGTCGAGAAGTTCGCGGCGGCCTCGGAGGCGCTGATCGCCGTCGAGCCCGCAAACGAGTTGTGCCACCACTGGGACGACGTGCGTGGCCAGCTCGGGTTGTCGCCGTCCCGGAAGATCGGCCAGCTGCCGGTGTCGTGGGGCCGGGACACAGGGGAGGCCGTCAGGCGCGCGCGGGAGCAGTTCCGATGGTTCGCCGGCGGTTGGAAGGTCAACGCCGAGCTCCCAGGGACGCAGGCGTTCGCGGCCGCGACGCACTACGTGCGTGAGGAGGACGTGGCCGCGGCGATCCCGTGCGGCGGGTCGGTCCAGGCGGTGGTCGACGCCGCACGGCCGTTCCGCGACGCGGGGTTCACCGATCTGGCCCTGGTGCAGGTCGGCGGTGACCACCAGGACGAGTTCCTGGACGCCGCCGAGTCCGAGTTGCTGCCCGAGTTGCGCCGCCAGCTGCGGTAGCAGGGCCGCGGATCAGTGGCCGATCGTGAGCGCGGCGAGCAGTGCCGCGAGGCTCACCACGGTCGTGGCGGTGACGAGCAGGGCGGCCGTCGCGGCGAGGGACAGCGGCAGTGGGGCGGTGCTGCGGCGCAGTCGTCTGCCCCGGCTCGTTCCCGCGGCGGCGAGGACGACCGTGGTCACGAGCGAGACCGGGAGGGCGATCGCCGGTGCGGCGTGGCCGGTCGTGAGCGCGGCGTGCAGCAACAACCCGCTGCACGCGGCCGAGGCCAGCGCGGTGCGCTGCCACGCGAGGCCCGTGCGTTCCGGCTGGTCCCCGTTCATGCCGTGATCACCAGCACGAGTGCGAGCGCCGTGATCACGGCGATGCCGAATCCGAGCACCGGCAGCAGGACGTTCCGCGGCAGCGGCCCGCCACGGGACATCGCCCGCTGCACCGTCCGCCAGCGCGGATAGGCGGCCGCGGCGATCACCAGGGCCAGCCCGATGCACAGCGCCGCGAGCACGGTGCGGGTCACCTCGGAGGCCAGCCCGGGCACGAGCTGCTGAATCGCGACGCCTCCGGCGACCAGCCCGAGTGCCGTGCGCAGCCACGCGAGGAACGTGCGTTCGTTGGCCAGCGTGAACCGGTGGTCGGGCTCGCCGGCGGTCCCGTCGTCCTCGTCGTGGGACGCGTGGTCGGGCGGCTGCTGCATCCTCACCGGGTCACCTCGGGGTCACGGCTCCAGACGAACACCCACGAGCGCAGCACGAGGAAGCGCAGCACTCCGCCGACGAGGCTGGTCGCGACCAGCACCGTCGTCTCGGTCATCGGCGACGGGTGTTCGGCCAGCAGATGCAGCAGGCCGAGCGCCGTCGTGCCCGCGCACGCGTAGAACAGGAACGTGCCGACGGTCTGCAGGTGCTGCCGGCCTCGAGGCCCCGTGACGTCGGCGAACGTGATCCGCCGGTGGAACTCGGTGTTGAGCACCGTGGTGACGCCGATGGCGACGGGATTGGCGGCCGCCGGGGTCAGCGGATCGCGGAGCAGGAGGAACAGCAGGGCCTGCAGCCCGGTGCTGACGGCCCCGCCCAGCACATATAGCGGTACGTGCCGGGCGAGTTCCGGCTGATCCCTGGCACTCGTCCGGGCGAGTTCCCACGCCGCCACGCGCGCCCTGGCCAGTACACAGCTCATACCCGAACGATACGTCGCCGACGGTGCCGGTCACGTACACCTCGCGCCGTGGCGATCGTCGCATTCGGCCGGGCGGCTGCGGGTGAGTGCGGACGCCCGGCCGTGACAGTGGGCCGGGGCCGTGGCGGGTGTGCTTCGCGCGGCCGGATCACACGGCCGATACCGCCGAGTCGACGCCGTCGTGCACGGGGATCTGCTCGGCGAGGCCGGTCGCCTCCAGCGGGCGCAGCACGACGCGGGTGCTCGCGACGATCGCCCAGTTCAGTTGGTCGCCGGCGGCCTGTTCGGACAGCTCGGCGAGTACGGACAGGCCCGCCGAGCCGAGGAAGTCGACGCCGTCGAGGTCGAGCACGAGCCGTGCGGGTGCCGGGAGCTCCTCGTGGATCCACTTGCGCAGATCCGGTGCGGACAACAGATCGAGTTCGCCGCTCACGCGGGCGTGCACGATGCCGTCGGCGCGCCGTTCGGCCTCGATACGCATGCCGGAGGTGCCGACGGTGTCCACGGGGCCGGTCTGCTCGTGAGGCGTGCCTGCCGGGGTGAGCGCCGGTCCGAACGCCGGGTCACCGGCACCGGACGGGCCACTGGTCGGGCCGGTCAATGGGCCGCTGTCCTGGGAATGGCTGGGTCGCACTGCGGTATCCCTCCGTCGGGTCGGCGAGCGCGGGATGAGATTGGACATCCCGGTGCTGTGCATTCGTCCGGACGGGATCCATCCGGGCGGAAATCTGCGTCCGCCTTGCCTTTTCCACCGTAGGAACATCTGCGTGGGCTTTCAACAACAGGGTGGCGTCTGACGTGTGAGGTTCCTGTGGTGTGGCGGACGTTTATCGCGTCCGTGCGGGGGTATCGCGGAGCTGCCGGAAAAATTCCTGCCAGGAACTTTCGGAAAGTGCGCGGTGGCCGGGTGTCGAAGCCGGGTGCGAGGGGGCGATACCGGAAACTCGATCGAGTGACGGGTCGGCGGAGGCTCGTTGCCGCGTAAGGGTTTCCCGGTGGGCACGGACCTATTCCCGGGTTCGGCCGATGATCTCGCCACGTGCCCGCACGCATGGCTGCGGGGCTGCCGTGGGAAATCGCCAGGAATGGACGAGCACCGCCGTTCTCGTGGAATTTCCTGACGAGCCCGGGGGTGTGCCGAAATGGGCGTGCCGGTAGGGCGATCGACGTGGCCGACCTTTACGGTGGGAATGGCAGCCCAAGCAACCGAAGGGAAATAGCGACCATGCTTGCGATGACTGACGCTGCCGTGGAGGCGATCAGCGCGCTGACCGCCCAGGACGGTCAGGATGCCGCCGGTCTCCGGTTCGCGGTCCGGGAGGAGACGGAAGAGGGCGCTCAGCTCGCGCTTTCGGTCGCTCCTGGCCCCGAAGAGGGCGACCAGGTGCTGGGCACCGAGAGCGGTGCGCGGGTTTTCCTCGAGGAGAAGGCGTCGTCGTTCCTCGACGACAAGGTGCTGGACGTCCAGCAGGACGAACAGGGCCAGCTGAACTTCGCGGTGATGCAGCAGCCGGAAGGCGAAGGCTGACGCACCCGCTGTCGAGCGCGAGGCCGGCATCCGGAGATCCGTCCGGATGCCGGCCTTCGTCGTGTCAGGGGCGTCGTGTCAAGGGTGTCGTGTCGGGGGGCCGTGTCGTTGCTCGCCCGCGGCTCGCCGGGTCCGTCAGGGGTGTGGGTTCAGCCGGACCGAGCCAGGTCGGCGCTGTGGCGGCGGAGCAACGCGGCGGCATCGCGCACGGCGACCTCCACCGACGGTGCGTGGTCGGCGAGCGCGACCGCTGCCGTGATCCCCGCTGCGGTCAGCTCCTCGGACGGCAGCGCGACCCGGCCCGCGATGGCGGCGACCCGGGCGCCGTGGCGCCGCGCGATGGCGGCGATCCCGGCGGGCGCCTTGCCCGCGAGGCTCTGTGCGTCGAGCGAGCCCTCGCCGGTGATGACCAGGTCGGCGCCCACGATCGCGTCGGCCACCCCGGTGAGCTCGACGACGAGGTCGAACCCCGACTCTGCGCTCGCGCCGAGCGCAGCCATCGCTCCGCCGGAGATGCCGCCGCCGGCACCCGCGCTGGTCCGGTCCGTGAAGCCGAGTGCCTCCGCCCACCGCTCGAGATGTGCCCGCAGCGTCGAGACCTCCGCCGGGCCCGCGCCCTTCTGCGGGCCGAACACGGCGGCCGCACCGTCGGGGCCGTGCAGCGGGTTGGTCACGTCCGTCGCCACCCGCACCCGCGCGTCGCCGAGCAACGCGCGGGTCTCGGTCAGGTCGACCGAGACGACGTCGGCGAGCGCCCCGCCGCCGAGACCCACGGGATTGCCGGTGCTGTCGGTGAGGCGCGCACCGAGCGCCTGCAGCATGCCGCTGCCGCCGTCGGTGCTCGCGGTACCGCCGACGGTCAGCACGATCTGCCGGGCACCCCGCCGGAGCGCGTCGGCGATCAGCTCGCCGACACCGTGCGTGTGGGCGGCCAGCGCCACGTCCGGTGAGGGCGTGACGTGCTCGATTCCGCAGGCGCGGGCCGACTCGACGTAGGCGGTGCCGTCGAGCATGACGTACCAGGCGTCGACCGGATCGGACAGCGGACCCGACACACGCCGGTCGACGCGGGATCCGCCCGCCGCCAGCAGCACGTCGAGTGTCCCCTCGCCGCCGTCGGCGACCGGGCACAGCGCGACGTCGGCGTCGGGGAGCGCGTCGCGCACCCCCGCGCCGATGGCCTCGGCCGCCTCGACCGCGGTGAGACTGCCTTTGAACTTGTCCGGTGCGACGACTACGTGCTGGGGGATCGGTGCGGTCACGGTGTCACCTCGGTGAGCGGCGTTTCGCCCGCCAGCACGGCGAGCACGTTGCGGGCGGCCAGGGTTGCCATGGCGGTGCGGGTTTCGACCGTCGCCGACCCCAGATGCGGGGCCATCGCCACGTTGTCGAGGTCGAGCAGCCCGGGGTGGACGTCGGGTTCGTGTTCGAAGACGTCGAGCCCGGCGCCCGCGATGGTGCCCTCGCGCAAGGCCTCGGCGAGTGCGGCCTCGTCGACGACGGGGCCGCGGGTGGTGTTGACCAGGAAGGCCGTCGGCTTCATCGCCGCGAGCGCCTCGGCGTCGATCAGGTGGCGGGTCTCGGACGTGAGCGGGCAGTGCAGCGACACGACGTCCGCGGTGGCGAGCAGTTCGTCCTGTGGCAGGTATGTGGCGTCGAGGTCGGCTTCGACCTCGGCAGGCGCGCGGCGGCGTCCCGTGTAGACGATCGACATCCCGAACGCCCGCGCCCGCGTCGCCATCGCACGGCCGATCTGCCCCAGCCCGACGATGCCGAGCGTCTTGCCCTGCACACCGGAGCCGAGCATGAACCCGAGGTGGAACGACCACGGTGTGCGCGAGCGCAGCAGGCGTTCGCCCTCACCGAGGCGGCGCGTGACCGACAGCAGCAGGCCGAACGCGATGTCGGCGGTGGCGTCGGTCAGTACGCCGGGTGTGTTGGTCACCGTGATGCCGCGTTCGGCGAGCGCCGGGACGTCGATGTTGTCGTAGCCGACCGCGACGTTCGCGACGACCTTCAGCTGTGGTCCGGCGGCGTCCGCGAACGCGGCGCCGGCGTGCTCGCTCAGCGTTACCACCGCGGCGTCGGCCCCGGCGACGACCTCGTGCAGCTCCGCAGCGGGGAGCGCGCGGTCCGGTTGGGGAAGCCACACGTCACCCGCCTCGCGCAGCAGTGCCACGGCGTCGTCCGGGATCCACCTGCTGACCACGATCCGTGGTCTCGTGCCGGTCATCGCATCGCTCCTTCGTCGCACGCGCCCGCCGTAGCTTATCGAGGAGTGCGGCAGCCGTGTCGCCGCCGGTGCGATCCAGGGGGCGACGGACGGGAGCAACGCGGCTCAGGGGAGGTGTGTCGTCACCTCCGGGCCTCGTGTTGTCGATTCCGGGGGTCGTGGTGGCGATTCAGGGAACAGTGTTTCCGATCCTCGTGCTGGTGTCGTTCGACCGCATGCCGAGGGTGTCGACATGCGTGTGCCGTCACCCGCGGCGCAACACGGCCTGGTGGAACACGGAGGCGCCCCGGAAGGCGCAACACGAGGCCCGGGAGGCGCAACACGGGCCCGGGAGGTGCAACACGAGGCCTGGAAAGCGCAACACGGGCCCCCGGGGGTGCTGCACGGATCACCCGAGGCGTTCGATGATCGTGACGTTGGCCGTGCCGCCGCCCTCACACATGGTCTGCAGGCCGTAGCGGCCCCCACGGCGTTCGAGCTCGTGCAGCAGGGTGGCCAGGAGTTTCGTACCGCTGGCGCCGATCGGGTGGCCGAGTGCGATCGCGCCGCCGTTGACGTTGACGCGGTCGGGGTCGGCGCCCGTCTCGTCGAGCCACGCCAGCACCACGCTCGCGAACGCCTCGTTGACCTCGAACAGGTCGATGTCGCCGGTCGACAGTCCACTCCGGCGCAGCGCCCGCGACGTGGCGGGGATCGGGCCGGTGAGCATCCACACGGGGTCCGCGGCCGACACCGACAGGTGGTGGATCCGTGCCCGCGGGGTGATCCGGTGTTCGCGGACGTAGGCCTCCGACACGACGAGTGCCGCGCTCGCTCCGTCCGATATCTGGCTGGCCGTCGCCGCGGTGATCCGTGACTCCTCGGCAAGGGGTTGCAGCTGGGCCATCTTCTCCGGCGTGGTGCCACGGCGTGGGCCCTCGTCGGCTGCGAGGCCGGCCACGTCGGTGAGCTCGCGGTCGAAGACCCCTTCGTCGGCGGCGCGCAGCGCGCGCTGATGGCTGCGGTAGGCGTAGGTCTCCATCTGCTCGCGGGTGATGTCCCAGTGCCGGGCGATCATGTCGGCGCTGCGGAACTGCGAGATCTCGATGTCGCCGTAGCGCTTGTGCCAGCCCTCCGAGCCGGAGAACGGATCCTCGAAGCCGTACTCGCGGCCGGCCAGCATCGCGGCGCTGATCGGGATGGTGCTCATGTTCTGCACGCCGCCCGCGACCACCGCGTCCGCCGTGCCGGACAGCACCGCCTGTGCGGCGAAATGCACCGCCTGCTGACTCGACCCGCACTGTCGGTCGACGGTCACGCCCGGCACGTGATCCGGCATACCCGCGGCCAGCCACGCCGTCCGTGCGATGTTCCCCGCCTGCGGGCCCAGCGTGTCGGTGCAGCCGAGGATCACGTCGTCGACCGTCGCGGGGTCGATACCCGTACGTTCCACGAGCGCTCCCAGCACGTGCCCGCCGAGATCAGCGGAGTGCATAGTGGACAGTGCGCCGCCGCGTTTGCCCACGGGGGTGCGGACGGCGTCGACGAGGTAGGCCTCGGCCATGGTTCCTCCTACGGGTGCTGGCTCGACACGGACACGGTCTCGCCCGTGAGATAGGTGGCGTAGCCGGACGCGAGCCACACCATGACGTTGGCGATCTCCCACGGCTCGGCGGCGCGGCCGAACGCTTCGCGGCCCGCGAGCTCGGTCAGCAGCTCCTCACTGGTGACCTTCGCGAGAAACGGATGTGCGGCCAGGCTCGGAGCGACGGCGTTGACGCGGATGCCGTGTGCGGCGACGTCCATCGCCGCACAGCGGGTCAGCGCCATCACCCCGGCCTTCGCGGCCGCGTAGTGCGCCTGGCCCTGCTGCGCCCGCCAGCCGACGACGGAGGCGTTGTTCACGACGACCCCGCCGCCGCCCTGGGCGACGAACCGCCGGGTCGCCGCGCGCGTACAGCGGAACGTGCCGCTCAGCGTGATGTCGAGTACGCGGGACCATTCCTCGTCAGACATGTCCAGAATGGACTGCGTGCCGCCCAGTCCCGCGTTGTTGACCATCACGTCGATCCGGCCGAAACGGGTGCACGCCGCGTCCACGAGCGCGACGACCTGGTCGTCGTCGGTCACGTCGCACGGGACCGCGTCCACCTCGCCGAATTCGGCCAGCTGCTCGGCTTTCTCGGCCAGCCTGCGTTCGTGCCAGTCGCTCACGACCACCCGCGCGCCCTCCTCGAGACACCGCCTCGCCGTGGCCGAGCCGATCCCCGTGCCCGCCGCCGCCGTGACCACGACGACCTTGCCCGCCAACAGGTCATGGGGCTTCGGATACTCCGGTGGCTGTGCGTGCTCGGGTGGCTGTGCGTGCTCGGGCGGTTCCGTGTGATCGGCTGCCGTCGCAGGCCGTTCGGTCATCGGCGTTCCTCCGTGTTCCTGGGTTCCTTCGGCAGTCCGAGCACGCGCTCGGCGATGATGTTCCGCTGGATCTCGTCGGAACCGCCGTAGATGGTGTCCGCGCGGCTGAACAGCAGCAGCCGCTGCCACTCGTCGAGATCGCCGCCCGTGATCAGGCCGCGCGCGCCGCGCGCACGCATCGCCAGCTCGCCGAGCCGCCGGTGCCAGGTGGCCCACAGCAGCTTGCCCACGGCGACGTCCGGCCCCGGCTCCCGCTCGAGCGTGCGCAGTGCGTGGGCGCGCAGCACCCGCAGGTCGACCCGCGCGCGGACGAGATCGTCGCGCAGTACGGGGTCGTCGATCGTGCCCGTCGCGCGCGCCTGCGCGACGATGCCGTCCAGCTCGCGCCGGAATCCGATCTGCTGGCCCAGCGTGGAGACGCCGCGTTCGAAACCGAGCGTGCCCATCGCGACGCGCCAGCCGTCGCCCGGCTCGCCGACGACCATGTCGGCCTCGGTGCGGGCGTCGTCGAAGAACACCTCGTTGAACTCCGAGGTCCCGGTCAGCTGCGTGATCGGACGGACGGTCACGCCCGGCTGGTCCATCGGCACCAGCAGGTACGAGAGCCCGTGATGCCGGGTCGACCCCGGTTCGGTGCGCGCGAGGACGAAACACCAGTCGGCGACGTGCGCCAGCGAGGTCCAGATCTTCTGTCCGTTGAGCATCCACGCCTGCTCCTCGGCGCCGCCGCCGTCGGGTTCGAGCCGGGCGGTGGTCGACACCGCCGCCAGGTCCGATCCGGCTCCCGGCTCGGAGTAGCCCTGGCACCACAGCTGCTCCACCGCGCGGATCGCGGGCAGGAACCGGCGTTGCTGTTCCGGGGTGCCGAACGCGATGAGCGTCGGACCCAGCAGCTGCTCGCCGAGGTGGCTCACCCGCGCGGGCGCACCCGACGCCGCGTACTCCTCGTGGAAGATCACCTGCTCGGCCAGCGACAGGCCGCGCCCGCCGAACTCGGTGGGCCAGCCGACACACGTCCAGCCCGCCGCCGCGAGATGTCGTTCCCACGCGAGCCGTTCGTCGAACGCCTCGTGTTCGCGGCCCGGTCCGCCGAGGCCGCGCACGCCCGCGAACTCGCCGGTGAGGTTGTCGGCGAGCCAGGTGGCCACCTCTCGCCGGAATCGCTCGTGGTTCTCCACTCACACCTCCTGCTACCGTGCGCTAGCATAATAAGAACACGTTCTAGATTTCTCGTCCAGCAAGGGAGCGGGATGAGTGAGGCAGGAACTCCGGTGACGATCCCCAAGGCGCTCCAAGCAGCGTCGGAGCGGTTCGGTGACCGGGAGGCAATTGTCGACGGGCATGTGCGGATCACGTTCGATCGGCTTCTGGAACACGTTCGCGTCATGGCGCGCGTGCTGATGGCGCGCGGCGTCCGCAGCGGCGACCGGGTGGCCGTGAACTCGCCCAATACGCACCACTGGGTGATCGCCGCGCTCGGGGCGCAGTACGCCGGGGCGACCCTGGTGCCGATCAACACCCGGTTCACCGGGGCCGAGGCGGTCGATCTGATCCGCCGCAGCGAGGCCACGGCTCTGGTCGTCGCCGGGGACTTCCTGGACACCGACCGGCTCGCCGGCATCCGGGCCGCCGCGGCGGACGGTGACCTCGACACCCTCCGCCTGATCGTGCGGGTGCCGCTGCCGGGGCCACTCGCACCCGACCCGGTCGCCGTGGACTGGGACGACCTGGCAGACGTGGCGGCGGCCGTCGACCCGGCCGAGGCCGACGCCCGGGCCGCCGCCGTCACCGGCGAGGCCATCGCCGACGTCCTGTTCACCTCCGGCACGACCGGCCGCAGCAAGGGCGTCCTGTCGGCGCATCGGCAGTCGCTCGCCGTCGCCGCGGCATGGGCCGACCGCGGCGCCCTGACACCCCGCGACCGGTACCTCGTCGTCAACCCGTTCTTCCACAGCTTCGGCTACAAGGCGGGCATCCTCGTCGGCCTGCTGACCGGTGCGACGCTGCTGCCACAGGCCACCTTCGACGCGACCGCCGCGCTCGAGCTGATCGAGCGAGAACGGGTATCGGTGCTGCCCGCGGCACCGACGGTGTTCCAGACACTGCTCGACCACCCCGGCCGAGAGGCGGCGGACCTCTCGTCGCTGCGGTTGGCGGTCACCGGCGCGGCGACCGTGCCGGTGACGCTCGTCGAACGGATGGGCGGCGAGCTCGGATTCGACACGGTGCTCACCGCGTACGGCCTCACCGAAGCGGTCGTCGCGACGATGTGCGAACCCGGCGACGATCCGGCCACCATCGCGCGTACGTGCGGAAGGGCGGCCGCCGGCTTCGAGGTGCGCATCGGCGACCACGACGAGGTGCTCCTGCGTGGGCCGAACGCGATGCGCGGCTATCTCGACGACCCGGAGGCGACGGCGCAGGCGATCGACGCCGACGGCTGGCTGCACACCGGTGACGTCGGCCGGCTCGACGAGGCGGGCAACCTGTCGATCACCGACCGGCTGAAGGACATGTACATCTGCGGCGGTTTCAACGTCTACCCGGCCGAGATCGAACAGGAGATGTCCCGTGTGGACGGTGTGCGGGAGGTCGCGGTGATCGGTGTTCCCGATCCGCGGCTCGGCGAGGTGGGGAAGGCCTTCGTCGTGCGTGCGGACACGGCCGGAGGTGATCCGCCGTCGGAGGAGTCGCTGCTCGAACACTGCCGGCAGCGGCTCGCCAACTACAAACGTCCCCGCTCGGTGGAGTTCGTCGGCGAACTGCCGCGGAACGCGTCGGGGAAGGTCCTGAAACGCCTGCTGGGCAAGGAGAAAGTGGCATGACCGAGGAGAACAGCGCCGCGAGCACCGACGAGGAGACCGTGCGCTACGAACGCCGCGGCGCCGTCGCCGTGGTGACGATGAACCGGCCGGAGTACCGCAACGCGCAGAACTCGGTGATGACCTACGCGCTCGACGCCGCGTTCGCACGTGCGGTCGACGACCCCGACGTGAAGGTGATCGTGCTGGCAGGAGAGGGAAAGCACTTCTCGGCGGGACACGACATCAGTTCGCCGGGCCGCGACGTGGACGTCAGCTACGACCGCAAGGCCGTCCTGTGGTGGGACCACACCGACCGCGAGGGCGGGGACCGGCGGTTCGCCAGGGAGTCCGAGGTGTATCTCGGCATGTGCCGGCGCTGGCGGGAGATCCCCAAGCCGGTGATCGCGTCGGTGCAGGGCGCATGCATCGCAGGCGGCCTGATGCTCGCGTGGGTGTGCGACCTCATCGTCGCCTCCGAGGACGCGTTCTTCGCCGACCCGGTGGTGCGGATGGGCATCCCCGGTGTCGAGTACTTCGCCCACCCCTGGGTGCTCGGTACGGCCGCCGCCAAGGAGGTCCTGCTGACCGGACAGCGGTTCAGCGCCGCGCAGGCCAAGGAATGGGGCATGGTCAACCGGGTCGTGCCACGCGAACAGCTGCAGGACACGGTCTTCGGCCTCGCCGACACGGTTGCCGAGATGCCGGCGTTCGGCCTGACGTTGGCGAAGAAGGCCGTGAACCAGGCGCAGGACCTGATGGGCATGCGCTCGGGGATGGACGCGGTGTTCGGCCTGCACCACTTCGCCCACGCCCACAACGCCGAGACCGCGGAGGATCCGCTGGCGGGGCAGACGGCGAAGTCGATGCGGGACGCCGGGAGCCGCTGATGGACCTCGACATCGATCCGGAGTCGGCGGTCTTCCGCGACGAGGTCCGCGCGTGGCTCGCCGACAACGTGCCGCGGCAGGGCCTGCCGTCGATGGACACGGCCGAGGGGTTCGCCGCACACCGGGAGTGGGAGGCGCGGCTCGCCGAGGAGCGCCTTTCGGTCGTCACCTGGCCCGTCGAGTACACCGGCCGGGAGGCGTCACTGTTGCAGTGGCTGCTGTTCGAGGAGGAGTACTACGCGGCCGGCGCACCCGGGCGCGTGGGACAGAACGGCATCTTCATGCTCGCGCCGACGCTGTTCGCCCACGGCAGCACCGAGCAGCGGGACCGCATCCTGCCGGCGATGGCGCGCGGTGAACAGGTGTGGGCTCAGGCCTGGTCCGAGCCGGAGGCAGGCAGCGACATCGCGGCCCTGCGCAGCAGCGCGGTCCGCACCGAGGGCGGCTGGCTGGTGTCCGGGCAGAAGACGTGGAGCTCGCGGGCCGCGTTCGCCGACCGTGCATTCGGCCTCTTCCGCAGTGACCCGGACTCGGAGCGGCACCGCGGGCTGACGTACCTGATGATCGACCTGCGCGCCGACGGCGTGACCGTGCGGCCGATCCCGCAGCTGGACGGCGAGCCGGGGTTCGCCGAGCTGTTCTTCGACGAGGTGTTCGTGCCGGACGAGGACGTGATCGGCACGCCGGGTGACGGCTGGCGGGTGGCGATGACGACCGCCAACAACGAACGCGGGTTGTCGCTGCGTAGTCCGGGCCGGTTCCTGGCCTCGGCGGACCGGCTGGTGCGGCTGTGGGAAGCGTGTGGTGAGCCCGCGGCGACGGCCTCGCGGGTCGCGGACGCGTGGATCGACACCCGTGCTTACCAGCTCTACACCTACGGCACCGCGACCCGGTTGGCCGACGGCGAGCAGCTGGGACCGGAGTCGAGTGTGAACAAGCTGGCCTGGTCGAGCGTCGACGTCGCACTGCACGAGACGGCGCTCGACGTGCTCGGCGCGGACGGCGAACTGGCCTCGCCGTGGGTGGAGGGCTACCTGTTCTCGCTGGCCGGTCCGATCTACGGCGGCACGGACCAGATTCAGCGGAACACGATCGCCGAGCGAGTGCTGGGCCTGCCACGGGAGGAGCGTCGATGAGGTTCGCGTTGTCGCCGGAGCAGCGGGATTTCGCCGCGGCGCTGGACGAACTGCTGGCGGGCGCCGACACGCCGGGCGTGGCACGGGAGTGGGCCGAGCGGCGGTTCGAGCCCGGCCGGAAACTGTGGCGGGAGCTGGCCGACCTCGGGGTGTGGGGCCTGCTGGTGCCGGAGGAGCACGGGGGAGCGGACGCCGAGCCCGCGGACGCCGTGGTGGCGCTCGAGGCGTGCGGGTACCACGCGGTGCCGGGCCCGGTCGTGGAAACGACCGTGGTGGCGCCGCGGTTGCTCGGCGGTGACGAGCTGGCGCGCGTCGCCGCGGGGGAGTCGATGGTGACGGCCGCGATCCCGCCCGAGGTGCCCCGGGCCCTGGACGCCGACGCGGCGGATGTCGTGCTGCGGTTGGACGGGACCGCCGTTCAACGGATCTCGTCCGATATGGACTCCGGGGGCCGGATGCCGTCGATCGACGCGACGCGGGGCCTGTTCCCCGCCGCCGAGCACGGGGAAGTGCTCGGCGCGGCGCGGCCGCACGCGTTCGCGCTCGGCGTGCTCGGCGTGTCCGCCCAGCTGCTCGGCGCGGCTCGGCGGATGCTGGCGATGGCGACCGAGTACGCGTCGCAGCGGCGGCAGTACGGCAGGGCGATCGGGCAGTACCAGGCCGTCAAGCATCTGCTCGCCGACGTCACGGTGAGCCTGACGATGGCGCGGCCACTCGTCGACGGGGCGGCGGTGACGCTCGCCTCCGGCGCAGCCGAGCCCGTGGTGATGCGGGACATCTCAGCGGCGAAGGTCGCCGCGACCCGTGCGGCGTTGCTCGCCGCGCGCACGTCGCTGCAGGTGCACGGCGCGATCGGCTACACGGCCGAACACGACCTCGGCCTGTGGCTGACGAAGGTACGCGCGCTCGCGGGCGCATGGGGCACCGCGGACGCGCACCGCACCCGCGTGCTGACGGCCGTGCGAGGTGAGCATGCCGACTGACGACGGGGCGGCGGAACGCGAGGCGCTGCGCGAGGCCGTGCGCGGACTGCTGGAGAAACACTCCGAGATCCGCGACGTGATGGCCTCCCCCGGCGGGTACGACCCCGCCGTGTGGTCGATGCTGTGCGACCAGATCGGTGTCGCCGGACTCGCCGTCCCCGAGCGGTACGGGGGCGCGGGTGCCGGACTCGCCGAGATCGGCGTCGTGGCCCACGAGCTGGGCCGCACGTTGACGCCGAGTCCGCTGCTCGGGTCCTCGGTGCTGGCCGCTCGCCTCGTCAGGGAGGCCGCCGACGAACCGGCCTGCGCCCGGCTACTGCCGGGCCTCGCCGACGGGAGCCGCGTGGCCGCAGTGGTGTGGACCGGTGAGGACGGCACGTGGTCGGACCGGCCCGTCGTCACCGCCCGCCTGCGCGGTGCGGACGGCGCGGCGTCGACGGTGTTGCACGGCACGGCTTCGTACGTGCTGGACGGGGACGAGGCGGACACATTGCTGGTGCCGGTCGCCGAGAGCGACGACGGGCCACCGGCACTGTACGAAGTGGACGCGGGAGCTGCCGGAGTCAGCCGCCGCGACGCCGAGGCGTTGGATCCGCTGCGCCGTCTCGCCACCGTCACATTGTCGGAGGTGGCGGGGACGCGGCTGGGCGAGCTGCCGGGGGACGCGCTCCGGCGGGTGCGAGCCGAGGCGGTGGTCGTGCTCGCCGCGGAGCAGACCGGTGCGGCCGAGCGGGCCCTGGAACGGACGGTGGAGTACACGCTGCAGCGCCGCCAGTTCGGCAGGCCGATCGGAAGCTTCCAGGCGGTCAAGCATCGGCTGGCCGATGCGTTCGTCCGGTTGGAAACGGCTCGCTCTGCCTGCCATGCCGCGATCGCGTCCGCGGCGCGCGGTGACGGTCCGGACGATGAGGACGCGGCGGTGGCCAAGGTCGTGTGTTCGGAGAGCCTGCAGCACATCGCCGCGGAGATGATCCAGCTGCACGGCGGTATCGCGATCACGTGGGAACACGACGCCCACCTGTACCTCAAGCGTGCCCACGGCAGTGCCGCACTGTTCGGCCCGCCGCAGCGGTACCTCGACGAGCTGCGGTACCTCGACGACCCGGACGCGGACGACCCGGCTCCCGGCGCACCGCACGCCGGAAGCCGGGACACGGCGAACGCGGCGTCCGGCGTCAGCGGCGGTTGAACGTGTCCGGGTCCGGACCGGTCCGCTCGCCGCGGTCGAGTCCCGCCAGCCGTGTCATGTCGTCGGCGTCGAGCGCGAAGTCGAACAGCTGCAGGTTCTCGGCCATGCGCGAGGGCGTGACGGATTTCGGGATGATCACGTTCCCGAGCTGCAGGTGCCACCGCAGCACGACCTGCGCGGGAGTGTGCCCGTGCTTGGCGGCGAGCGTGGTGACGGTTTCGTCGGTGAGCAGGTCACCGCCTTTGGCGAGCGGGCTCCATGCCTCGGTGACGATGCCGTGGGCGGCGTCGTACTCGCGCACCGCGGCCTGCTGCAGGAACGGGTGCTCCTCGATCTGGTTGACCGCGGGCACGACGCCGGAGTTCTCGGCGAGGGTGTCCAGGTGGTGCGGCTGGAAGTTCGACACGCCGATGGCCCTGGCCCTGCCCTCGGCGTTGATCCGCTCCAGCGCTCGCCACGTCTCCGGGTACAGACCTGCCCCGGGGACGGGCCAGTGGATCAGGTACAGGTCGACGTAGTCGGTGCCCAGCGCGGCCAGACTCGCGTCGAACGCCTTCAGCGCCGCGTCGTAGCCGTGCGCGTCGTTCCACAGTTTCGTGGTGAGGAACAGCTCTTCGCGCGGGATGCCCGCGTCGCGGACGGCCCGGCCGACGCCGGACTCGTTGCCGTACAGGGTGGCGGTGTCGATGCTGCGGTATCCGGCTTCGAGCGCCGCCGTCACCGCGACGGCCGTCTCGTCGGGCGGCACCTGGAACACCCCGTAGCCCACCTGCGGCATGGTCACGCCGTTGTTCAGTTCGACGGTCGGAATGTCGATCTCGGTCACGTCACTGAGTCCTTTCCTGGGGATGCAGGGGCGAGTCTCGCCCATTCGGTCGCGGCCGGCACGGTGCGGGTCCCGGTCGACGGCGGTGCCGAATCGCGCCCGCTGCCGTACAATTCGCGACCCGGCGCAGACGTGACGTGCACGAGGAGGCCGCTGTGCGAGACGACGTGGAGCCGCAGCCGACGGTCTTCGGGACGCTGCTCGTCGACGGTGCGGCGACGCGGGGTGAGGCCGACACCGTGCTCGCCGCGCTGGAGCCGGTCGTGCCGTCGCGCTACACCCTCGAGGCCGGTCCGCGCCGGATTCGCAACCGAACCCACCTCGACACCGCCGACTGGCGACTGCGGCGCAAGGGCGTGCGGCTGACCCACGACCGCGCCTCCGGCCCCGGTTCACTGACCGCTACTCGTGGCGACGACACTGCGAGCACTCCGTTGTCCGGACCACCCGAGTGGCCCGCACTCGCCGGCGAATTGCCCGACGGCGACGTCCGCGAGCTCGTCGCCGGACCGATGTGGGTGCGTGCCGTCGCGCCCGTGTTGCGTGCCCGCACGGTGACCCGCGAGGTGCACGTGCGGGACGAGGAGGCAAGGGTGGTCGCCGGTCTCGTCTGGCGGGAGACGACCGTGCAGGAGCCGGTGCGTACGGAGCCGCTCATCCGTGTCGACGTGCTCACCACGGGCGTGGGCAAGCACGCGAAACGGATCAGGAAGGCCCTCTGCGCTTCTCGGTCGCAGGGCGGTGACGACGCGGGCAGGACGTTCCGCAAACAGTCCGGTGACCTCTACGAGGAGTTGCTGGCCGCGGCCGGTCTGCCGGATCGGCCCGAGCCCCCGGAACTGTCGCCCGACATGCCCGCCGACGTGGCCGTCGCGCTCGCGCTGCGGGCGCACGCCCGTGCGATCGCAGCCAACGTGGACGGCACGATCGCCGACGTCGACACGGAGTATCTGCACGATCTGCGCGTGGCCGTGCGGCGGACCCGGTCACTGCTGAAACTCGCAGGCGACGTACTGCCGGCGCGGCCGGTCGAGCGGCACTCGGCGGCGTTGACGTGGTTGGGCGAGGTGACCGGGCCGACGCGCGACCTCGACGTCTACCTGCTCGGATTCGACGACCTCGCCGGCAGGCTCACGGCAGGCGAGTCGGACGACCTCGCGCCGTTCCGCGACCATCTCCACCGCGAGCGCGACACTGCCCGGCGCGCACTCGTCCGCGCGCTGCGCACCCGCCGGTTCACCCGGCTGCTGGAGGAGTGGCCCGCGACCCTGACGGACGTCATCGGTGACGGCGACACCGGTGCGGCCGAGGACACAGGTGCGGCCGAGGGCACCGGGACGACCGAGGACACCGGGGCGGCGGGCGGCGACGCCGGCCGGGTTCCCGACGTCAGGACGTTCGTGCGGGACCGGCTGGCGCGCACGGCGAAGAAGGTGACCCGCAAGGCCGCGGCGATCACCCCGGAAACGCCTGCCGAGGACGTGCACAACCTGCGGAAGCGGTGCAAGGAGTTGCGGTACCTGCTGGAGTTCGCGCGGCCGCTGTGCCCGGCCGCCGAGCACGCGGCGGTGCTGAAACGGCTCAAGAAGCTCCAGGACATCCTCGGGGCGTTCCAGGACGGTGAGGTGCAGAGCGACGGGCTGCGCGAACACGCCGCGCGCATGCACGAAGCGGGGCGCGCGCCCACCGGAACGCTGCTGGCCATGGGCGAGCTGGCTGGCGCGTTCGCGGCCGATCAGCAGCAGGCTCGCCACGAGCTCACCGCCGCGCTGCGCCGATTCCTCGGTGAGGACATGCGCACCCGCATCACCGGGCTCGTCCGCTGATCGGCCCCGCGTGCGCGGGTGGGCCCCGCGCGGGTGGGACGAGGCCCGGAACCGGGCACTCCGCGCGGGATGGGAAGCGGCCTGCTCCCTCGGTAGGGTGACGGCGGCGGTTGATCAACGATGCGTCCGCGGGGACGACGAGGAGGAACGATGGCGCCGAACGACCAGGGCTCCGTACCGGAGGGCGTGGATCTGGAACGCCCGAATCCCGCGCGGATCTACGACTGGTTCCTCGGCGGGCACAACAACTGGGCGATCGACCGCGAGTTCGGCGCGAAGGCCGTCGAGACCTTCCCGATCGTGCGGACGATGGCCCGCGTCGGGCGGGAGTTCCTCGGCCGCGGTGTGCAGTACCTCGCCGATCAGGGCATCACCCAGTTCCTCGACCTCGGATCCGGTGTGCCGACGGTGGGCAACGTCCACGAGATCGCCGATTCGGTCAACGCCGACAGTCGCTGTGCCTATGTCGACAACGAGTCCGTGGCGGTGGCGCACTCGCGGGTGTTGCTCGAACAGGAGGGTGATCCGACCCGCCACGCCGTGATCCACGCCGACCTGCTCGACGTCGACGAGGTGTGGGAGGCGGCGCTCGACACCGGCGTGCTCGATCCCACGAAGCCGATCGGCCTGATCGCGGTCAACGTGCTGTACTTCTTCGGCCCGGACGACGATCCGCGCGGCGTCATCCGCGACTACCTCGACCGCCTCCGGCCCGGCTCGTACCTGCTGACCTCGCACCTGACCGACGACGGGGTACCGGACGAGGGCCAGAACGAACGGGAGGCGATCAGGGCGCAGTACGCCCGCTCGAGCTCGCCGCTGTTCCTCCGGTCCCGCGAGGAGTTCGCGCAGTTCTTCGACGGCCTCGAACTCGTCGAGCCCGGTATCACATGGACGCCGGAGTGGAAGCCGGAGCTGCGCGCATCACCCGCATCGGAAGAGTTCCGCGCGAACCCGGCCACCTCGAGCGGCATCGTCGGCCTCGGCCGCAAACCCTGACGAGCGGCGTCGTGCCGTCGGAAAATCGGTCGACACCGGGATGGGGTGCCGGTAGGACACCGGCATGATCGATCCTCGTCTTGCGGGGCGGAACGTCCTCGTGACCGGCGGGGCGGGCAACATCGGCGCGGCGATCAGCCGTGCTTTCGCGGCTCAGGAGGCTCGCGTCGCGATCCATTACCTGGAAGCCGAGTCTCCTGCGCCGGCCGAGACCTCATGGGCTCATGTCACGCCGCCGGCCGAGCAGGCGTGGCGGCTGGCCGACGAGCTCGACGGCGCGATCGCCGTCGAGGGGGACCTGTCGGCCGAGGCTGCGGCCCGGGCGCTGGTGCGGGAGGTGGTCGAGCGCCTCGGTTCGGTAGACGTTCTGGTCAACAACGCGGCGCACTGCGAGACGCCGGACACCGTGGACACGGTCACCCGCGGGTCGCTCGAGCGGCATTACCGCGTGAACGCGGTTGTTCCGGCACTCCTGACCGCCGAACTCGTCCGGGAGCAGCAGGGTGGCGATCCGCCGTGTGTGATCAACGTGTCGACCGATGCCGCGCGGGCGTTTCCCGGGCAGGTGGGCTACGGGACGTCGAAGGCCGCGCTCGAGGCGGTCACGCGAGCTACCGCGCTGGATCTCGCACCGTCCGGGGTTCGGGTGAACGCCGTCGCACCGGGCCCGGTGCAGACCGGTTGGCTCGACGGCGAACTCCTGGAACATGCCACCCGCGCCGTGCCCATGGGACGGGTCGGCGAGCCCGACGACATCGCGGACGCCGTCGTCTTCCTGGCCTCGCACCAGGCCCGCTGGATCACCGGCCAGGTTGTGCAGGTCGCCGGTGGCCACGCGCTCTGACCTCGCCCGCGCACGCGAGCGGGCCGCTCGGGGATCCGTCGCGAATCCCCGAGCGGCCCGACGAGACCGATCGGCTGCGGCTGCGCCGCGTGCTCAGTAACCCTGGTAGTCACCGCCACCGGCCATCGAGGCGAGGCCGGGGTGCTCGTCGAAGTTGCCGTAGCGGTCCAGCGTGTACCGGACACCGGCGATGATGTTGTCGACCGGGTTGTAGATGTCGTCGTGGCCCGCCAGCTTGTGGGCGTCGAACGTCGGGTCGATGGTCTGCATCAGGCCCTTCGACGGGATGCCCTTGGCCGCGTTGCTGTCCCACAGGTTGATGGCCCGCGGGTCTCCGCTCGACTCCTTCTCGATGATCGTGCGGATCTCGTCCCGCTTCTCGTGGGTGATCTCGACGTTGTTCTGCCGCAGGATGTCGATCGCACGGTTGATCCAGCGGTCGACCTGGTCGAACTGCGGCTTCGGCGCAGGCTTGGGCTTGGCCTTCGGGGCGGGCTGGTTCTGCGCCTGCTTGTCGGCCTGCTGCTTCTGCTGCGGCTGGGCCTGCTGCTGATCGGCCTGCTGCTCATCGGCCTGCTGCTTGCTGTCTTCGTCGGCCTGGCCCGCGGGCTGGGCCTGGCCACCGGAACCGCCGTTCTGCTCGGACTTCCCGGAATCGTTGGACTTCTGGGAATCGGAGGCCTTCTCGCCGAGCTGGGCGACGCCGAAGTGGCTGTGCGCACGGACCACGCCGGCGTTCTGCACCGCCGAATCAGCGGTGCGCTGGGTTGCGGCCGGGTTGACCTCCTCGTCGGCGAACGCGGCCTGGCCGACCACTCCGGCGAGGGCGGTGGCGAGGAGTCCGACTGCGGCGTAGCCGCGGACACTCTCCTTCAAGGAGGCGTTCAGCTTCGGGGAACTCGGGGTCAGGGCCTTTCGCGCGAAGATGTTCTTCGCGTTCCGGGGGATGTCGTTCCACTCCACGGGGTGGTTCTCCTTTTTTGTTTCGCGTGCCGACCGGTCGGGGTTCCGGATCGGCAGGGTCGCGACCGTGCTGGGGAACACGCGGGGTTGTCGCGAACACCTTCCGAGAGATTACGAAACAGCAACGGAAAAGTCACGGATCGGTGTCGTGGAACACAGATCGTTTTCCGGGAGAAGGTTTAGGCGCCCAGGAGTCGGCTTTCTTTGACTTGCGCCAGACAACTGCGCGAACGTATCAGAAACACGGGTCGATTGGCCAAGTCCGCCGGTCAAAACGCTGTGACCAGCGAAAATAATGGCACGTGTGAGTGACTGTGCCGGCGGCGACGGCCATGGTGACGGCATTGTGTGGGTGTCCGGTCACGGCTCGTCGATATCGCTCGGACGTGTCACTGTGCTCGGCGTGTCACGTCGAATACACTGCGTGATAACCGGATACGGAACGTGAATGCCACTCGTGATTCATTCGCGAAAATGTATTGGTAGAGACATTTCACGAAACCGAAAAATGATCACAGAGATCGGCCGGACACCTGCCGGCGACGATCGGTAACCGTATCCGTGGTGCGTACCGGCAGCCGGGCCCGTGGGACTGCGCTGCGGCACGAGGTCGCGGCGAGGGCCGGTCGCGGCGGTACGAGGTCGCCGCGGGGACGGGCGGTGTGGCGAGAGAAGACACTGCGGTGCACGACGACACCGCGGTGCACGACGACACCGCGGTGCAGGAAGGCACTGTGGTGAACGACGCCGCCGTCGGTGAACGACGCCGCCGTGAAGGCGCCGCCGCGTCGGTAGAAACTGCCGCGACGACGGCACCACCGCGGTGAGACGTTGCGGCCGACGGCCGCGGTGGGGCGGTACAGTTCGGCCGCGTACGCCCGTGGATCGGACGGGTCGCCGGTGAGGACGAGCACACCAGGAGGTTGGAGAGTTGCCACGCATCGCCACCGCCGAACGGGTCGGCAGGGACACGCTCCTGGAGTTCGTGCGGCCGCGCCACCGCACGGTGCTGATGACGACGCGAACCGACGGCAGGCCACAGCTGTCGCCGGTCACCTGTGGTGTGGACGAGAGCGGCCGGGTCGTCATCTCCACGTACCCGAGCCGAGCGAAGGCCCGCAACGCGCGGCGGAACCCGACCGTGTCGTTGTGCGTGCTCTCCGAGGAGTGGAACGACGCCTGGGTACAGCTCGACGGCACTGCCGAGGTGCTCGACATGCCCGATGCGCTCGACGGTCTCGTCGAGTACTTCCGCTGCATCTCCGGGGAACACCCCGACTGGGACGAGTACCGCGAGGCGATGCAGCGGCAGGGCAAGTCCCTGTTGCGGATCACGATCGATGACTGGGGTCCGATCGCGACCGGCGGATTCCCTCCCGAGCTGGCAGGCGACTGAGCCCGCCCGGCCGCTCGCCCGTCCAGGGCCGCCCCGCCGTGGCCCCGCCGCGACCTGCGCGAGGGGACCACGGCGGGGGCGGCCCGGTTCCGCAGGGGCGGGTGGCGTCCGGCTGCGGCGTTCTCCGCGCCGTCCCGTGTTCCCGCATGCCGTTAGGCCGGGATGGCGCGCCGGCCCCGCTCCCGTAATCGTGCCGTGCGGCCCGCTTACAGGTACACCGCGTCGTGGAAGCTGATCTCGGCGTCGAGCATGCCGGTGAACCACGCGGCGAGACGATCGTCGGGTACGTCGGCGGGCAGTTCGTCGACGGCTGCGCCGAGCGCGTCGACGCCGGAGACGAACGGGTCGCGGGTGTGCAGGGCGACCCAGTCGGCGATCGGACCCGCGGGGGGCGTCCCGTCGCGGTGGGCACGGGTGCACCAGGTCAGATACAGCGTCTCCGCGGCGAACAGAACCGTGGTGACGGCCGGGTAGCCGCCGTCCTCGGCGGCCGCGACGGCGTAGTCCGACAGCACCGACGCGGCGCGCCGTGCCGCGTCGGACACCTCGGCCGCGAGGGGCCACGCCGCGCGCGCGGCCGCGAAGTACTCGGTCTGCTCGGTCGTCAGTCCGTGCAGGGCGCCGGCGTTGCGGGTGACGGCCCGCCAGTGCGGTGCCTGCCACACCGCGAGCCCGTGCAGTCGTGCCGCGGTGTCGACGAATCCGGCCTCGAACTCCAGATACCGTGCGTACTCCGGCTCGCCGATCGTGCCGTCGTGGACGTCTCGGACGAACCGCATGCCGGCCGCCCGCTCGAGTGCGGGTTCGCAGGTATGCAGGAGGTGACGCGACCGGCTCACGCCGCGAGCCAGTCGATCAGGCCGCCGAACACGGCCGCGTAGCCGGGCCATTGTTCGCAGAACTCGGGTGGGGCCCAGTGCGGCGAGCAGTCGGAGGTGAACACGGCGGTGCGGCCCTCGCCGTAGCCGCCGACAGCGACGAGCGGGTCGTCGCCGATCGTCGCGAGGATCTCGGTGGCAGGCCGTGGGCGCACCCGGTTGTAGCCGAGCAGGCGCGGCCACTCGCCACTCACGTCGCCGAGGGCCGGATGCTCGGCGACGACCTGCCCGTGGGCGCCCGCCGGCAGCTCCACCCGGTCGTCCTCGGGCAGCAGGTCCACCGGCAGCACCTCGTGCAGGACCGTGTTGCGGTAGGCGGCCTTCGCCTCGAACCCGGTGAACGACAGGTAGCCGCCCACCATCAGCAGGCCGCCGCCCGCGTCGACCCAGTCGCGCAGTGCGGCGAGACGGTCGCCGCCGGGGCGTGCCCCTTCGAAGACCGCCGGTGCGAGCTGCACCGAGTTCGCGCCGATGTCGGACAGCACGACGACGTCGTAGGCCTCCAGCGCCGCCTGGTCGTCGGGGAAGTCCGACGGCACGAGGTGCGCGGGCAGGTGCACGACGTCGTGCCCCCGTGCGGTCAGTGCCGTCCGCAGCGGAGCGACGCCTTCCACGTACGAACTCGTGACGAACGAGTCCACTCCCTTGATGTGGGTGGACTGCGTGATCCAGCTTTCACCGGCGATCAGTACTCGTGCCACGGAGATTTTCCCTTTCTGGTTGCTGGTTGACGCACCGTCTCGGGGTCGGGGTGCGGGTCGATGGGACAGCGGGTCGATGGGACAGCGGTTTCGGTGGAGAAGCGCGCCGGTGGGCCCCTCAGCCGCCCGCGGCGGCCTCGAACAGCCGCGGCGGGTTGGCGCGCAGCAGCGCCGACGTCACGTCGGCGGGCACGCCGAGCTCGTGCAGGCGCGCGGTGAACAGTGTCGGGACGTACCGGAAACCGTTGCCGCCGTGCACGGTGAGCATGCTCTTGAGGAACACGTCGTGGCTGAGCAGCAGCCGGTCGCCGAATCCGTCGGTGATCAGTCCGGCGACCGCCCGTGCCGTGTCGGCGGGCGCGGGCGACTGGCCTTCACCGGGGTAGCGGAACGGCATGCCGATCATGTCGAACTCCAGCCACACGCCGCGCCGTGCGACCGACCGCTGGTAGTCGACGTCGTGGCCGGACGGGTCCATGTGGCACAACACGACGGCCCCGGGTGCCGCGCCGACCTCGTCGAGGACGATGTCGAGCACCTCGTGGGCCCGGCGCTGCCATCCCGGCAGGTGCACGTACAGCGGGACGCCGGCCTCGCGTTGCGCGACGGCGGCTGCGCGCAGCGCGAGACGTTCGGCGTCGGTGAAGGCGGGGGAGACGCCGATCTCGCCGATGACCCCGGGGGAGATGCCCGTGCCACCGGCCCCGCTCCGGAACTCGTCGAGCAGCGCTGCCGCCAGTCCAGATTCGTCCGTTGTGGACAGTCCGGGAGGATGGAAGTTCTCCAGGTACCAACCCGATCCCATGATGATCCGCACTCCGGTGCGTTCGGACAGTTCCTTGAGTACCAGCGGATCCCTGCCCAGGCCCGGTGGCGTGACGTCGACGACCGTGCCGCCGCCCGCCGCGGCGAACGCGGCCAGGTCGTCGGCCACCGGTCCCGGATCGTCCAGCGTGCAGTGGTCCAGGCACGCGTAGGGCTCCTCGCGCAGCAACCATGCGATCCGAGAATCGGTCTCGGCGTCACGCAACCACGCCAGCCCGGGGTCGGCGGGAGGGCCGACGGCGGCCCGCACGTCGTTGTGCAGATGCTCGTGCGTGAGGGTCAGCCCGAGCTGGGCGGCGGGCACCGGGCCGGTGACCGTGGTGACGGCGGTCATGTGCGCCGCGCCGTCAGGTGGGAGAACAGCTGGGCCAGCGACCGCCCGCGCAGGTTGATCCAGATCGCTGCGATCAGCACCAGACCCGTCACGATCGGCGTGAGGAACGGGCTCACACCCATCAACGTCAGGCCGTTGGCGATCATGCCGGTGATCAGTGCGCCGATCACGGTGCCGACGATCGTGCCGCGACCGCCGAACAGGTTCGTGCCGCCCAGCACCACCGCCGCGATCACCGTGAGCTCGAAGCCCTCCGCCGCGTTCGCGGATCCGGAACCGAGCCGCGCCGCCGTGAGAATGCCCGCCGCTCCCGCCGCGAGTCCCGTCAGCATCAGTGTGATCATCTTGATGCGGCGGGTGTTCACACCCGCACGGCGCACCGACTCCTCCTGCGCGCCGATGCCGTTGACGTAGCGGCCGAAGCGCATGCGCGACAACAGGATCCCGCCGACCACGGCGGTGGCCAGCGCGATCCACGCCAGCGCCGAGAACCCGAGGAACTCGGCCTCGCCGATTTTCGCGACGAACAGCCGCCGGTCGATGGGGACCGAGAATCCCTCCGTCCACAGCAGAGCGAATCCGCGGATGATCGACATCGCGGCGAGGGTGACGATGAACGGCGGGATGTTCTGGTACGCCGACAGCCAGCCGTTGACCGAACCCCAGAACAGGCCGGCCAGCAGACCCACCACGATGACGAGCGACGAATCGAGACCCAGCTGCAGCAGCTCGGCGGTCATCGCCGCGACGAACGCGACCGTGGAGCCGACCGACAGGTCGATCTGCCCCGTCGTGATCACGAATGTCATCGCGATCGCCACGATCAGCGTGATCGCCACCTGCGTCGCCAGGTTCGACATGTTGTCGAACGTCAGGAAGTTCGGCGACGCCAGGCCGAACCCGATGAACAGCGCCACCGTGACGCCGAGCATCGCGACGGTCGCCTTGTTCACCCGTTCCCACCACGACGGCTCCGCCGCCAGGTCCCGCTGCGGCGGGGACTCGACCTGCGTCGTCATGCGGCCTCCTCGGTCGTCGTGTTCGAGCGGGTGATCATTCCGACGAGCGTCTCGATGTCGAGGTCGGCGATCGCGGCGTCCTCCACGCTCCGCCCCTCGTACATCACCGTGATGCGGTCGCACACCTCGAACAGGTCCTGCAGCCGGTGGGTGATGAGGATGACGCCGACACCGCGGGCGGCGACCTCGCGGATCATGCGCAGCACCTGCCGCACCTCGGCGACCGCCAGGGCGGCCGTTGGCTCGTCGAGGATCAGCACCTTCGGCTGGAACGACACGGCGCGCGCGATCGCGACCGCCTGCCGTTGCCCGCCGGACAGCTCGCCGATCTCCTGGTGCGTCGAGCGCACCCGCACGTGCAGTGTGGACAGCATCTCGGCGGCCTGCCGGTGCATCTCGCCGCGGTCGACGAACGGCCCCCGGCGCGGTTCCCTGCCGAGGAACAGGTTGCTGGCGACGTCGAGCGTGTCGCACAGGGCCAGGTCCTGATAGACGATGCCGATGTGCTCGCTGCGGGCGTCGGCAGGGCTGTGGAACCGCACCTGCCTGCCGCCCACGGTGATCGAGCCCGCGTCGTGCCGGATCGCCCCGGCCAGCACCTTCATCAGGGTGGACTTCCCCGCGCCGTTGTCGCCGACGAGGCCGAGCACCTCGCCTGCGCCCAGCCGGAGATCGACCCCGCGCAGTGACTGCACCGCGCCGAACGACTTCGTGATGCCCTCGAGCGTGACGAGCGTGTCGCCGGTCCGGGCATCGGTGCTCTCGTGACTCATCATCCCCGCTCCAGGTAGTAGAGGTACTCGGACACGTTCTCCGGGGTGACGATCTGGGTCGGCACCGGAACGTCCGCGGGCACGTCGCGTCCGCAGACCAGGTCGATCGCCGCGTTCATCGACTGATAGCCGAACTCGAACGTGTTCTGCTGCACGACGCCCTTGATCCAGCCTGCGCGCAGCCCGTCGACCGCCTGTGCCGACAGGTCCCAGCCGACGACCTCGATGTCGTCGCTGCGCTGTTGGCTCGCGACCGCCGCGGCGAGGCCGATGAGTGCCGGTTCGCCGGTCGCGTAGGCGTACGGCAGATCGGGGTTGCCGGTGAGCAGGTTCTCGGTCACCGTCTGGGCCTGCTCCTGGATGTTGCGCCCGTCCACGACGTGCCGGATCGCCATGCCGCCCTCGGTCACACGGTCGGTGAAACCCTTCTGCCGTTGGAGCTGCACGGTGCTGTTGAGCGCACCCACGATCCCGACGTCGCCGTCGCCGCCGCTGAGTTTCAGCAGCTGCTCGCCGAGTTGCCGGCCGCCTTCGACGTTCGCCGTGCCCACCTGCGTCGAGACCGCCTCGTCGTCGACGACGGCGTCGACGGCGACCACCGGCACCCCGGCGGCGTCGGCCCGGCGGATCGCGGGCCTGATGCCGTCGGTGTCGACCGCGTCGACGATGATCGCGTCGAAGTTGTTGGCCACGAGGTCGTCGATCGCGTTCGCCTGCTTCTGCGAATCGTCGTCCCCGTTGACGACCTGCACGTCGACCCCAGCCTGCTGGGCGACGTCCTCGGCGCCGGTGATGATCTGGTTGAAGAACAGCGCCTGCAGGTTGATCGGCACGACGCCGATCTTCGGCCGGCCCCCGTCGACCTCGCAGGATTCGGCCACCTCGGACGGCGGGGGCGGGCCCTGCTGCTGCGCGCGCGCCTCTGCCGCCATTTCGCGCCTCGCCGCGGTGTCGCAGGCCGTGGCGACGAGCAGTACCCCCAGTGCGGCGAGCGCGATCAGCTTGCGTCGCATGGTGTTCGCTCCTTTCCGGGTGAACCGGTGTCCGGGCCGGATCCGCCGGCTTCGAGACGGGACAGCACCGCGGCGCGGTACGGAAGTCCGGCGCGCGCACCCGCGCGCGTGCAGGACAGGCCCGCGGCCACGGCCGCGAACCTGGCGGCGCTCGCGGGCGAGGCGCCGTGTGCGAGTTCGGTGCAGTAGGCGCCGACGAAGCAGTCGCCAGCGCCCGTCGAGTCCACAACGGACACGTCGATCGGCGGTATCTGCTGCGGCGGTCCTTCCGGCGGGACGAGTAGCGCCCCGCGGCCGCCGTCGGTGACGACCACGTGGACGTCGTGGCGCTGGGCCAGCTGCGCCCAGGCGTCGTCGTCGCCGAGCAGCGCGGTCGCCTGGGTGCGCCCGAGCACGACGTGCTCGGCGGCGCCGAGCGCGGCGATTGCCGCGGACCGGGTCTCGCAGCCGTCGAGATCGACCACCACCCGCGCCCTGTCCGGCAGGACCGATGTGGCCCCGTCCGGCAGGACCGACGCGGCGCTGTCCGGCAGGACCGACGCGGCGTCGGGAAAGCGGTAGCCGTCCAGGTAGAGCCAGCCGCCGGCCGCTTGCCTGGCCGCCTCGGCGATGTCGGTGCCGTCGAGGTCGTCGTCCTGGCTGATGATCGACCGTTCCCCGTCCGGGGTGAGCAGTACGAGCGCGGTCGTCAGCTGCGCGTTCCGGCGCGTCGGGCTCACGTCGACGCCGTCGGCGGCGAGGGTGTCGAGGAAGGCCGTCGACAGGGCGTCGGCACCGACCGCACCGGCGAACCGGGCGTCGGCGCCGAGGCGGGCGGCGGCGGCCGCGGCGTTGGCCGCCATGCCGCCGTCGCCCCGCTCGACCGCCACGGCCTGGATCCGCTGCCCTGCGGCGGGCAGGGCCGGCACCGCTGCCGTGACGTCGCTGTTGGCGTACCCGCAGAACACGATCACGGCAGAACCGCGCCCGCCCGCTCGGCTGCCGTGGTCAGTTCGCGGACCTTGGCCGGATCGACCCGGCCCCACCAGCGGCCGTTGTCTTTCACCGACGAGGCCACGATGACGCCGTCGCAGGCGGGCAGCAGCTCGCCGATGTTGCCCGCGGTGATTCCGGAGCCGATGACGACGGGCAGGCTCGTGTGCTCCTTGATGCCGGCCACCTCGTCGACGGCCGCGGCGTCCCCGGTGCGGGAACCGGTGGCGATGAGCACGTCGGCGTCGAAGAACTCGGCGTCCTCGGTCTGCTCGGCCAGTGTCCGGTCGGCGACGATCGCATGGGCGCCGTGCTTGACGTGGACGTCGGCGAACACCTTGACCGGGCCCGCGCCGATGCGGCTGCGGTAGCGCGTGGCGTCGGCAGCCTGGCCTTCGATGATGCCCTCGTTGGCGACGTAGGCGTTGGCCCACTGGTTGACCCGCACGAACCCGCCGCCGCCGGACCAGGCGGAGGCGATCGCGCACTCGGCGGCGTTGGACAGCACGCTCACGCCGACGCCGCCGTCTGTCGCGTCGCGCACCGCGGCGGTGACGACGGCCATCGCGGCCGACGTTTCGTAGCCGTGTCTTCCGGGCTTCGGGAACGGGATGTCCCAGTGGTTCTCCACGATGACGCCGTGGCATCCGCCGTCGAGGTAGGCGCGGGCCTCTTCCACGGCGAACGTGCGGATGTCGGCCATCGGGGTTCCGGTGTAGTGCGGACTGCCGGGCAGGGCGGGCAGGTGCACGACGCCGATCACGACCTTGTCGGTGCCGAACAGCTCACGCAGGGCGTGCGGTTTGGGAGGGAAGACTCCGAGAGTGCTCATCTGTGCTCTCTGTGCTCGGTGGGCGGGGATGCTCGGGGAAGTGGGTTCGGCGACCACGGCTTCGACACGGCCGCCGACGGGTGTGCACCGCGGGAACGGTGACTCGGGTGTGCAACTGACTTCGGTCTGCAACTGACTCCGGTGGGCAAGTCGTGTAATCGATTGCCAGCGAATTGCGGAGTACGTTAGAGAGGCTTTCAGTGGAAGGTCAATGGTCTAGCCTGGACTCGTGCCAGGGGAACCGATTAAGTTCCGGTTTCACCCACGACGGAGAGGTAAACGATTGCACCGGGTCACCATCGCGGACGTTGCCCGCCGCGCCGGAGTCTCGACGGCCACGGTCTCCCGTGCGCTGTCGGGCGGGCGCAAGGTCTCGTCGGACGTCGCCGAACGGGTCCGGGCGGCCGCCACGGAGCTCGGCTACGAGGTGAACCCGATCGCGCGGGCGCTGCGGGTGAGCCGCACCGACACCGTCGGCATGGTGGTGCCGAGCATCCGGAATCCCTTCTTCACCGCGCTGGTGGAGAGCGTCGAGCATGCGCTCGGGGCCGACGGCAAGGAACTACTGCTCTGCGACGCCCAGTCCGACCCCGACACCGAGGCCAAGCGCCTGGACGCCCTCGTGACCCGCAACGTCGACGGCATCATCGTCAGCCCGTGCCACGGCACCGACAGCACCGCCGCGGTGCAGCGGACCGCCGAACGCCTGCCACTCGTGCAGCTCGACCGCTTCGTCGGCGGGACCAGCACCGACTGGGTCGGGGTGGACGACATGGCGGCGATGCGTGCCGTCCTGGACCACGTCCGGGCCGGCGGCGCGCGCTCGGCCGCCTACCTCGGTGCGCGGCTGACGAACTCGTCGAGCGAGTTGCGCCACGCCGGGTTCGGCCGGCACGCCGAAGAGTTCGACCTCGCCACGGATCCACAGTGGACCTTGCTCGGCGACTACAGCGTGGAGTGGGGCGAACGGGCGGTGGGCCTGCTGCACGACGCCGGGCAGCTGCCGGACGCGCTGGTGTGCGCCGACGACCTGATCGCGCTCGGTGCCGTGCGTGCCTGTCGCACCAGGGGAATCGCCGTCCCCGATCAGGTCCAGGTCACCGGGTTCGACAACATCGAGTTCACCCGCCTGGCCGAGCCGCCGCTGACCACTGTGGACCAGCCGACCCGGCGCATCGCCGACGAGGCGGTACGGCTGCTGGCCGACGCAGCCGGCGGCGGGTCCGCCACGCGCGACGCCGCACACGTCGCCCTGGTGCCGAAGCTCGTCGTGCGGGACAGCACGCGCGCAGGCTGATCGCGCCCGTGTGACGGCCGAACCACCGGCGAACCACCGGGAAACCACCACGCCCCGGCAGCATCGCGCGCAGCGCGGCAACCCACGGGTCCGCCGCGCCAGGCGGAGCCGACGAGGCACAGGGGATGGCATGGCTGGTTTCGGGGCGGTGCCCGACGAACTGCGGCTGACCGCGGGCCGGATCGCCGAGACGGTGGAGCGGGCGGCGGACGTCGCCTGGCACGGACCCGGTGGCGACTACGGGCACAGCGACATCCAGTCGGCGTGGGCCGGCTTCATGGCGGACGTCGAACAGCAGCTGCGCTCGCTCCGGGAGCGGGCCGACGAGCACGGCAGCGGATTGCGCGATGCCGCCGACCGGTACCTGGAGCAGGAACAGGAAGGCCTGAGCTTCTTCTCCGGGTTGCAGGAAGCCGTGGCACAGGCTCCGCAGGCACCCGCGTCCGGCGGGCAGCCGGGCCGGATCGCGAGTGTGCTGGACGGGGGACGGTAGATGGTCGCTCAGCTCGGGCAGACGACGGATCCGAAGCAGCTCGTTCCGGGGCACCCGGAGCAGATCGCCGAGGATCTGCGGCAGATCGTCGGCAACCTCGGCACCGTCGGCGAGGTCGGCGGCCTGCTGGGGCAGATCGATCCGCAGCACTGGATCGGCGAGGCGAGCACCATGTTCCGCGACGCGTTCGGCGCCGAACCGCCGAAGTGGACGGAACTGGTCGACACGGTTGCCAGGGGAGGGCAGACGCTCGCGGACTTCGCAGACGTGCTGGCCTGGGGGCAGGGCGAGGCGCAGCGCGCGATCGAGCTGCACACCCAGGCCCAGGCGGCCGGGCGCGCCGCGACGGCGCAGCACCAGATGCACGCTGCGGCGGGCGCGCCGGCGCCGCAGGCCGACCCGGGCGGCGGGCTGTTGGCCGAGGCGCAGGCCGTGCTCGACCACGCGCGGCAACGCGTCGACGCGGCCGGCACGCAGCTGGCCTCGACGCTCGGGCTGCAGCCCGACGGGCAGGGCGGCTACAGCCGGGAGCATGAACGGGTCCGGGAACGTCGGATCGATCGGCCGTGGGGCGGTCAGCAGGGACTGAAAGAGGATCCCGTCGCGCGGCTGGTCGACACGCTCGGCATCCAGCTGCCCAGTGCGAGCGCGCAGGCAGCAGCGGGCGTGAGTGTCGCCGAGGGCGAGATCGGCGGCGAATTCGACACGAGCGTGGTCGGGGGTCAGGGCATGCTCGGCGGTTCCCTGCTCGGAGCATCCGCCGATGCCGAGGCGACGGCCGACGCCACCGGTGCGTCGCTGGGCGCCGGGGCCGAGGCACATGCCGCCCGGGGCAGTGCCGAAGGCGGCCTCGACGCCGGTCCACTCGGCGTCAACGGCCACGCCAACGCGGCGGTCGAGGCGGCGGCCAACGCCAACGCCGACGTCGGCCTGACCGGTATCGACATCGGTGCCGACGCGTTCGCCGGCGGACGGGCGGACGTCGGCGCCGCCGTCGAGGTCGCCGGTGTCGAAGCCGGTGTCAACGCCGAGGGCTGGGCCGGCGCGGGCGCCGAGGCCGGTGCCGCGTTCGGCATGGGTGAGGACGGCAAGTTCCACGTCGGCGGCGACCTCGGGATCGGGCTCGGACTGGGCGGCAGGCTCGGCGGCGGGATCGCCATCGACCCCGCCCAGGTCACCGAATCCGTCACCGGAGCGGCCGACACCGTCGGCTCGATGGTGCGCGACCTGGGCTGGTGACGATGCTGCCGGTTCCGATCGAATTCATCCTGCCCGACGGGTGGCGCTCGGTGCCGCCTGCGCAGGCCGGCGCCCCGGACACGGAATTCCTGGCGGTGCACCCCGGTTCGAGTGCGGGCTTCACCGCGACGATCGCCGTGACCGGCGGGGTGCGCGAGGACGGTGCGGGTCTCGACGAGCTCGCGGACGAGACCGCGCACCGTCTCGCCGGGACGGCGGCCGCGGTCACGGTCGGCAGGCGCGAACGTGCCGGCGGCCGCACCAGCGGCAGCCTCACGCAGGCGCTCGGCGTGCGGGTGCGCACCGGTGGCGAGCTCACCGACCTGGCTCAGCTGCAGACCTTCCTCACGGTCGCCGAGCGCACGGGTACCGGACGGCTGCTCGTCGTGAACATCGTGCTGACGGCCACGCCCGCACAGTTGGCCGAACTGATCGGCGACTTCCAGGCCTTCGTCGCGGGCATCCGGCCGGACCTGTCGGGCTCGCCCCGTTCGTCGGCTGCCCAGGGGCCTGCCACCGCGCCGGGTCCGGCCGTTCCCGAATCGCCGGCTCCAGGAACACCGCCTGCCGAGCCACCGTCTCCGGGGTCGCCGTCCGCCCGGCCCCGACCTCCGGCGCCGCCACGACCTCCGGCGCCGCAGCGGCCCCCTGCCTCGCCACGGCCACGACCGGCTCCCGGGGCGCCGGGTGCGCCCGCCCAGCGGCCGTCACCCCAGCGCCCCTCATCCCAGCGCCCCTCATCCCAGTCCCCGTCTCCGCCGGCCCCTCCGCAGCCGCACTTTCCGCAGCGGCACTCCACCCCGCCGCAGAGCACCGGAGAGGGCAGGCACCGCGCGCCCGACGGGCCGGGGGAGCGCGGGATCCCGCGACCGATGCCGCGTCCTCCCGCGCCTCGCGACCGCCCCGCCGCGGCGCCGCATCCGCCGCCGCGGCGGCCTGGCCGGCATCGCAGGGACCCCTGACCGGCGGGCCACCGTTGCCGTGCCGGTCCGGCACCCGCAGGTGGCATTCGGCAAGGACAGGACTGCGTGGATCCGCCCACGCGCGACCCCGGCACACGGCGAGGAGGTACAGGGACGTGACCGATCCCGGGCAGGATCTGATGCGCCGCATCGAGGCGATCGACACGGCGGCGGCCGACAACGCGCGGGCCGCGGAGGCGTACCGGCAGGTCACCGAGGAAATCGCCGAGGTGACCGGCACGGCGACCTCGGCGGACGGCGTCGTCACGGTGGTCGCGACCGCGGACGGCGGCGTCAGCCGCGTGACGTTCACCGGCGGTGTCGGCGACGTCGCGCCGGAGGCGCTGTCGGCGTCGGTGACACACACGATCGCGCAGGCCCGCTACGCCGCGGCGCGGCAGCAGGCCGAGGTGGTGCGACGCGGTTTCGGCGACACCGACCTGCTCGACCGCGTCCTGGACGCCGACGAGCGGGTGTTCGGCGACCGCAGACCCGCCGACCCGGGGCCGTCGCCGGAACCGCAGCACGTCTCGCAGGCACCGCCACCGGTCCGACCGGGTCGCCGTGACCGCCGACCGGAACCGGATGACTACTCGGAGTTCTCCTACCTGCGCCGTGGTCGCTGATCTGGACGATTTTGTAGGCAGTTCTACCGACAAACCCTTCCGGTGCGTGTCGTTAGCGTCGGCGACGCACCGGGCGACCGGCCGGTGGCCATCACGTTCAGGTGGGGGACACGATGACGTCGATCGACATCGGCATGCTCGGGGAACTGGATGTGCGCGTGGCCGGCGCACCGGTGCTCATTCCGGGTGGCAAACAGCGACTCCTGCTCGCGGCGCTCGCGCTCCGCGCGGGGCGGCTGCTGACCACCGAGGAGCTCATCGACCGGGTGTGGGACGAGGATCCCCCGAGACGGCGCGCACGACCCTGCGCGGCTACGTCAAACGGTTGCGGACCGGGTTCTCCCGCGCCGGGTCCGGCACCGCCATCGAGGCGGTCTCCGGTGGATACCGGCTCTGCGTGTGCCCGGGGGACATCGACCTGGAGCGGTTCCGGGCGTCGCGGCGGAAGGCGGCCGAGGCGTCCGCTCCGGCCACGGCCTGGCGGAACGGAGCCGGCGATCACGCGGCGCGCGGTGCGGCCGCGGGCAGGCGCGGCCGCACCGAGGAACTCGGACGGTTGCAGGACGCGCTGGGACAGTGGCGCGGACGGGCGTTGAGCGGACTCGAACCGATGCCGTGGGTCACGAGCGCGGCCGATGCGGCGGAGGAGGAGTACCTCCAGGTCTGCGAACGCCGCGCGGAACTGCGGCTCGAACTCGGCCAGGCGGAGCGCGCCGTGTCCGAACTACGTCCGCTCACCAGTGCGCATCCGCACCGGGAGAGCCTGTGGACGCGGCTGCTGCTGGCGCTGCACCACAGCGGCCGAACCGCCGAGGCGCTGCTCACCTACGACGAGGTGCGGCGCATGCTGGCCGACGGCCTCGGCGTCGAACCCTGTGCGAGCCTGCGGGGCGTGCACGAGCGGCTGCTCCGCGAGGACGGCCCGCAGCGTGCCCCGTCCGTGGGGAGCGGCAGGCCCGCCACGACCCCGCCCGCCGAAACCCCGCCCGCCGCAACGCCGCCCGGTCCGAACTCGCCCGCCGCTGCGGCGCCTGCTCCGAAGCCGCCCGTTCCGGCATCGGCTCCCGCGGCGTCGCCGGGCAGTGACCACGACCCCGCCCTCACCGTCGGCACGGCCATCCCCGGCGGCACCGGCACCTCAAGCAACACCGACACCCCCGGCGGCACCGACACCGACGTCGCCGCCGATGCCTGGACCGGCTCGCTGAGCGGGGCGGTCGCGGTGGCCGATGCGGCTCACCCGTTGCCCGGCAGGCGAAAGGAACTGGCCGTGCTCGATGGTGCGCTCGGCCGGGGGAGAGCGCGGCTCGTCGTCGTCGACGGTCCGGCAGGTGTCGGCAAGACGGCGCTGGTCTCCCACTGGGTGAGCGCGGCAGCGGCGGAGACGTCCCAGCCACGCTTTCCGGGCGGCGTGCTGCACGTGGACCTGCGCGGATTCGACACCGAACCCCCGCTGACGACGGCCGAGGCGCTGACCGATCTGCTCGTCCAGGTCGGCTGCGAGGTGGGTGAGCTCCCCGCCGAACCGGTGGCGCTAGCCGCGTTGCTGCGCCGGGTGACCACGCGGAACCGCACGCTCGTCGTGCTCGACAACGCCAGGGACGCCGAGGCCGCCCGGCCGCTGCTGCCGGGCGGCACGTCGGCCGCGGTCGTCACCAGCCGGAACCAGCTGCGCGGGCTGGTCGCCCGTGAGGGCGCGGTGCGGGTGAGCGTGCCGCCGCTGGGACCGCAGGACGGGGCGCGCGTGCTGGCCGCGTGCACCGGTGCCGCTGCCGGGGACCCGGCCGACGTCTACGAGTTGGTGGACCTGTGCGACGGACTGCCGTTGGCGCTGCGGATCGCCGCCGAGGAACTCACCCACGGTGGGGACTCGGATCCGGCGCGGCTCGTGGGCAGGCTGGCGGCCGAAGCGACCCGGCTCGACCAGCTCGACGCAGGGGACGAGGCCACCAGCATGCGTGCGGTGCTGACGCGGGCGCACGCGCAGCTCACCCCGCAACAGGCCGAACTGCTGCACATGCTGGCAGCCGGGGGGAAGCTGGACTTCGACGTCGACGACGTCGCAGGCCTCACCGGTCGTGGCCGGAACGAGGCGCGGACGCTGGTGCGCGGACTCGTCATGGTGAACCTCGTCGCCCAGCGCGGCCCGGACACCTTCCGGCTCGGTGACCTGAACCGGCTCGCCACCGTCGAGTGGCGGCCGTCGGACGTCCGGTGATCGTGCGTCTGGGGGTGGCACGATCACCGGACGGTCCGCCTCCGGTACCGGCTCGGCCGGATCAGAGGTCGTCGACGTTGATCAGGCCGTCCTGAATGGCCCGCGCGACCAGGGCGGCCTTGCTGCGCGCGGGCCTGCCCGCGTTGGCGTATTTCAGCCGCACGCGGTCGAGGTAGGTCGTGACGGTCTTCGGCGACAGGTTCAGCCGCTGGGCCACGAGGTCCCGTGACTCGGACTGGAACCACTCGACCAGCACTTCCTCCTCGCGGATCGACAGTTTCGGCCGATCCGAGCTGGTGTTGGCCGACAGGGCACCGGCCAGCGCGGGTGGGGTGTACGGGCGGTTCCGGGCGGCGGCCAACGTGGCGGACACGAGGTGATCGGCGCCCTCGGTCTTGGTCAGGAAGGTCACGGCGCCCAGATCGAGGCAGGTCAGCGCGGTCTGCTCGTCGTCGCGCATGGTGTAGACGATGACGTTCCTGCCCGCGTCGACGAGGCGGCGCAGCTCACCGAACGCCGGCGTGGTCTGGCCCGCCAGCTGCAGGTCGAACACCACGACATCCGCGGCGTCGCCCGGCGGCAGCCACGCGGTCTTCGAGGTCGCGCCGCTCGCCACGACCCGCAGCGGCTCCGCGGCGGCGGCATACCACTGCTCGATGCCGACCAGCATCGCAGGATGATCGTCCACGACCGTCACGGTGATTTCGTCCGCCATACCGCCTCTACCCAGAGCTTCCCGTTCTTCGTAGTGGTCGTGGTCTCGGTGCGGGTCCGTTGTTCGGCGTCGATCGCCGCGCCGATCTCGGCGGGGGCGTCGGCCACGACACTCACGCGGACCGCTGCCTGCGTGCGCATCACTGTGGCACGGGCCGTGGTGCGCGCCGACGCGAGCACCGCCGCCGCGGCCGCCACCAGTTCCTGCCGCACCGGCTGCGGCACCGGCCGGATCTCACCGCGTACCGCGAGCTGCACCGACACGCCCTGCCGCTCGGCCACGTCGATTCCCGCACGCAGCTCATGGAGCAGCGGGTCGGACACCTCGTCGGTCTCGGCGAACAGCTGGCGCATGCGGGCCGTTTCGATGGCTGCGCGCCGGCGCACCGTCTCGTCGCCCGGGTCGAGCGCACCGTAGGCCAGGCCGGTGAGCAGTGGGACGGTCGTGTCGAGCAGCCGGGCGTAGCGGGCCTGGTGGTCGCGGTGCGTGGCCTCGGCGACCTCCTCCGCGGTGCGGGTGCGCTCCTCGCGTTCGGCAGCCTCGCCCGCGTCGGACGCGGTGTGGTGCAGCACCACGGCGAGCAGGGCCACTGCGAGCTCCAACCCGAACACCGACACCGCCACCATGCCCATCTGGACCGTGATGTACCGCTCGGGCACGCCCTTGAGCAGCACCTCGATGAGAGTGACCAGCGCATGGCACGCGAAGAACGCCGCGATCGTGCGCATGCGCATGCGCAGCAGCAGGGCGAGGATGTACCAGCCCGCGATGCCGAACGACCAGTCGTCGGCGACGAGGAGCAGGTCGGGCGGAATCGGTATCGACGCCAGGGCGGAGGCGGCCACGCACACGCCGCACAGTGCGAACGCCAGCGGACGGGGCATCGGCCTGGGGCGCAGCAGGCCTGCCGCGGCAGTCACGGCGACGCCCGCCAGCATGACGAACGCGACCAGCTCGGTCCACCACGGACCGAAGCGGTCGCGGTTGGCGATCAGCTGGGGCAGGCAACTGGTGAGCTGCACCGCCACACCGACGAGCAGCACCGCGGATTGTGCGCCCCGTACCAGCCGGTCCCGCACCTGCTCGGCCGTCTGCCCGAGCGGCGGGGACGCCTCCGGCGACGGCGGATCCGGTGGGTGCGCAGTCGAGGCGGGCCAAGGAGCGGGTACCGGACCGGTCGCGGACGTGGCGGTGGCGTGGTCAGTCATACCAGCTCCAGCGGACCGTCGTGCCGTGGCCGGGAGCGGATTCGATCACGGCGGTGCCGCCGGCGTCGGTCATGCGCCCTGAGATCGACTCGCTCGTGCCGTGGTGGTGGTCGCCGACGGTGGCGGGATCGAAGCCGCTGCCGGCGTCGGCCAGTGTGACCTCGACCGCGCCCGCCGAACGCTGCACCCGCAGGTGGGCTTCGGTCACGCCGGAGTGGCGGGCCACGTTCTCCACCGCTTCGCGTACCCCGTGGGAGATCGCCAGGGCCGGCCGCGCGGGCAACGGCAGTGTGTCCGGAACGTCCCAGCTCACGTCGACGAGTGGGTGCGCGGTCGCCTGGCGGAGCAGGACCGGGAGGTCGACGGTGCCCTGGCGGGTTCCCGGCGGCGTGGGAACGGTGGTGATCGCGTCGAGGTCCCGGCGTGCGCGATCGGGCAGCCACGAGCCCTGGGGCGCACCGGCGCCGAGGGACACCATCATCAGCGTGGCGCTGGCCGTGTCGTGCAGCGTGGCGAGGTACTCGCGTTCGGTGCTGCGGCGGGCCGCGGCGACCTGGGCGGCGCGCCGTTGCGCGGCCGCCCGTTCCCGCCCGCGATCGGCCGCACGGGCGCGGGACCGGATCAGCAGGAACACACAGCGCGACAGCAGGGCGTCGAGCAGCAGCCTGACCCCGAACAGTGCTGCGTCGGCCAGCGGGCGCACCATCGCCGCACCGGCGACGTAGGAACCGGCGGCGACGACGGTGACCAGCAAGGCGAGCCGGGGCCGGGTGGGCAGTTCGAACTGGATGCTGATACTCGTGATGCTCGCGACCGCGAACGCCCAGCCGTTGTACGCGCCGATGGCCGTCCAGGGCTGGGTGAGTTCCACGGCCGGCAGCGCGACGAGCGCCGCGGCGACGACCCTGGCCGGTACGGCGTGGTGCGGGGCCCGCCACGTCCACCACGCAGACAGTCCGCACCATGCCGTGACGACTGCGGCGACCAGCACCGCCGGTTCGTAGCGGTCCGGCACGCCGATCATGGCGAGCGCGGTGCAGGCGAGTACCACGGCGATCCGCACGCCGACGGCGTAGCGGCGGAAGGCGGCGTACAGCCTCGCCTCCGTGGGGCCCGCACTGGCCGGGTCGCTCGTCGTCGCCTGCCGGATCGGTGCTCACCTCGTCTTGCGCCGTCTGCGCGCGCGTGCCGCGCGGTCCCAGGTCTCCCCAAAAGTGCGAGCGGAGGTTATCGCTCCCCACCGACTGCCGGTCAGCCGTATGCGCTGCCACCAGCGGAAACCGGGACAACAGGGACGAATCGCCGCGGCTCGCGGAGCGCAGAGCCAAGGCCGGGCACGGCGACGTTTGGGGGACGGGCACGGCGAGGCCGGGGCGCAGCGACGTCGGGGCACGGGGACGTCGGGCACGGGGACGACGCCACGGATCGGACACCGAGTCCCACGGTCACCGGGGTCGGTGACAGCGGCGCCGAGTCCTGCGCCGGAACCGGGGTCAGGGCAGCGGCACGGTCACCGGGGCCGACCCGTTGATCGAGAACCAGCACACGAACTCGCTGACCAGGTCGAACTCCACGGCGACCGGCGCGGCGCCGGTGGCGTCGCCGAGCTGCCCGGGCACGTCGAGTCGTACCGCGACGGTCACCTCCTCGCCCGGGGCGACACCGCGTCCGGGCAACGGAGTCCGGCCGCCGGAGTCGGCGAGCCGGTCGCTCAGCATGCCGTCGGCCGTGCGCAGGCGGGCGCCGAGGAACACGGGACCGTGCGCCGCGTCGGACGGCAGCCAGGTGCGGGTGCCGGAGTTGCGCAGCAGGCACGTCCCGCGGACGGTGGTGCCGCCCACGCCGGAGGTGGATGCGGTGACCTCGAGGTCGGAGAACGTCAGCTCGGCGCGGAGCCCGTCCGCGGCGCGGCTGTCGGGCGTCTCGACGCCGTCGCGGCGGAGCACGAACATGCGCCGGTCGCCGATCGCCGCGCGCGTGGGCTCCGGGAACACCGAGCCGTCGGCGTGGGCGGCCAGCACGTCCTGGAACGTCGGCAGGTCGACCCACTGCGGTGCCGAGTCGAGCAGGCAGAGCCGCAGGTCGGCGAACCCGATCCGGCGCGCCCGGTCCCACACCTGTTCGATCACCACGTCGTTCTCGAGTACCCCGAAGTGCCGCATCTCGTACTGCGACTGCGGTTGCAGCGAGTGTTCGGGGCCCGGTTCGGCGAACGCGGCCAGGCCTCCCGGCCGCAGCACGCGCGCGAACTCGGCGAGTACCTGGTCGGGGTTCGGCACATGGTGGAGTGCGTCGTAGGACAGGATCCGGTCGACGCTGCCGTCGGGCAGGTCGATGCGGTGGCCGTCGAACGTCAGGAACTCCGGTTCCGGCCGGTCGCCGAGCACGGGCTGGCGGGCGTACAGCTCGCGGCCGAGTGCGAGCGCCGACGGTGAGACGTCCGCGGCGATCACGTGGCAGCCGAGCTGGGTGAGCAACCGGCTCGTCCAGCAGGTGCCCGCGCCGAAATCCAGCACCGTCATGCCCGCCGCCGGTTGCAGCCCGCGCAGCACCTGGCCGAACGTCACCAGCAGATCGGCGGCCTCGCCGGGCTCCTTCAACGGCTTCGTCAGCAGCAGCTCGGCGTCGTCGAGCGAGGAGAAGTACTCCTCGGCGGTGGCGGCCAGGTCCTCGACCGTCGTGGTGCGGAGGAGTTCGGCGGCGTCGACGAACTCGGGGTCACGCGCGGCCGCCGCCCGGGCCGCGCCGGCTTCCGGCGCCGCCTGCTCGGGGGAGAGCCTGCCGGCGAACTCGTCCGAACTCGCGAGCGCTGCGCACAACTGCGGCTTCGACAGTTCTCCGCAGCGCAGCCGCTCCGTGTAGTACGCCAGCCCGTCGGCGTCCGGGGCTCTGCCGAGGATCAGCCGGTAGGCGCGATCCACGACGGCCGTCGCGGTGTGGGCGTCGGTCGCCGTGTCGGTCGCGTTGTCGGTATCGGCGGCGGTGGCTCCGGGCGTGCTCATCGCCTTCGAGGCTAACGAACGAGGGTGGCGGCACCGGGCGTTTCCCTCACGATCGCGGGCGGCCGCCGTCGCCGCCCGCCCGGCCGCCTGGTTACGCCGTCGGGTCCACCACGACCTTGCCGAGCACGGCGCGGTCCTCGAGTTGGGCGACGGCTTCGCCCGCCCGGGACAGCGGATAGGTCGCCGCGATCGGCGGATCGACCACACCGGACTCGAGGTAGGGAAGCAGCACGTCCCACTCCGCGCGCAGGCGCGCCGGATCGGCCATGACGTAGGCGCCCCACGCGACCCCGCGGACGTCGATGTTGTTCAGCAGCAGGCGGTTGACCTTGACAGTGGGGATGTCACCCGCGGTGAAACCGATGACCAGCAGCCGGCCCAGCGGGGCGAGGCTGCGCAGGGAGTCGGTGAAACGGTCGCCGCCGACCGGGTCGACCACCAGGTCGACGCCGCGGCCGTCGGTGAGTTCGGCGACTGCGTCCTTGAACCCGTCGGCTCCGGCGACGTCGTGGGAACCGACCGACGACACGAACCGCGCCTTGTCCTCAGTGGACACCACGGAGACGACGTGTGCGCCCATGGCCGAGGCGAGTTGGATGGTGGCCGTGCCGATGCCACCCGCCGCGCCGTGCACGAGCACCGTTTCGCCCTGCTGCAGCTGCCCTCGCTTGAGTAGCGCGAACGTCATGGTCAGGTAGTTCATCGGCAGGCAGGCGCCCGCGGCGAAACTCATCGCATCCGGTAGTGGGAACACGTTGGTGACCGGCGCGACGACCTGCTCGGCGAAGGCGCCCGTGGTGGTGCTGGCGGCGACGCGATCGCCGGGGGAGAAACGGGAATCGGCCGGGGCCTCGCGGACGACCCCCGCCAGCTCCCCGCCGAGCGTGAACGGCGGCTCCGGCTTGTACTGGTACATGTTCTTCGTCAGCAGCAGGTCGGGGAAATTGACCCCGGCCGCCTTGACGTCGATGAGGATCTGGCCGTCGCCGGCTTTCGGCGCGGGAGTGTCGATGACCTCGAGAGCTGCCGGGCCATCGGTGCGGGTGACCGTTGCTGCGTACATCCTTGTGCGCGCCTTTCGCCGTTGATCATCGATCGCGGGCGAGTCTATGGCGGTGGCGGGACCCCGGGACACCCCGAGGACCCGCCACCCGATGTGACACCGACGACCCCCGGCGCGCCCCCGGGGGACAGCCCTGGCCCAAGCCTCCGGTGCTTTTGGGGCGCACCAGGAGCGCGGCCCGGCGGTCACTTCTGCGAAGTCAGTGCCCTCAGGAACAGCGCCAGATTGGCGGGTTTCTCGGCAAGGCGGCGCATGAAGTAGCCGTACCACTCGGTGCCGTAGGGCAGGTACACGCGCAGGTGCCGCTGCTGCCCGACGAGCCGGAGCTGCTCGGTGTCGCGGACGCCGTAGAGCATCTGCATCTCGTACTCGTCGGTGCCGCGGCCCGACTCGGTGGCCAGGCGAAGTCCGGCCTGCACCATCGCCGGATCGTGCGTGGCCACCATCGGGTAGCCGCGGCCGTTCATCAGCACCCGCAGGCACCGCACGTACGCCTCGTCGACCGCATCGCCCTGGTAGGCCACGCTCGCCGGCTCGGCGTAGGCGCCCTTGCACAGCCGGATCCGGGACCCCGGTCCGGACAGGTCGGCGCAGTCGGCCTCGGTGCGTTTGAGATAGGCCTGCAGCACCGTGCCCAGCTGCGGGAAATCGCTGCGCAGCTCGCGCACGATCGACAACGTCGAATCGGTCGTCGTGTGGTCCTCGGCGTCGACCGTGACCCACACGCCGGCCTCCTCGGCCGCGGTGCAGATCTTGTGCGCGTTCTCCAGCGCGATCCGATCTCCGTCGGCTCCCACGAACTGGCCGAGGGCCGACAACTTCAGCGAGACCTCCACGGGACGGGGTCCGCCCGCCGCGGCCTGCTCGCCGGCCAGCGGCGCGAGAGCCGACAGGAGCGACAGGTAGGCCTGCACGGTCGCGGTCGCCTGCGAGGTGTCCGTGGTGTCCTCGCCGAGGTGGTCGATCGTGATGAACCGGCCCGAGTCGAGGATGTCCCGGGAGGTGGCGAGCGCCTGCTGTTCGGTCTCGCCGGCCACGAAGCGGTCGACGACCTTGCGCGTGAGCGAGAGCCGGGAGGCCATCCGTTCGAGGCGCTTCGACCTCGCCGCGGCGAGCAGGCTCGTGCGCAGCGGAGACGGCATGGTGATCACACCCCCTGGTGCGGGTAGCGGTGATCGGTCGGGGCCACGAAGGTCTCCTTGATGGAGCGTGCCGAGGCCCACCGCAGCAGGTTCTGCGGCGAACCCGCCTTGTCGTTGGTGCCCGAGGCGCGGGCACCGCCGAACGGCTGCTGACCCACGATCGAACCGGTCGGTTTGTCGTTGATGTAGAAGTTGCCCGCGGCGAACCGCAGCTTTTCGGACGCCCTGGCCACGGCGTCGCGGTCGTCCGCGATCACCGCGCCGGTCAGGGCGTACGCCGAGCCGGAGTCCACCGTCTCCAGGATCTCATCGAACGCGCCCGGCTTCGAGTCGTCGTAGACGTGGATCGCCAGGATCGGGCCGAAGTACTCCTGCTGGAACGCCTCGTCGGTCGGGTCGTCGCCGAGCAGGATCGTCGGCTCGATGAAGTAGCCGACGCTGTCGTCGGCGCCGCCGCCGGCGGCGACCGTCAGGCTCGGCGTCGACTTGGCGCGCTCCAGTGCGGCGGCGTTGCGGTCGAACGAGCGCTTGTCGATGACGGCTCCGCCGTAGTTAGACAGGTCGGCCACGTCGCCGTAGGAGAGGGCGCTGGTCTTGGCGATGAGGTCCTCGCCCATCTTCGCCCACACCGATCGCGGGATGAACGCGCGCGAGGCCGCGGAGCACTTCTGGCCCTGGTAGTCGAACGCGCCGCGGATCAGCGCGGTCGTGAGGACGTCGGGGTTGGCCGAGCTGTGTGCGACGACGAAGTCCTTGCCGCCGGTCTCGCCGACCAGGCGCGGGTAGGAGCGGTAGCGCGAGATGTTGGTGCCGACCTCGGCCCAGAGGGTCTGGAACGTCTGCGTGGAGCCGGTGAAGTGGATGCCGGACAGGCGCGGGTCGGGCAGCACGACGTCGGAGATGTCGGGGCCGGGGCCGGTGACGAGGTTGATGACGCCCTTGGGCAGGCCGGCCGCCTCGAGCAGCTGCATCGTCAGGTACGCCGACACGGCCTGGGTGTCCGACGGCTTCCACACGACCGTGTTGCCCATGAGCGCGGGTGCGGTGGGCAGGTTGCCGGCGATGGCGGTGAAGTTGAACGGCGTGACCGCGTAGACGAATCCTTCGAGCGGCCGGTACTCGACGCGGTTCCACACGCCGGGCACCGACAGCGGCTGTTCGGTCATCAGCTGACGTGCGAAGTGGACGTTGAACCGCCAGAAGTCGATGAGCTCGCACGGGGCGTCGATCTCGGCCTGGTAGGCGGTCTTCGACTGGCCCAGCATCGTCGCGGCGGCGATGGTCTCGCGCCACGGACCGGACAGCAGGTCGGCGGCGCGCAGGAAGATCGCGGCCCGCTCGTCGAACGGCATGGCCGCCCATGCGGGCGCCGCGGCATCGGCCGCCTCGACGGCGTCGCTGACGTCCTGCCGCGTGGCGTGCGTGAACGTGCCGAGCACGGAGGCGTGCTTGTGTGGCTGCACCACGTTCTGCACGGTCGTCGCGCTGCGGCGATGCTCGCCGCCGATGACGTGGTGGACCTCGGTGGGGTTCGCGTCCAGCTCGGCCAGCTTCGCCTCCAGCCGGGCGCGTTCGGGTGTGCCGGGCGCGTACGAGTTGACCGGTTCGTTCGCCGGCTGCGGAACGTTGGTGATGCCGTCCATGGACCTCGAGACCTCCTTCGCGGACGTGCGAGCGGGTTCGCACACGTGGGTAGTGAAGCAGCGCGTGAGCATCCGTAAACTGAGCCGATCGGACAAAGCGAGCGGGAATACTTCGTCCAATCGGACAACGACCGCGTGAGGGAGGTATCCGATGGCCGACAGCGGTCGCGCGAGCACGCTGCGCGAACTCGTCGACGCCCTCGACACCGCCGTCGTGGGCGCGGTCGTGGGCGATCCGTCCGCGGTGGTCTCCTCGGTGGCGCTCGTCGACGGCGCGGAGCTCGCCGATGGCGGGCCGGCGGAGGAGAAGACCTCCGCCCCCGACGTGTGCGTGCACGTGGGGGTGCGCGATGACGAGGAGCTGGCGTACTTCGCCGCGCTGACCGGGAGGCCGGCGAGTCTGCGGCCCCGAGCCGTGCTGTCGAAGACGGCGTCGCCGGAGGTGCACGAGGCGGCCCGGAGCGCAGGGGTGGCGTTCGTCGAGGTGCATCCTCGGGCGCGCTGGGACCACGTCTTCCCGCGGGTACAGCGCATGCTCGACCGCAGCCACCGGCAACCCACCGCACCCGCCGACCCCGACCTGCTCGCCGCCGACACGGACCTGTTCGACCTGGCACAGAGCGTCGCGCGCAACGCGGGCGGCATGGTGTCGATCGAGGACGCCGCCTCGCGGGTGCTGGCCCACTCGCCGTCCGACGAGACCGCCGACGAACTACGCACCCTGTCGATCCTCGGGAGGGAAGGCCCGCGCGACTACCTGCGGGTGCTGCACCGATGGGGCGTCTACGACCGGCTGCGCACCGGCGACGAGGTCGTCGACGTGCCCGAGCACGCCGAGCTCGGCACGAAACGACGGCTGGTCGTCGGTATCCGTGAACCGGCTGATGACGGGGAGACCGGGCGCACGCTGGGATCGATCTGGCTGCAGCAGGGTGAGCAGCCGTTCTCGCCGGATGCCGCGGACGTGCTGCGGGGCGCCGCGGCGATCGCGGCACGGATCATCGTGCGCACCCACAACGCGCCGTCCACGGAGGAGATGCTCATCCAGCGGCTGTTCGGGCTGCACGGCGAGGGCGTGGACGTGCCGTCACTGGCGGGTGCGCTGAACCTGCCGTCGGCCGGTCCGGTCGCGGTGATCGGGTTCGCGGCCTCGGAGCCGGGACGTCTCGGCCGGACCGGCAGCGTGCTGCGGCTGCACGCGAGCGCCTTCCGCCGTGACTCGGTGACGACGATGCTCGGCGACCGTGCCTACGTCCTGCTTCCCGGGTACAGCTCGCAGCAGGCGGTCGCGGCGTGGGCGCGGCAGCTGGTCGGGGCGCTCGAGGAGACGCGGTCGGTGGTGTTGCGCGCGGCGATCGCGGGCGGGGTCGCCCGGCTCGGGGACGTCGCGGCGGCACGTGCCGAGGTGGATCGGGTCCTGGACGGCACCGCCGACACCCCGCCGCAGGGGCGGGTGACGACGCTCGCCGAATCCCGGACCGCGGTGCTGCTGGGCGAGATCCTCGACATGGTCGGCTCGCGTCCGGAGATGCACGACCCGCGGGTCGACGCGTTGGGCGAGTACGACGACCGCCACGGCACCGAGCTGCGCGCGAGCGCCGCGGCGTTCCTGGCCTGCCACGGCGACGTCCGCAGCGCGGCCGAACGCGTGCGGGTTCATCCGAACACGCTGCGGTACCGCCTGCGCCGCGTGGAACAGCTGACGGGGCTGGACCTGCGCGACCCTTCGGACCGGCTGTTGCTGGAACTCCAGCTGGCCGTGCGCCTCCGCCACCGATGACGGCGTCCGGCCGGTGGTCAGGTCGCCTCGCTCGCGTGCTCGGCATGGTGGGACCGCAGGAGGGCGAGCACCGCCGCGGGATCGCCGGCGAACCGTTCGATCGGCAGCAACGCCAGGCACGCGCCGTCGCGGCCGGTCACCGCGATGTGGTTGCGGTAGTGGCGCGGGAACGTCCACCGCCTCCCGACGAACGTCCAACCGCGGTCGATCGAGGCGATGTCGGGCCACGGTGTCTCGCCGTACCCGTCCACGTCGGGTACGGCGAGCCCTTGAGCGGTGACCAGGAGCGGCGCGGGCCTGCGGGCGCGCGGATGGAAGGCCGTGGCGGCACCGGCGAGAGTGACGAGCCCGCCGAGCACGGCCATCACGGGTTCCGCTTCGCCGTCGACCCGCCAGGAGCCGACGGCCGCGACGACGAGCGTCACTCCCAGCACGAGCGTCGCCATCGCCGAGGACAGCCGGATGCCCCGCCGAGGGACGGCCGTGGCAGCAACGCCGTCGTGGATCGTCGGATACGGTGCGCGCCTGCCGCGGCGGCCGTTCGGCCAGGCCAGCAGCAGGAGGACGGCGCCGAACCCGGCGAGCAGGACACGGGCGCCCGGCGGCGCGCCGATCACGGGCAGCGCGGCGCAGACCACCATCGAGAGCCCGAACAGGCTGAGCAGGACCGGCACGACCAGATTCGCGCGGGTGCGCCAACCGCTGCCGTCGGGTGCGCGGCGGGCCGGTCGGCGTTCGGGCGTCGTCACACCTGCCATCGTCCCAGCCGAGGTAGGGCCGCCGGACCGGCCGGGTTCCACGATCTGGGACGAGGAAGACGGCGGGGGCCCGCCGTGTTGTCGATACCGGATCTATCGGCAACCCCGTCTTCGGAGCGGCTTCGTGTCCTTGCTGCGCGTGTATACGAAACCCGCGGTCTTCGCGTCCGCGGTCATCGGTTCTCTCCTCCTCGGTGCCGGGCTGGGCGCGTTGGCCCGCGTCACAGGGACGACCTGGCTCGCCGAGGTGCTGGACCACATCGGTTCGGTGTTCACCACCCTGCTGCAGATCGCGGTGGTGCCGCTGGTGTTCACCGCGATCATCGTCGGTATCAACAGCCTCCGCGGACTCGGCGGCGGGCGCACCGCGGCGCGGCTCGGCGGGAAGACGGTCGCGTGGTTCGCGACGACGTCCCTGATCGCCGTACTGATCGGCATCGGAGTGGGCCTGCTGTTCAACCCGGGCAGCGGTGGTCTCGGCGGGGTCGAGGCCACGGCCGAGAACGCCGAGAAGGCCGCCGGCAGCGTCGGGGAGTGGGGTTCGTGGACGGCGTTCCTCGACGGCATCGTGCCGGACAACTTCGTCGCCGCGTTCGCCGACGGGCAGACGCTCCAGGTGCTGTTCCTGGCGCTGGTGATCGGCGCCGCTGCCTACAGTCTGGGCGAGCGCGCCGCGCCGTTCATCGACGTCGTCACGAGCGTGTTCGAGATCATCCAGCGGTACCTCGGCTGGATCGTGCGGCTGGCTCCGCTGGGCATTCTCGGTCTCATCGGCTCCGCTGTGGCCGAGTACGGCGATTCGCTGTTCCGGCCGCTGCTGTCGATGACGGTGGCCGTGTACGTCGGCAGTGGACTGGTCATGTTCGTCGTCTACCCCACGTTGCTCCGTCTGGTGGCGAGGGTGAGCCCGGGACGCTTCTTCGGTAAGGCGTGGACGGCGATCCAATTCGCGTTCGTGTCGCAGTCGTCGGGTGCGACGCTGCCGTTGACGCGGCAGACGACGGTGAATCTGGGTGTCGACCCCGGCTACGCAGCCTTCGCGACGCCGCTCGCGAGTGCGACCAAAATGGATGGTTGCGCTGCGGTCTTTCCCGCCATCGGCGCGATCTTCATCGCCAACATCTCCGGGGTTTCGCTGAGTGTCGGGCAGTACCTCGGCATCGTCGTGGTGGCCGTGTTCGGCGCGCTCGCCACGGCGGGCACCACGGGCTGGCTCACCGCGCTGACGCTCACCGGGACGGTCATCGGGCTCGACCCGGCGCAGGTCGCCACGGGCATCGCGCTGATCTACTCGGTGAACCCGATCATGGACATGATGCGCACGGCGACCAACGTCGCGGGCCAGATCGCGGTGCCGACCGTGGTCGCTCGCACCGAGGGGCTGCTCGACGACGAGGTGCTCGACGCTCCGAGTGCGCCGCCGCTGTTGACGGACACGGGTGCCAGAGCGAGCGAGGAGAACGTCAAGGAGGGCGCGCCGGTCTGACGCACCGTTCCGGCACGTGCCGACCTGCGTGTGCCGGCACGGCACGGACACGGTGCCCACCTGGGGCGAGGCGCGCGATCCCACGGCGCGACATGGGATCGCGCGCCTCGCTGTCGGTGCCGCATGCTGCGGTGCACGGGGTGACTCGCGTTCGGTGGGTTACTGCGGTCCGGCGTGGCCCGTCGTTCGGTCGAGTGGTCTGTACCACGTTCGGTCCGTCGGCCCCCGCTGCAGACACGCGTACTACGGCGGGCTGGCGGGTCGGGGTGCCGCGTTTCGATCGCGGGCTTGGGAGGGTGCGCATCGGCTCGCGCCGGACCGGCGGCGAACGCGGAGTGGCTTCGTTCGAACCGATAGTGACTTCGACCCGAACGGAGAAGGGGCCTGAAAGAAACGGGCCGGAATGAAGAAGAGCCCCAGACCGATGGCCTGGGGCTGTGGTGCGCCGTCAGGGACTCGAACCCCGAACCCGCTGGTTAAGAGCCAGCTGCTCTGCCTATTGAGCTAACGGCGCGTCACGCGAATGAAAACCCGGTCGCTTCGGCCTGTCCGGCGCGGCGTCCTCGGTCTCCCTTGCGACGGGAAAAAGATTAGCACGGTGTGTACCGGCCCCGAACGACCCCCCTCCGGTTCCGCATCATCGCACGTCGGCGCTGGGGCGGAGGTGGAAGTGACGGCACCAGCAGACGACGCAACGAATCGGGGTGCTCGTACGTCTCACTCCTATTAACTCCGCCCTGCACACGGGGTGTGATCCGGCAGACTGGCGGTATTCGCACGAAGGACTGACAACGTCAACTGAAAGGTTGTCGATGGGGCGTTGGGGGATGGCCGCACCGGGCAGCTGGGCGCGGCTGGCAACGATCATGATCGTCGGGGGCGTGCTCGCCGCGGGATGCACGTCGACGGCACAGGAACGCGGCGCGAGTGGCGGTGGGGATGGTTCCGGGGACACGACGCGGCCAGCGCAGCCTGCCGAGCTGGACCTGTCGGTGAGACAGGGAGCCGACGACGTCGCGCCCGGCCGCGCGTTCACGGCCACGGTGCAGCACGGCACGATCACCGAGGCCTCCCTCGTGGGTGAGGACGGCACCGTCGTCGACGGCGGCACGACACAGCAGGACACCGCGTGGCGGGCGTCCGAACCGCTCGGGTACGGCAAGACCTACACGCTGAAGGCGACCGCCGAGGGGGACGACGGCGAGACCGTCACGGAGAAGGCGACGTTCACCACGCTCGTCCCACAGGGGCAGGCCGAGGTCTACCTCAACGTGCAGGAGGGCCAGAAGGTCGGCGTCGGTATGCCGCTGGTGTTCACGTTCAGCACCGACGTCCCCGACCGCAAGCTCGCCGAGCGGGCGTTGCGCGTCCGCACCGACAACGACACCGAGGGTGCGTTCCGCTGGCGCAGTGACTCCGAGGTGACGTGGCGGCCGAAGGCGTACTGGGAGCCCGGTACGAAAGTCACCGTCGATGCGGCGATCTACGGCAAACCGCTCGGCGGTGGCCTCTACGGAGCCGAGGATCAGCAGGCCTCGCTGGAGATCGGCCGCAAGGTCACCGCGATCGCGGACGGGAAGTCGCATCACATGTCCGTGTTCGTCGACGACGAACGGGTCAGGCGAATGCCGATCTCGATGGGCAAGCCGTCCTCGCCGACACCGAACGGCACCTACACGGTGATGAGCGAGCACAACGGCTACACGATGGATTCCAGCACCTACGGCGTGCCGACCGACAGCGGTGACGGCTACCGGCTGTGGGTCGAGTACGCGACTCGGATGTCGTACTCGGGCATCTTCTACCATTCGGCGCCGTGGTCGGTGGGGTATCAGGGCAATACCAACACCAGTCACGGGTGCATCAACCTGTCCACGGAGAACGCCGCGTGGCTGATGAAGAACTCGAAACCCGGTGATCTGATCACCGTGCGGAACGCGGGTGGGCAAACACTCGAACCGACCGACGGCTGGAGTGTGTGGCAGATGTCGTGGGACGAGTGGACCTCCGAGGACGCCTGAGGATCCGACGTCCGTGT
>NZ_JACIBS010000009.1:0-64929 GCF_014195435.1 Prauserella sediminis | reverse complement strand
TCACAGCGGCGCCTCCTCGATTTGGGCGGTCGGTTCGAACATCGTCGAGTTGGTCTTGACCGCGGCCACGCTGCACGGCCAGTCCACGACGTAGATGCGCTCAGCGAGTAGAAGGCCGCGGTTCTGCTGACGGTCGAACGCGCCGGTGGTCCACGAGGCGGGCTCGATGATGTTCGACCGGCGGATCGTGATGGGCGGCGTGATGTACAGCCACGGGTGCGTGTCGTCCAACGCCGGCTCTTGCACGGGTGGGGAGCCGTCGTAGCCGGTGCCGAACACGACCGACGAGCCGAGCAGCGTGGTGGCGCGCGGCCCGCTCACCGAGGTGACAGCGCCCGCCTTGTGCAGCTGCGGCGCCATCCACCGCGGCGCGTGGATCACGCCCGCTCCGCCGTAGGTGCTGGCCAGCCAGTGCTCGAGAGCTCCCACGGCGTCGGCCGGATCCGCGCCAGCGGCGGGCGTTTCGATGACGTGCGCCTGCTGACGCAGGTTCGGCGACACGACGACATCGCCGGTGCCGCCGAACCGGCCGTCGTAGATGACGCGCTCCACGGCTGCCTGCTCGCCGAGCAGGAGCCGCTGCCGCAGCTGTCCACGGGCCTCGGTTTCGTCGCGGCCGAGGGTGCACTCGTCGGCGGCGTACAGGCCGAACGGGCTGGCGGCGAACCCGCTGATGGTCTGCCCTGGCTGCTTGGTCGGCCGTGTTTCCGGTGGGCACGGCCCTACCGGGTACGGGTCGACCTGGGTCGAGCACACCGCCAGGTACTCGATCCCGTTCAGCTCGTGCGTGTCGACACCTTCGACGACGCTGGCGGTGCTGAGCAGTCCGAAGCGCTGCGGAACCGGCGCCTCCGGCGACGGGACCAGCATTCGCGGGACGATCGCGGGCGCTGGCGCTGTCAACGTTCACCCCTCTCTGCTGGTCTCGCCCAACCGGTCATCAGTCCCGTCGTCAGCCCGTGGTCGAGCCGTCGCCTGCGGGCGCGGGCTCGGTCGTGGCGGGCGGGCAGGCGGCCAGGGACGGGCCGACAGAGCCGTTCGCGCAGAGGTTGGTCAGGCGCAGTCGGAACGAGCGGTTGCAGCGGTTCAGCAGCATCCACGCGTCCTCGCTGAACATCGCCGAGTAGCGGTTCTCGCGGAGCAGCGTGTAGTCGTACTGCACGCCCAGGTTCAGGATGTTGCCCTGGAACAGCACCCACGACCCGGCTGGGTAGGCGATCATCTCGACGCCGTTCGGCCAGCCGCCGTTGCCCGTGTCGGCGGACCAGTCCGGCATGACCTTGCCGGATGCGTTGCCCGCGCCGGCGGTGCTGGGGAGGTCCTGCCAGTCGTAGACCCACTGCACGCGCGAGGCGTACCCGGCGAACAGGGCCTGCACCTCGGCGTTGGACACCGATCCGTGCGGCCGGTTGCTCTTGCGCTCGATGTCGCGCTTGAGGAATTCGCGGAACCACACCGGCGCGACGATCTCGAGCGTCTGGGTGTCGGACATGCGGTAGGCGTTGCGGAACCAGGTGACCAGCAGCGGAATGCGGTCGAGCACGGCCTCGGCGGACGAGCCGAGGGCGTTGGCGACGTCGAACGCGGGCAGCTCGTCGGAGCGGTTGTAGATCCGCTGAATCCAGTGCGAGTTCAGGTAGTGCTGGTGGTGGATCAGCACGTCCGAGATGAACCGTTCGGTGAGCTCTGGGAACGTGCGGTCGCGCAGAATGTCGCTGGTCACGCACAGGTAGGCCAGCGACATGCGCTCTTCTGCCCAGCTGACGCACGGCCCGGAGATACAGGTTTTGAGGTTGGCCGTGCCGCCGGGGCCGTCCGAGTGGAAGTAGTTCGGGTTCGCGATCGAGTTGTCCGGCGCGGGGTCGGCCTCCGGGTAGTCGATGACGGTGCCGCGCCACGCGTCGGGCTGCTCGGGGTACTGGTCCCAGATCGGGTAGCGGATGCCGCCGCGGCGGGGCAGACCTGCGGTGGGCAGGTCCAGGATGCCGGCGGTGGTGGCCATCTGCGGGCACAAATTCCAGTCCACTTCGGATGGACTGCACCAGATGTCGTTGACGACGCTCGGGGCCTGGTCGGCGGCGGTCAGTGCCGTGTTGGCGGCCGCGACGAGCGAACCGCCGGGCAGGCGTGTCTCGTCGGCGAGCTTGTCGATGATCTGCGCGTCGGCCATTTCCGACCCGGTCGTGGACGCGTCGGCCGAGAAGGTGCGGGTGATGCGGGCGACGTTCGCCTTGATCGGCCCGTTCGTCGGCTGCCCCTCGGGGAACGTTGCGTAACGAGCGAGCGCGGCTTCGGCCATCTCCGACGTGGTGAGCGCCTTCCCGAAAGGCATGTCCGGGACCTCAGCGGCAGCGGTGATGCTGTAGGTGAGCATCGTCTTCTTCTCCTGTTTGGCCGGGCTGTTGCTGCGAGCTGAGTTGAGTGCCGAAGCCGTGCTCGGTCGCTGCGTCGAGTCGGACGCCGCGATCGGCTGATTGTCCGACTCTGTGCTCGTCTCGCGGGCGGTCTGTTCGGGGATCTGAGGTGTGGTGCCCTCGGTCCCGTCGGTGCCGCTGTCGGCGTCCTGCTGCGTGCTGTCGAGGGTCGGCTGGGCCGGTGGTGCGGCGGCGCCTCCCTCCTCAGTCGGGGCAGCGCCGTCGTCGTCGGTGCTCTCAGCGTTGGTGGTGTCCTGTTCGGACTCGGCCTCATCGGTGGTGGTGCGCACGCGGTCTGCGAGCGCACCCACCCGACGGTCCTGCTCGTCCCGTGCCTGCTTTCGCTCCTGATCGAGCGTGCGTACGGCGTCGGTCACGTCCGCCAACGCTTCGAGGGTGCTGACCTGGTCGGGCGCGTACTCGCCCTCGGCGTACAGCTCCTCGAAACGGCCAGTGGCCGCGGTTTCCAGCTCGGACAGGTCGACGTCCTGGATCTCGCGCAGTTTCGCGATGAGTTCTTGGACGCGCTGCTGCCCGGCGTCGGATTCCGCGCTGGTGGCGTGATTGAGCAGGTCTGTCAGGTGATCCACCGTGGGCCTCCACACAACACGAGCGGTTGTGCACCGGCCACGATTCGCCAGACGTGCTACTGAACTACGTCGCTCGCCCTCATGCCTGGGCAGAGGCAACGCTTGTCGAGAGGGTATCTCAGCGAGCCGACTCTGTGCAGATGGGGATTCCGCTCGTGTCGGCGTTCGGTCGTCTACTGCTGGGTCTGCTGGGCGTCGTCGTCGCTGATGGGCTTGAGAGACACCACCTGCGAGCTGTTGACGAACGAGTGGTCGTCGCAGTGCAGCCACACGATGTCGGTGCCGGTGCGGCCGTCGCCCCACGTGAACACGCCGAACGGGACCGTCGACGGATCCACACCGGACCACACGTAGGTCTCGCCGTTGATGTCGCTGACCTCGTACTTCTGCGGGGCGGGAGCGGTCATGGGGTTCCTCTCTCTCAACTGGGTGATTGCTCCGCGGACTCGCTGACCGATCAGCGTGCGGAGCCGTCCTTGCGGGACGTTCTGGGATCGGCGGCTCACTTGACCTCTTCGATAGCTCCGCCGTACATCGCTTGCTTCTGCACCGCGTCCCAGTGGGAGCGGGCGGTGATCGTCGCGCCGTTGGCGAGCACGACGCGGTAGGTCGGGCCGTCGGCGCTGGTCTGGGCGGTGGCCGCGCCGGTCATCGCGGGCGGGCGGGACGCCCCGGACTTCTTGCCTCCGCAGTTCTTGCAGGCCATGGCTTACTGCTCCTTCCTCACTCGCGCGGCTGCGGCGAGAGCTCTGGGGTTGGACAACCGCCGTCGGGCGGCAGTGATGCGCTTGTCGGCGGCTTCGGCCGCCCGGAACTCGCGGTACAGCCGCCACCCGTCGACCGGTGGCGGTGCGGGGTCGCCGGGGTGGCCGATTCCGGCCGCGACCAGCGCGGACACGTGACCGTCGGCGGCGACTTGTGCCCGCGGCCGGTCCTCGAACGGCAGCGCGGTGCGCTGTCCCACGCCTGACGGGTCGCCCGCGGCCGCGGCCGCGATCGCCTCGGCGCTCGGCTTGTTGAAGCCGGGCGTCGTGACCGAGCAGGCCGCGACCAGCTCGCCGTTCCGCCAGTCACCGGAGATCGAGTAGCGGGACAGCATGTGCACCTGAAACGGCGTCACGCCGGGGCGGAGCGCGCCGGCACACCAGATGCCGTGTTCGTCTTCGCCGGCCACGACGTCGGCGGCGACGAAGCTCGGGTCGTCGTAGTGGTCCATGACGTCGGGGAGCGTCACGGTCAGCTCGGCATGCCCCTTGGGTTCGCCGAGGCGGGCGGTGGCGAGCGGCCCGGTCAGCACGCGGCCGCCGTCGGCGGTCATCACCGGGTGCCGGTGGAACTTGGCGTAGGCGGCGGCGGTGCCGTGGCGGGGCGCGGTGATGCCGGGCATGGACTCGTGGTCGACGTCCCACGGGGCGATGTGGCCGAACACCCGGCCCTCGTCGGTGATGCGGATGCCGCGGACGTACTGGTCCAGTCCAGGGTCGGTGAACCACTCCCCTGGCGGCAGTTCGGGGGTGGACGCGATGACGGCGTCGGCCCATCCCGGTCCGCCGTCGGCGACTACGGGCTGGTCGTCCGGTGTGCTCGTGTCCGCCGCGGCCGCGGTGTCGGCGACTTCTTCGGGCGCGGCGGTGGCGGTCAGGTCGTCGGTGGTGTCCACGACGGGCCTCCCCTGGTTGTCGGTCTGGATCGGGTCGAACTGCTGGTCGCGGATCTGTTCGGGGTCGACCTCGGTTTCGTCGACCCAGTTCAGGACGCAGCGGCACTGGACGGTTTCGGAGGCCGGGCCTCGAGGGTCGTGTGGGTAGCGCAGCCGGGACGAGCCGATGACGAACAGGTCGTCGGAGGCCACGACGGTGCCGTTCGCGGCCCGGTGGGTGTCGCGGGTGCGGCCGTCGCTCGTGGCGATCCACTGCTTGAAGAGGCGTTCGCCGAACACCTCCTGGCGACGTTTGCCGGCCTGGTGGTGGCCGGCGTTGAGCGCGGCGATGGACTCCGTTCGCGAGATCACCTCAGCGGAGCCGGCCCAGTGCCGCAGCGTCAGCACCTTCGCGATGCGTTTGCGGACTTCGGGGATGGATTCGCGCTGGTCGCGGCCGTCGGCGACTTCGCGGCGCACGGCTTCGTACACCTCGTCGGGCCACGTTGCGCCGGTGAGACGTTCGGTGGTGTCGCGCATGTGCGCGTCGACGTAGTCCTGGTCGGACAGCCGCGGCTCGTCGCGGGCGCCGTCGGGCATGGCCTGCCAGTAGCCGTCGGAGTAGATCTGGCCGGAGGCCGGGACGATCCACGTCGCGAGCGCGTCGTTCCACACGGCCTGGTCGGGCCACACGTCGACGTTCGGGGGCAGGTCGGCGGGTCCGGCGTCGGCGCGGGTGGTGTCGCCGAGGATGGCCGCGCGGGCGGCGTCGAGGAACTTCGACATCGCCGCCCGCGCGGCCCTGCTCATGGCCTGTTCAGCGCGGATCAGCCGCATACGGCCGCGGCGCCGCTTCGGCAGCCACGGATCGTCGGCCTGATCGGGCACAGCACACCACCGGGGGTCCAGGGGTGCCCGGCCACGATCCGCCAGACGGCACGTTCAACGCGTCGCGGCCGATCGTAGCGGTGATTCACTCGTCGGCGAGACAGCCAGACCGGGTGAGGTGTTCGACGAGGTCGCTGCGCTGGTGTCTCCGTCTGGTCCGCACCAGGGTGCGGACGTACTCCTCGACGGACGTGCGGAGGCAGTGATCGGGCGGCATCACGTGGTCCAGCGGCCGAACTGATGTCTCCAGCAGCCGGTCCACCTGCTCCTCGGGCACGTTGAACAGTCGGTGTCGATCCCACGTGTCGGTGCAGCGCACACGCGACATCGGGTGCCGTTCCGACCGTGGCAACGTCCGGGTCAGCGACCGGCCGATGGAGTCGAGCGCGATTACCGCGGCGAGGTCGGCCAGGTAGATCGTCGACTCGTGTTCGTTGGCTGGTGATGAGGTAACGGTCATTGCGTGCCTTTCGCTGTGCGGGTCTCCCCCTTGTCGCGCTTCGTGCACGTGCAGGGGGCTGGAGAGCTACTGAGCTGCGGGCTGGCCGTCCAGAAGGGGTGAGTTACGGCCAACCCGCAGATCAGCAGGTGGGCTACGTGGCTTCGGTACTGGCGAGCAGCCCGACGGCGTAGCTGAGGGTCAGCGCGGTCGCCGGGATGATGAACCACGGCGACGACGTGTCGGCGTAGAGCACGAGTGGTGCGACGGCCACGCTGACCCAGAACCCGGCGCACCAGTCGCAGGTCACGAGCTTGTAGAGCATGGCTCGAACCTTCGCGACTCGCGGCCGTGCCGCGGGTGGCGCGGGCTGACCGGCGGCGAGCGCGGTGCGCTGCTGCCGACTGAACAGGACGGCATGACGCAGGCTCTCGGTGATCGTGTCGGTGGTGATCAGCCTCGTGATGCGCGCGGCCGTGCCGACCGCGAGCACCAACGTCATCCATGTCATCTCGTCCACGAACGCCACACTAGAACCGCTAAACCACCCGATTGGGTGTTCGCACCGGCGCGCCGCCGGATCGTGTGAACCTCTTCCCCGCGAGCTGACCAGCAGTAACCAGATAGCAAGATGACAAGATTTTCATATTGGTACTTACGTGCAGGTCACGGCATTCGTATCGAAAGATGAGCATTTCTCGCCATAGGCCGAAGTGGTGAACATTCAACATCTGGGGTTCTACGCACAGGGGTCATCTCGTGATCACGGCCGCCAGACGGCAAGATGAGACGCACACCAGATGCCCACCAACTCAAGAAGGGAAGTGACCTGCCATGCCTGAAAATCAGGCACGCGTCGTCGCGGCCGCCATGCAGAAGGGCGGCGTCGGCAAAACCACGAGCATCATCAACCTCGCCCGCGCAGCGGCCGTTAAGGGCCTGAAAACGCTGGTCGTAGACCTGGACCCGCAGGCCAACACCACCGACGCGCTCAGCGTCGAAACGCTCTCCCCCACGTCCGTCTCGATCGCGGACACGATCGTGCCGGAGGGCGCGATCTCCATCGAGGACGTCATCGTCGACACGATCTGGGACCGGACGTGGCTTGCCCCGGTGACCAACGAGAACACGCTCATCACCGCGCAGAACCGCATCGGCGCCGCCCAGCACGGCCGCGAGTACCGCCTGCGCGAGGCACTGGCCCCCGTGATCGCCGACTTCGACCTGATCCTGATCGACAACGCCCCGGCGTTGGGATATCTGCTGGTCAACGCGCTGGCTGCGCACGATGACGAACAGGTCCTCGTGGTGATGGAGGCCGACAGGTGGTCCACCCAGGGCCTGGCCCTGCTGCGGGACACGGTCGAACAGGTCCGCTCCTACAACAACAAGTCGCTGGCCTGGTCCGGCGTGCTGATCTCGAAGTGGCGCGGCACCAGCGACGAGAGGGACAAGCTCGGCGACATCGCCGGCCACTTCCCGGACGCCGAGGTGTGGGCGTCGGCCGAGGACACCTCGAAGGTGGTGCCGTTGTGGAACAAGATCAAGACGGAGATCAACGCGGGTGTCGGGCTGGACGAGTCGAAGGACGCTCGCCTGCGCGTGCTGGCCGGTGAGGTCTACGGCTGGGCCATCGACCGCATCATGGCCCGCTCGGAGGTGACGCTTTGATGGCTGCCGACCGGAAACCGAGCCCGCTGGCCACCGGCCGGTCCTGGCGCGACGACCCGGAAACACCTGCCACCGCTCCCCTGCCGGAACCAGCTCCTGCCCAGCAGGCACAGCAGGAACCCGAACCGGCAGAGCAGCCCCCGACCAGCGGCGACGCTGAGAACGTCCTGCGGTTCCCGCGGCGCCGGAAGCGCACGAACAAGAAGCTCGATCCGTTCGAGTGGCGCTCGTTCAACTGCAACATGCCCGTCGTGCTCAAGCGGATCGTGCGCACCTACGCAGCGCAGAACGACATGGACATCCAGGACGTAGTCGCTCAAGCGCTGGTGAACTTCTTCGACGGCGAGGGTGTCACCGTGCCGCAGACCCAGGAGGAGTACGACGCCATGCTCAAGGACGGCCGACTGCTCTGACCTGCACAAGCCAGATCACCAGACCGAACGGTTACCAGATATAGCGGCTTCGTCATCCGAAGCTTTCAGCACCACAAGATGCCCAGAACACGCGATCGGGAGTGATCCCGACATGCGCTGTTCTGGGCATCTGTGTATATGGCGTTATTCATATGTCGGTATGTGGTGTTCATACCATGCGGCTCGCCGCATGAGCCGGTCGGCGAACTCGCTCAGCTCCGTGATGAGCAGCAGCGCCCTGGTGTCGAGCGCGACCCGGTACAGGTTCGCTTCCTCGCGGGCGGCGATAGCGATGGTGCGGAGCTCCTGCACGATCGCGGCCCGCTGTTCTGGGCTGTACACCTCGGGCATCGGGTCGGCGAGGGTGCGCCAGCTGTGGTCGTTCATGCGGACATCTCCGTGAATGCCTGGAGGACGGGGGAGAGGAACGGGGAGAGCAGGACCGGCCAGGCCGCTACGACGGTCGCGACCAGCAGCAACGGGCGCACCACGCGATGCTCGGTCGGGGAGTTCGTGCGGAACGACAGCGGGCCGAGCAGGCGGATCTCCCACCAGGTCTCGCCGCGGATCTCGAACGGCAGCAGGCCGAACAGGAATGGGCAGCCGGAGACGGTGAGCGCATCGCCGAGCGTGTGCACGATGCACCCCGCGGCGACGGCGGCGCCGAGTTGCCAGCTGAGCGCGGTCGGGTCGTCCAGCATCACCATGCCGGCGGCCGCGGCGCCGCCGGCCGCGGGGACGGCGACCCAGTCGCCGAGCCGGTCGGCGGCCAGGATCGCGCCGACGAGGTATACGGCGAGCGCGGCCCACGGCGTGATGAACGTGAGTCCGGTGGCGATTCCGCCCACGACCAGCGCAAATATCCAGGTGTGCGACAGGTGCCGGTGAACCCCAGTGGGTTCATCGCGGCTGCCCTTCGTGCGCTCGTAGACCCACGCGGAGGTGGCGCGGAGCGTGTTCGAGACCTTCTCGCCGACCCAGCCGAGCACGCGTGTGGCCGAAGACGATGGGTGGTCGAGATCGGGGAACACGGCGTAGCCGGCGACGTTCAGCGAGAACGGGATGACCTGCGTCGGCTCGGTGAGCCCGACGGCGGGGGCGAGGGCGAGCCCTGCGGCGAGTCCGGACAGCGCGTGGTTGCTGCCCATCATTGGCTGGCCCTGCGCCTCCTGGAGCGGCGCTGACGGATCGCCGTGGTGGTGAAGCCGAGGCGGAGCGCGATCGTCGCTGTGTCGAGCTGCTGGGACTCAAGTTTGTCCAGCTCGTCGGGGTCGATTCGGCGCCGGACCTGCGGATATTGGTCGAGTTCGCCACGTGCGACGGCGGCTGTCCAACAGGCGTTGTCGAGGCCGCGGCCGTGGTGTCGATGGTGATTCGTGAAACGTCTGCCGCACCGACGGCAGACGTCGGCCCTGTGCATGGGGGACACTGGTACTGCTCTCCTTCATCCGGGAGTAGTGCCCCGTGAGGTGTTCGCTTGGCCGTGGAAGCCTCACGGGGCCTTTTTCGTCTGGGTCAGTCGCGGTTCGGAGCTCCGCCGTCGACGACCACGCTCACCATCTGGTTGCGCCGGAGCACGCGGGGCGGTCCGTCGTCAGCGAACAGCACTTCGATGTTCCCGTCGTCGCTGGTCGCGGCGCTGGCCACGAGCCTGTCGCTGCCGCGGGACCGCACTCGGATGCCGGGCTCGATCTCGTAGGCGAACGCCTTCCAGTGCGTGCGCGGGGTCGGTATGCAGTCGCTGGTCACGTCGTCCTCCGTGTCGTGGGGTCGCAGGCAGTTCACCGCGGCGTCGTCGCTGGGCTTGAATCTGGGCCACCGTGTTCCGTCCGGGTCGGCGGCCTCGACGTCGCGAACGTGGTTGATCAGGGCGTCAGGCCCGTCGCGTTCCACGATCGTCACGACGTCGTCCCAGGTGGCGGCGTTGTAGGTGTTCACCAGGCAGCTGGCGCCGTCGCTCATGAGGGTCGCGCTGTGGACCTGGTCGGCGCGGACGCGGCCGGTGAGGGCGTAGCGCGCGACGGTGCGGTCGGAGCTGGCGACCCAGTAGCCACCGTGGACGTTGCGGCGTTTGAGCTGGTCGGAGGCCATGTCTGCCACCGCGGCGGCGTGCTCGTCGGTGCCGAGCGTGGCCGCCAGGGCGGCGTTGAGCAGGTTCGGATCGAGCGCGTGGTCCACGCGGTGGTCGGAGACGACGTCGACCCGGTCGGTGCGGTGCAGCACGAGGGTGATGTCGGCGAGCACGAGCCAGTCGAGCCAGTTGCCGCGTTGGCGGGCGATGCCGACGGCGGCCGCGGGGGTGGCCGGGTTGTCGAGCTGGCAGCCGGGGTGGAGGTCGGCGACGTGGTCGATGGCGTCGGCCAGTGCCGTGGCGAGGCTCGTTCCGGGGTCGGCGGCGCTCTGCATCAGTGCTGGTCCGAGCTGGTTCACGTACCAGGCGACGCCGTGTTCGCAGCCGGTGTCGACGGGCGCGGAGACGCCGTCGAGCACGACGGCGACACCGTTGTCGGGGTCGGAGTCGGTCCAGTCCTCGTTGTCGCGGTCCGGGTTGCCGGGGCGGGTGGCCATGGCTGTTGTGGTCACGCCTCCACCCCCTGGTCGGGGCGGTAGAGGTCGGTGATGCGCTCGGAACTTGTGATCACGCGGGTCTCCGGGTCGAATTCGCAGCGCACGAGGCACGAGAACCGGTCCATGCGCACGGACTGGTACAGCTCGTCGAGGTTGGAGAGCACGTAGGACACACCGCCGGTCACGCCGGGTGCGTGGATGCCTGCGCTGTAGAGATACACACCGTTGCCGTCGATCCTGGGCAACCTGGCGACGTAGCCGTAGTCGACGTTCTCGCCCTCGTCCATGGGGGAGCGGTACACCTGGTCCTGGACGCGATCGTGCAGGTACCAGCCCTGGTCGTCCTGATCGAACCGGATCGCCGAGTCGCTGGACAGGCTCTGCTCGATCAGCGGTGACAGTCGCGGGCCGCAGCAGACGAACAAGTTGTCCCTGCTCAAGTTCAGGAAGCCGGGCGGCTGGACGACCTCGTAGGACACCTCGAAACCGAGGTCCTTCCCGACCTCGACCAGTAGTTGGTATCCGCGCAGGTCGTCGGCAGACACGACGGGTCCGGGAACGCTCGGGTTCGCCTCCTGCTTTCCGCCGACGATCATGGTCAGGTGGTTGCCGGACCCGAGGAAGCGCCTGGACGGGCGCGGTCCGCTCCGGGTGATCTGGAGGACGCGCTGCCGCGAGATTTCCAGCTCTCTCGCTACGTCACTGGGCTTGACCTTCGGCCTCTGGGTGAGGTCTTCGATCGCTTCGCGCCGAATCCGTGCCACTTCGGTGAGCTCGTCGTTCAGGTCTCCTACCAGGGCATGTGCCCGGCGTGCCTGCACCCACCGGTCTTCGATGGCAGCTAGATCGGCGATTTCGTCTCGCATGTAGCGATCCTCCATCCCATCCAACTCATCTGCAACCCCCCTTGACAGTGCAATGGGGGTAACCATACTGTCGCTCTCAGTCATTGTAAATCCCCCTTGACGACAGGGGGATTGACGGCAGGAGGGAGCAGAGCCAGTGACCGCAACGCAGGCGCCGACCAACGGCCACGACCTCGACAAGGGCGTCGTGGCCAGGTTTGGCGCCAAGCTCGCGAAAACGGCCGAGACCAGCGACAACGTCGAACCCGAACAGGACATCGAGGTCCGGAAGCTCCGTGCAGAGGCCGCGCGCAAGCGCGAGATCAACCGGCTTGAGACCGAGAATGCTGAGCTGTTCGCCAACGTGGTCGACCCGGACGAGCGCCAGGCCGAGCACGGCGTCAATCGAACGATCCGCGCTCGGGAACGCAAGGCTCGCCTAGCGCTCGGGCTCGCCGAGGCCGAACGCCGGGAGCGGGCCGCCAAGCAGAACGCCCAGATGGACGCCCTGGACGACAAGGAGGCGCTGGACCAGCGCAAAGCGCTGCGTCGGCGTCGGCGTCTGACGAACCCGAACGCGGCGCTGGCGTCGGCCTACCGCCGGTGGCGCACGTATTCGGCGGTACTGGCCCTGGTCGCCGCGGCCGGGATCGGGTTCACGTCCTACGCCGTCGCGCACGGACTGGGCGGGGAGAACCCGAACCCGCTGTTCTACGCGGTCGAGCCGCTGTTCTCGGTGCCGCTGATGATCATCGTGTTGTTGCAGTCGTTCGCCGCGCAGCACGGCCGCCTGCACATGGTCGCACCGGCCCGGACCAGCGAAGACGGGTCGCGCCAGATCACGGGCATCGGGTGGATCGAGATCGGCCTGCTGTTCGGGTCGACCGGTCTGGCCGCGGCCGGTGCCACGCAGATCGGCGGCACGAACGCGCCGGCGTTGTTCGCCGCGTCCCTGATCGCTCCGCTGCTGGTCCTGATCGCGGTGTCGTTGCAGTACGTGCTGGCGCACGTCGTCGGCACGACCATCGCCGAGCTGCGGCTGGATGGCCCGGTCGACGAGGACACGCCACGCAAGGCCGCGACCGGAGCGTTGCAGCTCCTCCCGGTCATCGAGGCGGACATGGCCAAGGGAGATCTGCCGCTGGGCGAGGACGGGCTGCCGTCGACTCGCACGATCATGCGGCGCTACTCGAAGGGCAAGCTCACCGCCCAGTGCGCCGTCGACATCCTCTCTGACCAGCGGAAAGGGGGTGAATGACTCATGGCAACGATCCTTGGCTACGCCAAGTTCATCCTCATGGCGATCATCTTCTGCGTCATCGCGTGGTTCTTGATCCAGAACCCCGAGCCGGTCGCGCAGTTCTTCGTCACCGTCGCCCGCGCGATCGTCACGTTCTTCACGACGCTCTGGAACGGCGTCATCAGCATCGCGAACTCGTTCTGACCTGCACTAATGCACTCATTGGGAAGGAGGGCCGGTCATGGCCGATAGCGCCACTGGTGGACAGGCACCGCAGACACAGCCGGACGTGTTCGCGCGTCGTGCGGAGCACACCACGCAGCCGCCGGCCAAGCAGGACAAGGCGCCGTCCGAGGACGGCGACAAGACCAGCTCGTCGAAGTCGAAGTCGGAGTCGACGGGCACGACCAGCGGAAACGACAAGACGCAGTCCGGGGTGCCGAAGGCGAAGCTGCTGATGGTGGCGGTGCCGACGGCGGCCCTGGTGGCAGGAGTGGCGATGTATCAGCAGTCTCCGGTCGCCGCTGCTGTGATGTTCGGTCTGGTGTTCCTCGTGCTGGCCGGGATGGGCCTGCACTACCTGCTCAAGGGCAAGGGCGGATCGAAATCGAAGGCAGCGGCGGCGCCGGGCGCCTCGCGCGGTGTCGGCAGTAACCATCGTGGCGGTTCGCGGCTGAACCCGCGGAACTGGGGCGGTGGCGCTGGTCGACGCGGGTCCGGTGGGCCTGGAAGCAGTGGCGGTCTCCGTAGCCGCTTCGGCGGCGGTGGTTCCGCAGGTCGCGGCCCCACCGGCGGGAAGATCGGGCACGGCAAGGCGTCACCGAACCGGCCAACGGGATCGATCGGTCGTGGCAAGGCAGGCGCGGCGCGGGCTGCTCGTTCGACCGGCAACGGTTCTTCGACGGGCACCTCGTCGAAGGCGTCGACCACGGGAAGCGGTACGTCCGGTGGTTCGCGGAACCCATTCAAGCGGGGTTCGAAGTCCACGGCTGGCGGTTCTGGTGGTCAGGCGTCGAAGACGTCGACCACGTCAACGCGTACGACGGGCACGACCGGCGGCGCGACTGGTGGCGCCGGTCGTGCCCGTGGCGGCCAGTCCGGAGCGGCGGGGAGCAGCAATGCGCACAAGCAGTCGCGGAACCCGTTCAAGGCTGGTTCGGGCAGTGGTTCGGGGTCGTCGACGTCGAAACGCTCGTCGGCGAGCCATCACACGGGCAGCGGCTCGGGTGGCAGCGGTTCCGGAGGACGAGGCCGAGGCGGCAGCGGCGCCGGTACTGGCGCCGGTGCTGGTGCTGGTGCGGGCGGTGCTTCCGGGAAGGGTCGTGGCGGTTCGGCCGGCGGGTCGGGCAGCGGTTCCGGTGGAAGCAGGTGGCGCCGCGGCGGCGACCAGCGCAAACAGAACGGTTCCCAGTCGCGCGGCAATGGCCAGGACGGTCGTGGCGGTGGCCAGTCGGGCGGTGCCGGGGCCGCGGTAGCGGACAAGGCGAAGCGGCCGTGGCGACGGAACAAGGGCGCGGATCAGAAGGCCGACTCGAAGTCGGATGAGCAGGGCAACCAGGCCGAATCTGGCCCTGATCAGCAGAACGGTGACGGAGACAAGAAGCGTCGCCGCCGCGGGCGCCGCCGTGGCGGTGGTGACGCCGCCGCTACTGAGGAGACGACCACCGCCAATCAGCAGCAGGCCGTCACGGATCAGCCGCGGAAGTCGCGCAATCAGCGGCGCAAGGACAAGGCACGTCGGCGCGAGATCGACCGCACGATCGACGAACTCGGCATCGACGAGGCCGGGATGCCGACGCGGACGGCGGCTCCGACCAGCAAGAAGACGAAGGACGAGACCACGACCTCGTCGCGGTCGGAAGGCGCCTCGGTGAAGGACGAGGACGTCGCCGACCTCGACGAGAACGGGTTCCCGATGGTGCCGGCCGAGACGGCACCGAGCACGAAGTCGGACAAGGCCAAGAAGTCGGCGCCGGTGTCCGACGAGGACTTCATGAACTCCCCGCCCCCGCCTGTGGAGGACCGGGGATCGCAGGAACACACCACGAAGAAGAAGGGAAACACCATGGCTGACACCGCTGTGTACAGCGCAAACCTGGACCCGACGACGCCGGAGACGATGAGGACGTCGCTGCGTGAGGCATCCGACGAGGCCAGCTCGCAGGCGGTCCAGTACCAGGAGCAGGCCGACAGCCTCCGTGCCGAGGCGGCCGGGCTCGAAGGCAACAAGGGCATGGCCGGCAAGCGCGAGCAGCTGCTGCGCGCTGCGGAGAAGGCCGAGACCGAGGCTCAGGAGCACCGCGGCATGGCCTCCGGCTACCAGGCCAAGGCCGACTCGATCACTCTCTGATCCGACTGGCATTTCCGCTGGTCCGGCCCCGTTTCTTGCCCGGCCCGGGGCCGGACCAGCACCCCACCTTGGAGGGCTTTCGTGATTCCGTACAAGACGTTCTTCGCCGCGCTGGGTGCGCTGGTGACGTTGGCGGTGTCGCTGCTGTTGGCGCTGCTGCACGTTCCGGGACTGCTGGCGTTTCCGCTGGTGATCGTCCTGGCCGGGGTGGTGGCGCTCGGTTCGCGGAAGGCTGTCGACGAGGCGTTCGAGACGCTGTCGATCGAGGACCGCGACCGGATCAAGAACCTGCTGACCTGTGCCGTGCTCGCGAACCTCGCGTTGGCGGTGTTCGTGCTGGTCTCGCCCGGTCTATGGCTGCTGTGGCTCGCGTGCGGGGTGGTGCTGGCAGTCGTCGAGTACGGGTTCGCGCGCTATCAGGAGTACGTGCTCTACAAGGTGAAGCCGAAGCTGGAGAAGCGGCAGGCGTCCGAGGTGGAGGCCGCGCCGCAGCCGGCGCAGTGGGACCCGACGATCCAGATCGCGAACAACGCGTTCAAGCGCTCCGGCCACGGCTGGCTGACGGTGATGAAGTGGGAGTCCGTATCCCGCGGCGACAAAGCCGTCGGAGTGCGGTTCGACGTGCGCGTTCCGTCGAAGATGGCCGCCAAGCAGCGAGCGAAGCAAGAGGCCAACGGCGACAAGGGCGAGGGCAAGGTCGGCCTGTCCAGCTCGGATATCGAGCCGATCGCGATCGCGTTCTCCGAGGAGCTGGGCCAGCCGCTCGAAACCGACTGGGTGCACATCAACAAGTTGGCCGGTGCGGGCACGTACACGGTGACCGTGATGACCGAGGACGTCATGGCCGCGGTCATTCCGTATGTGGACGACCCGTCGCTGGCGCACATCGAAACCGCTGGTCTGGTCGGATACCAGATCGACGGGTCGCCGATCTACGCGCGGTTCGACATTCACTGGGCCGACGTCGGCAAGTCCCGCTCGGGCAAGTCGTCGCTGGTGCACGTGAAGATCGCCTATCTCACCCGGTGCTGGACGTCGGCGCTGGTCATCGCGTGCGGCACCGAGAAGGTCTACGACGCGGTCGGCGGGTGGATTGAGCCGTTCGTCGGCACGAGCTACAAGATGCCGATCCGCGCGGTGCGGGGCGCGCAGGACACCGCCGACCTGCTCGCGCAGATGATGAAGCTGGCCCGGTGGCGGCAGTCGCAGCCGTACTCGGCACGGGGCGACTTCAAGACCGTGATCATCGAGTACGACGAGGCCAGCTTCGGTCTCCAGATCAAGACCACGAAGGCCGAGTTCGACGGCCGGAACTACACCATGTCCCAGCTCGCGGACATGATCACCAAGGGCGCCGGGAGCGCGGGCATCCACCTGCACCTGGCGGCCCAGCGCGGCACCAACGACAACTGGGGGGACGCGGGGGGCAATATCAACGCCAACATCGCAGGTCAGACCCTGTTCCGCACCAAGGACCAGGGCGAGCTCTACCGAGCGTTCGGCGACCAGCAGCTCCCGATGCCGCGCCACAAGGGCGAGTTCTGGTTCGACACCGACGACGCCGAGCCGGTCAAGGTCAAGGCGCCCTACATCCAGGAGATGGACCCGAAGCGGGCGAAGCTGCACGACGGATTGACCGTGGAGGACGTCGCCAGGGCGCGGATGGGCAACGACTACGACCTCGACGCCGGATCGGCGAAGTTCCTGGGTCCGTACTGGGCGGGGATGACGCACTACGCCACCGAGGAGTACGTGGCGTACCTGCGGAACGCGGACGGTGAGGAGACGCCGTCGGAGTCGCCGGAACAGGCCGAGGCGAAGGCCCAGGTGATGTCCGAGGTCGACGCGATCATCGCCGCCGCGGGGTGGAGCAGTGAGCAGCCGGCGGCCGCCGAGTCCGCTCCGGCGCCGGTGCCGTCGGCGACGTCGGTGGGGTCGGCCGGCGCGGCGACGCCGACGGTTCGGGAGCCGCAGTCGAGCGGCGCCGCTACGCGTGCCGCGCGGATCTTCCAGCTCCTCGACGAGGCGCCGGAGGGCATGACGAAGGCCCAGATCCTCGCCGGTCTGTTCCAGCTGGGGGACGAGTCGGTGACGGACGCATCGCTGCAAGTTGAGCTTCGCCGACTCAAGGATTCGGGCCGGTTGGAGCAGGTCGCCGGTCGTGGCAGCGCGTACCGCTCCACCGCCGCTTTGATTACGCAGAGTTGATGAACAAACACAACAAACAAACAGGCGGCGCCTCGCGCGCGCCCGCGCGCATAATGCGCGCGCGAGAGCGGGTCAACGGTGCTTGTTTGTTTGCTTGTTTCGATACAGAAAGTGAGCACACGAACATGAGCTACGACGACGACATCCAGGAGCTGGAGCGGCGGATCAACGAGCTGCACGGGCTGCGTGAGGCTCAAGAGGACGAGGACTCTCCGCGGGCGAGCTACTTCCAGGAGCAGATCAACACGCTGACCGACACGCTCATCGAGACGCAGATGCGGAAGCAGCGGCGGGAGTCGATGGGACCGCAACTCGAGAAGGCCGAGGAGGCGGTGACCCAGGCACGGTCGCGGCAGGCAAAGCTCATCAACGAGGCCGAGGCGGTCGCACAGCAGTGGCTGAACGCGGCCAAGGGCGCCGGCGTCGTCGGCATGGTCGGGGTGCTCGTGGCGCTGACGGTGTCGGTGCCGTGGTGGGTGCCGACGTTCGCGGTCGCGCTGTTGGCGGGGTCGGCCGGTGCGGTGTTCCAGCGGATGCGGGTGCAGCGTGAGGCTGACCCGGCGATCGATGAGGCGGAGGCCGAGTTGAAGGCGGCGCAGGGCTACCGGCAGCGGCTGTTGGCGGAGGTGGAGAACCCGTCGCACGCGTTCGCCGCGGCGCCTGCCGGCTTTTCCCGGCAGCCCCGGCAGGCACATGCCGAAAGGATCACGGGCGATGGTGGAGACCAGCCTGATGCGGCGCGTGAGCGTCGCTTGGAGCTGGCCGAGGGTGATTAGCCGGGCGAACACGAAGAAGCCCCCCAGGAAGATCCTGGGGGGCTTCTTCGTGTCTGGTGCAGGTTCAGGCCGCGGCAGGGGCGGGGGAGGCGGGGAAACCGCAGTCGTCGACCGGGATCTCGCTGATGGGCTCCTGCTCCGCGGCATGCTGGCTGATTGCCGCCATGAGCCAGCCCTTCACGTCCATACCCTGCTCGCGAGCCGCGCTCGTGGCGATGGTCAGGGCCTCGTCTGGGATATCGATGCTGCTCATGGTGGGTTTCTCCTTGGTCATCCGGGTCTGCTCATTGTCTCAGCTCCACGGGCTGTGTCCAGCCGGTCACGCCGAGCGGGGTAGGCCCTGATCGACAAGACCGGCTGAGATGGCCTGTGCGCCTTCGATCAGTGCCGCCCGGTGTATCGGGGGTCGGCGAGGCGCCCCGTAGCGCACACGGCCACGTGGGCAGGCCGGAACTGGCCGCGTCGATCTTGTTGCCTACACCGGCTGGCGACGGCCGAGGACCGATCGCATGTGATCCATTGCTTCTTCCCGAGCGCTCTTCGGCCCAGCTGAACCGCGGTCGTCCTCGCGCGCGTGTGGGTGGTTACTTACCTGGTTGCTTTGATCAGTGTTGGACTGAGCAGAGCGACCAGCTGTGTCGTTAGCAAGAACGTCGGAGCGAAGCGAGACGTTCGCGGTAGTAGATACACCCGTGGTTGTTCCACTCGTGGTTGTTCGTCCAGCCCCGTTGTATTTCGGGCCGCTGTGTGGCGGCCCCCCCTCCGCCGTTGTGTGGCGGCCCCCGGGGGCCGCTGTGTGGCGGCCCCCCTGTTCACCAGGAGTTTCGCCGGACTCGCCCTGGTCAGGGGCAGGCTCCTCCTCAGGGGCCTCGGTCGATTCGTCCGCGCTGAGTTCTTCCTGGTCAGACCCCGGCCGCTGATTTGCGGCCCCCCCTTCACCTGGGGTTTCGCTCTCATCGTCGGAGCGTCGTTGCGACTCCAAACGTGCCGCCATCTTGGACGGCTTGTAGAACTCGCCGACGGAGATCGGGCCGGGATGCGACTGGCCCTTCGGCGGCGCGATGCGAACGCGATAGCGGTTGGGTGCCTGCGCGCGCTTGTTGCCGTAGCTGTCGGTCGGATTCACCGACCGACCCCTGCTGTGGTCCTTGGCGTCGCGCCAGTACATGGGCTTCTTCTGCATGGCGTCCTTCTCGGCGAGCGCCTTCAGCCTCTTATCCACCCAGTCCAGCGACTTACCGAAGCGCTCAGCGATGCGTTTGCGACCGAACCGCGCCGTGAGCTTGCCGGTGTGCGGATTGACGTGGGCCATGATGAATGAGTAAACGCCCAGCTCATCGGCCGTCGCGTCGCCGAACACCACCCAGTGCTGGGTCTGTCCCCAGGGCCAGACGAAGTCCGACTCGAAGTCGTCTTCTGCCTCGAAGTCCTCGAGTGCGCTGGTGTCGAAATCTTCCGTGCTCACGTACGTTTCTCCTCTTCTAAGGAGACCTCTGTGACACGGGCACGAACGGTGCTGTCGCTCTGTAGCAGCAAACCGCTATAGTGGCCACTGTGCGGATGGTGAGTCCGCACGGTCACGAGAGCTCCCACTGGCAGGTGTTGACTTTCTCGTGACTCTGATGAGGAAACGGCCGGGCAAAGGCCTTCAAGCCCCCTGGGTGGTGCCGGGGGGCTTTTCCTTTGCCTAGGCATCCCCCATCAGAGATAGCCCGGATCGTATCGGACAGTGCACGACTTCCTGCGCTGTGACACGAGGAGAACGGGCACTTCGTCCAGCCCGATAACATGGGCGGCGACTCCTATTCATCCGGAGATCAACCCTGCGACCAGCACGTTCGTCTCTGATGTGCGTGCTGGTCGCAGGGTCTCGTTCAGGGGGACGGTGCCGTCACCTGACGAGCCCCAACGCCCACGACGGCCGGGGGATAGGGGAGGCGTCGTGGACGAAGGGGCTCGTCAGGTGCTCGGGGAAACCCCGGCGAGCCGCGGACCGGCCGGCATTCGGGGCTGCCCGCCGTCCGAGTCGGTGTTCGTCAGCGTGCGCTCGTGGGCGCGGACCATGGCCCGGCGCTCGTCTGCATCCAGTCCGCCGAACACGCCCCAGTGCTTGGGGTGCGTGATCGCGTCGGCCAGGCATTCGTTCGCGACCGGGCAGCGGGCGCACACGGATTTCGCCGTGGCCAGCTGCCACTTGCTCATCGCGTCCTTCGTCCCGTCCGGGAAGAACAGGTCCGGGTCCTCATTGCGACATGCGGCGCGGTCTCGCCAATACACGTTCGTCACACCACCTCATGATCAAGTTACTACAATCATCATAACACGATATTGGGCACGGAAACAGGGTGGACCTGCGGTTTCACCCCCTGGCATTTACGCAGGTCGCGCCGCACATTTCGACTCTTGACGTCGAGCTGTCGAGCGATGGCGTCGACGGGGTAGCCGTCGGCATAGAGCCTGGCCACGGCACAGCGCAGCTCGGCCTTGGTGAGCTGGTCTCCGTTCCGCAGCTCGCGAACACGAGTGACGGCGACGTGGTCGAGCGGTTCACGGGTAGTAGGCACTGGCGGTACTCCCTTTCGAGTGGGGTTGATCGTTGGTCGCTGGCTATTCCCAGTCGCTGCCGTCGGGGTTGTAGATGTCGACGGCGTACTCGTCGGGGGAGTCGTTCAGTGCTACAAGGACCTCGCCGGGGACGACGCCCCAGTACGCGCCACGGTCGGACCCGTAGTCCCTGATCCAGACCTCCCACCAGCCGTCGCCGGCGTCCTCGACGACGATCTCGTCTTCGGTCTCGGCGATCTCGGTCGCGAGCTTGTCGACGGTGTCCTGGCTGACCGTTTCGAACATCGCGTGCTTCTCCTTCATCCGGTGATCTGTTGGCCTGCCTGTCTGGTTATCGCTGGTCGACGCGGCTCTCCGACGTGTGCGTGTGACCCGTGAGCAGCGTCGCTACGTCATCGGTGCCCAACACCTCGAAGCCCTCCGGCACCTCGGCGAGCGTGTCGACCAGGAACTCGGCGACGTCGCTGCCGGGCATCGTGAACGTGGCGTCGCCGGTGGGGGACGAGAGGCGCACCTCGAGTTCGCCGTGGTCGCCGCGGTGCAGCTGCACGTCGCCGTCGCCGACTGGCGTTCGGCTGGTGATGCCGTCGAGCAGCAGCTCCCGGCCGATGACCCACTGCACCTCGGACGGCCTGGTCTGGAACGCCCAGGTCACGGCGAACGGGTCGGTCGCGTCGTAGCTCATGCGCACGCGGACTCGGGCTCGTGTTCCGGCGGTCGTGGTGCACAGCGCGAGCGTCGTGGACTCCATGCCAACTCCCTCCGTAGTCGAGTTCATATAATCATCATAACCGGATAATGCGGCGAAGGAAGGGGCCGACCGGGTGAAAACCCAGGTCAGCCCCTTCCCGGTCACGGCGTCTGCCGCTCGACCTCTTGCCGCACCCGATCCAGCCACTCCGGCAACTGGCCACGGTCGACGCCGATCCCGCCGGCCACACGCGTCATCGCCTCGTCGTAGCTGTAACCCTCGTCGGCAAGGTACTCGCGGTCCATCAACACCAGCGCGACCAGCAATTTCTCGCCCGTGGACCACACCCCAAGCGGGTGCCTGTCGTTCTCCCGCACGCTCGTCACGCTGCGGCGAACCGCATCGTCGAAGTACTGATCAGGGCTCATGACGTCTCCTCACCGGGGAATCCCTCGACGTGTTCGGCTAGTAGCTCACCGAACGCGGCCACCGCCTCCGGGTCCGGCTGACGTCCCGAATCCAACACGCGCTCACGAGCGGCCCGCAACAGCCCATTCGTGCAGGTCGACAGGCCCACGCGCACACCGGTCGGCATCTCGCCATAGACCAGCGCCAACGCCCGGCGCGCCTCGTCGAAATCGAACGTGACCGACTCGTCGATCCGGCAATGCGTGGCCTGCTCCGGGTCCAGCCCGAGGCGCTTCACCGACGAGAACTTGCCGACGTTCTCCACCCACGCGAACCGGAAGAACTTCGCCCGATGCCGCTCAAGCGCAGCCTTGTACCCGTCGACCAGGTTCGGGTCGGGCTCGTGCGGCAACTCGCGCTGGTACTGCATCTGCACCGCGTGGTGCAGCCCGTGCCGCAGCTGCATCTCACCCGTCATCACCGTGCCGCCACCGGCGTACAGGCACGCCAACATCCGCGCGGCCTGCTCCTCGCTCAGGTACCGCGGAGCCTCCACCCGCACCGCCGGCCGCCCGTCCGGCTTCGTGTACTTCGCCCTCAGAGGCTCGTGCCCCATCCGTCGCCGCCCCTTCTGGTTATGATCATTTTCAGGCGACGATATACGACGGGGCTGGATGCTGCGCACGGCTGCGGTCACTGGGTCACCTCCTTCACGGTCTTCTCGGGCTGGTCGACGTGGTCGTCGATCCACTCAAGCCCGCCGACGTCCAAGCAGTTCTGAGCGCGGGTCACCGCCACGTACGCCAGACGCACCTCTTCCGCCTCCGGGTCGACCGGCTCGCCGTCCGCGCTCTCCGGCTCCTGAAAGTCACCACCGATCCGCACCGTCGGCCACTCACGCCCCTTGGCCTTGTGCGCGGTCGACACCGTGACCTGGGCACGACTCTCCGGCGACAGCCGCTCCATCGCCTCGATCACCACGTCCGACCCGTGGTTGTCGATCAGCGTGACGAACGCCCGCAGGTCCGAGCCGGACGACTCGTGGGTGGCGTAGTCCTGCACCTCACCCCAGTCGCGGAACGCCACCAGCTCCGGGTGCGACGTCGCCCGACCAGCGCGCAAGTCCTCGCACGCCTCGGCGAGGTTCTTGATCGCCGCACCGCCGCCGACCAGCGCCACCCTGGTGCCGGCCTTCTGCGCCCGCAGCACCTCCTGCGCCGCGCCGCCGTTCGTGCGGCACAGCACCGCGTTCGGCCGCACCACCGGGCCGACCACCGACGTGCCGGTGCCGCTGATCCGCATGTCCGTTCCCAGCAGTGTCAGCCACTTGTTGCCTTCGGCCGCGATCTGCTGGCCGAACCGGAACGACTGCGTCAGCCGCAGCCGCTCCTCGGCAGGCCACCGGTCCAGCGTCTCCATCGACCCACCGGCCCAGCCGTAGATCGCCTGCGCCGCGTCGCCCACCGCGATCAGCTGGGCGTGCGTTTGGGCCATCAGCATCTCCGCCACGACCGGCGACGTGTCCTGGCACTCGTCGAGCAGGATGAAGTCGAACGGCAGCCGCGGCTTCCGCAGCGCGTAGATCTTGCGGTAGTGGCTGTGCGTGAACCGGAACAGGCCGCCACCGTCGGCGTCCGTGTGCTGGAGGTCGGCCCAGATCGCTTGAGCGTGCGGCATGACGAGCCGCTTCACCGCGGCACTGGCCTCCGGGTCGTCCTCCACGGTCAGACCGTTGATCTGCGGCACGTGTGACCAGCCGATCTCGTCGTCGGCGGAGTTGCAGAACCGCTCCACGGCATCGACCGCCAGGCGAGCGATCGTGGCCGGATACAGCTCGACGTCGCTGATCGTCACGGGCTCGCGGATGCCGAGCAGGTGCGCGACCTGCCGCGCCGGCTGCCGCGGCCCGTTCAGCCGGCCCTTGTACCGCGTGCCCACCTGACCGAACGCCAACGAGTGGATCGTCTTGCAGGTCACGTGCTTCGGGAACTTGGCAGCGGCCTCGTCCGCGATCGCCTTGTTGAATGCGCCGTACAGCCCGCGGCCCTTCATCTTCTCGGCCGCCAACTTGAGCACCGACGTCTTGCCCGCCCCGGCGCCGGCCTCAATCACGAGGTTCCGGCCCGCGGCGCACGCGTCGATGATGGCGACCTGCTCATCGGTCGGGGTGAACCCGCTCATCGCCCGATCACCTCGTCCACGGCGAAGGACTCCAGCCGCTCGCCCGTGTCCTCGCGGCGGGCCTCGGCCACGCTGGTGTAGAGCTCCACGACGACCTGCTCGCGGTCCAGGTTGTGCGCGTTGCGGACCAGGTCGGCGATGCGCAGCCCCAGCTCGGCGTCGTTGATGACCTCGAACGTGACCAGCGGGGGAATGCCGACGCCCACGGTGTCGCCGCCCGTGCTACCCGTGCGCACCTCGTAGCGGCGGAGCGGGGAGTCGTAGGCCAGGCGAAGCACCGCGTTGGCCACGGTGCCGAGGAACAGGCCGTACGCACTGCCGCCGTAGCGCTGGTAGGCGTCGTTGGCGCGCTCCATGAACGGCATGGTCGGGGTGTTGGAGGCGTGGGTGAACGTCTCGCGCGGCATGTTGTCGAGGCGCAGCTCAGCGGCCATGCGCTGGACCGCGGGGTCAGCCGCGACCGTGTCCACGGCCTCGGCGTATCGGGGGTGCTCGATCGTCATCTCAACTCCAACTCATCCGGGTTATATAATCATCTTAACACGATAACAGCGATAAGGGGCAAGAGTGTGCCCTGCGAAACAGTCCCGACCAGCAGAAACGCCGTGTCGACGCGCGTCCTAGCGAGGGCGGATCGTCGACGCCCTCACCACCTGCGGACCCAACGGCAGCGACAGCTCGTTGTTCTGCGACCCGAGCTGCAACCCCTCGACAACACCGAGCCAATCGCCCGCGCAGGTCAGCAGCCAGTGCGTCAGCGTTCCCTCGACGTCCTCGTGCAGGTCGACGCCAGACGCGCGAACCCAGATGGGCGTATCCCTCGCCCAGCGAACACCGCGCTCAGGCGGCCACAGGTGCCGCAGCTCGACCACGACAGGGCGCGGCGGCTCCACCGGCCGCAACGCACGCCTTTCAGTATCGAACGCAGTTTCGATTGTGCCACGACATCGGCGGGGCCTCAGCAGGTAGCCGAGGCCCCGCCGGTCGGCGAGAAGCAGCAGGTCACCACATGGGTCGGTGCTTCATCTCGTCATCGTCGATCGGCTCCCGGAGCGCAGCCGGACTGTCAGGGCAGATGTCGTAGTGCCCGTCGTCGCCGACCTCGACCCAACCGACGCCGTCCAGGTGTTCGATCTCCTCGTGGCAGTAGAAGCAGTAGCGGCGCGTCTTGACGATCATCGCTGGTCCCCCTTCTCGTCAGGCGCTGACCGCGGTCTGGCCCAGGTCGGCCTGCTCGCCTGCGGCGTAGCCGGCCTGGTATCCCGCGCGGGACGACGTGGAGGCGGTGCGGGCCTGCGCGTTCGGGTTCTTCGACTGGAAGAACTCCTCGACCAGCGCCTGCCGATCACGCAGCACCAGCGCTGTCGACCGCCCGTCGGACTCGGCGTTCGCCTCACGCTCAGCACGCTGGCGCATCTCCTGCATCCGCGCGCCGACCGAGTCGCAGAACCCGAACAGGAAGCTGCGTCGGTGGGCGCCGGGGTCCTCGCCCGGCTTCGGCATCGACCGCATCATGTCCTTCGTGGCCTGCATCATCAGCAGCGTGAACAGCAGCTCCACGCGCTCAAGATCACTGGGAAAGCCGTAGACCTTCGCGTCCACGCCCTTGCCGTAGTGGAACACCGTCCGGCGGCTGCCGTCGCGGTTGCGGCCCTTGCCGTAACGCCAGTCGCGCGGGTACGCCACCATCCGGCAGTTCGACGTCTGCGCGATCACGTGCAGCAGCATCGACTTCTCCTGCGCGTAGGACGGCTCGATCGCGATCTCGCGGGTCTCGACGTCGCTGCCGGTGACGTGGCCGTCCTCGAGCAGTGCCGTGTCGATGCCGTGCCTCTCGGCGATCTCGATCGCGCGCTGCTGGGCCAGCTCCGCCTCGGCCGGCGGCGTGTTCGGGTGGGCCGCCTTGTCGAGCAGGCGCCGAACGCGCTCCAGAACCTTGTTCTCGGTCACGGTGTCTCCTTCTCCAGTATGGGCATCCGGGAGTTTGTCCTTGTTATATGATTATCTTAACTTGTTTTTCGGGAAAGTGGAGAGGCGAATCACCAGCCCGACTTCATCTCGCCGAACGCCAGGCCAGCAACAACCTCGGCCGCGATCTCGTCGGTGACCTGCGACGCGTCCTTCTTGTCCACCAGCATGGCCAGCGCCTCGACCGCCTGCTCGGACACCTTCGTGGTGCCGGAGAAGATCGAGGAGAGCGTCGTGGTCAGGCTGCGAATGGTGATCGTGCGGTTCGTGTTGGCCAGTCCGATGAACCAGTCGCGGTCGTCGTCCATGCGGCGCTTGCGGGTGACCTGAACGTCAGCCTGAGCCAGGACCGTGTCGGTGGTGAAGATGTCGCGGGCGGTGATGGCGTCCAGCATGTCGTCCTCCGGGTCTGTGTTATCTTTCTTTCTTATATAATCATCATAACATGATATCGGCCACGTGGAAGGGTGTTGTGCTCTGGGGAACACTGAAAGGCCCTGGTCAGAGGGTTGCTGACCAGGGCCTTTCAGTTCGCCTCACCTCGGGAGCTGGCTCTCATCCGCCCTCGGGTACGCCTGCTTGGTCGGATGGAGCCACAAGTAGCCGCTGCGGACGGCCTGACCAGCTTCCGTGACGTAGTGCACGTCGACCGGTACGTCCTCATCCCGCATGTGCAGCACTAGCCGGCGGCTTCCGTCGTCCTGCGTCGTACCGTGCTGCCGGAACAGAGACCTCACCGCCGCCATGGCGAGGTTGGCGGCTTCCCCGTAGTCCACGCCCTCGCAGCGGGCGAACACCGTCACCGCGACGTCGTGCACGGGACGTTCGTCGTCACTCACGCTGACCTCCCCACAACAGCCGCCGTCTCAGGCAAGACCGGCATCCGAACCGCCCGCTCCGGCCGCGGAAACAGCCCCTCCATGTCCAGCGGCTCCGGCTGCGGCCGCGGCTCACCACCACCGCCACCCGGACGCCGATACTCGACACACACGTACTGCTCCGACATCCGGTACCGGCCCTGCTCATCGCGAGGCCCGTCCAACCACTCCGCCGGCGTCCGTTCCGAGAACGCCACCATCACCAGCGGACAGTCCGAACCGGACCCCATGCGGCGATGCGGCGCGTCACGCAGACACGTGCCACACCAGCTCTCGGACCACTCTTCCCACTCGTCCCCGTTCGCGAACGGGGAGACAGGACGGGCACGCTCGTATGCCTCCTCGAAGTTCAGGCTCACCACGCACCTCCGAAGACCTCGGCGACCAGCACCACCATGACCGACACCAACCCGCCAACCAGCGCTGCGACCACCGCCAACGCCACGAGCCCGGCCAAGCACTGCCCGGCCCGCTGCTCCGCGCAACGGGGTCCGCCACGGCACGGGCGGCCCACCGGTCACACCTCCCACGCATGTCCGGTGTCGAAGTCCACGACCCGCACACCGTGGCCATCGACAAGCTCGTCCAACACGTCGTCGGTCAGCACCTCGTCGACCTGCCACGCGGTCTCGAGATCGAGCCCGTCGACGCCGTCCTCGTCGGGGTACAGCCCAACCCACGTTCCATCGCTGTTGACGTTGACCCAGAGCACGTCGGTCTTGTCAGCAATGTCAGCGGCCAGATCCGCAACGTTCATCGGTCTCTCCTGTTCATCCGGGAACCCAGTCGTGAGCTGGGCAGACAGCCCACACAGCGAGGCGTGTGCGGGTTGTCCTCTCAGCTCACGACTCGGCGTCGGGCTCGGGCAGCTCGTCGCCGCGGATGATGCGGACGCCACCAGGCATGTCAGCGGGGTGCCTGCGGCCGGTCTGCCGCCAATTGCCATCGAGTTCGACGAGCTGTTCGACCGGTCCGGCACCGCTCCAGCGGTAGTAGTAGAACGGCTCGTCGACACCGCCGAGACGCAGGTAGACGTACCGCTGGTCGTCGACGGGCTCGACGTCAGGCGTGTCGTCCGGGTCGTGCCACGCGAGAGCCCGAGCCAGGTTCTCGCTGATCCCACGCACAGTGGCCACGAGATCGCGGTGGACCTGCCGGGAGTGTTCAGCGGCGCGGCGCCACTCGTCGCGCTCGGTCCCCACCGAAGCCCGAGCGTCTTTCGCCGAACTGGACTCGACGGCTTCGTTCACGATGGCGGCGACGGTCGAGGCGACACTGGCGCGCTCCACGTCGTTGGCCATCGTTCCGACGGTGAGCACGTGCCGCCCGTTGGCATCGACAACGGTGCCGCCCTTCTGTTCCCACGGCGTCGGCAACAGCGGCTCGTCGTCGCCGTGCTCGGCGAGGACCTTCTCCGCAGCGTCGAGCACAGCCCCGCGCACTGAATCCGGCAGGGAGTCGCTGACGCCCACGAGCGGTTCCGCGTCGCCGGTGAGGTAGTTGCTGCTGCGACTCACCGCGCCGACGTAGTCCGGCTTCGGTCCGATGAGGGGTCGTCTACTCATGGGTTCCGTTCTTCCTCGTCGTACGTGATTTGCCATGTGGGGTGGTAGCGCACGGAACGGCGTTCGCCGTCGAGACGGACAGTCAAGGACGCGTCAGCCGCGCCCGTGATGACGCCGGAGCGGCCCTGGTAATCGCGGATGCGGCCGCCGCGCTTGGCGGGCACGCCGTAGTGCCTGCGGATGTAGTCGAGGCTCATTCGCGGCCTCGCTTGACTCCGAGGAACGCGACACCGGGCCGCGCGTCCTTCGGCGGGTGCAGGTCGCTGGCACCACGTAGCTGACCCTGGCGGCGGACGTACTGGCCGGGGAACGTTCCGGCCCAGTGGGTCACGTCGTCCGGCAAGGCCGCCAATGCTTCGGTGATCGTGGTGGTGCCGAGGACGTAGATCGACGTGTCCTGCTCGTACGTCCGCAGTCGTGTCGCGTGGTGGACGGTCATTCGTACACCTCTTCTGCAAGTTCGGGCCGACGGCAGCCGCAGGGGACACCGGTGGTGGTGTCGAGCGGCGGAACGTCCGGCAGGGTTGTGTGCGCGTGCCCGTCGTCGTCCCAGGCGAGGCCGGGCAGGTGGAGCGTGCGGTGCCATTCGCCGTGCTCGCTGCGGAGGTCGCAGCGCCACGTCAGTGCTCTGATCGACGGGCGGAGCGCGTCGCCGATCGTGACCATGGCGTGCCGGTACGGCTGGCACGTCGCCGTGCACCGCGGCGCGTCTGGTTCGCACCACTGGCCGTCAGCGGTCCGCGTTTCCCACCAGGCTTCGCACGAGGGGCACAGGTGGCCGTATCCGTCGTACACGGTGCCGTCGAAGCACAGCGGGCACCGCGGCCCATCGAGTAGGGGAGGGGGCGGTGTGCGGTTCATGCCGACCTCCCCAGGTATGCGGCGGGGTCGACGTCGTAGCGGGTCATGGCCGGCAGCGACGGCGGCAGCCAGCTCTTGAGCCGGGGTTCCCATCGCCATCCGACGACCGCGGTGCATTCGAACTGGGTGTGGTCGCCTTCCCACATGGTCAGCCAGTTGTCGTCTTCGGACGGTTCCGATTCCGCGCCGCAGGCACAGACCACGATCTGAGTGCGCGGGTGTCGCATGGTCAGTGCACCTCGAATCCATCTCCGGCTGCGGCCCGCTCGAGGAACGGGATCAGCGAGTCGAACGACTCGGGGTGCTCGTAGCCCTGCGCGCGGGCGATCCAGTAGCAGCCGATGGCGGTTGCGGCTTCCCAGCCGGTAACCACCCAGCCGTCGTTCGAGCTGAGCTTGTGCAGCGGGATACCGGCGCGGTCATCGTCGTCGCCGTGCCAGCGCAGCAGCTTCTCGTGTTCTTCCAGCCATGCCTGGCCTTCGCTGGTGATGCCGTACTCGTCGCCGTTCTCGTCGACGCCGATGTGGTCGTCGTAGGAACCGGGAAGGCTGGGGAACGCGACCCCGTGGGGCAGGTCGAAGGCCATGCCCAGGCGTAGGAGGTCGTCGACGACCACGGCGAACCCGCGGTTGTTCCAGTGCAGGTCGCTGCCGTTGGGGCCGCGGCCAGCTTCGCCACGCAGAACCAGGTCGAAGCTCATGTGTATCTCCATTCATCCGGGTCAACAGTTCCTGTTGATATAATCATCATAACACGATATTCAAGGATGGGGAAGTGGTGCGGGCGGGTGAATTCGCAGGTCACGCGCTCACGACTCGTCCCCGACGTCGCGGCGACGCTCCGCGGACCGCTGCATCGCCTCCGGATACCGGTCCCACTCGCGCAGCTGCTCGTCGACCATCTCCGCAGCCTGCGCATCGAACGACCGGTCCGCCCGCAGTCGGAACGGTCCGAGATAGGTCGCCGAACACGTCGCACACACCGGATTCGGCAGCGCCGCCAGCACACCCGGCCCGTACGCCTCGGTGATCTCGATGCGACACCACTCGTCGACACCGACGGCCTCGGCCCACACGCGCGCGTTCTTCCACTGCGGCGTGCAGTCGCACTCGTGCTTCCCGGACGCCACCGGCGTGGCCGGCATGGCGTGCGCCAACGGGCGCGTCAGCTCCTCAGCCGGGTAGTCGTCGTGCACCGCGGCCAGGCGGATCGCCGGGTCCAGCTCCATCGACCACGCCGTGTCGTCGTACAGCTCCGTTGTCGCCGGACTGGAGTGACCGAGCGCCCGCTGGCGGGACTGGAGATCCGACACCGAACGGGTCGCCGTCGCGAAGTAGTGCCGGAAGTCGCGAGCGGTCAACCGCCACGGGTCCGCCACGTCCGCCCGCCTCGCCGCCCGCTTGACCAACGCCAACACGTCGTCACGGTTCACTCGTCGGTACAGCCTCGGATGCACCAGCAGCGCCTCACCCGACGCCGGTTCGACACGCGCCCGCGACAGGTAGGCGTACCAGTCCGCCGCCACCACACGCGGCACCCAGCGCACCAGCTTCTTGTCACCCTTGCCCGTCAGGTCCAGCGCATACGTCCCGCCGTCGGCATCGTGTACATCGTGAAGGTCGAGGCGGCACAGGTCCGTCGGACGCACCCCGACCAGCGCCAACGTCGCCAAGATGGCCTTGGCCTGCACCCCACCCAGCACGTGATCCTCACGCGCCGCCAACACCAGCCGGTGCACGTCATCCCGCCGCAACCGCGCGCTGCGCCCTGAGCGACTCACTGACGGCCGATCCACCTTCGACAGGGGAATCGGACCCTCCGGCCGCTGCCCGGCCGCCTCGCAATACCTCAGCCACCGAACACCAGCCGACAGCACGCCGTTGATCGCCGACGGCGTCCGCACCCGGCCCGTCGACGGCGACGGCGCCGACGCCAACCAATCCACCAGCCGAGCCGATGCCCGCCGATCCAACAACACCGGATCCACCGCCTCGGCCGCACACCAACCCAGCAGCGCACCCAGATGCGAGCAGTACGTATCGCCCGTCGCCACCGACCTGGCGTACACCTCGCCCAACCACTCCCCGAGCAACGCCGACACCTCGGACGACGGCGTCGACGGGAACGAGAGCTCAGCGACGCGCTCACGAAGCACCGCCAGGCGGTGCGGACGGTTCTCAGTCATCGATTTCCACGGGCCGGTGCGTCGCGCGGATGTTCCACCAGCGATTCGCCGGGTCGTAGTAGACGCGGTAGCGGTACCGGGTCAGCGCAGCACGCCGGTCGGCCTGGCCGATGGCGTCAGCGAACTTCTTGAACCACATGTGGCCGTCGGGGCGCGTGTCTTCTGGGGTGTATTTCATGAGCCGAGCTGACTCCTCAGCCGCTCCGCCGCCTCCGACGGCGTGTGCCCATCCCACAGCGGAGACACCTCAACCTCGGGACAGTCGAACAGCTCCCAATCATCTGCCGGGTAGTGATTCGACACCTGCCCCGCTGGCAACTGCGCAGCGACGATGAACCAGCCGCCACCGAAGCACAGCTCACCGTCGTGATGGCGCCACGACTTCGAGACCGGCCAACCGAGCTGGACCCACGCTCGGACGGCGTGCGCGTGGTACAGCATCCGGTACTCGTACAGCTCGCCGAACGTGTGAAAGCCGTCGCTGATCTCGTCGGTGTTCGTCACTCGTCTCCTCCTTGGTTCGGGTTTCATGCGAGGTACCTCGATTAATAGGCATTCAGCGGGTCGGATAAGCACTCATCACGCGAGCCGTGAAAGACGAACGAGAGCCCCGACCGGAACCCGGCCGGGGCGAGAGGGCGAGAGCTACGCGGAGTTCATCTGCTGACGAACGCGCTGGTCGGACTCCTGCGCATCCGGCGGCCCGGACTGGCCGACACCGCCACCGGGCGGGTCGGCGAACTGCGGCGGCATTTCGCCGGGAGCGGGCGCGTCGTCCTCGTCGAACCCGAGTTCGCGACGGGTGGCCTCGCCGCCGATGATGCGGTGCTTGAACGCCTCGATCGCGGTGTGCGACCGGTCCGGGCGCAGCTCGATCTCCGAGGCGTCCCACCAGATCACGATGTTCTCCACGTCGCCCTGACCGGCTGCGCGCAGCGCCGGCCACAGCACTTCGCGGGTCAGGGTGACGCAGATCAGCGACACCAACGGGCCGAGGTGGGTGCGGATGGCGTCTTCCTGCACCGACCAGGCTGACCAGTGGTTCAGGTCCTCGATGCCCTGCACCACGGTGGCCGGCACGTCGAGCGCCACCGCGACGGCATTGCGGGCGCCGTCGCGCAACGTCGGGACCTGCGAATCGAACTCCGAGAAGAAGTTCAGGTGCTGCATCTTCGCGATCGCTTCGTCGGCGATGGTCGCGGTGATCGGCACGGTCGCCGACGGCGAGTCCGGGTCCTGGATGGCTGTGCTCGCCGCGGCGGTGAGCGCCGCGACCAGCGGATCGCCGTGGATCGGGGCCACACCGCCGCCTTCGGACATGCCGGGGTTCGGCACGGTCGCCGACTCGGGCAACAGCAACAGGCCAGCACCGGCCAGGCGGGACTTGATGTCGGCCGCGGTGCGTCGGGACAGGCCGTCCAGCTCGGCCAGGTCGTCCATCGCGGACTCGAACCGCGACGTCGATCGCGTCGCGTCCTGCGGGTCGGGTTGGTAGATCGGCACGACCACCACGTCAGCGGACGGGAACTCGACCCAGCCGTCATCGTCCGCCTTCGGATGTCGGGGGATCTTGACGGTGACCGTGTCATCGCCGACCGAGCCCAGCTCCCACTCCTTGCGCGAGCACACCTGCCACGCGGTGCCCCGATCGGTGGTCTGGTCCTTCTTCTCGCCGGGCTGGGGCGGCCGCGGGTAGCCGATCAGCCAGCTTTCGCCCGGCACGAGCAGGTGCACCGCGAGCCGGTGCAGCATGTCTCGCTGCCCCAGCCGGCCCTCGTGCAGCTCGGCCAGGATTTCCCCGGCCAGTCCGGGGTCGGGGACGGGTTCGGGATCGCCCACGCCGTCGGTCTTGATCTGCCCGATGTACAGGTGCATTCGGGAGATGCCATTCGCCAGCCAGTCGACCGCCTGCCGTGCCGGCCCTTTGGCGCGGTAGAACGCCCACGCCCGTTCCTGCCAGTCCTGCGACTGCGGGGTGGACCGTGCCTTCTTCGGCGTGGTCGGTTGCGGCGGCGTCGTCGCGGCCGCCGACAATGCCGGCGGCACCCAGTCCTCCACGCCCGGTTCGTGCGGTGTCGGGGCCAGAAACCCCGCGATGCGGTCCACCATGTTCGCCACGGTCACGCCCCTTTCACAGGCAGGTTCAGAGCAGGAACGTCAGGGGAGGGCATGGCCATCGACACGCTCGTCGTCGTGGCCTGGAACGCGCGCGGATGGCCGTGCCGGTGGGCCTGCTCGTGGGCCTCCTGCTCGGACAGGCCCATCTCGATCTGCCAAGCCCGCACCAGCCGGTCCTTCTGCCGCCACCGCTGCTCCGCGGTCGGCATCGGCGGCGGCAGCAACGACCGGGCCGCCAGGCACGACAGCGCCACCGGCAACGCGATCGCGTCGGTGTCGTCGTGGCGCCACCCGTCGATGTCCGCGTCATGCACCGGCCGGGCTCGCCGCCCGCTGTAGAGCGACACCGCCTCCTGCTGCGTGCTGGTCAGATGCAGGGTGTGCGCCGTGAGCCGCTGGGCGATCATGTCGCGCAGCTTCTTCCGCGGGACCAGACCGCGGCCGCCGGACTGTTCGCCGGCGTAGTCGCCGACCGCGACCAGCCGTCGCCGGGTCGGAGGGTTGTACCAGTCGGCCAGGTGCTGACGGACCTCGCGACGACCCTCTCCCGACAGCACGGTCACCCCGATCACCACCACGGGCGAGACCCGCCAGTACTCCGGGTAGGACTCGGCCAGCCCCTCAAGGACGTCGAGCTGGTCGCGCACCGTCGCCTCCGGCGGCAACAGGTCCGAGGCGTGGGCGTGCAGGTGGCCGCCCTGGCGGTACCAGAACATCGCCGAGATCGAGCCCTTGTGGCCGTAGGCGCCGACATCGAGCGCCAGCACGCGCGCGTCCGGCGCGTCGGGCGCATCGGTGCGGACTTCGCGGGTCATGACGCGGCCGCCTGGAACGGAGCCCGGTTACGGGCCATGATCTGCCACGGGTCTGGCAGCCCGCCCTCGTCCGGCAACGGGCGGGGGCCGGCGGCCGCGATGTCGGCGGCGTTGAACAGGCCGAACGTCGAGCTGTTGAAGCTGCACTCATACTCGGCGGCGAACCGTTCGGCCGACATCGACGCCTTCTGCTGGGTGATGAACTCCTCGGAGATCCGCGAGATCTCGGTGTACGGCACTTCGATGCGCTCCCACCCGTCGGCGCCCTCGCCGTTCCACTCGTGCCAGAACCACCCGTCCCGGCCTCGCGGTGTGGAGATCGCCACCAGATCGCCGCCGGTCGCGGCCAACATCGGCAGGCACGCGGTGTACAGGTCCTCGGCGGTGTAGGCAGCCTCATCGATGATCAGCAGCTCGGGCGAGTAGCCGCGCACCGTGTCGGCGTGGCCGGGCAGCGCGTAGATCGTCGACCCGTTGGTCAAGCGCAGGAACGTCGCCGCGTCCCGGGTCAGCTCGATCCCGAGCGCTTCGGCGAACCTTCGCACCTTGCTGACCAGCAGCGTGGACTGCCGCTGCGTCGGTGACACGACCACGATCTCGGCGTTCGGGTCGGTGAATGCCCGGTGCAGCGCCTTGCCCGCGCACACGGTGCTCTTGCCGGCCTGCCGGGAGCACACGACGATCGCCCGATGTGGCCGGTCGTGCAGCAGGCGGGACTGCCACACGTCCGGCGACAGCCCGGAACGAGCCATCACCAGCGGCGGGTGATGCTCGATCAGCAGCTTGGAGACGATCCGCACGGCTCACTCGCCTCCGCCGTGGGTGCGCTGGTCCAGCGCTTCGAGCGCTTCGAGCGCGGCCGCCTTCGCCTCCGGGTGGGCGTTGAGGGCGGTCAGGATCGTGTCGCCGATCAGGTACTGGTCCTGCGAATCGCCGTGCGTGCGGATCAGCGCCTGCACCTCAGGCTCACGAGCCACCCGCAGCGCCGACGTGGCGGCCTGCAACGCCCGATCCGGCGGCACGGACTCACCAGGGTTCTGCACCGCCAACGCCGACAGCCGGGCGAACGCCTGCGCGAACGGGGCCAATCCCTGCTCGATCACATCGTCGAACCGCTCGCGGATCTGCCGGGACTGGTCCGACTTGAACTCGGCGAGCCGCAGCGGCCACTCGTAGCGCTGTGCCGCGCCCCGGACACGGGCCAGCGTGACCTCGAACTTGTCGGCCGTGCGCTGGTAACTCCGACGGTGGCCCTCGTTGCGGTAGTGGGTGAACCAGTCGAACTGTTCAGCAGGTTCGCCAGGCTGGCGGTCCCACGCATCCCGCTCAGGATCACGGCGATACGGCATCGAGCGGCCTCCCGGTAGCGCGCATGTGCAGTGCTACCGGCGGCCACGATCCGCCAGACCCGGTGCCAGCGAGTGTAAGACCATGTCGGCGTCGGGTGTTACTCTCCGACCCGTTCGACGTGCGCTGGTGGTGTAACGGCAACACACCCCACTCCCGGTGGGGAGCTACCTGGTTCGATTCCGGCCCGGCGCTCGATTGGCGTCGACTGGCGAAATCGTGGCCGGACGCTCACCTACCGGGAGAAGGTGAGCATTCGATGTTCCAGGGCACGATCCCTGCCGAAATGCGGTCCATCGTGGCCGAACACGCCCGCTCGTGGCCCGACGGCGACGTCTACATCGGCTGCTCCGGAAACCTCACCATCGAACGCACCCTCGCCGCTCAGGGCCGATTCCGGCTCCACTCCAACGACGTCAACGCCTACTCCTGCGCGTTGGGCTGGTACTACTCCGGCCAGCCGTTGCCGTTCCGCGTGGCCGACGACTCCCGCGACGAGCTGGACTGGCTGGACCAGTACCTCGACGACGGCGCCGGCACCCTCGCCACGCTGATGATCGGCACCCGGTTCCTCCAGTTCGTCGGCAAGACCGGCCGCTACCACCAGCGCATGGTTCAGGCCCATCGCGACCAGTTCGACCGGATGCACGCCGACACCGTCGCCAAGATCGAGGCCACCACGTTGCAGCTGGCCAGCTTCACCGCGGGCGACGTGCTGGACTACCTACGCGACGACGTGCCGCGCGAAGCGCCGTTCGCGAGCTTCCCGCCGTTCGACGCCGGCGGCTACGAGGCCATGTTCGCCGGCATCACCAACCACTTCGACTGGCCCACGCCCGTCTACGAGGAGTTCGGCGAGGACGGCCGCGACGAGATGATCTCGCTGATCACCGACCGGCCGAACTGGATTCTCGGGCTGCTGAACGAGGCCCCGGAGCTGGAAGAACACCGGGTCGGCTACGTCCAGGTCGGGCCGCGAGCGCGCCCGTTCTGGGTCTACGCCCAGCCGGGACGGCACCGGTGGGTCGGCCCGCGGCAGAAGGTCGAGCCGGTGCTCATGCCCAGGCTCGGCCCCGGTGAAGAGATCGGCGACGACCTCACCCTCCACCCCCTCAGCGGCGGCCAGTTCAACTCGCTGCGCTCGGCGTACCTGGCGAGAGGGATCGCACCTGGTCAGCCGTTGTTCTCGTGTGCCGTGTCCTCCGGCGGCCGCATCATCGGTGCGTTCGGGTACTTGCCGCCGAAGTTCGGCCTCGACGCGTACCTCATGTCGGACTTCTCCGTCGCGCCGACCAGCTACAAACGCCTGTCGAAGTTGATCGTCATGGCCGCCATCTCGTCGGAGGCGCAGACCCTAGTTCAGCGCGCCCTGTCGAAGCGGGTCACGACCTGGTCGACCACGGCATTCACCAACAACCCCACGTCCGGCAAATACGGCCGCGGCGTACCCGGCATCAAGCTGCACTCGCGCAAGCCCTGCGACGACGAGCACTACGCCTACCAGCTGCAATACGGCGGACCGCTCGGCCAATGGACACTCGCCGAGGCGCTGGAAATGTGGAAGGCCAAGCACGCACAGGTGGCGGCATGATCTCCATCGGGCTCGACGTCGGCCGCGAACACGACCCCGCCGCCCTCGGCGTGCTGCACTCCGGCGACCCGCGGCCGAACAGCCACCGCCCGCACTGGTCCGTGCTGGAGATCGGCAACATCGAACTCGGCACCGAGTACCTGGACCTGGCGAAGATGGCGACCAGCCTCGCGGGCGCGTTCCACGCCGCCGGGCACCAGACCGTGCTGTCGATCGACGCCACCGGCATCGGAGCGGCCGTGGTCGAAATGGCCCGCCGGAACCGGCCCGGCCTGCACATCTGCGCGATCACCATCGGCAGCTCCCGCACCCTCGCCCGCACGGACGAGCACGACTACACCGTCGGCAAACACCGGCTGACCGAAACGCTCCAAGTCGCGCTCGAACAGTCCGGCATCTCCCTGCCCGACAGCGACGGCGGCGTGGCCACGATGGACCAGCTGCGCAGGTTCGCCCGCCGACCGACCCGATCCGGCTACCACAAGCACGAGGCCGCATCCGGTCACGACGACCTCGTGCTCGCGCTCGAACTGGCGCTGTGGACCGGCGACACCCTCCACGACGAGTACGCAGGAGTGCGCACATGACGAAGCTCGACACCACCATCGTCCGCCGCACGCTGGCCGACCTGACCCCGCTGGACACGAACGCCCGCTACATGCGGCAGGAGACCTACCAGCGGCTGGTCGAGAACCTGCGCGAGGACGGGGAGCTGACCTCCACGCCGCTGATCTACTCCGGCGGCGAGTATGACGAGGGCCGAGAGCTGATCCTGTCCGGCAACCACCGCGTGCAAGCTGCCGTGGACGCCGGCATTGTCGAGGCCGACTGCAAACTCATCACCCAGAACCTGCCGAAAGCCCGCCAGGTCGCGCTCCAGCTGTCGCACAACGCCATCGAGGGCGAGGACGACATCGCGATCCTCAAGCAGCTCTACGAATCCATCGAGGACATCGACTACCGCGGCTACGCCGGGCTCGACGACAAGACCCTGGAACTGCTGGACAAGGTCGACCTGGAGAGCCTGTCCGAGGCCAACCTCGATTTCCACACCGTGCAGTTGACGTTCCTGCCGCCGGAGGCCGACGCCGCCCGCGACGCCCTGGAATCGCTGAGCAAGGCCGTCGACGAGACCTGGCTGGCCGCCTACCGGGACTACAACCCGATGCTCGACGCACTCGCCGCAGCGCACAGCTCGCACAACATCGGCAACGTCGCCACCGCGCTCGGCGTGCTGATCGCGCTGACGGAGAACCACCTGACCGACCTGCAAGAGGGCTACCTATCCCCAGAATCGGCGGAGCCGCTGCATCAAGGCCACGTCGGGTTGGAGGTGGTCTTCGGCTCTCGGACCGTCCCAGCGACCACAGCAGCGGCCATGACGAAGGCCCTCAAGACCGCCACCGACTCCGGAGAGATCGAGGCCGGCAAGCCATGGCAGCTGCTCGACAAGATGATCGCGGACTGGATGAACGTCCGCTGACGCTCAACACACGTCGATCCCCTCGCCAACGTGAGCGAGGGGATCGACGTGTGTTGACCAGCGGAAACGCTGGGGCACTTATAGATTTGCGACCTCAGATGAGGGGTCTCGGCTGATGTAGCGAGAGGACTCGGCGTCCGCTGCCCACTGTCGGATCACCGCGGCCGCCGCGACGCTGGCGGCCTGAGCATCAGCCTCACGTTCCTTGCGCCACTCGCGGAGCTCCCAGCCGCCACGTCCGGGATCGAGATGGGTGACCTCGGCGTCGACCCGCACGCCATCCACGAACACCGCCTCGAACGTGCCCTCGTCCTCCGTGGTGTAGAGCACCACCTCGCACCGCATCACGCCCTCCCCTCGGCCTCGACCGCGTCCCGGATCCTGTGCATCAGCTCCTCACCGGTGGGCAGCGACGTTCTCGCCGCGTGCAGCCGTGCCTGCTCACAGGCCGTCGGGTCATCGCACACGCACTCCTCGGTCAGCGGCGCCTCGACCCCCTTGTAGTCGCTGAACTGCGAGAACAGCGCCCCGCCGTCGACCGCGGCGCGGTCCACGATCCAGTCGTCAGCGTCGAAGTCGTACTTGAGGTACACCACCACGGCGTCTTCCACGAGGTGGTGACCTCCGTTCTCCTCCGGTGTCATGCCGGTCCCTCCTTCAGCTGGGGTGAGGTGTCAGAACAGGCCGAACTGATCGGCCGCGCGCTCCTGCGCTTTCGTCTCCGGCCGCGGCATGGCGCCGAACTCCGGCACGTCTTCGCCGGTCAGGTCGCGCCACACCGCGGCGAACACGTGCCGGTGGCAATACTCGGGCTGCTTCTTCGGGTTGTCCCAGCGCTCGAAGCACAGCAGCACCACCGGCAGGTCGGCCGCGTCAGCACGCAACGCCTGCTCCTGAGCGCGGATCTCGGCGGCCTGCTCGCGCAGCCGCTCCACGCCCTTCGTTTCGATCATCGTGCGGTACAGGTCGACGAACTCGCGCTTGTCGACTCCGCGGAGCCACTGTCGCTTCGGGTAGGTGTCGGGCATGGCGTGGACCAGCGGGTATTTCAGCGTGAACTTCGGGAATCCGAGGCTGGAGCGCACGGGGATGCCCATCTCGCGCCGGAATTCGTAGTACGAGCAGGTCGCGAACGTCGTCATTCGGGGTGATCCTCACTGATCAGGGTGGTCGGGGGCGGCCTTGTGGCGGGGGATGCGGCCGGTGTTGGTGACGCGGAGGTCTCGCCTGCATGTGGGGCAGGTGCCGAACACCGCTCCGTGCAGATGCGAGAACTTGTAGCCGAGGCCGGCGGCCGACACCCGGCGCGTGCTGCTCGGCTCGGCTGTTGTTCCTGAGCAGGGCGTGTACCTCACGACCGCGCTCCCGTTCGATACTCGGAGGCGTTGTATGCCTGCTCGGCGACGGCGTCGGCCAACAGCGTCAGGAGCTGGTGCCCCCTCGGGTAGTCCGTCTCCGCGGCTCGGTCGAGCTGGGTGGCGCAATCGAACTCGCTGCACGCGCAGGCGGTTCCGGATACCTCCGTGCCGGTGAGCGGATAGCCGTCGAGGTTGAGCGGCGAGACGTACCAGCCGCGTTCGTCGCACCATTTCAGGTGCACGGTCACGGAGCCTTCGATCTTGTGGTCCATGGGCGTCTCCAATCTGAGCGTGGATTCAGGGGTGCCAGGCGGGCACGCGCGGCTGACGGGCAAACACGCCGCGGAAGTCGCCGCGCGCCATGAGCAGCGCTTTCACCGCGGAATCGCGGGACGGGAAGTACGGCGTCCACGCGTTGTGGCCGAGTCCGAGGGCGACCCAGTCGCCGCGGAACCCGTTCACGCGGCCGATCGACCAGCGGGCGCCGGTAGTCGGATCGTGCCGCTCGATCACGTACGAGGACAGCTCACCCGCTGCACGCGGGTCCTCGCGGTAGTGCGTGTGCACGTCGGAGAAGTGGCAGCTCATGGTTGGCGCTCCTTCCTGGTCCTCTCGGTGTGCTGGGGCTGATCAGGCGGCGAGCTTGCGGGCAACGGCGAAGAGGTCGGCGACGAGGTGGCTCCGGAAGTGGCCGCGGAAGGTCTCGGCATTGCCGATGGCCTTGGTGACCGTGGCGCGGGCCTTGCCGGCGGTCATGTCGAACGTGGCCGTGCCGTCGGCGATGGCCACCGAGTCCGTCGTGCGGAGCGTGGCCTTGAGGGCTGCGGCTTCCTGGGCGGTGATCTCGATGACCTGCATGACTTCCTCCTGCTACTGTGTATCTTTCGTTGTTATATAATTATCTTAACCTGTTTTGAGCTCTGGCGGTAGGGAATGTGATCTGCGGGATATGGTGTTTTCCCTGGTCAGGCGGCCGGAAGAATGACCAGGCCCTGCTCGGACCCGGCGGCCACCTTGAGCACGTGCAGCAGCTCGGTCCGGGTGGCCTCGTCCGACAGGCGAATGGCGCCAACGACGTCGCGCACCTCCGCCGCCTCCTCCGGTGCCAGCTCGTCGGCGTTGATCAGGTCCAGCTCGCACGTCTCGTCGACGACGAGCCAGTTGGCGTAGGTGATGGTCAGGGACGTGCTGCCGGTGTCGCCGTAGGCGATCAGCATGAAGTCGTGCATGGCGGTCTCCTTGTGTCGTGTCGTCGGTGGTGACGGGGAGGAGGGCGCGCGGTCCGGCGCGCCCTCCTCGGTGGTCACTTCTGGTTGTAGATGCCAGCGAAGCTGCGGAGCGTCCGCGCAAGCCCGTCGAGCCGGGTGCGTTCCTGCATGTAGCGCTGGTGCAGGTCGGACGGCTGACTCGGGGTGATCTCGATGTCAGCGTCGGCTACCAGCTGGAACTCCTTGCTGATCCGGCGGGCGATGGCCTGCACCTCGAGGCGGGCATCGGCGTAGTCCTCGGCGTACTTGACGACCATGCGCTGCATCGGGTCGTTGAGGTCGAATCCGTCGCGGTCGGTGCCGAAGATGTCGGTCAGGGTCTTGCTGGCCAGCTCGATGACGTCCATGTCGGTCTCCGATTCATCCGGGTTGTTTCTTTGTTATATAATTATCTTAACCTGTTTTGAGCTCTTGTGGTGCGTTTTGTGATCTGCGAGATATGATTATGGACTGCTGTTTTCGCAGGTCAGGAGTGGTTGGCGGTGGCGGTTTTGATCATCTCGGCCAGCTCGCGGCCGGACGGAATGTGTCCCCAGACGGCGCGGGAAGACACGGCGTCGCACTCGTCCTGCTCGTCGCACTCGCACTTGTCTGTCGAGCAGTGCTCCGGCGGTTCGGGGACGTCCAGCTCCGACCCGTCGAGCGCAGCGGGCGCGAGTCGCCACTTTCCAGCGGTGTCGTCCCAGGTCATCGGCACGAGCACGTCTGTGGTGATGATGTGCTGCAACGGTCACTCCTCCTGGTTGGCGTGTGAGACGAGCTGGTCGGCAAGGTGTGCCGGGTCGTCGTCGATCGGGAAGGCGTCGGCGGTGGTGCACAGCTCGGCGGCCAGGTCCGCCACCCGAGGCCCGTAGCGGCCGCGCCGGGCGGCCTCGAGGAACTCGGCATCGGCGTCGACGCTGGTGCGGGAGCGGCTGTGCCAGAACTCGCGGGCACTGGTCAGGGTGGGCGCGTTCATGACCCGACCTCCTGGGTCTGCGCGCTGTCGAACACCGTCTGCATCGTGAACCGCGGCGTCGACTGTCCGTCGTCGCCGTCGGACTCGGCTGGTCCTGACGGCGCCCCACGGGCGGCAGTCGGCACACCGGCCGCCGCTGGGCCTTCGTTGGCCGGCTGGCCGGACGACTGCTTGTCGGCCCAGTCGCCCATCGGCGCGACGATCCGCAGGGCCTGCGAGCCCTTCACGATCGCCCTGCCTTCGCGGCGCCAGGCGGCGAACGTGCGGAGGTCGCCGGTCAGTGTGATGCCCTGGCTCGCCGCCTGGATCAGCACCAGAGCCTGATTCCGCGGGCTGTAGGTGCGCAGCTTGGCGTCCGCCGGGATGCGGTGCACTACCTGCTCCAGCTCGGTCGAGAACTCCTCGTCCTCAAGTGCGAGATCCGCGGCCTGCCGGAGCTTCCGGTCGGCCGCCATGCGGGCCTTCTTCGCTGCGATCTTCTCTTCGCGGCTCATCTGCTTCCACGACGGCTTCGCCGGCTCGACGACGTCCTCGCCCGGCTTGGTCGCCACGAGCACGCAGGTGCGCACGTTCGTGCCCTCGAACGCTCCTGGTTCCAGCGGGTATGCCTGCACGTCCCACTTGTCCATCCGCTCCCGGATGTAGCGGTGCTTCTTGTCGGTGCGGAACATGAACCCGGCCGGGACGATGGCCACGAGCACGCCGCCGACGTTCATCAGGTCCATCGCCGCGTCGACGTGGTCGATCCACACCGTCGGCTTGTGCGGCAGTGCGAACGGCGGGTTCATCACGCACCCGTCGAACCGCATGTTCGGGTCGTCGACCATCCGGCCCCACGCGGCCTCGAAGTCGCACGGCATGATCCTCACCTCGTCGTGGTTGGGGATCTCCTGCCGGTGGTGCCCGTTCGGCTCCACCGCCGTGATTCGTGCCTGCGGGTGCCAGCGGATCATCGCCTCGATGAGGTTCCCGGTTCCGGCGGACGGTTCGAGCAGGCGCACCGGGCCGTCGATGTGGTCGAGGTCCAGGTGCGAGAGCACGATCTCCTCGGCCAGCGGCATCGGCGTGGCGACGAACCCGCCGTTCTCCTTGATCGACGTCATCAGCGCACCCCCTCGGCGGCCGCGGCGTCCTGCCGCACGTGCTGGGCCAGGACGGTGCCGCCGTCCAGCGGGATATACGCCATGCAGGACGGGCACATGCCGTACTCGACGCTGCCTCGCGGCGATATCGCGAACGAGCTCTCGGGCGACTCGCCCGACCCCTCACACAGCTCCTGGCCGCCAGGCTGGGGCTGTTCGGCCACGACGTCCTGCTGCGCCCGCTGCTGCGACGCCGCCCGCGCGGCCTTCCCCGCTTCCACGATCTCGCCGAGCGTGGCCTCGTCGGCGCCAGCGGCCTTGGCGTGCCGATGCAGCATCAACAGCCCGTCGACGTTGCCGCGCATCGCCTCGAGGTCCGACGTCCAGTCGATGTTGACCGCAGGCGCGGCCGGGGACCGTTCGTAGGTGGTCTCGTCCGGGTCGGGCTCCTCGGTCGGCAACGTGAGCGCCTGGAGCAGGCAGATGCGGAACGCGACGCTCATCGCCTTGGCCACGGCCTTGTCGCCGGTGTCCATCGCCGATCCCGGCACCACGGCCGACGTCTCGTCGCCGGCTGGGCCGGTGAAGGTGTACCGCACCTGCACCGTGACGAACTGGCTCAGTGTGCGGTTCTTGCCGACCTCGACCTGCTCGGACTCGTAGTGCAGCAGTTCCGGCCGCACCATCACACCGTGCCGACGCAGCGCCGGTCCGACCGCGTTGACCACGCCATCGATGCCGCGGAAGTTGTATCCGGACTGTCCGTTGAACCCGTCCTTGCCGACGGCGCGGACGTCCTGCATCACGGCCATGAGCGCGGCGTGGACGTTGTTGTCGCTGGTTGTCGGTGGCGTGTCGTACGCTATGGACACGTCGGACTCCTGTTCTGTCGGGTGGCGGCGCCTGTTCAACTGCCAGGTCGTGCGGGCGCCGCTTCTTCTTGGTGTCTTATTTGGTTATTGCAATCATCTTAACATGATTACTTGACGAAAAGTGGCCTCTGACCTGCGGAAATGTGTGTTACCCGTTACTGATCCCACAGTGCGGCATCGCGAGTCGACCCCAACGCTCACAGCGACGTAATCTGGTTCTCGCGCGCACTTCCCCTGATGGGCATCTGGGCTGTGAGCGTCACGCCCGCCCCGTGAGCAATCCCGGGGCGGGCTTTTTCATGCCCTCGATCCGCGTACGCTGGCGACTGCCGGGACTGGCGAAATCGTGGCCGCCGGGAACCATCCACCCTGACCTGGAGGCTCCCGGATGAAGACGCTGACGTTCGAGACCCCACGCTCCAAACGCACGCCGATGCCCGTACAGGTCGACCTGTGCGGCGAACACATCACCGTGCAGCGGCCGAAGGACTCGGTGCTGTTTTTCGCTCAACAGGTCGCTGGCCAGTCCGTGGGTGAGGCCGACCAGGCGATGGCCGTGCTCGACTTCGTCGAAGGCACCCTCGAACCGCAGGACCGGCAACGGTTCTTCGAGCGCATCTGCGAGTTCAACGACCCGGTGAACCTGGACGCGTGCCTGACGATGCTCACCGGCCTGGTCCAGCGGTGGTCGAACTGGCCCGACGACGACCCGCACTACGAACCCGATCCTGTCGTGGTCACTTCGGACTACACACCACCGACCGACCGGGAAATCCCGGTCGAGCTGCCCGACCTCGACATCCAGCTCACGGCCTACCCGCCGAAAGACATCGTCCTGCTGTTCACCTCCGCCTCCCTGGCCACCGGCGCGAACACCGGCCAGCAGGCATGGCTCGTCGCGCTGTTCCTCGACGCCGCGCTGACCGAGCAGGACGCCTGGATGATCAACCGCAGGCTCCGAAGCCGCGACGACGACCTGGAACTGATCCACGTCGCCGAGATGGTCAAGCACCTCATCGAAGCGTGGAAGCCTGGTCTGAACCGCCAGGAGCGCCGCGCCCGTGCGCGCAGCTGACCGACGGCTGGGTCCACCTGCGCAGCTGCCGATCACGTTCGCCGTCGACGACGACACCTACACCCTGCCGGAGCTGGACACGCGCACGATCCTCGACGCACTCGTCCTCGACCCGCCGGGGTGCTGGTGGCACCTCATTCCCACTCAGCTCGACGGCGACGGCCCCGAGCGGCTGTGGCTGCGCCTGCGTGACCCGGACGACCCGTTCGACCTCGACGACCTGGAGAACGTCGCCGAGACCGTGCTGGGCGATCTGTGCGGCATGGACCTGTACGCCGCCACACGCCTCGCCGGGTCGGTGTACGGCAACTGGATGATCTTCGACGGCTGGTCCTACACCCGCGGCGTTGACCCGCTCGCCCAGCCGATCGGCCGACTGCTGTCGGCGGCGTACTACTGGCGACGTTCCCTGTGCACCAAGGACACGGAACTGGGCAGGCTGGATCACGAAATCTGGGGTCCGCCACCGCCGCGAACCATGTCCGGCAAACCCCGCGATCCCGCGCCGGCGTCGTGGTCGGACGAGGTCGAAGCGAACTCGTTCATGCAGGCCATGGCGCAAATCGGGCGCGGCTGACCTGCACCCCAGACCCACACCGTTATCCTGACTGCAAGCTCAGCGCGTTGCCTGGCGAAATCGTGGCCGGACGCCCCACTCGTACGTAGGGGTTGGTCCGATGCCGTCCGGAGGCGCCGTCGCGCAGGCCGTCGTCGAGCTGACCGTTGACGGATCCAACGTCTCCAGCGAAGTCCGCTCCGCCATGTCTCAGGCGGGCAACGCGGCCCAGTCCGCCGCGGCCGAGACCGGGCAACAGGCCGGTCGCTCACTGTCGCAAGGCATGTCCGACTCGCTGCAATCCGCCGGCGGCCGGATGCAGGCAGTGGGCCAGACCCTGACGAAGTCGGTGACGCTGCCGCTGGCCGGCGTCGGCGCCACCGCACTCAAGATGTCCGGCGACTTCCAGGCGTCGATGAACAAGGTGAGCGCGATCTCCGGCGCCACCGGCGGCGAGCTGGCCAAGATGGAAGACCTCGCCAAGCAGATGGGGTCGACCACGCAGTTCTCGGCGAGCGAAGCCGCCGACGCCATGACGTATCTGAGCATGGCCGGTTTCGACACCTCCGAGACCATGAAGGCCCTGCCGGACACGATGAACCTCGCAGCGGCCGGTGGGCTGAACCTCGCGGACGCGGCCGACATCGCCTCGAACGTCCTGTCCGGCTACGGGATGCAAGCCGCTGACCTGGGCAAGGTCAACGACGCGCTGGCCAAGACGTTCACCAGCACGAACACCGACATGCGGATGCTGGGCGAGTCGTTCAAGATGGTCGCCCCCGTCGCCTCGAGCGCTGGCCTGGAGTTCAACGAGGTCTCCTCGGCGATCGGTCTCCTCGGTAACGCCGGTATCCAGGGCTCGGAGGCCGGCACCGCGCTGCGCAGCTCGATCGCGATGCTGCTCAACCCCAGCGCGCAGGCGCAGAAGACTCTCAAGAAGCTCGGCGTGTCCGCCGTCGACTCGAGCGGCAACCTCAAGAGCCTGACCAGCATCGTCGGCCAGCTCGAAAAGTCCGGCGCCTCCACCGCCGACATGATGACGATCTTCGGCCAGGAAGCCGGCCCAGCCATGTCCGCCCTGGTCGGACAGGGTTCGAGCGCGTTGAAGGACCTGACGAAGGAGCTCAACAACTCCGGCGGAACCGCGGAGAAGATCGCGGGCAAGCAGATGGAGGGCTTCAACGGGTCCATGAAGCAGCTCAAGTCTGCGTTCGAGGGCCTGATGATCTCGATCGGGCAGTCCGGGCTGCTCGACTTCATGACGTCGATGGTGTCCGGCCTGACCGGCCTGATCTCGAAGCTCAACGAGGCGTCGCCGACGACGATGAAGGTCGTCACCGCGATCGGCGCGCTCGTCGCCGCGATCGGCCCGGTCACGTGGGCGCTCGGCACGATGACATCCGGCGTCGGCCGGGCGATCGGCATGTTCGCCAAACTCGGCAAGGGCGTCCTGGCCATGGGTAAGGCGATCCGGGTCGCCGGGGTGGCGTTCAAGGCGTTCGGCGCGATCCTGCGCGCCAACCCCATCGGCCTGGTCATCACCGCGATCGGCCTGCTCGTCACCGCGTTCATCACCTTGTGGAACCGGTCCGCCGCGTTCCGAGAGTTCTGGATCGGCCTGTGGAACGGCATCAAGGGCGCCGTCTCGGCGGTCGTGACGTGGTTTCAGACCACCGTGCTGCCCATCTTCACCGCCGTCGCGAACTGGATCACCGCGCGGTGGAACCAGCTCGCCGCCTGGTGGTCGAACCTTTGGAACAGCCGGATCGGCGGCGTGATCCGCAGGGTCCTTGCCGTGATCGGCGCCGCTATCCGCGCCTCGTTCAACTCGGCGATGTCGGTGATCCGCGGCGCGATGACCGCCATCAAGGGTGTCATCTCCGGCGCATGGAACGCGATCAAGAGCGTCGTGAAGGGCGCCCTGACCGTGATCCGCGGCATCATCTCGACCGTCCTCGGCGTGATCACCGGCAACTGGACCGCCGCGTGGAACGGCATCAAGACCGTCGCGTCGGGCATCTGGAACGCGATCAAGGGCGTGGTGACGGGCGCGCTTAGCGCGATCCGCGGCGTCATCTCCGGGGCGCTCAGCACCATCAAGGGCGTCTGGACCTCTGCCTGGAACGGGTTGAAGTCGGTCGTGACGACCGCGTGGAACGGCATCAAGGGCGGCGTGCAGCGCGGCATTTCCGCGGTTCTCGGGTTCATCCGCGGCCTGCCCGGCAAGATCATGGGCTTCTTCTCGGGCGCCGGCACGTGGCTGCTCCAGGCGGGGAAGAACATCATCAGCGGGCTGATCGACGGCATCAAGTCGATGATCGGCAGCATCGGCGACGCGATCGGCAACGTCGCCGGGAAGATCCGCGACTTCCTGCCGTTCTCCCCTGCCAAGGAGGGGCCGCTCTCTGGTGGTGGGGCGCCGGAGAACTCGGGCGCGGCAATCTCCCGCAACATCGCCAAGGGCATGTCCCGCGGGGTGCCGCAGGTTCGGCGCGCCGTCCGCAAGGTTGCCGGGGCGGTGTCGGCGGACGTTCCCGCGGTGCCGTCGCCGGCCCTGCTCGCCGCCGGCCAGGTCGGCGGCCGCCGCACCCCGGAAATGGCGCACGCCGAACGCACTGTGCACGCGCTGACCAGGAACAGCCAGATCACCAGATCGATGCAACGCCAGGTCACCGTGAACGCTCCGATCACGATGCAGAGCGCCGCTCAGGACCCGGAGATCGCCGCTGCCCGTATCCACCACCGCGTCACCGCGCTCGCGCAGGCATAGGGAGGTATGACCGTGGCCTGGGAAGGTTTCGCCTGTTACTCCGGGATGGAGATCGTCAACTCCGCCCGTGCCGCAGCCTATGCGCGCGCCTACGGGATCAACGTCAACTGCACCGGCGGGCCGTGGATGGCCGAATCGCTCGGCCACGCGCCCTACAGCTCCCCCGACCAGGACGACGCTCCCTGGTACGACGCCTTCAACCCCGACTCGAAGCAGTTCCTCGGCGTCGTCGGTTCCGCGATCGACGGGGCCGGCGGCACCGGTTCGTCGTCGTGGACGGACCTGCTCAGCGACGGCGCCCGGCCGGGGCCGATCCGCCGCGGCGCCCGCGAAGTCGGCTTCACCGCCACCCTGGTGGCCGCCGACCGCGCCGCACTGGCGTACGGGCTCGGGTGGCTCGCGTCCGCCCTGCGCGGCGACCTGTGCAACGACGCCGGCGAGGCCGACCAGCTCGTTGTCTACGCCGCGCCCCCGGTGCCGCCGGCTGCGACCCCGTCGGAGCCGTGCACGACAGCGCTGTACTCCCGCGCGGCGCCCGTCGACTTCGACGCGGCAGCGCGGGGCGACGAGCTGGAGCGCACCCTGTTCCGCTGCCGCCTCCTCGAAGGCCCCGAGATCGCCTCGATGACCCGCATTCAGGGCGGGGTGACGGCGGAGGTCACCTGGACCATCAAGGCTGGCGTGCCGTACTGGTACCACCGGCCGACCGTGCTGTGGGCGCTGTCGAACACCGACCTCGACGACCACTGGACCGCCGTCGCGTTGAACTGGGACTCCCAGCAGATCTACGCCGACTGCGAGCGCGTCGAGCAGGACAACTCGTGTCTGACCCCGCCGCCGGACGCGAACTACGACTGCCCGCCGCTGGACACGCCGATCGTGCCGCGGCCGCCGAAGGACCCCTGCTACAAGGGCGATTTCTACCCCAACGCGTGGCGCACGCTGTACCGCATCCCCGCGGGCAGGACGGACTCGTGGCTGGAGAAGGCGCCGGTCTTCGAGATCGCCAACGGCGACCGTCAGATGCGGTCGCTGATGCTGCGCTGGCACTCGAACCCGGCCGAACTACCACCCCACCCCGACAACTTGAACCCGTGCGGCGTGTGCGCCGAACTGTGGATTGCCTACCTGCCGCCGTACGCGACGCTCTACGTGGACTCGCGCCGCCAGGTCGCCACCGTCGACTGCGCCGGAAGCCGCACCGCTGAGCCGATCCTGTTCGGCCAAAACGGCGGGGTCTACACCTGGCCGACGCTCGAATGCTCCACCGGCATGTACCTCGAAATGGTCATCGACGGCCGCTACGGCGTCTCCCAAGGGCTCGACCTGACCATCTCGCTCGCCGAACGACAGGACGCGTGCTGATGGTTCTCGGAATCGCAGACAGCTACCAGGCCGTCATTCACATGCAGGGCGGCGACCGCGTGTTCACCCACGTCAACGGCGCGACGAACATCTCCTGGGGTCGCAAGCTCGACGACTACTCCGAAGCGTCGATCACGGTGGCCAAGTCCGAGGCGTCCAGCGACGTGTGCTCCCGCCTGGGCCACGTGCACACGTGGGGCCACGAACTCAGCATCTACCGCAACGACCAGTTCGTCTGGCAAGGCCCGATCGTTAACAAGGAGGAGACCCGCAGCGGCTTCACGTTCGAGGCGCGCGACATGCTCGGCTGGTTCGATCGGCGGGTCACGCTCGAGCCGTACAACTGGACCGAACGCACGCGGGAAAACCCCGGAGCATGGGGGCCGGCCGACAGCGCGGTCATCGTCGGCGACGTCATCGCCGGCGCGCTCGGCGTGCGAGGCACGGACATCAACGACGACCGGCTCGACCCGAACCTCCTGCCGTACCTGATCATCCCCGGCGAGTCAGGCGTACGGACGACGTTCCAGGCGTTGCAGATCGGGCAGAAGAACCTCGGCGAGGCCGTGCGCAGCATCATCGACGCAGGTCTGGCCATGTTCACCATCGGCCGCTACTGCTGCTTCTACCCCACGGCCACGACGCGCACGTGGAAACCGCTGCGGCTGACCGAAGACGACTTCCTCGCCGACCTCGTGGTGCGCGAGGCCGGCCTGGACGCGGCCACGCTCGGCGTCGTCGTCGGCTCCCAGCCGCAGAACGAGGTTCAGGACAACGGCACACAGCCCCCGGCGAGCCAGCCCACCCCGGTGGGTGTGTGGCCGTACTGGGTGCCCGGTCAGGGGTGGACGCCGGTCGACCCGGTCGACCCGTTCTACGGGGCGATCTTCCGCTCCTCGTCGTCGCAGACGGCCACGACCAACGAGGCCGCCCGGTCGTTGGCCCGGCTCATGGCGTCGTACGGCAACCCGCCGCCGGTCGACATCATCGTGCCGAACAACGCGCAGCTGTCCCCCGACGCGAACGTGACCATCGACGAGCTGGTGCCCGGCTATCCGGTCACCGTCGCGCTCCGTTCGTACTGCACCCCCGTCACCCAGCGGTTCGTCATCAACGAGGTCGAGGTCACCGCTGACGTGTCCAGCGACCGCATGAACGAGTCCGTGCAGGTCTCCCTCGCCAACGAGGGCTCTCCGTTGTCCGACACCGAATAGGAGCGTGCGCATGAAGTTCCGAGGACCATCCGCCAGCCTGCGACCTGCGCGTGAGCAGGCCCGCGCTGCTGCGCGGACGACGGCGTATCTGCACCAGGCACTCACCACGACCGGCGGCAGCAACGTGTCGATCCCCGGCTGGCGCCTCGCTACCGACAACTCCGGGCGGCTCGTGGCGATCAACGACAGCACGGGTTCCACGACGGTTGTCGCGGCGTAGGAGGCGAGGAGATGAGCACACGGTTTTCCCGAGCAGTGCCCCGCACGGACGTCACCGCCGATCCGAGCCTCCTCGAGGAGGTCCGCGCGGACGTGCGGGCGCACCTGTCCGTCATCACCACCGAGGACGACGACGAAGAGACCAACGCGGCCGAGGTTGACACGTGGGTCGAGGAGCGCGGCGACGAGCTGCTTGTCCACGGCTCGATCGACCGCGACCCGGTGGCGGTGTACCTGCGCACCGACTTCGACCCGGAGCAGGAAGCCGCCGGCAACCCGCTGTCGGTGCCCAGCGACCACGGCGAGCACAGCATCGCCGCCACACCTGAGGAGGCAGAACGGTGAGCGTGGCACGGGTTCGCGAGATCGCGAACCGCATGAAGGCACGCGGGTTCCGCGTCGTGTTTGAACCGGGCTGGGAGCGGCGCGGCAACGGCATGTCGCCGGCCTACACCGGGGACATCGTGCACCACACGGCCACGGGGTTCGCGAACTCGAACCTGTCGATCCTCATCCACGGCCGGTCGGACCTGCCGGGACCGTTGTGCAACTTCACGACCTGGGCGGACGGCACGCTCGGCGTGATCGCCGCGTTCCCGGCCAACCACGCCGGCGCATCCGGCGGCAGGAACACCCGGCCGCTGCCGGTCACGCGCTCGTTCAACAAGTACGTGCTGGGCAACGAGATCGCCTACCCCGGCACCGAGCCCATGACCGACGCCCAGTACCACACCGCGACGACACTCAGCGCCGTCATCAACGAGGTCCTGGGCCACAAGGACGACGCCCACACCAAGGCCCACGCCGAAACCTCGGTAACGGGCAAGTGGGACCCCGGCCGCGGCAACGGCGTCACCTACGACATGAACGCCTTCCGCTCCATCGTGCGCAAGGCGATGCACGGCAACGGCCGCACACCCTTCGGCGGTTCTGCCGCCCCGAAACGCTCATCCCTGGCGCTCTTGGAGGACGCTGCTATGGAACTCAAGCCCACCCCGCACGGCACCATCTCGCTCGGCGTGCCCGAACGCGGCCTCTCGCTGCAAATCCAGGTCGCGGGAGCCGCCGGAACACCGCCGCCCAAGCTCACGATCCACCGGATCGCCTTCATGACCGGCGACGGCAAGAAGCGGCCGCTCAAGATGACCGGCCCCAAGACCGTCCCCGCGGGAGACCCGTGGCAGGGCGATTGGCTGAACGCGCAGCCCGGTGAGACGTCGGTGCTGATCGAGTACTCGTTCGCCGGCCGCGGCGCGAAGAACCACACCGCCACCGCCTCGTTCCGCCGCGACTACTGACAGGAGCGCTCGCATGACCAACTACTTCAAGGATCTCGGCGAGCGCGTCGTGTCGTCGTTCACGCAGGGCGCGCTGAGCGTGCTCGGTCTGGACGCCATGAACGTGCTGACCGTGGACTGGACCGCTGCGCTGGGCGTGGGCGGAGGGGCTGCCGTGCTAGCCCTGCTCAAGGCACTCGCCGGGCGTGGCGTCGGACAGAACGACAACGCGGCTGTGACGCCGTCTGTGGCCAGGAAGGAGTGAACCAGTGGCCGGCAGGTGCGGATGCGGAGGCGTGACCACCGCGAACATTCAGGGCCGATACGGCGTCACCACCAGCGGATCGGGTAGCGCGAATGACCCGGCTGTGGTGCGTTTCGACCCACGTCAGGACGACATCCTCGGCAACGGCCTGGCGTGGAACGAAACGCAGCACGAGCTGCGCACCAGGATCTCCGCCGACGCCGGCAACGCAATCCAGTGGGGATCGGACGGTGGGGTCTGGGCTCCCGAAGGCGGTGGCGACGGGAACCCGGCCCCCACCCCGACCTACGGGGCGTCCGTGGCCTCACTACCCGAGACGAACGTCGTCGGCGGCATCAACGGATTCGGCTACATGATCGCCGCCGACACCATCGTCTCCTCGTACCGCGAGGCGGTGACCTACGGGCTGGACATGACGTATGTGCCGGTCAAAAGCCTGCGAGACGGGCGGGTCGTGGTGTGTCCGGACGACACGCTCGACCGGCTCACGCAGGGCGTGGCCAAACCGAGGTTCCGCACCCTGTCCGGCGTGACGCCAGCTCAGCTGACGACGCGGGACTGGCAGCACATGCTCGTGATGCCCAGCGAGTACCAGCAGAACACCGATGGTCTGAACACGTGGAACGGCCTGAACGCCTCCCCCGGCGTTGACCCGGCCGTCGGCTACTTCGGCTGGTCCACCACCCCGCAGGACGGCGGCACGTTCCTCTCCGACGTCGCCGCCGCCGTCGGCAACCGCATCGTCATGGTGCTGCACACCGAGAACGGCGCCGACTACGAGGACATGGTGCGAGTGATCAACCGGTTCAACCTCGCCCAGTCGGTCATCGTCGTGTCCAGCCAGCTCGAACTGGTCGAGCCGTTCAGCAACCTGACCGGCATCACGCTCGGCGGCTACTCCGACCCGGACATGGCTCAGCAGCCCACCGCCGCCGACGTCGCGGCCGCCGGCGGCACGTGGAGCCTGGTGCGGAAAACCCAGCCGGACACCGTGTTCGACGAACACACCGCCGCCGGACTGCACACCATGATGATGGGATCCAAGTACCACTCGGACCACGAGCGCGTCACCACGCTCGGCCTACGCGGCGGACTGTCCGGCGACCCGATCTACTACAACGGCCCCACCACCGGCTACGACTACAAACCCGACCCGACCAGCGGCGGAGCGATCTCCTGGAAACTCGACTCGCCGATCATGAACCCAGGGCAGCTGACCGCCGTGGACACCTACGAGGCGATCGGACCGCGCTACCGGGGCTACGGCAAAAACGACGACGGCGAGTACCTGCAACTCGGGCTGTACGCCACGTGGCGCGAATTCCAGGGCGATGCGACCACCGACTCGTGGTACATCCTGCCCGGCCAGGTGTGCCCGATCGCAGGGAACGGTCCGGACGACTCCTACTCGGTCGTCTGGACGTTCAGCTTCGACGGCACCAACATCTCGCCAAACGCCCGCATGTCGTTCGCGTTCGGCGTGCCGCACGACGGCGACTTCCGCGACGGGGACAACCTCAACGACGAGTCCATCGGATACGTCTACCAGGAGGAGTTCAACGGCTTCGGCACGCTGTACCGCATCCGCTCAGCCACCGAACTCACCGTCGTCGGCACGCACCAGTTCCCCGCGCACACCGTCGGCGAACGCATCAGCCGCGGCGTCCGCATGAGCGCCGCCAAAGCCTCCATCGTCGGCAGCGACAGCACCGAGGTCATCGTCGACCCGAACCCGGAGCTCCGCGGCGGCTACATCTACATCGGCAAGCGCGACATCCGCGTCAGCGATTCCAACGACGGCCGCTTCCGGCTGCACATCCACCAGCTCGACACCTACTCCCCCGCCATCTGACCTGCGAGGAGAACGGAATCCATGCCTCGCATGAGCGAGAACACGAAGCAGCGCAGCGGCCTGGGGCTGCTCGGGACGTGTTTCGCCGCGGTCACCACCGCGCTGATCCTGCTCGGCGTGGGGGTGATCGGCCCCGGCAGCGCGGTCGTCCTGTCCATCATCGTCATCCTGGTGACCAGCGGCATCGCCGCTCTGCTGAACACGATGAAACCGTCCCGCCAGGACGGGAGAAACTCCGCACGGCAGCGCACGGGCGTACTCATCGTGGCCGGGCTGTTCGCCATCTCCATTGGCGCCATGGTGGTGCTGGTGACGGTGACCGAACCCATCGAGCTGGTGAAGACCGCGCTCGGCGGGGTGATCGTGCTCGCCGGTACCGGGGTCACGGCGGTGCTGACGATGCTGCGTTCCGACGCGGCGCACGAAGCCGCTCGACGTGCCGAACAAGCCACTACCACCGCTGACCGTGAGGACGAGACCACCAACCGGGAGGAGTGAACTCGGGTGGTGTTCGTGGTTGGGGTCGGCAGGCCATGCGACGATCACGGCTACCGGGGGCGCGGTCCCTCCGTAATGATCACATGTTGAACCGCGCCCCCGGCCAGCTATGACACCTACGTCGCCGACCGGCAAGGACGTTCCATGCGCAATCCGCTGCGGATGTTCCGCCGCCGAACCGCCGATCCCTCATCTCGTACCCGGTCACCAAGTGAGATCTTCACCGCGGGCGGTGGGAATCTCGCCACCGCGAACCCCGTCACCCGAGATCTCCTCCTCGATGCCGATGACGCCCACCGCAGACGAGAGCGCGATAGAGATACGGACGACGCGACCGACGCCGAGCTGGTCGAGCCGCCGCAGGACACGCTGCACGGCTACGAGATCACTACCGCGGACGCCGTGGCCATGCGCATCCTGGCCAACAGCGAGTTCGACCCCGACAGCGTCGTGACGTTGCCGAGTGGACGCGCGGTCACCGGCCGCGAGATGCAACGCTGGATCGACAGCCAGTAGCGACGCCCGAACTCGCCGGGCGACGTGCGACGATGCCGCCATGAACGAGGACACCACGCCCGTGACGATCCATCCGGACGCCGCCCTGCTGGCCGCCGTCGACCAGTGGGCCGACCAGCACGAACTGACCCGCGACGAGGCGCTGCTCCACCTGATCCAGCGGGGCCTCGACAACCCCACGTTCCACACCACCGTTTCCGGCTCGGTCGGGTCGGTGACCCACGTCGGCGATGTACAGGGAGATCTGCACCTATGACCACTCGCAACGAGCCCGGTGCGGATCTGCTGTCCGTGCTGCGCAGCGCGCTCGACAAGCAGATCGGCTGGATCAACGGCCGCCCACCGGCCTGGATTCCGGCCTATTCCAGGGATCGATGGTGGCGGGTGACGGTGGCCTCACCGGTCGCCGACCTCGAGGACAGCCAGAGCTCGCGCGATCCGCGCAGCGGGGCCGCGTGGATGCTCGTCGAATGGCTGGCCACCGCAGGCATCGGCGACCGCCGCGACGACGGCAGCGTCTGGACCGCCTTACCCTCACCCTGGGCTAACAACCTCGACGAGTTCGCAAGTCGACTCGGATGCGTGGTTACCCACGACGCGTGGGACCCCACCGGTGGGCTCGCCCGACCGTCCGACGCCTGGATCTCCGCGCACTTCGGCGAGAGCAACTAACTACCGTGGTCAGGGCAGACGTGCCTCGTCGACAGTGACCACGACCGGCCGGTGATCCGATGCGTCGCCCACGAGATCGAGCGGGGCGACCTGCACATCGGTGATCGCCGCGGCGGGCATCGCCGGGGTAGCGAGCCAGCGATCGATGCGGCGCGGAGGATGCGCGTCCGGCACGTGCCCCACCGTCGGCGCCCAATCGCCCCCGGCGAGCATGACGCAGTCCCGCATTCCGCCCGGCCCTTCGAGCCACCGCGCTGCGTCCCGATCCAGCTCACCGTCGGCGCGGTACTGGTACGCCCAATCCGGATCCCATGTTCTGCCAGCCTCGATCGCCGGCGCATACGGATCCGGGTCGAACTGCACGTCGCTACTGAGGCTGTTCCAGTCGCCTCCGACCAGGCCGCACGGCCCCGCCGTCCGGGCCATCGCCCGGTGCACCTGACGTGCGTCCTGTGCCCGCGAGAGCCCGTCGAACGGCGACAGGTGGGTAGAGCCAATCCTGATCGCGTGGCCGTTGACGTCGAGATCGACGGCCACGCAGGAGTGCCACATGCCGGCCGGAGACCGCTCCAGCCGCTGCACCGTGCCGGGCACGGCACTGATCCGATCGCTACGCCACAGGACTGCGACGTGATGGATTCCGCCACCGACCGCGACCACGGGCTCACCGTCGACCTCGCACGACATTCCCAGTGCCGAGCCGAGCTTCCGCAGCGCGTCCGCAGCGCCGTCGCGCTTGTCCGGCTCGCGGGCGATCAGTTCCTGCACGGCCAGCACATCGGGCTGAATCGTGTCGAGCATGGCCTCGACGCGCGCCCAGCGCTCCTCGTCCGGACGATCGGGATCGTAGATATCCCGCAGATTTGCGGTCGTGATCCGCAGCATCGGTACCCCTGTTCGTTGGTGAGGACGATCGTCGCAGAACGCCCCCACCTTCGCGGGAGGTCTACCCCAGGAGTTCGATCAGGGCCGGACTATGGTGCGCGGGCATGAGTGACGAACTCGCCGCCCCGGACGCGTGGATACGGCAGATCAACTACCTGCGGAAATCGCTGCAACAGTCGGAAGGGTTGAACCCGAACGCCGAGATCGCGATCCGGTACGACCTTGCCCAGCAGCTCCACCCAGCCCGTCAGGACTACGGCCCTTGGCAGGACAGCCTGCCGACGTGGGTCACCGAGGCATTGCGGGATGCTGCGGCGCACCACTACGAACGTGCGCTCGCGATGGATGGTCGCCGCTCGAACATCGAACCGACGCCTCCGTCCTGAACCGTCCTCGAAAGCAGCGAGGCCCCGGACGTCCGATACGTCCGGGGCCTTCACACCTCCACGACTGTGGAGAGCTGAGGAACAAAGCCGGTCAGCACTTCGTCCAACTCGGCTCACCTCCACGTAAGTGGAGAACTGGAGCCGACAGTACCGGACGGCCAGGCTGTCGACCACTGCTGATGACGGCTCAGTGGTCGTCTTCCTCGGCGAACACCGAGCGCCAGTGGTCGAGAAGCCTGTTCGCCTGCTCCACACCATCGGGGTCCCCGTGGTGAATGTGCTGGATGTGGTTCTCAGCTCGCGCCTGAATCGCGGCGAGGTAGGACAGGCAGTGCATTCCGAACGATTCACCGCAGTCGTACGGCTCGCCGGGGCCGCACGGGTCCATGTCCACGCCCATGTGACTCAGCGTGGTGCGCAGCTGGAGCGCCAGCTCTCGCCAGATGTCGGACTCGCCGTTGTTGCTGGTGCTACTCATACTCCCGCCTGCATGTTCCGCACGACGATGTAGACGAGATCGCCGTGGAGTCGTGTCTGCCACGTGCCTTGGTCGACGGTGTGCTCCCCGTAGGGGTGGAACTCCTCCTCGAGGGCATCTCGCCAGGCGCGGAACACCTTGTCCCGCTCGTCCGCCGCGCAGTCGGAACTCGGGAAGCCGTACAACGTGTCCTCGTTGCCAGGGACTACCCAGGTCAGCATCGGCAGGTGTTCCTCAGCGCCAAGGTCGCTGATGTAGGCCAGGGATCGGAAGAGCCGCCGTTGGCGGCGGCGCTGTTCCCTCTCGTCCATGATCTTCTCCATCGTCATCCGGGATGTAGGTCACATCGTGACAGGTCAGGGGTGCTCGTTCGGCAGGAGCGTCAGCTCCTCACCCGCGTGGTAGATCGCCGACACGGTCGGCGCGGCCGACCCGTCCTCTTCGGCGGCCTGCGACAGGTACCGCTGTGTCGTGGTGAGCGATTCGTGGCCCAGGTCGGCCTGGATCTGGGTGACGGACTGGCCGTTGCGCGCAGCGGTGACGGCGTAGGCGTGGCGGAACTGGTGCGGGTGGATCGAGCCGATGAGAGGCGACAGCGTTCGGAAGGCTTCGCGCACGAGCTGTTTCGAGTGGTCCGGGGTCGGCAGGGCAGCGATGCGGTTGAGCATCGGCTGGATGACGTCCGCCGACATGCGCTGGCCGCGGCGGGTGGTGAACATCGCCCTGCGCGGCGACGTCTGGTTCGACACGTCGCCGCGCAGGGCGATCTCGTTGCTCTGCTGCGGGTCGATGCGCACCCGCAGGTAGGCGTCGATCAGGTCGGCCTCGTACGCGGGCACGGTGATCGTGTGCCACTTGCCGCCCTTGCGGTGCAGGCGCAGTTTCCCTGGTCCTGCTGGTGATTCGCGCCAGTAGTGGTCGAGGTCCAGACCGACCAGCTCGGCGGCGCGGCAGCCGGTCGCCGACAGCACGCCGAGGATCGCGAGGTTGCGCTCCCGGTGGGCGGTGCCGTCGAGACGTACGGCGGTGAACATGGCCTTGATCTGGGCGACCGTCAGCGGCCGGGTCGTGCGCTCGGCGCCGCCCTTGCCGGTGAGCTTCATCGTCTTCGTGTTCACCATGTCGTTCGGGTTGACGGTGGTGACGCCCTCGCCGCGGAGGAACCGGTACAGGCTGCACACGCTGTAGAACTGTCGGGACCGGGTGGTAGTGGGCCGTCCGGCTGCGGACTGGGCGTGCAGCCACGCGAGCAGGTCGATGCGCGTCACGGTGAGCGGGTCGATGCCGCGGTCGCGCATCCACGGCAGGAACGCGAGCGGCGACAGGCGCGGGTTGCGCGGGGCGCCGGGCCACCGTCGTGCATCAGGTTCGAGACCGATGTCTGACGCATAGGCGTTGCGCGTCTTGGCCGTCTCGAACGTTTGGAGCCATCCGAGCACGAGTCGAGTCACGACGTCCGACTCGTCGTTCGTGTCGTTCGTATCGAACGACACGACTTCGCCTGTAAGTACTACCGGTTGATTCGAGTCACCCAAGATCATTTCCCATCGGATATGACACCTTATCCAATGTTCTTACTGTAGCAGCCCTACCGTTCGATACACACGACTCGGTTGATCGTGTCGAACGATTCGTTATTCTTGACCTATGCGTACGACAGCAACGGAAATGACATTGTCCGAGTTCGTGACGAACAGGTCGGACGTGAAGCGCGACGTGATCCGCGGAGGGTCCTTCGTCCTGACCGACCGGGGGGATGCCGTGATGGCGATCGTGCCGCCGGAACAGCTCGAAGCCCTGTCCGAGTCCGGCCTCCTTCGCGAACGCGACGAGCTACGGCAACGCAACGAGGAGCTGACCGAACAGCTCGACAGCGTCCAGCAGAAGCTGGAGCACTACGAGGCGCTGATCCGCGAGGTAGGTCGCGTCGCCAAGCAGCTCGACCAAGAGCAGCAGACGGAACGAGAAATCGAGGCGGAACCGCGTCCCGCCGATGACCCGAGTGCGTAGTCAGCCCCAGAAGGGCAGGCTCCGCGGATCATCGTGCGGCAGGTCGGGGTTGGTGTAGAGCGTCGGCAACGGCCCCGCAGGCAGTGGCGCATGGATGCGCTCCCATCGAGTGGCGGCCTGCCGTCGACATCGGTGCACATGCCAGGTCAGCGCTACCGTAACGAACGCCGGGACGGCGGCTACGAGTCCGACGACGAGCCAGAGCACCAGCAGGGACATGCCCGGAGCACAGCACGCCCTGCGTCGAATGTCGGTTCACCATCGAACGCCCAACTGGAGGGGTGCGACAGCGTGACGAGCATGGGCGACCTGGAGATCGAGGTCATGAAGGACTTGTGGAAGCGGGTCAGCGTGCTGGACCCGGAGGCACGGGTGCGCGCGGCTGAGTGGCTGGCTCGAGCGGCGCGGGACCACCGTCACGAGCCAGACCACGACTTGCCGTTCTGATCAGGGGCTCCGACGAGCCTTAGGGCAGGTCGAGTGCGAGTTGACCGGGGATCTCCGCGGCGTGCAGTGGGGAACTCCGCTCGCCGCTGCGGCGGAGGCACCGGTTGCAGGTGACGGGCTCGTCGGTCGGCACGTAGATCTCCAGGTCGAACCCAGCAGTGCCGATGTGACAACCAGGCTGGGGAAACCGCAGTCCGCCGAGCCCGTCGATCCAGTCGACGTGGTGCACGGTGGCGCCGCGCCGGATCCGCATCTGCTTGCCCTCGAAGCGCGTGCGACACCGCTGGCTGAGCCATCCCAGCCAGCTCGATGTGAGCTCACGTTCGGTCTGCACGCGGCCAGTGTGACACCCGGCCGCGGCGCTGCGGTAGTTCTTACCTGGTCACAGGCCAGGGCGAGACCCGTTTGAGCGCGTCGGAGAGGAACGGGCGACCGCGGCGGCCACGGACCCCTTCGTGGACGTAGGTCGCGTAGTTCGTCTCGGCAGACACTGTTCCCACGATGGTCAGCCCCTGCACAGCGACGTTCTCGTTGATCGACGCGCGCAGCAATCCGGTGTCGACCGGGCACAGCGTGCGGGCCATGTTCGCGGTTCGCCGGGTGAGCGTGTTGACCTTCGTCACGATCGGCCCGGAGGAGCTGGTCACGAGCCGTTTGAGCTGCGCTTCGTTGATGGTGATGCGGGCGGTCATCGCGGCACCGGTGAAGGCTGCTGGGGAGCGGCGGCCACCGGCTCGTCGACGGGCGCGGGTTCCTGGTCGGGGATGCTCGGATACCGCCAGGTGCCGCGGTCGCCGCCGGACGGGTCGTGCGGCGCGAAGATGCTGACGTAGTCGAACTGGTCCGGATTCGACGATTTCAGCACGGCGAGGGTCAGTTCGCTCTCGACGGCGTTGAGGCCGATGACGACGGCGCGGCGCTGGTCACCCTGGAAAGTCAGGTAGATGACCTCGTCGGCGATCGCGGGCGTGTGGGACACGGGTCCTCCTATCGTTCCGGGTCGACGTAGTGGATCTCGGTTCCGGTGCTGGTCGGGATGGTCTGGACGCCGTCGGGGAACATGGTCACGCCGTAGTGCTCGCGGGAGGACACGACGGTCATGCCGTCCAGGAACACGACGCCGTCGGCGACGGCGTGCTGTCCGGCCACGAGCACGAACCGGCGGGCGTGGGACAGGTGTTCGCCGATCACGAGGCACCACCGCCGTTCAATGGTTCGGCGGTCCAGACGCCGTCACGTTTGACCAGCACGGACCCGTCGGGTGCGTCGGCGACCTCGCGGGCGACGTCGTGCAGCGTGGCGAGCGTGTCGATCGCGGTCCACTGCGGATCCGGCCGTGGAGTGTCGATCAGCCGGTCTTTGAGCCACACCTCGGTGTCGGAGTCGTCGAACCGCACGGACCAGGTCACGGTGTCGCCTTCGGTGACCTGGTACCAGACGTACGGGCCGGACTCGCCGATCTCGAACTCGGTGTGCGGCAGCAGCGACATGCGCCAGTAGCCGTTGACGTCGCTGTGCACGGTGACCGAGCCGATCGCGCGGCCGCGGGACGGCGACACGATCCACGACGGGCGAGACATGAGCGTGGCGGTGACCTGCTCCCCCACCACCGGTGTCCCGTCCGGGCTGAGCAGCCGCGATTTCAGCGTGACCAGCCGATGCGTCCCACTTGTCACAGCGCGGCCTCCTCGGGGCATCCGCAGTCGATCAGCCGGATGCCTAGCTGGATGGCCGCGCCGACGCAGCCGCCGGACGGGCCGATCGGTTGCACGGTCTGCACCTGCCACCTCGTGTCTTCGAGGGCTGTGCAGCACAGCGGTGTGCGGCGGAGCGCGTGCACGTCGTCGTACATGCCGGGCACCCACGGCTGATCCGGGTTTTCGGTGGTCGGGGCGCACCGGTGCACGCCGATCTCGACGACCGCGGTCGTCGAGCCGCCGGCGCACGGCGACGGGACGGGGCTCGGGTCGGGCTCGATCGCGACGAGCCTGATCCAGGCCACGCCCTGGCCGTCGGGTTCGCACGTGCAGTCGCAGCCGTCGGCCGGCGCGGGGTGGTCGGAGAAGTACAGGTCGAAGCGGCACACGGGGCGGCGACAGCGTCCGAACTGGGACGCCGCGCAGGTCCGCAGCTCCTCGAGCAGCGGCAGGATCAGGTCGTCGCAGGCCATCGCCGGGTCACCACCGGACGGATGGCAGGTCCGGGCTGTACACGGCGGGCGGCTGGCGCAGCCCGCTCGGGTTCACCGACGACAGCCACATGTCGGCCTCGGTGATGCCGACGCGGCCGCGCTCCAGGAACTCCTGCGAGTTGACCATCGTCATCGTGACGCCCTCGCGCTGCACCTGTTCGACGCGGTTCGGCAGCTGGCATTCGAGCCCGTTGCAGGCTTTCCACAGCTCGCAGGCGAGCAGTGCGACGGCGCGGCGACCGCCGGGCGGCACCGGGTTGCCGCGCCAGTAGTCGATGCCGAACGCACCGGGCTCGTCCAGGTCGGCGGTGAAGTCCTGGCAGTCGGGCCACTTCTGCCCGTCGACGCGGATCAGCCGGTTGCCGTCAACCAGGCGGAACACCGTCGGGTCGAGCTGGGCGCCGTCGACGCGGACGGCGACCGGGTGTTCGTCGTCGACGTGCACCGGGCCGGGGAGAGCGATCTCGGAGACCGGGCCGCAGCCGCACGGGCGTTGCTGGTGAGCGCAGCCCATGTTGACCCACCGGCTCCCCAGCAGCAGGCCGGACGTCGCCGGCGGGGCGTAGCAGTCGTCCGGCAGGCAGTTCCGTCGGCACGGGCGCACGGTGTCGTGGCAGAGGCCGAACCGTCCAGCGGTGAGGCGCCACAGGATCTCGCTGGCCGCCTCGACGACGCGCTGGTGTTCAGGTGCCCACGAGGCCGGATCGTCGGGCAGGCATCCGCACGACGGGTCGAGTGGCCAGGTTCGGCACGGACCAGAACCGCCGGATGCGGGCAGCGCCCACGTGCCGTCGACGTCGACCAGTGGACGCGGCAGGTCTCCCTCGCTGGACGAGTCGTCAGCGAGGGAGACCCACTGGGCGTCCTGCGGCGTGGTCACGCGCTCGTGTCACCGCTGTCGGACGTGCCGGAGGTTCCGGAGGTGCCGGACGTGCTGCTGGTCGACCCGGATGCGGTGGAGAGCGACTGTGCCCCGCCCAGGGTCGGCGTGAACGTCGCGGTGACCGGTTCTGCCCCGTTGGCCGGGGTGAACGTGATGGTCTTCTCGCCGGTGGTGGTGTAGGCCGGCGACACCGCGGTGCCGTCGCCGGATGCGGCGACCCTGGTCGGCGCGAGGCCCAGCTCGCCCCAGTCGACGACGCCGCCGCGCGGGTCGAGGTCGGTCCAGTTCGTCACCGACAGGTCGGCCTGCGAGGCGTTCGTGCTGTTCGCCGTGACGGTGATCGTGGGCGCGGTGGCGTCGTCGTTCCACAGCGCCTGAGCGCCGCAGGTCGGCTGCGGCGGCACGAGGTCGACGACGTCGAGGCGGACGTGGCTCGGGCTGCCGGACGAGGTGAAGTCCCAGTCGGGCACGTCGAATCCGGGGTCGAACGGCTGCGGCAGGGGCGCCGGGGCGCCGTCGGCGTCGTGGGTGATGTTGTACGGGCCGCGGCCCCACAGGCTGCCGGGGTTGGTGCGGGCGTTCATCGAGAACGTCACGGCGGCGTCCTCGAACGACCACGACTCGGGTGCGGTGCCGAGGCACCACGGCAGGAGGACGTAGCCGTTGACCTGCCAGTCCTCTCCCTGTCCAGCGGTGAGGCACGCGTTGCCGGCGTTCGCCGCCTTCGGCCACATCTCCAGTGCGAAACCGACGGAGTCGCTGAGGTCCTGGCCGATCTCCACGCCGGAGGCGCGGCCGTGGTAGTCGCGCAGCTGGTGCCATGTCGGGTTCATGATCTGCAACAACTCGGGGTCGACGCGGCAGAAAGTGATCGACGCGGTCGACCACTTGATGATCGACGGACCCTGGCCGGTGATACACGCGGTGCCGTCGGCGGCCTTGGTGGTGTAGTCCTCACCGTCTTCGGTTTCCCAGTCGATCTCGGCGGTCGTGAACCCTTTCGTGACGACCTGGCTGCGCGGGCCGTAGACGGGGCGGCCGCACGAGTCGAGCCGGGTGACCCGGATGACGCGGGCGCCGATGTAGGAGACGCACAACGGGTCGCCGGTGGGTGTGGGGGCAGGGGCGGGAGCGG
>NZ_JACIBS010000008.1:0-88802 GCF_014195435.1 Prauserella sediminis | reverse complement strand
AGTTGCGGGCGGTCTCGCCCGCGACACGGCTGTCGGCCGGCAAGCGCGAGCGGCTGGCGATCGTCGCTGACGCGGCGGAGTCCGGACTGCTCGACGCGGCTGCGTTGCGTGCGATGGATCCGGGGGATGCGGTCGACTTGGTCCGGCAGCTTCCCGGGATCGGGCCGCTGTCCGCCGAGCTGATCGTCGCCCGCGGGGCCGGGCACCCCGACGTGTTCCCCGCCCACGACAGGCTGTTGCTGGCGGCGATGGCCGACCTCTACGACCGGCCGCCCGCCGAGGTGGCCGAGCGATGGCGGCCGTACCGGAGCTGGGCGAGCTTCGTGATCAGGTTCGCCGCGGTGCTGCGCGGTGCCGGTGGGCGCGGTGCCGGTGGGCGCGGTGCCGGTGGGCGCGGTGTCAATGGGCGGGGTCTCAATGGGCGGGGTGTCGGCAAGCAGGGTGCCCGCGGGCGGGGTGTCACCACGACCCGACATCCGTTGTGGTGAGCTGGCGCGGTGCAGGACGGTATCGACGAGATCACCCGGGCGTTCGATCTGGACGTCACGACGGCGGGCACGATCATTCTCCTCAGCGGCGTGGCCACGCTGATCGTGGTCTTGTCCGGAGCGCCGTGGCGGCTGGCGCGGAACCTGCTGACGATCGTCCACGAGGCGGGGCACGCGCTCGCCGCGCTCGCGGTGGGCAGGCGGCTGCAGGGAATCCGGCTGCATTCGGACACCTCGGGCGTGACGGTCTCGCGGGGCCGTCCCGAAGGCCCCGGCATGGTGCTGACGTCGCTGGCGGGCTACCCGGCGCCCGCACTGCTGGGGCTGCTGTTCTCGTGGTTGGTGTGGGCCGAGCAGCTCTCGGCGGTCCTCGGCGTCACCGCGGTGCTGCTGCTCGGCGTGCTGGTCCTCGTCCGCAATGCCTACGGGGTCTTCTCCGTGCTGGTTGCGGCGGCGGTGCTCGGTGCCGTGGCGTGGTTCGCCCCGCCAGGGGTGCAGGCCGTGTTCGTGTACGTCGTGACGTGGTTCCTGATCCTGGGTGCGGTGCGGCCGCTGTTCGAGCTGCAGAGCAAACGCCGTCGTGGTGCCGCCCGCGACTCGGACATCGACCAGTTGGCCCGGTTGACCGGCCTGCCTGCGGCGCTGTGGCTGCTCGTGCTCGGAGTCCTGATCGGAGGCTGTGCCGTCGTGGGCGGCATGTTGCTCGTCGATCCGGCCGTCGGCGGGCCGCTGTAGCCCCCTGAGCAGGTGCCCGACCCGGGGACCGCCCGTGGGCACGCACCGGCGGTGGGGCACACTGAGGAGTCGACACCGTGACGATGACGGTGCGGACGACTGCGGGCCCGGCGCCCGCGAGCGGGGAAGGGCTCAGGCTGTGACGGACGAGGTCGCCAAGGCTGTCGAGGAGTGCGCGCGAGTGGCGAAGCACGCGGCGCCGTCGTTGGCGACCGCGTCGGACGAGGCGATCGACGTCGCCCTGACCGCGATGGCGGACCGTCTCGTCGAGTACCGGGCCGACATTCTCGCTGCCAACGACGCCGACGTGACTCGTGCGCGCGCCGAGGGGATGAGCGCGGGTCTGCTCGACCGGCTCACCATCACCGAGGACCGCCTGACCGGGATGGCCGACCAGCTCCGGCTGCTCGCCGGTGCCCCGCACCAGGCGCGCTCGGTCGACGTGTCCGCGCTCGACGGCGGGCTGAAGCTCGTCGAGCGGCGCAGGCCGGTCGGTGTCATCGGCGCGAACTACGAGGCGCGGCCCAACGTCACGGTCGACGTGGCCTCGCAGCTGGTCAAATCGCGCAACGCGGGCGTGCTGCGCACCGGTTCGGCCGCGCTCGGCTCGGCCCAGCGGCTGATCGAGATCGTCGTCGCCCCCGCCCTGGCCGCGGCCGGTATCGACGCCGGCGTCGTCCAGCTCGTCCCGCGCACCGAACGGGAGGCCGCGGCGGCGCTCGTGCGCCTGCCGAACCTCGTGCCGCTCGTCATCCTGCGTGGCAGCGGTGAGACCACGCGCGCGCTGGCGACGGAGGGTGCGAACTGCGGCGTGCGCACGCTCGCGCACGCCGACGGCGGCGGCGTGCTGTACGTCGACGAGGCGGCCGACGCCGACACGGTGGCCGGTCTCGTCAGCGGCAGCCTCGACCGGCTCGGCGTCTGCAACCGGCTCAACCTGCTGCTGGTCCACTCCGCGGTCTACGACCGGTTGTGGCCGGTCATCTCCGAGGCCCTCGCCGGCCGCGGAGTGACCCCGTCGCTGCCGCCGCACGAGCACCCGATCGGCTACGAGTGGGCCCTGGACTCGGACCGCGAGGCCACGGTTACCGTCGCTCCCGTCGGCGGCCTCACAGAGGCCGTGGCGATCGCCAACGAGCAGACTTCCGGCCTCGCCGCCGGCATCGCGACCGAGGACTCCGCCACGGCCGAGGCCTTCTTCGACGCTTATCAGGGCACCGGCGTGTTCTGGAACGCCCCGACCCGGCTGCTCGACGGCTTCAAGCTGCTCGGCGTGCCGGAGACCGGCATCAACCTGGACCGCGTGCCTGGCCCGCGTGGCCCGGTCACCTACACCGACCTGTACGTCCGCCAGTACGCCGTACTCCCGGCGTCGCGGTGAACGCACCCCCACCGCCGCAGCACCTGCGGCCGGTGGTCACCTCTGTCGGGGATGTCACGGCTGTGGCGTCGCCGCACATTCCCCGGATCAGGAAGGTCCACCACAGTGAACGACACCGCCACCGGCGACAGTACCGATAGCGCCACCGGCGCAGCGGCCACGTCGGACGACAACGACTCCAACGCCGGTGACCCCAACCCCGGCGAGCCCACCGCCGCGGTCGCAGCGACCGCCGACACCACCGAAGCCGGGTACGACACGGCCGACACCGACACCGACACCGACGACGACACGGCCGAGGACGAAGACGAGGACACACCCGGTCCCGCCGCTGACGCCACCGCGGACACCGCCGCGGCCGACACCGACGAGGACGCGGCCGACACCGTGGACTCCGACGAGGGCAGTGGCGAGGCGGGCGTGACGTTCGCCGACCTGGACCTGCGGCCGGAGCTGCTCGGCGCGCTGTCGTCGCTCGGCTACGAGGAGCCGACCCCCATCCAGCGGGAGGCGATCCCGCCGATGCTGGCAGGGCGCGACCTCGTCGGGCAGGCCGCGACGGGCACGGGCAAGACCGCGGCGTTCGCGCTGCCGATCCTGCAGCGCATCACCGGGCACGGGAAGGGTGCCGGTCCCAAGGCGCTCGTGCTCACACCGACCCGCGAACTCGCCGTACAGGTCTCCGAGGCGTTGCACCGCTACGGCAGCGAGCTCGGCACGCGCGTGCTGCCGATCTACGGTGGGCAGCCCATCGGCAGGCAGCTGAAGGCGCTCGAACGCGGCGTCGACGTGGTGATCGCGACGCCGGGCCGCGCGCTCGACCACCTGTCGCGGGGAACGCTGTCGCTCGGCGAGCTGAGTATGGCGGTGCTCGACGAGGCCGACGAGATGCTCGACATGGGCTTCGCCGAGGACATCGACGCGATCTTCGCGGAGATGCCCACGGAGCGGCAGACGATGCTCTTCTCCGCGACGATGCCGCCGCGCATCAACGGTCTCGTCAAGCGATTCCTGGCCGACCCCGTGCAGATCAGCGTCGGCAGGGAACGCACCGCCGGCGGGGCCGAGTCGCCGATCACGCAGACCGCCTACGTGGTGCCGCGCGGGCACAAGCCGGCGGCGCTCGGCCGTGTGCTGGACGTCGAATCGCCCGCAGCGGCGATCGTGTTCTGTCGCACCCGGGACGAGGTGGACACGCTCACCGAAACCCTCAACGGCCGCGGCTACCGGGCCGAACCCTTGCACGGTGGCATGAATCAGCTGCAGCGCGACCGGGTCGTCGAACGTCTCCGCGGGTCGAGTGCCGACCTGGTCGTCGCGACCGACGTGGCGGCGCGCGGACTCGACATCGATCAGCTCACGCACGTCGTCAACTACAACGTGCCGAGTGCGCCCGAGTCGTACACGCACCGGATCGGCCGCGTCGGCCGCGCGGGCCGTGAGGGTACGGCCATCACGCTCGCCGAGCCGCGGGAACACCGCATGCTCAAGACGATCGAACGCGTCACCGGCCACAAGATCGCCGTCAAGAAGCTGCCGACGATCGCGGATCTGCGTGCGCAGCGGCTCGAACAGACCCGCTCCTCGCTGACCGAGGCGCTGCAGGACACCGCGGATCTCGACCGGTTCCGCTCGGTCGTCGAGCCGCTCGCCGACGAGTACGACGTCGTCGAGATCGCGCTCGCCGCGGTCAAACTGGCGCACGAGGCCGGCGGCTCCATCACCGAAGAGGAAGAGATTCCCGAGGTGAAGGCGTGGCCGCCGGCGGAAGGCAAACGCGGTGGCAAGCGCGAGGGCGGCCAGGGCAACGGTCCCGGCGGCAAGCAGAAGGGCGCCCGCGCCGTCGGCCCGGGTATGACGCGCCTGTTCGTCGGCGTCGGCCGCACGTCGGGCGTCCGGCCGCAGGATCTCGTCGGCGCGATCGCGGGCGAGTCGCGACTGCGTGGCCGCGACATCGGTGCCATCGACATCGCTGATCGGTTCTCGCTCGTCGACGTGCCCTCCGGAGCGGCGGAGGACGTGATCGCCGCGCTGAAGGGCACGAGCATCAAGGGACGCAAGGCCACGGTGCGCCGCGAGCGGTACCAGAAGAAGTAGCGCACTCCCGCCGGCCGCCGGCGCTTGCGCCACGTCGCAGACCGGCCGGGTCCGTCCGTCACCGGTGCCGGCCGCCGTCAGCCGTCGCGATCGGTCCCGGCGTCGTGCTCGGTGCCGGGACCGGTGTCGCGGTCGGTCCGGCTGAGTCCCAGCAGGTCCGCTGCCAGCTGCTGGCCGCTCGACACCCGCCGGGTCGCACCTGCGCGCCGCAGCACTCCGGGGCGGAGCCGGCTGTAGCCGCGCACCGAGGTGGCGCGGCGGGACCGCACGTCGAAGTCGTCGAGTCCGTCCAGCTCGCGGCCGAGTTCGCGGTCCACCAGGACCGTGCCCGGCCTGGCGAGCGATGTCAGCCTGCTCGCCAGGTTCACCACCGAGCCGTACACGTCGCCGAACCGGCTCAGCACGCGGCCGGCCGCCATGCCGACCCGCACGTGCGGCAGGTCCTCGTCCTCACCGGCGCGTTCGGACAGGGTAAGGGCGATCTCGGCGGCGTCGGCGGGTTCGTCGCAGACGAACAGCACCTCGTCGCCGATCATCTTCACGATCCGGCCGTGGCGGTCGGCGATGATGTCGGAGGCGAGCGCTTCGAACCGCTCCAATACGGCGCTCAACTCGGCCTCGTCGACCCGGCGGGTCATCCGGGTGTAACCGACCATGTCGGCGAATCCGACGACTTCGGTGCGCGACTCCGGTTCCTCGTCGGCACCGGTGAGCAGGCGCGCCGAGTACGCGGCGAGGTGGCGCCGCCAGACGAAGTTCTGCACCCGTTCGAGCTCCGGGAGCACGCTTTCGACGAGCTTGCCGATGCGGCGTTCGTCGCCGGCCAGCTTCGGGTTGTCGGCCACCAGCGACCACAACAGATCGGCCTGCCATTCGGCCAGTCGTGACAGGTGCAGGCCGACGGCGCGGGCCACCGACGTTTCGAGTTCCTCGTCGAGCAGCCCGGCCGTCACGAGCCGGTCGACGATGCGCACGGCTTCGACGTCGGCGTCGGTGAACACGGTCTCGTCGTCAGCGGCTGTCGCCAGGCCCAGCGCACGCCACAGCCGTTTCGTCCGCTCCGGGGGAACGCCGGCCTTGTCCGCGACCTGCTGTCGCGTGTACTTGCGCTTGCCGTCGAGGAGGATTCGCTCCAGCCGGCGCGCGAGCGCCTCGTCCACGGGCGGCCTAGGTGGTGTGCACGATCAGCACGTCGACGCCGGATTTGCGCGCAACCTCGGACGGCACGGAGCCGAGGATGCGGCCGGCGAGCGTGTTGAGCCCGCGGTTACCGACGACGAGCAGATCGGCGCGGCGCTCCTGGGCGGTACTGCGCAGTGCATCCACCGGCTCACCCTTGACAGCAACCGTTTCGATGTCACGGGCGCCGGCTTTCAGCGCGCGGTCCCGCGCCGACTGCAACGTGTCCTCGGCCGGCGCGGAGCCGACGACCTGGTACGCCTCGTCGCCCAGTTCGTCCTGCGCGCGCAGCACCTCGTCCTTGCTGGCGGGGAAATAGGCACACACGATCACGACGGTGGCGCCGGCGTCCGCGGCGACGGCGGCGGCCCGGTCCACGGCGGCGTAGGACGAGTCGGACCCGTCCGTGCCCACGATGACGGTCTGGTAAGCGGCCATGCTTCTCGCATCCTCCAGCGGGCTCGGTGAACCTCGGTGGTACTGCAGGCCGAACAGTAGCCGGTCGCCGTACCGGGGGCCACACCGTACCTACTCGCGAGTCGCTTCCGCTCCCGACGCACCGGCCGATGCTCCCGCGTGGGCCTTCTGGCCGTTGCGTTGCGGCAGCGACGAGTCAGTGCCGGACTGCTTGCCCTCGATGGCTGCGTCGACCTCGGCGAGCATCGACTTCGCGGACAGGACCTGGTCGGAGACCTTGTGTCGCAGCGTGCGCAGCGCTTGGACCTTGTCCTTGGCGTCGGAGACCCGCCGCTTGGCGAGCTCGGTCGCTTCCCGCACCCGGCGGTTGGCTTCCTCGGTCGCCTCGCGCACGCGCCGGTTCGCCTCGTCGGTCGCCTCGGCGACGCGGGCGTTGGCCTCGCTGATCGAGTTCTGCTTGCGCCGGTTGGCGTCCTCCACGGACTCGCGCTGCCGCCGCTCGATGTCGGCCTTCGCCGTGGCCTGCTCCTCGGCGACCTCGGCGCGGATCGCGGCGGCCTCCTCGGTCGCCTCGCGCACCCGGCGTTCTGCCTCGGCCTTGCTCGCGGCCTCCTGCTCGGCCAACTCACGCATCGCTTCGGTGCGACGCGTGGCCATCGCGATCTCGAAGTCTTCCTCGACCTTGGTGCGGCGCTGCTCGGCCTCGGTGTCGAGGCGCTCGCGCTCGTCCTTGGCCTTGGTGAGGATCGAGTCGGCCTCGGCCCGCGCGTCCGCGATGACCTTGCGGTGCTCGGCCTCCATCTCGCGGCGCCGCTCGGCCAGCTCCGTCAACAGCTGCTCGTAGCGGGCCCGCATCGCGCTGGCGTCAGCCTCGGCCTTGGCGCGGATGTGCCCGGCCTCGGCCTCGGCGCGCGCCTGCGTGTCGGCGGCCTCCTCCTGCGCGAGCCGCAGCATGCGCTGGAGACGTTCCGAGAGCCCCTCGATCGTCGTCGGCGGCTGTGCGAGGCGGTCGACCTGGCCCCGCAGGTCGTCGATCTCGACGCGGGCCGATTCGAGTTGTTTCGCCAGATCGCCGGCTTGGGAGATCGCCGCGTCGCGGTCGGAGGTGAGCATCCGCAGATCGGCGTCCAGCCGTTCCAGATGCTCATCCACCTGTGCCCGGCTGTAGCCGCGCTTCTCGAAGTCGAAGCCGGCCCCCAGCGGCACGAGATCCCGTTCGTCGCCAAGGCTCATGTCCCCACCCTAACCGCACGCGTGATCGCCACGCCGCCGAATGCGCCCGTGGCGCCGCGGTGCTTCACACGGGATTCACAGCCGGGCCGCGGCCCGGCTGTCGAGTGCCTGCCGATTCCGTCTTGCGCTGGGAAAACGGCGACGTCCGAACCATCGCCGGCGGCATTGACCGGGGGCACCCGGAAGCGCATGCTGAGGTGAGGGGCCGCCGTCGTCACCCAAGCATTCGGCAGGCGGGCACCAGCGCACCTGCCGGCGTGTGGTCCGGCGGTCGACCCCGACGGCGGGCACATGGTGTGCCCTCCGTGGGCCGATCTCCAGGAGGTGATCACGATGGCCGGATCATCGACTCATCCGGCACGTGCGTGGACCCGGCCGCACGACTGGGCCGAGGTCGTACTCGGTGCGGTACTGGCGCTGTCCCCGGTCTGGATGAGCACGGACACCGCGGCAGCGTGGACCATGTCCGTGCTCGGCGCGCTCATCGCCATCGACGGGCTGGTCTCGCTGGCCATGCCCGGCATGATCGTCGGTGAGGGAATCCAGGTGGTACTCGGTGTGTTGGCGTTCGTGTCTCCGTGGGTGATGGGCTACACGGCCTTCACCGGCGCGGCGTGGACGTCCTGGATCATCGGTGGGCTGACCGTGCTCGTGGGCGCGGCGGCGGTACCGGTGGCCAGCGCCGCACATCGGATGGCGGGCCAGCACTAGCGGCCGGAACAGTGTCGCTCACGGCGTTCCCGGCAACGCCGTGAGCGGGCATCCGGCCCTGGCGGATCAGGCGGGCTGCACCAGTTCCACGAGCACGCCGCCCGCGTCCTTGGGGTGCACGAAGTTCACGCTGCTGCCCGCGGTGCCGCGTTTGGCCTCCGGGTAGAGCATCCGCAATCCCTTGTCGCGCAACGCCTGTGCGGCGGCCTCGACATCGGTGACCCGGTAGGCGAGCTGCTGCAACCCCGGTCCCTTGGTGTCGAGGAACTTCGCGATCGTCGACTCCGCCCGCAACGGGGCGAGCAGCTGCACCGCGGTGCCACTCTCGTCGCCGGGTGCGTGCAGCATCGCTTCGCGCACGCCCTGCTCCTCGTTGACCTCGACGTGCGTGGCCTCGAGGCCGAAGCTGTCGCGGTAGAACGCGATTGCCTCGTCCAGGTCGGCGACGGCGACGCCCACGTGGTCGATCGTCGTGATGTACGGCGCCAGCGCCGCGGTTGCCTGCTGCTGCATACGCGCAGGATAGGGCCACCGGAACGCCGGTTGGGGTGCGCTTGTTCACACCGTGGGTTGGGCCGCCGCGGAGTCCGATTCCGCCGCGGCGACCGGTATCGTTCCCCGGTGAAGCGCCGCTGGTGCACAGGGCACGCGAGGCGTGCCGGGTCAGCGCCGAGAAGCATCGTCAACGCTTGGAGGAAGACACGTGTCCGGTTCCGTGATCCTGGGGGCGGCCCGCACGCCGATCGGCCGGTTGCTCGGCTCGGTGAAGGACTTCTCGGGCGCCCAGCTCGGCGGTGTCGCCATCAAGGCGGCGCTCGAGCAGGCGGGCGTGGCGCCCGAGAAGGTGCAGTACACGATCATGGGTCAGGTGCTGACCGCCGGCGCGGGGCAGATGCCCGCGCGGCAGGCCGCCGTGGACGCGGGCATCCCGATGGACGTGCCCGCCCTGTCGATCAACAAGGTGTGCCTGTCCGGCCTGGACGCCATCGCGCTGGCCGACCAGCTCGTAAGGGCGGGCGAGTTCGACCTCGTCGTGGCCGGCGGCCAGGAGTCGATGACCCAGGCGCCGCACCTGCTGCCGAAGTCGCGCTCCGGGTTCAAGTACGGCGACGCGACGCTCGTCGACCACATGGCCTTCGACGGCCTCCACTGCGCGTTCGACCAGGTCGCGATGGGCGTGTCGACGGAGAAGTACAACGCGCGCTACGGCCTGACCCGTGAGCAGCAGGACGAGTTCGCCGCACGGTCGCACCAGCGTGCGGCGAAGGCGATCGCCGACGGCGTGTTCGCCGCCGAGCTGGCGCCCGTCGAGGTGCCGCAGCGCAAGGGCGACCCGGTCGTGTTCGACACCGATGAGGGTGTGCGCGGGGACACCACGCCGGAGTCGCTGGGCAAGCTGCGCCCGTCGTTCGCCGCCGACGGCACGATCACGGCCGGTTCGGCGTCGCAGATCTCCGACGGTGCGGCCGCGGTCGTCGTGGCGAGCCCGGCGATGGCCGAGCAGCTGGGCCTGACCCCGCTGGCCGAGATCGGCGCGCACGGTGTCGTCGCCGGTCCCGACGCGAGCCTGCACGAACAGCCGTCGAACGCGGTGGGCGCGGCACTGCGCAAGGCCGGGCTCGACGCCTCGTCGCTGGACCTCGTGGAGATCAACGAGGCGTTCGCGGCCGTCGGCCTCGTCTCGACCGACAAGCTCGGCGTCGACCCGGAGATCGTGAACGTCAACGGCGGTGCGATCGCGCTCGGCCACCCCATCGGCGCCTCCGGTGCCCGGCTGGCCGTGCACCTGGTGCACGAGCTGCGCCGTCGCGGCGGCGGCCTCGGTGCGGCCTCGCTGTGCGGCGGTGGCGGCCAGGGCGACGCGCTGCTGCTGAACGTGCCCGCGTAGCCCTCGCTCACACCACGTCCGGCGCCGGTGAGCCCTCGGCTCCCGGCGCCGGACGTGTATCCGGGGCCGGGAACCGCGCGGCGTGTCCGGGGCCGGCTCGACCCACCGCGCGCGGCGGCGGGTCACCGCGGTTGCGGTGCTTCCGTGGGCAGGAGCTGGGCCGCGACCTCGTTGATCTCGTCGAGCGCCTCGGTCACGAGCGGGTGCCCGGCGTGGCCGCTGCGGGTCGCGGCGATCACCCGTCGTGCGGGTGCGGGATCGCCGGACAGCGGGACGCGCGCGACGGGACGGTCGTCGTGCAGCCGTGCCAGCCGGGGCACGAGGATCACGCCGAACCGCTGTGCGACGAGCGCCGCTCCGGTGTCCCATTCGTCGGCGTAGTGCGCGATGTTCGGGGAGAAGCCGGCTGCGGAGCACGCGGTGCGGACCAGGTCGTGGTAAGCGGTGCCGGGCCGTCCGACGATCCACTCCTGGTCGGCCGCGTCCGCCAGCGTGACGCGGCGACGTGCGGTGAACGGGTGGTCCGTGGGCACGACCAGGTCGAGCGGATCGTCCAGCAGCGGTTGCTGGTGGAACCGGTCGTCGCCGGTCGGCGGTGTGTGGGCCGTATTGATCACCAGGGCGAGGTCCACGTCACCGGCCAGCAGCAGGTCGAAGCACCGGCCCGGCTCGGCCTCGATCACCCGCATGCGGACGTGCGGGTGCCGATCGCGCAGGGCCGCCGCGACCGGGGGCAGCAGGTGCGTGGCGGCCGTCGAGAAGCCGCACACGGTGAACGGGCCGCTGGGCTCGCCGGCGAGGGCCGCGAGTTCGGCGTGGGCGCGTTCGGCCTGCGCGGACAGGACGTCGACGTGCCGCAGCACGGTACGCGCCGCGGTGGTCAGCTGGATTCCGCGGCCGCGGGCTTCGATCAGCGGAACGCCGAGTTCCTCGGCGAGCTGACGCAACTGATACGAGACCGCCGACGGCGTGTAGTGCGAGGCCGCCGCGGCCGCAGTGACGGTGCCGTGCTGCGCGACGAGTTGGAGTACCCGCAACTTCGGGTCGATCATGCAGTCATTTTGCACGGTCATGATGAAAATCGTTTGATTCTCCTCACCGAATAATCTCGGCACCATGGTCGTGTGCTGCTGGAACGTCTCGCTTCCCCTCGTCACCGCCCACTTCTCAGCTCGCCCGCGCGCACCGGTGCCTACGTGCTCGCCGTGCTGACTTTCGGCGCCTATCTGCCGAGCACGCTGTATCCGGCGTATCAGCAGACCTTCGGCGTCGACGATCTGACGATGACCGTGGTGTACGCGACGTTCGCCCTGGTCAGCGCGCCGGCGCTGCTGCTGTTCGGGCAGGCGGCCGATGCGCTCGGTGCGCGTCCCGTGCTCCGTGGGGCGCTGATCGTCGCGGCGGCCGGCTCGGCGTGTTTCGTGTTCGCCACCGGCACCACGTGGCTGCTGCTGGGCCGCGGGGCACAGGGCCTTGCGCTCGGCGCTGCGACGGCGGCTGCGAGCGCGCTCACCTCGCTGCACGGCGGCAGGCGGATCGCACCCGCGGCACTGGCGGGCATCGCGTTCGTGGGCGGCACCGCCGCCGGACCGGTCGTCGGCGGGCTGCTCGCGCGGTACGCGCCAGCTCCGGAGACCGTGCCGTTCGTGCTCCACCTCGGACTGTTGGCGCTCGGGTGGCGCCTGGTGTCCGGGTTGGGCGGGAGCGCCCCCGGGATGACCGTCGCGGCGGGCACGTCGGGTCGTGCGGGGTGGCGTCCCACGAAGCCGGCGATCCCGCGCGGCATGCGCAGGGTGTTCGCCTCGGCGGCTGCCGCGGGTTTCGTCGCGTGGATGGTGGCGGGCCTGTTCCTGGCCATCATTCCGACGCTGCTGAACCGGGCAGGGCAGACCAGCCCCGCGGTGACGGGCGCGATTCTCGGGCTGGTGCTGGTGTGCTCGGTGGCGACCCAGCCGTTCGTGGCCAGGCTGCGGGACCGGCGGGCGCAGGTACTGGGGCTCGCCGCGCTGCTGACGAGCCTGGCGTTGCTGGCGTTCACGGCGGGCGGGTCGACGGTGGTGACCCTCGTGGCCGCGGTGATCGCCGGTGCCGGGCACGGCCTGGCCTACGGCGGTGCGGCCGCGGCCGTCGACGCCGTCGCACCCGTCGCACGCACCGGCGCGATCACCGGCGCGCTGCACGTGGCGTTCTACCTCGGTTCCGGGGCGCCCGCGGTCGTGGTCGGGCTGATCACGCTCACGCATCCGCTCGCTACGGCGACCACCTGGGTCACGGCTGTGACGGCGGCGTTGGTGCCGCTGGTCGCGGTGGCGGTCGCCGTCTTTCAGCGCCCCGCGTTCCCGGTCCGCCGGACTCGCGTGTGGTGGCCGGGCGGCCTGCGGCGCGACGGGGGCCGCCGCAGGGCGGTCGCCGCGCCGTCGCGGGCGTCCGCGGCGCTGTCCCGGGTCGCCGGTACGCCGTCGCGCGAACGCCGGATCCGGCACGCCGCCGCGCATCCCGGCAGGGGTCCTGCGTTCCTGCGCCCGCGCACACGGTCGGCCGAGCGTCGGCGGCGGCGCACCAGCCGCTGAGCACCCGGCGGTCCCGGCCGGACCTGCCGGTCAGGCCGGTGGGCGGCAGCGCAGGACGGTGACGTCGCCGGACAGCTCCAGCGCGCCCGCTCCGTAGGGCACGACGACGGTGTCGCCCCGGGCGATGGGTGTTTCGCCGTGCGGCGAGGCCAGCGTGCCCGCGCCGCCGAGTGCCACCAGCACGGCGAAGCCCGGCGTGAGGGTGAGCGTGCCGGCAGGCGCGGCGCGGGGGAACAGCCGCTCGGCGCGGAAGAATCCGTCGGCGAGCGGGGCGAGCAGTTCGGCCGCCGCAGGGTCGGTGGCGTCCCGGCCGGCGGGCTCGTCATCGCCGCGCCGGATGAGCGAGGTCAGGCGCTGTTCGTCCCAGCCGGAGGTGTCGAGGACCTGCAACGCGGTGTCGAAGCCCAGACCCAGGTGGCCCTGCTCGGGGGAGTCGAGGAAGTCCCGCCACTCCATGGTGAGCGAGAAGTCGGTGGGCTGCTGCAGTTCGACGACGAACACGCCCGCGCCGATCGCGTGCGGCAGGCCGGCCGGGATCACGACCGTGTCGCCGGGTGCGACCGGGACGGCGTTGAGCGCCTCCAGCATGGACGGCGCGTCCTGGTCGCGTACCCAGTCGCGGACCGTCGCGGCGGGGAGCGTCTCGCGGAATCCGGTGTAGACGGTCGGATCGTCGCCGGAGGCCCCGACGACGATCCACGCCTCGGTCTTGCCGAAGTGCGAGTCGAAGTGCGCGCGGGCGAACCGGTCGTCGGGGTGGAAGTGGACGGGCAGTCGCTGGCCGGCGTCGAGCAGTTTCACCAGCAGTGCGGTCGAATCGCCGAACCGGCGCAGGTGCGGGTCGCCGAGCCAGCCGCGGGGGTCGGCGGTGACGGCGTCGGCCAGCCACCGGCCGTCCGGCAGGCGGGTGAGCCCGTCGGGGCCGCCCGTGAACCTCGTGGTCGTCGAGGCGACCCAGTCCTCGGGGCCGTACTCACGTGTCTCGTCCCCACGGAGAGCGGCGATGGCGGCGCCGCCGCGGTAGAACTGCGGCGGCTGGTTGGCGGGCAGGACGATCGGTTCGAGTGGCTCCGGCACGGCTCCGCACTGTAGGCCACGCGCGGGCCGACGGGTATCGCACGCGCCGCCGGCGCAGGCGTCAGCCCCAGACCTGTTCGGCCGTCTCGACGATCAACTCCAGCTTGCGGATCTGCTCGTCCTCGGTGATGTCGTTGCCCTCCTCCGTGGAGGAGAAGCCGCACTGCGGGGACAGGCAGAGCTGGTCGACGTCGATGTACTGCGACGCCTGGTCGATGCGCCGCCGCAGTCCGTCGACCGTCTCCAGCTCCCCGCGTTTCGTCGTGACCAGGCCGAGTACGACGTACTTGCCCTTCGGCACGAAGCGCAGCGGCGCGAAGCCGCCGGAGCGCTCGTCGTCGAACTCGAGGAAGTAACCGTCCACGTCGAGTTCGTTGAACAGCGCCTCGGCGACGAAGTCGTAACCGCCCTCCGCGGCCCAGGAGGAGCGATAATTGCCGCGGCACAGGTGGGTGGTGATCGCCATGCCGTCGGGCTTGGCGGCGATCGCGGCGTTCATGGTCCGGATGTTGCGCAGGTGCAGCGTCTGCGGGTCGAAGCCCATCTCGGCGACGAACTCGCGCTGTGCGGGGTCGTTGAGATAGGCGAGGCTCGTGTCGTCGAGCTGCAGATACCGGCAGCCACGGTCACCGACGGCCGCGATCTGCGCGGCGTACGCGGCGCCGAGGTCGGCGAAGAAGTCCTCGAGATCGGGGTAGACGCTCGGGTCTACGGCCGCCCTGCCGCCGCGGTAGTAGACCATGCTCGGCGACGGGATCGTGAGTTTCGGCGTGACTTCGGGGTCCACAGTGGACTTGAGGAAGTCGAAGTGGTCGCCGAAGATCGTGTGGCCGAGGCCCACCGTGCCGTCGACCTTCAGGCCCGACGGACTGAATTCGAGCTCCCCGTCGGCGTTGCGGAACTTCACCTGAAGCTTCTCGTCGCTCGCCGAGATGCCTTCGAGTTGGTAGATGAAGTCCATGTGCCACGACGAACGGCGGAACTCGCCGTCGGTGGCCGACCGCAGGCCGACCCTGCGCTGCATGTCGACGACGTCGCGGATCGCCTCGTCCTCGGCGGCTCGCAGCTGCTCGGCGGTGATGGCGCCCTGGGCTGCCTGCCGTCGCACTTCGTGGATCGCCGCGGGGCGCAACAGGCTCCCGACGTGGTCTGCGCGGAACGGCGGCGTTCGACGCTGAGTCATGATCGCATCGTCACACAGTCACCGGCGCCCATCAATGACGCCGATTCGGCGCAGCTCGGCACCGTTCGCCGGGTGCTCCTTCACTTCCGCGCCGCAGGCCGTCCGGAGTAGAAGTCACAAAGCGCCCGAAGCGGTGACAATTCGCACCGCACGGTTACGTGTGGTCACAGTCTCACCAGGTCATGCCGACGTTCGTGAGTACGGTCACGGAACGCACGGGCATGTTGCGCGTCGCGGGCGGCGTTGGCGTATACAGCAAGTGACGTGGCTGCCCGTCCGTGGCGGCACAATCCGAGCGGAGGAGGAACCGTTGTCGAACAAGGCCGCCGTCTTGTTCCGCGTGGTCGCCGTGGCCGAGGCGCTGTCGTGGGCCGGCCTGCTGATCGGCATGTTCCTGAAGTACGTCGTCGAACTCGGCGAGGGCGGCGTGCCCGTCCTTGGCGCCGTGCACGGCGCCATGTTCGTGGTGTATCTCGTCGTGACGCTGGGTGTCGCGAAGCCGCTGGGGTGGTCGGCCGGCACCACCGTCACCGCGTTGCTGGCGAGCATCCCGCCGCTGTTCACCTGGTGGTTCGAGACCTGGGCGCTGCGCCGCGGCAAGCTCGACGGCCCGCAGCATTCCCAGCGCGGCGGCACGGCACTGTTCCGCCAGCCGGTCGGCGCCTGAGTGCCGCTCACTTCCGAATCCGCATCGGCCGGCGGCTCACTCGGTGAAGTCGCCGGCCGCTTTGCGCACCTTGGTCAACAGTTCGGTCAGCTGCTGTGTCTGCCGTTCCGTCAGGCCGTGGAGTCCGAAGTCGATGTCGGTGACGGCTTTCGTCGCGACCTCGTACCGTGCACGCCCGTCGTCGGTGATCTCGACGAGGGTCGTGCGCCGGTCCGTCGGATGCGGTACTCGCGTGACCAGGCCTCCGGATTCCAACCGGTCGACGATGTTGGTGACGCTCGTCGGGTGCAGCTGCAGCCGTTCGCCCATGACCCGCATCGGCAGTGCTCCCTGTCGCGAGAAGGTCAGCAGCACCAGCGCCTCGTAGCGGGCGAACGTCAGCCCGTGCGGCTTCAGCGCGCCGTCGACGGCCGACTGCACGATCTGCTGTACCCGCATGACGCCGGTGACGGCCGCCATGGTGTCGGAAGGCCCGATGCGGTCCTCCCACAGTTGCGCCGCGCGGGCGATCGGGTCGAACGGCAACGGACGGTTCATGGCGCCCGAAGTTAGCAGCGCGGGCGACGTCGGCGGGCACGCGCCCCGAGTCGATCGCCCACGCCGCCGCCCAGTGTCGCCGTCCAGTGTCGCCGCCTCGTGTGGCCGTCGTGTGGCGCCGCCGGAGGTGCCGGGCAGGACGCGGTCACGGTAGAACACGGGGCACGAGACGACCGGCGCACGAGGCGCCCGGTACGAGAACCCCAGGGGAGCCCCACCATGATCGTCGCGTTCAGTGTCAGCCCGGCGGCCGCGCCCGACTCCGACGGCGGTGTGAGCGAGGCCGTCGCCCGCGCCGTCCGTGTCGTCCGCGAGTCCGGCCTGCCGCACCGCACCGGGTCGATGTTCACCGAGATCGAAGGCGAATGGGACGAGGTGATGGACGTGGTCAAGCGTGCCACCGACGCCGCGGGGGAGGGGTCCGCCCGGGTCGGCCTGGTGATCAAGGCCGACATCCGGCCCGGCTACACCGGCCAGCTCGACGCCAAGCTCGACCGCGTCGAGGCGCACCTGCGCGAGCAGTGACCCCGCCGCCCGCCCGCCGGAGCGGTGCCAACTCAGCCGGTAGCCAGCGTGACGGTTGCGACGATCGCCGACAAGGACGCCGCCAACGCACTTACCGACGCGGCAGCGTTCCCGAATCCCGACCAACAGCGGCGCATCAATTCGGCCCAGCGTGAGCTGCTCGCGAGCATTGTGACGTTCTGCCACTTGTGGGAGCGGATCCAACAACCCAGCAGCAGGCCATGAGCGTTGTTTCGGCATCGCTCGTGTGCACGGGTGGGCGCCAGGCACCATGTGGGTGCCGCAAAGAGCATGTACAGCAGCGACGCACAGGAGCCGGCGATGATGATCGGTAGGCTGACGTCACGTGCGGTCCACGCGTAAACGACACCGGCGACCACGAGGTATCCCCAGAAGCGAAATACTGTCCGCAATAGCTTGTTCTTCGTTTTCGCCATGCCTGCCGAGCGTATTGAGCATACGGTGACGCTACGACTGCTGAGCGTGTACGGAATCGGATACACCGATGTGACCGGGCGTATAGCTCACATCCGTGTGACTTCGTCCGTGTTGGGAGCGAGCCGCACGTGAGTGATGCCACGACGCGGCGCGAGCAGTGACCCCTGCCGCCCGCCCGCCAGAGCGGTGCCGAGCTGCGGATTCGCTAGGATTCCACCAGTGACCCAGCTCCCAGCAGTCCGTGCCAGGATGGAACCGTGACACAGCCACGCAACACTCCAGGGGTACCGGCGGCCCTCTCCGGAGCGGTCGATCTGTCCGGTTTGAAGCAGCGCGCCGAGGCCTCGCAGCAGCAGGCAGGCCCGTCCGCGGCGAGTGGTGAGGCGCCGCCGCCGTCCGGTGGAGCCGGCGGTGGTGGAGCCGGCGGCGCCGGCGGTGCCGTTATCGACGTGACCGAGTCGTCGTTCCAGGCCGAGATCGTCGAGCGGTCGATGAACACGCTCGTCGTCGTCGACCTGTGGGCCGACTGGTGCGGGCCGTGCAAGCAGCTCAGCCCGGTGCTCGAGAAGCTCGCCGGTGAGGCGAACGGTGCGTGGGTGCTGGCGAAGGTCGACGTCGACGCCAACCCGCGGATCTCGCAGCTGTTCGGCGTGCAGTCGATCCCGACGATCGTGGCGATCGCGGGCGGTCAGCCCGTCGACGCCTTCTCCGGCGCGTTGCCGGAGCCGGAGATCAAGCAGTGGCTGAACAAGCTGCTGGACGCGCTGCGCGACAAGCTGCCCGGCATCCGCGCCGCGGAGGAAGGTGCGGCCGCGGAGCCCGTCGAAGAACCGGAGGACGAGCGGTTCACCGAGGCCGAGGACGCGTTCGCCCGCGGCGACCTGGCCGCCGCCGAGGCGGCTTACCAGCGGATCCTCGACGCCGAGCCCGCCAACGAGCAGGCCAAGGCCGCGCTGAACCAGGTGCGCTTCGCCGCCAGGGCGGCGGAGTCCGACGCGTCGGCGATCGCCAAGGCCGACGCCGACCCGGCCGATCTCGACGCCCAGCTCGCCGCGGCTGACCAGGAGGTCGCCCAGCAGCAGGTCGAGGCGGCGTTCGCCCGCCTCGTCGACACGATCCGCCGCACCGCGGGCCAGGACCGCGACCGTGTCCGGGAGCACCTGGTCGGGCTGTTCGAGTTGTTCGACCCGGCCGACGACCGCGTCGCCAAGGCCCGCCGGGACCTGGCCGGCGCCCTGTTCTGAGCAAGCGCATCCGCCCCGTCGTCCGCGGCTCCGGCCGTGGTCGGCGGGGCGGTGGCGTGCCTGGGTGTGGTGCGGCGGAATGTGCTGCGGCGGGTTCGCCGGCCGTCGTCCACCGGCCGGCGTCGTGCGGGCCCCGGCAGGAGCCGTCGGATCATCCGAGGGCGCTGGCGAGCGTGGTGACCCCCGGTACGGCGAGTGCGAGGCCCGCGCCGATGTCGAGTGTGAGGCGCACCCGCGGCCGGGCCAGTACCGCACCGAGCGCGCCGAGCGCCGTCACGTAGAGCGTCCACCACAGTGCGGCGCAGCCGACCACCAGACCGCCGAGCAGCAGCGTTCATCCAGCACGTGCTCGCGCTGCCGGAGACGCTGGAGCTGGACCGGACGACTTCCTCGTGCACGTGGCCGCCGAGAACCCGCAGGAACTACAGCGGCTGGTGCTCGACGAGTTCACCGACCGCCCGGAGGTCGCGCTGGTCCACACGAACCTCGTCTTCGAGCGCAGGGACGCGGGACCGCTCCTGTCACCCGACTGGGTCGCGAACCGTGACTCCCGCCCGCAAGGCGCGGTGCTACTTGTAGGTCTCGGTGCAGACCGAGGAACCGTCGAGGAAACCGTTGCGCAGGGCTTCGATGCGGGCGAATCCGTTGGCGACCCGATGGCCGCTGATGTCGGCCGCCAGCAGGCTGCGCGGTTGCAGCAACTCGGCGATCGCCTCGTCGAGGTCACCGGGGGACAGATACAGCGTGGAACCGCTGTTGGGGTCGTTGGCGTACTGCGCCCACGCGCCGACCAGACAGGCCGTGCGCAGCCCTGCCTGCCCGCCCTCGGTGGGGGCGCCGACGCCGTGCTGGATCCCCTGCACGTACCGGGACGCCACCTCCGAGAACACGGCGAAGTCGCCGAGGCCCGCGTCGGGTGACTTCTCGCCGGTCAGCTCGCCGACCTGGTCCGCGGGCTGGCCGATCTTCTCGAGCGTGGCCAGGTCGATGTTCACCTCGTTGCCCTGCTGGCAGTACGACACCGGTGGTGTGGACCTGCCCTGGTCACACGTCCCGTCGCCCTCGACGATCTCCGGAGCGTCGACGCCGGAACCGGAGAACGCCTGGTCGAGGCTGCGCTGGACGTGCACCATGGTGCCGGCCGTGATGGGGGCCTGGCCCTGCTGGGCCTGGTCGGTCGCGTTCTTGAACGGCACCTCGGTGATTCGCTGGTCGACCTCGGCCTTGTCGATCTCCGCGCACCGCTTCGCACCCTCTTCGAAGCCGAGCTGCACCGCGTAGGTCCGGTCGAATCCGGAGCCGTGCGCCCCTTGTTCGTTGGCGTGCGCGCCGGGTGCGTCGCGGATCAGGAACAACGCGCCGAGCACCTCGTTCACGCCGTCGGAGGTCGACAACTCAAAGTACTTGCTGTCGCCTTCGGCGATCCAGCGCATGTACGAACCGGTGAAGCAGTCGGCCTGCTGCTCCTTGACGATCGTGGACGTGCCCTCGTCGATGCCCGCCTTGTCCCCGAGCCGGGTCTGGACCGCGTGCCCGAATTCGTGGGCCAGCACCGCGGCGACGGCCATGTCGCCGAACTTCTCGCGCAGCAGCGGCAGCAGGACGCCGCGATCCCAGGCGACGAGGTCCTCCGGCGGGCAGTAGAAGGCGTTGAGTGCCATGTCCCGCGTGTTGGTGCCGCAGACCTCCTGCGAGTCGCCCTCCGGGTCGTAGGACATGAGCTTGTCGACGTGCTCGAACTTCTCGCCGAAGTGCTCCGGCATCTGCTCGTCCCAGTAATCGGTGACGTCGGCGATCGAGGCCAGTGCCAGCCGGTCCTCCATGGCGTCGGTCGCACCCTCGGCCTGTACGTCCGGTTTCGCCGCGTTGTCCTTGAGCCCGCTCTCGAAATGGGTCACCGGCAGTCCGGCGACGTCTCCGACCGTCTGAAGCTCGCCGGTGACCTGTTCACCCGCGCAGCCGGTCGCGGTCAGGGCCACGACGGCCATGCCGGCGATGATCCGTGCTGCGGCGATGCGTCCCGGGCGCCCCCCTGTCCTCATGGGGGTGCACCTTACTGAGTGGCTGCGGACGACATGCGGCGATCCGGACACCGAGTCCCGCCGAATGGTGGTGATCACGCCCCCCGCGGCTGCGTACCGGTGATCCAGTAGGTTGAATCGCAGCATGAGAGCAGTCCGTCGCTTCACCGTGCACGCGCGCATTCCGGACCAGTTGGCAGGGCTCACGGCGCTGGCGACGAACCTGCGCTGGACCTGGCACCCGCCGACGCGGGACCTGTTCGCGTCCATGGACGACGCACTGTTCCGGCGGATCCGTGACCCGCTGCGGATGCTCACCGAGATGCCCGCGGACCGGCTCGACGAGCTCGCCCGCGACGAAGCGTTCCTGAAGCGCACCCGCGACGCCGTCGACGGACTGCACCGGTACTTGACCGAACCGCGCTGGTATCAGCGGCTGGCCGCCGACCGCGAGCGCGTGCCCGCGGCGGTCGCCTACTTCTCGATGGAGTTCGGCGTGCACGAGGCGCTGCCGAACTACTCCGGTGGTCTCGGCGTGCTCGCGGGGGACCACCTCAAGGCCGCCTCCGACCTGGGGGTGCCGATCATCGGTGTCGGTCCGCTGTACCGCGCCGGGTACTTCCGCCAGGCGCTGTCGCTCGACGGTTGGCAGGTCGAGCACTACCCGGTGATCGACCCCGACGGGCTGCCCCTCGAACTGGTCACCGAGGAGTCGGGCAGGCCCGCTCTGGTGAGCGTGGCGATGCCGGGCGGCCGTGAGCTGCGCGCCCAGTTGTGGAAGGCGAGTGTCGGCAGGGCGGTCCTGCTGCTGCTCGACACCGACGTCGACGGCAACGACGACGACCTGCGGCGGATCACCGACCGCCTCTACGGCGGCGACGCCGACCACCGCATCCGGCAGGAGATCCTCGCCGGCATCGGCGGCATGCGCGCGGTGCGGCGCTACTGCGAACTCACGGGGCATCCGCAACCGGAGGTGTTCCACACCAATGAGGGGCACGCCGGGTTCCTCGGCCTGGAACGCGCCGACGAGATCCTCTCCGGAGGCGGCCTCGACTTCGATGAAGCGCTGTCGGCGGTCCGGGCGGGCACGGTGTTCACCACGCACACGCCCGTGCCGGCCGGCATCGACCGGTTCCCCGTCGACCTGGTGCAGCACTACTTCGGCGACGGCGCACTGCTGCCGCACGTCGACCCGCGGCGGGTGCTCGCGCTCGGTGCGGAGGACAACCCGGGCATGTTCAACATGGCGCACATGGGGCTGCGGCTGGCGCAGCGCGCCAACGGTGTGTCCGCGCTGCACGGCCGCGTGTCGCGGCGGATGTTCGCCGGGCTGTGGCCGGGTTTCGACGTCGACGAGGTGCCGGTCCGCTCGGTCACCAACGGGGTGCACGGCCCGACCTGGGTGGCGCGTGAGATGACCGCGCTGCTCGGCGGCAACGACGAGGAGTGGGGCCACGAGGGCGACGGGAACGGCACGCGCATCGCGGCCGACGTGACCGACGAACAGTTGTGGGCGCTGCGCCGGGAACTGCGGTCCAACCTGGTCGGCGAGGTGCGCAGGCGCGCGAGGGAGGCGTGGTTGCAGCGCGGCGCCTCGGCCCTCGAACTGGGCTGGACGGATCGGATCTTCGACCCGGACGTGCTGACCGTGGGCTTCGCCCGCCGGGTGCCCACCTACAAGCGGCTGACGCTGATGCTGCGGGACCCGGAGCGGTTGCGCGCCCTGTTGCTCGACGAGCACCGGCCGATCCAGATCGTCGTCGCGGGCAAGTCGCACCCTGCCGATGAGGGCGGCAAGGCGCTCATCCAGCAGATCGTGCGGTTCATCGACGGCGATCCCGAGGTACGCAGGCGCATCGTGTTCCTGCCGGACTACGGCATGCAGATGGCCCGCTACCTCTACCGCGGGTGCGACGTGTGGCTGAACAACCCGACCCGCCCACTCGAGGCGTGCGGTACCTCGGGGATGAAGGCGGCGCTCAACGGTTGCCTGAACCTGTCCACCAGTGACGGCTGGTGGGACGAGTTCTACGACGGCAGCAACGGTTGGGCGATCCCGACGGCCGACGGTGTCACCGACCCGCTGCAGCGGGACGACCTGGAGGCCGCGGCACTGTACGACCTGCTCGGCCAGCAGATCGCGCCGCTGTTCTACGACCGGGACGAGCGTGGGGTGCCGAAGGGCTGGCTCTCGCGCGTGTGGCACACGCTGCGCACGCTGGGCCCGAGCGTGCAGGCCTCGCGCATGGTGCGCGAGTACGTCGAGTCGTACTACCTGCCTGCGGCGGAGACGGTCGCGGAGGCCACGGCCGACGGGTACGCCGGCTCGCGCGCGTTCCACGACTACCGCACGCGCCTCGAGGTGGCCTGGCCGCGGGTGCGCGTGGCCGACACGGAGCTGCTGGCCGACGGGTCCGAGACGTTCGTGGTGGGCGCGGACGTGCGGGTGCGCGCCCGCGTCGACCTGGCGGGACTGGACGACGCCGACGTCGAGGTGCAGGCCGTGGTCGGCCGGGTCGGCGACACCGACGACCTGGCCGACGTCGTACACGTGGCGATGGAGCCGGTCGAGCGCGGCGTGTTCGAGGCGCGGCTGCGGCTGCCGCACGCGGGGGCGCTGGGGTACACGGTGCGCGTGCTGCCGCGGCACCGGCTGCTGGCGAGTCCGGCCGAGCTCGGCAAGGTCGTGTCGGCGTGACGCGGGCCCACACGCGGGCGCCCGCGGCCGGTCGGTGAGAATGTCCCCGTGAACGCGGCGCATGACACTCCACGGGACGACTCACGCACCGGCGAGCCGGAGAACCTCGAGGACCTGGTGGTCCACGCCTCGGGCGTCGGGGTCCGGCGGGGCGGCAACAAGTTGCTCGCCGATTTCGACTGGTCGGTGGAACTCGACGAACGCTGGGTGATCCTCGGCCCGAACGGTGCGGGCAAGACCACGCTGCTCAAGCTGGCGGCGGCGGAGCTGCACCCGACGACGGGCACCGTGCACGTGCTGGGGGAGCGGATCGGCCGTACCAACGTGTTCGAACTCCGCACGCGGATCGGGTTCACGTCGGCTGCGGTCAACTTGCGTGTCCCCGGTGAGGAGAAGGTGCGGGACGTCGTGGTCAGCGCCGGGTACGCGGTCATGGGCCGCTGGCGGGAGCGCTACGACGAGCTCGACACCGAGCGGGCCGACGAGCTGCTGGCCGCGCTCGGTATCGCTCACCTGGCCACACGGGAGTACGGCACGCTCTCGGAGGGCGAGCGCAAGCGCACGCTCATCGCCCGCGCGCAGATGACGGATCCGGAGCTGCTGCTGCTCGACGAACCGGCCGCGGGACTGGACCTCGGCGGGCGCGAGGACCTCGTGGCGCGGCTCTCGGGGCTGGCGCTCGACCCGGACGCGCCCGCGATGGCGCTGGTCACTCACCACGTGGAGGAGATCCCGCCCGGGTTCACCCACGCGCTGTTGCTGGCCGAGGGCCGTACCGTCGCGGCGGGTCTGCTCGACGACGTGCTGACGGCGGAGAATCTGTCGGCTACGTTCGGCCAGGACCTCGTGCTGGAGCGCTCGGGCGATCGCTTCTTCGCACGGCGCAGGTAAGCTCATTACCGGCCGGTAGCTTCCGGTCGCAGGCACGTCGAGCAAGCGTTCAAGGAGGAAGGCGTGGGCGAGTTCGTACGACTCGAGGTCGAGGCAGGCGTCGGCACCATCAGGCTGGACCGGCCGCCGGTCAACGCGCTGAACAACCAGGTGCAGCGTGAGCTCGCCGAGGCGGCGAAGGAGGCAGCGGGCCGCGACGACGTCCGCGCCGTGATCCTCTACGGCGGCGAGAAGACGTTCGCGGGCGGCGCCGACATCAAGGAGATGGCCGCCAAGTCCTACGTCGAGATCAACGAGTTCGGCGCCGAGCTGCAGGCGTCGTTGGCGTCGCTCGCCGAGTTGCCGAAGCCGACGGTCGCAGCGGTGACCGGCTACGCGCTCGGCGGTGGCCTCGAGCTGGCCATGACCGCCGACCGCCGGGTCGTCGGGGACAACGTGAAGGTCGGCCAGCCGGAGATCCAGCTCGGCATCATCCCTGGCGCGGGCGGGACGCAGCGGCTGACTCGGCTCGTGGGCCCGAGCAAGGCCAAGGACATCGTCTACACGGGACGGTTCGTCAAGGCCGAGGAGGCCCTGTCGATCGGCCTGGTCGACGAGGTCGTCGCCCCGGACGAGGTGTACGCCGCGGCGCACAAGTGGGCCGCGCAGTTCGCCGACGGCCCCGCGGTGGCGCTGAAGGCCGCCAAGGCCGCGATCGACGGTGGCCAGGACATGGATCTGCGCAACGCGCTGAAGCTCGAGACGCAGCTGTTTACGGCGCTGTGGGCCACCGAGGACCAGGCTGCGGGCATGGAGTCGTTCATCGAGAACGGCCCCGGCAAGGCCCAGTTCAAGGGGAAGTGACCGTGTCCGACGCTACGGAACGTCTCGACCCGGCGCCGAACCCGCACGCGAGCGCCGACGAGGTGCAGGCGGCCTACGCCGACCCGAAGCTCGCCAACGTGCTCTACCACGACTGGGAGGCGGGCACGTACGACGAGAAGTGGTCGATCTCGTACGACGAGCGCTGCATCGAGTACGCGACCGACGTGTTCACCGCCGTGGCGGGCGAGGAGGACAGGCCGTACCCCACCGCCATGGAACTGGGCAGCGGCACGGGCTTCTTCCTGCTGAACCTGATGCAGGGCGGCGTGATCAAGAAGGGCTCGGTGACGGACCTGTCGCCGGGCATGGTCGAGGTCGCGCTGCGTAACGCCGAGGCGCTCGGGCTCGACGTCGACGGCCGGGTCGCGGACGCTGAGCGGATCCCGTACGAGGACAACAGTTTCGACCTCGTGGTTGGGCACGCCGTGCTGCACCACATCCCGGACGTCGAGGCGTCGCTGCGTGAGGTGCTGCGCGTGCTCAAGCCGGGGGGCCGGTTCGTGTTCGCGGGTGAGCCGACGAAGATCGGCGACCTCTACGCCCGCAAGCTCGGCCAGCTCACGTGGTGGGTGACGACGAACCTGACCAAACTGCCTGCCTTGAGCGGGTGGCGGCGGCCGCAGGCGGAGTTGGACGAGTCCTCGCGGGCAGCGGCACTGGAGGCCGTGGTCGATCTGCACACGTTCGATCCGTCCGAATTGGAGCGCACGGCGCGGTCGGCGGGTGCTGCCGACGTTCGAGCGGTCACCGACGAGTTCAGCGCCGCACTTGCGGGCTGGCCGATCCGGACGTTCGAGGCCGCGGTGCCGGACGAGAAGCTGACCCTGAAGTGGCGGCTGTTCGCCTACAAGCTGTGGCTGCGACTGTCCGCAGTGGACAAGAAACTGCTGTCCAAGGTGTTGCCGCGCGAGCTGTTCTACAACGTGATGATCACGGGTACCAAGCCGCCCGAGTCCGTCGAGTCGTGATCGGCCCGCACTGCGGGATCACCGGAACCAGCATCACCGGAACAACCATCACCGGAACCAGGAGCGCCGGAACCGTTGCCGTACGCCTTCTCACCCGACGACGTCGCCTTCCTGGCCTCGGCCGAGGGTGAGAAGGCGATCGCGGCCTGTGACGGGCTGGCGCTGACCGATGCGAGTTGGCTCTCCGACGTCACCACCGCGCGCCGCGTCGTGGGCGACCGCTACGCCGCGGTCCTGGAAACCGTGCTGCTGCGCCGGAAAGCGGTATCCAAACTGGACGGATCGGGCTCGTGGCTGCTGACGGCCGATGCGCTGCAGCAGGCGAGTGCCTCCCCGGTGGCACGACATCGGGCCGAACGGCTCGCGGGCCGGGACGTGCACGACGTGACGTGTTCCATCGGGGCCGACCTGGTGGCGCTGGCCGGGACGGCGGCGCGTTGCGTGGGCTCGGACCTCGACCCGGCGCGGCTGGCGATGGCACGGCACAACGTCACCGCCGCCGGGGTGGCGCCCGCGCTGGTGCGTGCGGACGCGCTGGCGCCGGTCACGCGCGGGGCCGTGGTGGTGGCCGACCCGGCGCGGCGGGACTCGTCGGGACGCCGCGCGTGGAAGCCCGGCGACTTCGTGCCCCCACTGGACGAGGTCGCGTCCGTTTATGCGGGGCGCGACCTCGTCGTGAAATGCGCGCCGGGCCTCGGACCTTCGGTCGTGCCGTGGGCGCGTGAGGTCGAACTCGTCTCGCTCGACGGCCAGGTGCGGGAATCGTGCCTGTGGAGCGAGGGCCTCGCCACCACGCGCAGGCGTGCGACGGTGCTCCGGAGCGACGAGGCCGGTACCGGCGTGATGCGGTGGACGATCACCGACGACGAGCCCGACGACATCGGTGTGGGCGAGCCGGGGGAGTGGATCGTCGACCCCGACGGTGCCGTCGTCCGGGCCGGCCTGGTGCGGCACTACGGTGCGCGGCACGGCCTGTGGCAGTTGGACGAGCGCATCGCCTACCTGACCGGCGACGAGCCGCCACCCGGGGTGCGGGCGTTCCGGGTGCTGGAGTTCGGCCGCTACAGCGAGAAGGAGCTGGCGGCGATGCTGCGCCGCCACGACGTGGGCCGGGTGGAGATCCTCGTGCGCGGGTTGGACGTGGATCCGAACACGCTGCGCCGCAGGCTCAAGCCGTCCGGCGCCGGCGAGGCGAGCGTCGTGCTGACCCGGATCGGGCGCCGGCCCACCGCGCTGCTCTGCAGGGCCGAACGCGTCCCGGCCTGAGCCGAGCCGGTCGTCGACACGAAAACCCGCGTTCCGCGTCCGTCGCTCGGTCCGGTGGGGCAGAATCCGGCGCATGGATATCGAGGTGTTCCTGCTGGCCATGCTGATCGTGGCCGTCGTGGTCTCCGTACCGCTGGTGATCGCGCTGACGCGGAAAGGATCGGTCGCGACCGTGCCGATGACGAAGCGGCGGCAGGTCGTGCGGGTCGAGGCGGCACCGGAACACGTCTACGCCTGGATCACCCAGCGCTGCCCGGCCGGGTTCGCCGTCGTCGACACGGACCCCGGGCGGGGCCTTGCGCTGCTCGACTCGCGGATGTCATTGGCCACCTGGGGATTCTTCTACCCCGTGCTGGTGACGCCCGAGCCGGCGGGCACGCGGGTGGAGATCGGCATCAAGTCCAAGGCGATCCAGTACGGCCCGCTGGTGACGCGCCAGCACCGGAAGCTCGCCGACGCACTGGCCACCCTCACCCACGGCCGCGTCGAGGCGGGCTGACCGGCACGCTGGCCGAGCCCGCCCTGCCTGCGTTCACTATCCGCGGCGGTCGGCAGCGTCGACGAGTTCGTCGAGGCGGGCGAGCGTGGCGGTGAGCTCGTCGATCTGTGCGCGGATGCGGTCGCGTTCGGCCCTGAGCATCGCTCGTTGATGGTCGGTGGTGGTGTCGGTGTCCATGCAGGGGAGCAGTTCGGCAACGCGGCGGCTGGGCAGGCCTGCGGCATAGAGCTGTTGTATGGCCCGAACCCGTTGGACGGCGTCCTCGGTGTACTCGCGCTGCCCTCCGGGGCTGCGGCCGGGGACGAGCAGCCCCTGTTCTTCGTAGTACCGCAGCGCGCGGACGCTGACTCCCGATCGCCGGGCGATCTCTCCGATGCGCACGGCTTCCCTTCTCTCGACATCCCGGCACGAGACTTGCACCTCACGTCTACGTGAGGTTTTAGCGTACGTGACATGACATCGAACACCGAAACCGCCGGACCCGCCGCCCCGGTTCCCGGCCTGCGCATCGAGGGTGCCGTCGCGCTCGTCACCGGGGCGAACCGCGGGCTCGGCCGCCATTTCGCCGTGCAGCTCCTCGAACGCGGCGCGGCACGCGTGTACGCGACGGCCCGGCGGCCCGAGACGATCGACCTGCCCGGCGTTGTTGCGCTGCAACTCGACATCACCGACGACGAGGCGGTCCGGGCCGCGGCCGACGCGGCGACCGACGTGACGCTCGTGGTGAACAACGCCGGGCTCAGCAACTTCACGAGCCTGGTCACCTCCGACCCGGCAGCCATTCGTGCGGAGATGGAGACGAACTTCTGGGGCACCCTGGCCGTCGTGCGTGCCTTCGCCCCGGCGCTCGCGGCGCGCGGAGGGGGCGCGATCCTCAATGTGTTGTCCGCGCAGTCCTGGCATCCCTACCCGGGCACGAACGGTTACCACGCGGCCAAAGCCGCCCAGTGGGCATTGACGAACGGGGTGCGCACCGAGCTCGCCGACCAGGGCACGCTGGTGACCGGTCTGCACCTGGGCGCCGTCGACACCGACTTCAGCGCCGCCTACGACGGCCCCAAGGGTGACCCGGCCGTGGTCGCCGGCGCGGGCCTGGACGGCGTCGAGGCGGGCTCGGTCGAGGTGCTCGCCGACGACTGGAGCGCACACGTCAAGGCTTCGCTGGCAGCCGATCCTCGCCGGATCTACGACGAGATCCGGGCAGGCGTCGTCTGACCGCTACGCCGTGCCCGGAGGCGAGCGTCACGACTCCGCGGCCGTGCGGGACGCTCGCGAGCGCCCCGCACGGCCGTCACGTCACGACTGTCCCGCGAGGGCGGCCTCGAACATGCCGGGCCGGTACGAACCGCCCTTCTGGTGGACGATCACGGCCATGCGGTTGGCCGCGTTGATCAGGCCGAGGAGCGCCACGAGCGCCGCGGTCTGGTCGTTGTCGTAGTGCTCGCGCACCGCGGCCCACGTCTCGTCCGACACTCCCTGGTGGGCGTCGGCCAGCCGGGTTCCCTCCTCGGCGAAGGCCAGCGCCGCCCGCTCCGCCGCGGTGAACACCGTGCTCTCCCGCCAAACCGCGACGAGGTTGAGTCGCTCGGCGCTCTCCCCGTGGGCGGCGGCCTCCTTGGTGTGCATGTCGACGCACCAGCCGCAGCCGTTGATCTGGCTGGCGCGCAGCGAGACGAGTTCCTGGACGGATGCGGGCAACGGCGAGTCGGTGATGACGGCACCCGCATTGGCGAACCGCTTGGCGAACTTCAGTGCCAGTTCGTTGCCGAACATGTCGAATCGGGTTTCCATGGCTGTGTCCTCCTCGTGTGTCGGATGGATGACCACACGACGCCGGCCAAGGGCGGACTGTGACAGCGACCCCCGTGTGACAGTTGTGTCGGGTGACGGCGAACCGCCGCGACCGTCGTGCCCGCACGCCGTATCGGCGCCGGACCGGTGCTGCCGCGACGAGGTTCCGCCCGGACGCCGGGGGCGCCGCGTGCCGCTGTGGGCGGACTGTCACAACGCGGGTACCCACGGCGTCGTAGGGGTGTTGTCACCGAAGGGAGCCCCATGGCCGGCATCTCGCATTCGCCCGCACCGGACTCCGACACGGCCACCGAGGTGTTCGTGGCGTACCGGAACCTGCTGTTCACCGTCGCCTACGAGATGCTCGGCTCGGCCGCCGACGCCGAGGACGTCCTGCAGGAGACGTGGCTGAAGTGGACGGGCGTCGACCTGGCGCAGGTGCGGGACCGGCGGGCGTATCTGGTGCGGATCACCACGAGGCAGGCGCTCACGCGGATGCGCACCCTCGGCAGGCGGAAGGAGTCCTACGTCGGTGCGTGGCTGCCCGAACCGCTGACCACCGTGGCCGATGTGGCCGAGGACGTGGAGCTGGCCGAGAGCGTGTCGATGGCGATGTTGCTGGTGCTGGAGACCCTTTCGCCGACCGAGCGCGCCGTGTTCGTGCTGCGGGACGTGTTCGCCGTCGACTACGAGGAGATCGCCGATGCGGTAGGCAAGAGCGCGGCGGCGGTGCGGCAGATCGCCCACCGGGCGCGCGGGCACGTGAGCGCGCGCAGGCCTCGGGGTCCGGCATCCCCGGACGAGGCGCGGCGGGCGCTCGAGGCGTTCCGCCGTGCGGTCGACACGGGCGACCTGCAGAGCCTGCTCGACATTCTGGCGCCCGACGTGGTGCTCATCGGTGACGGCGGCGGGCAGGCGCAGGCCGTGCCGAATCCCGTCGTGGGCGCCGCCAAGGTGGGCAGGCTGCTCGCGGCCGGTGCGTGGCGCGTCCCCGAGATCGGCACGCTCGCTCCGGCGAGCGTCAACGGCCACCCGGCACTCGTGCTGTGGCGCGGCGACGAGGTCGACACGGTTGTGGCGGTCCGCATCGACGACGGCCTGGTCACCGGTCTCTACGGGGTACGCAACCCGGAGAAGCTCTCCCGCATCCGGAGCGAGACGGTGCTGAGCCGCTGAGCCGCTGAGCCGCTGAGCCGCTGAGTGGCTGAGCCGCTGGGTCGCTGAGTCCCTGGGTTGCGGGCGGCACGGGAGGCCGAGACGTCGCACCGCGGAGGACGGTGGCCGACCGACGGCCCGTCTCGGGGCGAAGACGTGCGCCGGAGAAAAAGTCGGAGAAAAATCCTCGGGATCGTGTCGAGAACGGCGCACCGGCTCCGTCCCAGGGGCACGAGCGGCCACGAGGCGCCGCCACGACGAAGGAGAGAGACGATGAAGTACCTGCTGCTGAAGCACTACCGGGGTGGACCGGAACCCGTCGTCGACACCGGCCCGATCGATCGCTGGAGCCCCGACGAGGTCGACGCACACATGCGCTACATGAGCGACTTCGCCTCGAAGCTCGAAGCCACGGGCGAGCTCGTCGACGCCCAGGCGCTGGCCCCCGAGGGCACCTTCGTGCGCTACGACGGCGAAGGCCGCCCGCCCGTGACGGACGGGCCGTTCGCCGAGACCAAGGATCTCGTCGCGGGCTGGATGGCCATCGACGTCGAGTCCTACGAGCGGGCGCTCGAACTGGCGGGGGAACTGTCGGCCGCACCCGGGCCGGGCGGCGAACCGATCCACGAATGGCTCGAACTGCGGCCGTTCATGTCGGGCAAGGCCGAGACCGCCGGGTGAACCCGTCGCTGCTGCGGGAACTGGTGCCCGCGGTGATCGGAGTGCTGGTCCGGCGCGGAGCGGATTTCGCCTCGGCCGAGGACGCGGTGCAGGAAGCCGTGGTCCGAGCGCTGGAGACGTGGCCCGAGGAGTCTTCCCCAAGCTCGCCGAGCAGGGGTGACCCCATGCGCGACCCGAAGGGCTGGCTCATTGCGGCGTCGTGGCACCGGTTCGTCGACGCCGCGCGTGCGGAGGCCTCGCGGCGGGGGCGCGAGGCCGCGGTGGCGGCCGAGCCCCCGCCGGGCCCGGGTCCCGCTGCGGACGACACGTTGCGGCTGTACTTCCTGTGCGCACATCCCGCGCTGGCCCCCGCATCGGCGGTAGCGCTCACACTGCGTGCCGTCGGCGGGCTCACCACACGGCAGATCGCGGCAGCGTATTTCGTGCCCGAGGCGACGATGGCGCAGCGGATCAGCAGGGCGAAGCGGCGCATCGCGGGGGAACCGCTCGACCGGTCCGGCGACCTCGGCACGGTGTTGCGGGTGCTCTACCTCGTCTTCAACGAGGGTTACAGCGGTGACGTCGACCTGGCCGCGGAGGCCATCCGGCTCGCCCGCCAGCTCGCGTCGCTGACCGGCGATCCCGAGGTGGCGGGCCTGCTGGCGCTCATGCTGCTGCACCATGCGCGCCGCGGCGCCCGCACCGACGCCGACGGGCGGCTCGTGCCGCTCGCCGAGCAGGATCGCCGCCGGTGGGACACCGGGCTGATCGCGGAGGGCGTGCAGATTCTGCAGCGCGCGCTGGCGCGCGGCCGGCTCGGCGAGTACCAGGCTCAGGCGGCGATCGCGGCGCTGCACGCCGACGCCCCGGCGGCGGCGGAGACGGATTGGCCGCAGATCGTCGAGTGGTACGACGAACTGCTGCGGCTCACCGGAAGTCCCGTCGTGCAGCTGAACCGTGCGGTCGCGATCGGGGAGGCCGACGGGCCGCGTGCCGGCCTGGCGGCGCTGGGCGAGGCGGATCCGGGATTGCCCCGCTACACCGCCGCGTCGGCCTACCTGCATGAACGCGCGGGCGAACATGCCCGTGCGGCGGACCTGTACGCCGAGGCCGCCCGCCTCGCCACGAGCGTTCCCGAGCGGGACCACCTCACCCGGGAGGCTGCGCGGGTGAGGCACGGGGTGCGCCCGTGACGGCCGTCGTGAGTGTGAGGTGCTGCCCGGAGTGATGCCGGCGCCGGCCATCGGCGACCTGTTCCCGATGTGATCGGCATCCGGCGCGATCACGAGCTGTCGAGTCGTGATGATGCCACGATGACGCCGTGATGGCTCACCGCTGGTCGGTCCGTGGCCTGGTCATTCTCTTGTGTTCAGAGTTCGCCAGTAGCTTCGCGCTCACGCTCTGAGTCGCATCGTCTTGCTTTTGGCATCATTGTGATGCCATATTGGCGCCATGGAGCTCAACGTATACGTGAACAATCTCGGCCGCGAGTTCGCCGCACTCGCCGAGGCCGGTGGCGAGGACGCTCGCGCGCTGGTCGAACGGTTGGCGGGGTCGCTCGAGTCGGCGATACGGATGACGCTGCTGGACGCGTTGTCCGGGGCCGCCGACGAGATCACGCGGGACCTCGCTCCAGGTGCCGTGGAATTGCGGTTGCGCGGTCGCGATCCCGAGTTCGTCGTGACGCCGGCGGCCGGGGAGCCCGCATCCGACGCCGGCGGTACGGCGTCACAGGGTGACCGGCCGGACGCGGCGGTTCCGATCGCCGAGGACGGTCCGACCACCCGGATCAACGTTCGCCTGCCCGAACAGCTGAAGGCCGCCGTGGAAGAGGCCGCTGCCGAGGAGGGCCGGTCGGTCAATGCCTGGCTGGTGCGCGCCGCGTCGGCCGCGCTGGGGGGCGACGGCGGCCGCCCCGATTCCGGCACGTCGGGTGCGCCGTCCCGACAGCGCTTCACCGGCTGGGTGCGTTGACCGTGCGCACGCCATTCGGGCGCGCTGCGTCCATACGAGTTCGCCCGGTCTTGCCGGCCGCACGGCCGAAGACCCGGGCGCGTCAGAAAGGGTGAGCATGTTTGTCTTCGACACTCCCGGCCCCGTCTCCGTGATGCTCGAACTCGGCGTCGCTCGCGACGTCCGCATCGTTGCGAGCGACCGGGAGGACACGATCGTCGAGGCCGCCGCGAGTAATCCATCGGATGAGTCCGATGTGGATGCTGCACGGAACCTCCGCGCCGATCGTTCCGGTGATGAGGTACGGATCACCGGGCATAAGAACCGGCCGTTCGATTTCTCCCGGAGAACCCGATCGGCCGACATCACGGTCAAGCTGCCCGCCGGATCCCGTGTGCATGCCAAGGTTCAGCTGGGTAGCCTCCGCTGCGAGGGCGTACTGGGACAGCTGCAGGTCAAGACCGGGATGGGCGACATCCGGGTCGAACGCAGCGGTCCGGCGCGGCTCGAGACCGGTACGGGCCACGTCACCGTCGACGGAATCGGCGGCGACGGAGACATCCGCACCGGTTCCGGCAAGGTCAACGTCGGCAGGGTCGACGGCGGCGTGACCGTCCGAAACTCCAACGGCGACACCGAGATCGATGCGGTGGCCGGTGACGTTCGAGTACGGTCCGCCAACGGCGCCATCGTCGTGGACCAGGCTGGTGCGAACGTTGATGTGCGGACCCATCACGGCCCCATCCGGATCGGCGCGATCGCACGTGGGGTCGCGGAGTTGGGAACCTCGATGGGCGACCTCGACCTCGGCATCGCCACGGGCACGGCCGCATGGCTCGACCTGGAAACCTCGTTCGGGCAACTGCGCAATCTGCTGGACGACGTCGCGCGGCCGGAGGAGGCCGACGACACCGTGGCGGTGCGGGGCCGCACCTCTACCGGAAACGTCACCATCCACCGCGCCTGACCCGGATCCGCACCCTTTCACCGTTCGGTGATTCGCCGGTACGTCCCGTTCGATCGCGCTTCGCCGAACCCACTTGTCACCGTCACCGCTCGCCGCCGGTCATCGGCACGGTTCGCGAGTGACACCCGCCCCGGTCTTCGTCCGGGCGGTGCTGAGTTGGTTCCCCTTTTCTCATGTCGATGCCACCTGTCTGCGAAAGGATGAACATGACCACCACGCACAGCCCACCGGCGATCGCGGTGAACGGTCTCCGCCGATCGTTCGCCGACCACGTTGTCCTCGACGGTCTCGACCTGACCGTCGCACCCGGAACGGTGTTCGCACTGCTCGGTGCGAACGGTGCGGGTAAGACCACGGCCGTCCGGATTCTCACGACGCTGCTCGGCGCCGACGCAGGCAGCGTCCGGGTCGCGGGCCATGACATCGCCGCCGAGCCGGATGCCGTCCGGGCGGCCATCGGCGTGACCGGCCAGTTCTCCGCCGTGGACGGCTTGCTCACCGGCGCCGAGAACCTGCGGTTGATGGCCGACCTGCACCACCTCGGCCGTGTCACCGGGCGCGCGCGAACAGTCGAACTGCTGGACCGGTTCGAACTCACCGAGGCCGCCGACAAACCGGCCGCCACGTATTCCGGCGGCATGCGGCGAAAGCTCGACCTAGCTATGACGTTGATGGGCGAGCCACGGGTGCTCTTCCTCGACGAGCCGACCACCGGCCTCGATCCACGCAGCCGCCGCGACGTGTGGCGGATCGTCCGCGCACTGGTGGCCGACGGCGTGACCGTGTTCCTGACGACGCAGTACCTGGAAGAGGCTGATGAGCTGGCCGATCGGGTCGGCGTTCTCGACCACGGCCGTCTGGTCGCCGATGGTACGCCCGCCGAGCTGAAGCGCCGGATGCCCGGCGGACACATCCGGTTGCAACTGCGTGATGGGGACGCACTCGACGCGGCCGCACGTGTCCTGGGCCCGTCGGCCCGTGACGACGAGGCACTCACCTTGCAGGTTCCCGGCGACGGCGGCATCGGAGCGCTGAAAGATCTATTGGCTCGTCTCGATCGTCACGACATCGACGTAACGAGGCTGTCGATTCACACGCCGGACCTCGACGACGTATTCCTCGCCCTCACCGGAAATTCGGCCCAGGAGAAAGCAGGTGTGTCATGACGAGCTCGGTCATCGGACAATCCGATGTGCACTTCGGACGGTTCTATCCACTACGGGACTCGGCGACCATGTTGCGGCGGAACCTCCGGCACATGCTGCGGTATCCGTCGATGACGCTGACGCTCGTCGGCATGCCGGTCGTGTTCCTGCTGCTGTTCGTCTACGTCTTCGGTGAGGCTCTGGGGTCGGGTATCGCAGGGGCCGCCAGCGCGGGCCGCGCCGAGTACGTGGCCTATGTCGTGCCTGCGATCATCGTCATGACCGTGACGTCCACGGTGCAGGGTACCGCGATCTCGGTCGCGACCGACATGACCGAGGGCATCGTCGCGCGGTTCCGCACGATGCACATCGCCCGCGTGTCGGTGCTCACCGGGCACGTGCTGGGCAGCGTGATCCAAGCGGCTGTCGCGCTAGTGATCGTGATAGGAGTGGCGCTGCTCGTGGGCTTCCGTCCTTCGGCGGGGCCTGCGGCCTGGCTGGCCGCGGTCGGACTGCTCGTCGGTGTGACCTTCGCCCTGGTGTGGCTGGCCGTCGCCGCCGGACAGGCGTGTTCGAGTGTCGAGACAGCCAGCAACGTGCTGATGCCGCTGGTGCTGCTGCCGTTCCTCGGCAGTGGGTTCGTCCCCACGGAATCAATGCCCGCGGGGTTGCGCTGGTTCGCCGAATATCAGCCGTTCACGCCGATCATCGAGACCCTGCGTGGGCTGCTCACCGGCGGTCCGATCGGGAACCAGGCGTGGTTCGCGCTCGGCTGGTGCGTGTTGTGCGCCCTCGGTGGCTACCTGTGGTCGCGACGGCTGTTCAACCGTGAGTACGGCCGGTGACGACAGGCCACCACCCGGTGCGCATGTTCCGTGCTGTCACGCGTCTCAACTCATGGCGGGGCTCGGCCTCGTCGATGTGGCGTTGAGACTCCCGGCACGCGGGGCACCGGCCGAGCCGAGCCCGCCCACGCGCGGCGCCGCACGTCTACCGCGCGATCATGGCGTCGGCGACCTCCTCGGCGAGATCGGCGGGAAGGTCGGTCGCGGCCTGGTCGAGTACGTGCAGCCGGGCGTCGGGGATCTCACGGGCGAGTGCTTCCCCGTTGCCGACCGGGAAGAACGGGTCGCGGCGGCCGTGCACGACGAGTGTCGGCACCGCCAGCTCGGCGAGCCGCTCCCGCCAGCGCGGGGTGCAGTCCAGTGCGGCGAACACCATGCCCAGCTGGTTGGCCCCGCCGGCGGCGGGATCGGCCGACGGTGTGCGATCGAAGATGCGCGCGGCGGTGGCGCGTGCCGCGGCGGGGTCGTCGCCGAGGATCTCGGCCTTCGCGGCGGCGAACTCCACCACGGCGTCGCGATCGGACCAGTCGGGCATGGGGAGCGCGAACATGCGCTCCATGGTGTGGGTGTCGTGGTCGGGCAGGTCGGCGTCGACCGGGCCCGGCGCGACGGGCCGGGTGCCCGCGAGGGTGAGCGCCGAGAACGCGTCGGGATGGTCGAGCGCCGCGACCTGGGCGACCATGCCGCCGATGCCGATGCCTGCCAGATGCGCGGGCAGGTCGTCGAGCCCGCGCGCGAGCGCCGCCGCGTCGTTGGCCAGGTCGCGCAGCGTGTAGGCAGGCGATTCCGGGTCGACGGTCGTCGACGCGCCCGTGTCACGCAGGTCGTAGCGCACGACGTGCCGTCCCCGGCGGGCCAGCGCCTCGCACAGCGCATCCGGCCACGACAGCATCGTCGGGCCGCCCACGAGCAGCACGAGGGGCGCGGCGGCATCGCCGAAGTGCTCGAGCCCGAGCGTGATGCCGGCGGGCGTGCGGAAGGAATCAGTCATGGTCTCCATGGTCACGCAATCGGTGCGGTGTGGGTATGGGAATTCCGCCGCGTTCCCTCTCGAGTGACGCGGTGGTCCACTCTTGGCGATGTGCTCGCCGTGGGATCGACCGGTGCTGCCCCGTTCGGTACTGCTCCGTCCGGATCGACCTCGGCGATGTAGAGCTGTTCGGCGACCGGGTAGCGGTCGGCGGTGCGGGGCTTCGGCGTCGGAGCCGGCCCAATCCTGGTCGCGTTCGGTTCGTCTTCGGCCGGACAGCTCCGGGTCGACGTCCAGCCGGATCCGGGCGTCCCGGTACTCGCCTGAACTCAGGCCGGAATGCGAACACGCCGTCGACGGTGAGCACGGCGTGCGGTTCGGCGAAAGTGATCGCGGACGAGTGGTCCACCTGAGTCAACGGATCGATGCTGCAGAGTGCGCATGCGCCCGACTCCTGTGGGCCCGCCGGATCCAGCAGGAGCCTGATCACGGCGTCGTAGTCGAAGGCATTTGCGGTAGTAGCCTTCGCCGGATTCGCGATCGTGGAGATGCCGGTCGCGCCACGGCGTCTTTACCGGACCTCTCGGGCGTGCCCACGATGCCGGACGAGCCCGCTGGTTCGTACCGGGCTCGCGGGGGTCAGGCCACCGGCCGTCCGGCGCCCGCGTAGGAGTCACCCGGTTTGCGGTAGTTGTGCACCTGCACGGCCTGCCCGAAGGTCGGCGCGTCGATCATCTGCTGGTTGCCGATGTACATGCCGACGTGGTGGATCTTCGTGTTCGGGTCGCCGAAGAACACCAGATCGCCCAGTCTGGGCTCCTCGTCCGGGCCGATGATCGGCAGCGACGAGTACTGCCAGTGCGCCGTGCGTTCCAGTGACACTCCCGCCTTGCCGTACGCGGCGGTCGTCAGCCCGGAACAGTCGAATCCGGCATCGCCCTGTTCGGTGCCGTTGCCGCCCCACACGTACGGCAGGCCGATCTTCTCGATGGCGAACGTGACGGCCTGCAGGACCTTCTTGTTGGGCGGCTCGTCGGACATACCCACCGTGCCGTAGACGTTGGCCGTGGCCAGCACGCGGTGCAGGAACAGCGGTTCGTCGTGCAGCGCGGACACGCCCGCGAGCCACTGCTGGCCCTGATCGAGGTCGCGTCCGCCGTCGCACAGCGCCCGTCCCGCGGTGAGCGCCGCGTCGTCGATGTCCTGGATGTTCGGAGCGTCGCCCGATGCGGTCGCCGCCCACCGCTGCCACGCGGCGGGGGAGAGCTGCAGCGGCCCTTCGGCGCCCGCTCGCGAGATCACGTCGCCCGCGAAGTTGCGCAGCTCGATGGTGCCGATGGGGGAGGTGGGCCTGCCGTCGCGCGTGAGCTGACGGTCGCCCTCACGGCCGTGGTCGCTCGTGGTGCGCCCGATCCCGGCGAGCGTGACCCACGAGAGGTTGCATCCCGGTTGCTCCTGCTCCAAGCGAACGGTCGCCGTCGCGTAGGCGTGCATGGCACGCCGCGGGATGTCGAGCCAGCCCGCGACCTCGTCGACCCACGCCTCGAACCGGGCCCCCTGTTCCTGCGGTACGCGCTGGGCGGGGCGGGAGGTCGCATCCTCCGGTGCGGGTTCGGGCTGCGGGGTCCGCCGGGACGGAGACATCCCGCCGGACTCGGCCGGCTGCCCGCCGGCGGCGGCACCGTCGGCCGCCGCTGCCGCGGCACCGGTGTCCGCCGAGGGGTCGGGCGACAACTGGACCGCCGTGATGACACCGGCCGCCAGTACTACCGCGGTCGCGAGCGCCAGCAGCGTGGCGAAGCGACGCCGGCCGAGCGAGGCCGGCGATCCGGACGCCGGTGCCGTGGACGACGCTGTCTCGGTCTCCCCCGAAGTCATGGCTCAGAGGATACGGAGCGCCGCGGTGCGAGGCACGGTCGAGGTCAGCGCAATCCGTCGAGCAGCAGTGCGCGAAGTGCGTCCAGATCGGTGTCCACCGCGACGTCGACGTCCGACGCCGCGTCGGGAGCGTCGGTGGAGGCGCGCAGCGCCGGCAGGCGGCGGTCGGCGTGCGTGGCGCCGCGGCCAGGGCCGAACGAGCACTCGACCTGCACCGGAACGCGGTCGGTCCGCAGCGTGCCCGGCCGGATCGCCTCGGCGACGGCGACCGCGTCGTGGATCACCATGCCGTCCCAGCCGAGCGCCCCGCGGTAGTGCTCGCGGTAGTCCGGGGTGAGGGCGTGCAAGGCTGCGCCGATCGGTCCGGACGAGTCCAGTTCGTCGAGCCACGCCGCGCCGACGGCACAGCGGTAGGTCAGGTCCATCGGAACGAGCACGCACGGGGCGTCATCGCCGGCCAGCACGCGCTGGGCGGCCTCGGGGTCGCTCCAAATGTTGAACTCGGCGGCGGCCGTGGTGTTGCCGTGGCCGAGAGCGCCGCCCATGATCACGATCCGCTCGATCTTGGCCGCAGCGGCCGGATGTGCGGCCAGCAGCGCGGCGATGTTGGTGAGCGGGCCGATCGGGGCGATCGTCACCGGCTCGTCGGCGGCCTCCAACAGGTCGGCCAGGAGAGTGACGGCGTCGCGCTCGTCGAGCGGCCGGGACGGCTCGGGCAGTGCCGCCGACCGGCCGGACAGTCCGTCGGCGCCGTGGACCTCACCCGCCTCCTTCCTGCGACGGTGGACCAGCGGCCGGGCAGCGCCCGCCGCGACGGGCACGTCGGCCCGCTTGCACAGCGCCAGGATGCGACGGGCGTTGATCGTCGTCGCCGACAGCGGGACGTTGCCGTGGACCGTGGTCACGCCCAACAGGTCGACCTCGCTGCTGAGGGCGGCCAGGGCGAGGGCGAACGCGTCGTCCACGCCGGGGTCGGTGTCGATGATCAGCTTCCGTGCCACGTCCACTCCTCGCCGTTCGGTTCTTCACCGCCAGGTTACGGCCGCGGGGAGTGTCGATACGGCCGTGGCGGCGGCCCGGCCGCGGAGCCGGCATGCGGTGGACCTGACGCGGCGGATGCCGCGGATGCTCGAGTCGAAGCGGGCAGGGGAACTCGAGTCGTACGCTGCGCAGCGGGTTCTGTGCCGACCGAGGTCGCACCCTCCGACTCACCGCCAGGGCGGAGGCTGTGCGGGCGGAGGCCCTGCCGGAACCGGCCGGGGCATGTCCGCCGGCCGGAGGCTCGGTACGGTCCCGGTATGAACCCCAAGGCGTTCGGTCCCCTTGCCGCCTGCCTCGGCTGTGTCGCGGCGCTGCTGGGTGGACTGGCCGCGGCACTCGACCTGCTGATGTCGGTGGAAGTCGCGATGATCGTCGGCGCTTTCGTGCTACTGGCAGGCGCGGGTGTGCTCATCGGGGCCGCGGTCGCCGCTCAGAAGAAGTCGGGATCGTAGGTTTGCCCGGCCGGGTTCCTCGCGCCCCAAGGCCTCTCGCCACCCCGCTGCGCCCACCCCGCTGCGGCCATCCCGTTGCGCCACCCCGGTAACCCGGTCAGCACGTGCCACGGACAGCGGGCGGACGAGTCCTCCGGCGTCCCGTGGCGGGACTCCGTGATGGGGGAGTGCGCGGCGTCGCTGCTCGGGCCGGAGCCGTCGTATGCCGAGCCGAGCCGGTCACGCTCCCGGCCACCTCCCGGCGGGAGACGCCGCGTGGCACAGCTACTCTCCGGGGCATGACGTCGATGTGGGGTTCGCCCGTGCTGCACCGCGTCCAGGCCTGGCGACGGGTCCGCAACGATCCCGGTCAGGCCCGGTTCCTGACGAAGGAGTCGCTGCGCTGGGTGCTGCGCAACCGTGCGTACACGCCCTGGTACCTCGTCCGGTACTGGCGACTGTTGAAGTTCCGCATCGCGAATCCCCACATCGTGCTGCGCGGCATGGTGTTCCTCGGCAAGAACGTCGAGATCCACGCGCGCCCCGGTTACGGGCGCATGGAGATCGGCAGGTGGGTGCACATCGGCGACGGCAACGCGATCCGCTGCCACGAGGGATCGCTGCGCATCGGGGACAAGACCGTATTCGGCAGACAGAACGTGCTCAACGGCTACCTGGACATCGAGATCGGCGGCTCCTCGATCATCGCCGACTGGGTGTACGTCACCGACTTCGACCACGTGACCACCGACATCAACCTGCCGATCAAGGACCAGGGCATCGTCAAGGCGCCGGTGCGGATCGGGCCCGACACCTGGATCGGCACCAAGGTGTCGGTCCTCAAAGGAACCCGCGTCGGGCGCGGCTGCGTGCTCGGTGCGCACGCCGTGGTCCGCGGCGACATCCAGGACTTCGGTATCGCCGTCGGCGCGCCCGCGCGGGTCGTGCGCGACCGCAGGGCCGACTACGAGGCCGACGCCGAGCGCCGCGAGGCGGTCAAAGACATGGCGCGCAAAGCCAACGAAGCGCTGCAGCAGACTCTCGACGAGTCCTGAGTCCGTCCTCGGGGGAGGGCACCGTCGTCCCGTCCGGTAACGGGTCGCTGTCCGCGGTGACGGTCAGTGTCCACGGTGTGGCCACCGACCGTCCTCGCTGCAGTCGGTGACACGACGCGAGATGTCCACCCGTTCGGCGGTGCGGCCCATCCGGTGTTTAGCTGTTATAACTAACTTTCGCGGTGGCGCCACCACGACATTTCTGTGCCGACCCCGCGGAGTCCTGCGGGACCCGCCGACACATGAGGAGTGCCGTGTTCAGACCGAAACGTTCGCTGGCGGCCGTCGTCGCCGGTGCCGCCGTGTTGTCGCTCGTCGCCGCCGTGCCGGCGACGGCCCAGCAGCCGGCCACGGGCGCACCCGCTGCCCAGAAGTGCAGTGACGAACCGCAGGATCTGCCCGTCCACGAGTTCACCGATCACCGGGAACTCGGCATCGAACTGCAGCGCCTCGAGCGGGTGTCCGGCGGCACGATCGACGTCGACGAGATCGGCCGGAGCAACCGCGACCGCGAGATCTGGTCGGCCCGCGCGGGACACGGCCCCAAGGCCGTCCTGCTGACCAGCGAGATCCACGGTAACGAGAAGACCGGCACCGACGCGTTGCTGCGGCTGCTCGAGTTCGTCGGGACCAGCGACAGCCCGAAGGCCGAGCGCTGGCGCGACGAGCTGACGATCGTGGCGGTCCCGAAGATGAACCCGGACGCCGCGGAACTCGACCGGCGCGGCAACGACATGACGTGGGACGAGGTCGTCCAGCGGTACCCGCAGCTCGCCGATGCCGACCCGGCGTGGAACTACTACACCGGTCAGCGCCAGGGTGACGACTACTCGCAGCGGCCCGGTTTCGACATCAACCGTGACTACAACCCCGACCTATCGTACGAGCCGAAGGCCGCGGACTTCCCCGGAACCTCCGCCGACACCGGTTGGTACCTCTCCCCGGAGACGCGCGCCGTCCGCGACGTCTACGTCGGACTGGAGGAGGAGTTCGGCACGGTCGACACGTACGTCGATCTGCACCACCAGGGCGCGTGCTACGTGATGCCGGACGACCCGGACCGGTTCGTGACGATGTCGCTGTCCGGCAAGTTCGTCGACGACCCGGCCGCCACACCGGGTTATCAGCAGTACGCCGACGAATACGACCTCGACTACGCGAAGCAGCTCAACGTCGCGGCCTACAACGCATTGCAGGCCAAGGCGAACCACAACCCGCTGTTCGGCAACATCACCCTGTACCCGCAGGACATCAACCTGCCGGGGACGGGCTTGGGATCGTTCGCCCTGAACGGCAGTGGCGCGGTCCTGTTCGAGGTACGGGGACAGACCCAGACGCTCGGCCAGAAGTACCGCGAACAGCTCGTGCGCACCGTCTACACGGGACTCGACGGAATGTTGTCGTCGCTGTCGAGCGGTCAGGTGGACAACCTGGATCCGGCCGCCTACGACGCGATCCCGCCGCGCGGTCCGAGCATCGGGGACACGGCCCGCACCGTCGCCGAGCCGTAAGCCGGTCTCCACGACGCCGAGGACGGTCCGGGAACCCGGGCCGTCCTCGGCGTCGTCCCGGCTCGGCGCCCGTGCAGGCCGCCCGTGCAGGCCGCCGGTCGGCCCGTCGCCCGGGCGATCGCGCCTGGTCGACACGTCCCGGCAGGTCCGCGGGGTCTACGCGGGCAGGCCCGTCGTCGAGGTGATGTGGTCGGGGATGCCCCCGTCGTAATCGCCGGTGCTGAGCGTCCCGGTCGGCTCGAGCAGCATCACCGCCGCACCCTCCGCCGACTCCGGGCAGTGCTCGACACCGCGTGGGACGACGAAGACGTCGTGGCGACCGAGGTGCACGACGGTCTCCGTGCCGGATTCCCGGAGGTGGATGTCGAGACTGCCATCGAGGACGACGAACAGCTCGTCGGTGTCCGGGTGGGAATGCCACACGAATGCACCCTCCAGCTTCGCCAGGCGGACGTCGTAGTCGTTGACCCGGGTGAGGATGCGGGGACTCCACGGCTCCTGGAACGACGCCAGGGCGGTGTCGATGTTCGCGGTCGCATGCGTCATATCCCGATCCTGGAGTCTTGCGCGTCTCGCCCGACAGTGCAAGGAATGACGTATGTCGCAACATTCCTCGCAGCGCCGCACCGTGGTCGCTCTGATCGACGTGGGCTCGAACCCGTTCGAGGTGGCGTGTCTGACGGAGGTCCTCGGCATCGACCGGCCAGAGATCGGCGGGCTGCTCTACGACGTGCGGCTGTGTGCGCGCGAGCCGAGGGTGACGATGCGACAGGGCTTGTTCGCCATGACCGGTGTCGCGAGCCTGTCGGCGCTGCAGCACGCGGATACGGTGATCGTCCCGAATCGGCCCGACACCGCGGCGCCGCACCACCCCGACGTGCTCCGCGCGATCGCGCGGGCGCATGACCGGGGCTCCCGCATGATCGGGATGTGCACCGGTGCGTTCACCCTCGCCGAGGCGGGCGTACTGAACGGGCGCCGCGTCACGATGCACTGGCAGTGGGCCGAGGAGTTCCGCGCCCGGTACCCACACGTGTGCGTCGACGACGCCGTCCTCTTCGTCGACGACGGCGACGTCCTCACCTCGGCGGGCAGCGCCGCCGCCCTCGACCTGGCTCTGCACGTGGTGCGCCGCGATCACGGCGCGGAGATCGGTGCGGCGGTCGCACGCCGTCTCGTGTTTCCGGGACACCGGCCCGGTGGGCAGCGGCAGTTCATCGAACGCCCCATCCCCACGGAAGCCGAAAGTCCCCTCACCGCCGCCCTGCGCTGGGCCGAACACCACGCGACCGGGCCCATCTCGGTCGCGGACATCGCCGCACGGGCGGCCATGAGCCCGGCGACCCTGCACCGGCGATTCCGTGCCGAACTCGGCTGCACTCCGATCCAATGGCTGACCACGGTCCGTGTCGAGCACGCTCGGCGGCTCCTCGAACGGACCGACCTGTCCGTCGACCAGGTCGCGGACCAGAGCGGCCTGGGCACGGCGGCCAACCTCCGCAACCGCCTCGCCGAGCACACCGGTCTCACACCGACCGCCTACCGCAGAACCTTCGCCGCGTGAACCGCATCGGCGACCGCCGCCCTGCTCGCTGTCGCGCTGCTCGCTGTCGCGTCGAGGGTCCGGCACCGGCACCGGCGCCGGGGCGGGCCGGCCGGCAGTCGCAGGGCCGCACGGTCCGGCTGCCGCCCTGCGACGGCGGGCGGTCAGTCGCCGGACAGTCAGTTCTCCGCCGTCACTCCTCGGGTTTCGGCACCGCCGGGTAGGGGACGAACGTGCTGGTGTTCTCGTCGACCGTGAGTTGCTTGCCGATGTGGGGGAACGCCCGCTGCGGGCAGGCGGGACGTTCACACACCTTGCAGCCCATGCCGATCGGCGTGGCCGCGGTGCGGTCGTCGAGGTCGAGGCCGGCCGAGTACACCAGCCGCCGGGCGTGCCGGAGTTCGCAGCCGAGGCCGACCGAGAACGTCTTGCCGGGACTCGCGTAGCCGCCCACGTTGCGCGAGATCGTGCGCGCGATCCAGAAGTAACTCTTGCCGTCCGGCAGCGTCGCCACCTGGGTGATGACCTTGCCCGGGGAGGTGAACGCCTCGTAGATGTTCCACAGCGGGCACGCGCCGCCCACCCGGGAGAAGTGGAACCCGGCCGCGGACTGCCGCTTCGACATGTTGCCGGCCCGGTCGACGCGCACGAACGAGAACGGCACGCCGCGCGCCTTCGGCCGCTGCATCGTCGACAGCCGGTGACACACCGTCTCGAACCCCACGCCGAACTCGTCGCACAGCCGCTCGATGTCGTAGCGGTACTTCTCGGCCATCGACAGGAACGGCCCGTAGGGCAGGATCAGCGCACCCGCGAAGTAGTTGGCCAGTCCCACGCGCGCCAGCGAGCGCGCGGCGGGGCCGGAGAACGCCCACGAGTCGGCCAGTTCGGTGATCAGGTCGTCGTACTCGAGCAGCGCGATCTGCGAGGCCATGCGGAACGCCCGCTGACCGATGCGCAGGCTCGGGGCAAGGCGCAGCACTTTCGCATCCGGCTCGTAGCGGTGCTGCTGACCTGCAGCCTCGTCGATGCCGTCGCCGGTGACCTGCACGCCGTAGTGGTCGGTGAGCCGGTCCAGCAGGGTCCGGTGCACCGTCTCGCCCCTGCGCAGGCCCATGTCGGCGGCCATGCGCTCGGCGCGTTCGTCGAGCTCGCCGACGTAGTTCTCCCGTTCGTAGAAGAAGTCGCGCACCTCCTCGTGGGGCAGGGGAGCGGCGGCGCTGCCGTGCTGGCCCATGCCGTTCTCGGTGACCAGCGCGGCGGTGGTCTCCACGGCGTTGCGGTAGTTGCGGTGCAGCTTGACCAGGGCGGATGCCACGTGCGGCAGGTTGGAGGCGAGCTCGTTGAGTTCGCCGGTCGTGGCCTCGATGCCGACCGCCTCGTCGAGCAGCGCCTCCTTCACGTCCGCGACCAGGCGCGCGGTGTCGGTGTTGGAGAAGAACTCGGTGTCGACGCCGAACGCCTCGGTGATCCGCAGCAGCACCGGAACGGTCAGCGGACGGGAGTTGTGCTCGATCTGGTTGAGGTAGCTGGGCGAGATGTCGAGCAGTCTGGCCATGTCCGCCTGGCTCATCGAGCGGCTTTCCCTCAGATGGCGCAGCTTGCCCCCGGCGAAAGTCTTGTCCATCGCAGCATCACGTCCCGTAGATCTTTCGTACCGAAACGGTCAAGTAACCGGTTCAGTCGCCGTCTTTTCCCGTTCGTGCGAATGCCGTGTTCGCAACCTTCGCAACATCCTACGGAAATTTTGCAGAAATTTGCAAATTGGAGATGTGGCCGAGTTTTCGCAGCGCATGTCATGGTCGATCTACACAGCGAGTCAATCGCAAAGTTCGCAAAGGTGGAGAGTTCGATGGCACAGAACCTGGAGCAGACGGCCGCGGAGCTGAAGAAGAAGTGGGACAACGACCCCCGTTGGAAGGATGTCGAGCGCGCCTACACCGCGGAGGACGTCGCCAAGCTGCGCGGCAGCGTGGTCGAGGAGAACACCCTCGCGCGCCGTGGTGCCGAGAAGCTGTGGGACCTGCTGCACACCGAGGACTACGTGCACGCCCTCGGTGCGCTGACCGGTAACCAGGCCGTCCAGCAGGTGCGTGCCGGCCTCAAGGCGATCTACCTGTCCGGTTGGCAGGTCGCGGCCGACGCCAACCTGTCCGGCCAGACCTACCCCGACCAGAGCCTGTACCCGGCCAACTCGGTCCCGGCCGTCGTGCGCCGCATCAACAACGCGCTGGGCCGCGCCGACCAGATCGCCTGGTCCGAGGGCAACACCGACATCGACTGGTACGCCCCGATCGTCGCCGACGCCGAGGCGGGCTTCGGTGGCCCGCTCAACGCGTTCGAGCTGATGAAGGGCATGATCAACGCCGGCGCCGCGGGCGTGCACTGGGAGGACCAGCTGGCCTCCGAGAAGAAGTGCGGTCACCTGGGCGGCAAGGTCCTCATCCCGACGAAGCAGCACGAGCGGACGCTGAACGCCGCCCGGCTGGCCTCCGACGTGATGGACGTTCCTTCGCTCATCATCGCCCGCACCGACGCCGAGGCCGCGACGCTGATGACCAGCGACGTCGACGAGCGCGACCAGCAGTTCCTGACCGGCGAGCGCACGTCCGAGGGTTTCTACAAGGTCCGCAACGGCATCGAGCCCTGCATCGAGCGTGCCAAGGCCTACGCGCCGTACTCCGACCTCATCTGGATGGAGACCGGCACGCCGGACCTCGAGGTGGCCCGCAAGTTCGCCGAGGCGGTCAAGGCCGAGTACCCGGACCAGATGCTCGCCTACAACTGCTCGCCGTCGTTCAACTGGAGCAAGCACCTCGACGCCGACACGATCGCGCGCTTCCAGCGTGAGCTCGGCGCCATGGGCTTCAAGTTCCAGTTCATCACGCTGGCCGGCTTCCACGCGCTGAACTACTCGATGTTCGACCTGGCCCACGGCTACGCCCGCAACGGCATGACCGCCTACGTGGACCTGCAGGAGCGCGAGTTCGCCTCGGAGGACCGGGGTTACACCGCCACCAAGCACCAGCGTGAGGTCGGCACCGGCTGGTTCGACCTCGTGTCGACCGCCCTGAACCCGGAGAGCTCCACCACGGCGCTGACCGGTTCCACCGAGGAAGCGCAGTTCTGAGAAAACACCGTGTCACGGCCCGTTGCGTAGCGCTCATGCCGTGACACCCCCATAGCGGGTGGGCCGGTCACATCCACCGGGCCGGCCCACCCGCTTTCCCGACCACTCCGCAGCGCCCGCCGCCCGGAGTGCCCGCCCGAGAGGGGTCCGATCATGGCTGACAGGTTCGACCACAGGCTGACCGTCACCGGCGAGGCCGCAGGTCGCTACGACGAGATCCTCACCCCCGCCGCGCTCGCGTTCGTGGCGAAGCTCGACAACGCCTTCGCCGAGCGCCGCCGTGAACTGCTCGACGTGCGGCGCCACCGCCGCGAGCGGATCGCCGCAGGTGAGGAGCAGCTCGACTTCCTGCCCGAGACCGCCGCGATCCGTGACGACGCCTCCTGGCAGGTGGCGTTGCCGGCCCCGGGGCTGGAGGACCGCCGAGTGGAGATCACCGGCCCGGTCGACCGCAGGATGACCGTGAACGCCCTCAACTCGGGTGCGAAGGTGTGGCTGGCCGACTTCGAGGACGCCACGTCGCCCACCTGGGAGAACGTGGTCGGCGGCCAGCTGAACCTCTACGACGCGATCCGCCGGGACATCGACTTCGAATCGGGCGGCAAGCACTACACGATCGGCGAGGACCCGGCCACGCCCGTCGTCCGGCCGCGCGGCTGGCACCTCGTGGAGAAGCACGTCCGCATCGACGGGCGGCCGGTGTCGGCGAGCCTGTTCGACTTCGGCCTGTACTTCTTCCACAACGCCAAGCGGCTCGTGGCGAAGGGACTCGGACCGTACTTCTACCTGCCGAAGCTCGAGAGCCACCGCGAGGCGCGGCTGTGGAACGACGTGTTCCGCATGGCGCAGCGGGAGATCGGCCTGCCCCAGGGCACGATTCGGGCGACCGTGCTGATCGAGACGATCACCGCGGCGTTCGAGATGGACGAGATCCTCTACGAACTGCGAGAGCACGCCGCCGGGCTCAACGCCGGCCGCTGGGACTACATCTTCTCGATGATCAAGACCTTCGGCGACGCCGGTGCGGACTTCGTCCTGCCCGACCGCGGCGACGTCACCATGACGGTCCCGTTCATGCGTGCCTACACCGAGCGGCTGGTCCAGACCTGTCACCGGCGCGGGGCCCACGCGATCGGCGGTATGGCCGCGTTCGTGCCGAGCAAGGACGCCGAGGCCAATGCCGTCGCGCTGGAGAAGGTCCGTCAGGACAAGCAGCGTGAGGCCGCGGACGGGTTCGACGGTTCGTGGGTCGCCCACCCCGGTTTGGTGGAGACCTGCCGCGAAACGTTCGACGCCGTCCTCGGCGACGAGCCGAACCAGCTCGCCGTGCGGCGCGACGACGTCGACGTCACCGCGGCGGACCTGCTGGACGTCGCCAGCGCGGGCGGCGAGGTGACCGAGGAGGGTGTGCGCGGCAACATCAACGTCACGCTCCGGTACCTCGACGCGTGGCTGCGCGGCACCGGCGCCGCGGCCATCCACGGGCTGATGGAGGACGCCGCCACGGCGGAGATCGCCCGCTGCCAGGTGTGGCAGTGGATCCGCCACGACACCAAGCTCACCGACGGCACGGTCGTCACGCGTGAGCTGGTCACCGAATGGCTCGACGAGGAACTCGCCGCGGTGCGTGCCGATCTTGGGGATGAGACCCGGCTGTCCGACGCGCGTGAGCTCTTCGTCGAGACCGCGCTCGGGGAGAAGCTGCCGGGCTTCGTCACCACGGGTGCGTACGCGCGCTACCTGACCAACGCCACGGTCTGAGCAGCGCGACCCCGGGCACCGTCTGCCGCGCCGCCGCCTGGCGGCAGACGGTGCCCGTTCGCGTCTCCCGGAAAGAGTCACTGCGGCCGGAGCGGCTCTGTCAGGATGACGCGCATGGCAGGGCGGACACCCCAGGGGCCTGCGCAGGGCCCGCGGTCTCAGCAGCCGTACGGCGACCCGCGACAGCAGGCTCCGCAGGATCGGCTGTCCCACGGACAGCCATCGCACGGACAGTCGTCACAGTGGTCGCCTCCGCCGGGGCCGCCGGAGCCTGTGTCACCGGGACAGGGGCCGCCGCAGCCGGCAGCGGGGTCACAGCCGCCGCGGGTGCCAGGGGCTCCGCAGGGGGCGCATCCTCCGCCGCCGGGCTATCCGCCGCCCGGATACCAGGCCCCGCAAGGGCAGCCGGCGCAGCCGTCGTACGGCGCGCCGCAGCCCCGGCGGGTGCACCCCGGTGTGCTGGCCGGGGTCAGCGTGTGGCGGCTCGTTGTCGCCGCGTGTGCCCTGTACGGGGTCGGCGACGCGACCGGCTGGAGCGAGAACTTCGAGGCACTGAGCCAGCTCGCCAGCCTGCTCGCGGGCATCGTCTACCTCGGACTGCTGGCGTATCCGCTGTTCACGGCAGGCAGGCGGCACGAGCCGCGCAGTCCCTGGTTGCGCGGCGCCACGACCGTGCTGTTGCTCCTCGTCGCGGGTGCGTTCTTCGGGCTCATGGGCGGCGATCCGGATTATCTGCCGTTCGAGCACATCGTGACGCCGCTGCTGGTGCTCGTGGACTGGTGTGCCGTGGGCCGGAATCAGGCCGACACGCGGTGGTGGCACCCACTGACGTGGATCGCGTTCCCGCTGGCCTACCTCGTGTACTACCTCGCCGCGGGGCTGAGCATCTACGGGTTCCTGGACCCCGGTGACGACGAGTTCGCCGGCATGATCGCCGTGTTGCTGATCGCGGTGGTCGCTGCCGGCTACGTGCTCTACGGCATCGGCAAGCTGGGCGCCGCGGTGCGGCGGGCGAACGCCCCGGCCGCACCGCCCGCTCACGGTGGCCCGCCCGCTCACGGTGGCCCGCCCGCTCACGGTGGCCCGCCGCTCAGTGACGCGCGGCCTCGATCACACGGTGCAGGGCGCCGTTGAGCCGCTCGAGCTCCGCGACGTCGAGTCCCAGGCGTTCGACGACGCGGTACGGGATGTGCTCGGCCTCGGTGCGGAGCCGTTGCCCCGCATCGGTCAGTGATACCTCGAGGGTGCGCTCGTCGCCTGCGCGTCGCCTGCGTGCGATGTAGCCCAACGTCTCCAGACGTTTGAGCAACGGCGACAGCGTGGCGGGTTCGGAGCACAACGTCTCGCCGAGGTCGCGCACGGAGCGAGGGGACCGTTCCCACAGCGCGAGCAGCACGAGGTACTGCGGATGCGTGAGCCCGTGTGGTTCGAGCAACGGCCGGTAGACGCCGATGACACTCCGGGACGCGACCGACAGGGCGAAGCACACCTGCCGTTCCAGCGCTAGCGGATCCTCTCCCAGATCGATGTCTGTCATCACCGTCACCCCGTTCGGTTAGTGCATTAACTGTTAGCCTATCGATTATGGCGGCGAGCGAGGAGAAGGTGCGTCCCGGTCCGATCCACTGGCTCCGGTACTCGGTGGGTGGCCGGCTGCCGGCCGACCTCGCTCCGTGGGTGCTGAAGGACGCGACGAGCCGGGCGTGGCGTTGGCGACTCGCCGCGCGCAACCTGGTGTATCTGGTGCCGCTCGCGTCCGTGTGGTTGCTGTTGCCGGGCCCGTTGGGGCTGCGGCTGTCCCTGTCGCTGATGGCGATCGTGGTGGGCGTGTTCTACTCCCAGGCCTACGGTGACGAGAGTGTCGAACTGCGCGTCGCCAAGCACGGTTTCGCCTACGGCCAGGCGCGTGCGATCCGGCGTGAGCGGGCCATCGCGGCCGACGCCGCGAACCGGGAGCTCTACGAGGCGATCTACCGGTCGTGAGGCGCGGCCGCGGCGAGTTCGGGGCGCGTCTCAGGGGCGCATCGGAAGGCCGCGGGCCGCGGGAGGTGCGGTGTGCGCTCGGTGCCGCGCTCTTGGCCTCCGTCGTCGCCGCGCCCGCCGTGTCCGGGGTGCCGCGAACGGGCCTTTCGCACCGTGCCGGGGCCACACGTGTGGACCGTTCGTGACGATCTGACAAGGAGCGGGAGCGGGTGTCCGCCGGGAGGAACCGACGGCCGTAGGTGGTGCGGACCTGCGCATTATCCGCCCTGCGACCAGGAACAACACAGATCGCGCCGCGAGGCAAGACCCGGTTTTTGCCAGTACTTCCGTCGCTTGTCGGGCACGGGTGCGGTGCGCTGCCATGGGTGGGCGGTCAGTGACTTTCCCACATTGGAGGTAGCTCCCCATGGCTCGAAACGCACGCAACTTCGCCCGCGCCGCGGGCGTGAGCGTGGCGGCGCTGGCGGTCGTCTGCGGCTCGTTCACGGTCGCGCACGCCGACGAGACCACCGGCGTCACGCCCAACGTCGTCGGCGGGTCGCCCGCCGACATCGCCGATTTCCCCTACGCGGTCGCGCTCACCGACGCCTCGGGTTTCCAGTTCTGCGGCGGCTCGCTCATCGCCGAGGACAAGGTCCTCACGGCGGCACACTGCGCCGAGGGCCAGGATCCGGCCGACGTCGTGGCTGTCACCGGTCGCACCGACCTGACCACCGACGAGGGGAGTGAGACTCCGGTCAGCGACATCTGGGTACACCCGGACTACACCAGTGTCACGAGCGGGGCCGATGTCGCGGTGCTGACACTCTCGTCACCGGTGACCGACGCCGAACCGATCGAACTGGCCTCCGCCACCGACGATCCGAGCTACGAGCCGGGTACCGACGCGACGGTTGCGGGTTGGGGCACCACTTCGGAAGGTGGTTCCTCGTCGGACACCTTGCTCCAAGGCGCCGTGCCGATGACCTCGGACGAGGACTGCGCCGCGTCCTACGGCTCCGAGTACGACCCCGAGGGAATGGTTTGCGCCGGCTTCCCGGAGGGCGGCGTCGACGCCTGTCAGGGTGATTCGGGCGGCCCGCTGGTCGTCGACGGCAGGCTGGCCGGTGTCGTGTCGTGGGGTAACGGCTGCGCGCGTCCGGACAATCCAGGCGTGTACGCCCGCGTCGGCACCTACGCCGACGACATCGCACAGCAGCTGACCTCGGCCCGGGCATGAGGCCGGGTGGGGAACGGCCGCCCCGGCGTTCCCCACCCGCCCGGCATGTTCCGGAACGGGCGCGCAGCCCGGAGCCGTGCGGTGGTTCCGCCCGGCGTCTAGAGGTCGCCGTGGTGTTTAGTCGCCGTGGCGCCTAGATGGCGCCGTGGTGCCTGTCGAACACGTTGCCGGTGGGGATCTTCGGACGGGCGAGGTCCTGTGGGCCGCCGGGCCGGGCGCGCCGATACACCTCGGCGGTGCTGGCGGCGATCCGTGCCCAGTCGAAATCGGCGGCCAACCGGGACTGCGCGGCGTGCGCGCGGCGTTCCGCGGCGCCGCTGTCGGCCAGCACGGCGTCGACGGCGCCGGAGATGGCCGGCACGTCGCCCGGATCGAACGCCAGGCCGGTCTCGCCGTCGATCACGACCTCACCGAGGCCGCCTGCCGTGGATGCCACGAGGGGACGTCGGGCCGCGGCGGCCTCGAGCGCGACGATGCCGAACGGTTCGTACCGGCTGGGCAGTACCACCGCGTCGGCGGCGGCGAGCACAGCGCGCAGGCGCAGATCGGGAAGGTGGCCGACGAAGTCGATCGCCTCGGACAGGCCGAGCGTGCCCGCCTGCTCGACGAGCTCGTCGTGGTGCCTGCCGACGCCCGCCACGACCAGCCGGGTGCCGGGATGCCGGCCCCGCACCTCGGGGAGTGCGGCCAGCAGGTCCTGCACGCCCTTCTCCCATTCCAGCCTGCCGAAGTACAGCAGCAGGGGAGCGCCGTCCGGGCTGTGGCGTTCGCGCGCGGTGGTGATCTCGTCGATGGGGACCTGCCAGCCGCGTTCCTCGATGCCGTTGTGGATCACGCTGATCGCCTCCTGATCGAGGTCGAACAGCTGTGCCACTTCGCGGCGCATCGCCTGCGAACACGTGATGAGCGCATCGGACCGGTTGGCCAGCCACCACTCGGCCGAGTGCACCTGTTGGTTCAGCGGGTGCGACAACCATCCCGAATGCCTGCCGGCCTCGGTCGCGTGGATCGTCCCGACCAACGGCACACCCGCCGTGTCGGCGAGTGCGACCGCGGGGTTCGTGACCAGCCAGTCGTGCGCGTGTACCACGTCGGGCGGCCATTCGCGTACCAGCCGGGCACCGGCGCGGATCATCGCGTGGCCCATCGACAACGTCCAGGCCACCAGATCGCGTTCGAACGTCACGTGCAGCGGGTCCTCGGCCACGCGGATGATCCGTACGCCCTCGGCTACCTCGTCGGACGTCGGATGCGTCTCGGCATCGGTCCCCGCGACATGCCGGCACAGCACCGTCACCTCGTGGCCGTCGGCGACGAGGTGACGGGCCAGGGCGTGGACATGCCGGGCGAGCCCGCCGACCACGACCGGCGGGTACTCCCACGAGAGCATCAACACGCGCATGGTTGGAGGTTACTCATCGGTATGGGTACCGGCCAGCTACACCCGGCCGAGTGGTCGGTACGCCCGTCGCTCCGCCGGTGGCGATCGCGCACGGTTCACCCGATGAGCGGGACGCGCCGCGGTATGGAGGGGAGGACCATGGCCGTCCGGGTCGTTCGTGCGGCGGCTCGGGGTGCGGAGTCCCGCACGCGTCCGCCAGGGCCGTGCGGGACTTCCGTTGTCTCGCCTCACCCGTGTGGCGGCCGCGGCGTCGTTCGGGCGTTCCGGTGCCGGGAGATGACGCGACCCGGCGGCGCGGTCCGGCAGCGCGATCGGGTGCCGGAGGCGGTGCCGCGGGGCGGTGCCGCGGGGCGGTGCCGCGGGTGCGTGTGCCGGTGCCCGCGCCACGGTTTCTGGAACCATCGGTGGCGATGAACGCCGACATCACATCGCACTCCGCCGTGAACTCCGCAGCAGACTCCGCCGCCCAGTCAGCGCCGGAACACGCCCGGGACACCACCGCGCACCCTGTCGAGGATCCCACCGCAGCTCCAGTGGCGGAGCCCGGGACGGCTCCCGCATCGGGGCCCTCCGGGTCGACCACCGGGTCGACCACCGGGTCGGCGACCGGGGCCGACGCGCACGCCCTGGCAGCCGCATCGGCGCCGACGGCACCCGCCGGGCCCGTGGCACCCGATGCGGCCGGGCCGTCCGACGAGCTCGACCGCGATCCCGACCGCACGGCCGCGATCGGACCCGACGGCAGGCCGGTCGCGCCGTTGACGACGCCGTGGACCGCCGACGTCGACCCGGACGACCCGCTGCCGGAACATCCGCGCCCGCAGCTCACCCGTGGTGACCGGTGGCGGACCCTGAACGGGCGGTGGGAGTTCACCGCTGCGAGCGCCGACGGGACGCCGCAGCGCAGGGACGAGATCGTCGTCCCGTTCCCGCCCGAGGCCGCACTCTCCGGAATCGGCCGCCGGGCGGAGCGGATGTGGTACCGGCGCACCTTCGACGTGCCAGCGGACTGGCGCGCAGGCCGGATCCTGCTCCACTTCGGGGCGGTCGACCAGATCGCCACGGTGTGGGTCAACCACCAGCTCGTCGCACGTCACGAGGGCGGATACACGCCGTTCAGCGTCGACATCACCGACGTGCTGCGGGCCGAGGGCCCGGCAGGCAGCGCCCCGGACGGCAGGGGGAGCGGGGAGCAGGAGATCCTCGTGCGTGCCGAGGACACGGGTAACAGCGGCACCTTCCCCGTCGGCAAACAGGCCAACCGGCCCGGCGGGATCCTCTACACCGGCGCGTCCGGTATCTGGCAGACCGTGTGGCTGGAAGCCGTGCCGCACACCCGTATCGACCGGCTCGACATGACCTCGGACCTCGCGGGGTTCGCCGTGACGGCAGCCGTGTCCGGGGCCGAAGAACCCGCAGCGACCGGCGCCGTCGTCGAGGTCGAGGCCGCAGGCGTGACGGTCACGGGGATGCCGGAACGTCCGGTTCGGGTCGAGGTGCCGTCACCGCGGCCGTGGAGTCCGGAGGATCCGCACCTGTACGACGTCACCGTCCGGCTGCGCACCACATCGGGTGCGCTGCTCGACGAGGTCCACAGTCATGTCGGCCTGCGCACGGTCGGTCTGGTCCGCGACACCGAGGGCCGTCCGCGGATCGCTGTCAACGGGCGGATCACGTTCCTGTACGGCCCGCTCGACCAGGGCTACTGGCCGGACGGCATCTACACCGCTCCCACGGACGAGGCGCTGAGGCACGACCTGGAACAGGCGAAGGCCTACGGCTTCAACACGGTCCGCAAACACGTCAAGGTCGAGCCCGCCCGCTGGTACCACTGGGCGGACCGGCTCGGGCTGCTCGTATGGCAGGACATCCCGTCGCTGCCGATCGTGCTCGACAACCCTCCCGGCCCGCAGGCCCGTCCCGTGGACCGAGCCTGCGGGCGGTTCGAGGACGACCTGGCCGACATCGTCGCGACGCTGCGGTCGGTCACGTCGCTCGTGGTGTGGACACCGTTCAACGAGGGCTGGGGTGAGTACGACACCGCGCGAATCACCGAGGAGCTGGTGGCGGCCGACCCGGAACGGCTCGTCGTCGCCGACAGCGGCGTCAACTGCTGTCATTCGCACCCCGACTCCGGGGCCGGGCACATCTACGACGACCACACCTACGTCGGCCCGGGTAGGCCGCTCGCGACCGATCATCGGGCCACGGCCGACGGTGAGTACGGCGGGCTGGGACTGGCCGTCGAGGGACACCTGTGGCCGGGTGAGCCCGTGGCCTACGAGCTGACCGGCTCCGCCGAGGAGCTGACCCGCCGGTACGTCGAGGTGGCTCGCGAGTTGCGCACCGTGGTGCGCGAGCTGGGGCTGTCCGCGGCGATCTACACGCAGACCACGGACGTCGAGAACGAGGTCAACGGCCTGCTGACCTACGACCGCCGCGTGCACAAGGTCGACCTCGACGCCGCGGCCGAGGCCAACCGCGCGGTGCTCGCCGAGGGCACCGGCGACCCCGACGCCGCTGGCACGGCCAGCGTCGACCCGGCCACCGGTGGGACGGGCGCCGCCGGAACGGGCACGGGTGGGACGGACAGCGCCGAGCCGGGCGCCGGTGAGTCGCCTATGGGCGCGGGGAGTGCCGGTGGTTCGCGTGACGACGACGCAGTGGCCGGACCGGACCGATCCGCCGGTTGAGCCGCTCCGGCAGAGCGAGCGGGCCTCGAGGTCAGAGCGAACGGGCGTCGAGGCGGCCGAACGGGCTCGCCCTGCGCCGCTCGGCGGCCAGTCGGCCGCCGCGCGGGTCGCCGGCGCGATGCAGGGCCGCCAGCTCGTCGAAGCGGGCGGTGTGCTCACGGGCGCGCCGGCGCGCGTAGTCGGCGGCCGAGTCCTTGGTGACCATGAAGGCCCAGTCGCTGGACAGGGCGAGCAGTGCCTCCCGTAGGGCCTGATCCGCGACCGGGTCGCGATGGTCGCGTGGCACGTCCAGCGACAGCAGCCGCTGCTGCAGCCGGGTGTTCGCGTCGACCATGTCGGCCACCTGTTCGCCGTCCCACACGCGCCAGTCCTTGCCCGATCCCCACGAGGAGGCGGGCAGCTCCACGGGCGCGCCGACGTGGCCGGCGTCGACGGCGCCGCGCAGCGTCGTCACACGGACCCCGGCTTCCGGCAGCGCGCGCAGCACGCCCTCCAGCCACTGCGGCCCTTCGTGCCACCAGTGCCCGAACAGCTCGGTGTCGTAGGCGGCCACCACGAGCGCTTCGCGACCGTCACGTGCGCGCAACGACCGCAGTCGGGTCACGACGGTGTCGACGAAATCCTTCACGTGCGTCTGCACGGTGCCCGCGGCCCTGGCCGGGTCGTAGGGCGCCTTGTCCTGAGGCGGGACCTCTTTGCCGGTGACGCGTGACGGTTTGATGCCCACCTCGTGTGCCCACGTGTGGAAGTCGCGGTACGTCGCATGTCCGGGGTAGCCGGCCTTCGGCGACCAGACCCGGTAGGTGACGTCGAGGTCGCGGCCGAAGCAGACCACGCCGGAGTCGCCGACCGTACGTGCCGTGGCCGTGTCACCGTGGAGGGCCGGGCCGTCGACGAGGAAGCGCTGCACGCCCGCCGCCGCGTACGTGTCGGCCATGCCCGGTGCGTAACCGCACTCCGGCGCCCAGATGCCCGCGGGCCGGTTGCCGAGCCGTAGCGCCGTGTCGGCGAGTCCTTCCGACAGCGCGAACCTGCGGACCCGGTCGTCGAGCAACGGCTGGAACGGGTGCGCCAGTGGGCCGCCGAGGAGTTCGACGACATCACTGTCCACAAGCGACCGCAGGACGGGGGAGAACCCGTGCCGCCACGTCGTCTCGAGTTCACCCAGCGCGTGGGTGGCGGCGCGGTGTTCGTCGGCCGCGAGGTCGGACAGGAGCGGGTCGCCGCGCCACAGGCTCGCGGCGTGCTCGGCACGCAGTCGCCACGTGCCGAGCCAGTCGTGCATCGCGCGCAGTGCGTACGGATCGTCGAGCTGTGCCGCCAGCACCGGAGTGACACCGAGGGTCAGCACGTCGCGTTTGCCCTCGTCGGCGAACCGACGCAGCAGGTCCATCACCGGCAGGTACGAATGGGCCCACGCCTGGTAGAGCCATTCCTCACCGACCGGCCAGGTGCCGTGGTGCGGCAGCCACGGCAAGTGGCTGTGCAGTACGAGGCAGAACGTGCCCTCGGAGTCGCTGCCGGATCCCGCGCCCGTCACGGCCGCACCGCCACGGCCACCAGGTCGAGGCTCGCGTCGAGGTCGTGGTCGTGAATGTCGAAGTCCTCGGCGCGGATGGCGGCGACGTCGGCGAGGAGCGCGTCGGGCCACTGCGCCTGCCCTGGCAGCGAGCCCATGACGACCTCGAGCTGGGCGTCGATGATCGACCCGCCGTAGCGCTCGTCGAGCGACCGCACGCCGGCACCGTGGTGCAGCCCCGCGAGCCGTTCGACCGCGAACCCGGCCTCGCGGAGCATCTCGTCCAATTCGGAGGGTGAGAGTTCCCGGGTGTGATACGGGTTCAGCGGGGTGTCGCTGTCGGGGGTGAAGGTGAGCCGGTTCGGGGTGGTCAGCAGGAGCCGTCCCCCCGGCCGGAGCACCCGGCGACATTCTGCGAGGAATCCGTACTGGTCCCAGAGGTGTTCGAGCACCTGAAGGTTGGCGACGACGTCGAGCCGGTCACCGGCCAGCGGCAGCGCCGCGAGGTTGCCGTGCAGCGCCTGTACGGCGGGGTAGCCGCGGGCGACGTGGCCGATGGCGGACCGGTCGTAGTCGAGCGCGACGACCCGGGCCGCGTGGTCGGCGATCAGGCCGGCGCCGTATCCCTCGCCGCAGCCCGCCTCGAGGACGATGGCGCCCGCGCAGTACGGCAGCAGCGCGTGATAAGCGGCTTCGTGCCTGCGGTACCAGTAATTCTCCTCCGGTACGCCCGGCACGGTGCGCTCACCGGTGAGGTGCAGGGCTTCGGCGCGCGTCGTCGTGTCCACGCCGAGAGACTAGCCGCCGTGCTGTGCCGTCCTACCTGCCGGTAACCAGACGCGGGCGCCGTCCGAGAGAACCGGTCAGCGGGACGTGGGCGGCTGTCCACCGCCGCGGGAGCCACCCGCGCCCTTGCGGATCTTGTCGAAGGCCTCCTTGGCCTGCTGGCGCTTGTGGGGGTCGCGGGCCATCCGCTTCGCCTCGGAGATCGCGCGCCTGCCCGCCGGGCTCTTCGCGAACCGGGCCACCTTGTGGAACAGCGATGCCATGTGTGGTCCTTTCCGTCGGCCGTCCGGCCGGTCATCGGGTCCGGCTGCGGGGCGTCTCACCCCGTCCGGCGCCGGCCGCGTCCTACAGTACCGGCGAGGGAGTGGCCATCGGGGTGATCGGTGGCAGTACGAGACGTTCGGAGCGATACCGCCGCCGGCTCACCGGATACGCGGGGTCATTGGGCCGGGGAGACGGTGATCCCCAGTGCTCCCGGGCCGACGTGTGCGCCGATGACGGTGCTTCCCTGTACGAGCGTGAGGTCGCCGAGGGAGGGTAGGCGCCTGCGGAGCTCGCCGGCGACGCGGTGTTCGCGGTCGCCGACCTCCATCGAGGAGATGGCGACGTCGACGGTTGCCTCGCCCGCGTGTGCCACGGCCAGGTCGACGAGTTTGGCGAGGGCACGTTTGGTCCCGGGGACCCGCGCGAGCGGCGCCACCTCGCCGCTTTTGAGCGTCAGGATCGGCCGGATCGACAGCGCGGATCCGATCACGGCGGCCGCACCGCCGATACGTCCGCCCCGGCGCAGGTAGTCGAGCGTGTCGACGTAGATGAGCTCGATGCTGCCGCGGATGCGGGCGTCCGCCGCGCTCATCACACGTTCCACCGGTGCGCCGGCGGCCGCGGCGCGCGCGGCCGAGACAGCGGCGAAGCCGAGGCTCATGTTCGTGGTGCCGCTGTCGAGGACGTACACGGGAACGCCGACCTGCTGAGCCGCCTCGCGGGCCGCGTCCGCCGTTGCCGAGAGCTTGGTGGAGATGTGCAGGCAGACGATCGCGGTGGCGCCCGCGCTCACGGCGTCCTGGAACGCCCAGAAGAACGCGCCCGGGTCCGGGGGTTGCGTGGTGACCGGTTCCTGGGCGCGCAATCGGCGCACGAGCTCGTCGCGGTCGTAGCGGTTCTCGTCGTCGGCCCGGTCGCCGACGACGACCTGGACGGGCACGACGGAGATGTCCCACTGCTTGGCGGTCCGCTCCGGCAGGCTGGCCGTGGAATCGGTGATCACTGCGACAGGCACGCGACTGACGCTACCCGGCGGCCGGCCAAAGTTTGCACCCATTAGGGGGAGTGTCATGCAGCATGCGCACACACGACGTGCACGTGGTGTAATGACGAGCGGATCGGGCAGTTATCTGAACGATCGTCCCACTAAAACGCGATTCCGGGTGAACGTGGTCACCTAGGCGCGCGTACCAGTGGTTTTGCGCCTAATCTACCGACCAGTAACGCCCTGCATTGCGCCTAAGGAGTTCCATGACCAACATCGTTGTACTGGTCAAGCAGGTGCCGGACACGTACTCGGAGCGCAAGCTCAACGAGAGTGACCACACCCTCGACCGCGAGTCCGCCGACGCGGTGATCGACGAGATCAACGAGCGCGCCGTCGAAGAGGCACTCAAGATCAAGGAGGCTGGCGAGGGCGAGGTGACCGTCCTGTGCGTCGGTCCCGACCGAGCCACCGACGCCATCCGTAAGGCCCTGTCCATGGGCGCCGACAAGGCCGTCCACGTCTCCGACGAGGCCCTGCAGGGTTCGGACATGGTCGCCACCACGAAGGTCATCGCCGGTGCCCTGGGCAAGGTCGACGGCTACGACCTGGTCATCGCCGGTAACGAGGCCTCCGACGGCCGCGGCGGTGCGATCCCGGCGATGCTCGCCGAGATCCTCGGTGTGCCGCAGCTGACCCACGCCCGCGAGCTGTCCCTCGACGGCACGACCCTCAAGGTCGACCGCGAGACCGAGGACGGCGTGACCCACCTCGAGGCGAGCCTGCCCGCCGTCGTGAGCGTCACCGAGAAGATCAACGAGCCGCGGTACCCGTCCTTCAAGGGCATCATGGCCGCCAAGAAGAAGCCCGTGGAGACCGTCACGGTCGCCGACCTCGGCGTCGACGCGGGTGAGCTCGGCCTGGCGGGCGCCGCCGCGACCGTGCTCGAGGTCGCACCGAAGCCGCCGCGCGCCGCGGGTGAGCGGGTCGACGACGACGGTGACGGCGGCACGAAGGTCGCCGAGTACCTGGTCGGCCAGAAGCTCATCTGAGACAGACCTCATCCCACTCAAGGAGACGAACCATGGCTGAAGTACTCGTGCTCGTCGACCACGTCGACGGTGAGGTCAAGAAGTCCACGTTCGAGCTGCTCACCGCCGCTCGCTCGCTGGGCGAGGCGTCCGCGGTCGTCGTCGGCGCCCCGGGCACGGCCGGCAAGGTGAAGGACGCGCTGGCCTCCTACGGCGCGGCGAAGGTGTACGCGGCCGAGTCCGATGACGCCACCGGCTACCTGGTGACGCCGAAGGTCGACGCGCTCGCCACCGTCGCGGGGCAGTCGTCGCCGGCCGCCGTGCTGGTGTCCGCCACGGCCGAGGGCAAGGAGGTCTCGGGCCGGCTCGCGATCCGCCTCGGCGGCGCCGTGCTCGTCGACGCGGTCGGTGTGAACGCCGACGGCTCGGTCGACCAGTCCATCTTCGGTGGTGCCTTCTCGGTCAAGTCCAAGGCTGCCAAGGGCACGCCGGTCGTGTCGGTGCGCCCGGGTGCGGTCGAGGCCGAGCAGGCCGACGGTGCCGCCGCCGAGGAGACGGTGGCCCTGCCCGCCGCCGACCCGGCCAAGTCCGCCAAGGTGACCGGTGTCGAGCCGGTCGTAGGCGGCGACCGGCCCGAGCTGACGGAGGCGTCGATCGTCGTCTCCGGTGGCCGCGGTGTCGGCTCGGCCGAGAAGTTCGACGTCGTCGAGAAGCTGGCCGACTCGCTCGGTGCCGCCGTCGGTGCCTCGCGTGCCGCCGTCGACTCCGGCTACTACCCGGCGCAGTTCCAGGTCGGCCAGACCGGTAAGACGGTCTCGCCGCAGCTGTACGTCGCGCTCGGCATCTCCGGTGCCATCCAGCACCGCGCCGGCATGCAGACGTCGAAGACGATCGTCGCGGTCAACAAGGACGCCGAGGCCCCGATCTTCGAGATCGCCGACTTCGGTGTCGTGGGCGACCTGTTCGCCGTCGCTCCGCAGCTGACCGACGAGGTCGCCAAGCGCAAGGGCTGAGACACCCACGCTCGCAGCACACGGCCGCCTTCCCGCACTGCGCGGGGAGGCGGCCGTTCGCGTGTGAGGCCGGTGTGAACGGAGCGTTCACCGGGTGTGCAGCCACCGGCCACGGCCGGTGCCCGCCGCGGTTTGCCTGCCGACGCGAGCATCCCTGTCATGACGCGGTCACAGCCCCTGCTCAGTACGGACCGGACGGCGGGCGGTGCGCGGTACTCACTGCGCGTCGCCTCAGGGGAGGACGAGGTGCTCGCCGCGCAGCGGCTGCGGCACCGGGTCTTCGCGGAGGAAATGGGCGCGCGGCTCGCACCAGGGCCGGGCGGTGCGGACGTCGACCCGTTCGACGCCTTCTGCGACCACCTCGTGGTCACCGACGACGAGACCGGAGCGATCGTCGGCACCTACCGGATGCTGCCGCCGGACCGGGCGCGCGAGGCCGGGCATCTCTACTCCGACACCGAATTCGACCTCTCTGCACTGAACCCGCTGCGTGGTTCGCTCGTCGAAACCGGACGGTCCTGTGTGGACGCCGACCACCGGACGGGAGCCGTCGTCAGCCTGGTGTGGGCGGGTATCGCGCGGTACATGCTGCTGTCCGGGCATCGGTACCTCGCGGGCTGCGCCTCGGTGCCGCTCGCCGACGGCGGCGCGCAGGCCGCGGGCGTCTGGGACATCGTGCACAGCAAGCACTTCGCCGACGAAGCCCACCGCGTGACACCGCTGCAGCCGTGGCGATGCGACGAGCTCGCCCGGCCCGCCCGCCCGGTCTTGCCACCGCTGCTGCGCGGGTACGTCCGCCTCGGTGCACGGGTCTGCGGGCCACCCGCCCACGACCCGGACTTCGACGTCGCCGACTTCTTCGTGCTGCTCGACCTGCAACAGGTCGACGAGCGGTACCTCAAGTACTTTCTCGGAGCCGCGGTATGAGCCACCCGTGGATGCCCGTGTCGCCGTGCGGCGACGGCTGTCTCACCCCGGAGGCGACTCGCGTCGGCGCGGTGCGGCGGGCGTTGCGGCTGACCGGGGCGGCGCTGGTCGTCACCGCCGGTCTGCTGCTCGTGCCGGTGCTGGCGATACCGCCCTGCCGCGACCGCGTCGTACGCGGCGTGTTCCGCGGGCTGCTGGCCGCGCTGGGAATCCGGCTCGTGGTCCACGGTGAGCTCGACGGCAGCGGCCGCGGTGCACTCGTGGTCAGCAATCACATCTCGTTCGCCGACATACTCGGTCTGAACGCGACGCGTCCCATGCGGGCGCTCGCGAAACGGGAGATCGCCTCGTGGCCGGTGCTGGGAACGCTGGCGTCGCGGGCGGGCACGGTGTTCCTCGACCGCGAGCGGTTGTCGGCGCTGCCCGCCGCCGTGGACGCGTTGGCCACGGCGCTGCGCTCCGGGGCATTGATCACCGTGAATCCTGAGGGCACGACGTGGTGCGGTTCGGCGTCCGGCCGGTTCCGCCCTGCGCTGTTCCAGGCGGCGATCGACGCGGGTGTGCCCGTGCGGCCGGTGGCCGTCCGGTACCTGGCGGGCGGCCGGGAGACGACCCGGCCCGCGTTCATCGGCCCCGAGTCGCTCATCGCCTCGCTGCGGCGCACCGTCGCCATCCCCGACCTGACGCTCGAACTGACGGTGTGCCCCGAGATCGCACCGGGCCGCGCCGGGGATCGACGGGAACTAGCGGCGCTCGCCGACGCGGCCGTCGCCTCGGCGCTGGGCACGGTCACCGTCGCCGGCGCGGCCCTGCGGCCACGGGGTGGCAGGCCGGCGCCGGTTCCCGAGCCGGATGACGGGGCGGGTGCGTCGACACCGTCGACCGCTACGGCCGAACCCGCCCCGATGCCGGAGGAGACGGCAGGGCGGTCCGCCACGGCGCCGGTGTCGAGGGAGCGCGTGTCGAGCACGGCGGTGCCGAGGGCGGCGGTCCGTCACCGACCGTGACCCCGGCGGCGCGCGGCTGCCGACGTCACGCGGCTGCGGAGCGCGTGGCACCCGGCAGGGCGGTCGGCGACCTCCGTCGCTTCCCCCTCGCCTCGGCGCGGGGCTATCGTGAGCTCGCGCGGTGTGCGCTGCGGCAACCCCGCAGCCGTCGCCGTGGACCACAACCGATCCCGACCGGCGCCGACCGGCGCCGCGCCGGAACCGACAAAGGAGTCACCACCCGTGACCGACGGTGTATTCGGCCGCGAGAGCGGCCACGAGCAGGTCGTCTACTGTCATGACCGTGCCACCGGACTGAAGGCCATCATCGCGGTGTACTCGACCGCGCTGGGCCCGGCACTCGGCGGCACCCGCTTCTACCCGTACCCGGACGAGGACGCCGCACTCGACGATGTGCTGGCCCTGTCGAAGGGGATGGCCTACAAGAACGCGCTCGCCGGACTGGACCTCGGCGGTGGCAAGGCGGTCATCATCGGTGATCCCGCCACGCTCAAGACAGAGGCTCTGCTGCGTGCCTACGGCCGGTTCATCCAGTCGCTGAGCGGCCGGTACATCACGGCGTGCGACGTCGGCACCTATGTGCGCGACATGGACATCATCGCCAGGGAGACCGGTTTCGTCACCGGCCGCTCGCGCGAGGAAGGCGGTGCGGGTGACTCCTCGGAGCTCACCGCGTTCGGTGTCTACCAGGGCATGCGCGCCTCGGCGGAACACGCCTGGGGAAGTCCTGAGCTGAAGGGCAAGCGGGTCGGTGTCGAAGGCGTCGGCAAGGTCGGCAAACTGCTCGTCGGCCACCTGGCGCAGGCAGGGGCGGAGATCGTCATCACCGACGTCGACGAGCAGGCCGTCGACCAGGTCCGTGCGGTCCACCCGTCGGTGGAGGTCGTCGACGACACCGCCGCACTGATCGCGTCCGATGTGGACATCTTCGCCCCGTGCGCGCTCGGTGGTGTGCTCGACGACGACACCGTGCCCGCGTTGCGCGCGGCGATCGTTTGCGGCGCCGCCAACAACCAGCTCGCCCATCCTGGCGTCGAGAAGCTGCTGCAGGACCGCGGCATCCTGTTCGCCCCCGACTATCTCGTCAACGCCGGTGGCACGATCCAGGTCAGTGACGAACTGCGTGGCTACGACGCCGATCGGGCCCGGCTCAAGGCGACGTCGCTGTACGACACGGCCAAGGCGGTGTTCGCGCTCGCAGACGAGGAGGGTGTGCCCGCGGTGACGGCAGCCGACCGGCTGGCCGAGCGCCGCATGTCGGAGGTCTCGCACCTGCGGTCGATCCTCACCGTGGGCTGACACCGGCCGCGCGGCGACGAGAGCGGGCGGGCCCGGTTCGGGCCCGCCCGCTCTTCGTGTTCGTGGTGATCGCCGCCCGGCGTGCTGCCGGGAGTCAGGGCCGGTTGTTCCCGCAGACGATCTTGGGCTGCGGGTTGTAGCGCACCGTTCGGGTCTCCTCGTTGACGGAACCGGAGTCGAGGTCCCGCAGCACCCGCGTGTCGGTCACGGTGAAACCGGGGGCGCCCTCGCTCGGCGAGCAGTCCTCGCCCTCGGGCCCCTTCTTCGTCTTCGGCTTGACGACGTCGGTGCGCTCGCCGGTGCGGGACTGCACGTCGTACTTCTTCGTGCCCCACAGCCGGATCGTGATGTCGTTCGGCGTCCACTCGGTCTGGATCGCCACGCCGTTCGGCAGATTGTTCGTGAAGGCCAGGTCGATGATGCTCGAACCGTCCGAGTTCTGGAACACGGTCGCCTCCCGGCCCTCGGGATAGCGGCTGATGTAGTAGCTGTGCTCCTGGTGGCCGGCGTCGGTCATGCCCGCGAAGTACGACGCGTTGTACAGCGTGGTCGCGAACTGCGAGATGCCCCCGCCGACGGCCTTGCCCGGAGCGCCGTCCTCGATGATGCCCGCCTCGACGTAGCCCTGCGCCTTCGTGCGTGGGCCGGTGTGCTGGTTGAGGCTGAAGGTCTCGCCCGGCTTGACGATGGCGCCGTTGACCTCTTCGGCGACGCGGCGGATGTTGACCCCGGAATCGGCGGCGAAGTCGCCGGTCGTGAACTCGCCGATGACCTCCTTGACGCCGAGCTGCTTGGCCTCCTTCGTCGTGGTCTCGGCTTCCTGCTTCTCGTACTCGGCCTTGATCTCGCGCTGCTGGTCACGCTGCAGCACGTCCATCAGTGGCTGGAACGTCTCTTTCCACTTGATGTGTTTGCCGTCCTTGGACGGTTTGACCGTCGGTGAGCCGCCTTCGAACACGATCTCGGCGTCGCGGCCCTTCTGGACCGTGCTCGACAACTCCTCCTGGACGCCCTCGACCATCTTCTTCCGGTCGATCTTCGGCGTGAGCGTGCCGCTCTCGGGGGTGAAGCTCAGCGCCGCGGCGATCTCCTCCGGTTCGAGCGTGCCGTCGGCGCCCTCGCCGCGGACGAGTACCGGCGCCGACACCGCGGGCTCGGCGACGTCGCGCAGCATCTTCTGCACGTCCTGCGCGCTGACCGAGACCGGGGTGCTGTCGACCGGCAGTGCGATCCGCTTGCCGTCGGCCCAGTCACGCGTGATGACGTTCTCGGCACTCGACACGTCGAGCTTCTGCCCGTTCTTCGGCTCGACGGCCTTCGGATCGGCACCCTCGAACTCGATCGTGCCTTCGACCGGTTCGCGGTCCACGGTCTCCTGCACCGACACGAGCGCGTTCTCCAGCTGGTTGCGCTCGGTCTCCGTGGCGACGTCGACCTCGCGCTCGGTGAACAGGGACGCGATCCGGCTGAACGGGTTGAGCGGCTGGTCGCCCGCGCGGTCGAGGGTCTCCTTCCAGTTCAGCCGGAGTCCGGCCTGCTGGGGGTCGAACTCGTCCTCGACGTCGCCCGCGCGGTACTGCACTGGTTGCGTCATGCGCGGCTCCAGCTCGGAGCGGAGTTTCTCCTCGGCGTCCGCGCGGCTCATGCCGCCCACCTCGACGCCCGCCACGACGGTGCCGCGCGGGACGTCGCCCGAGGTGGCGAACACGTCGACCACGTAGACGAGCGCCAGCACCCCGAAGACGGCGGCGGCGATCAGCAGGGGCTTGCGGGCCTTGCCCAGCGCGGCGAGGCGGCTCTCGCCGCGCTCGTCGTCGCCGGTGTCGCCGGGGTCGGTGCCGTCGTTCCCGGAGCCGGTGCCTGCGGGCCCCGCCGCGGCGCCCTGCGCGGGAAGTGCCGCCGTCAGGTGGTGCGGCGGCGGATCGTCGGCCGGGACGGAGGGGATGAACTGCGTGGTCTCGCTCGCCGTGTCCGGCGACGTCCCGGGCGAGAGCGGTGTGCTCGCAGCAGCGGTGACGACCGTGTCCTCGTCGGAGCCGGAGCCGGAGCCGGAGCCGGAGCCGGAGCCGGAGACCTGCTGCGTGGTTTCCGCGTCCGTCTCCGGCCACGCGATGTGCTGGGTGGCCTCCGCGGAGCCGGCCGGCTCACCCGAGTCGCTCGCCGGGTCCGGCGCAGCGGTGTCCCGGGTCGGCGCATCGCCCGAGTCGACCCCGGGCATCAGCTGCGTGCTCTCCGTAGCAGACTCGGTACTGTCCGTGCCCGCTGGTGGGACGGCGGGCAGAATATCGGTCTGCTCGGTGTGGGATTCGGGCCACTCGTTCGGCTGCGATTCCGAAGGCCCTGGCCACCGAGGTTCCTGCGGCAAAACAACCCCTCCACGCGCTGTGCGTGCAATAACGGACCCCGACTACCGGGTCAAGATACGGCCTGTGTGCACGGTGGTCCGACGCGACCCCCGTCGGACCACCGCAGCTCGTTCTCGCAGGCCGGAACGGGTTACGACGGTCGTAGGGTGCACTGGGCCGGATGGCCGAGGGCACGGTCACGCCGGGTGCGGACGCCGACCGGATCCGGTGATCGGCAGCGCCGCGTGAAAACCGCCGCTGTCCACGATAATGACGTCACCGGATCGTAGTACGCCGACCGCGACCGGCCCGGCCGGCGGACCCTGCGGCCGGACGAGTCCCGCGGCCGGGTGAGCCGCCGAACCGGCGAGGTGAGCGATGGACCCCGTGAACGTGCTGCGCCAGATCGCCCTGCACCTGGAACGCTCCGGGGAGCCGAGCTACCGGGTGCGGGCCTTCCGCAACGCCGCCGCCGTGGTCGCGGACCTACCCGACGGGGAGCTGGCCCGCAGGGTCGAGGCCGGCACGTTGACCGAACTCGCCGGAATCGGGAAGACGACCGCGGGGGTCGTCGCCGAGGCCGTGCAGGGCAGGGAACCGGCATATCTGACGGACCTGGAATCGCGCGGTGCACCAGGCATCCCGGACGGCGGGCCGTTGCATGCAGCCCTGCGCGGGGACTGCCATACGCACTCGGACTGGTCCGACGGCGGCAGCTCCATCGAGGAGATGGCCGAGGCCGCCCGCGCGCTCGGTCACGAGTATCTCGTGCTCACCGACCACTCGCCCCGGTTGACGGTCGCCCGCGGCCTGTCGGCCGAGCGGCTCCGCAGACAGCTCGACGTCGTGGCCGAGTGCAGCGAGCGCCTCGCCCCGCTGCGGATCCTCACCGGCATCGAGGTCGACATCCTCGACGACGGTTCGCTCGACCAGGATCCGGACCTGCTCGAACAGCTCGACGTCGTCGTCGCGAGCGTGCATTCGAAACTGCGGATGTCCGCGGCGGAGATGACCGAGCGGATGCTGACGGCCGTGGCGAACCCGCGGGTGAACATCCTCGGCCACTGCACCGGCAGGCTCGTCGCCGGACGGGGCAGGCCCGAATCGCAGTTCGACGCGAAGGCGGTGTTCGCGGCCTGCCGGGAGTTCGACGTCGCCGTGGAGATCAACTCGCGGCCGGAGCGGCTCGACCCGCCGCGGCGGCTGTTGCGGCTCGCGCAGGAGGAGGGATGCCGGTTCGCCATCGACACCGACGCGCACGCGCCGGGACAGCTGTCGTGGCTGCCGTTCGGCTGCGTGCGCGCCAGCGAATGCGGCGTGACCCCCGACCGGATCGTGAACACGTGGACCGCCGACGAGCTGACCTCGTGGGCCGCTCTGCGGTGAGGCCCTACGGTGAGGCCCTGCACACGTTCCCTGCGCCCGCCCCTGGTGGGAGCTGTACGCACGTACTAGAACTGTCGCCATGCCTGACGACGCATCCGAGGCCCGGCCCCGCGACGAGTCGCCGTGGCGGCACGGGCCGTTCCGGTTGTCGCTCGTCGCGACCGCCCTCGCGTTGACCGGCTTCTCGCTGCTGCTGCCCGTCGTCCCGCTGTGGGCGGTCCGCCAGGGAGCGGGCACGTTCGCCGCGGGCGCCGCCACCGGCGTGTTCATGGCCAGCACCGTGGTGACCCAGCTCGGCACGGGCCTGCTCGTGCGCCGCTACGGCTACCGCACGGCGATCCTCGCCGGCATCGCGTTCCTCGGCGTGCCCACCCCGGTGCTGATCGAGTGGAGTTCCCCCGAGGGCATCCTGACGCTCTCGCTGCTGCGCGGCATCGGGTTCGGCCTGCTGACCGTGTGCGGCAGCGCGCTCATCGCCGAACTCCTGCCGCCCGCCGCCGTTCCTCGCGGCTCGGGCATCTACGGTCTCGCCACCGGCCTGCCGCAGCTCATCGGGCTGCCCGCCGGTCCGTGGCTGGCCGAGCACTGGGGTTTCGTCGCCGTGTTCCTGCTCGCGACCGTGCTGCCCGCGCTCGCACTCCTGCCCGCCGTGTTCCTGCCACCCGCCCGGCCCAGTACGGAACCGGAGCGCGGCGGCGGCTTCCTTCCGACCGTGCGGGAGACGTGGCGGCCGTGGCTGCCGATGCTCGCCGCCTCGACCGGTCTCGGCGCCCTGGCGACGTTCACCCCGATCCTGCTGCTCGCCCCGGGTTCGTCCGTCGCGCTGTTGCTGATGCCGCTCGCCACCACCCTGTCGCGCTGGGCGGCCGGCAGGCTCGGCACCCGGTGGACCGGCCGGTTGCTGACACCGGGCAGGGCCCTGTCGGGTCTCGGTCTGGCGGGCTACGCGCTGTTCAGCGAGGGCGGCCCGGTCTGGCTCGTCGTGATGTCGATGATCGTGTTCGGCATCGGTTTCGGCGCCGTGCAGAACGACTCGCTCGTGTCGATGTTCCAGCGCACGTCGGCCGGCCGCGCGAGCATCTCGTGGAACGTGGCGTTCGACGCGGGTCAGGGACTGGGCGCGGTCGCCGTCGGCGCCATCGTGTCCGGCACGTCGTACGCCGTGGCCTTCGGCCTGCTCGCGGCGTGGTCACTGGCGCTGTTGCCGGTAGCGGTGGCGCCACGGCGCGCCGGGTAGCCTGGAACCGTGCCTTCAGTTGTGATTCTCGACTACGGATCGGGCAACCTCCGCAGTGCCGAACGCGCCCTCGAGCGCGCGGGTGCCGACGTCGAGGTGACCGCGGATCCGCATGCCGCGCTCGAGGCCGACGGGCTGGTCGTGCCCGGGGTCGGCGCGTTCGCGGCGTGCGCCGAGGGATTGCGGTCGGTGCAGGGGGACCGCATCGTCGGCAAACGCCTCGCGGGCGGTAGGCCCGTGCTGGGCATCTGTGTCGGAATGCAGATCCTGTTCGAGCGCGGGGTCGAGCACGGTGTCGAGACCGAGGGCACGGGGGAGTGGCCGGGCACGGTCGAACGGCTCGAGGCCGACGTCCTCCCGCACATGGGCTGGAACACGGTGCGGGCGCCGGAGGGGTCGCGGCTGTTCGACGGCATCGACCCCGGCGAGCGGTTCTACTTCGTGCACTCCTACGCGGTCCGCGAGTGGACCCTGCAGTCGGAGCTCGGCGGCACGCAGCCGCGGGTGACGTGGGCCCACCACGGCGAGGATTTCGTCGCCGCCGTGGAGAACGGCGCGTTGAGCGCCACCCAGTTCCACCCGGAGAAGTCCGGCGACGCGGGGGCGCAGCTGCTGCGCAACTGGGTCACCGCGCTGTAGGCCCCGGTGCCGGGAGCCGTCGGTGCCGGTCCGATGCGGGCGACTGCCCCTGTAGGCCGATCGGCGGAGCCGGGCCTTAGAGTTGGCAACCGTGACGCTGACACTCCTTCCCGCCGTTGATGTCGCCGACGGCCAGGCCGTACGCCTGGTGCAGGGCGAGGCCGGCACCGAGACGTCCTACGGATCGCCGCTCGAGGCGGCGCTGACCTGGCAGCGCGACGGTGCCGAGTGGGTGCATCTGGTCGACCTCGACGCCGCGTTCGGCAAGGGATCGAACCGGGAGCTGCTGGCCGACGTCGTGGCGAAGCTCGACGCCGCGGTGGAACTGTCGGGCGGTATCCGCGACGACGAGTCGCTGAAGGCCGCGCTCGCCACCGGCGCCCGGCGGGTCAACCTGGGCACGGCGGCGCTCGAATCGCCCGACTGGTGCGCGAAGGTCGTGTCCGAGTACGGCGACCGGGTCGCGATCGGCCTGGACGTGCGGATCGGCGAGGACGGGTACCGGCTCGCCGCCCGCGGCTGGACCCAGGACGGCGGTGACCTCTGGCAGGTCATGGACCGTCTGGACCACGACGGTGCCCAGCGCTACGTCGTGACCGACGTCAGCAAGGACGGCACGCTGAAGGGGCCGAACGTCGGCCTGCTGCGCGAGGTGACGGCCCGCACCGATGCCGCGATCATCGCCTCCGGTGGTGTGTCCAGTGTGGACGACCTGCGGTCGCTGGCGGCACTGGAACGCGACGGCGTCGAAGGTGCGATCATCGGCAAGGCGCTCTACGCCCAGGCCTTCACCCTGCCGGAAGCCCTCGAAGCCGTCGCCGCGGTCTGAACGGCCGCGACGTGCCCGTTCCCTGACGGGGTCATGCGGCCAGGGTGATGGCGATGCCGACGGTGCGGGACGTCCCGCCTCGGAGCCTGCTGCCCAGCATCGCGAGCTTGCCGAACAGCCCGTACTTGCGGGCGATCGCCTCGCGGGCGCGAGCGCTGCCGGTCTCGTCGAGCACCCTGGCCGTCCCGTGCACGGTGTCGCCATGGGTGTTGGCGCCGCGCACGTCGCACGCAATCACCTCGACCTCGACGCTCGCACGGATGCGTTTGACCTTGCCTGCGTCGCGGGCGCTGTAGAGCACGAGCTCGTCGCCGTCGCGCGCGATCCACACCGGGGTCGGCACCGCCGTGCCCGACCGCCGGAACGTGGTCAGCAGCACGTACTTCTCGGCACCGAGCCGTTCCAGTTCGCTCACGCCGGCGAGCCTATTCGCCGGGGCGGCCGGCGGGGCCTCCGGGCGGGGCGGGGCGTAGCGTCGAGCCGACGCCCAGGGTGTCGCCGCACGAACTGGTCGGAGCCACCGAGGCGTCGGCGACGCGCCCCGCGGTCGCCCCGGCGTAGGCACGCAGCCGTTCCAGCGTCGCCGAGTCGGGTACCACGTCCCGGCGGACCCAATCGCCGTCCGGCCACGGATGCCCGGGCTCGGCGAAGATCCGCACGTAGTCGCGCGTGAACCGCGGATCCTCCGTGAGATCACCCCCGCCCGTCCACGGCAGGCGAGTGTGGATGAACGTGGGCCGGACCTCGTCGAAGACGTAGCGTTTCGTGCCCGCCCTGTCCTCGTTGCGGATCATGTGCGCCATGCGGACGTCGGTCAGCCCGGCCATGTCGACCAGCCGTAGCCTGCTGGTCATCGAGGTGCCGCCGAGATCGGGCAGCAGTAGCGACGCGCGGTCCAGGCCGAGCAGGTCGGCGTAGCCGTTGAACGCGCGGCCGTAGCGATCCGCCACGTGACAGGCCGACAACGTCGGCGCGCGGCGGAAGTCGTAGGCGGCCACCGCGAACGACGACCCGCTCGCCACCAGCGCCACCACCATCCCGGTCACGACCGCCGCTCGGGCCCCGCCCCGCACGCGCCGTACGACCTCGGCCGCCGCCAGCACCGCGGTGAGCGCGCCGAGAACCCAGATCGGCGTGGCGAACCGCAGGTGCCCCATCCAGTCGTCCTCGAGCACGGTGAACGCGACGAGCCCCAGTCCCAGCGGCACCAGCAGTGCGAAGAGCCCGCGCCGCCACCACGGCGGCCTGGCCAGCAGCATCCCGACGAACACGCAGACCAGCAGGATCGCGGGTGCGCCCGCATAGCCGACGATCTGCCCCGCCTTCGGCAGGTCCGTCGGATACGGAAGACCTTGGGACTTCGCGATCGACGGCGCCGACAGCCACTCGCCGAACGTGACCCGGCGCCACAGAAAGTACGCACCGGCCGCACCGACGAACGCCGCCGTCGACAGCGCGATGTACCGCACCGCCGTCGACACCGGCGCTCCTCGCGACCGCCACAGCGTCCCCAGCACGACCAGCGGATACACACCGCCGTAGATCAGCCCCTCGGGCCGCGTGAGTGCCGCCAGTGCGGCGAGCAGGCCCGCACCGACCGCCAGCCGCCACCGCAGCACGGCATCGTCCAGTACCGCACGGAACACCAGCACTGCCAGCGTCGTGATCAGCAGCCCGTAGAGAGCGTTCTCCAGCCCCGAGACCACCCAGATCACGAACGACGGCGTCATCGCGAGCAGGCCGCCCACGGCGAGGGTCCCCAGCCACGGCCGCACGAGCACCCGGGTCAGCGCGGCATGGCACGCGGTGAGGATGCCCGCGCACAGCACGAGCGCGAGCACCTTCGGCAGCAGGACGTAGTCGGGGATCCCGAAGATCGTGCCGTGGTCGAACAGGCCCACGAGTCGGGCCAGCGCGAGCAACAGCGTCCACGTGACGTTGGAGAACCCTTCGACCGGCTGGGCCCCGGCCTGCACGACGGGGCCCAGGCCTTCCGAGAAACTGCGCGCGTAGGAGAACGTGATCGCGGCGTCGTCGACGATCCAGTTGCCGTAGTAGGCACCGTGCGCGCCGATCATGGCCGAACCCGCGGCCACGGCTGCCGCGCCCTGCAGGCGCGAGCGCCACCGCGGCAGGCGCGCCGCCCCGGACGCCGACTTCTCCTGCGGGTGCGCGGTCTCCGCCGCCGTTCGGGTTGCGACCATTGCTCCGTCTGCCGTCACAATCACGGGATCGTACGCAGGACCGCCGGTCGAGCCCGGGCGACACCGCGCGTGATGATCGCGTCGGGCGACCGCGGATCCCTTCTGTGCACACCGGCTTCCCCGTCGCCGCCGCAGTGATGCCCGCCTGCCTCCCACACCGCCTGAACGGACGCGTGTCGCGCGGCTTACCTAGGCACGCCCGTCTCCCACCACCGCCCAACCGGACGCGCTCCGCACGGCTTACCTACTCTGGGGGCATGTCCGTTGCGGTGAGGGTGATCCCGTGTCTCGACGTCGACGCGGGACGTGTCGTCAAAGGCGTCAATTTCGTCGACCTGCGTGATGCGGGCGACCCCGTCGAGTTGGCGCGCGCCTACGACGCCGCAGGCGCCGACGAACTGACGTTCCTCGACGTGACCGCGTCCTCGGGCGACCGCGAGACCACCTACGACGTGGTGCGGCGCACCGCCGAGCAGGTGTTCATCCCACTCACCGTCGGAGGCGGTGTGCGCAGCACCGACGACGTCGACCGGCTGCTGCGCGCGGGCGCCGACAAGGTCAGCATCAACACGGCGGCGATCGCCCGCCCGGAACTGCTGCGGGAGGCCTCCCAACGGTTCGGCGCGCAATGCGTCGTGCTGTCGGTCGACGCCCGCCGGGTGCCCGACGGCGGCGAGCCGACCCCGTCCGGTTTCGAGGTGACCACGCACGGCGGGCGGCAGGGCACCGGTATCGACGCGGTGGAATGGGCGGTACGGGGCGAAAAGCTCGGCGTCGGCGAGATCCTGCTGAACTCGATGGACGCCGACGGCACCAAGGCCGGTTTCGACCTCGAACTGCTGCGGCTCGTGCGCGCGGCGGTGCGGGTGCCGGTGATCGCGAGCGGTGGCGCAGGCGCGGTCGAGCACTTCCTGCCCGCGGTCGACGCGGGCGCCGACGCGGTACTCGCCGCCAGCGTGTTCCACTTCGGGGAGTTCACGATCGGCGACGTCAAGACGGCCCTGAAGGCCGGAAACGTGGAGATCCGGTGAGCGCGGGGGAGGCGGGCCTCGATCCGGCCCTCGCCGGCAGGCTCAAACGGGGTGCCGACGGGCTCGTGTGCGCCGTGGTCGTCGATCACGCGACGTCCGACGTGCTCATGGTGGCGTGGATGGACGACGAGGCGCTCGCGCGCACGCTCACGACGCGTCGCGCGACCTACTTCTCGCGGAGCAGGCAGCAGCTGTGGGTCAAGGGCGAGACCTCGGGCAACGTGCAGCACGTGCGTGAGGTCCGGCTGGACTGCGATGGCGACACGCTGCTGGTGCGGGTCGACCAGACCGGGCCCGCGTGCCACACGGGCGCGCGGACGTGCTTCGACGCCGATCTCCTGCTGGCCGACGACGCACAGTCGAGCTGACCCCGAACACCCCTCACCCGCGACGGCCGCCGGTCACGGGTGGTCGAGGTCGCCGGTGAGGTAACGCTGGAGGGTCGGGGCGACCGCCGCGACGACGGTGTCCGGATCGGCCGAACTGAGCGGTTCGAACCGGGCGACGTAGCGCGCCATACCCAGGCCGACCACCTGGCTCGCGCACAGTGACGCGCGCAGCTCCGGGCGGTCGGTGTCAGCGGCGGCCGCGACCGGGCCGATCACCTTGGCGACCAGCACGGCGCGCAGCGTGCGCATCGCCTCGGGGTTGGCCGTGACACTGCGGATCAGTGCGGTGAAGCGGTCGCCGCCCGCGCCGTCCCAGAGTCCGACGAACGTGCGGACGATGCCTTCGCCGAGGCGGTCGCGGCCGTAGGAGGTGACGGTGGCGACCACCTCGGCCAGATCGAACGGCACCTGCAGCACCGCCTCGGCGAACAGCTGGTCCTTGCCGCCGAACCAGTGATTGACCATGGCGGCGTCGACGCCCGCGCGGGTCGCGATCGCGCGCACGGTCGCTCCGCCGAACCCGCCGTCGGCGAACTCTGCGCGTGCGGCCTCCAACAACGCGGTGCGCGTGTCCTCGCCGGCGGGCCTGCGGCCGCGGCGCCGGGATCCGTCGTCGGCGGTGCGGTGGGGTGTGCTGGTCACCCCGCCATCATCGCTGATCCGCGGGCACCGATCCCACCGCCGGGCCCGGCGGGCAGCGACGGCACAATGAACCCCATGGTCACTGCCCATTCCGTCGAGGCCGCCCGTGCAGGCCTGGGCGCTGTCACGCCGACGGCCTCGGAGTTCCGCGAACTCGCCGAGGACCGGCGCGTGATCCCGGTCGTCCGCCGCGTGCTCGCGGACGCCGACACGCCCGTCGCCCTGTACCGCAAGCTCGCCGAGGACCGCCCCGGCACGTTCCTGCTCGAGTCGGCGGAGAACGGCGAGTCCTGGTCGCGATGGTCGTTCATCGGCGTGCACAGCCCGTCGGCGCTGACCGTGCGCGACGGCGAAGCGGTATGGACGGGGACCCCGGTGGCGGGCCTGCCCACGGGCGGCGACCCGCTGGCGGTACTGCGCGAGACGCTCGAGACGCTGCACACCGAGCCGCTGCCCGGAATGCCGCCGCTGACCGGCGGCATGGTCGGCTACATCGGTTACGACGCCGTGCGCTGGCTCGAACGGCTGCCGGAGATCGCCGAGAAGGACCTCGACATTCCCGAGGTGACGATGCTGCTGGCGACCGACCTGGCGGCGTTCGACCACCACGAGGGCACGGTCACGCTCATCGCCAACGCGGTGAACTGGGACGACAGTCCGGAACGGGTCGACGCCGCCTACGAGGACGCGGTTCGCAGACTCGACGCCATGACCGCACGGCTCGGCGCGCCCGCGCCCGCCACGAACGCGGTGTTCGACCGGCCGGCTCCCGAGTTCGACCGGGCCCGCACCAAGGACGACTTCCACGCGGCCGTCGAGGCGGCGAAGGAGGCCATCCACGCGGGCGAGGCGTTCCAGATCGTGCCGTCGCAACGGTTCGAACTGCGCACCGGTGCCGATGCGCTGGACATCTACCGGGTCCTGCGCACTTCCAACCCGAGCCCGTACATGTACCTGCTGCGCCTCGACGGGTTCGACATCGTCGGCTCGAGTCCCGAATCGCTGGTGACGGTGCGCGACGGCAAGGCCACGACGCACCCGATCGCGGGCACCCGCTGGCGCGGCGCCGATCCCGAGGAGGACGCCCAGCTGGCCAAGGGACTGCTCGCCGACGAGAAGGAACGGGCCGAGCACCTGATGCTCGTCGACCTCGGCCGCAACGACCTCGGCAAGGTGTGCAAGCCCGGTTCGGTGCAGGTGGTCGACTTCTTCGCCATCGAGCGCTACAGCCACGTCATGCACATCGTGTCGACCGTGACCGGTGAGCTCGCCGACGAGGCGACGGCGATCGACGCGGTCGCCGCGTGCTTTCCTGCCGGCACACTCTCCGGTGCACCCAAGGTGCGGGCGATGGAGCTCATCGAGCGGCTCGAACCGACCCGGCGCGGGCTGTACGGCGGCGTCGTGGGCTATCTCGACTTCGCCGGCAACGCCGACACGGCCATCGCGATCCGTACGGCCCTGGTGCGTGGCGGAGTGGCCTACGTCCAGGCTGGCGGCGGTGTCGTCGCCGACTCCGAACCCGACTACGAGGACACCGAGGCTCTGAACAAGGCCCGCACCGTGCTGTCGGCCGTCGCGGCGGCCGACACGTTGCGACCAGTGGACACGCTGCCGCCCGTGGAAAGGACGGGCGACGACGGTGTCTGACCACGAGGGCGGCCCGCACGGTGCCGAGGAGGCCCCTGCCGCCGGAGGAGGGGCAGCAGGGCCCGCCGGGCAGGACAAGCGATCCCTGTGGGCCGTCGTGGTCGTGCTGCTGCTCGGCTCGGGCGCACTCTGGGGCGCCTCGGGGCTGGTGTGGCTGGAGGTGCCGCAGGGCCGCACGGTCGACGGCAGGCTGGCCGACGACTTCACCGGCGGCGAGCTGGTCCAGTGGCCGGTGCCGATCGCACTGCTGGCGCTCGCGGCCGTCGCCGCGACGCTCGCCCTGCGCGGTGCGGCGCGGCGGGCACTGGGCGTGCTGCTGGCGGTCGTCGGCGCGTGGACCGTGTACCTGGCCCTCGCTGGCGACACCCGCGACATCGCCTGGTCCGGGTGGGCCCCTGGCTACGAGGGCCGCACGGCTGAGCCGGTGTGGACGTTCTGGGGCCCTGCTGCCGCCGTCGCGGGCGGCGCCTGCCTCGCGCTGGCGGGTGCGGTGCTGGTCTGGCGCGGGCACCGGATGGCACGCATGGGCGCGAAGTACTCGGCTCCCGGGGACCGCGGGGCGGCGACGGACCCCGAGCTGGAGCTGTGGGACGCACTGTCGGGGGGTGACGATCCGACCGACTCCGCGGCCGCCTCCGGGGATCCGGCTGCGTCCGGGCACGCAACCGGGCCGGACGCCGCGGCCGGGCCCGGCAACGAGATCGAGCCCGGTGGCCCCCCGGGTGCCGACCGGCCGCGCGATGGCCACCCCGAGTGAAACCCGTGGTGGGCCGGGCTGTTGCCGACCCGCTGCCCGGTCTGGACGAGCCCGCGGGTTAGCATCGGTAGAGCGGGAAGGGGAAGGTTTTTGTGAGCCACCTTGCGAGTGAATCAACGGCCCCGGCACCCGGTGAGGTCGACCGGTGAGCGTTCTCGAGGACATCGTCGCGGGCGTGCGGGCCGACCTGGCCGAGCGTGAGTCGGCGCTGCCGTTCGACGAGTTGAAGAAGCGTGCCGCGGAGGCTCCCGCGCCACGGGACGTCATGGGTTCGCTGCAGGAATCGGGCATCGGCGTCATTGCCGAGGTGAAGCGGAAGAGCCCGTCGAAGGGCGACCTCGCCGCGATCCACGATCCTGCCGTGCTGGCCAAGGACTACGAGGACGCGGGCGCACGCGTCATCAGCGTGCTCACCGAGCAGCGCCGGTTCGGCGGGTCGTTGGCCGACCTCGACGCCGTCCGGGCCGCCGTGGACGTGCCGATCCTGCGCAAGGACTTCATCGTCAGCCCGTACCAGGTGCACGAGGCCCGACTGCACGGCGCCGACATGGTGCTGCTCATCGTCGCCGCTCTCGAGCAGAACGCGCTCGCCGCACTGCTCGACCGCGTCGAATCGCTGGGCATGACCGCGCTGGTCGAGGTGCACAACGCCGAGGAGTGCGACCGCGCGCTGGAGGCGGGCGCGTCCGTCATCGGCATCAACGCCCGCGATCTGCACACCCTCGAGGTCGACCGGGACGTCTTCGCACGGCTCGCGCCCGGCCTGCCGATGGAGACGTTCAAGATCGCAGAGTCCGGCGTCCGCGGTCCCGGCGACCTGATGGCCTACGCGGGCCACGGGGCCGACGCCGTGCTGGTCGGCGAGGGGCTCGTGAGCACCGACGATCCGAAGGCGGCACTGGTGCAGCTCGTCACCGCGGGGTCGCACCCCGCCTGTCCGCGTCCGAGCCGGTGACCGGGATGGCCGACACCGCTTCACAGTCGTCACAGCACGACCCGGACGCCCGCGGTCACTTCGGTGACTACGGCGGCCGGTTCCTGCCCGAGGCGCTCATGGGCGCGCTCGACGAACTGGCCGCCGAATACGACAAGGCACAGCACGACCCGGAGTTCACCGCGGAGTTCCAGCGGCTGCTCTCCGGCTACGCGGGCAGGCCGTCGCTGCTGACCGAGGCGCCGCGATTCGCCGAGCACGCCGGTGGTGCGCGGATCTTCCTCAAGCGGGAGGACCTCAACCACACCGGCTCCCACAAGATCAACAACGTGCTGGGCCAGGCGCTGCTGACCAAGCGGATGGGCAAGAAGCGCGTCATCGCCGAGACCGGCGCCGGTCAGCACGGTGTCGCCACCGCGACCGCTTGCGCCCTGCTCGACCTCGAGTGCGTCGTGTACATGGGCGAGGTCGACACCGAGCGCCAGGCGCTCAACGTGGCCCGTATGCGGCTGCTCGGCGCCGAGGTCGTTCCGGTGGGGACCGGTTCGCGCACCCTGAAGGACGCCATCAACGAGGCGCTGCGCGACTGGGTCACCAACGTCGACACCACGCACTACCTGCTGGGCACCGCCGCCGGGGCGCACCCGTTTCCGGTGATGGTGCGGAACTTCCACAAGGTCATCGGCCAGGAGGCCCGCGAGCAGATCCTCGAACGGACGGGCCGGCTCCCGGACGCCGTCGCCGCCTGTGTCGGTGGTGGATCGAACGCGATCGGCATCTTCCACGGCTTCCTCGACGACGCCGACGTCAGGCTGGTGGGCCTCGAACCCGGCGGCAAGGGACTCGACTCCGGCGAGCACGGCGCGACCCTGACCCAGGGCACGCCGGGCACGCTGCACGGCGCCCTGTCCTACCTGCTCCAGGACGACGACGGGCAGACGATCGAGGCCTATTCGATCTCGGCGGGCCTGGACTATCCGGGCGTCGGCCCCGAACACTCACATCTGAAGGATGTGGGCCGCGCCGAGTACCGCGCCGTCACCGACGACGAGGCGATGGACGCCTTCCAGCTGCTGTCGAAGACCGAGGGCATCATTCCCGCGGTCGAGTCCGCTCACGCGCTTGCGGGCGCGCTGCAGCTCGGTCGGGAACTCGGCCCGGACGGGTTGATCGTGGTCAGCCTGTCCGGCCGCGGCGACAAGGACGTCGACACCGCCGCCCGGTACTTCAACCTCGTGGAGGGCGTGTGAGCCGCATCGACGAGCTGTTCGCGCAGACCCGCGGTGAGGGCCGCGGTGCGTTGATCGGCTATCTGCCAGCGGGGTACCCGACGGTCGCCGAGTCCAAGGAATTGCTCGCCGCGACCGTCGACGCCGGCGCGGACCTGGTCGAGGTCGGATTCCCGTACTCGGACCCCGTCATGGACGGACCGACGATCCAGGCTGCGGCCGACACGGCGCTGCGGAACGGGTTCCGCCTCAAGGACCTGTTCGAGGTCGTCGAATCGGTCGCCAATCGCGGCGGCCGCGCGGTCGTGATGACGTACTGGAACCCGGTGTTCCACTACGGGGTCGACGCGTTCGCCCGTGATCTCGCCGCAGCGGGCGGCCTCGGGTTGATCACGCCGGACCTCACGCCCGACGAGGGAGCGGAGTGGATCGCCGCGTCGGACACCCACGGCCTGGACCGCATCTTCCTCGTGGCGCCGTCGTCGTCGGACGAGCGCATCGCGTTGACCACCGCGGCCGCGAGCGGATTCGTCTACGCCACCGCGGTGATGGGCGTGACCGGCGCCCGCGACACCGTCGGAGCCGCGGCGCAGGGACTCGTGAACCGCACCCGGGCGCACACCGACCTGCCGGTCGGTGTCGGGCTGGGCGTACGTTCCGGTGATCAGGCCGCCGAGGTGTCGGCGTTCGCCGACGGCGTCATCGTCGGGTCCGCGCTGGTGACGAAGGCCGGCGAGGGCACCGATGCGGTCGCCGCGCTGACGAAGGAGCTGGCCGAGGGCGTGCGCCGGCCGCGTGCGTGACGCGGCCGAGCCCGCCCGGGTGCGCCACGTTACGGTGACCCTGTGAGTACCGCCTCTTCTGCCTTCCTCGCCACCATTCCCAGTCCGGACCGTGGCGTCTGGGAGATCGGCCCGTTCTCGCTGCGGGCGTACGCACTCTGCATCATCCTCGGCATCGTCGTCGCGATCTGGCTCGGCGAGCGCCGCTGGCAGGCACGTGGCGGTACCAAGGGCACGATCATCGACATCGCGGTGTGGGCCGCGCCGATGGGTCTCATCGGTGGCCGGCTCTACCACGTCATCACCGACCACCACCTGTACTTCGGTGAGGGTCGCGATCCGATCCGCGCGCTGTACATCTGGGAGGGCGGACTCGGCATCTGGGGCGCGATCGCCCTCGGCGCGGTGGGTGCGTGGATCGCCTGCCGCCGCAGGGGAATCCCGCTGCCCGCGGTCGCCGACGCCGTCGCGCCCGGCATCGTGATCGCACAGGCGGTGGGGCGCCTCGGTAACTACTTCAACCAGGAGCTCTACGGCGGGCCCACGGATCTGCCCTGGGGGCTGGAGATCTACCGGCGGGTGTCGCCGGACAACCCCGCCGTCGAGGATCCGCTCGGCGGGGTGGCGATCAACGACGTGCCGGTCGAGGTCGTGCATCCGACCTTCCTGTACGAGCTGTTGTGGAACCTCGGCGTCGCGCTGCTGATCATCTGGCTCGACCGCAGGTTGCGGCTCGGCCACGGGCGCGTGTTCGCGCTCTACGTCGCGGGATACACCGCGGGCCGCTTCTGGATCGAGCTCATGCGCACCGACCCCGCCAACGAGATCCTGGGCCAGCGCGTCAACGTGTGGGTGTCCGCGCTCGTGTTCCTCGGCGCCGTGGCGTACTTCGTCCTGGCGCGGGCCAAGGGGCCGCGGGAAGCGCCGGAAACGCTGCGCAGCCCGGACGATCCGGACGTCGGAGACGGTGACGGTGACGCCGCCGAATCCGAGTCCGGCACCGCGATCTCCTCCGGCGACGGTGACGCGGACGCCGATGCCGATGCCGATGCCGATGCCGATGCCGCCGACGGTGGACCGGCGACGCGGCAGGGAACGGCACCGTCCGATGTCGACGACTCCGGCGATGGGCCCGCGACCGAGACCGCCGCGCACTCGGAGAACACCAGGCCCGCGGAGAACACCGCCGAGTCGGCGTCCGGTGCGGGCGACCCCGGCGGCGGGGACTCGTCCGAGAAATCCGGTGGCAGTACCTGATCCCACGACGGTTCGTCAGCAGCGCCCCCGCGGCCCACTCTGTGGCCGCGGGGGCGCTGTCGTGCGCGGCACGGACGTGCAGGGCTCGGCAGCGCCGTGTGTTGACGGGATGTTCCGCCACGGCGTATGTTCATATAAAGAACACTCGTGCGTTATACGAACACCGGTGAGGCGAAGCAGGGCCGCGCGCGTTGGCTGCGTGCACGCTCCCGTGCGCCGACCGGGCGTGCGCGTGCGACGACCACGGCGGTGACGGTGCCGCCGGTATCGGGTGAACGAGGTGGCAGAAGGTGGCGGACATCGTGTCGCTGGCCGACGGGGTCGGCGAACTGGTGCGCGACGGTGACGTCGTCGCGCTCGAAGGATTCACGCACCTGATCCCGCACGCGGCGGGGCAGGAGATCATCCGGCAGGGGCGCAAGGACCTGACGCTGGTCCGCATGACGCCGGACATCGTGTACGACCAGCTCATCGGTGCGGGCTGCGCGCGGAAGCTGATCTTCTCGTGGGGAGGTAACCCGGGCGTCGGCTCGCTGCACCGGTTCCGCGATGCGGTGCAGCACGCGTGGCCGGTGCCGCTGGAGATCGAGGAACACAGCCACGCGGGCATGGCCAACAGGTACGTCGCGGGTGCGTCCGGCCTGCCGTTCGCCGTGCTGCGCGGATATCGCGGCACGGATCTGCCGGAGCACACGGCCACGATCAAGTGGATCACCTGCCCGTTCACCGGCGAGGAGCTCGCAGCGGTGCCCGCGATCAACCCCGACGTGTCGATCATCCACGCGCAGCGTGCCGACCGCGCCGGCAACGTGCAGATGTGGGGTCTGGTCGGCGTGCAGAAGGAGGCCGTGCTGGCCGCCGAGCGCAGTCTCGTGACGGTTGAGGAGGTCGTCGACGAGCTCGAGCCCGTCGCCGGCCAGGTCGTCCTGCCGCACTGGGCCGTCACCGCCGTGGCCGAGGTTCCCGGCGGCGCTCACCCGTCGTACGCGCAGGGCTACTCCGAACGCGACAACGCCTACTACAAGTACTGGGACTCCATCGGCCGCGACCGCGACACCTTCCGGACCTGGGTCCGCGACGAGGTGCTCGCGGGACGGTTCGCGACCGAGACGACCGGCGACAAGGAGGGTGTGCGATGACCGGGGCCGCATCCACGACCGCTGTGTCCGGCGCGCAGCCGGAGTACACGTCCGACGAGATGATGTCGATCGCCGCGGCCCGTGCGCTGGAGAACGGCAAGCGGTGTTTCGTCGGTATCGGGCTGCCGTCGACGGCGGCGAACGTCGCACGGCGGACCCACGCGCCGGACCTGGTGCTGATCTACGAGTCCGGCACGCTCGGATCCAAACCGGACGTCCTGCCGTCGTCGATCGGTGACGGTGTGCTGGCCGAAACGGCCGACGCCGTGATCGGCGTGCCCGAGGTGTTCAACTACTGGCTGCAGCCGGGGCGCATCGACGTCGGGTTCCTCGGTGCCGCGCAGCTGGACAGGTTCGGCAACATCAACACGACGGTCATCGGCGACGACTACACCGACCCGAAGGTGCGGCTGCCCGGTGCGGGCGGTGCGCCGGAGATCGCCGCATCGTGCCGCGAGGTCTTCGTGGTGGTGCGCCAGAGCGCGCGCAGTTTCGTCGACAAGGTCGACTTCGTGACGTCCGTCGGTCACGGTTCGGGCAAGGGTGACCGGGAGCGGCTCGGCCTGCCGGGAGCCGGTCCGACCCTGGTGATCACCGACCTCGGCGTGCTGCGGCCCGATCCGGAGACGGCCGAGCTGGTTCTCACTCAACTGCACCCCGGTGTGGAGGTCGAGGACGTGCGTGCCGCGACCGGGTGGGACCTGCAGATCTCGCCGGATCTGACGCGGACCGAGGCACCGACCGCGGCCGAACTGTCCACATTGCGCACACTGAAGGAGGCTTCGCGGTGACCGACGTCTTCGTGCTCGACGCCGTCCGTACGCCGTTCGGCAAGTACTCCGGCTCGCTGTCGGGGGTTCGGCCCGACGACCTGGCCGCTCACGTGCTGTCGGCGCTGCAGGAGCGCAGCGGCCTCGATCCGGCCACAGTGGATGAAGTGCTGCTCGGTGACGCCAACCAGGCAGGCGAGGACAACCGCAACGTGGCGCGCATGGCCTCGCTGCTCGCCGGGTGGCCGACGTCCGTCCCCGGCGGCACCGTCAACCGGCTGTGCGGGTCCGGCCTCGACGCCGCGATGCAGGTGAGCCGGACCATCGCCGTCGGCGACGCGTCCCTGGCCGTGGCGGGCGGTGTCGAATCGATGAGCCGCGCCCCATGGGTCCTGCAGAAACCGGAGAAGGCCTTCCCCGCGACGAATCAACAGCTGCACTCGACCACGCTCGGCTGGCGGATGGTGAACCCGCGGATGCCGGAGCGGTGGACGGTGTCGCTCGGCGAGTCGACCGAACGCGTCGCCGAGCAGTACACGATCTCGCGGGAGGCGCAGGACGAGTTCGCCGTCCGCAGTCACGTGAACGCGGCGAAGGCGTGGGACAACGGGTTCTACGACACCCATGTCGTTCCGGTTCCCGGCACCGAGTTGACGCGGGACGAGGGAATCCGGCCGGAATCCACTGTGGACAAGCTGGCGAAGATCAAGCCGGCGTTCCGTCCGGAAGGCACGATCACCGCGGGCAACGCCTCGCCGCTCAACGACGGTGCGTCGGCGCTGCTGCTCGGTGACCGGGCGGGCGCCGACCGGATCGGCGCCACCCCGCTGGCCCGCATCGCAGGCCGTGGTGCCGCCGGGGTCGACCCGGACGTGTTCGGCATCGGCCCGGTGCGTGCCGCCGAGATCGCACTCCAGCGTGCCGGCATCGGCTGGGGAGACCTGGCCGCGGTGGAGCTGAACGAGGCGTTCGCCGCACAATCCCTGGCATGTCTGGCCGACTGGCCCGAGCTCGACCCGGACATCGTCAACGTCAACGGTGGGGCCATCGCGATCGGCCATCCGCTCGGCGCCTCCGGCGGCAGGATCCTCGGCACCCTCGCCCACGAACTGCGGCGCCGCGGCGGTGGGTACGGTCTGGCCGCGATCTGCATCGGGGTCGGGCAGGGCCTGGCGGTCGTGCTCGACGCCTGAGACCGGCGCCCGGCCCGCTCCGGAAGCGGGCCGGGCCGAAGTGGACAGCGAGGGAGAACGCATGCAGGTGCACAGCGAGGTCGAGGGACCCGCCGACGGGGACGTCGTGGTTCTGTCCGGGTCGATCGGGTCCAACCTGACGATGTGGCAGCCGCAGGTCGAGCCGTTGGTGCGAGCGGGCTACCGGGTCGTCCGGTACGACCAGCGCGGTCACGGCCGCACCGGCGTCCCGGACGGGGACGTGACCATGGCCGATCTCGGTGGCGACGTGGTCGAACTGCTCGACGGTCTCGGGGTGGACCGCGCGCACTTCGTCGGACTGTCACTCGGCGGCATGACGGGGATGTGGCTCGGCATCCACGCACCCGAGCGGCTGCGCAGCCTCGTGCTGTGCTGCACGTCGGCGAAGCTCGGCACCCCGGAGTCGTGGGCCGAACGCGGCCGGGTCGCGCGCGAGCAGGGTATGACGGCGATCGCCGACGGCAGCGTCGAACGGTGGTTCACCCCCGGCTGGCTGGCCGCCCATCCGCAGGCTCGCCGCGAGTACCACCACATGACCGCCGCGACGCCCGCGGCCGGGTACGCCGCGTGCTGCCACGCCATCGGCACCATGGATCTGCTCGACGGACTGCCGTCGATCCCGGTGCCGACCCTGGTGGTCGCCGGTGCCGACGACCCGGCGACCCCGCCCGACGGTCACGGCAGGGTCATCGCCGACGCCGTTCCGGACGCGCGGCTCGAGGTCGTCCCGGACGCCGCGCACCTGGGTAACGTCGAGCAGCCGGAACGGTTCACCGAGCTGATCACCACGCACCTCGCGAAGGCGTGAGGCGATCCGGCTAGGTTGGGGCCCCTATGGATGGAGCAGCAGGTGCCGACGGCACGCCGGACGCGGTCGACGGGGGCAGGGGCACGCACCACGTGCAGTCGCTGGAACGCGGACTGGCCGTCATCACCGCGTTCGGCCCCGCGACACCGCAGCTGACGCTCAGCGAGGTCGCGAAGGCCACGGGCCTGACCCGCGCCGCCGCGCGCCGGTTCCTGCTCACGCTCGTCGACCTCGGGTACGTGCGCAGCGACGGCCGGCAGTTCTCGCTCACCGCCAAGGTCCTCGAACTCGGCTACTCGTTCCTGTCCTCGCTGTCGCTGCCCGGGCTGGCGCAGCCCCACCTGGAACGGCTGTCGGCCGAGGTGAGTGAATCCAGCTCCATGTCGGTGCTCGACGGCACGGACATCGTCTACGTCGCACGCGTGGCGGTGTCGCGGATCATGGCCGTGACCATCAGTGTCGGCACGCGCTTCCCGGCTCATGCCACGTCGATGGGGCACGTGCTGCTGGCCGGGCTGTCCGATGACGTGTTGGAGTCCTACCTGACCGCGGCCAGTTTCGACCGGTTCACCGATCGCACCACCGGTTCGGCCCAGGCGCTGCGCAGCGAGCTCGCTGCCGTGCGCGAGGCGGGATACGCGCTCGTCGACCAGGAGCTGGAGGACGGCCTGCGGTCGATCGCGGTGCCCGTGCACGGTGCCGACGGCGCGGTCGCGGCGGCGGTGAATCTGTCCACGCACGCCTCCCGCCGCAGCCCGGAGGCGATGCGGGCCGAACTGCTGCCGCCGTTGCGCGACGCGGCCGCCCGTATCGAAGCCGACCTGGCCGCCGTCGCTCCGCCACGCGCATGACCGCCGGGTTACTGCTCGCCGCGGGGGAGGGCAGACGTTTCGGCATGCCCAAGGCCCTCGCGGCGCATCGCGGCCACGCGCTCGTGACCCGTGCCGCCGACGCCCTGCTCGAGGGCGGCTGCGATCCGGTGGTCGTCGTCCTCGGTGCCCGCGCCGACGAGGCCCGCCCGCTGGTCCCCGCCGGGGCACGGGCGGTGGTTGCCGGCGACTGGGCCGAGGGCATGGGCGCATCGCTGCGGACGGGGTTGCGTGCGCTCGCCGACGCCGATCCACCGCCGGTGGCGGCGCTCGTCCACCTCGTCGACCTGCCCGACGTCGGTGCGGACGTCGTCGCGCGGATGTGCGGGTACGCCGGCACGGACGTGGTCGCGCGTGCCGCGTACGCCGGGATCCCCGGACATCCCGTGCTGTTCGGGCGCCGCTGGTGGGCGGAGATCGCCACGCAGGCGGCGGGCGACCGGGGTGCGCGGGACTGGCTGCGCGCCCGCGACGACGTGCAGCTCGTCGACTGCGGGGACATCGGCGGCGGGCGCGACGCCGACACGCCCGAGCTGCTTGACCCGTAAGAAGGTTGCCGCTCGCACCCCGACAGTGCCTAGGGTGAAGACGTGACACGCGAACCCGCCGCAGCCCGCTCCACCTCGCCTGCCGAGGCCGAGACGTCCGTGCCTCACGTGGCGTCGCCGGCCAAACTGGCGGCGCTGCTCGAAGACATTGGGTACCTCGCCGACGACGGGGTCGCCACCGCCGCGTTCCTGTCCCTGCGCATGGGCAAGCCGCTGTTCTGCGAAGGCGAGCCCGGCACGGGCAAGACGTCGCTCGCCGTGGCGCTGTCGGAGAGCCTGGGCCTGCCGCTGGTGCGGTTGCAGTGCCACGAGGGCATCGACGCCGCGCAGGCGCTGTACGAATGGGATTTCCCCCGGCAGCTTTTGCATCTGCGCGCGCTCGAGGCCGCCGAGGGCGGCAGGCTGAACGTCGACGACGCCGAGCAGTCGCTGTACACCGAGCGGTTCCTGCTTGCCAGGCCGCTGCTGACGGCGCTGCGCTCGTCGCCGTGCGTGCTGCTCGTCGACGAGATCGACCGTGCCGACGACGAGTTCGAGGCGTTCCTGCTCCAACTGCTCGACGAGAACACCGTGACGATCCCCGAGTTCGGAGAGGTGCG
>NZ_JACIBS010000007.1:0-113520 GCF_014195435.1 Prauserella sediminis | reverse complement strand
CTGCACGTCGGCAGACGCGATCTCGAAGAGGTCTTCCTCGAACTGACCGGACGGGAGCTGCGCACATGACGACGTCCCGCTTCGCCCCCGGCACCTTCACGCCCGCACCCGGCCGCGGCCGGCTCGGGCGCATGCTCGCCGCCCACGCGCGCGTCGAAACGGCACTCACGCTGCGCCACGGCGAACAGATCCTGCTCACGCTGCTCATCCCGCTCGCCCTGCTCCTCGGGCTCAGCCTGCTCGACGTGCTGCCCGCGGGCGAGTTCGCCGACATGCCCCGCGTCGACTGGATCACTCCGCGGATCCTCGCCCTTGCGGTGCTGTCCTCGGCGTTCACCGGCCAGGCCATCGCGCTCGGTTTCGACCGGCGGTACGGCGTGCTGAAACGACTCGCCGCCACGGCGTTGCCACGGTGGCTGCTCGTCGCGGGCCGGCTCGTCGCCGCGCTCGTCGTCGTCACCCTGCAGGTGCTGATTCTCGGCGGCGTCGCGGCGCTGCTCGGCTGGTCGCCCTCGGCGGCAGGCATCGCGTTCGGTGTCGCCGCGCTCGTGCTCGGCACGCTGTGCTTCGGCGCGCTCGGCGTGCTGCTCGGCGGCGCGCTGAAGGCGGAGGCGGTTCTGGCCCTCGCGAACATCGTGTGGTTCGTCCTGCTGCTCGCCGGCGGGATCCTCATGGTTCCGTCCGCCCTGCCCGACGCCTACGCGACGGTCGTCGCGCTCCTGCCGTCCGGGGCGCTCGCGGAAGGGCTGCACGCCGCTCTCGTCGACGGGACGTTCTCCGCGGGATCCTGTGCCGTGCTCGCCGTCTGGACGGCCCTCGCCGCCGCGGTCGCCACGAGGACGACGAAACTCACCTGACTCCGGGGCCACGTCACAGGTGCGGCGTTGGATGCCCCAAGGGCGCCTCGGGCACCTCTCCCGCCACCTACCAAAACGAGGCGCTTCGCGCCACCTCTTACGGCCAGCCCCTCTCCCACCACCACCCAACCGGAAGCGCTCCGCGCTGCCCCTACAATCTGTAGTGTGAGCGCATTCGTGGAGCGGTTGTCCTCGCTCGTCGGCCGCCTGCCCTATCCGTCCCGCGCGGTGCAACGCACCATCGCGATCGCCGCGATCATCACCCAGGGCGGCATCGGCGTCACCGGCTCGATCGTGCGCGTCACCGGCTCCGGTCTCGGCTGCCCCACCTGGCCGCAGTGCTTCCCCGGCAGCATGTTCCCGGTCGAGCACGCCGAGTACGCGATGTTCAATCAGTGGATCGAATTCGGGAACCGCCTGCTCACCGGCATCGTCGGCATCGTCGCCGCCCTCTGCGTGATCGTGGCCTGGCGCATCAAGCTCGACCACCCCGGCCGCCGCCGACTCGTCGCACTGGCGTGGACCATGCCCGGTGGCGTCGTCGCCCAGGCCATCATCGGCGGCCTCACGGTCGTCACGGGCCTGTTGTGGTGGACGGTCGCGATCCACTTCCTCGTCTCCGCCGTTCTCGTCTGGCTCGCCACACAGCTGCTGTACGCCCTCGACGAAGGCGACGACGAACCCCGCCCCGTCCTGCCCGCGCGGCACCGGCCGCTGCTGCAGGCACTGGTCGTCTCCCTCGCCGCACTGCTGGCCGCCGGCACCACCGTCACCGGCGCAGGACCGCACGGCGGCGACCCCGAAACCCCGCGGTTCGACGCGCCCATCGAAACGCTCTCGTTCATCCACGGCGGGCTGCTCGTCGTGTTCCTCGCCATCCTCGCCGCACTCGGGGTCGCCGCACGGCGCCACCGAGCACAGACTCCGCCGCCGCCCGCGCTGCGGCGCAGGTACGCGATGGTCTGGGTCGTCGCGCTGGCCCAGGGCGTGCTCGGCAGCGTGCAGTACCAACTCGGTGTTCCGGAGGAGCTCGTGTCGTTCCACGTCCTCGGCTCCGCCGCCGTCATCGTCGCCGTGTCCGCGCTCTGGTGCGCCGCTCGCGACCGCGGCACCGCAGTCAGCCACTACCCCGCCCCGGCCGGTGCCGTGGAGCCCGCGGATCCGGCGGACACTCCGTCCGACACTCCGGCGCCCGGCCCCGCCGCGGGCACCACGTCCCACTGACCCTCGCCCGGCCGCCTGCCGCCATCACCGATGCCACCGGATCGTTCACGCCGGCGCCGACCGCGGCCGACCGTACGTTTCGTCACCTGTCACTACGGAAGTGCCCATGGCCCCGTGGCGGGCCGGTATTCTCCGACCGGCGCCGCCCACCGGCGGCCCCGACGCCCGCCTCCGCCGCGGGCGCGAGACCGTCCCACTCCCCTGCCACCGCATCGAGACGAGGTCGCACCTCCCCATGAGCACTGCCGAACAGGCACCGGAAACCACATCCGGAACGTCCGGACCGAAGCCCCTTCTCGGTGAAGCCCGCACGACAGGGCAAATGCTGGTGCTGAAGACGTTCCTGCTCATCCCGTTCGCCGCGCTGATCATCGCGGTCCCCTTCGCCTGGGGCTGGGGACTCAGCTGGCTCGACCTCGGCCTCGCCGTGGGCTTCTACACGATCGGGACGCTCGGCGTGACCGTCGGCTACCACCGCTACTTCACGCACGGCGCGTTCAAGACCGGCCGTCCGCTGCGCATCGCACTCGCCATCGCGGGCAGCATGGCCGTGCAGGGATCGGTGATCTTCTGGGTCGCCAGCCACCGCAGGCATCACGCGTTCGCCGACCGGGAGGGCGATCCGCACTCGCCGTGGCTGTTCGGCACCTCCCCCGGCGCGCTGCTGCGCGGCTTCTGGCACGCCCACATGGGGTGGATGTTCCAGCGCGACGTCACGAACTACCAGCGGTTCGCACCGGACCTGCTCGCCGACGAGGACCTGAAGATCGTCAACCGGTTCTTCGCCCTGTGGATCGTGGCCAGCCTCGGCCTGCCCGCACTCATCGGCGGACTCGTGACCTGGTCCTGGTGGGGTGCGGTGACCGCGTTCTTCTGGGCAGGGCTAGTCCGCATCGCCTTCTCCCACCACGTGACGTGGTCGGTCAACTCGGTGTGCCACATGGTCGGCGAGCGTCCGTTCACCAGTCGCGACAAGGCCTCCAACTTCTGGCCGCTGGCGATTCTGTCCATGGGCGAGTCCTGGCACAACTCCCACCACGCCGACCCGACGTGCGCCCGGCACGGGGTGCTGCGCGGCCAGCTGGACATCTCCGCCCGGCTGATCTGGATCTTCGAGAAGCTCGGCTGGGTCCGGGGTGTCCGCTGGCCCAAGCCCGAGCGGCTCGCCGCCAAGCGCGTCGCCGCCTGACACCGCGAGCGCGTGCTGCCCGCCCGCTGGTGCGGGCAGCACCGTCCGGTCACCTCAGCGCGGCCCGCACCGCCGACGCGAACCGCACGGGTGCGCCGGCGTCGGCCTGACGGAATCCCAGGCTCGGCTCGCTGACCTCCAGCTCCAGGACCGCAGGCTCACCGGCGGCGGTCCGCACCACGTCGACGCGGGCGTAGAGCAACTCGCTACGGCGCAGGCCGAGCCTGGTGGCGGCTGCGTCGAGCGCGTCCTCCGCGAGCGCCCGCCACGGCCCCTCCGGAGCGGCGCTGGCCAGCTTCTCGGTGACGAACAGCCCCGATTCGTGCAGGTCCGCACCGCTGAGCATCGGCCCCTTGGTGAACGCGTGCGAATACTGGCCGCCGAAGAACACCAGCGCCGTCTCGCCCTCGCTGTCGACCGCGGGTTGATACGGCTGGACGAGGGCCGTGTGGCCGTCGTCGTGCAGCGCGCGGAGGTGGCGCGTCGCCGCGTCGCGGCCCGCGGGTGTGAACCGCGCCGCACGCCGCGATCCCGCACCGACGGACGGCTTGACGACGAAGTCGCGGTCCGGCCACTCCGGCGTCTCACCCGGCGCGGCCAGCTCGGTGGGCACGACATCGACACCGGCGGCGGCGAGGTCGAGCAGGTAGGCCTTGTCGGTGTTCCAGCGGACCACGCTCGCCCGGTTCGCCAGTCCCGGTACCGACGCGCACCACGCCAGGAACTCGTCGCGCCGCTCCGTGTAGTCCCACGTCGATCGCGGAATCACGATGTCGGCGGCCGCGAAGTCCTCGGCTGGGTCGTCCCAGACGGCCCACCGCGTGTCGACCCCGACATCCGCGAGGGCGTCCGGAACTGCGCGTTCGTCCCCGTCGCCCTGCGGTACTCGGCTGCAGCCGACCAGCAGGGCCGTACGTTTCGCCCCGATCACGCGCGAGCGCGCGGACCGGCCATCGTGCGGCGGTGCTCCGCGCCGATCACCGTGGCGTTCACGGTGTCCGAATCCCATTCGGCGGGTTCGATGTCGTCGATCGCCTCGACGAGCGCCGTGCCGGTTTCCGTGCTCGGCACGACCACGTCACCCATGGCGCCGTCGGCGCCCACCAGCACGACGCGGGCGCCCAGGCGCCCGATCCGCTCCACAACGGCCTTCGTCGGCGCGCCGTGCTCGGCGACGAACCCGCGCGCGGCGGTCACCTGCGCCTTGGTCGGCTCGGCCGGGGTCTGCTCGGTGCTCTCGGTCTCAGCCACGGCGACAGTGTAGGGGCCGGTCCCGCAGTACGGGGCAGGGACGCGCTCCACGTCACGATCATGGTGCGGGCTCTAAGGTCGGAGCCGTCACGTCCGACGAACCTCGCCGAGGAGGAACCCGCATGCCCACAGCCATCCGGATCGAGCGGACCGGAGGTCCGGAGGTCCTCACCCCCGCCGACGTCGAGGTGCCCTCGCCCGGCCCCGGCGAGGTGCTGGTCGATGTCGCCGCCGCAGGGGTCAACTACATCGACACGTATCAGCGCGCCGGCGTCTACGCGATGAACCTGCCGTACACGCCGGGCCTCGAAGGCGCGGGCACGGTCGCCGAGGTGGGTTCCGGCGTCACCGGACTGGCGCCAGGCGACCGCGTGGCCTGGCAGGGCCATCCCGGCGGGTACGCGCAGCGGGCTCTCATCCCTGCGAACGTCGCCGTTCCCGTGCCCGACGCGGTGCCCGCCGAGACGGCGGCCGCGGTGATGCTCCAAGGAGTCACGGCGCACTACCTCGTCAACTCGACGTATCCCGTGGCAGCAGGCGACACGATCCTCGTGCACGCGGCCGCGGGCGGGGTGGGACTGCTGCTGACCCAGCTGGCCAAGGCGAAGGGTGCCCGCGTGCTCGGCACCGTGTCGACGGCGGAGAAGGAGACGCTCGCGCGCCGGGCGGGCGCCGACGAGGTGATCCGCTACACGGACCGGGATTTCGCCGAGGCGGTCGACGAGCTGACCGGCGGCGAGGGCGTGGCCGTGGTCTACGACGGCGTCGGTGCGAGCACGTACGAGGCGAGCCTGCGGTGCCTGCGGAGGCGGGGCATGCTCGTGCTGTTCGGCGCCTCGAGCGGCCCGGTGCCGCCGATCGACCCGCAGGTGCTCAACTCCGGCGGATCGCTGTACCTCACGCGCCCGACGGCCGCCGACCACGTCGCCACCCGCGACGAGCTCACGTGGCGTACCGGGGAGCTGTTCTCGGCCGTGGCCGCGGGAACGCTCGACGTCCGGGTCGGGGCGCGGTATCCGCTGGCCGACGCGCGCACCGCCCACGAGGACCTCGAGGGCCGCCGCACCACCGGCAAGGTGCTGCTCGTCCCGTGACGGCCGCGGACGTACGACCGCCCCCAGCGGTGCCTCACCGGCGCGGCTGGGGGCGGGTTCGCGACGTGGGGACGGTCCGCGTCAGGCGATGCCGGTGATCTCGGCCACCACGACGAGGTTCTGACCGGCGAGCGGGTTCCCGCTCTGCTCGGAGTAGCCGAGGTCGGGCGGAAGCACGATGAGCCGCTCGCCGCCCTGCCGGACGCCCTCCAGGCCCTGCGGCCAGCCCTCGATCTCCCCCGCCTGCGCCGACAGGTCGACCGACGCGGTTCCGCTGTCGGCGACGCTGCCGTCGGACCAGCCGAACACGGTGTAGTCCAGCTGCACCGTCGATTGCGGCGTCGCGGCCGCACCGGACCCGGATTCGAGATCACGGGTGAGGACCTGTGCCGGTGCCGCGCAATCACGCGGGATCTCGACCTGCGACTCGGCGGCCGAGGTGTCGACCGTGACGTCGTCGGCCGCACACGTGGCGGCACCGTTGCCCCCTCCGGCGTGCCCGCCGCCGTCGGCGCTGTCGGAGGCGGCGCTCTCGGACACCGACACGGGTGCGGGCGTGTGCGAGTTCTGCTCGCCCGCCGGCTGGTCGGTCGGTTCCTCCAGGGACGGCGAGCACGCCGCGAGCGCCGTGGCGGCGGCAGCCGCGATCAGGATTTTGCCAGCTTTGCGCATGCGCCTACCCTAGCCGCCCGCTCAGTGGGCGATTTCCGCACCTGACACCGCGGCATCGAGCGCGGCGGGCACCGGCCCGGTGTGGACGATCCCCAGCCGTTGGGTGGCACGCGTCAGCGCGACGTACAGGTCGTTCAGGCCACGCGGCGACTCGGCGATGATCTCGTCCGGTGCCACGACGACCACCGCGTCGAACTCCAGCCCCTTCGCCCGGCCGACGGTCAGCACCGACACGCGATCGGTGTCGGCCGCGATCGAGTCGAACGTCACATCCGCCAGGGTCTCGGGCACGACCACCGCTACCGTGCCGCCGTCCACTTCGGCCAGTTCACCATCCACAACGGACCGCAGCACGGGTGCCGGGTCGCCGCGGTCGGCGCGGCACTGCCACGGCAGGACTCCGGTGTCGCGCACGGACTGCGGCGCCTGCAGCTCGGGGTCGATCGCCGCGAGTACCCCGGCCGCGACGTCCATCACCTCGGCGGGCGTGCGGTAGTTCACCGTCAGTTCCCGCAGCCGCCAACGATCGCCGACGTACGGCGAGAGCACCTCGCCCCAGGAGGACGTGCCGCCCCTCGAACCGGTCTGCGACACGTCGCCGACCAGCGTCATCGAGCGGCTCGGGCAGCGCCGCATGAGCGTGCGCCAATCCATCGCCGACAGTTCCTGCGCCTCGTCGACGATGACGTGCCCGAACGTCCATGTCCGGTCCTGCGCGGCCCGCTGGGCGGCGGTCAGGTTGCTCCGGGCCTCCTGCCGTTCGGCGATCATCTCGGCGTCGAGGACGTCACGTACGCGGATCTGGTCCTCGTCGAGGATCTCGTCGTCCTGTTCGAGCACGTGCAGCACGCCCTCGGCGTACGCACGCTCTTCCCGTTCGCGCCGTTCGCGCCGCTGCCTGGCCTCGGTGTCGTCCTCACCGAGCAGCTCGGCGAGCTCGTCGAGCAGCGGCACGTCACCGGGCGTCCACCACGAGCCGGGGCTGCGCAGGAGCGCGTCCCGGTCGGCGGCGGACAGCGAGCCCTCGGTGGCCGAGGCCAGCCGATCGGCGTCGGTCAGCAAGTCCGCGAGCAGTTCCTGCGGCGTCAGCTTGGGCCACAGCGCGTGCAGCGCGGCGCGCACCGCGCGGTCCTCGGTCAGCTCCTGTCGGATCGTCGCGTAATCGCGCTCGTCGAGCAGCACGCCGTCGTCGGCCTCGTCCTCGGTCAGCGGGACCTGCGGGACGTCGTCGAGCACGCTGGACTCGAGCCGAGCCACGGCCTGCTCCGCGAGCGCGTCCAGCAGCGTGTCGACGAACACGCGGCGCGCCACGTTGTGCGGCTTGAGCGTGGCCCGCGCCTTCTCCCGCGCACGCTCACAGGTGCGCCGCTCCAGCGTCAGCACGTCGTTGTCCTCGGCGTCGATGCGCATCACGTCGTCGGGCACCGTCTGCCGATCCCGCACCGCCCGTGCGAGCACGTCGGCCATGACGATGCGCCCCTTGATCTCCGCGGCCTCCGGGGTGTCCGTGCCGACGGCCTCGAGTCCGGGATACAGCTCCCCGACCGTGGCCAGCAGCACCCCGGTCTCACCCAGCGACGGCAGCACCTGGCCGATGTAGCGCAGGAACGTGCTGTTCGGACCGACGACCAGCACGCCGCGGGTGGTGAGCTGCCTACGGTAGGTGTAGAGCAGGTACGCAGCGCGGTGCAGCGCGACAGCGGTCTTACCGGTTCCGGGACCGCCCTGAACGACCAGCGCACCGCCCATGTCGGCGCGGATGATGCGGTCCTGCTCGGCCTGGATGGTGGCGACGATGTCGCTCATCTCGCCGGTGCGCCGCCGCTCCAACGCGGACAACAGCGCGGCCTCACCCGCCAGGCCGAGGTGGTCGCTGTCGCCCTCGGACCCCAGGTCGAGCACCTCGTCGTCCACGTCCACGACACGCCGGGTCAGGGTGCGCAGGTGCCGGCGCCTGCGCACGCCGTCCGGGGACGCGGCGGTGGCCAGGTAGAACGGACGGGCCACCGGGGCCCGCCAGTCGATGAGCAGCGGCCGGTAGTCGTCGGACTCGTCGAACAGCCCGAGCCTGCCGATGTACAGCGGCGATTCGACATCGCCACGGGCGAGCCGCTCGTCGGTGAAGTCGAGCCGGCCGAAGCACAACCCCTGCTCCACGGACTTCAGCTGTGCCATGCGATCGCTGTAGGTGGTCGTCGCTGCCTCGCGTTCGGCCTGTGCCTGCGGTTCGCCGTCGTCGACGGCGCGGAGGCTGTCGGCCAGCCTCCGGGCGACGAGCTCGCGCTCGGCGTCCAGGGCGGTGTACAGACCGGTGACGTATTCCTGTTCCTCGGCGATCGCGGTGGTCTTACCGGTTTCGGTGGCCCGAGCGTCGGCGGACACGGACAAGGGCGGCGCCTTTCGGACGTGGGGAGGTTCGGCCGAGGTTCAACGACCGCGGCCGCGCATGAATTCCCGGGAGACGGGATGAGTAACCCACCCCGCCCACCCCGCGGGTCGCCCCTCACGCCGGTACCCCGGCGGGCGAGGAGGCGAAGTCGCGGAGCCGAACGCGCGCATCGCGAGGTCAGGGACGCCGGGACGACGCCGGCAGCCTGGGCGCACGGCGGCGGTGCCGCCTGCCCGAGCGATCCCAGCGGCGCGACAAACAGGTCAGAACGGCAGGCCGAGGACCGGCATGCCGATCGCGGCGTCGACGGCGAGCGCGACGAACACGATCATGAGATACGTGTTGGAACGGTGGAACAACGCCATCGGCTTGGTCTCGCGGCCACGTTTGACGCCGGCGTACAGGCTGTGGGCGTAGAAGAGGAACCACGCGCCGGCCAGTCCGGCGAAGGCCGCGTAGAGCCAGCTCGTGGCCGGGACCAGCAGCAGCGTCCAGCCGACCATGACCCACGAGTAGATGACGATCTGTTTCGCGACGTGCAGCGGGCTCGCGACGACGGGCAGCATCGGGACGCCCGCGCGTTCGTAGTCCTCGCGGTACTTCATCCCGAGCGCCCACGTGTGCGGGGGCGTCCAGAAGAAGATGACGCCGAACATGACGAAGGCAGGCCATTCGACGGTGCCGGTCACGGCGGCCCAGCCGATCACCACCGGCATGCAGCCCGCAGCGCCGCCCCAGACGACGTTCTGCGGCGTCCGCCGCTTGAGCCCGAGGGTGTAGACGAAGATGTAGAACAGGATCGTCGCGATCGCGAGCAGCCCCGCCAGCAGGTTGACCGTGGCGTAGAGCAGCGCGAACGACGCCGCGCCGAGCACGAGCCCGAAGATCAGCGCATTCGTGCGCGGCACCGTGTCCCGCACGAGCGGCCGCTTCTTCGTGCGGTTCATGACCTTGTCGATGTCGGCGTCGACGACACAGTTGAGCGCGTTGGCACTGCCGGCCGCCATGGTGCCGCCGACGAGCGTCGCGAGCAGCAGCCACGGGTTCGGGATCTCGCGGCCCGCCAGGAACATCGCGGGGATCGTGGTGACGAGCAGCAGCTCGATCACGCGCGGCTTCGCCAGGGCCGCGTAGGCCGCGACGGCACCGCGCACGCCGCGCCTGCCACCCGACGGCCCGCCCTCGGCACCGGCTCCCCCACCACCGGCCACCTCGGCACCGTCGACGTTGCTGTTGCCGGCGCTGGTGTGACCACTGCGCCCATGTGGCGGATGCGCAGCGTGCACCAACGACATGTCGCTCCCTGCGTCAGATTCGGGTCGGACCGTGACGGCTCAGACGCCGTGACGGCCGCGGATCGGCCGTTTCCGTGACAAAGGGTAGTAGAGCCCTGCCGGACCCCGGCGCACGGCACCCCGCGGCGCAGCGCACGTCACATTCGCGGGCACGCAGGCGCCGGCCGTGTCACACCGCGCGCGTCCCGGCGGCGCGCCCGGGCGCGCCGCCGGGACGCGCGGATTACGCTGACCGCGTCGGCCACCCGGCCGGCACCCACCCGGCGAGCACCATGGGCACACGGCGCCTGATCGATTAAGATCGCGGTGTCGGCGTCCACGCGGTCGCAGCACGTGTCCACGGCGGCAACGACGCTCACTGCCCCGACGCACGCTGTGGTGTCCGGACACACACTCCGGGCACAACAACGTGCGCCGGAGAACAGCGTGCACCGCAGAACACAGTGTGGTGTGTGCGGAAACGGCCGGTGTGGAAGCACAGCGACTGTCGAAGCACAACGGTCGCCGGACAACGGTTCGCCGGACAGCGGTTCGCCCCGGCGGCCGTCCGCCCGGCGACGGTTCGCCGGACAGCCGTTCGCCACGACAACCCAAACCGTTCGCCACGACAACGTTCGCCACGACAACACAGCGTCCGCCGACCCGCGGCGCGCACCGAAGACAGCTTCAACCAAAGACGATCAGGAGCCGAGTTCTAGTGTCGGAAAACGCCTCGACCGCGGAGAACAACCCCTTGCTGCGCCGGAACTACCCGGCCGACTGGGCCGATGTCGACACCCGCGCCGTGGACACCGTCCGCGTCCTCGCCGCCGACGCGGTCGAGCACTGCGGCAGCGGCCACCCCGGCACGGCGATGAGCCTGGCGCCGGTGGCCTACTCGCTGTTCCAGCGCACCATGCGCCACGACCCGGCCGACCCGGAGTGGCCCGCGCGTGACCGGTTCGTGCTGTCGGCGGGCCACTCGAGCCTGACGCTGTACATCCAGCTGTTCCTCGCGGGCTACGGCCTCGAGATGGCCGACCTCGAGCAGCTGCGGAAGTGGGAGTCGAGGACCCCGGGCCACCCCGAGTACCGGCACACACCCGGCGTGGAGACGACCACCGGGCCGCTCGGCCAGGGCCTGGCGAACGCGGTGGGCATGGCCATGGCCGCCCGCCGCGAGCGCGGCCTGCTCGACCCGGAGAGCCCTGCGGGCGAGAGCCCGTTCGACCACCACGTCTATGTGATCGCCTCCGACGGCGACATCGAGGAGGGCGTCACGTCCGAGGCCTCCTCGATCGCGGGCAGGCAGGAACTGGGCAACCTCGTGGTGATCTACGACGACAACAAGATCTCCATCGAGGACGACACGAACGTCGCGCTGTCGGAGGACACGGCCAAGCGCTACGAGGCCTACGGCTGGCACGTGCAGGTCGTCGACGGCGGTGAGGACGTCGTCGCGTTCGAGAACGCGATCGCCGCGGCGAAGGCCGAGTCGAACAAGCCGTCGTTCATCCTGCTGCGCACGGTGATCGGCTACCCCGCGCCGACGAAGATGGACACCGGCAAGGCCCACGGCGCCGCACTGGGCGCCGACGAGGTCGCCAGCGTCAAGAAGGCCCTCGACTTCGATCCGGACCGGAGCTTCGTGATCGAGGACGAGGTGCTGGACCACACCCGCAAGGCGCTGGAGCGCGGCAAGACCGAGCGTGCGCAGTGGCAGGAGCGTTTCGACGCCTGGGCCACGCAGAACCCGGAGCGCAAGAAGCTCGCCGACCGCCTGCGCACCCGGTCGCTGCCGGAGGGCTGGGCCGAGCAGCTGCCCACGTGGGAGCCGGACGAGAAGGGCGTGGCCACGCGCAAGGCCTCCGGTCAGGTCCTGAACGCGGTCGCGGACGTGCTGCCCGAGCTGTGGGGCGGCTCTGCCGACCTGGCGGAGAGCAACAACACCATCATCAACGGTTCCGACTCGTTCGGCCCGGAGTCCGCGTCGACGGACATGTTCACGATGAACCCGTACGGCCGGAACCTGCACTTCGGCGTGCGTGAACACGCGATGGGCTCGATCCTCAACGGCATCGCCCTGCACGGCGGCACTCGCCCGTACGGTGCCACGTTCCTGATCTTCAGCGACTACATGCGCCCCGCCGTCCGCCTGGCCGCCCTGATGAAGGCGCCGGTGACCTACGTCTGGACGCACGACTCGATCGGCCTCGGCGAGGACGGGCCGACGCACCAGCCGATCGAACAGCTCGCCTCGCTGCGCGCCATTCCGGGGCTGAGCGTCGTGCGCCCGGCCGACGCCAACGAGACGGCCGCCGCGTGGAAGGCCGCTCTCGAGGACACCCAGCACCCGACCGGCCTGGCACTGACCCGGCAGAACGTCCCGGTGCTCGAGGGCACGAACGCCGGAGGGGTCGCCAAGGGCGGCTACGTGTTGGCCGAGGCGTCCAACGGCAACCCGGAGGTCGTGCTCATCGCGACCGGCTCCGAGGTGCAGCTGGCCGTCGAGGCCAGGGCGGCGCTGGAAGCCGACGGCGTCGCGGCGAGCGTCGTGTCGATGCCGTGTGTCGAGTGGTTCGATCGCCAGGACCAGGCCTACCGCGACGCCGTGATCCCGCCGACCGTGAAGGCGCGGGTCGCCGTCGAGGCGGGCATCGCCCAGCCGTGGCACCGGTTCGTCGGCGACGGCGGCGAGATCGTCTCGATCGAGCACTTCGGCGCTTCCGCCGACTACAAGACGCTGTTCCGTGAGTTCGGCTTCACCGCGGAGGCCGTGGTCGCCGCGGCCCGCCGCGCACTGGACAAGAACTCCTGACCGGATTGGGGAATCATCTGATGAGCACCAACCTTGCGGCTCTGTCCCAGGCCGGCGTGTCGATCTGGCTCGACGACCTGTCCCGCGACCGGATCAACTCCGGCAATCTCGCCGAGCTGATCCGCGACAAGCACGTCGTGGGCGTCACGACCAACCCGACGATCTTCGCGGGCGCGCTGTCCGACGGCGAGGCCTACGACGAGCAGGTTCGCCAGCTCGCGGCGCGCGGTGCCGACGTGCACGCGACCGTGCGTGAGCTGACCACCACGGACGTGCGCAACGCCGCGGACGTGTTCCGCGACGTGTACACAAGCACCGGCGGCCTCGACGGCCGCGTGTCGATCGAGGTCGACCCGGGGCTGGCCCGCGACACCGACAAGACCGTCGCCGAGGCCGCCGACCTGTGGAAGACGGTCGACCGGCCGAACGTGCTGGTGAAGATCCCTGCCACCGAGGAGGGTCTGCCCGCCATCACGAAGACGCTCGCCCAGGGCATCAGCGTCAACGTCACGCTGATCTTCTCGGTCGAGCGCTACCGCGCCGTGATCGACGCCTACTTCGCAGGCCTGGAGCAGGCGAAGGCCAACGGCCACGACCTGTCCGCCATCCAGTCGGTCGCCTCGTTCTTCGTGTCCCGCGTGGACAGCGAGATCGACAAGCGACTCGAGGCGATCGGCACCGATGAGGCACTCGGGCTCCGTGGCGAGGCCGCCATCGCCAACGCCCGGCTCGCCTACGCCGCCTACGAGGAGCTGTTCTCCTCCGAACGGTGGCAGGCCCTGAAGGCCGACGGAGCGAACCCGCAGCGTCCGCTCTGGGCCTCCACCGGTGTGAAGAACCCGGACTACTCCGACACGCGCTACGTCGACGGGCTGGTCGTCGCCGGCACCGTCAACACGATGCCGGAGGCCACGCTGGAGGCCTCGGCCGATCACGCGAACGTCACCGGCGACACGGTGTCCGGCACCGCCGAGCAGGCCCAGGCCGTGTTCGACAAGCTGGCCGCCGCCGGCATCGACATCACCGACGTGTTCATCACGCTCGAGAACGAGGGCGTGGAGAAGTTCGACAAGTCGTGGGGCGAGCTGCTCGACACCGTGTCGGGCCAGCTCGAGAAGGCGAAGGGCTGAGACGCGGAGATGAGCGCTCAACAGATCGGGATCACCGTCGATCCCGCACTCGAGGCCGCTGCGGCACCGTTGCTCGAGAAGCTGGTGTCCGACGGGGTGGCGAGCGAGCTCTCCGCCCAGGACGCGACGCTGTGGGGCTCCGACGCCGAGTCGGAGGCGTCGATCCGTCTGTCGTGGACCGGGCTGCACCGCACGTCGCGTCCGCTGATCGGTGAGATCGAGGCGCTGCGCAACGATCTGCGCTCGGAAGGCGTGGACCGCGTGGTACTCGCCGGGATGGGCGGTTCGTCGCTCGCACCGGAGGTCATCACCGCGACGGAGGGTGTGTCGCTCACGGTCCTCGACACGACCGATCCCGCCCAGGTGGCCGACGCGCTCGCGGGCGACCTGGACCGCACCGTGCTCGTCGTGTCGTCGAAGTCCGGCACCACCGTCGAGACCGACAGCCACCGCCGGGTGTTCGCCGCCGCCTTCGAGGAGGAGGGCATCGACCCGGCACGGCGCATCGTCGTCGTGACCGATCCTGGCTCGCCGCTGGCGGAGCTGGAGCAGTGCCGCAAGGTCTTCCTCGCCGATCCGCACGTGGGCGGCCGCTACTCGGCACTGACCGCGTTCGGCCTCGTGCCCGCCGGTCTGGCGGGGGCGGACGTCGCGCGGCTGCTCGACCAGGCGGCGCTGGTCGCCGACGTGCTGGCCGCCGACACGTCGGAGAACCCGGCGTTGCGGCTCGCGGCGGCGTTCGCCGCGGCCCACGACGGTGGTGCCGAGAAGCTCGTGCTCGCCGACACCGGATCGGGGATCACCGGGTTCGGCGACTGGGCCGAGCAGCTCATCGCCGAGTCGACGGGCAAGCAGGGCACGGGCCTGTTGCCGGTCGTCGTCGAAGGCCCGGACGCCCCCGGGTTCGGCGATGCGGGCGGCGACGCCACCCCGGTGGCGATCGGCCCGGCAGGCAACGGCGCACGGATCGCCGCGGAAGGCTCGCTCGGGGCACAGTTCCTGCTGTGGGAGTCGGCCGTCGCGATGGTGGGCAGGCTGCTCGGCATCAACCCGTTCGACCAGCCCGACGTCGAGGCCGCCAAAAAGGCGGCCCGTTCGCTGCTCGACGATCCGGATGCCCTCCACGCGACCTCCGCGCCCGCGGCCGTGGCCGGCGCGGTGGAGGTCTACGCCTCTGCGGGCACGAGCGCCGAAGGGTCGCTCGCCGACATGCTGCGGGAGTTCACCGCCACGGTCCCCGACGGCGGCTATCTCGCCGTACAGGCCTACCTCGACCGGCTGGACGACGCGTCCGCGGCGCTGCTGCGGTCCGAGCTCGCCAAGCGGACCGGGGTGCAGACCACGTTCGGCTGGGGCCCGCGGTTCCTCCACTCGACGGGTCAGTACCACAAGGGCGGCCATCCGAACGGGGTGTTCCTGCAGCTCACCGGCGCGTCCGAGGAGGACCTGCAGGTGCCGGACCGTCCCTACACGTTGGGCACGCTTCAGCTGGCGCAGGCCCTCGGCGACGGCCAGGTGCTCGCCGACCACGGCAGGCCCGTGCTGCGGCTGCACCTGACCGACCGCGCGGCCGGTCTCGCCGAGCTGGTGCGTGCCGTACAGGAGCTCCATCGATGACGCGCAGCTGGACCAATCCGCTCCGCGACCCCAGGGACAAACGTCTCCCCCGCATCGCCGGGCCGTCCAGCCTGGTGATCTTCGGCGTGACGGGCGATCTGTCCCGCAAGAAGCTGATGCCGGCGATCTACGACCTGGCCCATCGCGGGCTGCTGCCCCCTGGCTTCTCCCTCATCGGGTTCGCCCGCCGCGAGTGGGAGAACCAGGATTTCGGTGAGGTCGTTCACGACGCCGTTGCCGAGTACGCGCGTACGCCCTTCCGCGAGTCGGTCTGGAACCGGCTCGCGGAAGGTATCCGGTTCGTGCAGGGCACGTTCGACGACGACGACGCGTTCGACCGGCTGGCGGAGACGGTGCACCAGTTGGACGCCGAACGCGGCACGGGCGGCAACACGGCGTTCTACCTGTCCATCCCGCCGTGGGCGTTCCCGATCGTGACCAAGCAGCTCTCCCGCAGCGGGCTTGCCGACTCCGACGAGGACACCTGGCGCCGCGTCGTGATCGAGAAGCCGTTCGGTCACGACCTCGCCAGCGCCCAGGAGCTCAACTCCGTGGTGAACCACGTCTTCCCCGAGGAGTCGGTGTTCCGCATCGACCACTACCTCGGCAAGGAGACGGTGCAGAACATCATGGCGCTGCGGTTCGCCAACCAGCTGTTCGAACCGCTGTGGAACGCCCACTACGTCGACCACGTGCAGATCACGATGGCCGAGGACATCGGCCTCGGGGGCCGTGCCGCGTACTACGACGGCATCGGCGCGGCCCGCGACGTCATCCAGAATCACCTGCTGCAGCTGCTCGCGCTGACGGCGATGGAGGAACCGGTCTCGTTCGAACCCGGCGCGCTGCGGGCCGAGAAGGTCAAGGTGCTGGGCGCGACGAAGGCGGTCGGCCCGTTCGACGAGACGACCGCGGCCGGGCAGTACGCGGGCGGCTGGCAGGGCGGCAAGAAGGTGCCCGGACTGGCCCAGGAGGCCGGGTTCCGCAAGGAGTCGACGACCGAGACCTACGCCGCGGTCACCCTCGAGGTGCAGAACCGCAGGTGGGCCGGTGTGCCGTTCTACCTGCGCACCGGCAAGCGACTGGGCAGGCGGGTGACGGAGATCGCCGTCGTGTTCAAGCGGGCGCCGCACCTGCCGTTCGACTCCACCTCGACCGAGGAGCTCGGGGAGAACGCCATGGTGATCCGGGTGCAGCCGGACGAGGGTGTCACGATGCGGTTCGGGTCGAAGGTTCCGGGCACCACCATGGAGGTCCGGGACGTGACGATGGACTTCGGCTACGGCCATTCGTTCACCGAGAGCTCGCCGGAGGCCTACGAGCGGTTGATCCTCGACGTGCTGCTGGGCGAGCCGTCGCTGTTCCCGGTGAACGAGGAGGTCGAGCTGTCCTGGAAGATCCTCGATCCGGTGCTGGAGCACTGGGCCGAACGGGGTAGTCCCGAGCCGTACGCACCGGGCAGCTGGGGACCACCGTCGGCGGACCGGATGTTGGAGCGCACAGGCCGTCACTGGAGGCGCCCGTGATCATCGACCTGCCGTCGACGACGACGTCGCAGTTGAACAAGAAGATGGTCGAGCTGCGGGAACGGGGCGGCGCGGTGGCGCTGGGCCGGGTCCTGACGCTCGTGATCGTCGCCGAGGACGACGAACAGCTCGAGGATGCGATCGACGCGGCGAACGAGGCGAGCCGCGAGCATCCGTCGCGGGTGATCGTCGTGGCGAAGGGCGTCCGCACGGCGGCTCCTCGCATCGACGGTCAGATCCGGGTGGGCGGTGACGCCGGTGCCAGCGAGGTCGTCGTGCTCCGGCTGTACGGTCCGCTCGCGAATCAGGGGCAGAGTGCGGTGGTGCCGCTGCTGCTGCCCGACGCTCCGATCGTCACGTGGTGGCCGAGCAACGGTCCCAAGTCGCCGATGAAGGACCCGCTGGGCAAGCTGGCGCAGCGCCGCATCACCGATTCGGCGGCCGAGAAGAATCCGATCCGGTCGCTGCTGTCCCGGTCCAAGGCGTACACCGACGGCGACACCGATTTGGCGTGGACGCGGTTGACCCATTGGCGGGCGCAGCTCGCGGGCGCGCTGGACCTGCCGCCGTACGAGCAGGTCACCGGCGCCACGGTGGTCGGCGAGGGTGACTCGCCGTCGACCGAGCTGCTCGCGGGCTGGCTGGCCGAGTACCTGGACGTGCCGGTCAAGCGGAACAAGAGCTCGAGCGCGCAGGGGATCCTGTCCGTCACGTTGGACCGTCCGTCGGGACCGGTCTCGATCGAACGTCCCGACGGGCGCACGGGCACGCTGACACAACCGGGCCAGCCCATGCGGAAGGTGGCCCTGCACCGGCGCGACAACCGCGATTGCCTGGTCGAAGAGCTGCGGCGGCTCGACTCGGACGAGGTGTACGAGGCGTCGCTGCGTGGCTTGGCGAAGCTGTCGGGTGCCCGGAGCCGCGGTTCGGATCGCGGTTCGGGTCGCAGTTCGTCCCGGACGGCCGCGACGGCGAAGACCGCGTCGGCCTCGGCATCGTCCACCGGGGCCTCGTCCACCGGGGCCACGACCACCACGAAGTCGACGTCGAGCTCGAAGGGTAGGTCGGGTTCGAAGGCCGGCTCGAAGGCGAAGTCCGGGTCGACCCGGTCGCCGGGCACGTCGTCGAAGGCGAAGTCCACGTCCTCGTCGACATCGGCGTCCTCGTCGAAACAGTCCACCACGAAGACAGGGAAGGGCCGGGCATGAGCACCTCCGCCTCGCCGGCAGGCGACGTCGTCGTCCATTCCGATGCCGACGTACTGGCCGCGGCGACGGCCGCACGGCTGATCACCGCGCTCACCGACGCGCAGGCGGCCCGCGGTTCGGCGTCGGTGGTCCTCACCGGCGGCGGTACGGGCATCGCGATCCTGGAACAGGTGCGCCGCTCCCCTGCCAAGGATGCGGTCGACTGGTCGCGGCTCGACGTGTTCTGGGGCGATGAACGGTTCGTCCCGGCGGACGACTCGGAACGCAACGAGAAGCAGGCCCGCGAGGCGCTGCTCGACCACGTGCCGGTCGATCCCGCGCGGGTGCACGCGATGGCGGCCGCCGACGGCGAGTTCGGTGACGATCCGGACGCCGCCGCGGCCGCCTATGCGCGGGTGCTGGCCACGGTGGCGTCCGGCGCCGACGCGCCGACTTTCGACGTGATACTCCTCGGCCTCGGCGGCGAGGGGCACACGGCGTCGATCTTCCCGGACACGCCCGCGGCGCACGAGGCCGAGCGGTCCGTGGTCGCGGTGCGGGACTGCCCGAAACCGCCGCCGACCCGGGTGTCGTTGACGTTCCCGGCGATCCGGCGGGCCACCGAGGTGTGGTTGGTGACCGCCGGGGCCGCGAAGGCGGGCGCGGTCGCTGCGGCGCACCGCGGCGTGGGTGAGGTCGAGCTTCCGGTCGCGGGAGCCCGCGGCACGGGCAGGACGCTGTGGCTGCTCGACACCGAGGCCGCGACCGAACTTCCCTGGTCACAGCGCGTGTAGGAAAACTACCCGCAGGTGTGACGCCGCCGGCACGCACAGGGGGCATCACACGAAAAACTTATGCGCGTTGCGTTAACATCCGCACACTTTTTCTCGAATAGGGAGACACTGCGGGGCAGGATGTTCTCTCATGGTGAGGTCCACAAGACGAGAGGTCTCGACCATGACCACAGAGGGAACGTTTCTCCCTGACGTCTCGCTTCAGGGCCCGCGCTCCGTGGCACACCGCGTACGCCTCGCGTTCTCCGCCATCCGAAACTCGCTGTCGACCTTGTGGAGCCGCACCGCGGTCCGGAGCACCGTGATCGACGTCTCGGTGTTCCTGATCGCTGTTCTGGACGTGTGGCTCGTCGTCCCCGCCGACGCACCGACCTACTCGGTGTACCTGTCGGCACTCAGTTGCGGTGCGCTCCTGCTGCGCCGCTGGTTCCCGTTCACAGTGCTGATGCTCGCCGCACCCGGGTTCATGGCGGGTTGGGCGCAGGTCGCCGCCATGATGGCGCTGGGGTTCCTGGCCACCCGCAAGCAGACCCACTGGCAGGTCTGGGTCGGCGCCTGGGTCGTCTGGATGTGCCGCTTCATCCTCTGGCCGCTGGACGAGTTCGTCGCCCTGAGCTGGCAACTCCACGCTCTCGACATCATCTACAGCACTGTCGTCGCCGGCATGCCGCTGGCGATCGGGCTGCTCATCGGCGCCCGGCAGCAACTCGCCACCCGCCTGGCCGAACTGGCTGCGAGTCGGGACCGAGAACGCAAACTGCACGCCGAGATGGTCCGAACAGAGGAACGCACCCGCCTGGCCAGGGAAATGCACGACGTGGTGTCGCACAACATCACGCTCATCGCGATGCAGGCCGGGGTGCTCACCGCGGCCGCACCGGGCGGTGACGCGGAACGGACCGCGCGCACGATCCGGGAGCTGAGCACGCACACGCTCGAAGAGCTGCGCGGCCTGGTCGGTCTCCTCCGGTCGGGGTCGGCCGAGGACGACGGCGGGTCACCGAAGGTCTGCGAGATCCCCGATCTCGTGCACGGCTGTCAGGTGCCGGTGAAACTCGAGCTCGACACGCTTCCCGCGGGTGTGCCCGACCAGGTGTCGGCCGCCGCCTACCGGACGGTGCAGGAATCGCTCACCAACGTCCGCAAGCACGCCCCGGGCGCGACGACCCTGGTGAAGGTGTCGGCCGACGACGAAGCGCTGCTGGTGGAGGTCCGCAACGACCCGCCTGCGAGGACGGCCGACAGCGGCCCCCTGCCCTCGGGTGGTTTCGGGCTGACGGGCCTTGCCGAGCGGGCCAGGATGCTCGGTGGGACGGTCGAGTCGGCGCCCACGGCCGACGGCGGGTTCTGTGTCACGGCTCGCTACCCGGTCACCCCGTTGGGAGACGCCGAGCCGGTGGAGGCGTCGTCGGCGTCGTAGCCATTCGCCGTCCCTGCTCGTCGACACCGCCCACGTGGGCAGGCCAACGGGCGCGAGCGGCCCGCTCGGGCCGGTCGCGCCCGAGCCGAGGTTGCGAGAACCCGCGCGGCCAGCCTGCACCGTGAGACACACGTTCGCCGGCGACGATCATTCCGTCGCCGGCGAACGCAACGCTTGCCGGCCTCGCGGCCGTGCCAGCCTGTCGCACGTCTCAGGCAGGCGGTGCGGGCCTCCGCCCGTCGCCGGTGCCTGTCCGCGGTGGGTCAGGCCCTGCCGCGGCGCTGCCGCAGCTTCTCCAGGGCCTCTTCGAGGAGCGCTTCGCCCTCCTCGTCGCTGCGCCGTTCCTTCACGTACTCCAGATGTGACTTGAACGGCTCCGTCCGGCCCGCCGACGGCGGATTCTGCACGTCCTGCCCACCGGGCAGACCGCACTTCGGACAATCCCATTCGTCCGGGATCTCGGCGTCGAGCGCGAACGACAGCCGCGACTCGTGCCCGTTGGCGCACCAGTACGACACGACACTCCGCGGCGCGGTCTCGCCACGCTCGGATTCGCTCGACGGACCGGCCGCGCCGATGCGCGTCCCCCGGATCGCGTTACCGCCAACCATCAAACCTCACCCACCAGTAACCCGGCGTGCGCTAGGCACGCGACCGATCAGAGTTTGAGGAGCAGGCCGAGCCCGATGATCGCGATGATCCAGACCGCGGCGAGGCCGATCGTGACCTTGTCGAGGTTCGACTCGGCCCGGCTCGAGCCGGCCAGGCTGGCCTGCATCCCGCCACCGAACAAGGACGACAGGCCCCCACCGCGGCCACGGTGCAACAGCACCGCGATGATCAGCAGAACGCTGGTCACGACCAACAAGATTTGCAGGAACAGTTGCATGTCATCCTCTGTCTACTGCGGGTGGCGAGGGCACCCAGAGTAGCGGGTGCCACACGCTGTCAGGGTAGCGGGCCTCCGGCGGCCATCGCGCAGAGTTTCGTGAATTCGTCGCCGTCGAGGCTGGCGCCGCCGACGAGCGCACCGTCCACGTTCTCACAGGCGATGAGATCGGCGATGTTGCCCGACTTCACCGAGCCACCGTAAAGGACGCGCACCCCACCGGCGAGGTCGGCACCGTACTTCTCCGCCAGCGCGTTGCGCAGGGCGGCGCACACCTCCTCCGCGTCGGCCGGCGTCGCGACCCGGCCCGTGCCGATCGCCCACACCGGCTCGTACGCCACCACGACGTCGGCGACCTGTTCGGTCTTCAGGCCCTTGAGGGCCTCGATGAGCTGCGTGGTCGTGTGGGAGATGTGGTCACCGGCCTCCCGCACCTCCAGGGGCTCACCGACGCACAGGATCGGCGTGAGGTCGTTCTTGAGCGCGGCACGCACCTTCTTGCCCACGACCTCGTCGGTCTCGGCATGGTGCTCCCGCCGTTCCGAGTGGCCGACCACCACGTAGGTGCAGCCGAGCTTGGCCAGCATCGACGCCGACACCTCACCGGTGTAGGCACCGGACGCGTGCTGGGACACGTCCTGCGCGCCGTAGGTGAGCAGCAGCTTGTCGCCGTCGACGAGCGTCTGCACGCTGCGGATGTCCGTGAACGGCGGGATGACCGCCACGTCCACCTTGGAGTAGTACTTCTCCGGCAACGAGAAGGCGATCTTCTGCACCAGGGCGATGGCCTCGAGGTGGTTGAGATTCATCTTCCAGTTGCCGGCGACGAGTGGCTTGCGCGTCGTCATACCTGCACCTCCCGGGGGACGAGGGGGGTCCGGGTTGGAGCGGAGCTCCCCCTGAATGGACAGCACAGCCAGTTGCCGGCGACGAGCGGCTTGCGCGTCATGCGGCCACCTTCCGGATCACGAATGGTACTTGGGGTGGAACTTCTCGAGGGTGCGTGCCGAGAGCACCGGGCCGTATGGCCTGGCGCCCTCGGCACGCATCGGCACGTGTCCGTGTCGGGTCCGCGCGTCACTCGCCGAGGACCGCCACGCCGGGCAGGTCCTTGCCCTCCAGATACTCCAGCGAGGCTCCGCCGCCGGTGGAGATGTGCGAGAACCCGTCCTCGGGCAGTCCCAGCAGCCGCACTGCGGCGGCGGAATCACCGCCGCCGACGACGCTGAAGGCGCCGCCGTCGGCGATCGCCTGCGCGACACCGCGGGTGCCACCGGCGAACGGCGCCATCTCGAACACGCCCATCGGGCCGTTCCAGAACACGGTCGCGGCCGAGCCGGCGGCGTCGGCGAAGCGGCGCACGGACTCCGGACCGATGTCCAGGCCCATCCAGCCGTCCTCGATCTCGCCTGCCCCCACCGTGCGAGTGGCCGCGTCGGCGGAGAAGGCATCGGCGGCGACGACGTCGACCGGGAGCACGAGCTTGTCGCCCGCCTCGGCCAACAGCCGCTTGCACACCTCGACCATGTCGGCCTCCAGCAACGAGCTGCCGACGCCCTGGCCCTGTGCGGCCAGGAACGTGAAGCACATGCCGCCGCCGACCAGCAGCCGGTCGACCTTCGGCAGCAGGGCCTCGATGACCGCGAGCTTGTCGGAGACCTTCGAGCCGCCGAGCACGACGGCGTACGGCCGCTGCGGATCACCGGTGAGCGTGCGCAGCACCTCGAGCTCGGACAGCACGAGGCCACCCGCATAGGCGGGCAGCTCACGGGCGATGTCGTAGACGGACGCCTGCTTGCGGTGCACCACGCCGAAGCCGTCGGACACGAACGCGGCGCCGGAACCGACCAGCGCGGCGAGCTCACGGGCCAGTTCGCCGCGCTCGTCGGCGTCCTTGCTCGTCTCCCGCGGGTCGAAGCGGACGTTCTCCAGCATGGCGACCTGGCCGTCGGCCAGGTTCGCCGTGACGTCACGGGCCTCGCGTCCGACGACGTCACCGGCCAGCGGGACGTCGCTGCCGAGCAGCTCACCGAGCCGCGCGGCGACGGGCCGCAACGAGTACGCGTCGTCGGGCGCTCCCTTGGGCCTGCCGAGATGCGCTGTGACGACCACCCGTGCGCCTGCCTCGGCGAGACGGCGGATCGTCGGCAGCGCGGCACGGACCCGGCCGTCGTCGGTGATGGTCGCGCCGTCGAGCGGCACGTTCAGGTCCGAGCGGACCAGCACGTACCGCCCGGCGACCCCTCCACCGGCTACGCCCTCGTTGGCGGGGGTGCCCCCACTGGACAGAAGATCGTCGAGTGACTTGACCGCCATGGCTCAGGACAGCTTGGAACCGACGAGGTTGGCCAGGTCCGCGAGACGGTTGGAGTAGCCCCACTCGTTGTCGTACCAGCCGAAGACCTTCACCTGGTCGTCGATGACCTTCGTCAGCGGCGCGTCGTAGACGCAGGATGCCGGGTCATTGACGATGTCCGACGAGACGATCGGGTCCTCGCTGTAGCGCAGGATGCCCTTGAGCGGCCCCTCGGCGGCGGCCTTGTAGGCGGCGTTGATCTCGTCGACCGTGGCCTTCTTCGACAGGTTGACGGTCAGGTCGGTGATCGAGCCGGTCGGCACCGGCACGCGCAGCGAGTAGCCGTCCAGCTTGCCGTTGAGCTCCGGCAGCACCAGGCCGATGGCCTTGGCCGCACCGGTCGAGGTGGGCACGACGTTGAGCGCGGCGGCGCGGGCACGGCGCGGGTCCTTGTGCGGGCCGTCCTGCAGGTTCTGGTCGGCCGTGTAGGCGTGGGTCGTCGTCATGAGACCCTTCTCGATGCCGAACTCGTCGTTGAGCACCTTGGCCAGCGGCGCGAGGCAGTTCGTGGTGCACGAGGCGTTCGAGATGATCGCCTGCGACCCGTCGTACAGGGAGTCGTTGGCGCCCAGCACGACGGTCAGGTCCTCACCCTTGGCCGGCGCGGAGATGATGACCTTCTTCGCACCACCGGACAGGTGCGCCTTGGCGTCCTCGGCGTTGGTGAAGAATCCGGTGGACTCCACGACCACGTCGACGCCAAGGTCGCCCCACGGCAGCTTCGCGGGATCGCGCTCGGCGAGCGCCTTGATCGTCTTGCCGCCGACGACGATGCCCTCGTCGGACGTGGTGACCTCTTCCGGGTAACGGCCGAGCACGCTGTCGTACTTGAGCAGGTGGGCCATCGTGGAGACGTCACCGAGATCGTTGAAGGCGACGACCTCGATGTCGTGGCCGCTGGCCGCCGCGGCACGGAAGAAGTTGCGGCCGATCCGGCCGAAGCCGTTGACGCCTACGCGAACCGTCACGTCTGCTCTCTCCTCACAGTGTTCTCGACCCGGCGCGAAGGCCGGCTTGCACATCCTTGGGACGACCACACCCTAGCGTGGCGACCAGGCCATACCCGGATACCCCGTGCGAGACGTCGCGCACCTTGAACCTTGCAGAAATCGTTCAAGATCGCTCAGGTCACATCGCCCGGTCACCCGGTGACGCCGGATGCCCGCCGACCGCACTCAGTTCCCGTTCCACCGGGGTCCGGAAGCGCGGCACGACCACGGCATCGGGCAGCCAGGTGCACAACCGTTGCGTGAGCCGTTCGGCCTCGGCCGCCACCAGTGCCGTCCGTTCGGCGCCGACGTCCTCCAGCAGCCGCGTCGCGACCTCTCCCGCGGTGCCCTCGCCGTTCCACCGGTGGGCCCAGCCGCCGACGACGCGGCCGTCGCACCAGATCGTCGGGCCGATGTTGCCGTTGCGGTCGAACAGCGCCGGGCGGTGCGGCCCGACGAACCAGTCGCGATCCTTCCAGCCCATGGGTGTCGGATCGAGCGCGGGCAGGAGCGCCACCCACGGCTCCTGTTCGAGCGTCGGTTCGACGTCTCCGGCGGGCACGAACGCGGGCGCGCCGTCGAGGTCGACCGTCGCGGCGGCGGCACCGGCCAGCGCTCGGCGGGTCTGCGCAGCCGTCCATCCGGTCCACCAGCGGATGTCGGCCTCCCGCACCGGGCCGTAGGCCCTTAGGTACCGCTGCAGCAACACGGTCCGCGCCTCCTCGGGCTCCGGCCCGGACATGCCGCCGGGTAGCCAGTCGTCGGTGAGCGACCATTCGTACTGCGTGGACAGCCACGATCCGCCGGGGCGGCCACGCACGATGCGGCCGGCTGCCGCCAGCAGGAACAGCACCCGGTTGGTGATGTAGGTGGTCGATTCGTAAGGCTTGCCCGCGGCCATGACGATCTCGGTACGCAGGCGGGGTTCGTCCTCGGCCAGTTGCGCCGCCCGCGCCGTCCCGCGCGCCCGCAGCGCCTCGACCGTGGTGTCCTCGACGTCGGCCAGCCAACGGTCGAGATGCGGGATACCGGTCTGTTCGAGGTGGCGCAACAGCAGTCGCCGTTGCTTGCGCTCGATGTCGACGGCACAACCAGCCTGCACGAGGGGCGCGACGCCGCGGCCGACGACGAACATCGTGCGGCGCATGCCGAGCATCCGCAGCACGGAACGATCCTCGTACAGCGCGTGTTCCACCGCGCCGACCGCATCGACGGCGTGGCCGCCGGGTCCGGACTCGGCGAGGCGGGCCGCCGCGGCGAGGTACACGCTGGCCGGGTCCGTGGCGTGGAACGCGACCACGCCCTCGGCGATCGCTGCGACGCTGTCGGCGGGTGCGCTCAGGAAATGGCGCCACGCGAGACGCGCCCGCCGCTCGGCCGTGGTCATGGTCGGGGTCACGGGCCGTGTCTACCAGCGGTCCCCGACAAGCACGGGCCGGTCAGCCCGAGGCGTGCCGCTCAGCCCGCCGCCGACTTCGTGTACACCCGGGTCGACGTCAGCCGGGCCGTGCCGTCGGGTTCGGGCAGCTCCTCGAGTTGCTTGCGCATCGTCGCGTCGACCGACAGGTACTTGCGGCCCGCCCGCAGGTCCGCGTCGTTGCGCAACCGCACGATGAGCGGAAACTCCGACAGCGCCCCCGCGTCGAACAGGCCGGTCGTGTAGACCAGCTGCACCCCCAGTGCACTCGCGACGGCGCGCTGCAACTCCAGCAGATAACCGGCCGAGGCGCGGCCGATCGGATTGTCGAGGAACAGCACGCCCGAGTGCGGATTCCGCATCCGGCCGCGGTTGTTGGCCCGCAGCGCCGCGAGGGTGCAGTACAGGATGATCGCCGCGGTGAGCTGCTGGCCGCCGGAGAACACGTCGCGGATCTCCGATACCCGCTGGCGTTCGGTGCGGAGCACCGAATCCGGTTTGAGCATGTCCACGCGGAAGCCCTTCGGCACCGCGGCGCGGACCCCGCGCAGCAGCAGTGACAGCCCGTCCCGTTTGACGTCCCTGCCGTCTGCGGTCTTGCCGACCGCCGCCTCGTCGACGACCTCGCCAAGGGCCGTGGCGAGTTCGGCGTCGTCGAGCTCGGTGAAGCGGATGCGGAGGAACTCCTGGCCGGACCAGTCCCCGAGCCCGTCGGGCAGCCGCGACACCCGCTGCGCGGAGCGCAACGTGCGGATCGCGCCTTCGACCATGCTCTGCAGCCGGGTGACGATGCCGGAGCGGTGGCGGTCGATCTGCGCGAGGTCGTCGGTGAGCGTCCGCAGCCGCGGCCGCAGCGCCTCGGCCCACTCCTGCGCGTGCTCGGGCAGGCTGTCGCGGCGGACGGACACGACCTGCTGCCGCACCGGCGTGTCCAGCTGCTCGAACCGCTTCTCCGTGGCGTACTGCGCCAGCGTGTCGGCGGCGGCCCGCACCCGTGCGGCGGCCTCGTCGACCTGCTGCTGCGCCGAGGTGAGACGTCCGGTGAGCTCGGTGGCCCGGGCCTGCGCCTCCTCCACGTCACCGTCGAACGCCCGTGCGGGCTCGCCCGCGGGTACGTACGCCGCGAGCGACTCGGCCAGCAGCCGGAAACCGGAGGCGCTCTGTTTCGCCGCGTCGAGGGAGGCCTGCGCGGCCGCGTGCCGCTGCTGCAGCTCCTCCCACTCCCTCGCGGCGGCCGACACCTCGTCGCCTGCCTCGTCGATGAGCTCCCGGCCATGGTCGACGTCCCGCGGTCGGGTCACCGTGTCCAGCGGCCCCGACGGTGAGGGCAGCTGTTCCAGCTCGGCCGTCCGGGTGGCGAGCCTGCCGATCACCTCGGTGCGTTCGGCCTCCAGGGTCTCCACGGTCCGCACCGCACGCGCCTGGGCGGCCGCGCGCGCCGACGAGTCCGAGCCGTCGGGCGTGTCGAGGAGCTCGGCCGCACGGGCGCGCACGTCCTCGTCGAGGTTCTCCAGTGCGGCTCTGGCCGCCGACTCGGCCGCTTCGGCCTGCTCGAGTTCGGCCCGCAGGTCACCGCCCACTTCGACCCGGGAGTAGGCCTCGGACGCGGACGTGAACGCCCGGCGCAGCGCGTCGACCGGTTCCGCGGGCACCGGGTCGTCGGCCGACACGGATCCGCCGCCGGGCACCTCCGCCAGTTCACCGCGTGCGGTGGTCGCGGTACGCCGGTGGCCGTCGGCCGTGCGCCGGTGCTCGGCGGCCTGCTCCCGCAGCCGGGCTGCCCGCGCCGCGGCGTCGTCGGCGCGCTGGTCCCCCAGCCCGGCCGCTTCCCTGGCCCGCTCCGCCTCCTCGGTCCACTGCGCCATCCGGCCGGTGCGGCCCGCGAGATCGTCGAGCGTGCGCGCGGCGTCCTCGGCGCGGCGGGCCTCCGTCCGCAACGCCGGGACCCGTTCCCGCAGCGCGTCGCGCTTCTCGGTGAGCCGCCCGGCGGCCTGTTCGGCCTCCTGGGCCGCCCGCTCGGCAGCATCCCGTGCCGTCTCGGCTTCCTGGGACTGCTCGGCCAGCACGGCGATGCTGCCGGGCGGGTAGTCCTCGCGCCAGGCGGAGAGCTTCCACGTCAGCGCGGCGTCGCGGCCGATCGACTCCTCCAGGTCGGCGAGCCGGCGCTGCCGGTCGTGCTGGCGGCGGCTGATGGCCTCGCGTTCCGCGTCGGCCGCGTCCTCGTCGTACATCGCGGGGTTCGGCGGCACGAGGAACGCGACCCCGGGTGCCTCGTCGAGATCACGGTCGGCCAGCGCCGCGGTGGTGCCCACGGCGATGGCCGCACCGGGCAGCAGCCGGTGCTCGGTCAGGACCTCCTGGGCACGGCCGAGCTGGGCCGGGTCGTTGAGCAGCACGCCCGACACCAGCTGCGGTGCCCGCTGCACCGCGTCCGCGCGCGTCGAGGCGTCGAGCGTGGACAGGTAGCGCCAGCCGGACCACGCCGTGATGCCGGCCTGTTCGAGGACTTCGAGCGCGGCCTGCAGCTCCTCGGGCGCGGGCAACAGGCCGCCCGAGCCGAGCGCTCCCAGCGCGCGTTCGTCCCGCGACTCCTCCATCCGCAGCGTCGTCTGCTCGCGTTCGGCCTCACCGCGCGCCTCGGCGAGCCGCTCCAGCACCGCCGGCGTGTCGGTCTCCAGCGTGACGGTGTCGGTGCCGAGCAGCTCGGCCAGCCGCGGCTCCGCGGCGAGCGCGTCGGTGCGGCGGTGCGCGCGCGTGAGTTCCTCGGCCGCCCGCTGGGCACGGTCGCGGGCGCTCGCGGCCTCCCGCTGCGCCTCGTGCGCGGCGGTCTGGGCGGCGCCGAGCTCCTCGGCGACGCGCTCCAGTTCCGCTTCCCTCCTGGCCAGCTCGGCGGTCGCCTCCTCGCCCTCGGCCGCGGCCGTCCGGGCCGCCTCGGCGACGTCCGCACCGTGGCTCACCAACCCGTCGGCGGTCGCCTGCGCGATCTCCGCCCGCACCTCGTCCAGCCGTGCGGTCAGCCCGTCGGCCTCGGCGCGGCGGTTCGCGGCCGCCGAGGTCGCCTCGTCCCGTTCCCGCTGCGCGTCCTCGGCCTCGGCCTGCAGCTGGGTCGCCTGCCGGTCCGCCTCTTCAGCCTGCTGCTGGGCTTCCCGCGCCAGGCCGAGCAGGCCGCGCGCCAGCGCCGTCGCGGCGGCGTTCTTCGCCTCCAGCGCGGGCCGCGCCTTCTCCTCCCTGCTGCCGACGAGCTCACGGATGTCGGCGGCCTTCCGCGTGGCGCCCAGGTGCGTCAGCACGGTTCCGGTCTCCCGCCACGCCTCCGCGAGGGTCTTCGCCTCCGTGAGCTCGGCGTCGATGCGCTCGGATTCGGCCTGCGCCTCCTCCCGCAGCATCGCCGCGACCTGCCTGCGCAACTCGGTGAGCACGGCCTGCTTGCGCCGATGATCACCCTCGGCGAGCCGTTCGGCGTCGGAGACCTCCTGCACGTGCGCGGTCAGCGTCTCGAGCCGTTCGGACTCGGCGGCGTTCCTACCCGCGACCTCACCGGCGAGGGTCTCGAGTTCCGCGCGGGCCGCGTCGGCGAGCTTCCGCGCCGCCGCCGCGAGCTTCTCCTCGTCGATCAGCGGCGTGAGCGCATCGAGAGCACCGGCCACGAAGTCCCGCTCGGTCATCAGCTCACCGCGCTGGGCGAGATTGTCGGCGTAGGTGACCACGACGTCGGCGAGGTCCTTCGGCTCGTCCTCGGTGATCACCGCACGGAGCAGGAATTCGACGAAGGCCTCGTCGGTGTTGAACGCGAACGCGTCCGCCGCCTCACCCTCGCCCGCGTTCATGGCGCGCTGGTAGCGGAACAACTCGGTGTCCAGGCCGAGCTGGTCGAGCCGCTCGGTCCACTCGTGGTGCCTGCGGGTCCAGAACAGCTGCAGTTCGGGCACGTCCCCGTGCAGCGACGTCATCCAGTCGTGGAACCCGGACATCGTCAGCAGTTTGCCCTCGGCGGTCAGCGGCAGCGACTCCAGGCCGACGTCCGCACCGGGGCGGAAGCAGTACCACGAGTCGACCAGATTGGCCGGGTCCGACGAGGCCACGTGGCCGCGCCACTCGGAGACCTTGCCGGTGATCAACCGCTCGCCCGTCTCCACGTGCTGCCATTCGAGCACCACGTGCGCGACGTCCTTCGAGCCGACGAACTTCTCCAGCACGCGTGTGTTGGTCGTGCCGACGACCTGCCGCCTGCCCGGCAGCATCACCGAGAAGATCAGCTTGATCAGCACCGACTTCCCGCCGCCGTTCTCCAGGAACAGCACGCTCGCCGGTGACGGGCGACGCGGCGGCCCGCCCTCGGCATGGTGGATGCCCGCGCCGAACAGCGCATCCTGTGTCGGCGTGGCCACCACGTCGCCGACGCCGGAGAAGTCCAGCACGACGTCCTGGTACCGCGCACCGCTCGGGCCCACCGAGTGCAGCCGCACCCGCGACAGCTCGTACATCCACTCCCCTACAGCGTGTCGGTGGCCGACGCCCGCAGCGTCGAACCCTCACCCGGGACCGAGACGACCCCGAGTGCGAGCAGCTCGTCGAACGCGGCGTCGGCCGCCAGCTCGCGCACCTGCACCTGGTAACGCGGCGTCGTCCGGTACGTCCCGCCCTGCTCGGAACTCACCGGGACGAGGAATCCCTGCTCGGCCAGGAACCGTAGCGCCCGCGTCACCATCCCGCGCGTGGTGTCCGGGGCGAGCCTGCCGTCCTTGGTCGCCGCGGCGGCGGGCCTGCGGGCGTACGCGCGCCACGCCTGTTCCAGTTCCGGCGCGTCGGCGAGCGGGTCGGTGTTCGCCGCGGCCCGTTCGTCGAGGATCCGGCACGCCTCCCGCACGACCCCGTCCACCTGCTCGACACTCACCCTGCCGATGTAGGTGTCGTTGGCCAGGTCGTCGGGTCTCGGATATCCCAGCGCCGCCGTCGCCAGGTGGATGAGCCCGTGCAGGACCTTCTCCGTGTCTCGCCGTTCCCGGATCTTCGACTGCCGCGCGTAGCTGTCCATCTTGATCTCGAAGATCGACTCGTCGGTGGCGGCCAGCACCGCGCCCGCCTGGGCGTTCACCTCGAGCACCAGCAGTCCCAGCCCCGCCGCCACGGAGTGGGTGAGCTGCTTGAACGCGCTGTCCTCGCCGTAACGCCGCACGAGGTCCGCGTAGACCACGTCCCGTCCCGGCACGAGTTTGGGCCGCATGCCGAAGGCGAGCAGCCGCGCCGCCGCCTCGGCGTCGGCCGACGCATGTCCCGTGCTCACAGAGCAGCCTCCTCGATGGCCTCGGTGTCGTCGATGGCCTCGGTGTCCTCGATGGCCTCGGTGTCGTCGATGGCCTCGGTGTCGTCGAACAGCGCGGGCTCGCGCTCCGCTCCGCCGCTGCCCGCCTGGTCCTCGCCGTCGCCCGCGGGCTCATCGGCTTCCGTGCCGGTCTCGCCGGTGCCGGGGTCCTCACCCGCGGGGTCGCCGTCGACGACCGCGGCCATCAGCAGCAGGTCGGCACCGCCGATCTCGGGGTCGTCCAGTTCGGTGCCGTCGTCGACGGCCAGCAGCACCGACCCCTGCGACTGCCGCAGCGCACCGCCGACCTCGGGACCGTACGCGTGCACGGCACGCAGGGCGACGAGCCGCGCGACGGCCGGGTCGGCGCTGCGGGCCTCCTCCAGCAGGCCGGAGAGCCGCCGCGGCACCTCGGGCAGGTCGAGCAGCGCATCGGCCTGCCGCCACTGCTCGTCGGTGAACGCGTCGGTGTCCTCGGCCGGTTGCAGCTCGGGATCCGGCACCTCACCCACGACGTGCTCGCGTTCCGGAGCGGGCCGCAGCAGCAGCGACACCAGCGACGGCAGGGACGGCACGCTCGGCACCGTGGTTCCGGTCCCCGCCCGGAAGTACGCCTCGACGGGCGCGAGGGCGTCGGCCAGCGGCAGGTCCAGGGTCGGCGTGAGCAACTGCCCGAACACGTCGACGGCGGCGCGCTGAGCCGGGCCGGAGAACTGCTGCCGGTCCTGTTCGGCGCGAAACACCGCACCCGCCGCCTGCAACCGGTTCTGCAGCTGGGTGTGCCTGCGGATGCAGTCCGCCACGATGTCGACGAGCTCGGCGGCACGGCGCTTGTGGTCGGGGTCCTCCGCCTCGTCCCTGGCGGCCGTGATGTTCTTCAGGATCGCCGTCTCCGCGCGGAACCGGGATTCGATGTGCGTCAGCGCGGAGTCGAGCAGCTCGGGCAACTCCCGCTCCCAGTCGACCGACCGCACGTCACGCCGGGTCGCGTCGAGCTTGGCGCGCAGGATCTCGCCGTACTGCACGGTGCGGTAGCGCGCCTGCTCCGCGGCGAGCTTCGCGTCGGCCAGCCTGCCGCGCGTGATCAGGTTCTCGAGTTTGACCTCGGCGGCGATGTGGGCCGATTCGACGTCGGTGTCCAGCGCACCGACGAGCACGTTGATCGCCTCGTCCGTCGCACGCAGGTACACCTCGCCGTCCGGCGCGGCCAGTTCGACGAGCAGTTTGAAGTCGAACGCCCGCCTGCGGTACCGCCCGTCGGCGTCGACGGCTCCGTACACGCGGCGGAACCCGCGATCGGTGGTGCCGACGTTGATCAGGTTGTCGAGCACCCACCGGGCCACCCGCGTGTGCTCGTCGGTGGTGCGATCGGGCGCCTGCGCCGCGATGAACGGCAGCAGCCGGCGGGTGACCTGGTGGTGGTCGGCGCCGGTGTCGAAGTCCATCGCGATCGTGACCTGGTCGATCGTGTGCAGCCCGATCTCGGCCATCTGGTAGACGGTCGCATCGGCCCAGTCGAGCTTGGACTTACGCGCGTCCAGGTCGTGCAACGGCGCGGTGCACGCGAGTGCCTTCAGCCGGCGCGCGAGCCCCTCGTCGGGGTCGGCGGTCGTCTCGTCAGCTCGCACGGTGTGAGGTTAAGGCAGCCGCGCCGCGCCGCTTCCGGCGGGGAACCGCGCTCCCGTCTTCTTCGGGCCCACCGGTTGCCGGACCGGCGAGGGTCGTTTCCGCGTCGGCCGGATCAACCCCGTTCCGGGCCGGTCTCCGCGGGAACCTCGCCCCGGCCGGTCTCGTCGTCCGGGGACTCGGCTGCCGCCTCGCCGGTGGATCCGTGCGCGGGCTCGCGGTGACCGTTACCGCTCACGGCGCCGTCGCCGTGAGCGGCCCCGTTCCCGACGCCGTTGCCCTTTCCGACGCCGTTGCCGTCACCCGCAGCCGGACCGACCCGCCCGTTGCCACCGGAGTGCCGCTGTCCGGCGCCGTCCATGGGACCGCCGTCGGGCGCGGGTACGCCGACCGGATCGGCGTCACGCCGCTTCCGGTGCCGCAGCAACGCCGTCAGGGCGAGCACGCCCGCCAACGGCAGCAGCGTGATGCCGGGCAGTTGATAGCGCCACGAGAACTCGAACGCCGCGGCGCCACCGAGCGACACCAGTGCCATGCCGGCAGGCAACAACATCGCCGAGCGCAGGCCGCTGGCCCGTGCCCTGCGGGTCACCCCGAGACCGGCGGCCAGCGCGAGCAGTAGCGCCACACCGAGCACGTTGCCCGGTGTGAAGCCGCCGAACAGCTGGTACCAGCGCAGCGCCGTGCCCAGCGTCGGCCGCGACTCGGGCTCCTCGCCGCTGTAGCGGAGCGCGTACTCCCGGCTCTTCTCCTCGTGGTTGTAGAACTGGTACGTGGACTGGAAGTGCCAGCGTTCCACCGAGACGTCACCCGGGGTGTCGACGCGCCAGCCCCGGAAGCCCTTGAGGAAGTCGGTCATGATCGCGACGGCGACGTCGAACGGCTGCTGCCGGATGACCTCCTTGCCGAAGTCCTGTTGGATCCGGACGATGTTCGTGCCCTCCGGCCACTGCGCCCGCCACTCGTCGTCCGCGCCGATGTGCGCGTACCGGTCGCTGCCCATCCGCTCGTCCAGCGGCTCGTCGGGGCACGCGGGGCGCAGCCGCTCCGCCAGCTCCAGGTTCTGGCAGTCGGCCACCACGGCGCCTCGGGCGTAGAGCACGTTGCCGGTCGACGGGCTGAGCGCGAAGTGACCCGACCAGCTCGCGTAGTAGGCGCCGTAGCCGACGACCACGAGCGCGAACGGCAGCAGGAGCGTGGCGACCCGCACGAGGATCGTGCGCCACGCCGCCCAGGTACCCCAGCGCCGCCAGACGCCGCCCGCGATGAGCAGGAACACCACGGCGGGCAACGCGAGCGGCAGCGCGACCATCCGGAAGATCACCGCGACGCCGAACAGCACACCCGCCACGGCGGTCGCCCACACCGGCGGCTGTCCGCCGCGCTTCGTGCCGAGCAGCAGCCACAGCACCGCGACCAGGATGACCTGGAACCAGACGTCCGACATGATCATCTGCTCGATCTGCACCTCGTAGGCATCGAGCAGGACCGGTGCCGCCGCCAGTGCCGCCAGCCAGTTCCGGCGCACCCCCAGCCGGCGGGCCAGTGCGTAGAGCGCGAGGCCGCAGCCCAAGCCGACGACGTGCTGCAGGAACGACACGAGACCCAGCCCGCCGACCGCCAGCACGGGTTCGAGGACGAACAGGTCGTAGCCGATCGGGTGCAGGCCGGTCGGGTTATGCGTGCCGACGTTGTCCAGGTATCGGAACGAATCGCCGTACAGCAACGCGGGCGGGTACGCCAACCAGGCGGCCGCACGCAGGCCGAGACCGGCGACGAACACCACGAGGAAGAGCCAGTGATGGCGGCCGAGTTCGAGGGCACGGCGCTTCAACAGCGCGGGAGCGAGCACGTCAGGAAGCTAGCAACCCGGCCCCTGACTCCCGCGCAGGCCCCCGGGCGCGGCGCGGGATCGGACCGGTGACGTCCGGATGCCGCGCCCGTCAGCCGCCTCGCGGGTCAGGCCGTCCGGCGCAGAGCGCCGCCGCACTCCGACGTCGGCGCGGCCACGTCGCCGCCCCCGGCGTCGCCGGTGTCGCGGGTGACGGCCGCGAGCGGATCGCGCTCCTCGAGGGTCAGGTCGGTCAGCACCAGGTCCCGCTCGACACCGCTGCCCGGTCCGGTCACGCTGCGCTGGAACTGGGCCAGCAACGTCGCGGGCGGCACCGGCATCGACAGCCGGCCGTGCCGGGTCAGGCGGTCCAGCATCGTCAGGATGATCTGCGCGGACATGCGGCCCAGCGCCTGCGTGGTCTGGTGCCGGTGCGTGCGGTGTCCCAGATCGACCTGGGCGAGCGCGTCGAGGCCCCGCCACTCCACCAGGTCGATGAGGTGGCCGATCTCGACGCCGTAGTGCGTGACGAACGGGATGGCCTCCAGCACCTCGCGCCGGCCCGCGTACTCGCCCGCCAACGGCTGCACGAACCCGGACAGCTGCGGCCAGAACATGTTCAGCAGCGGCCGCGCGACGAGCTCGGTGACGCGGCCCCCGCCGTCGACCTCCCTGCGCCCCTCCCCGGCGAGCGGGCGATGATAGAAGCCCTTGACGTAGTCGACGTCTGGCCGGGTGAGCAGCGGCCCGAGCAGGCCGGTCACGTACCCCGCGGTGAAGTCGTAGAGGTCGCCGTCGACGAACACCACCAGGTCGCCGTGGCTGGCCGCGAGACCCTTCCACAGCGCATCACCCTTGCCCCGGTGGCGCGGCAGCGCGGGCAGCACGTCGTCCTGCGCGACCACGGCGGCACCCGCGTCCGCGGCGACCTCGGCGGTCGCGTCCTGCGAGTGCGAGTCGACCACGAGGATCTCGTCGACGAGGGGCTCCCGCTCGACCAGTTCGGTGCGGATCGTGCGCACGATCCCGCCGACCGTCTCGTCCTCGTCCCTGGCCGGGATCACCACGCTCACGGTGCGCCCGCGCTTGGCGGTCACGAGGTCCGCGGCCGTCCAATCGTCGGCTCGGCCGGACCGGTGTTCGAGCCACGTCCCGATCTCGGGTGAGACGGCGAGTTCGGTGCCGTCGAAGCCTGTACCGGTCGCGTGCACGTGATGCCCCCTTTCGTCGAACCCGATCGTGTTCCGCCGCGGGCGGCTTTCCGGGATGAGGTACGAACCGTTCGCCCCCGAGCGTCGGGGCGCCGCGTTTCCGGCCGTGGCTCGGCCGCGCAACCGCTACGTTACGAGATCACGGTCGCCGCGCGGCCCGGGTAACGTGCGCGTAGTCACACTTCCTCGTCGAGCATCTCCGCGGTCACAGCCGACTCCGTATCGGGGATACCCAGATCGGCCGCCTTCTTATCCGCCATGGCGAGGAGCCTGCGGATCCGGCCCGCGACGGCGTCCTTCGTCATCGGCGGGTCGGAGAGCTGACCGAGCTCTTCGAGCGAGGCCTGCCGGTTGGAGACCCGCAGCCTGCCCGCCGTGAGCAGGTGGTCCGGGGCGTCCTCGCCCAGGATCTCCATGGCCCGCTCCACCCTGGCGGCCGCAGCCACGGCGGCCCTGGCCGATCGGCGGAGATTGGCGTCGTCGAAGTTGGCGAGGCGGTTCGCGGTCGCCCGCACCTCGCGGCGCATGCGCCGCTCCTCCCACGCCAGCACGCTCGAATGCGCACCCAGGCGGGTCAGCAGCGCGCCGATGGCGTCGCCGTCCCTGACCACGACCCGGTCGGCCCCGCGCACCTCCCGCGACTTGGCCTGGATGCCCAGCCTGCGCGCCGCGCCGACGAGCGCCAGCGCAGCCTCCGGTCCGGGGCACGTGACCTCGAGCGACGACGAGCGTCCCGGTTCGGTCAGCGAACCGTGGGCCAGGAACGCCCCGCGCCACGCAGCCTCGGCATCGGCGATCCCGCCGGACACCACCGGCGCGGGCAGACCGCGCACCGGGCGGCCGCGCTGATCGATCAGGCCGGTCTGCCGCGCGAGCCCTTCACCGTCCTTGACCACGCGCACCACGTACCGGTTGCCCTTGCGCAGCCCACCCGAGGTGATCATGTGCACTTCGGCCTGATGCCCGTACAGCTCGTGGACCTCTTTACGGAGCCGCCGGGCCACCGAACCGGTGTCGAGTTCCGCCTCGACGACGACCCGGCCCGCCACGATGTGCAGCCCGCCCGCGAACCGCAGCATCGCCGCGACCTCGGACCGCCGTGGGCTCACCTTGGTCAGCTCGAGCCGGCTGAGTTCGTCCTTGACCGCAGCGGTCATCGCCATGAGAGCCCCTCCTTCGCGCTCGTCGCACCGAGCGCGTCTCGCACACAACCGGCCAGCGCATCCGGATCGTGCCGCCCCACCGCACCGGGGGCGGCGATCGACGCCAGATGTGCACGCCCGCCCAGCGCCGCGGCCGCCGAACGCAGCCGCGCCGGCGTTGGCACCGAATCGCGGTCGGCGATCACGGCGTCCACTCCGAGCCGGGGAGCGTGCTGGAAGAGTACGTCCAGGTGCTGTTCGGGTGAGAAGCCCGCCGTCTCCCCCGGCTGCGGCACCAGGTTGAGAATGACGATCTTCGTGGCGGACGTCTTCACGAGCGCGTCGTGCAGCTCGGGCACGAGCAGGTGCGGCAGCACGCTCGTGAACCACGACCCCGGGCCGAGGAACACCGCGTCCGCGGACAGCACGGCGTCGACGGCCTCCCGGCACGCCTGCGGGGGCGTCACTGCGGGCGTCACGCCTGCGCCCGCTCCCGGACTGTCGGCCGGCACCACGCTGTGCAGGGTGATGCGCTGGACCTGCCCCGGGGTGCTGGCGACGGCGACCTGCCCGCGGATGCGGCTCACCGCGCCGTCGGGTTCGAGGCCGGTGACCTCGGCCTCGATGTCGAGCGGGTCGGTCGACATCGGCAGCACGCGGCCGGAGACGCCCAGCAGCCGGGCCGCCTCGTCGAGCCCGGCCACGGGGTCGCCCAGCACCTCGAACAACCCGGCCAGCAGCAGGTTGCCGACCGCGTGGCCGGTCAGCGCGCCGCTACCGCCGAACCGGTGCTGGAACACCTCGGCCCACCGCGCGCCGCCGTCGTCCGCCGCGGCCAGTGCGGCCAGCGCCTTCCGCAGGTCTCCCGGCGGCAGCAGGCCGAGTTCGCGGCGCAGCCGTCCCGACGATCCGCCGTCGTCGGCGACCGTGACCACCGCCGTGACGTCGTCGGTGAGCCGCCGCAACGCCGTCAGCGTGGCGTGCAGACCGTGACCCCCGCCCAGGGCGACCGCGCGCATCTCCGTGTTCACTCCCGGCCCAGGTCCCGGTGCACCACCTTCACGGCCGTTCCATCCTCTTTGGACAGCCGGTTCGCGAGTTCCTCCGAGATCGCCACGCTGCGGTGCTTGCCGCCGGTGCAACCGATCGCGAGCGTCAGGTACCGCTTGCCCTCGCGCTTGTATCCGGCACCGATCAACCGCAGCAGGTCCTGATAGCGGTCGAGGAACTCCTCCGCCCCCTCCTGGCCGAGCACGTAATTGCGCACCTCGGTGTCCAGGCCGCTGTGGTCCCGCAGCTCGGGGATCCAGAACGGGTTGGGCAGGAACCGCACGTCCATTACGAGGTCGGAGTCCATCGGCAGACCGTACTTGTAGCCGAACGAGAGCACTGTCACCCGGGTCTGCGCGGACGCCTCGCTGCCGAACGCGTCCTCGATCTTGGCGCGCAGATCGTGCACCGACAGCGACGAGGTGTCCAGCAGCAGGTCCGCCTCGGCCCGCAGCGGTTCCAGCAGCGCCCGCTCGGCGCCGATGCCGTCGACGAGCCTGCCGTCCCCCTGCATCGGATGTCCCCGCCGCACCTGGTCGAACCGGCGGATCAACACCGCGTCGGTCGCCTCCAGGAACAGGACTCGCGGCTTGTACCCGCGCATGTCCAGACCCTTGATGACCGAAGCCAGGTCGTCGGTGAACGCCCGCGACCGCACGTCCATCACGACCGCGACCTTCGTGATCGCACCCCGCGACTGCGCGCCGAGCTCGACCATGGTCGAGATCAGTTCCGGCGGCAGGTTGTCCACGACGAACCAGCCCAGGTCCTCCAGGCATTTCGCCGCCGTGCTCCGGCCGGCCCCGGACAGGCCGGTGACGACCGCGACCTCCATGCCCGAGCCCCGGCCGTCCTCGTCGGCCGCGTCGGCTCTGTCGGCTGCCGCACTGTTCACTGGTCTGACTCCCCTCGCTCCATGTTCTGTCCCCCTGTGAGCGCCGTGTGCACGGCCTCGGCGGTCCGCTTCCCGAAGCCCGGCACCTGTGCGATGTCGTCGACACTGGCCTGCTTGAGCTTCTTCACCGAACCGAAGTGCTTGATCAGGGCCGACTTCCTCGCCTGCCCGAGTCCCGGCACCCCGTCCAGCTCGGAGGCCTGCACCCGTTTGCCGCGCTTCTCCCGGTGGTACCGGATGGCGAACCGGTGCGCCTCGTCGCGCACTCGCTGCAGAAGGTACAGCGCGTCCGAGGTCCTCGGCAGGATGACCGGCTCGTCGTCGGACGGCAGCCAGACCTCTTCGAGGCGTTTGGCGAGGCCGACCACGGCCACGTCGGTGATGCCGAGCTCGGCGAGGACGTCGGACGCCGCCGTCGCCTGCGGTCCGGCGCCGTCGACGACCAGCAGATTCGGCGGGTAGGCGAACTTCTTCGGCTTGCCCGTCTCCGGATCGATCCCCGGCGGGCCGTCCTGCGCGCCGTCGGTTTCCGCAGGCGCAATACCGGCGGGGGCCGGTTCCCCCGGCGTCGCGTCCGCGGTGCCGGCGTCCCCGGCGGTCTCGCCGTTGCCGCTGTCGGCCGTCTCCTTGAGATAGCGGGCGAACCGGCGCCGGACGACCTCGGCGATCGCCGCAACGTCGCCCTCGTCGGCGGCCTCGCGAAGCGCGAACCGGCGGTACTCGGTCTTGCGTGGCACGCCGTCCTCGAACACGACGAGCGATGCAACGACGTCGGTGCCCTGCGTGTGGCTGATGTCGACGCATTCGATCCGCAGCGGCGCCGTGTCGAGAGCGAGGTGCTCCTGCAGCTCCTGCAGTGCCGCGGACCGGGCGGTGAGGTCACCCGCGCGGCGGAGTTTGTGCTGGGAGAACGCCTCCTTGGCGTTGCGCTCCACCGTGTCGGCGAGCGCGCGCTTGTCGCCCCGCTGCGGCACCCGCAGGCGGACCCGCGAGCCGCGCAGTTCCGACAGCCAGTCGGTCATGGCCTCGGCGTCTGCAGGCAGCTCGGGCACCAGCACCTCGCGCGGCACGGTCGGCCCGCCGCCTCCCGGCGCCTCCCGGGCCAGGTCGAGCTGTTCGGCGTAGAACTGGCTGAGGAACTGCTCGACCAGTGCCGCGACGTCCATCTCCTCGACCTTGTCGATCACCCAGCCGCGCTGGCCGCGCACCCGGCCGCCGCGCACGTGGAAGATCTGGACGGCCGCCTCGAGCTCGTCGTGGGCGAACGCGACGACGTCGGCGTCCGTGCCGTCGCCCAGCACGACGGCCTGTTTCTCCATCGCGCGGCGCAGCGCGGCGAGATCGTCGCGCAGCCGGGCGGCGCGTTCGAACTCCAGCCCCTCCGAGGCCTCCGCCATCGCCTTCTCGAGCCTGCGCACCATCTTGTCGGTGCTGCCGGCGAGGAAGTCGCAGAAGTCGTCGACGATCGCGCGGTGCTCGTCGGCGGTGACGCGGCCGACACACGGGGCGGAGCACTTGTCGATGTAGCCGAGCAGGCAGGGCCTGCCGATCTGAGCGTGCCGGCGGAACACCCCGTTCGAGCACGTGCGGGCGGGGAACACACGGAGCAGCAGGTCGAGCGTCTCGCGGATCGCCCACGCGTGGGCGTACGGGCCGAAGTAGCGCACACCCTTCTTCCGCGGCCCGCGGTAGACGTGCAGCCGGGGGAACTCCTCGTTCAGTGTCACCGCCAGCACCGGGTAGCTCTTGTCGTCGCGGTAGCGGACGTTGAACCGCGGGTCGAACTCCTTGATCCAGTTGTATTCGAGCTGGAGCGCCTCGACCTCCGTGGAGACGACGGTCCATTCGACACTCGCCGCCGTGGTGACCATCTGCCGGGTACGCGGGTGCAGCCCCGCGAGGTCGGCGAAGTAGGAGTTCAGCCGACTGCGCAGGCTTTTCGCCTTGCCGACGTAGATGACGCGGCGCCGCTCGTCGCGGAACTTGTACACGCCCGGTTCGTCCGGAATGCTCCCAGGGGCGGGCCGGTAGGTCGACGGGTCAGCCACGGGCTCCACTCTATGGCGACCCGCCGACACCCTGGTCAGGGGCCACGGGTCACGACCCTGCGACGTCGCGGGTGCGGGGTGCGCGACGCAGAGAGCAGAGTGCGGGGTCCGCCGGGTGGCCGCGCCGTGTGGGAACGCGAGGCCGGTCCGGTTCCCGTGCGATCACCTCGCGGCGCCCGGGGCCGCAACGTAGCCTGGCCGACATGGAACGCGCTGTGCCGAGGCGGCCGTCGGTGGTGCTGTTCGACGTGTTCGAGACGCTGGTACAGCTGGAGCCGTTGCGGGAGCGGTTCGTCGAGACGGGCAGGCCGGGCCACGAGCTGGAGTTGTTCTTCGCGCGCACGCTGCGCGACGGCATGGCGTACACCCTCGCCGGCGAGGCACCGCCGTTCCGTGCCGTCGCCGCGGCGCAGCTCGCGATCACGTCCGGCCACACGCTGACCGACGATGCGATCGCCCACATCCTCGACGGCTTCGGCGACCTCCCGCTGCACCCCGAGGCGGAGACCGCGTTCACCCTGCTCGCGGAGGCACAGGTGCCCGCCTACGGCTTCACCCACGGCAGCGCCGGCATCCTGGAGTCCATTCTCGACAGACACGGGATGAGCGGGCGACTGCGCGGCGTCCTCTCCGCCGAGGCCGTCCGCTCGTTCAAACCGCCGGCGCGCGTGTACCACTGGGCGTGCGAGCAGGCCGGCGCCACGCCCGGGGACACGGCACTGGTGGCCGTGCACTCGTGGGACACGCACGGCGCAGTGAAGGCCGGCCTGCTCGCAGGGTTCGCCTCGCGCCTCGAAGGTGATCTCACTCCGCTGGTCGAACGCCCCCACGTCGTGGCGAGCCGGGTCGACGAGGTGGTGGCGGGCCTGCTGGCGCTCTAACCGGTGGTGTCCGCGGCGGAGCCGAGGACAGCCGCCGTGGATACCCGACGGTGGCCACCCTGCCCGAGCCGACCTCCCACGTCCGGGCATGTATGGGACGGTGACCGGCGTGCCACGCCGGACAGCGGCGAGGGACACGGCCACCACAGCGGTGCCGTATAGGTCATTATACATCGACCTCGTTGTGCGAGGCTGCCCGCATGCGGATCGCCACCTGGAACGTCAACTCGGTCACCGCCCGTCTCCCCCGGCTGCTCGCCTGGCTCGACTCGGCCCGGCCGGACGTGCTGTGCCTGCAGGAACTCAAGTGCACCGACGACGCCTTCCCCACCGACCAGGTACGCGAACTCGGTTACGAGATCGCCTCCCACGGCACCGGCCGCTGGAACGGCGTGGCGATCCTGTCGAAGGCCGGGCTCGACGACGTCGTACGCGACCTCCCCGGCCAGCCCGCCTACGACGGCGCGGTCGAACCCCGCGCGATCGGCGCGACCTGCGGCGGCGTGCGCGTCTGGTCGGTGTACGTACCCAACGGCCGCGAACCCGGGCACGCACACTACGACTACAAGCTCGACTGGCTCGCGACGCTCAGCCACACGGTGGCCGCGGACACCGCGGCGGACCCGGCACGGCCGCTCGCCGTCCTCGGGGACTTCAACATCGCCCCCACCGACGACGACGTGTGGGACATCGCGCTGTTCGCCGAATCGACGCACGTCACCGAGCGCGAGCGCAAGGCGCTGGCCGCGCTGCGGGACGCCGGGCTGACCGACGTCGTGCCCCGGCCGCTGAAATACGACCACCCGTACACCTATTGGGACTACCGCCAGCTGGCCTTCCCCAAGAACAAGGGCATGCGGATCGACCTGGTGTACGCCGACGCCACCGTCGCGGGCGCCGTCTCGGACGCCTACGTCGACCGCGAGGAACGCAAGGGCAAGAGCCCGTCCGACCACGCGCCCGTCGTCGTCGACGTCGACCTCTGACCCCATCAGCGCGGGCGCGCCACCGGTGACGCGCCCGCGCTGATCAGTCCTCCCGGGCGCGCCGGTGCAGCCTGCGCAGCCCGCGCACGGCCGTCACGGCGCGGTCCCGGTCGACGGCCTGCACCGCGAGCAGCGGGTAGTACTCGTCGTCGGGCAGCTCGAGGCGGGCGAACGAGGCGCCGTCCGGGAAACTCACCGACAGCACCTGGTCCCATTCGAAATGCCGGGTGGTGCCGACGTTGCGCACGTCGATGCCGCGGGAGTCGGCGCGCACCTTCGGCGTGCCGAACGACGCGCACGCCAGGCCCAGCAGCAGGCCCACGAACACCATCGCGATCTGGTCGCTGAGGTGGAAGATCGCCCCGCTGTCGGAGCCGCGCAGCAACACGGCCACGACCGTGAACACCGCGAGCAGCGCGATCCCGAGGGAGATACCCATCCACGCGGTCCGCCGCGGCCGGGCCACGACCACGTCGTCGCCGGTCACGCCATCGCCGGAATGTGCGGTCATCTGGTCACCCGCGTTCACACGAAGCCCCGTTCGGTCCACGGCTGGCGCAGGCCACGCAGCACGCCCGCGGTGGTCAGCGCGGCGACGGTGGCCTCCCGTCCCTTGTTCTCCACCGAGTCGGCCAGACCGGCACGGTCCAGGGCCTGTTGCTCGGTGTCACACGTCAGCACACCGTTGCCGACGGGCGTCGACTCGTCGAGCGCCACCCGCGTCAGACCTGCCGTGACGGCATCGCACACGTAATCGAAGTGCGGCGTGCCGCCGCGAATCACCACGCCGAGCGCCACGACGGCGTCGTGTCCCCTGGCCAGCGCCTGCGCCACGACGGGCAGCTCCACCGCACCCGCCACGCGCACCACCGTCGGTTCATCGGCCAGGTTCGCCTCCGACGCCGCGTGCAGCGCGTTCTCCAGCAGGCTGTCGGTGATCGTCGTGTGCCAGCGGGTGGCCACGACGGCGAGCCGCAGATTCTCGCACTCGCGCAGCCCCTCGACGTTCTCGTCCGGCCGTCCTTCGCCACTCACGGCGCTCCACCACCGTCTTCCGTTCCCGTGCCGACGGCGCCGGTTGCGGCCTCGCCAAACTCGATCAAGCCCGCGCCGACGTCGTCCGCGTTCTCCAGTTGCGCCAGCTCGTGGCCCATGCGGTCGCGCTTGGTCTGCAGGTACCGCAGGTTCTCCGGGTTCGGCGACACCGGCAGCGCCACCCGGCCCGTCACGCGCAGGCCGTAGCCTTCCAGCCCGACCCGCTTGGTCGGATTGTTGGTCAGCAGCCGCATCGACCGCACCCCGACGTCGGTGAGGATCTGCGCGCCCGTGCCGTAGTCCCGCGCATCGGCGGGCACGCCCAGCTGAAGGTTCGCGTCGACCGTGTCGGCTCCGTCGTCCTGCAGCTGGTACGCCTGCAGTTTGTGCAGCAACCCGATACCCCGGCCCTCGTGACCGCGGATGTAGAGCACGATGCCGCGCCCCTCGGCCGCCACGGCCTCGAGAGCTGCCTGCAGCTGCGGGCCGCAGTCGCAACGCAGCGAGCCGAACACGTCGCCGGTCAGGCATTCGGAGTGCACCCGGACCAGCACGTCCTCACCGTCGCCGATGTCGCCGTAGACGAACGCGACGTGCTCGATGCCGTCGAGCAGGCTGTCGTAGCCGATCGCGCGGAACGTGCCCGCGGCGAGCGGGATCCGTGCCTCGGCGACCCGCTCGACCTGCTTCTCCATGCGCCTGCGGTAGGCGATCAGATCCGCGATCGTGATCAGCCGCAGGTCGTGGTCGGCGGCAAACACCTCGAGCTCGTCCCGCTTGGCCATGTCGCCGTCGTTCTTCTGCGACACGATCTCGCACAGCACGCCCGCCGGAGCCAGCCCCGCCAAGCGCGCGAGGTCGACGCCGGCCTCCGTGTGACCGGGGCGGCGCAGCACGCCGCCGTCCTTGGCGCGCAGCGGAACGACGTGTCCGGGGCGCTTGAAGTCCTTCGGCCCTGTCGACGGGTCCGCCAGCAGCGAGATCGTGTGCGCCCGGTCGGTGGCGGAGATGCCCGTGCCGATGCCCTCTCCGGCGTCGACCGTGACGGTGTACGCCGTGCCGCGCACGTCCTGGTTGGTGTGGAACATCGGCGGCAGATCGAGCCGATCACAATCCTCACCGGTCAGCGACACGCACACGTAGCCGGACGTGTACCGCACCATGAACGCCAGCAGCTCCGGCGTCACCTTCTCCGCGGCGAAGATCAGATCGCCCTCGTTCTCGCGGTCCTCGTCGTCGACGACGACCACGGCCTTACCGTCGGCGATGTCCTGGATGGCCAGCTCGATCGACTCGATGTCGAATCCGGCCGGTGCACCCGCCTGCGACGCCGCTGACGTCTCTGACGTCTCTGTCATGCTCACCCGTCCTCCTTGCCACCGCCATTGTCCACCGGAAGCGACGCTGCTCCACCGGCGGTCTGCTTCTCGACGTACTTGGCGAGGACGTCCACCTCGAGGTTCACGACGTCACCCGGTTCGGTGCGGCCGAGCGTGGTCAGCGACAGCGTCGTCGGAATCAGCGCGATCGTCAGTTCCTCCGGCGAGACGCTCGCGACCGTCAGCGACACGCCGTCGATCGCGATGGAACCCTTCTCCACGATGTAGCGCCCGAGCTGCGGGGGAAACGCGAAATGCGTGAGATCATCGGCGTCGCGGTGCAGGAACACCCCCGTGCCGTCGACGTGCCCCTGCATGACGTGCCCGCCGAACCGGCCGCCCGCGGCCATCGCACGCTCGAGGTTCACCGCCCGCCCCGCTTCGGCTTTGGCCAGGCTGGTGCGCTCGAGAGTCTCGGACACGACGTCGACGGTGAACTCGTCGCCGTGGACCTCGACCACGGTCAGGCACACGCCGTTCACCGCGATCGAGTCCCCATGCTTCGCATCTCCGGTCACCACCGGGCCGCGGACGCGCAGTCGTGCCGCGTCACCGCTCCCCTCGACGGCCGTGATCTCGCCGAGCTCCTCCACGATGCCCGTGAACACGTCAGGGTCCTCCTTCACCGGCGGCCGGTACGGCCGTGATCCGCACGTCGTCCCCACTCATGGTGACCCCTTCGACACGCCACCGGTGGGCTTCGGTGATGGTCGACACGCCCGCAGGGCCGAGCGCCGTCGGCCCTGCCCCTAGCAGCGCCGGCGCGACGTATCCCACGATCCGATCGATCATGCCCGCCCCCGCGAAGGCACCCGCCAGCGTCGGCCCACCTTCGAGCAGCACGTCGACGACCCCGCGCTCGGCCAGTGCGGCCAGCACCTCCCGTGGATCGTGCGTGTGCAGCTGCAGGGTCGGAGCCGCGTCGTCCAACACGCGCGCGGTCCCGGGTATTTCCCGCGCGCCGACGACGACGCGCAGCGGCTGCCGGTCGGCGAGGTCACCGTCGGCGCCGCGGACGGTGAGCCACGCGTCGTCGACCAGAACCGTTCCGGTGCCCGCGACCACCGCGTCGGCCGCCGCGCGGATGCGGTGCACCTCGGCGCGCGACTCGGGCCCGGAGATCCACCGGCTCGTGCGGTCGGCAGCAGCCACGCGGCCGTCGAGCGTGGCGGCGTACTTCCACGTGACGTGCGGCCTGCCCGTGCGCACCGAGTGCAGCCACGCCCGCAGCGGCCCGCCCGCGACCTCGTCTGCGAGCAGTCCCCCCACCACGTCCACGCCCGCCGCACGCAGCACCTCGGCACCGCCTGCCGCCGGCGGGTTCGGGTCGGTGACCGCGTACCGCACCGCGGCGACACCGGCGTCGCGCAGCGTCTGCGCGCACGGCGGGGTCCTGCCCTGGTGACCGCACGGTTCGAGCGTCACGTACGCGGTGCCGCCGCGCGCCCGCTCCCCCGCTTCGCGCAGGGCCATCACCTCGGCGTGCGGCCCGCCGGGAGGCTGGGTGGCTCCCCTGCCCACGACCTCGCCCCCGACGTCGACGATCACCGCTCCGACGGGTGGGTTGGGGCTCGTCGTGCCGCGTACGCCCTCGCTCAGCGCGAGCGCCGCCGCCATCGCCCCCGCCACACCTGTCCCGGCCTCGCGGTCGGCCGATCCGGCAGGCACGTCAGTGCGCCGAGCGCGCGCCGGCCGCCTGATCGCGCAGCGCCGCGACGGCCCTGCCGGGATCCTCGGCGCCGTAGACGGCGGATCCGGCCACGAAACAATCGACGCCGGCCTCGGCGGCCTGTTCGATCGTGTCGGCGTTGATACCGCCGTCGATCTCCACGACGAGGGTGAGGTGGCCGGTGTCGACGAGGCGGCGCGCCGTGCGCACCTTCTCGAGCACGTCCGGGATAAACGACTGGCCGCCGAATCCCGGTTCGACCGACATGATCAGCAACGTGTCGTAGTGCTTGAGCGTCTCGAGATGATCCTCGAGCGGTGTGCCGGGCTTGACCGACAGGCCCGCCTTCGCGCCCGCGGCGCGCAGGTTCTTCGCGAGCATCACCGGATCGTGGGCCGCTTCGGCGTGCACCGTGACGTTGTAGGCGCCCGCCTCGGCGTAGCCGGGTGCCCACTTGTCCGGGTTCTCGATCATCAGGTGGCAGTCGAGCGGGACGTCGGTGACCTTCTGCAGCGACTCGACGACCGGGAGGCCGAGCGTGAGGTTGGGGACGAAGTGGTTGTCCATCACGTCGACGTGGACCCAGTCGGCACGGGTTTCACCGTCGCGGGCGACGGCCGCCACCTCCTCGCCGAGGCGGGCGAAGTCGGCGGACAGGATGCTCGGGGCGATCATCGGGTGAAGCGGTTGAGAGGCCACACCGCGAATCCTAGGCAGCGCCCCGCGCCGCGGCCGTCCGGGGAGGGGGTCACCTCACTCCGGAGTGAGGTGAACCGCACCGGAGCACTCATCAGGCACGGGACTCACCGGGCACCGTGCTCATCGGGACTCACCGGGCACCGTGCTCACCGAACGCCGTCGCGGGCAGCCGGTCCAGCAGCTCCGTCCACGGTGCGCCGCCGAGCTCGGCCACGGCCACCCCGGCGCCTGCCAGCGTGTCGAGGTGGCCCTGCCAGGCCGGATGGGCCGGCCTGGTGGGCTGCACCCGGTGGCCCACGACCATCGGCACCACGCCGACGGCGTCGCCGAGCACGGTCAGTGCCTGGTTGTCGGCCAGCCCGAGGGCGAGTTTCGCCACCGAGCCGGCACTCGCCGGGGCGACGACGAACGCCTCGGGATCCGGATGGGGCCGCGGCTGTTCGGGCAACCGCGCGGTCCACCGGACGTCGAGGTCGGTGCTCGCCTGCAGCCGGGCGAGTTGCCGGTCGTCGAACCACGACGCGGCCGTCGGCGTCAGCGTGATCGCCAGCCGCCAGCCCCGTTCGGCCGCGGGTTCGGCCAGTTCGGCCGCCAGCCGGGTCTCCACGCCCCCGCACGCCGACGCGACGAGACCAAGACAGCCGCGTTCGATGCCCCGTGGCTCGCTCGCCGCCGGGCCGGCTGTCGCCGTCACGTGGCGCGGGCGAGGCCGCAGAACATGGCGTCGGTGCCGTGCCGGTGCGGCCAGAGCTGCACCGCAGGGCCGTCGCCCAGGTGCGGCACGCCGGGGAAGAACTCCCGCGCGTCGAGGGGCTCGGCCCCGGCACGCCGTACGGCCGTGGTGAACGCACCGTCGGTTTCGGCCAGGTGCGGGGAACACACCACGTACGCCACGATCCCGCCGGGCCGTACGAGTCGGAACGCCGATTCGAGAAGCTCGGCCTGCAGTTTCGTCAGGTCCGCGACGTCGCTCTGCTGCCTGCGCCACCGCGATTCCGGGCGGCGCCGCAGAGCGCCGAGCCCGCTGCACGGCGCGTCGACCAGCACCCGGTCGTAGCCGCCGTCGAGACCGGGGTCGCGCCCGTCCGCCCGGTGCACGGTCACGGGCAGCCCGTCGACGGCCTGCTCGATGAGCCGCGCGCGATGGTCGGCGACCTCGACGGCGTCCACGGCCACCTCGTCCTCCGCCGTCGCCGCCAGGCAGCCGAGCAACGTCGCCTTGCCGCCCGGTCCGGCACACAGGTCGAGCCAGCGCGCGTCGGACCCGTCGACGGGCGCGCCCACTGCCGCGAGCGTGACCAGCTGGCTGCCCTCGTCCTGGACCGCCGCGAGGTGCTCCTTCAGGGGTTCCGAGGCGGCCAGGTCACCGCTGCCGGCCGGCAGGTGCACGCCGTACGGCGAGTACGGCGCGACGTCGCCACCGGTGATCGCCGCGAGTTCGTCGGAGCTGATCTCGCCCGGTCGCGCGAGCAGGTGAACCTCGGGCCGGGCGTCGTCGGCCCGCAGCGCCGCTTCGAGCTCGTCCCCCGTGTCGCCGAGCGCTTCGGCGAACGCGCGCGCGATCCACCGCGGGTGAGCGGTGCGCATCGCGAGATGGCCGATCCGGTCCGTCTCGATGTCGGGTGCCAGCTGGTCGACCCACGCCTGTTCGTCCTGATCGGACACCTTGCGCAGGACCGCGTTGACGAATCCGGCGACGTGCGAGCCTGCGACGTCGCGCACGAGCTCCACGGCCGAGTCGACCGCCGCGTGCGGCGGGATCCGGGTACGCAGCAGCTGGTACGCACCGAGCCGGAGCCCGTCGAGTACGGCTCCGTCCACGTCGGACAGCGAGCGGTCCACGCAGGACGCGATGATCTCGTCGAGCAGTCCGGCGGCGCGCGCCGTGCCGTAGGTGAGTTCGGTCGCCAGCGCGGCGTCACGCCCGGACACGCGCCGCTGCCGCAGCAGCTCCGGCAGAATCAGGTTGGCGTAGGCGTCGCGTTCGCTGACGGCACGCAGGGCGTCGAACGCCACTCGGCGCGCCGGATCGTCGACCGGCGGTTTGCGCGGACCTTCCTTGCGCGGCGCGGGCCGCCTGCCACGATCCGGCCTGCCGCCCTGCCTGCGCTGTCGATCGTCCTGCGGCCTGCCGCCCCGGCCCCCGCGGCCGCCGGGCCTGCCGCCCGCACCGCTTTGCCCGCCGCGGTCACGGCGACGGCGGTCGCCGCCGCCGTTGCCGCCCTTGCCGTTGCCACCTTTGCCGTCGTCGCTCATGTGAGGCGCTCCCCGTGCTCGATTCTCGTGCCGCGAGCCCAGTCGGTCGCCGCCATGCGTTTCTTCCCCTGTGCCTGCACCTCGCCCAGTTCGACGGGTGCGGTGGCGGTGCCCGCGATTACGCGCTTGCGCTCCACCAGCAGCTGTCCGGGAGCCAGCTCGGGCGCACCGGAGTCGGCCTCCAGCGGCCGCACCGGGCCGAGTTTGCAGCGCGCGTCGCGGAACTGCGCCCAAGCACCCGGGTCCGGCGTCACCGCGCGGATGTGCCGGTCGACGGCGAGCGCGGGCCGGTCGAACTGCACCCGCGCGTCGTCGACGGTGACCTTGGGCGCGTAGCTCACCCCGTCGGCGGGCTGCTCCACGGCGGTGACGGTGCCGTCCTCGATGCCGTCCATCGTGGACACCATGAGGTCCGCGCCCGATTCGGCGAGCTTGCCGAGCAGTGCGCCCGCGGTGTCGGTGGCGCCGATGCGCTCGGTCACGACACCGAACACGGGACCGGCGTCGAGTTCGGGAACGATCCGGAACGTCGACGCGCCCGTGTAGTCGTCGCCCGCGCCGATGGCGGCCTGCACCGGGGCGGCGCCGCGCCACGCGGGCAGCAGCGAGAAGTGCAGGTTCACCCAGCCGTGGGCGGGAATGTCGAGCGCATCCTGCTTCAACAGTGCACCGTAGGCCACCACGGGGCAGGCGTCGGGCGCGAGCGCGCCCAGCCGCGACAGGAAGTCCGGATCATCCGCGCGGGTCGGTGTGAGCACCTCGATGCCGTGCTCGTCGGCCAGCGCGCCGACGGGAGAGCGTACGAGCTTGCGGCCCCGACCGGCGGGTGCGTCCGGGCGGGTGACGACGGCGACGACGTCGTGCCGCGAGGCGAGCAGCGCGCGGAGCGTGGGGACGGCGGGTTCCGGTGTGCCGGCGAAGACGAGCCTCATCGGCCGCCCGCACGGGTCAGCGGTGCGATCATCCTCGCCAGTCTAGAGCGCCGCCCGCGCGTCAGATGAGGTCGAGGGGGTCGAGCCGGATCCGCACGGGCTCCTGCTCCTTGCGGGCTCCTCGCACGGCGTTGAGCGTGTGCACCGCCGCGGCGAGGGCGCGCCCGTCGCCGCGCGGAACCCGCACCAGCGCCCGCTCGCGTTCGGCGTTGCCGTCCTCGTCGACCTCGCCGAGCGGCACCGGGCCGAGGATCTCCGCGCTCTCGGGCGGCTCGAGTTCGTCGAGCGCCGCCGCCAGAACATCGGGCGAGGCGTCGAGGCTGGCCATGCGCACCGCGGGCGGGAAGCCGAGCTCGCGGCGTTCGGCCAGTTCCGACTCCGCGAGCCAGCCGGGATCCCACCGCACCAGCGCCTGCACCACGGGTATGCCCGCCTCGGCACCGACGACCACACGGCCACCAGCCTCCGCGGGACGCACCAGCGCGGCCGCGGCCATCCAGCGGCGCAGCGCCTCCTCCGACGCGCGCAGGTCCTGCCTGCCCAGCAACGCCCAGCCGTCGAGCAGCAGCGCTGCCCCGTAACCGCCGTCGGCGACCGGTTCGGCGCCCGGGGTCGCCACGACGATCGCCGGTGCCGCAACCACCCTGTCGAGCACCTCGCCGCCGCCGGAGGTCCGCACGGGAGCACCCGCGAACGCCCTGCCCAGCTCTTCGGCCGTCCGTTTCGACCCGATGACGACCGCACGCAGCCGCACCGACCCGCACGCCGAGCAGCGGAACGCCGCGTCGGTCACCCCGCACCACCGGCAACGGGGCGAACCCGCTTCCCCGCCGCCGGGTAACGCCAACGGCCCCGCACAGTGCCGGCATCGTGCCCGCGCGCGGCAGTGTGCGCACGCGAGTCCGGGCACGTAGCCGCGGCGGGGCACCTGCACCAGCACCGGCGCCCCCGCCTTCAAGGCGGCGCGCGCCGCTTCGAACGCCACCGCGGGCAGCCGTGCCGCGTGCGCCGCTTGGTCCCGCGCGACGTCGAAGTCCTCGCCGGTCGGGGTCACCCGCGGCGCCCGCGAACGCAGCTGCTGCCGCGGGGCCACGAGCGGCTGTGCCCACCCGGATTCGAGGAGCAGCTGGGCCTCCGCGGTCCGGGCGAACCCGCCGACCAGCAACGACGCACCGTCGGTGTGGGCTCGGACCATGAGCACGTCCCGCACCTGCGGATACGGCATGTGCGGATCGGCGTGCAGGTCGTCGCCGTCGTCCCACACCACGTACAGGGCGGGATCGGTCACGGGCGCGAACATGCTGGCACGCGTGCCGACGACGATGCGGACCGTGCCGCGTTTCACCGCCAGCCACCGGCGGTACCGCTCGGCTGGTCCGAGATCGGCCGACAGTGCGGTGACCGCGGCCGGGCCCGCCAGTTCGGCACAGGCGGCCGCCAGTCGCGTCACGTCCCGGTGGTCCGGCACGACGAGCACGGCGCCCCGGCCCGCCGCGGCCACCGTGGCGGCCAGTTCGGCGAGCCGCCTGGGCCAGTCCTCCCCCGGCAGGGCCTGCCACACCGCGTTGGCCACCCTTCCCGCAGCCAAGGCGCTGACATACGACGAGCCCCACTGGTACCGCTCCCACGCCGTCGTGTCGGGTGGCGTGCTGTCCGGTGGCCTCGTGCCGGGTGACGTCGCGTCGGGTCGTTCGCCGGTCACATGGCCGGGCCCGGCCGCCGCCTCCGAGGTCGCCGGGCCCGCGACCGCCGCACTCGCACTCCCGCCCTCCGGATCCGTGGCGCCCGGATCCGTGGCGCCCGGATCCGCGGGCTGTGGGTCCGTGGCCTGTGGCGGTGATCCGCGGCCTGCGTCACCGCCGGATCCGACACTGCCCTCGCCCTCGACGGCAGCGTGGCGGGGCGGGATGGCCAGCCGGGCGACGTCCATGAACGTGCCGCCGTAGCGATCGGCGATCGCCCGGCAGAGCCCGGCCAGCTGAGGGGTCAGGACGACCTCGCTGGAGACGACACGTTCGAGGAAGGCCAGCCGCCCCCGGTGCTCGGTCGTCGCGGCACGTTCGACGACGAAGCCGTCGACCAGCTGGCCGGCGAATCGCACCCGCACGCGGCAGCCCGCGACCGCGCGAGCGTCGAGTTCCGCGGGAACCTGGTAGTCGAACGTCCGGTCCAGATGCGGCAGCGGCACGTCGACGGCCACGCGGGCGATCGGATCGCGGTCGGCCGGCTGCTTGCGTCCCTTGGTGCTGCTCTTGCCACCGCCGCGCTTGCCGGTGGTGCGCTTGCCGGTGGTGCGCCCCGCGCCACCCGCGGTCGCGCCGGCACTTCCGGACGCGCCGGAGCCGGCCGCCCCGTCCGGTTTCGGCGCGGGCAGATCGTCCAGCTCCCACAGTGGGGTCGGTTCGGGGCCGCTCACGCCGTCTTCTCTACCAGAGCGCTGCTCACCCTCCGGTGTGCGCTGCCCGCGACCCCTTCGGGGACCGGGACGGCAGCGCATCGATGCCGCGGTTGAGCAACGTGAACGCGGGCTGTTCGACCCACCGGGTCAGTGCCCAGCCCAGCAACACGGCGACCGCCACGTACGCCGGGATCCAGCCGTACCACGGCACGCCCAGGTCAGCGAGGTGACGGGCGACCAGCGACCCCATGACGTAGTGCATCAGGTACACGCCGTAGGAGATGCCGCCCAGCCAGCGGATCGGCCTGGCGAAGTTCGTCAGCAGGGGCGTGTCCCACATGGGCTGGTAGGCGGCCACACAGATCAGCACCAGCGCCACCGCGAACGCCACGACCGAGTCGCCGGGCGGTGGGTGCTTCGTGTGCGCCACGAGCACGACCACCAGCATCAGCAACAGCTGGGTGAACGTCATGCGCTGTTTCGACCACCGGAAGATCGCGACCCCGGCGATCAGCAGGTGCGCACGAGCCAGCCCGGTGCCGTCCATGAGCATGCTGACCCACTCGGGCGCGACCTTCCCGGGACCCATGAACAGGTACCGCAGCGCGAGCGGGAACAGCAGCACACCCCACAGCACCGCCGTCGCGGCCCGCCCTCGCACGCGGCCCTTCCAGGCCAACAGCGCGATGGCGGTGAAGCCGCACACCTGGATCGGCACCGTCCAGTGAGCGCGGTCGATGTACTCGACACCGCCGAGCAGGTTCGGCAACAGCGCGAGGTTGCCGGCGAGGTCGGTGTAGGACGGCCGGTAGAAGCCCTCGGGATGCAGCGCCACGCTCGCCACGAAGATGACGATCACCGCGACGAAGAACGCGGGCAGAAGCCGGGCGAGCCGGCGCAGCCACCACCGCAGCGGCGGCTTCCTGCCGACGGTCATCGCGGCGAAGTACCCCGAGATGACGATCAGCAATGAGGCGCCGAACGGGAAGTCCATCTGCAGCGGGCCGGGCGGCATGTCGTACCCGGGCAGCGTGTGCGGGGTCAGGAAGGTGGCGTGGAACGCCAGGACCGCGACGATACCGAGGACGCGGATGGCGTCCCAGCTGATGTACCGGGTGCCGCGCGGGGGCTGCGGCGTCCCACCCGAGGCCCCGGACGCCGTGTCCTGTACTCCCTGCGTGCTCACCACAAGTTCCGTAGCGTAAGGCACCGCCTCACCCGGACGAGCGGCAGGGCCGCGGCGTGTCGGCCCGTTCACCCGCGACAGGAACTACGCACAGCGACGTGGCCGCCCGGGTCTCGCCGGACGGCCACGGTCGGCCGAGACGCGCTGCGGGCCTGGTCAGCCCACGCTGCGGAGCAGGTCGTCGGTGCGGTTGGTGTTCTCCCACGGCAGGTTCGCATCCGGACGGCCGAAGTGACCATAGGCCGCCGTCTGCGCGTAGATCGGCCGCAGCAGATCCAGATCACGGATGATCGCCGCCGGACGCAGGTCGAACACCTCGTTGATCGCCGCCTGGATCTTCTCCGGCGCCACCTTCTCCGTACCGAAAGTCTCCACGAACAGACCCACCGGAGCCGCCTTACCGATCGCATACGCGACCTGCACCTCGGCCCGATCCGCCAAACCAGCAGCCACCACGTTCTTGGCCACCCACCGCGTCGCATACGCCGCCGACCGGTCCACCTTCGACGGGTCCTTACCCGAGAACGCGCCACCACCATGACGGGCCATCCCGCCATAGGTGTCAACAATGATCTTCCGACCCGTCAGACCCGCATCACCCATCGGACCACCAACCACAAACCGGCCCGTCGGATTGATCAGAATCGTCGGATTCTCCGCCTGCAGACCCAGATCCTCGATCTCCGGATCAATCACATACTTCTGCACATCAGCCGCAAGCTGCTTGTCCAGATCGACACCCTCAGCATGCTGCGACGAAAGCACCACCGTGTCCAACCGGACCGGCTTGTCCTTGTCGTACTCGATCGTCACCTGCGTCTTACCATCCGCACGCAAATACGGCACCGTGCCGTTCTTACGCACCTGCGACAACCGCAACGACAACCGATGCGCCAACGCAATCGGCAACGGCATCAACTCCGGCGTGTCCGAGCAGGCATACCCGAACATCAACCCCTGATCACCAGCACCCTGCTTATCCAGATCATCCAGAGCGTTCTCCAGACGCGACTCATACGCCGTGTCCACACCCTGCGCAATATCCGGCGACTGCGCACCAATCGACACACTCACCCCACACGAAGCGCCATCAAAGCCCTTCTCCGAGGAGTCATACCCGATATCCAACACAGCCTGACGAATCAACGCCGTCGTATCGATGTTCGCCGCCGTGGTCACCTCACCAGCCACATGCACCTGACCAGTCGTCACCATCGACTCCACCGCAACCCGCGACCGCGGGTCCTGCGCCAACATCGCATCCAAAATCGTGTCGCTGATCGCGTCACAAATCTTGTCAGGATGACCCTCGGTCACCGACTCACTCGTGAACAACCTGCCCTGCACGGCGGCCACCGACTGCACCTCACCTCTCGACGACGGGAACAGCCTCACCCTATCGGCGGCATCCGCGCGTTTCCCGGTATCTGGGAAGTCGCAGGCGGCGCCGGTCACCTGCCGAGGTCGTCACCCAGCAGTCGCACCGCCGCGTCCCACACGGTGGCGGCGAGCTCGGATTTGGCGCCGAGCGGAATGCGGTCCTCGGCGCCGTCCGAGGCGAGCAGCCAGCCGGTGTTGTCGTCGGCGTCGAACGCACCGCCGTCACCGACTGCGTTGACGACGAGCAAGTCGCAGCCCTTGCGGGCGAGCTTGGCACGGGCGTGGTCGAGCACGCTGCCCGCGGCGTCGCCGGTCTCCGCGGCGAACCCGACGACGATCTGCCCCGGCCTGCGCCGTGCCACGAGCCCGGCGAGCACGTCCCGGTTGCGGTCCAGCTCGATGACCGGATCGGGGTTCTCGTCGCTCTTCTTGATCTTGTGCCCGGCGGTGCCCGCTGGGCGGAAGTCGGCCACGGCTGCGGCCATCACGACGACGTCGGCATCGGCGGCGGCCGCGTCGACGGCCTCCCCCAGTTCCGCGGCCGTCGAGACGTCGACCAGGTCCGCGCCCGCAGGTTCCGGGAGCGCGTCGGTGTGGGCCGACACGAGCGTCACCCTGGCACCCCGCTGGGCCGCGACCCGGGCGAGCGCGTAACCCTGCTTGCCCGAGGACCGGTTGCCGAGATGACGCACCGGGTCGAGGGGTTCCCGCGTGCCGCCCGCGGAGACGACCACGTGACGCCCCTCCAGGTCGCGCGGCAACGCATCGCCGCGGGCGAGCAGCAGCCGCGCGACGTCGACGATCTCGCGCGGATCGGCGAGGCGGCCCTTGCCGCTGTCCGCGCCGGTGAGCCTGCCCGCGGCCGGCTCGGCGACGACCGCACCGTGGGAACGGAGCGTGGCGACGTTGTCGCGGGTCGCCGGGTGCTCCCACATCTCGGTGTGCATCGCGGGGAAGAACACCACCGGACACCGCGCCGTGAGCAGCGTGCCGGTCAACAGGTCGTCGGCGAGGCCGTGGGCGGCACGTGCGAGCAGGTCGGCGGTGGCGGGCACCACCACGACCAGATCCGCCTCCTGGCCGATGCGCACGTGCTGCACCTCGGGCACGGCGGTGAACACACCGGTGTGCACCGGATGCCCAGACAGCGCTTCGAACGTCGCCGCACCGACGAAGTTGAGGGCCGCCTCCGTGGGCACGACACGGACGTCGTGGCCGGATTCGGTGAGCCCGCGCAGCACCTCGCACGCCTTGTAGGCCGCGATGCCACCGCCGACCCCGAGAACGATCCGCTTCATGTCAGTAGGTCCTACGGCCCCGGTGGCCGCGCCGCAACGTGCGAGGCGTCACGCGAACCGGTCCGAGACGACGAAAACCGGCGACCGGCACCGTCTGGCGGTGGCCGGCATCGCCGGTTTTGTCACGTCGGATGAGCCGTCGACTCACTCGCCTTCCGTGTGCTCCAGCAGACCCGCGTGGATCTCACGGAGAGCGATCGACAGCGGCTTCTCCCGCGGTCCCGGCTCGACGAGCGGACCGACGTACTCGAGCAGGCCCTCGCCGAGCTGCGCGTAGTAGTCGTTGATCTGACGGGCGCGCTTGGCCGAGTAGACCACGAGCGCGTACTTGGAGCTGACCTTGTCGAGCAGGTCGTCGATGGGCGGATTCGTGATGCCCTCGAGCTGCTCGCTCTGCGGGCCCAACGTGAACGCGGTCACTACTGCTCCGAATCTGCGGAAGGGTCGGTGTCGGAAGTTCTCTGTCGGCCGGTGCCGGATCGGTCGGTGCCCGGAGCCGTCCCGGAGTCAGTCCGGAGCCCCGGCCGGGCCGCTGACCAAGTCTAACAACTCCTGCGCGGCGGTCTTCACATCGGCATTGACGACCTGGGCATCGAACTCGCTGGCGGCCGCGAGTTCGCGTTCGGCCTCGCCGAGCCGCGCCTGCACGGCCTCCATCGCCTCGGTGCCCCTGCCGGTGAGCCGGTCGACCAGTTCGCCCCACGACGGCGGCAGCAGCATCACCAGCTGTGCGTCGGGCATGGCCTGCCGCACCTGGCGTGCGCCCTGGAGTTCGATCTCCAGCACCGCGGGCCTGCCCTCGTCGAGGGCCTGTTCGACGGGACCACGGGGGGTGCCGTAGCAGTTACCGGCGAACTCCGCGTACTCGAGGAACTGGCCGTCGGCGACCATGGCGTCGAACGTCTCACGATCGACGAAGTGGTAGTGCGCCCCGTCGACCTCGCCCTCGCGCGGCGCGCGCGTGGTCATCGAGATGCTGAAGTAGATGTCCGGATCGAGGGCGCGCAGCTCGCCGACGACGCTCGATTTGCCGACCCCGGACGGGCCCGATACGACGGTGAGCCGGCGCCGGGCGGTCGTGCCCGACACCGGCTCACCGGATGCCCTCCGGCCGCCGCGCACGCCGGCCTGGTTCGAGCCGCGCTGTCGCTGCTCGCTCACTCGCCGCTGAACTCGGTGAGCAGCGCCTTGCGCTGCCGTTCACCGAGGCCGCGCAGACGACGGCTGGCCGCGATCTCGAGGCGCTCCATCGTCTGCTGTGCACGTACCTTGCCCACGCCCGGCAGGGCCTCCAGCAGCGCGGAGACCTTCATCTTGCCGAGCACCTCGTCCTCGTCGGCCTGCTTCAGCACATCCTCGAGGGTCGTACCGCCGCGCTTGAGCCGCTCCTTGAGCTCCGCGCGGGCGCGACGGGCGGCGGCGGCCTTCTCCAGCGCCGCAGCACGCTGTTCCTCGGTGAGCTGGGGAAGTGCCACGTTTTCCTCCGGTATTACTCAAAATTCTGGGTGGGTGTGGCGACCGTACCCACCCCTGACCTGGACTCACAATGCGGGGGTGAGCGCCGAACCCGGCCTGTGCGTGCCCGAAAATGCCCGCACACGCGGCCGATCCGCGCCCGGGTGCCGCGACTGGAGGCCGCGGCACGCCAACCCGGGAAGACCCTACCCACAGCTGTCGGCGGAGGGCGGCACAAGGCCGGAATTCCCCACCACCGAACGCCGGTGACAGTGGCACCGCGTACCCCCGCTGCGCCACTTGCACCGACAGCCTAGTGCAAGATCAACATCGGCGCGGACCAGGGCTTACATTCGCTTACGCGAACCGGTCACCCTGCCGCGGAACGACCTCCGGCCGGTCCGCCGCCCGCCAGTTCGGCCTGCACCCGGCGCAGCTCGTCACGTATCGCCGCGACCTCCGGCCCACACCGCAGCAGCGCCCGCGACGAGGCCGGCAGCACGGCGGGCAACGCGGGCCCGAACACGCCCGCGAGATCGGCCGCCGTCGCGCCCTGCGCGCCGAAACCGGGCGCCAGCACCGGCCCGTTCAGCCCGGCGAGGCGAAGCTCACCAGGGACGTTCGTCGCACCCACGACGACGCCGACGTCGCCCTGGGGTTCGGCGCCCGCGTTCCGGGCCGCTGCGTCATCCACAATGGACTGGGCCACGGTCCGGCCGCCCTCGTCCGCCCGCTGCAGTGCCTCGCCATCGGGGTTGGACGTGCGAGCGAGCACGAACACGCCCCTACCCGAGGCGGCCGCGGCCTCGAACGCCGGTTCGAGGGCCCCGAATCCCAGGTACGGCGACACCGTGACGGCGTCGGCGGCCAGCGGCGACCCGTCGGACAGGTACGCGGCGGCGTAGGCCGCCATCGTCGACCCGATGTCGCCCCGCTTGACGTCGAGCAACACGAGTGCGCCCGCATCACGGCAGGCCGCGACGACACGCTCCAGCACGGCCACCCCGGCCGAGCCGTGGGCCTCGAAGAACGCCGACTGGGGCTTGACGACCGCCACCTCGCCCGCGAGCGCCTCGGTCGCCGTCAGCGCGAACCGCTCGAGCCCACGCACGTCCACCGGCAGGCCCCACTCGGCCAGCAACCCCGGATGCGGGTCGATACCGGCGCACAGCGGCCCGCGCGCGGCGACCGCGCGGGCCAGCCGGGCCCCGAATCGCTCGGTCACGAGCCGTCCCGCAGCGACGCCTGGAGCCGCTGCAGCGAGCGCACCCCGACGTCGCCACGGATCATCGCCTCGATCCCGTGCACCGCCGCCGACGCGCCCTGCACGGTCGTCACGCACGGGATGCCGCGCGCGACGGCCGCGGTGCGGATCTCGTAGCCGTCGATCCGGGGGCCACTGTTGCCGTACGGGGTGTTGATGACCATGTCGACGCCGCCGTCGAGGATCAGCTCGACGATGTTCGGCTCGTTCGGATCCGTCACGACGGCCGTGTCCGCGCCCTCGTGCTGCTTGCGGACCACGCCGCACGGCACCCCGTTGCGGCGCAGCACCTCGGCCGTCCCGGCGGTCGCGACCACCTGGAAGCCCAGGTCGGCGAGCCGCTTGACGGGGAACACCAGCGACCGCTTGTCGCGATTGGCCACCGACACGAACACGGTCCCGCTCGTGGGCAGCGAGCCGTACGAGCCCGACTGCGACTTGGCGAACGCCGTGCCGAACGCCGTGTCGACGCCCATCACCTCGCCCGTCGACTTCATCTCCGGGCCGAGCAGCGAGTCCACACCGTGTCCCTCGGGCGTGCGGAAGCGGTGGAACGGCAGCACCGCCTCCTTGACCGCCACCGGCGCGTCCACGGGCAGCTCGCCGCCGTCGCCCTCCGCGGGCAGCACACCCCGGCCGCGGAGGTCCTTGATCGACGAGCCGGTCATGATCAGCGAGGCCGCCTTGGCCAGCGGTACGGCCGTCGCCTTCGACACGAACGGCACCGTCCGCGACGCGCGCGGGTTCGCCTCGAGCACGTACAGCACGTCGTCCTTGAGGGCGTACTGCACGTTGAGCAATCCGCGCACGCCGACCCCGCGGGCGATCGCCTCGGTGGACCGGCGCACCTGGTCCAGGTCCGTCCTGCCGAGCGTGATGGGCGGCAGCGCGCACGCCGAGTCGCCCGAGTGCACGCCCGCCTCCTCGATGTGCTCCATCACGCCGCCGAGGAACAGCTCCTCGCCGTCGTAGAGCGCGTCGACGTCGATCTCGATCGCGTCGTCGAGGAACCGGTCCACCAGCACCGGGTGTTCGGGCGTGACCTCGGTGGCACGGGCGATGTAGTTCTCGAGCGAGGCCTCGTCGTAGACGATCTCCATGCCCCGGCCGCCGAGCACGTACGACGGCCGCACCAGCACCGGGTACCCGATCTCGTCGGCGATCTGCTTCGCGCCGTCGAACGAGGTGGCCGTGCCGTACTTCGGCGCGGGCAGTCCCGCCGCCGTCAGCACGTCGCCGAACGCCCCGCGGTCCTCGGCGTGGTTGATCGCCTCCGGCGGGGTGCCGACCACCGGCACGCCGGCGTCGGCGAGCCGCTGTGCCAGCCCGAGCGGCGTCTGCCCGCCCAGCTGAACGATGACGCCCGCCACCGTGCCGGACTCCTGCTCGGCCCGCACCACCTCGAGGACGTCCTCGAAGGTCAGCGGCTCGAAGTACAACCGGTCCGAGGTGTCGTAGTCCGTCGAGACGGTCTCCGGGTTGCAGTTGACCATCACGGCCTCGAACCCGGCCTCCCGCAGCGCGAGCGCGGCGTGCACGCACGAGTAGTCGAACTCGATGCCCTGGCCGATCCGGTTGGGGCCGGAGCCGAGGATCAGCACCTTCGGCTTGTCCGGCTGCGCGACGACCTCCGTCTCGGCCGCCGGATCGGCCTCGTAGGCCGAGTAGTGGTACGGCGTGCGGGCGGCGAACTCCGCCGCGCACGTATCGACCGTCTTGAACACCGGGTGCACCCCGAGCCGCTGCCGCAGGGACCGGACCCCGTCCTCGCCGGCCAGTTCCGGCCGCAGCGCCGCGATCTGCCGGTCCGACAGTCCCGTCCGCTTGGCGCGCCGCAGCAGATCACCGGACAGCACCGGGGCGTCGCGAACCTCGGCCCCGACCTCGCCGATGAGCGCGATCTGGTCGATGAACCACGGGTCGATGCCGCAGGCCTGATGCACCTGCTCCGGACTCGCCCCCAACCGCAGCGCCCGCTCCACGGCGTAGATCCGGCCGTCGTGCGGCGTGCGCAGTTCGTCCAGGGTGGACTCGACCGTGGCGCCCTCCGGGTCCGGCCGGGTCCAGAACCCGACGCGCTTGGTCTCCATGGACCGCATCGCCTTGCCGAGCGCCTCCGGGAAACTGCGCCCGATCGCCATCGCCTCGCCGACGCTCTTCATCGTCGTCGTCAGCTCGGGGTCGGCGCCGGGGAACTTCTCGAACGCGAACCGCGGCACCTTCACCACGACGTAGTCGAGCGTCGGCTCGAAACTCGCCGGGGTCTCACCGGTGATGTCGTTGCTGATCTCGTCGAGCGTGTAGCCGATCGCCAACTTCGCCGCGATCTTCGCGATCGGGAAGCCCGTGGCCTTCGACGCCAGCGCCGAGGACCGCGACACCCGCGGGTTCATCTCGATCACGACCATGCGGCCGTCGACGGGGTTGATCGCGAACTGGATGTTGCACCCGCCGGTCTCCACGCCCACCGCACGCAGCACGTCGATGCCGACGTCGCGCATGTGCTGGTATTCGCGGTCGGTCAGCGTCATCGACGGCGCGACGGTGATCGAGTCGCCGGTGTGCACGCCCATCGCGTCGAAGTTCTCGATGGAGCAGACCACCACGACGTTGTCGTGGCCGTCGCGCATCAGCTCGAGCTCGTACTCCTTCCACCCGAGCACGCTCTCCTCGATGAGCACCTCGGTCACCGGGCTCTCCTCGAGACCCAGCGACGCGAGCCGCTCCATCTCGTCCTCGGTGTGCACCATGCCCGAACCGAGGCCGCCCATCGTGAACGACGGCCGGATGACGACGGGCAGCCCGACCTCGGCGACGGTCGCGCGGACCTCCTCCATCGAATGGCAAACGGCGCTGCGGGGTACGTCGCCGCCGACCTCGCGGACGATGTCCTTGAACTTCTGCCGGTCCTCACCGCGCTGGATCGCGTCGATGTCGGCGCCGATGAGTTCGACGCCGTACTTCTCCAGCACGCCGCCCTCGTGCAGCGCGACGGCGCAGTTGAGCGCCGTCTGCCCGCCGAGGGTCGCCAGCAGGGCGTCCGGGCGTTCGGCGGCGATGACCTTCTCCACGAACTCCGGGGTCACCGGCTCGATGTAGGTCGCGTCGGCGAACTCCGGGTCGGTCATGATGGTCGCCGGGTTGGAGTTGACCAGGCTGACCCGCAGGCCCTCCTGGCGCAGCACGCGGCACGCCTGCGTGCCGGAATAGTCGAACTCGGCCGCCTGGCCGATGACGATCGGCCCCGAGCCGATCACGAGCACGTGCTCGATGTCCCTACGCTTGGGCATTACCGGTGCGCCTCCTGTGCCGTGTTCGTACGGCGGCTGTGCATGAGCGAGACGAAGTCGTCGAACAGCGGGTTCGCGTCGTGCGGGCCCGCGGCGGCCTCGGGGTGGTACTGCACCGAGAACGCCGGGACGTCCACGCACCGCAGGCCCTCGACCGTGTCGTCGTTAGCGCAGTGGTGGCTCACCTCCGCGGTGCCGAACGGCGAGTCGAACCGCTGCCCCGGCTCACCCTCGAGGGCGAACCCGTGGTTCTGCGCGGTGATCGCGACGCGGCCGGTCGCCGCGTCGATCACCGGGATGTTGATGCCGCGGTGGCCGTAGCGCATCTTGTACGTGCCCAGTCCCAGCGCGCGGCCCAGGATCTGGTTGCCGAAGCAGATGCCGAACAGCGGGATCTCCCGCTGCAGCGTCGCCTTCGTCAGCTCGATCGCGTGGCGCTGCGTCTCCGGGTCCCCCGGCCCGTTGGACAGGAACACACCGTCCGCACCCACGGCGAGCAGGTCCTCCACAGTGGAGATCGCGGGCAGCACGTGCACCTCGATCCCCCGGCGTGCCAGCTGCCGCGGCGTGTTCGCCTTGATCCCGAGGTCCAGCGCCGCGACACGGAAGCGGGTCTCGCCGACCGCAGGCACGACGTACGGCTGCGCCGTCGTCACCTCGCCCGCCAGGTCGGCACCCGCCATGGCGGGGCTCGCGGCGACGGCCGCGACCATCTCGTCGTCGGCCACCAGTCCGTCACCGGAGAACACCCCGGCGCGCATCGCACCGTGCTCGCGGATGTGCCGGGTGAGGGTGCGGGTGTCCACATCGGAGATCCCGACGATCTCCTGCGCCGCCAGCTCCTCGTCCAGCCCGCGCTTCGACCGCCAGCTCGACGGCGTACGCGCCGGGTCGCGCACCACGTAGCCCGCCACCCAGATGCGCGCGGACTCGTCGTCCTCGTCGTTCCACCCGGTGTTGCCGATCTGCGGCGCCGTCTGCACGACGATCTGCCTGCGGTACGACGGGTCGGTCAACGTCTCCTGGTACCCGGTCATGCCCGTGCAGAAGACCACCTCGCCGAGGGTCCGGCCCTGCGCCCCGTAGGCGCTGCCCCGGAAGATCCGGCCGTCCTCGAGCACGAGTGCCGCCGGAGTGCGTGTCGCGCTCATGCCTGTGCACCTCCCACGATGCGCTCCTCGTCGCTCTCGGTCGCGGCCTCGTCCGCCGAGGCGCGTTCGACCTGTTTGATCCACTCTGGATAGACGCCGCGATCGTCGGCACGGAATCCCGTGTCGAGCTCGACGGCGCCGCCGGACTCACCCGCCTCACCGGACTCGCCGGCACGCCAGGTCACGATCAGCAGGCTGTCGGTACCCATGACCTTGCCCGCCATGCCCTTGCCCGTGGCGATGCCGGTGACGGCCTCGCGGGGAATCCAGAAGCCCGGCATGCCCTCACGATCGACGTCGATGCCGTCGTCGTGAAGGCGGAGCGTCGCCGGTCCGCGCAGCCCAGCGCCGCGGGTGACGATGCGCTCCTGCCAGTGACCCGCATACGTCGTCGCCACGTACAGACCCGGCGCCTCCAGCAGCGCCGTCCCCGGCTCCGCCGGGCGCGTGGGGAACGGAGGGATGCGCACGCTCTGCGCCCGCGCCTGTCGTCGCCAGCCCTTCCACATGCCATACACGCACAACAGCAGCAGCGCGACGAACAACAGCGTCAGCAACAGCCTGTCCATCAGTCAATCTTCCCTTCACGAGCCGTGAGCCGCCCACGCAGCAGCGTGGCCGTCACCACGGCGGGCAGTCGCATCCCTTCGTACGGCGTGTTGCCCGCGACACTCGCCAGCTCCGCACCCCGCACGGTCCATTCGGCGTCCGGATCGACGAGCGCCAGGTTCGCCGGCTCCCCCACGGCCAGGGGCCTGCCCTGGTCCGGCAGTCCCGCGATCTCCGCAGGCCGTTCGCTCATCACCCGGGCCACTCCGCGCCAGTCGAGCAGCCCGCTGCGCACCATCGTGTGAGCGACGATCGACAGCGCCGTCTGCAGTCCCAGCATCCCGGGCCGCGCGGCGTCCCACTCGCAGCTCTTGTCCTGCTCGGCATGCGGCGCGTGGTCCGTGGCGACACAGTCCAGGACGCCGTCCGCCAGTGCCTGCCGCAGCCGCTCGGTGTCCCGCTCCGCCCGCAGCGGCGGGTTCACCTTGTTCACCGGGTCGTAGGTCTCCAGGCGCTCGTCGGTGAGCAGCAGATGATGCGGCGTCACCTCGGCCGAGACGTCCACGCCGAGCCCCTTCGCCCAGCTCAGTACGTCCACAGTACCCGTGGTCGACACGTGGCAGACGTGCAGCCGTGCGCCGGCGTGACGCGCCAGCACGCAGTCCCGGGCCACGATCGATTCCTCGGCCGACGCGGGCCAGCCCGCGTACCCGAGGCGCGAGGCCCGCTCCCCCTCGTGTGCCTGCGCCCCGTCGGTCAGGCGCGGCTCCTCCGCGTGCTGCGCGATCACGACGCCGAGCGCCGTCGAGTACTCCAGCGCACGCCGCATCAGCAGCGGGTCGAACACGCACCGGCCGTCGTCGGAGAACATCCGCACCCCGGCCTCGTCGGTCGCCATCGTGCCCATCTCCGCGAGCCGCTCCCCTGCCAGCCCGACGGTGACCGCGCCGACCGGGTGCACGTCGACCAGGCCGACCTCCCGGCCGCGGCGCAGCACATGACCCGTGACGAGCGCATTGTCGGCCACCGGATCGGTGTTGGCCATCGCGAACACCGCCGTGTACCCGCCCAGCGCCGCAGCACGGGACCCGGTCTCGATCGTCTCCGTGTCCTCCCGGCCGGGCTCACGCAGATGCGTGTGCAGATCGACCAGCCCCGGGAGCAGCACCTGTCCCGCCGCGTCGAGCACCTCGGCCGACTCCGGCGCCCGCACCGCTCCCCGCTCCCCGATCTCGGCGATGACCCCGTCGGCCACCAGCACGTCCACCGGATCGCCTTCGCCGTACGGCCGAGCACCCGTGATCAGAATGTCCGTCATGATGCAGCTCCTTGCGGGACACCGTCCCCTGGTGCGGCGGAAAAGTGCGGCACAGCAGCGGTCCGACCCGGTCGACCACCGCGACCACGGACGCGTCGATGATCAGCCATGGTGGTCTCCGTCCCCTGCCAGCAGGTGGTACAGCACGGCCATGCGCACGTGGACGCCGTTGGCGACCTGATCGGTGATCGCCGCCCGCGGACTGTCGGCCACCGGCGAGGCGATCTCCATCCCCCGCAGCATCGGCCCCGGATGCAGCACGACGGCATGCTCCGGCAGCATCGCCAGCCGCTTCTCGCTGAGGCCGTACGCGATCGAGTACTCCCGCGCCGACGGAAAGAAGGCTCCCCGCATCCGTTCGGCCTGCACACGCAGCATCATCACCGCGTCGAGGCCGGGAAGCTGGGAGTCCACATCGAACGCGGTCGTCACGGGCCACTGATCGACGCCGTGGGGCAGCAACGTGGGCGGTGCCACGAGCACGACCTCCGCCCCGAGCGTCGTCAGCAGGTGCACGTTCGAGCGGGCGACCCGGCTGTGGAGCACGTCGCCGACGATCCCGATGCGCCGTCCCTCGATGCCGCCGAGCCGCTCCCGCAGCGTCGCCGCGTCGAGCAGCGCCTGCGTGGGGTGTTCGTGCATGCCGTCGCCGGCGTTGACCACGGACGTGCGCGTGTCGGCGAGCCAGCCGGACAGCCGGTGCGGCGCGCCGGAGGCCGGGTGCCGCACGATCACGCAGTCCGCACCCGCCGCCGACAGTGTCAGCGCCGTGTCGCGCAGGGACTCACCCTTGCCGACCGACGATCCACCCGCCGACACGTTGATCACGTCCGCGCTCATCCACTTGCCCGCGATCTCGAACGACACGCGGGTGCGCGTGGAGTTCTCGTAGAACATCGTGATGACCGTGCGCCCGCGCAGCGTCGGCAGTTTGCGGACCTCGCGGCCGAGCAGGGTGCGCTTGAGCTCGTCGGCCGTGTCGAGTACCGCGGTGGCCTCGTCGCGGCCGAGCCCGTCGGTGGTGAGCAGGTGCCGCATCTACTGCCCCCTGATCAGAACGGCGTCACGGCCGTCGGTCTCGGCCAGCAGGACGGAGACCTCCTCCGTGCGCGAGGTCGGCACGTTCTTGCCCACGTAGTCGGCCCGGATCGGCAGTTCCCGGTGGCCGCGGTCGACCAGCACCGCCAGCTGCACCGCGCGGGGCCGGCCGTGGTCGCTGAGCGCGTCGAGGGCCGATCGGATGGTGCGGCCGGAGAACAGCACGTCGTCGACGAGGATCACGACCCGGTCGTCGATGCCACCGCCGGGCACGTCGGTCTCTTCCAGCGGGCGGGTCGGTTTGCGCCGCAGGTCGTCGCGGTAGAGCGTGACGTCGAGCGCGCCCGCGGGGACGGCAACGCCGGAGAACTCCTCGATTCGCGCCGCGAGCCGGTGCGCCAGCGGCGTGCCACGGGTCGGAATGCCCAGCAGCACGGGCGGCGGCGGTGGTTCGGCAGGACCGTCCGTCCCGCCGGCACCGTCGAGGGCTGTCTTCTCGATGACCTGATGCGCCATCCGGGCGATAGTGCGCGCGACGTCGCCGGCCGAGAGCAGTTCTCGCTCGGCCGGTGCCGCCGCACCACGAGGTGGTGCCACGGTGTGAGCTCCTTTCCCGCCTCACCGGACGGGTCTTTAAAGGACTGACGACCCCTACTTTCGGAGGTCCGGCACAGACGGTAGCAGCTGTTACCGGCTCCCCGAACGAGTGGTCCATCTGTGGCAAACAACTCACCGGGTGCGATGAGCTGCTTGACCTGGTGACGACAACGCGTAACCATTACTCTGAGTATTCGACTCACGAGTTCCCTGTCGGTCAGCCGGGCCGATCCGGGGCAAGGAAACGGAGAACCACCACATGGGCGATTACGCCAAGGCGCTCGGGGCGAAGCTCCGCGGTATCCGCCAGCAACAGGGCCTGTCCCTGCATGGAGTCGAGCAGAAGTCCGGCGGCCGCTGGAAGGCGGTCGTGGTGGGCTCCTACGAACGGGGCGACCGTGCCGTGACCGTCCAGAAGCTGGCCGAACTGGCCGACTTCTACGGCGTGCCTGTGGTCGAGCTCCTGCCCGAAGGACGCGTGCCGTCCGGCGCCGAACCCGCGACGAAGATCGTCATCAACCTCGAGCGGCTGCAGCAGCTGCCCGCGGAGAAGGTCGGCCCGCTCGCGCGGTACGCCGCGACGATCCAGAGCCAGCGCGGTGACTACAACGGCAAGGTCCTGTCCATCCGGACGGAGGACCTCCGGTCGCTGGCGATCATCTACGACATGACGCCCGGCGAGCTGACCGAGCAGCTCATCGACTGGGGTGTGCTCCCGCCGGAGGCCCGTCCTTCCAAGGAGGACTGACCGGGGAAAACCGCCTGCGGCCGGGGTCGGCCCAGGCGGTTTTCCCGAACGGCGCCGACCCGGTGAACGGCGCAGCTCGGCCTGCCGGTGGCTGCACCGCGGGGTGACGTCGGGGACCCGACAACGAACCCGGAGGACTGCGTTTCGGAAGGCAGCGCCGGGAGCCAACGACGCCGTGCTCCAACGACGCCGTGCTCCAGCGGCACTGTGATCCAACGGCGCCTTGATCCGGCGACACCGTGGCTCAACTACACCGTGCCCCAACGACACCGTGGCCCAGTGACACTGCGGCCCAACGGCTGTGACCACGGCGCGCACAGCGGTCCGGGCGGCACTGCGCTCCACAGACGCTGTGCTCCAGAGACGCTGTGCTCCACAGACGCCCAGGCAGTGGCCCAGCGGGCCGCTCGGGCTCAGAGAATCGCGCGCAGGCGGTCGGCGATGTTGCCGATCCGGCCGAGTACTCCGTTGACGAACCGCGGCGAGTCATCGGTCGACAGGTCCTTGGCCAGGCCGACCGCCTCGTCGATCGCCACGGCGTCGGGCACGTCGGCGGACCACAGCATCTCGTAGACGCCCACGCGCAGGATCGCCAGGTCGACCGGCGGCATCCGCTCGAGCGTCCAGCCCTGCGCATGCTCGGCCAGCAGCTCGTCGACCCGACCCTGATTCTCGGACATGCCTTCGATCACGGTGAACGTGTAGTCGCCGACGATGTCGACGTCAGGGCTGCCTGCATGCTCCTTCAGCACGGCCGCAGGGTCGAGTTCACGCTGCGCCGCCTCGTAGAGCAGCTCGACGGCACGCCGTCGGGCGGCGCGGCGGCCGATCTTGCCGCCGCGCCGGGACTCCGATTCCGAACTCACCGCGGTGCTCACACGCGGCCGAGATAGCGGCCGTCACGGGTGTCGACCTTGATCTTCTCGCCCTGGTTGACGAACAGCGGAACCTGGACCTCGGCTCCGGTCTCCAGCTGCGCCGGCTTGGTGCCGCCCGTCGAGCGGTCGCCCTGCACGCCCGGGTCGGTCTGCTCGATGGTGAGCTCGACCGAGGCGGGCAGTTCGACGTACAACGTCTCACCCTCGTGCTGGGCGACCTGCACCTCGCTGTTCTCCAGCAGGAACTTCGCGGCGTCGCCCACGGTCTGCGGCGGCACCGAGACCTGGTCGAAGGTCTCGCCGTCCATGAACACGTAGTCGGTTCCGTCGTTGTACAGGTACGTCATCGTCCGGCGGTCGACGTTCGCCGTCTCGACCTTCGTGCCCGCGTTGAACGTCTTGTCCACGACCTTGCCGGAGAGCACGTTCTTGAGAGTGGTGCGCACGAACGCACCGCCCTTACCCGGCTTGACGTGCTGGAAGTTCACGACGGACCAGAGCTGGCCGTCCAAGTTGAGGACGACGCCGTTCTTCAGGTCGTTGGTGGTGGCCACTGCTGTGAGTTCTCCTGATATCGGGGTCGGGCCGCGTACTTAGACGACCACGAGTTCCTTCGTGCTGAGGGTGAGGAGCTCGGGAGCTGACTCCCGCACGACGAGCGTGTCCTCGATGCGGACTCCACCACGGCCGGCGACATACACGCCGGGCTCGACGGTGACCGCCATACCGGCCGCCAGTGTACCGTCGCCGGTCTTGGCCAGACTCGGAGCCTCATGAACCTCCAGGCCGACGCCGTGCCCGAGGCCGTGCAGGAACTCCTCGGCGCGCCCCGCCCCGGCGATGACGTCCCGCGACGCCGCGTCCACCGCCGCGGTCCCCGCTCCCGGAACGGCTGCCGCGACGCCTGACAGCTGCGCGGCCTGCACCAGGTCGTAGATCTCCTGCTGCCACGCCGCGGGCGTGCCCAGCACGACGGTGCGCGTCATGTCCGAGTGGTAGCCGTCCACGGTGGCGCCGAAGTCCATCTTCACCAGGTCACCGGTGGCGAGGACCGCATCGGTGGGGCGGTGGTGTGGGATCGCCGAGTGCGCCCCCGCGGCCACGATGGACGGGAACGCCGCCCCCTCCGAGCCGTGGTCCAGCATCCGATTCTCCAGGTCGCGGGCGACCTCGCGTTCGCTGCGGCCCGGCCGCAGACCGCCGTCGGACAGCAAGCCGGCGAGCGCCTGGTCCGCCGCTGCGCACGCCCGGCGCAGCGCGTCGATCTCGAGCTCGTCCTTGACCAGGCGCAGCCGCTCCACCAGACCCGGGCTGCGGCGCAGCTCGACGTCACCCGCAGCCTCGGCCAGGCCCGCGTGCTGCTCCACGCTCACGTACTGGCTCTCGAACCCGGTGCGCCGGTATCGGGCGGGTTCGCCGGCCGCGCGCCGGGCCAGGGCGAGCGCGCTCGCCCTGTCGACGACCGTCGTCAGGTCCGGCACCTCGGAGGCGGCCTGGGTGGTGTACCGCCCGTCGGTGCAGAACACCGTGTCCGTGTCGCCTGCTGCGTGCAGCAGCAATGCCGCGTTCGAGCCGGTGAACCCGGTCAGGTAACGGATGTTGCGCAGATCGGTCACCAACAGCGCATCGAGCTCGGCGGCCTGCAGCCGCTCGGCGAGTGCGCCGCGGCGGCGCCGGTGCGCGTCGGCGTGGGTGTACGAGGACGAGTCAGACACGGCGGACAGCTTAAGCCCGGATCGGGTGACGACGTGGCGGTGGCGGTTACAGTGGGCCGATGCCGCACTGGGTCCTCCGCGCGCTCGGCATGTCGGTGCTGCATGCCGCCGCCACGGTCGCGCTCGCCAAGATCGCCGTGTTCCAACCGGGCGAGACCACGCTCGCCCGCGCGGCCGCGATCGCTCTGCTCGTCGGTGCGGCCGCGCTGTGGGGTGCGCTCGACGGCTGGTCCCGCCGCCCCGACGGCGGCCGCACCTGGTTCATCGCCGGACTGGTCACCGGCCCGGCCGCAGGGGTTCTCGGCGTCATCGGCAAGGCGGTGCTGGTCGACCGCACAGGCGTCAGCGAGCTCGGAGCGGCGCTGACGAGCGGCGCCGCGTTCACCGCTCTGCTGGTGCTGATTCCCGCAGCGCTCGGGCTGGTCGTCGGCTCCCGTATTCCCCGGCCCGGGTCCGACCTGGACACCGATCCCGGCGACGAGCCCGACACGGATCGCGGCGACCTCGACCCGCCCGACCTCGACCCGGACGACGCCGACACCGCCGACGGCCCGGACGCGGGTGCACGGCCCCGCTCCGCCACGGCCATGGCACGGACACCCGCGGGCCGCGACGAACGCAACGAGACCGTGCTGCTGGCGAAGCCGCGGCCGGACCGCCGCCCGCGTCCCACACCCCGCCTGCGGACGAGACGATCCGGATCGGACTCCCCCGGCGGCGACCGCTCCTCCGGCGACTGACCCCGAGCCGGCCGGACCACACGTCGCGGCCGTTCATGACCTCGCCGGTCGACGCGGGCCGTCCGACTGTCCGGCTCGACGTGCTCGTCCGGTCGCGACGCCGCCGGACACGACGTGCCCCGCCGGTGCCGACGCCGTCCACACGGGATCGCCCGGGACGGCGTCCGTGCGGGATCAGGACCCGAGCGTCGGCCCGAGGGCGTGTGTCCGCCACTGTTCGGTGCTGATCCGCTCCGGTTCGGAGCCGTTCGCGGCGAACGCATTCTCCGCGGACGCGCCGGTCACCGGCCAGATCGTGTCGCCGAGCAGGAAACCGCGCCCCTCGGGGGATTCGACCACGCGCGCCTCCGCGGGCAGCCGCGCGGCGACGTCGGCCTCGTCGAGTACGGGCAGTCGGTCGTCCAGCACGCGCGACGACAGCGCCTCTGCCACCGAACGCCGCTCCACTCGGAGCACCCGCCCATCGGCGATCACGTCCATCGTGCGTTCCGGGGAGGGCACCGCGAACCCGTCCAGCGCCGCCAGCGCGCCGTTGACGGTGCGGCAGCCCTCGAATCCGTGGGCGTCGGCGCCGAAGTGCCGCAGCCCCGTCGGCGCCCCGGCCCTGCCGGTACGCGTGGCCTGCACGACGTCGATCGGGACCCGCCCGCACGGATTCTCCGTGGAGACCGGCGCGTGCCCCTGCGGGGAACGGACCAGGCCGGGGCCTTCCTTCCAGGGCACCGGCAGCACCACGGGTGCATACGGCTGCGCCGAGAAGTCCCGGTTCCAGAAGGTGACCGTCGTTCCGCGGTCGGTCTGGTGCGCGATGCCGAAGGCGTCCATCGCATCGATCCACGTCAGGTCGGCGCTGAACGCGTCCACGACCGACCGCTGCCGCGGGGCCGCGGTGCCGTCGACTCCGGTGAAACCGTCGGGACCGAGCGCCTCGACATTGCCGGAGAACGTCGGCTCCTTGGCGCGGAGCACGAACTGGCCGGCACCGTTCCAGCCGGCTGCGTCGCCGGTGGTGTCGGTGAACATGAGGTAGAACCAGCCGTCGACGTGCACCACCGCCGGTTGCCCTGCGCCGTAGGTGTTGTCCCGGTTCGTGTCGTGAGCCGCCCGCACGATCGGCGAGCCGGTGCGTTTCCAGCTGCGGCCGTCGGTGCTGGTGGCCAGGCCGATGGCGTTGCCGTGATCGTGACTGCCCGCCGCTCCCGTGTAGTACAGGTAGTACATCCCGTTGACACGGATCACCGACGGATCGCACGTGTGCTTGCCGTCGAACGACCCCGGCGCACCCGACAGGACCACCTCGGGAATGCCACCACCGGGTGCGCGGAACGGCCCGTCGAGCCCGCCGGACCGTGCGTGCAGGAGGTCGTCCCCCGGCGGCCGGGCCCTGCCGTACTGGCTGCACCACCACATGCGGGTCGTGTCGCCGTCGCGCATCACCGTCGGGCCGTAGTTGTACGGCGCGTCGGCGCCGCCGTGGGCGACCACGCCGCCGCTCTGCCGCCGCCGGTCGACCTCGAGCGCGAGCTGTTCCTGCTGCATCGACGGCGTACGAGGGGTGCGCGAGGCGCCACTGTCACGATCGCCGCCGCGGGTCTGCGCGTCGCTCGGGGTACAGGCGGCGACCAGCGCCATGCCGACGACGACGGCCGCGGCCGGCCGCGCACGACGGGCCCGCGATCCCCTCGCGCGCCCGTCCCGGCTCCGAGGCCGATTCATCGCGCCGACCAACTCCGTCCCTCCCCGTACGTTCTCCCCCGAACGTCACACACCACCCGGCGTGGCACCGCAATCCCGCCGAACGTCGCGTGGGCGGACGCTCAGTGTACGACCGCCGTCACCCGGTAGTGGCAGGGCCGTAGCGGTCATCCTACGAGGATCAGGCGGGGTGACGCGCCAGCCACTCGAGCGCGAGTCGGTACCCGTCGACGCCGAATCCGGCCAGTACCCCGGTCGCGATGTCGGACAGGACGCTGTGGTGCCGGAACTCCTCCCGCCGGTGCACGTTCGAGATGTGCACCTCCAGCAGCGGAGCCGACAGCTGCGCCGCGGCGTCGCGGACGGCTATCGAGTAGTGCGTCCACGCGCCCGCGTTCAGTACCACGGGAGCGCCCAGATCCGCAGCCTCGTGCAGCCAGCCGACCATCTCGCCCTCGTGGTCGGTCTGCCGCACGTCGACGTCGAGACCCTGCGCCGCACCGGTCTCCGTGCACAGCGTGACGAGCCCGGCATAGGTCGTCGCGCCGTACACGCCGGGCTCACGCGTGCCGAGCCTGCCGAGGTTCGGCCCGTTCAGCACGAACACCGTCACAGCAGCAGCCCTCCGCTCCCCGTCGAGCCGGTCGCCTCGTCGGACGCCACGACCGAGTACGCCCCGGCCAGCAGCGCCGGGTCCGGACCTTCGAGCCTGCTCGGCTTGGCGAGCCCGTCCAGTACGACGAACCGGAGTGTGCCCGAGCGGGTCTTCTTGTCCGAGCGCATGTTCTCCAGCAGCTGCGGCAGCGCGTCGGCGTCGTACCGGGTCGGCAGGCCCAGCGACTGCAGCACCGTGGTGTGCCGGTCCGCCGTCGCGTCGTCCAGCCTGCCCGCCAGGCGGGCGAGTTCCGCGGCGAACACGAGGCCCACGCTGACCGCCGCACCGTGCCGCCAGCGGTAGCGCTCCCTGCGCTCGACAGCGTGACCGAGTGTGTGCCCGTAGTTCAGGATTTCCCGCAGGTCCGATTCCCGCAGGTCGGCCGCGACGACGTCCGCCTTGACCTGGATGGCCCTGCGCACCAGCTCGCCCAGCACCTCGCCCTGGGTGTCGACGGCGGCGGCCGGGTCTGCCTCGATCAGATCGAGGATCACCGGATCGGCGATGAAGCCGGCCTTGACGATCTCGGCCATGCCCGCGACGAGCTCGTTCGGCGGCAGCGTGTCCAGCGTGGCGAGATCGACGAGCACCGTCGACGGCTCGTGGAACACCCCGACGAGGTTCTTGCCGGCCTCGGTGTTGATGCCAGTCTTGCCGCCGATCGCGGCGTCGACCATGCCCAGCAGCGTCGTCGGCACGTTCACCAGCTTCACGCCGCGCATCCACGTCCCGGCCACGAAACCCGCCACGTCGGTGACAGCCCCGCCGCCCAGGCCGACGACCACACCGCGGCGGTCCAGGCCCATCTGCCCGAACACGTCCCACAGGAAGTCGGCCACCTTGAGCGCCTTACCGTCCTCGGCATCGGGGATCTCGACCCGGTGGGCGTCCAGCCCCGCCTCGGCGAGCTCGGCGCGCACCGCCTCAGCGGTCGTGGTCAGCGACGGCGGGTGGATCAACGCGACCGTCGAGGCGTCACCGACGGCCTGCGTGAGCTCGCCGAGCAGCCCACGGCCCACCATGACCTCGTACGGCCGCGCGGTGCGGACCTCGATGCGGACCGGCTCGCTGGTCATCCCCTGCTCCTCGTCATGTTCGTGGGGTCGTCATGTTCGGGTCGTCGTGTTCGTCGGGTCGCCGAGGCGCTCGATCACCTCGGCGACGATGTCATCCGGGGTCCGGTCGTCGGTGTTGACCTCGCAGGTAGCGACCTCCCGGTAGACCGGCAGCCGCTCATCGAGCAACGCCTTGTAGGTGGCCCTCGGGTTTACGCCGGTCAGCAGCGGTCGGGCGGTCGACAGGCCCGTGCGCCGCACACCTTCCGCCATGCCGACGGCGAGGAACACCACGGTGTGCCCGGCGAGCCTGCGCCGCGTCCCGGCCGCGAGCACGGCACCGCCGCCGAGCGCGTACACACCCTCGTGCTCGGGGAGCGTCCGCGCGATGGTGCGTTCCTCGATGTCGCGGAACACCGGCTCGCCGTCCTCGGCGAAGATGTCGCTGATCGCACGTCCTTCGGCGGCTTCGATGTCGGCGTCGGCGTCCCGGAAAGGGACGCCGAGGCGGTCGGCGAGCAGCCGTCCGACGGTGCTCTTGCCCGATCCCGGCGGGCCCACCACGACGACAGGTCCCGGCATCGGGCTCATTCCGCGCCGCCGCGTCGCCACCACTCGTCGAGCGAGGCGAGATACCCGTCGAGGTTGCGCCGGGACTCGGCGAGCGAGTCGCCGCCGAACTTCTCCAGCGCCGCGTCGGCCACCACGAGCGCGACCACCGACTCCAGCACCACTCCGGCGCGCGGCACGGCGCACACGTCCGAGCGTTGGTGGATGGCGACGGCGGGCTCCCCGGTCTCCACGTCCACTGTGGACAGGGCCTTGGGCACGGTCGAGATCGGCTTCATGGCGACACGCACCCGCAGCGGCTCACCGTTGGTGATGCCGCCTTCGAGGCCTCCCGCGCGGTTGGAGCGCCGGGTCACGCCCGTCGGCCCGTCGCCGGGATCGATCTCGTCGTGCGCCTGGCTGCCCCACCGGTGAGCGGTGGTGAAACCGTCGCCGATCTCGACGCCCTTCATCGCCTGCACACCCATAAGCGCGCCGGAGAGCTTGGCGTCGAGCCTGCGGTCCCAGTGCACGTGTGAGCCGAGGCCCGGCGGCAGGCCGTGGACGATCACCTCGATGACGCCGCCGACGGTGTCACCCGCCTTCCGCACCGCGTCGACCTCGGCGACCATCGCCTCGGTCGCCTCCTCGCCGAACGCCCGCACCGGGCTCTCGTCGATCGCGGCGAGATCCCCCGGCTGCGGCAACGGCCCTTCGGGTGCCTCCGCGCCGCCGATGGACACGACGTGACTGATGACCTCGGCACCGAACAGCTGGCGCAGGAACGCGCGCGCGACAGTGCCCAGGGCCGTCCTCGATGCCGTCTCCCGTGCGCTCGCGCGTTCGAGCACGGGCCGCGCCTCGGGGAAGCCGTACTTCTGCATCCCCGGCAGATCGGCGTGACCGGGCCGCGGCCGGGTCAGTGCCTCGTTCCGCGCGAGCCCCTCGATCGAGGCCGGGTCGACGGGATCGGGCGCCATGACCTTCTCCCACTTCGGCCACTCCGAGTTGTCGATCTGCACGGCGATCGGACCACCCTGGGTCGTGCCGTGACGGACGCCGCCGACGAAGTCGACCTGGTCCGTCTCGAAACCCATCCGCGGGCTGCGGCCGAAACCGAGCCTCCTGCGGGCGAGCTGTTCACCGATGTCGGACGTCGTCACCTCGACGCCGGCCACCATGCCCTCGAGAATCGCGGCCAGGGCCGGGCCGTGGGACTCACCTGCGGTTATCCAGCGCAACACACCGCCGATCCTGTCACGTCGCGGCTGCGTGACCGCAGCTACCCGGGACCAGGCGTGATCACGCCCATGCCCGAGCCGGTGACCGCCCACGTCGCCGGCCCCGCACCGCCGTCCAACCCGGCCCCGGGAAAGGCCACGACCAGGCAGGCTCCGAGCACCATGCCGGGTCCGTGCGGCACGCCCCGGCCGGTCGGCCCGCGGCACGTCACCCGCGTCATCCATGCCGCCGCCAGCGTGACGAGCGATGCCACAGCCGACGTGACCACGAGTGCTGGCCAGCCGACCGCGCCGGCCCCGCCACCGAGGCCGGCGGCCAGCTTGACGTCACCCGCACCCATCGAACGGGGTGACACCGCCCGCACCAGCGCATGCACGACGGTGAAGCCCACGGCTCCGGCGACGCTCCGCACCACGAGCCCGGTGCCCGCCTCCCCCGAATCCGCCGCAACGGCATCTACGGCGAAGGCGCTCGCCGCGAGGGCGACGCCGACGAGGGCGGCGAGCGTCGCGGTGAGGACGTCCGGCAGCCTGCGGTACCTCAGGTCTGCCGCCACGAGCGGTGCCGCCACGGCGAACACGGCCAGCGGCACGGGCAGCCACCAGCCGGGCAGGCCGCCCACCGACCAGCGCCGGCCGAGCCAGGCCCAGGCGAGCGCGGTCACCACCACGCAGCACCGGACAGGCACGGCGGCGGGCCGCGGCGCACGAACCGTGACCCGGCACGCTGCCCACGAGACCGCCGCACCCGCGACGCCGGCCGCGATGGTGATCATCCATTCCCGGAACACGCACGCCAGCCTGCGCCGGATGAGGCCCGGCACCAAGCCGTGGTGACACGAGGGGTACCGCGGCTGTCACACGCCGGACGGATCCCACCCGGCCGGACGACAGCCACCGTCACGAGGGGACCGTTCACATCGCACCCCAGCCACACGACCCCGGCCACACGACCCCGGCCGGACACCACGTGCCGCGCCCGCCGGGCCGAAGCCCGACGTCCGAACGCACCCCCGGCCGGACAGCCCGTCGCAGCGGCGTGATCCCGCCGCTGGTTCAGCCGCTCCAGGTGAACAGGCTCGTCGCCCACCTCGACCGTCCTGCCGGCATCGACGGGCCGCAGGGCCTCCTGCTGAGCGTCGAGGGCGATCACGGGCACGATCGGCGCGTAGCCGGCGGCCCGCACGGCGTCCGGGTCCCAGCCGACGACCGGCTGCCCTGCCCGCACGCGCTCACCCTTCACCACGTGCAGTGTGAAGCCCTCGCCCTGCTGTTTGACGGTGTCGATGCCGAGGTGCACCAACACGGCCGCGCCGTCGTCACCCGCGACGACGAACGCGTGCGCGTGCACGGTCGTCAACGTGCCGTCGATCGGCGCCACCGCATCGGCACGGCCGCCGCGCGGTTCCACCGCGATCCCGGGACCGACCATGGCCTGCGAGAACACCGGATCGGGCACATCGGCGAGCGCTGTCACGGTGCCGCCGACCGGGCTCCACACGACCCGCTCCACACCCGTCACAGCAGGTCCTGAATGTCCTCGGCGATCGCGTCGGCCTCGGGGCCGACCACGACCTGCACCACCGAACCGGCCTTCATCACGCCGTGCGCGCCCGCCTGTTTCAGCGCCGCCTCGTCGACGACGGACCCGTCCTCGAGCTCGCACCGCAGCCGGGTGATGCAGCCTTCGATCTCGACGACGTTGCCCGCGCCGCCCAGAGCCGCAAGGATCCGCCCCGCCCTCTCGTCCGCCATCACGGCCTCCCGAATCGTTCCTGCTGCACCCGTCGTGGTGCAGCCTCGTGTTTGCCCGGAGTGTCGGTTCTACCGGATCGTCCCGGCCCGCTGGGTTGTGGTTGCCGTCCCGGCACCCATGCCACAGCACCTCAGCGCCACAGCACCCGGCTGCCACGGCAGTCCTGCCACGCCCGGCGGCACGGCGCCCCGACAGCACGGCGTCCCGGCGGCACGGCGTCGTGGTGCTGTTTTCAGTTGTCGCCGCGTTCAGTTGTCGCCGCGTTCAGTTGTCGCCGCGTTCAGTTGTCGCCGCGACCGGGGCGCACCGGCGGTTCCGGTCGGCCGGTGTGCCGTGCCGCCGCGTCGGCGACGGCGCCGTTCCCGCCGGTCCCGGCACCGCTCCACACGAACAGTAGCGGGTTGACACCCGGTCGAGCGACGGAGCATTCTCCCTCTTCGACCGAGTGGTCTAGACCGGAATCTATCACCGCGCCCGGCCCGCGGCGCGGCATCGGCGAATCGCCCACGGCGACGGCCCGATTCCCGCTACTCTGTCCGGTTGCACCCCGCGGACCACGAATCCGACAACCCGATCCCGTCGACCACGTACCCACCGGAAGGACGCTCATGAGCGATCGAGCGCAGGGCAACCGCAGAGGCCTGGCCGGTCTGCAGCGGTTCGGGCGCAGCCTCATGCTGCCCATCGCCACGCTGCCCGCGGCCGGCCTGCTGAACCGTCTCGGCCAAGCCGACATGCTCGGCCGCTGGGACGCCACGTCCGGCGTCGCCGACGTCTTCGTCGCCGCGGGTGGCGGACTGTTCGACTGGCTGCCGCTGCTGTTCGCGGTCGGCATCGCCGTCGGTTTCGCGCGCAAGGGCGACGGTTCCACCGGTGTGGCCGCGGCCGTCGGCTTCGTGGTGTTCAACAAGGTCGTGCAGGTCTTCGCGCCGATCGAGGACCTCGAGGGCTACGAGGAGGCCTGGCTCCTCCAGCCGATCAAGTGGCCCTACAGCGTGCTCTCCGGCATCGTCGTGGGCCTGGTGACGGCGGTGCTGTGGCAGCGTTTCCACCGCGTGAAACTGCCGCAGTACCTGGCGTTCTTCGGCGGTCGCCGGTTCGTGCCGATCGTCAACTCGTTCGCGCTGCTGCTGCTCGGCGTGGTGTTCGGCCTGGCGTTCCCGGTCATCGACGCGGGCATCCAGGCCGCCGGTGAGGCCGCCACCAGCGACGCCGTCGTCGGCGGTGGCCTCTACGGCATGCTGAACCGGCTGCTGATCCCGGTCGGCCTGCACCAGCTGCTCAACGTGCCGCTGTGGTTCGTCTTCGAAGGCGGCGACATCAACAACTTCTTCGCCGGCGACCCGAATGCGGGCGCGTTCATGACGGGTTTCTTCCCGATCTTCATGTTCGCGCTGCCCGCGGCGGCGCTGGCGATCTGGCAGTCGGCCAAGCCGAGCCAGAAGAAGCTGGTCGGCGGCGTGATGCTCTCCTCGGCCCTGACCGCCTTCCTCACCGGCATCACCGAGCCGATCGAGTTCGCGTTCATGTTCGTGGCGTGGCCGCTGTACCTGATCCACGCGGTGCTCACCGGCACGTCGATGATGCTCGTCAACGCCCTCGACATCCATCTCGGATTCTCGTTCTCCGCAGGCGGGATCGACTTCCTGCTGAACATGACCGCACCGGCGGCCAACAAGGCGTGGCTGTTGATCCCGATCGGCCTGGTGTACGCGGCGATCTACTACGTCGTGTTCCGCTGGGTGATCACCAAGTGGAATCTGCGCACCCCGGGACGCGAGGACGACGCCGACGGCGCCGAGGACGAGAAGGACTCGGCCGCTGCCGACGCCGGAACCGCCGCCGACAGCGCCGCGCGGACCGGCACGGAGTCCACGGGCGGTGCGGGCGGCACCGGGGGCGGCACCAGTACCTGACGCACCCAGCCCGCTCAGCACGCCGGAGAACCCCGGTGCCGACACGCTCCGGCACCGGGTTCTCCCCTGCCCGGAGCCGCGACCGGGGCCCTGGACCCTCCCCCGTCCGGCCTGCCTCCGCTGCCTAGGGTGGTGCGCATGGACAGCCTGCGGTTGATCGAACAGTGGCCGGTTCCCCATGCGGCGGCGGCGGTCGTCGGTACCGACGGAACGGTGCGCGGCTCTCATGGCGACACGGCGCGCGTGTTCCCGCTCGCGTCGGTGACGAAGTTGCTCACCGCCTACGCCGCGCTGGTGGCCGTCGAGGAGGGGGCCGTCGAGCTCGACACGCCCGCCGGCCCGGAGGGTGCGACGATCCGACACCTGCTGGCCCACACGGCGGGGCTGGCGTTCGACCAGCACAAGGTGCAGGCACCGCCGGGGCAGCGCAGGCTCTACTCCAGCTCCGGCTACGAGCAGCTCGCCGACGCCCTGGCCGAGCATTCCGGAATCGCGTTCGGCGAGTACCTGACCGAGGGCGTGCTCACACCGCTCGGCATGACCTCGACGACGCTCCCCGGCTCCCCCGGCGCCGGCGCGGAGTCCACAGTGGATGACCTGGTCCGGTTCGCCGCGGAGCTGTTCGCGCCGAAACTCATCGCCCGGTCCACCCTGGACGAGGCGACCCAGGTGCAGTTCCCCGGTCTCAACGGGGTTCTGCCCGGCCTGGGACACCAGAAGCCGAACGACTGGGGCCTCGGCTTCGAGATCCGCGACGGCAAGAGCCCGCACTGGACGGGCGCCAACAGCTCGCCGCGCACGTTCGGCCACTTCGGACAGTCCGGCACGTTCCTGTGGGTCGACCCAGACGCGGGCGTGGCGTGCATCGCGCTGACCGACCGGGACTTCGGGCCGTGGGCCGTCGAAGTCTGGCCCGCGTTCACCGACGCGGTGCTCGCCGACCTCTGATCCCACCGGGCCGGCGAGCACGCACACCGCGCTACAGCGACATCACGCGGATCGGCTCACCGGCCTGATAAGCGGCGATGTCCTCGACCGCGTCGCGGTAGAACACCTCGTACAGGTCACGCACGACGTAGCCGATGTGCGGCGTGAGCACCGTGTTCGGAGCGGTCCGCAGTGGATGGTCGGCGGGCAGCGGCTCGGTGTCGTACACGTCGAGCGCGGCACCGCCGATGCGGCGGTCCCGCAGCGCGTCGAACAGCGCGGCCTCGTCGATGATCGGCCCGCGCGAGGTGTTGACCAGCCACGCGTCCGGCTTCATCCTGGCCAGTTCGGGCGCGCCGATCAGCCCGCGGGTGCGGGAGCTGAGAACCTGGTGGATCGTCACGACGTCGGATTCGGCCAGCAGTTGCTCCTTCGGGACGGCGAGGACGTCGTGCTCGTCGGCCTTCTCCTGCGTGAGGTTGGCGCTCCAGGCAATGGTGCGCATCCCGAACGCCTGGCCGATCCGCGCGACCCGCGCCCCGAGCCTGCCGAGGCCGACGACGCCCAGGGTGGCGCCCTGCAGACTGCGACCGACCGACGTCTGCCAGCCGCCCTCGCGCACGGAGCGCGTCTCGTCCGGGATCCCGCGCATCGCCGCGAGGATCAGTGCCCACGTGTGCTCGGCCGTCGGATGCGGCAGATATCCGGTGTGCGACACGACGATGCCGAGTTCGGCGGTGGCCTTGAGATCGATCGCCGGATTCCGCGCACCTCCCAGACTGACGATCAGCCGCAGCTCCGGCAGTCGTCGCAGCACGTCACCCGGCAGCCGGGTGCGCTCGCGCATGGCGACCACGGCCTCGCATCCGGCCAACCGCTCCACCAGGGCATCCGGGTCGGCGATGTGTTCGGTGAGCACGTCCACCTCGGCGCCGAGGGAGTCCCAGTCGGCCAGCTCGAGTGCGATGTTCTGATAGTCGTCGAGGATCGCGATCTTCATGGCCACACGCTAACCCCTGTGGCACTCGGGACCGAGTCACGCGCGCCCGTTCCGGCGAGCACCCGTCGGTCCCGCGGAACGGGCCTTGTCGACGATCAGGGCACGAACAGGTCGACGCGCACCAGGTGGTGATCGGACGCGTCGCCCAGTCGTGCCAGGTCGGTGCCCGGTTCGGGCCAGAACACGCCGTCGTCGTAGGGCAGCAGGCCACGGGACGGCAGCACGTAGTCGACGCGCAGGTTTCCGGGACTCTCATCGTCGAAGTCGGCGGTGTCGAGCCGCGCGGGGCCGACGTGCTCGTCGTTGGCGCCGCCCTGCTGTTCGGCAGCGACGACGGCGCCCTCGCTGGCGGGCCGGGTGTCGCGCACGAGTGGCGCGTCGAGCAGTTGCGTGGCGGCGGCGTCGACGCTGTCCCCGTCGTGCGGGTCGGCGTTGTAGTCGCCCGCGATGACGAACCGCTCCCCCGGCGTCAGGCCGCCGCGGCCGCCGGCGTCGTCGTAGATGTAGCCGCCCTTGCCCGGTGTCACGTAGTCCGCCCAGAAGCGGATCTCGTCGTGATTACGGGTGCCGTTGCGGTCCTCCTCGCCGTCGAAGCTCGGCGGCGTCGGGTGCGCGGCAAGCAGGTGCACCGTGCGGCCGTCGACGTCGATCGGCAGGTCCCAGTGCGACTTCGACGACAGGCGCAACACGTCCAGAACCTCGTCGGAGTACCAGTCATCCGACTCGGGCGTGGCCGGGTCGTCGGGCAGCGTGGCGCCGGGCATGTCCTGCCAGCGGAAGTTCTGGAACGTGCGCACGGCCCCGGTATCGATCGGGTGTTTCGACAGCACGAGCATGCCGTACTGGCCCTCGAAGTCCCCGAAGCCGTGCGCGTCGCCGGGCCCGCCGGTCTCGCCGTCCCGGTCGAGGTCGAAACCGGTGGGCACGCCGGTGTTGACGGGGGCGGTGTAGGCGTGCGGGTAGTCGATCGGCGCGGCGCCGTGCTGGCCCACTTCGAGGTAGTTGTCGCGGAACGCGTCGGCCGCCGCGCCGCCTGCGACGTAGTCGAACTCGTTCAGCAGCAGGACGTCGGGGCGGTCGCGCTGGATGACCTCGGCGACCTTGCGGGCCTGCTCGTCGTCGCCGGTGGACAGGTCGCGCAGCAGCTCGCCCTCGGCAGCGCGGTTCAGGGACGCGTTGAACGTCGCGAACCGCACGTCGGCCGGACCGCCTCGGCCGGAACCCGGATCCGCCACTGCCGGTACGGACGACACGGCCAGCCCCGCCGACGCGGCCACACCGACGAACCCTGACAGCCAACGCGATCGACGCACAGTTACCTCCCGGAAGTCGCGCCCCACCTTACGAGTGATGGGTGAACGTCGGGCGTCCTTCGGGAAACGAGCGTCCGCCCGATCGCGCCGGGCTGCCCCGAGCCCCGACCGGCCGCCGGCAGGCAGCCGCGGGGACCGTCGTCTCAGTCGAGCGGCAGGGGGACTTCGCCGCCGGTTGCCTCACGCAGTGCGTCGCGCATGGCCGCACGCGGTGCCGGGTGGCCGGTGAACTGCTCGACCTGCCCGAACGCCTGGTGCAGCAGCATGTCCAGACCGGTGGCGATGCGCCCGCCCCGCGCCGTCACGGCCTCGGCCAGCGGCGTCGGCCACGGGTGGTAGATCACGTCGAGCACGCACGGCACGTCGGACAGCGCGTCGAGGTCGGCGGTCAGCGCTTCGGACGGCACGGTGCTCACCAGCAGGTCCGCTCCGGCGGCGAGCGCGGCCAGGTCGGTGTCCGACCACCGCAGCACATCCACGTCGAGACCCACCCGCCGCGCGGCCTCGGTGGTCTCGACCGCCCGCGCCGGTTCCCGCACGACCAGCGCAACGGCCGACACCCCCAGCTCGGCGGCGGCCACCACCACCGCGGCCGCCGTGCCACCGGCACCGATCACGACGGCGCGGCCGCCGCCGGTGAACCCGCCGGCGCACCGCAGCGCGCCGCTGACGCCGTCGACGTCGGTGCAGTCGGCCCGCCAGCCGCCCGCGACCGGCACGAGCGTGTTGGCGGCGCCGACGGCTCGTGCCCGCGGGGTGACCTCGGTGGCGTGGACCAGCGCGGCGCGTTTGCCCGGCATGGTCACCGACAGGCCCGCCCACTCCGGGCCGAGACCGTCGACGAACGCGGGCAGCCCCGCCTCGTCCATGTCGATCCGCTCGTACGTCCAGTCGGGCAGGTCCAGTGCGCGATAGGCCGCGCCGTGCAGGACGGGTGAGAGCGAATGGTCGACGGGCCTGCCGAGCACGGCGGCCCGGCGTGCGGCGGGCATCGGGTCAGTACACCCCCTTGCGCTGCGCTTCCCCGACGGCCCGCTTGTGCTCGGGATAGGACTGGCTGAAGCACGAGAGGCCGTTCTCCTCGCACAGCACGAAGTACTTCCAGGGACCTTCCTGCGGGGACTCGGCAGCGGAGATGGCTTCCGTACTCGGCGCGCCGAGCGGGGTGGCGGGCAGGCCCCGCCGGGTGTACGTGTTGTGCGGTCCGTCCTTGTCCCGTGCTTCGCGTTTGGTGCGAATGGTCGGGCTCTCCAGCGCGAAGTTGATCGACGAGTCCATCTCGAGGGGCATGCCCTCGCGCAACCGGTTCTCGATCACCCTGGCGATCTTGCCGAAATCCTGTTGCACGCCTTCGACCTGCACGATCGACGCGATGACCAGAACCTCGTACGGCGTGTGCCCGGACCCCTCCGCGGCGTCCGGCAGACCTGCGGCCTCCAGTCGCGTGGCCGACGTCGTCAGGACCTCGGTGAGGAGTTTGCGCGCGTCCCAGCCGGGCCGGATGTCGTAGATGCCGGGCGTGATCAGACCTTCGAGGCGGTGCTCGGGAGCCCGCTGTTGGGCGGGCTCCGCCGCCCACTCGGGCACCCCGAGCTCGGTCAGGTCCGTCGACTGCATCTCGCTGCGCATGTCCTCGACGCTCACGCAGGTGCTCTCGCCGTTCAGGTCCGCGCACGACGCCTCGGACAGTTGACTCAGCACACCCGGCTGCGGGCTGTCGCCACCCCGGTCCGCGAGGCGAGTGCCCGCGCGGATCTCGGCCTGCCCGACCTGGGCTTCAGGGCCGACGAGCGTTTCGACCGCGCTGGCACCGGACGCCTTGGTCTTGACCACGTAGTAGCCGGGCTGGACGGCCAGCACGCGCTGGTCGTCCTCCGCGGCGTCCAGGAACGCGTCGGCACTGGCCACCACGTCGATCTTGTCCAGTTTGGACGCGATGGTCCGCGTCGAGTCGCCCTGTTCGACGTGCAGCAGCACGTCCGTGTCGCCGGAGCCCTCGTAGTCCTCGTAGCCGAATCCCAGCAGCTCCCTGGCCCCGAAGTACGCACCGCCCGCGAGGAGTGCGAGCACGACGAGTGCGGCCAGCCACCGGAACGCGCGCCGGCCGCGCCGCCGCTCGGTGGGAGGTGGATCGTCGCCGTCGTCGCCGAGGATGTACGCCGGTTCCGCGCGGTCCCCGTCGCGATCGTCCTCTTCGCCGTCGTCGTAGTAATAGTCGTCGTAGTCGTCGTAGTCGCTGTCGTCGAAGTAGTCGTCGTCACTGCGGGTCGGGTCCCGGTCGTCGTGACCGGCCCCGCCGCGGGCGCCCTCGTCGTATCCGCCGACGTCGTCGTAATAGCCGTCGTGAGCGTCATCGCCGTGATGGGGAACGCCGTGGTGGGGAACGCCGTGGTGGGAAACGTGGGCCGCCTCGTCGGCGAAGCCGAGGTCGAAGATCTGTGTCGGGCGTTCGTCCGCGTGCACGCCGTCGTTCGGGCCAGGGCGCCCGTGACGCCGGCCAGGGGCGGACTCGCCGCCCGGGGCCTGCCGTGGTCGCGGCGCGCGGGGGGCCTCGGGCGATTCGCCGTCGGGCGCACGCCGTTCGGGCCGCGCCGGTGGCTGATCCTCCGCACCGGCAGGTGTTTCCGGCGGAACCGGCGGCATCGACGGGCGGGACCGGCCGGCGCGCCCACCCGGCGGCCGGGCCTCACCCCGGGGCGCACGCGGCGGTTCGGGCCTGCGCTCGGGTTCCGGCCGTTGCGGCTCCTGCGCCGCACCACGGGGCGCACCCTCGGGCGGTGGCTGCCTACGCGGCTGCTTCGGCGGCGGTCCCGGCGGCGGCCCCGGTTCACCCATCGACTCTCGGCGAGGCGGCTGCCCGGCCGGACGGCGGGCCGCGGGCGGACGCGGTGGGTTCTCGGGACGCTGTGGGTTCTCGGGACGCGGTGGTTCACCGTCGCTCCGGGCTACCGGGCCGCGCCGCCGCGGCGGACGGCGATCACGTGGATCACGCGGCGGGGGTCCGTCGTGCGGGCTCGTCATGCCGGTCCGGTCCCCCTCGCGATCGCCGCGCTGCGCGCGTCGAGCCACGCCTGCAGGATCTCCACGGCAGCGGCCTGGTCGACCACCGCACGCTGTTTCTTGCCCTTCACACCGCGCTGCGACAACATCCGGCTTGCCGTCACGGTCGTCAACCGCTCATCGGCCAGTCGCACCGGAACCGTGATCCGTTCGCCGAGCCGCCCCGCGTACTCCGCCGCGATCTCGGCGGCGGAACCGTGCCGGTCGGCCAACGTCCTGGGGAGTCCCACGATCACCTCGACCACATCGTGTTCGGCGGCGAGCCCGGCGAGCTCGCCGATGTCGGTATTCCCCTCCGAGTCCCGGGCCAGCGTAACGAGCGGGGTCGCCAACATCGGCGCGGGATCACTCAGTGCCACGCCGACCCGGACGGAACCGACATCCACGGCAAGCCGACGTCCCGGCCCGGGATCGTCGACCCCGGGCCGGTCCGGTTCCACCGCACTCACCCGTTCGCGAGGGCGTTCCGCAACGCCGCGATCGCCTGGTCGATGCCGGCCGGGTTGCTGCCGCCACCCTGGGCCATGTCCGGCTTACCACCGCCACGACCGCCGACGGCCTCGGCGAACGACGGGACGAGCTTGCCGGCGGCGAGACCCTTGTCGCGGGCAGCAGCGGTCGTGGCCACGACGAAGCTGACCTTGCCGTCCTCGGACGGTGCGAACAGGGCGACGACGCCAGGACGGGAGCCGAGCCGGTTGCGCACCTCGCCCGCGAGCGCACGCACACCCGCCGCGTCGATGCCACCCTCGACCTTCCGCGCGACGAGCGCCACGCCCGCGACGTCCTCCGCGCCGTCGGCCAGCGATCCCGCGGAACCGAGCACCTGCTGCGTCTTGAGCTGCTCGATCTCCTTCTCCGCACTGCGCAGCCGCGACAGGACGTCCTCGATGCGTTCGGGCACCTGCTCGGCGGGCACCTTCAGCGTGCCGGCCAGCTGGGACACGAGCAGCTGCTCCTTCCGGACCTGCCGGAGCGCGTCGGTGCCGACGAGGGCTTCCACCCGGTGCACGCCCGAGCCGATCGACGCGTCGGACACGAGCTTGACCAGGCCGAGCTCACCGATCCGGTCGACGTGGGTGCCACCGCACAGTTCCCGCGAATAGTCGCCCATGTCGACCACGCGGACGTCGTTGCCGTACTTCTCGCCGAACAGCGCGATCGCGCCGAGCTCGAGGGCCTTGTCCTTCGTCGTCGTGTAGGCCGACACCTCGACGTTGGTCTGCAGGTAGTCGTTGACCTCTTCCTCGACCTCGGTCAGCACGTCCGACGACACCGCACCCGGCGTGGTGAAGTCGAACCGCATCCGGCCGGGCGAGTTCAGCGAACCGGCCTGCGCTGCGCGGTTCCCGTACGCGCCCCGCACCGCGGCGTGCACGAGATGCGTCGCCGAGTGGGAGCGCGCGACCGACTGCCGCCGCGTCTCGTCGACCGACGCCGTCAGCTCCGTGTCCAGCGCCAGCTCCCCGCCCGTGACCTCGCCGCGGTGGACGAACAGGCCGGGCACGAGCTTCTGCACGTCGGTGATCGTGACCTCGACGCCGTGGCCCACGAGCACGCCGGTGTCGGCGATCTGCCCACCGCTCTCGCCGTAGAAGGGAGTGCGGTCGAGGATGATCTCCGCCTTGCTGCCCTCGCCGACGACCGACACCGGCTGCCCGTCCGACAGCAGTCCGAGGACCTTGGCCGTGGCCTGCAGGTCCGTGTACCCGAGGAACTGCGTCTCGCCGTGCTGTTCGAGCAGCCTCCGGTAGACCGACAGGTCGCCGTGGCCGGTCTTGCGCGAGGCCGCGTCGGCCTTCGCCCGCTGCCGCTGCTCCTCCATGAGCGTGCGGAAGCCGTTCTCGTCGACCGACAGGCCCTGTTCGGCCGCCATCTCGAGGGTCAGGTCGATCGGGAAGCCGTAGGTGTCGTGCAGCTGGAACGCCTTGTCGCCGGCCAGGATCGACCCGCCGGAGCGCTTCGTCTCCTCGGCCGCCAGGTCGAAGATACGCGAGCCACTGGTCAGCGTCGCCAGGAACGATTCCTCCTCCTGGCGCATGACGTCGCTGATGCGGTCGAAGTCGCGGGCGATCTCCGGGTACGACGGCGCCATCGCATCGCGCACCACCTGTGCGAACTCGGGCAGCACCGGCTCGTGGACCCCGAGCAGCCGGACGGCGCGGACGATCCGCCGCAGCAGCCGGCGCAGCACGTAGCCGCGGGCCTCGTTGCCGGGGGTGACACCGTCACCGATGAGCATCGCGCCGGAACGGGCGTGATCGGCGATGACGCGGAATCGCACGTCGTCGGCGTGGTCGGCGCCGTACCGCCTGCCGGAGAACTCCTCGGCCCGCGCGATCACCGGGCGCACCAGGTCGGTCTCGTAGACGTTGTCCACGCCCTGCAGCAGGAACGCGACCCGCTCGATGCCCATGCCGGTGTCGATGTTCTTCTGCGGCAGCTCACCGACCGGCGGATACCCGAGCTTCGGGCTCTGGTCGCCGCGGACGTCCTGCATGAACACGAGGTTCCAGATCTCGAGGTACCGGTCCTCGTCGACCACCGGACCGCCGTCGCGGCCGTACTCGGGGCCGCGGTCGTAGTAGATCTCCGAGCACGGGCCACCGGGGCCGGGTACGCCCATGTCCCAGTAGTTGTCCTTGCCGTCGCGCACCTGGATCCGCTCGGACGGGATACCGGTGATTTCCCGCCACAGGCCCGCGGCCTCGGCGTCGTGCTCGTAGACGGTCACCCAGAGCCGGGCCGGGTCGAACCCGAGCCCGCCGTCGTCCTGGGAGGACGTCAGCAGTTCCCAGGCCCGCTCGATGGCGCCTTCCTTGAAGTAGTCGCCGAACGAGAAGTTACCCGCCATCTGGAAGAACGTGTTGTGGCGCGTGGTCTTGCCGACCTCGTCGATGTCGCCGGTGCGCACGCACTTCTGCACGCTCGTCGCACGGGGGTACGGCGGCGGCACCTCGCCGAGGAAGTACGGCTTGAACTGGACCATGCCGGCGTTGACGAACAGCAGCGTCGGGTCGTCCAGGATCAGGGACGCACTGGGTACGCGCGTGTGGCCGTGGTTCTCGAAATGGTCGAGGAACCGTTTGCTGATTTCGTGTGTTTCCACTGGAGCTTCCTCGCAGAATGTGGCGGCGGTTCCGGGGCCGGGCGGGTGCACCGGGGTGCTCGCCGGTCCCGGGGTTCCGGCCGTGGCACCGCCGCGAGCGGTACGACGTCCGGAGCCGCGCCGCCGGTGGAGCGGCGGTCTGGTTCGGCAGACCGCCTACGGCGTCGGACCGGGGCGGCGGAAGGCGTGCGCGCAGGCGGGCGAGATGCCCGGTGGCCTCAGCCTTCCGCCCGCGGAGCTCGCGCCCTGCGTTGGGGCCTGCCCTGCTGGCCGGCCTCGCCGGCTGGGCGAGCAGGACGCGGCGGCCGCCGGGCGGCCTGTCCGGACGCGCTCGTCTGCGGGGACGCCGACTCGGGATACGAAACCCGCGCCTGCTGCTCCGGCCTGCCGGACTCCGGCGGCCGGACCCGCGTCACCGGGCGGTCCACGATCCGATTCAGCTCCTGCTCCCGCTCACTCATACCGGCGCGGACGTCGGCCCCGAACGCGCCGATGGCGCCGGCGAGTTCCCGCACGGCGTCACCCACATTCGAGGCTACCCCCACCGGAGTGGCTTGACGAGCGGTTTCGCTGGCCTTGCGGGACAGCGTGACGCCCGCGGCCACGCCGACTCCGAGCCAGAACAGGCGTTTCATCGCTTGCTCTTCCTCCCACGCCGGAGCGTGTGCTTGCCGTCCTCGGCCTTCGCCGCGCGGCGCGCCTTGATCGCCTTGCTCATGCCGTACGACAACGCCGCGGTCTTCACCAGCGGGCCGCCGAGCGTCGCGGTGAACACCGACGACAGCGCGGATGCGTTACCCGACACGGTCTGCACATTGGATGTGATGCCGTCGACCCGTTCCAGCTGGGTGTTGACGTGCGTGATCGTGTCGCTGGCCCCGTGCAACAGCGGGTCGGTGTTCTCGTGCGCCTTGCGGATCGCGATCGTGGCCTCGTCGAGCGTACGGCCGAGCTTGACCAGCGCGATCACCAAGAACAGCACCAGCAGCACGAAGGCGCCCGCGGCGACCAGTGCGGCGATCTGCCCTGCCGACACGTGCCCTCCCTATTCATGGATCGGTGAGACGGTCCCTTGAGTCGATGGGACTGTGAGGCTACCGTGCGCCACCCCGTCCGGACCGGCAGCCCTGCCTGTCGGTGACCCAGCGTGTCGCAGCCGTGTGCTGTGCGGTCTCACGCGGGAAGCGGGCGCGGCCGTCACCGGCCTTCGCCGGGGTTCCCGCGTTCGCCGCGGACGGTGCGTCGCAGCCGGGGCACGCGCTCGGCCAGCGTGCGCTCGGCACCACGCTGGGTGGGTGCGTAGTAGTCGCGGCCGACCAGCTCGTCCGGCGGGTACTGCTGAGCGAGCACGCCCTCGGGCACGTCGTGCGGATAGCGGTAGCCCTGCGCATGACCGAGCGCGGCGGCGCCGGTGTAGTGCCCGTCCCGCAGGTGCGGCGGCACCGTGCCCGCACCGCCGGCCCGCACGTCGGAGAGTGCGCCGTCGATGGCGGCGATGACGGCGTTCGATTTCGGCGCCGTCGCCAGGTGCACGGTCGCCTGTGCCAACGCCAGCCTGCCCTCGGGCATACCGATGAACTGCACCGCGTGGGAGGCGGCGATCGCGGACTGCAGCGCCGTCGGATCGGCCATGCCGATGTCCTCGCTGGCGTGCACGACGAGACGGCGGGCGATGAACCGCGGGTCCTCCCCCGCCTCGATCATGCGCGCCAGGTAATGCACGGCGGCATCCACGTCCGAGCCGCGGATCGACTTGATGAACGCGCTGATCACGTCGTAGTGCTGGTCGCCGTCGCGGTCGTAGCGCACCGCGGCCTTGTCGACGGTGGCCTCGACGGTCGCGAGTTCGATGGCGGCCGGTTCGTCGGCGGACGCGGACACGCTCACCGCGTCGGCCGCGGCTTCGAGGGCCGTCAGGGCGCGCCTTGCGTCGCCGGAGGCCAACCGCACGAGGTGACCGTGAGCGTCGTCGGTGAGTTCGAACCGGCCTGCCAGACCGCGGTCGTCGGTGAGCGCGCGGCCGAGCAGCTCGGCGACGTCGTCGTCGGTGAGCGGCCGCAGCTGGAGCACCAGCGATCGCGACAGCAACGGCGAGACGACCGAGAAGGACGGGTTCTCGGTCGTGGCGGCCACGAGCAGCACCGTGCGGTCCTCGACCGCGCCCAGCAGCGCGTCCTGCTGCGTCTTGGAGAACCGGTGGACCTCGTCGATGAACAGCACCGTGTCCTCGGCGTTGTACTTGCGGCGCCTGCGGGCCTCCTCGATGACGCCGCGGACCTCCTTCACGCCCGCCGACAGGGCCGACAGGGCCACGAACCGCCTGCCCGTCGCCGTGGACACGAGGTTGGCGAGCGTCGTCTTGCCGGTACCCGGCGGGCCGTAGAGCAGCACCGACGCCGGGGCCGCTCCTTCCACGAGCCTGCGCAGTGGAGCACCCTCGCCCAGCAGGTGCTGCTGGCCGACGACCTCGTCCAGCGAGGCGGGCCGCATCCGGACGGCGAGCGGCGCACCGGGTGGTGGCTGCGGCGGCGCCTGGGGCTGGTCCGACACCGGCGGGGGCGCCACGTCCTCGTTCACCGTGAACAGTTCGTCTTGCTGCACCCCTCGACCGTAATCGGCAGCGCCCGCAGCAGTGACACGACCGGCACCCGGCCCGTGCCCGCGGCCCGCAGCCCGGTCCGGACGAGGTCGCGAGCCACGATCCCCGCTGCGTACGGCACCAGGTCCCGGCCGCGGCGCCAGAGCCACGGCACGCCCTTGGCCAACAGCCACGCAACGTGGTCGGCCGTCCCTGCGGTGGCGCCCCCTGAGCAGACGAGCGACACCGGTTCGGCAACGGCGACGTCGGCGCGGGACAAGGCCTCGGTGATGCCGCTGGCCAGCAGTCGGTGGCCGCGTTCGGACGGATGGAGCCGATCGACGCTCCAGGACCGCAGGTCGTAGGCCCCGGGCAGCAGGTCGAGGTCCACACACAGCGCTTCCCTGCGCATCACCACGGTGTCGACGGCGCTGTTGAGGGCCGCCACGCGCACCGCGTGCGCCCGGCGCAGCGGGCCCGGCAACCGGAAGACGCGCCCGTGGTCGTGGAAGCGGACCGTGACGACCGTCGTACCGGCGGTCTGCAGGGCCGTGACGGTGGCGTCGAGGTCCTCGGCCAGTGCTGCGGTGTCGAAATCCGAGCGCAGCGTGTCGTTCATGCCGGCGACCACCACGGCGACGTCCGGGGCCTGCTCGAGCACGCGCGGCAGCTGGTCGGTACGTACACATCCGACGCGTGCACCCGTGACCGACACGTTGACGTAGTGCTCGGGCTGCACCCCGAGCGCCGCGGCGAGCAACGGCCCGACGCCACGCCAGGCACCGCCCGGCAGCGGATCGCCGAGACCGACGGCGGTGGAGTCGCCCAGCACGGCCAGCCGCTCCACCCGCCGCGGTGCGCCGCGAAGCGGCTCGGCGCCGGGCGGCACCACCGAGGGAGCGGCGGGCGGGTCGGCAGGGCGGACGGTGGGTCGGCCAGTGGGTCGGTGGGAGCACTCGGGCGGGTCGGCGGGGTGCGGGAGGGGATCCGGCTGTACGCGGCTGTCGAGCGTCACACCGGCACGGTCGCGCGCCCGTGCGCACCCGCGGTGAGACGCGGGTAACGGCGTGGATACGGGTGGGCGAACCCTGACGGCACCCCCTGCGCGCGGGCGGGTGCGCGGGGGTGCGGGTCAGCGGAACGCCGGGTACAGCGGCAGTTCGAGGTCCGGTCCGAAACGCCCGTCGAGCGCACGTGCCACGGAAGCGGCGTGGGCGGCGACGGCGGTGCCGTCGGCCGCGTCACCGGCACGACCGGCGCGGTCGGCCAGGTCGCGCCACCACGTGACCAGCGCGGCCGCCCGTGCCGAGGCGGTTCCCCGCTCCTGGGCACGTACCCGGTCGCCGTTGTCACGGCCGTCGCCGGACGCACCCTCCGCGCCGGTGAGCGCGGGCAGCCACCGGCAGGTCGCCTCCCAGACGAGCAGCTGCGCGGCATCGGCGAGATACCGGTCGAGCGTCTCCTCCTCTGCCAGCGACGGCCACAGGTCGGCCACCTCGGCGCGCCACGAGGTGATCATCGCCTCGCTGACACCGCGCGGCAGGGCCAGCGGCTCGGGGCCGGACACGAACGGCACCAGCATGTGCGCGGCGTCGACCAGGGCACTGCGCACCCGTCCCCGCTCGAAGTCGAGGAACCGCACCCCGTCACTGGTCACGAGGTTGTTGTCCGGCCACAGGTCCACCGGGCTGAACGCGCGGAAGGCGGCCGATCGAGCCTGTTCCGCGGCGCGCTCCGCCGCACTGGCGACCTCGGCGGGCGTGTCGATGCCGAGCTCCTCCGCCAGCAACGAGGGTGCGTCGGTCGCCGCCCACGCCGGGTCCCACGCCGGCGGCGCGGACTGCTCGGACTGGCCGCCACTGTGCCCGGCCTTGCCGAGCCTGCGCAGCAGGGCGTTGAAGTCCGCCTCACGGTTGGCCGTGCTGAAGTGCATCCGGCCAAGCGACCGCGCCCACGACAGCAGCGCGGTCTCGGCCGCACGGGCGTCCGAGCCGCTCAGCTTGTCCTGCAGCGTCGGCGCCCTCCCCAGGTCATCGATCACGAGCAGTCGGTGGTCGGCACTGTGCGCGAGGATCTCCGGACAGGTGCGGTCGTCGGCCGACAGCGCCGTGAACAGCTGATAGCTGGCTGCCTCCCGGGCGAACGCGTCGTCCTCGCCGTCGGCGGGCTCATCGGGATAGTGCTTGATGACGAGCGTGCGGGGCAGCGAGAACGGCGACGACGCCACCCGGGCGCGCACCACCGTGGCCGGACCGCTTCCGGCGAGATCCTCGGCCTCCACCAGCGAGATCGTGCTGCCGAACCGCTGCGCGAGAACCGCCTCCGCAGCCGCCACAGCGGCCACAGCGGTATCACTGGAGGAAGATTCCGCTCCCGCGCCGACGGTCGAATCGTCGGCGGGAGGGGTGTCCACAGTCATTGGCTCCGACCCTACTAGTGCGACGGGAACAGTGACCACAATCCGGTGACCGCAATCGGTGCCACACGGCGACATTCGACCGTGTGGCCGACACGACGTCACGCCGGCGAACGGTCGTGGGTCCGGCCGCGTCCCCCGGCTGCCGGAACGCGGGTCCCGCAGCCGTCCGCGACCCCGGGACTCCGCTACTGGGCGGAACCCTGCTCGTCGCCCTGCGCGGGCTTGGCGGGCTTCGCGGGCTTGGCGTCCACACCCGCCTCCTTCCGCTGCTGGGCCGTGATCGGCGCGGGCGCGCTCGTCAGCGGGTCGAACCCGCCACCGGTCTTGGGGAACGCGATGACGTCACGCAGCGAGTCGGCTCCGGCCAGCAGCATCACGATGCGGTCCCAGCCGAACGCGATACCGCCGTGCGGCGGGGGGCCGTACTGGAACGCGTCGAGCAGGAAGCCGAACTTCTCCTGCGCGTCCTCCTGCGAGATGCCCATAACCTCGAACACGCGCCGCTGCACGTCCGCCCGGTGAATACGGATGGAGCCGCCACCGATCTCATTGCCGTTGCAGACCAGGTCGTAGGCGTAGGCGAGCGCTTGGCCCGGGTCGCTGTCGAACGTGTCGAGCCACTCGGGCTTCGGCGAGGTGAACGCGTGGTGCAGGGCCGTCCACTGCCCCGTGCCGACGGTGACGTCCTCGGTCTCGTCGGCGGCCTCGAACATCGGGGCGTCGACGATCCACACGAACGACCAGGCGTTCTCGTCGATCAGGCCGAGCCGGTCGGCGATCTCCCCGCGCGCAGCACCGAGCAGGGCGCGGGCGCTGTTCGGCGGGCCCGCTGCGAAGAAGATGCAGTCACCGGGGTTCGCGCCGACGGCGTCGGCCAGATCTGCCTTCTCCTCGTCGGAGATGTTCTTGGCCACCGGGCCCGACAGCGTGCCGTCCTCACCGACCAGCACGTACGCCAGCCCCTTGTGGCCGCGCTGCTTGGCCCACTCCTGCCAGGCGTCGAGCGTGCGCCGCGGCTGGTCGGCCCCGCCGGGCATGACGACGGCACCCACGTAGGGCGCCTGGAACACCCGGAACGGGGTGTTCGCGAAGAACTCGGTCAGTTCCGTCAGTTCCAGCCCGAATCGCAGGTCGGGCTTGTCCGAGCCGTACTTGGCCATCGCCTCGGCGTAGCTCATCCGGCGGAACGTCTCGGGCAGCTCGACGTCGATCAGCGTCCACAGCTGCCGGACGATCTTCTCGCCGAGCGCGATCACGTCGTCCTGCTCGACGAAGCTCATCTCGATGTCGAGCTGGGTGAACTCGGGCTGCCGGTCGGCTCGGAAGTCCTCGTCGCGGTAGCACCGCGCGATCTGGTAGTAGCGCTCGAGCCCGCCGACCATCAGCAGCTGCTTGAACAGCTGGGGCGACTGCGGCAGGGCGTACCAGGAGCCCGGCCGCAGGCGGGCGGGCACGAGGAAGTCGCGCGCGCCCTCGGGCGTGGACCGCGTCATCGTGGGCGTCTCGACCTCGACGAAGTCCTCGTCGTGCAGCACGCCGCGCGCCACGCGGTTGACGTCACTGCGCAGGCGCATGTTGCGGGCCTGGCCGTCGCGGCGCAGGTCGAGGTACCGGTGCTTGAGCCGCACCTCCTCGCCGACGTCGAGCCGCTCGTCCACCGGGAACGGCAGCGGCGACGCTTCCGACAGCACCTCGAGTTCGTTGACGTAGACCTCGAGGTCGCCGGTCGGGATCTCCGGGTTCTCGTTGCCCTCCGGGCGCTTCGACACCTCACCGACGACCTTGATGCAGTACTCGGCCCGCAGGTTGTGGGCACGCGAGGCCATCTCGCCCTCGCGGAACACGACCTGGGTGACGCCGCTCGCGTCCCGCAGGTCGACGAAGATCACCCCGCCGTGATCGCGCCGCCTGGCCACCCAGCCGGTCAGGGTGACGGTCTGGCCAACGTGCTCGGCACGCAGCGTGCCGGCGTCGTGAGTGCGAAGCACTGCGCAGGGTCCTCTCGGAACGCGAAGGATACGGGTCGGATCGATCGGCGATGCCGCCGACGGCTCAGGTTAACGAACCGCCCGTACCCAATCGCCACCAGGTTTCCCGCCGACCTCGGGCTGCAGGCACCCGCGAGGCAACCCTGGCACCCGGTGACCGCACCCGAACGCGAAGATGTCCCCCGTGCCCCGCGACTTCTCGGACGACGACACCGGTCCGGTACTGCCCGAACCGATCCCGCCCCACGGCGGGCCTCCCGGCAGGCCTGGCGGGAGATCGCCTGGCGGGAGATCACTGCCCCGGGACGAGGATGCGGGCGACGGCGAGGCGCCGCGGCGGCCCGCCCGCCGGCGCAGGCCCGGAACCACGGGCGGGGAGCCAGGCCGGTCCGGCACACCCGGTAACGACGACCGCGGCGCGCCCGCCTCGGACACCACGGCTCGCCGGGAGCCCCGTGAACCGGCGCCGCGCGCTGCCCGCGTACGGAGGCCTGCGCCGGATGCGCGCCGCTCCGGCGCCGAGTCCGTCCCCACGCGGCCGCGCGAGACCGCCCGGCGTCGCGATCCCGCGCGGCAGTCCAGGACGGCCGGGGCCGGTGAGACCTCCCGGCCGGGCAGGACCGAGCGCGCAACGTCGCCCGACGCCGGACACGGACACGGACACGGACACGGACACGGACACGGACACGGACACGGAGATGACCCTGCGGCACCGGCGTCGCGCCCGGTGCGGATCCTGCTGGCGTCACTGCTCGCGCCCTTCGCGCTCGCCGCACTGGCCGCCGTGATGCTGCTGTACCCGTGGGGCGAACCGGACGTCACCGGGCACGCGGTCGGTGAGCCCGTCCAGGGCGAGGTCGTCTCGGCGGAACTCGGGCCGTGCCTGTCGCCGGGGCAGGTGCAGGTCGGCGACCCCGCGGACGGCGGCGGGTGCCAGGCGGTGCAGATCACGCTCACCGACGGACCGGCCGACGGCCTCACGATCACGCAGAATCTGCCCGCCGGCGACGGCAACCCGCGGTTCGCGGCGGGTGACGCCGTGGTGCTGGCCTACAGCGGCGCCGACCCCCAGGCCGGCTCCTCGTACCAGGTGCAGGACTTCCAGCGCGGACTGCCGCTCGCGCTGCTGGCCGGTCTGTTCGCTCTCGCGGTCGTGGTGCTGGGCCGGTGGCGGGGCGTCGCGGCGCTCGGCGCGCTCGCCGTGACGGCCGCGATCATCGGCCTGTTCGTGCTGCCGTCGATCCTGCACGGCGCCGACCCGCTGCTCGTCGCGATCGCGGGTGCCGGACTGATCATGTTCGTCGCGCTGTACACGACGCACGGTCTGTCGGCGCGCACGTCGGCCGCGGTGCTCGGGACGATGGTGAGCCTGACGCTGATCGGCTTGCTCGCTGCGGTGTTCGCGGGCGGCGCGCGGCTGACCGGCCTGGACGAGAACACCTCGACGCTGATCGGTTCCCTCGGGCACAGCATCGATGCCCGAGGGCTGCTGCTGGCAGGGATCGTCATCGGCGCGCTCGGCGTGCTCGACGACGTCACGGTCACCCAGGCCAGCGCGGTGTGGGAGCTGCACCGTGCGAACCCGCGTCAGTCGTGGCGGGAGCTGTACGGCGCCGCGCTGCGGATCGGGCGCGCCCACGTCGGATCCGCCGTCAACACGCTGGTGATGGCCTACGCCGGTGCGGCCCTGCCCACGTTGCTGCTGGCGTCGCTGTCGGACGTCGGGCTCGGGTCGATTCTCACGTCGCAGGAGCTGGCCGCCGAGATCGTGCGCACGCTCGCGGGCAGCATCGGCATCATCGCCGCCGTACCCGTGACCACCCTGCTCGCGGCGTTGATCGTCGTGCGGGAGACGAACCACGCCCCGCCGGCCACCGCGGGCCGCCCCGATCCCGGCGGAGACGATCCCGACGGAGACGATGCGGCCGGTGTGCTCCCGGGGGACGCACGCGGGGACGGACCCGACGAGCCGCACGCTGATCCCGGCGGGCGCGATGGTTCCGGCGGTCGCGATGGTTCCGGCGGTCGCGATCGTCACAACAGTCACACGCGTCACTCCTGAATACAGCAGTCACGGAACCGCGGGGTGCCGCGTCCCCGGCACGCGCCGTGGGGTACGAACGGCGACGACCTCCCCACCGTCCGAGTTCCGAGCGGAGACGCCATGCCGGGTCCGCGGCCCCCACACGACGAGTCACCACACCGCAGTTCCCCGAATGCCGGATCGGCGCGGAACGCGACTCCCGAGGCCGAGCCGGGAGGACCGTCCGTATCCGTCGTCGTGCACCGGTCGCTGGCCGTGGTGCGGCAGCTCGTCGGCGCCGCCGTCGTGCCCGGCGAGGTCCTCCGCCGCGTGACCGGCATCGCCAGGGCGGCCACCGCACTGGTGACGGGCGGCGCCGCCGTCCCGGAACTCGCCCGCGCGCTCCGCGAACTCCGGGAGACGGCCTCCCACCTCGAGCGGCTCGCCACGTTCGCGGCGGGTGAACTTCCCGAGGCGGTGTATCAGCTCGAATCGATCCGCCACCAGCTCGACGGATTGCGACAGCAGCTCACGGCCATCGAACTGCACCTCGCCGCGCTGCACCCGGTGACGCTGCGCCCGGCGACGTCCTCCGATGACTCCGCCAGCTCCGGAGACCGCGGCAGCTCCGACGGCTCCGCCAGCTCCGGAAATTCCGCCAGCTCCGACGGCTAGGACCGCGGCGACGCGGACGACACCGGCGGCACGGCGCTGCGGCAGTTCACGGCGCCGCGGCGGTTCACCCCAACGAGGCCACGAACCGGCTCACCGCCTCCATCGTGAATCGCTGTGCGAGCTTGCCCTGCGGCGCCAACGAGGCGATGCGATACAGCGGCCGGTCCGCCGCCGCGTCGCCGCGCGCCTCGGACCGCAGCTGCGCCACGAGCAGCTCGGAGAAGACGAGACCGTTGGCCTCGATGTTGTCGGCCAGCGCATCCGCGAGCCGTCGCAGCGCGAGGATGCCGAGCTCCCGGCCACCCGTTCCGGCGTAGATCGCGAGGTCGACCTTCACGGCCTTGTTCGACTCCGACGTCACCAGCAGGCTGACGGTGCGCGATCCGCGCACATCGCTGAGCAGCAGCTCGATCCGCGGCGCGGTGACCAGGTCGACGCGGCGGCTGCCCCAGCTGCGCATGACCACGGTCCGGTCTTCGAGCCAGACCTGCCGCCGGGCGTTGGACATCACCACGAATCCCAACGCGGCGGCGACGATCCCGGCGACGACGAGACCGGGGCCGAGACCGCCGATCAGTCCCGCCACACCGCCGAACGCCGCGGCGAACAGGACCACACCCACCAGGCCGGCGGCGGCCCGCTTGCGCCGGAGCTTGGCGTCCTGGCCGTAGAGGACGATCCGCTCCGGCTCGCGTGCACCGCCGTCCGCGCCGTCGTCGGTCACATTGTCGTCAGCCGCATTGTCGTCGGCTGTGACATCGTCGGCGGCGCCCCTGCCGGCCGTGCCGTCGGCGCGGGTGGCCTCGCCGTCGTCGGTGCCCCGGTCGTGCCGGCCACTGCTCACGTCCGGCAGGTCCGGGTCGGTCGGCTCCGGTTCGCTCATGATCGCCTCTCTCCGGTTTCTCGGGCCGGTGCCGTTCCGCGCGGGGCGGCAGGGGCCGCACCGGTCCGGCCGAGCGCGTCCGCTCCGCCCGCGGCGCCGCCCACCCCGACGGGACCGCCGTCGGATGCGGCCAGCCAGGGATTCGACGCCTTCTCCTGTCCCATGGTCGTACTCCGGCCGTGCCCCGGCAGCAGTACCGCGGCGTCGTCGAGTACCTCCGCCAGCATCGCCAGCGACCGGCGCAGTGCCGCCGGGTCCCCGCCTGGCAGGTCGGTGCGGCCCGCCGAGCCCGGCAGCAGCGTGTCGCCCGTGAGCGCGACCTGTCCGCCCTCCTCGGTGACGAGCCGGAACACGACGGAACCCTCGGTGTGGCCGGGCGTGTGCAGCGCCTCGATCCGCAGCCCGGCCACGTCCAGCACCGTCTCCGTCCCGCAGGCGGACGCGCCGAGTTCCCGCACCGTGTCCGGTTCGGACCACGGCCGGTCGCCGAGCCCGGCCGCGAGCTCGTCGTTCAGGGCGAGCCACGGCCTGCGCAACAGCGGCCTGTCCTCCGGCCGGATCCAGACCGGGACGTCGTAGGTGCGGGCGGCTTCGGCGGCCGTGTGCACGTGGTCCGGATGACCGTGGGTGGCCAGAATCGCGGCGGGTGTCAGTCCGTACTCGGCGACCGCCCGGTCGAGTGGTGCGCTCGCGCCCTCTCCAGGGTCGACGACCACGCACGGGCCGCCAGGACCCGGAGCGAGCAGGTAGCAGTTCGCCTGGAACGTCCCGGCCGGGAATCCTGCGACCAGCACGTTCTCACCTCCGCGTCCGCGACTCCCCCAGCCTAGCGGCCCCTGTACCCGGGTCTTACAGACCGTGCCCATAGACTGCCGCCAGCCAACACGTGGGTGAACGAGGAGGCCAGGTGGGGACCAACCAGCAGCGCCGGGAGGCAGCGAAGCGCAAGCTGGACCGGCAGCTCGCTCGCAGGGCCGAACGCGCGAAGCGACGCAAGATCATCGGCATCGGGGCGGCCGTCGGCGTCGTCGTCCTCGCCGCGGGCCTCATCGTGGTGTTCACCGGCCAGGACGAGGACGAGGGCGCCGCGAACGCGCAGGGCGAGGCGAGTTCGAGCGCGGCCCCGTCGGAGGACGTGTCCATCCCCACCCAGCGCGTCGAGCCGGTCGAGCGCAGCGAACCGTTGCCGAACCCGACGACCTGCGAATACCCCGACAGCGGCCAGGCCGCCAAGCAGGTCGACGCGCCGAACGGGCAGAACGTGTCATCGAAGGGCACGGTCGACATCACGCTGTCGTCCACGGTCGGCGACATCCCGGTCACGCTCGACCGCTCGCTGGCGCCGTGCGCGGTCAACAGCTTCGAAAGCCTCGTCGAGCAGGACTACTACACCGACACCGCGTGTCACCGGCTCGGCACCGAGGGGCTGCAGATGCTGCAGTGCGGTGATCCGACGGGACAGGGCTCGGGCGGTCCCGGGTACACCTTCGCCGACGAGACGCACCAGGGCCTGAAGTACGGCCGCGGCATCCTCGCCATGGCCAACGCCGGGCCCGACACCAACGGCAGCCAGTTCTTCATGGTCTACGGCGAGGCGGAGTTGCCGCCGGACTACACGGTGTTCGGCTCGATCTCCGACGAGGGCCTGAAGGTGCTCGACGAGGTCGCCCGCGCCGGCCACGACGGATCGCTCGACCCCTCCCCCGGCGGCGGCAAGCCGAACACCGAGGTCCGCTTCACCGACGTGAGCATCAACGGCTGATGGCCCTTCCCGGTCCCCGACACCTTGCGCGGCCGGGACCGGGACGGGCCACGCCGGACCGAAGAAACCCCCAAGGGCACTTTGGTTGCATTGGGCGCGACGAACCTTCCCCTCGCTCGCCAACGCCACCACGGGCGTCGCCAGGCAGGGTCAATCCGTCGAACCCTCCCGAGCCCGGCCACCGGCTCTCAGTGGCACGTCGGCGCGTGGGGAGGATTCGTTGCATTGAACGCAACCAAGGTGCCCTTGGGGGCATCGGGCCCCTGGGCGCGCCGCAGGCGGACAACGCACTCAACGGTGGGTGAAGTTCGGCGCCCTGCGTTCGAGGAACGCCGCGACGCCCTCCGCGTAGTCCGCGCCGCGAGCGGCCTCCTCACGCAGCGCGTGCACCTCGGCGTCCGGCTCGGTCATGCCCGCGGCGATCTTGCCGATGATGCGGTTCATCCCGCGCACGGACGCCTGCGACCGCGCGCACAGCGTCGCCGCGAACTCACCGGTCTGTGTCTCGAGGTCGTCGAACACGTCGGTGATGAGGCCGATCTCGCGGGCACGGGAGGCGTCGACGAGGTTGCCCGACAGCAGCAGGTAGCGGGCCTGCGCGGGTCCCACGAGTTCGGTGAGCAGCCGCGTGGATTCGAAGTGGTAGACGATGCCCAGCTTGGCCGGAGTGATGCCGAATCGGGCGCCCGGCGCCGCGAACCGCAGATCGCACGCGACGGACAGCTGGCAGCCGCCGCCGATACAGTTGCCCTGGATCATCGCGATGCTCGGCTTGCTCGCCCCGGCCAGCGCGTCGACGGCGGCGTCGACGGCCTTGTCGTAGGTGGCGACGCCCTCCGGGGTCGACCGCAGATCGCGGAACTCCCCGATGTCCGCCCCGGCCGAGAAATGCTCGCCCTCCCCTGCCAGCACGAGCACCTTCACCGCGGGGTCGGATTCGACGGCGGCGACGACCTCCGGGATCGCCGACCACATCTCGTAGGTGATCGCGTTCATCTTGGCCGGCCGGGACAGGGTCAGGCGGGCCACGTCGCCGTCGCGGGTGAGGTCGATTCCGTCCGTCATGGACGGTAAGGCTAGAAGCCCGCGGCCGGCTCAGGCGGCCGACGTGACCCGGTACACGTCGTAGACACCCTCGACGTTGCGCACGACCTTCAGCACGTGCCCGAGATGTTTCGGGTCGCCCATCTCGAACGTGAACTTGCTGACCGCCACGCGATCGTTCGACGTGGTGACCGATGCGGACAGGATGTTGACCTTCTCGTCGGCGAGCACCTTCGTCACGTCGGAAAGCAGGCGGTGCCGGTCGAGCGCCTCGACCTGGATGGCCACGAGGAACACCGACGACTCCGACGGCGCCCATTCGACGTCGACGAGCCGCTCGGGCTGGCTCCGCAGGTCGTCGGCGTTGGTGCAGTCGGTGCGATGCACGCTCACCCCGCCGCCGCGAGTCACGAATCCGAGGATCTCGTCGCCGGGTACCGGGGTGCAGCAGCGGGCGAGCTTGGTCCACACGTCGCTGGCGCCGGGAACGACCACGCCGACATCGCCGGAACCGCGGCGCCGCGTGACCGTCGACGGGGTCGCCCGCTCGGCGAGTTCCTCCTCGGCCTCCTCGACACCGCCGATGAGAGCCGTGAGCCGCTGCACGACGTGCTGAGCACTCGTGTGTTTCTCCCCCACGGCGGCGTACAGCGCGCTGATGTCGTTGTAGCGCAGTTCCTTCGCGACCGCGCTCATCGAGTCGGCCGACACGAGGCGCTGGATCGGCAATCCGACCTTGCGCACCTCCTTGGTGATGGCCTCCTTGCCCGATTCGACGGCCTCGTCGCGCCGCTCCTTCGCGAACCACTGCCGGATCTTCGCGCGGGCCTTCGGCGACCCGGCGAACTGCAGCCAGTCACGGCTCGGCCCCGCACCTTCCGCCTTCGACGTGAAGATCTCGACGACCTCGCCGTTCTCGAGCTTGCGCTCCAGCGCCACGAGCCTGCCGTTGACGCGCGCGCCGATGCAGCGGTGGCCGACCTCGGTGTGGACGGCGTAGGCAAAGTCGACGGGTGTCGATCCGACCGGCAGTGTGACCACGTCGCCCTTCGGCGTGAACACGAAGATCTCGCGGGTGGCGAGGTCGTAGCGCAGCGATTCGAGGAACTCGCCCGGGTCGGCGGCCTCACGCTGCCAGTCGAGCAGCTGACGCATCCAGGCCATCTCGTCGACGTCGACGGTGTTGCCACCGTGCGTCCCGCGCGTCTCCTTGTACCGCCAGTGCGCCGCGATGCCGTACTCGGCGGTGCGGTGCATCTCGTGGGTGCGGATCTGCACCTCGAGCGGCTTTCCGTCCGGTCCGATCACCGTGGTGTGCAGCGACTGGTACACGCCGAACCGCGGCTGGGCGATGTAGTCCTTGAACCTGCCCGGCATGGGCTGCCACAGCGCGTGCACCACACCCATGGCCGCGTAGCAGTCCCGGACGTCGTCGACCATGATCCGCACGCCCACCAGGTCGTGGATGTCGTCGAGCTCGCGGCCGCGGACGATCATCTTCTGGTGGATCGAGTAGTAGTGCTTCGGCCTGCCCTCGACCTTCGCGGCCACCCGGGACGCTTCGAGGTGCGAGTTCAGCTCGCCGATGACCCCGCGCAGATACGTGTCACGGGACGGGGCGCGGTCGGCGACCAGCCGCACGATCTCGTCGTACTTCTTCGGCTGCAGGATCGCGAACGCCAGGTCCTCGAGTTCCCACTTGACCGTCGACATGCCCAGCCGGTGCGCGAGCGGCGCGAGCACCTCGAGGGTCTCCTTCGCCTTCCGGGACTGCTTCTCCGGCGGCAGGAACCGCATCGTGCGCATGTTGTGCAGCCGGTCGGCCAGCTTGATCACCAGCACCCGCGGATCGCGGGCCATCGCGATGACCATCTTGCGGATCGTCTCGGCCTCCGCCGCCGTGCCGAGCTTCACCTTGTCGAGCTTGGTGACCCCGTCGACGAGCTGGGCGACCTTGTCGCCGAAGTCGGTGCCGAGCTGCTCGAGCGAATAGCCGGTGTCCTCGACCGTGTCGTGCAGCAGCGCCGCCACGAGCGTCGTGGTGTCCATGCCGAGCTCGGCGAGGATGGTCGCCACGGCCAGCGGGTGCGTGATGTACGGGTCACCTGACTTGCGGCGCTGGTCGCGGTGCAGGTGTTCGGCCACGTCGTAGGCGCGCTGGAGCAGGCCGAGGTCGGCACTCGGGTGGAGCTCGCGGTGGATCGCCGCCAGCGGTTCGAGAACCTGTTTGACCGGCGCGGCGCGCTGCGCGGTGATCCGCCGCGCGAGCCGTGCCCGGACGCGCCGTGTCGGCGAGGGCGCCCGCGTGGCTCCCGGCTGTGCCGCGCCCCGCGACGCCGCGGCACCGGATCCCGACCGCTCGCTGCCGTTCGTCCCCGACGAGTTCTCGGTACCGCTCCGCTGCGCGTTCGTACCGGACGTGTTGCCGCCGGTAGCCGCCGTGCTGCCCGTCGAGGTCGTGTTGCCTGTCGAGGTTGCGTTCCCGGCCGGTGCCGTGTCCCCGCTGGACGTCGAGTTCCCTGTGGACTCCGGGTTCCCGCCCTGCGCACGCGCGGGGCCGTCGCCGTCGTTCGACCGGGCTGCCACGGAATCGAGCTCTTGGCTCACCCGTACCTCCAGCTCATCGCGCGCGGGTGCCTGTCCCTTCAGGGTAGACCCCGGTGCGAGCGGCTCGGCGCACCGCCGTTCACGACGGGTTCACACGCCGGCCGCGGGCCGGATCTCCGGCGCTCACCGCGCACGGGCGAGGCGTCCCGCGCGCGGACCGGTCACACGGACTTCAGCACGTGCAACGGCACGTCACCGAGCCGCTCGCGGCCGCCCAGCGAGGCGAGTTCGAGCACCACAGCCACCGAACGCACCTCGGCGCCTGCGCCGGCGAGCAGCGACTGTGTCGCCGCAACCGTGCCGCCGGTGGCGAGGATGTCGTCGATGATCGCGACCCGCGCCCCGGGCCGGACCGCGTCGGCAGGCAGCTCGAGTGTCGCGGTGCCGTACTCGAGTGCGTAGTCGATGCTGCCCCCGACCGAGGGCAGCTTGCCCGCCTTGCGCACGAGCGTCACGCCGACGCCCTTCGCATACGCCACGGCAGCGGCCAGCACGAACCCGCGCGCTTCCACCGCCGCCAGCTGATCGACGTCGCCGACCGCCTCGGCCAGCGCGTCGACCACGGTGGCGAACGCCTTCGGGTCTCCGAACAGCGGTGTCAGATCGCGGAACACCACGCCCGGTTCGGGGAAGTCCGGCAACTCGGCGATCAGCTCGAGCGCCTCGTCGAGGTTCATGACCGCTTCCTCTTCCCGGTCGGGGTGCCCTTGCCTGCCGTGCTCTTCCCCGTCGGGGTCCCCGACCGTCGCGGCCGCTGGTCGCGACCGCGGTTACGGTCGCGCGCCTTCTGGTTGCGGGCGGGCACGGACGCCGCGGCGGCGACCGCCTTCTCCTTCCGCAGCTCGGTCTCGAGCTGGGCGTCGTCACCCGGGTCGAAGTAGTCGTCCGGGTCGACGCCCTCGGCGGCCTCCCCTGCCTGGGCGGCGCCTGCCCGCTCGGCGCGGCGCTCGGCGACGCGCTCGGCCTGTTCGCGGTACTTGGGCTCACGCATCTTGAAGGTCACGAGCAACGGCGTCGCCAGCAGCACCGACGAGACGACACCGGCGAGCATGCCGGTCAGCTGCACCAGCGCCAGGTCCTGCAGCGTGCCCGTGCCGAGCAGGAGGTAACCGATCACCATGAGCCCCAGCACGGGGAGCAGCGCGATGATCGACGTGTTGATCGACCGCATCAGTGTCTGGTTGAGCGCCAGGTTGGCGGCCTCGGCGTAGGTCCGCCGGGTCAGGTTGAGCAGCCCGCGGGTGTTCTCCTTGACCTTGTCGAACACCACGACGGTGTCGTACAGCGAGAACCCGAGGATCGTCAGCAGACCGATCACGGTCGCGGGCGTCACCTCGAACCCGACCAGCGAGTACACACCGGCCGTCACGACGATGTCGTGGAGCAACGTGATGATCGCCGATACAGCCATCCACTTCTCGAAGTAGATGACCAGGAAGACCGTCACCAGCACCAGGAACACGGCCAGCGCGATGAGGGCCTGCTTGGAGATCTCACCGCCCCACGACGCACTCACCCCGCTGTCGCTGATCACCGCACCGCTGGGCTGACCGTTCGCCGCCAGCGGCCGGAACTCGTCGAACAACGCCTGCTTGGCATCGGCGACCTGGCCCGGATCCAGCGAGCTCAGCCGTACCTGAACGGCCGCGGAGTCGCCGACACCGACGACCTGCGCTTCCGATGCGGACACACCGGTCGCCTCGCTGACGACGGCCTTGGCCTCGTCCTCGTCGATCGGACCGGCCGCGCCCTGGGCGGGCAGCTGGATCTGGGTGCCGCCTTCGAACTCGATGCCCAGGTTGAAGCCCTTCACCCCGAGCGAACCGGCGCACACGAGGATCAGCAGCGCGAACGCCGCGAACCACCGCTTGCGGTGACCGACGATGTCGAAGGCGCCGGTGCCGGTGTAGAGCCGCTGGAACAGCGACGTCTTCGCGTCGCCGGAGCCGCCCGGCTCGGCGGCCGGCGCGGTGTTGGCGCTGTTGCCCTCGGACACGTCAGGCCCCCTTCGTGTTCGTCGCGGCCTTCGCCTGGCTGATGTGGACGCCGCCGCGCCGCTGACTGCCGAGGCGCTGCACGGTGCCGAGGCCCGACAGCTTCGGACTGGACAGCTTCTTCGACCGCGACACCATCGCCACCAGCGGGTGCGTCACGAGGAACACCACGATCAGGTCGAGCACGGTGGACATACCGAGCGTGAACGCGAACCCGCGGACCTCGCCGACAGCCAGGGCGTACAGCACACCCGCACACAGGAACATGATCGCGTCGGAGGCGAGGATCGTCCGGCGGGCACGGACCCAGGCTCGCGGCACCGCCGATCTGAACGTCTTGGCATCACGCATCTCGTCCTTGATGCGTTCGAAGTAGACGACGAACGAGTCCGCGGTGACACCGATGGCGATGATGAACCCGGCGACACCTGCGAGGTCGAGCGTGAACCCGATCCAGCGGCCGAGCAGCACCAGTACGGCGTAGACGATCGTCGCCGACAGCGCCAGCGACAGCACCGTGAGCACACCGAGCATGCGGTAGTACAACAGGCAGTAGACGAACACGAGCGCGATGCCGATCGCCCCGGCGATCAGGCCCGCTTCCAGCGAGGCCAGGCCGAGTGTCGGCGACACGGTCGTGGCGTCCGATGACTCGAACGACAGCGGCAGCGAACCGTACTTGAGGATGTCGGCGAGGTTCCGCGCCTCGTCCTCGGTGAACTCACCGCTGATCTGCGTCTGCCCATTGGGAATCGGCTCGTTGATCGTCGGGGCCGACACCACTCGGCTGTCGAGCACGAAGGCGGCGTTGGCGCCGGTGTTCTGCGCGGTGTAGTCCGCCCAGGTCTCCCGGCCCTCACCCTTGAACTGCAGGTTGACCAGCCAGCCTCCCTGCTGTGGGTCGAACTGGGCCGAGGCGTCGTCGACCTGTGTGCCCTCAAGGAAAACCGGGCTCAGTACGTACTTCTCCGTGCCCGCCTCGTTGCAGGTGACCAGTGGCTGGTTCGGGTCGTCGTTGCCGACCAGGGGATCGTTGCCCGAACACGTCAGGCTCGCCATCGCCTGCTGCTGCAACTGCATGGCCTGCTGGGACGCACCCTGCTGAGGATTGCGGCCCGGGTCCAGGGCGGGGTTCTGGCGGACCTGCTTGGCCTCGCGGATCTCGCGGGCGACGTCCTCGTCGGACTGGGGCTGGCTGCCGCCACCGCCCTGTGGGCTCCCGGCTGCATCCGGGGAGTCGCCCTGCCCGGACTGGCCGTCCTGCTGGCCCTGGCCGTTCTGCTGGTTCTGGCCGTTCTGACCTTGTTGGCCATCCTGCTGGCCGTTCTGGCCTTGCTGACCGTTCTGCCCCTGCTGGCCCTGTTGCTGGACCGGCTGGGCGTTGATCACCGTGCGGAAGCCGAGCTTGGCGGTACGGCCGAGGTTCTTGGCCTGCTCGCCCTCCTCGCCGGGAACCGTGATGACAACATTGCTGCCGTCGAGCACCACCTCGGCGCCACTGACACCGATCCCGTTGACACGGGTCTCGATGATCTGACGCGCCTGGTCGAGCTGGTCCTGCGACGGCTCCTGACCGTCGGGAGTGCGTGCGGTCAAGGTGACCCGGGTACCGCCCTGAAGATCGATCCCCAGTTTCGGCGTCGGCTCGCGGTCACCGGTGAGGAACACCAGTGAATAGAGCGCGACGACGATGAGGACGAAAATGCTCAGATAGCGTCCCGGGCGGATCGTCCCGGCCGGTGGTGCCACGTCGGTGGTTCTCCTCGAAGATGTTCAGCGGCTTGCGATGAGTCCGGAAAGTGCGCAGCGTGAGCGTCGATCAGCGATGAAAGGCCGTTCAACGCGAACGCACGCAGCACCGAGACACTACTCGGCGCTGCGTGAACGCTGCGTGCAAAGCCGCGAATTCATGCCGCCGATCCGGTGAAGAAACGACGGACGTCGCAGGTTCCTTGCCTTACTTCTTGTGCTCGAGCGGCTCCGCGACCTGGGCCGTCGTCACCGACTCGGACTCCGAGTCCGACGTAACGGTCGCCGACTCGTCGGCGGCGTCCTCGTCGGCCGAGTCCTCATCCTCGACGTCGTCCGCCGCCACCGGGTCGATGCGCTCGCGGATGGCCTGACGCAGCCAGGTCGTCACGACACCGTCGGCGATCTCGAGGTCGATCGTGCTCTCGTCGGTCGCGTCCGCAACCGTCGCGTACATACCCGACGTGGTCATCACACGGTCGCCGGGACCAAGGCTGCTCTGCAGCTCCTGCTGCTGCGCCATCGCCTTCTTCTGCTTGCGCGTACCCATGATCAGCGGGACCGCGAGCACGAGCATGAGCAGGAGCGGCAGCAAAAGGCCTTCCATGGTTCTCCATTCGCCGGACGTCTCTCCGCCTTGCGGTACGTCCACGTTTGTCTGGATGTGCTCTTGCGAGTGTGCCAGGTAACGCCGCCCGGACGAGCGACCCCCTGCCACCGCACCCCGGCAACGTTTCAGTCGAACAGGGTCGGCGCACCGGCGTCAACCCCGGCCGCATCCGACGGCGGCGCCAGGCCAAGGTGCTCCCAGGCGGCCGCCGTAGCGATCCGGCCGCGCGGGGTACGCGCGAGCATACCGGCACGGACGAGATACGGCTCACAGACCTCTTCCACGGTCGTCGGCTCCTCGCCGACCGCCACCGCGAGGGTCGAGACCCCGACCGGACCGCCTCCGAACGAGCGGACGAGCGCGCCGAGCACCTCCCGGTCGAGCCGGTCGAGGCCGAGCTGGTCGACGTCGTACACCTCGAGCGCCGCCCGTACCACCGACAGCGTCGCCTGACCGTCCGCACGCACCTCGGCGTAGTCGCGCACCCTCCGCAGCAACCGGTTCGCGATCCGCGGCGTGCCACGGGACCGGTGGGCGATCTCGGCGCGGCCCGCGTCGTCGATCGTGATGTCCAGCAGCGCAGCCGACCGTTCGATCACGTGACCGAGTTCGTCGGGCGTGTAGAACTCCATCTGCCCGGTGAAGCCGAACCGGTCCCGCAGCGGGCCGGTGAGCGCGCCCGAGCGGGTGGTCGCGCCGACCAGGGTGAACGGTGCGACCTCGAGCGGAATGCTCGTCGCGCCCGGCCCCTTGCCGACGACCACGTCGACGCGGAAATCCTCCATCGCCAGATACAGCATCTCCTCCGCGGGCCGGGCGATGCGGTGGATCTCGTCGATGAACAGCACATCGCCCTCGGCGAGGTTCGACAGCATCGCGGCGAGATCGCCCGCCCGCTCCAGCGCAGGACCCGAGGTGATGCGGATCGCCGCGCCCAGCTCGGCTGCGACGATCATCGCCAGGCTCGTCTTACCCAGGCCGGGCGGGCCGGACAACAGCACGTGATCCGGTGGCACCCCGCGCTTGCGGGCACTCTCGAGAACGAGCTCGAGCTGTTCACGCACGCGCGGCTGACCGACGAAGTCGCCGAGCTTCTTCGGCCGCAGCGCAGTTTCCACCTCGCGGTCGCCCGCCTGCGGGAACGCCGAGAGCGCCGCCTCGGCCGCGGCATCGGCGAAGCCGCCAGCCGCAGCGCCGTCGAGCCCGGTGCCGCCGTCGAGCCCTGCACGGCCGTCGGAGCCCGCGTCGCCGAAGTCGGTCATGTCCTCATCGTGCATGGCGGCCGGTCAGCGTTTCGTGCCGAGGGTGGTGAGCGCGGCGCGCAGCAGGGCGGAGGTGTCCGCGCCGGCGTGGTCGGCTGCGACCTTCTCCACCGCCTGCTCGGCCTGCTTCTGCGCGAACCCGAGCCCGATGAGCGCCTCGACGACCTCGGCGCGCGCAGCCCCGGCGGCGGGCGCGGCGCCGGCTCCGCCGTCGGCCGGATCCGCGGCGAGCACCTTGTCCCGCAATTCGAGCGTGAGGCGCTCGGCTCCCTTGCGGCCGATGCCGGGCACCTGGGTGAGCGTCGTGATGTTGCCGTCGGCCAGCGCGGTGCGAAGCTGATCCGGATCGAGCACGGCCAGCGCGGCGAGCGCCAGGCGCGGGCCGATGCCCGACACGGTCTGCAACAGGCCGAACAGGTCACGCGCCTCGGTGTCGGCGAACCCGAACAGGGTCAGCGAGTCCTCCCGCACCACGAGCGAGGTCGCCAGCCGGGCCTCGTCACCGCGGCGGAGGGTGGCCAGTGTCGACGGTGTGGCCTGTACCGCGAGGCCCACTCCCCCGACCTCGACCACGACGTGGTCGAGACCGATCGACAGAACCTCACCTTTCACCGAGGAAATCACCGGCGCGTGTCCCTTCCGCTGTTCGTGTCGCCGGCCGCTCTGCGGGTCTTGTCCTTCGCCGCGGCAGCGAGTTTCGCCTTGTGGGTGCGCGCCAGCTCCGCCGCCCGCGCCTCCGCCTCGGCCAGCCGCTTGCGCATCGGCTCGCGCCACAGGTGGCAGATGGCCAGCGCCAGCGCATCCGCGGCGTCGGCGGGTTTCGGCTGCGACTCGAGCTTCAGCAGCCGCGTCACCATACCGGTGACCTGGGCCTTGTCGGCCCGGCCCGACCCGGTGACGGCGGCCTTCACCTCGCTCGGCGTGTGGAACACGACGGGCAGCCCCCTGCGCGCCGCGTTCAGCGCAACGACACCCCCCGCCTGCGCGGTGCCCATCACCGTGCGGACGTTGTGCTGGCTGAACACGCGCTCGACGGCGACCGCCTCGGGCCGGTGCACGTCCAGCCAGTGCTCGACCGCGTCGGAGATCCGCAGCAGCCGCGTCGACAACTCGGCGTCCGCGGGCGTGCGCACCACGTCGACGGCCACACAGGTCACCGACCGGCCGAGTCCACCGTCGACGACGCCGAGCCCGCACCGGGTCAGCCCGGGATCCACACCGAGCACGCGCACCTGTCTCCCCCTGTTCGGGAACATCCGTTCGAGGCCGTCAGATTACCGGCGGCGCCGCGACCGGCCCCGCAGGCGCGCCGGGCGAACGTCCCGCGCGCAGTGGACCGTTGAGGGACCGTCGACACTCAGGGTCCGTCGACGCCAGGGGTCCAGCTCTCGGGTCCGCCGCTCTCGGTGAGCACCGGCTGCCACGAGGCGAAGCCCTCGGGTGCCGCCTCCGCCCACGGCCAGTGCCCGTCCGGCGTCGGCACGATGATCTGCACTGCGGGGAAGTCGCCCTCGGGATAGACCACGAACGCGCTGCCGAAGAACTCCGGGTAGTGGCCCGGGTTGACGCGCTCGAACGTGACGGGAATCCCGTCGAAGAAGTCGCGGTAG
>NZ_JACIBS010000006.1:0-112586 GCF_014195435.1 Prauserella sediminis | reverse complement strand
ACGAGGACCTGACGGGCACCGAGAACCTGGTGTTGCTCGGCAGGCTGCTGGGGCACGGGAAGTCGGCGGCGCAGCGCCGGGCGGGGGAACTGCTGGACGCGTTCGGATTGGCCGCCGCCGCGGACCGGCAGGTGAAGCACTATTCCGGCGGCATGCGGCGGCGGATCGACATCGCCGCGAGCATCATCTCCACGCCGCGCCTGCTGTTTCTCGACGAACCGACGACCGGCCTGGATCCGCGCAGCCGCAACCAGGTGTGGGACATCGTGCGGGTCATCGTCGCGCAGGGCACCACCGTGCTGCTGACCACCCAGTACCTCGACGAGGCCGATCACCTGGCGGGCCGGATCGCCGTGATCGACCACGGCACGGTCATCGCGGAGGGCACGCCCGGCGAATTGAAGGCGTCCGTGGGAGCGGGATCGGTACGCGTGCGGCTGCGCAGCGGCGAGCAGCGGGTCCAGGCCGAACGCGTACTGGCCGCGGAACTGGGTACCGAGGTGCAGTTCGACGCCGATCCCGTGGCGCTGACCGCCCGGATCGCGGGCGGGGAGTCCGGCAGGGGAGCCGCCGAGCACGCCTCGCGCGCCCTCGCGCGGCTGGCGCAGGACGGCATCACCGTGGACGACTTCTCACTCGGCCAGCCCAGCCTCGACGAGGTGTTCCTGGCCCTGACGGACCGGAAGGGGAACCGGGCATGACGAGCACGTCGAACGCGGAGCGCGCGGACGCCGGCGGTGACACGCCCGTCGCGGACAACCTCGGAGCGGTGCTGGCCACCGGTGAACCGCCGACCCCGCCGAGCGCGTGGTCGGCGTCGGTGACGTTCGCGTGGCGGGCGATGCTGAAGATCAAGCACGTGCCGGAGCAGCTGTTCGACGTCACCGCGTTCCCGGTGATCATGACGCTGATGTTCACCTACCTGTTCGGTGGTGCATTGGCGGGCTCGCCGGAGGAATACCTGCAGTACCTGCTGCCGGGCGTGCTGGTGATGAGCGTCGCGATGATCACGATGTACACCGGCGTCGGGCTGAACGCCGACATCCAGAAGGGCGTGTTCGATCGGTTCCGCACGTTGCCGATCTGGCGGCCGTCAGCACTCGTGGGCGCGGTCATCGGCGACGTGTGCCGCTATTCGCTGGCCTCCGTGGTGATCATTCTGCTGGGGCTGGCCCTCGGCTACCGGCCGGGCGGCGGGGTGCTCGGCGTGCTGGCTGGTGTCGGCCTGCTGCTGGTGTTCTCGTTCGCGTTCTCGTGGATCTGGACGCTGCTCGGCCTGCTGCTGCGGTCGGAACGCTCGGTGATGGGGGTCAGCGCCATGGTGCTGTTCCCGTTGTCGTTCCTGAGCAACGTGTTCGTCGACCCGCGGACGATGCCGTCGTGGCTGCAGGGGTTCGTGGACGTCAACCCGATCGCGCACCTGGTTGCGGCGGTGCGCGGCGCGTTGAGCGGCGAGTGGGACGCCTCTGCGACGCTGTGGATGTTCGTCTCGGCCGGGATCATCCTGGCGATCTTCGGCCCGCTGACCATGCGGATGTACAACCGCAAGTGACGCCGACCGCGCGTGACGCCGGGTGACAGTGACGCCGGGTGACGCTGCGACACCGGGTGACGCTGCGGCGGGCTCCGCGCTCGCCGTGGCGTCGGTGTTCGGGAACCGGCCGTTTCCTCACCATGGGCCAGGTCGCCGGACGAGAGCGGCTCCGGTTCGTGGCAGGACGCTCTTGTCCGGCCGGAGCGGGCTCATTAAGGTCACACCATTGGTGCGGAGCGAGGCGATGCAGAGGTGCATTCATGATCTTCCCCTGTGACGGCAGCGCGAGACGATCCCACCCGAGTCTCTCGAGGTTGCGCTCACGCCCTCGGCCGGCGCCCACACTCCTGGCGGACGCAGCGACGATGCGCGGAACCATCCGATGTACCCGGTGACCGACGCCGTGTCCTGATCCGCCCGGACCGAGACGGCGCGCGAGTCGTCGAACATCCCTGCCGCTGAACACTCGGACCCGACCCACGGCTACGACACGGGTCCCCAGACACAACGGTGTGTCGAAGGGTGTGTTTCCCATGGACAACTTGGCCGTTCTGAGTCTCGTCGCGTTGGCGCCGCTTGCCGTCGTCGGGATTTTCCTCGTCGGTTTCCGATGGCCGGCGAAATACGCCATGCCCATCGGCTTCGTGACCGTCGTGGCCATCGCCGCGATGGTGTGGGAAGTTGAGTTCGCCGTCATCGCCGCGGCCAGTGTCGAAGGCCTGATCATCGCGGTCGGGATCCTGGCCATCGTGTTCGGCGCGCTGCTGCTGCTGGGAACGCTGAGCAAGAGCGGCGGCCTGGCCACGATCAGGTCGACGTTCACCGACATCAGTCCGGATCGTCGCGTCCAGGCGATCATCATCGGCTGGCTGTTCGGATCGTTCATCGAAGGCGCATCCGGGTTCGGCACCCCGGCCGCCGTCGTCGCGCCGTTGCTTTTCGCGCTCGGATTCCCCGCCATGGCCGCGGTGATGGTCGGACTGGTCATCCAGTCGACACCCGTGACGTTCGGTGCCGCAGGCACGCCGGTGATCACCGGCATCGGTGACGGACTCAGCGGCAGCGCGGCCGTCGACGAACGACTGCGGTTCCTCGGCCTCGAGATGCCGGAGTACGTCGCACGCATCGGTGTCGACGTGGCTTTCATGCACGCCATCATCGGCACGCTGATTCCGCTGTTCCTGGCCTGCATGGTGACCGGATTCTTCGGGGAGCGCCGCCGGTTCGGCGACGGTCTGGGGGTCTGGAAGTTCGCGTTGTTCTCGGCGTTCGCGATGACCGTGCCGTATGTCGTGTTCGCCATCGTGCTCGGTCCGGAGTTCCCAGCATTGCTGGGCGGCCTCACGGGCCTGGCGATCGTGGTGACCACGGCCCGGCGCGGATTGTTCATGCCGGAGCAGGCGTGGGAGTTCCCCGGCCGCGAGCAATGGGACCCACGCTGGACAGGCACGCTGGAGCCGGAGACCGACGTCGCCGGCCGGCGCATCCACCCGCTGCTGGCGTGGACTCCCTACGTGTTGCTGGCCGTGCTGCTGGTGGTGTCGCGCACGGTGACTCCGGTCCAGGAGCTGCTGACGGGCGTCTCGCTGGATTTCGAGAACATCTTCGGCACCGAGATCAGTGAGAGCATCGAGCCGCTGTACCTGCCCGGTTTCCTGCTCATCGTGGTGTGCCTCGCGACCTACGGCCTGCACCGGATGCGCGCCCGCGAGATCGCCGGTTCCTGGCGGATCGCGGGCAAACAGATCTTCGGCGTGGCCGTCGCGCTGCTGTTCGCGGTGCCATTGGTGCGGGTGTTCATCAACTCCGAGATCAACCTGTCCGGCTACGAGAGCATGCCGTTGACCATCGCCGAGGGGGTCGCCTCGATCACGGGAGGGAACTGGCCGCTGTTGGCACCGGCGATCGGTGCGCTGGGAGCGTTCGTGGCCGGCTCGAACACCATCAGCAACATGATGTTCTCGCTGTTCCAGTTCTCGACCGCCGAGCAGGTCGGCCTGCCGCCGGAGGGTGTGGTCGCCTCGCAGGCGGTCGGCGGTGCGGCCGGCAACATGATCACGGTGCACAACGTCGTCGCCGCGTCCGCCACGGTCGGTCTGCTGGGCAGGGAAGGCGATGTGATCCGGAAGAACCTGCTTCCACTGGGCTACTACGTCGTCTTCGCGGGCGGCCTCGGGTACGTGTTCGCCTACGGCGTCGGGGTCAACCCGGGCACGATCCTGATCGCCCTCCTGGTCGCCGGGCTGGCGGTGACCGCGTGGCTGCTGCGCAGGCAGCGCCGGGAGCAGGACACGCGGGTCTAGATGTAGTGCCACGCCACAGGTGGGATCGGTAGGCCGAGCCGATGTCCGACAGGGCCCGTTCGATGGTGATGCCGTGTTTCGTGAACCCTGCGACGGCGGCTCGGTGCAGAACGCCGACGTTCAGGTGGCGGGTGCGGTGTCGCGTTCGATGAAGACCTCGCGTGCCACGACGCTGGCGTTCACCGCGCGTGGGAATCCGCAGTAGCAGGCGGCGTGCAGGATGACCTCGGTGATCTCGTCCCGGCTGATGCCTACGTTCAGTGCTGCGCCGATGTGGACCTTGAGCTGCGGTTCGCAGCCGCCGAGCGCGATCAAGGAGCCGAGGGTGACGAGTTGGCGGCTCCGGGGATCCAAGCCCGGACGGTCGTAGATGTCGCCGAATCCGAATGCCGCGATGTGGTGTCCGAGCGCCGGGTTGATGTCGGCAAGCGAGTCGATCACGGCCTCGCCGGCGTGTCCGTCGATTCGCGACAGGACTGACTGTCCGTGACGGCGGCGAGCGAGCTGCCCGGGGCTGTCGATGTCGTGTTGGCCAGCGGCCGTGTCGGTCATGGTCGAGGGCCTTCCCGATAGGTGGCGATCTTGTACTCGGTGGCGGCGAGAGCCAGTTGGAGCTGGGCGATCTGGGAGCGCAGGGTGTCGCGGTGCTCCAGCAACATGTCCATGCGTTCAGTGACCGTGTCCCGATCCGCGTCGACGAGGTCGACGTAGTGGCGCAGGTCGCTGATCGACATGCCTGAGGTCCGCATCCGGATGAGGAACACGAGTCGGCGCACCGCGGCCGCGTCGTAGCGACGATGGCCCGCACCGTCGCGAGGTACGCAGACCAGGCCGATGCGCTCGTAATAGCGGAGGGTGTGGGGATTCACCCCGAGGTGAGCGGCAGTCGTCGCGACGTCCCACGCGGTCGCGTCGTCATCGCGAGCGAGCTCACGCAACGCCTCGATCGAGACCCCGCCCGGCGGATCCACCGCCAGCCGAAGCGCCTCGCGCAACGTGTCGTCCGGTTCCATGACCAGGACGCTAGAGGTGTGAGCGCACTCGAAGGCAAGCGCGCCATCGAGCCATGTCCGCGGTCGGTACATCCAGCGGGGAGAACGCGCGCGTCTGAACGCAGGACACGTGGGTTTTAACGCAGGACACGCGGGTCTGAGTGCAGAACACGCGGGTCGCGCGGCGGCGCCGCGGCGGGGCGGGGCCCGTCGCGGCGCCGGGCGCGGTCAGGCGCTGCGGAAGAACCGGTCGAGGACTCGGGTGCCGAACTTGAGCGCGTCCACCGGGACCCGCTCGTCGACGCCGTGGAACAGCGCCGAGAAGTCCAGGTCGGCGGGAAGCTGCAGGGGAGCGAACCCGAAATTGCGGATGCCGAGCCGCTGGAACGCCTTCGCGTCCGTACCCGCGGAAAGCATGTACGGCAGGGTCCGCGCGCCGGGGTCCTCTGCGGTGACGGCGGCGCTCATGGCGTCCACGAGCGCACCGTCGAACGTCGTCTCCACCGGCGGCAGTTCCATCCACTCGCGTTCCACGTCGGGGCCGAGCAGATCGTCGAGTTCGCGGTCGAACGCCTCCAGCCTGCCGGGCAGGATGCGGCAGTCGACGGAGGCCTCGGCCACCGAAGGGATCACGTTGGCCTTGTAGCCGGCGGTGAGCATCGTCGGGTTGGCGGTGTCGCGGAGCGTCGCGCCGATCATGCGGGAGATGTTGCCGAGTTTGGCGACGCTGCCTTCGAGGTCGTCGTCGGGGAAATCCCATCCGGTGATCTCGGTGACGCCGTCCAGGAACTCCCGCACCGAGTCCGACACGACGAGCGGGAAACGGTGGTTGCCGAGTTTCGCCACGGCCTCGGAGAGCTTCGTGACGGCGTTGTCGCGGTGGATCATCGAGCCGTGGCCCGCCGTGCCGCGTACGCGCAGCGTCATCCAGCGGATCCCGCGCTGGGCCGTCTCGACCAGGTAGGCGCGCACGTCGTCCTTGAGCGTGATCGAGAAGCCGCCGACCTCGCTGATCGCCTCGGTGGCACCCTCGAACAGCTCGGGCCGGTTCGACACGAGCCACTGCGCGCCGTACTTGCCGCCCGCCTCCTCGTCGGCGAGGAAGGCGAAGATCATGTCGCGGGGCGGGACGATGCCCTCGCGCTTGTAGTGCCGCGCCAGCGCGAGCGTCATGCCCACCATGTCCTTCATGTCGACCGCGCCGCGGCCCCAGACGTAGCCGTCCTGCACCGCGCCGGAGAACGGGTGCACGGACCACTCGGCGGGGTCGGCGGGCACGACGTCGAGGTGGCCGTGCACGAGCAGCGCGCCGCGCGAGGGATCGGCGCCGGGCAGCCGTGCGACGACGTTGTGCCGGTTCGTCCCGCCGGACTCGACGTAGCTGACCTCGTAGCCGACCTCGGTGAGTTTCTCGGCGACGTACTCGGCCGCCGCGCGTTCACCGACGACCGTGTCGGGGTCGCCGGTGTTGGTCGTGTCGATGCGGATGAGCTCGCTGGTGAGAGTCACGGCCTCGTCGGCGGCCGCCTCGATGGGATTCTCGGTCACAGGACCTTCCTATCACTGAGACCGTTGGTGCAGGTGAGACACGTGGGATCGCAAAGGTGGACCCCCCTGTGCGCGGGGTCGCTCGTGTCCGCTACTCTATTCGCCAGCAAGTCCGAGTGGCGGAATGGCAGACGCGCTAGCTTGAGGTGCTAGTGCCCGTAACGGGCGTGGGGGTTCAAGTCCCCCCTCGGACACCACAACTGCCCACCCGGTTTTCCGGGTGGGCAGTTTTTTATGTTACCGGCGTCGGGGTCGCGGCGCGGTGCTCACGGGTGGTGCGCGGCGTCCGGTACGGCTCGTGGTCGGGAGCTACGCGGCCGGTGACGGCGACAAGCCGGCGGGTGGGCGCTCACGGCGCCGCTCTGGCCGCTGCGGAACTGGGCCGGCGCAGGTCACCCACGGCAGCGGTCCGCGTTCGTTCGCATTTCCGGGTCCGATGCGGACGAACCCGGTGATCATCGAGCCGCATCGGGCCGGGTACCGTACCGCTCTCGCCAGGGGCGACGAGGGTTTCCTGCGTGACAGGCCGGGTAGTCGACGTTTTGTTCCGGAGAGTCACGAGGAATAGAATTTGCCCGATATGCGTGGACCACGTTCCACGGCCGACACCGAGGAGGACGGATGACCGACAACGCCGGCTCGGGGACGGGAGCGCAGGTCGAGGAGACCCGGCGTGGCGGATTCAGCAGCCGACGCGTGTTCATCCTCGCCGCAGTCGGGTCCGCGGTCGGGCTCGGCAACATCTGGCGGTTCCCCTACGTCGCCTACGAGAACGGCGGCGGCGCGTTCATCCTGCCGTACCTCGTGGCGCTGCTGACCGCGGGAATCCCGTTCCTGCTGCTCGACTACGGGCTGGGGCACCGCTTCCGTGGCTCGGCGCCGCTGTCGTTCGCCCGCGCCCGCAAGCGCATCGAGGGACTCGGCTGGTGGCAGGTTCTGATCTGCTTCTTCATCGCCGTCTACTACGCGGCCGTGCTCGCCTGGGCGCTGCGATACACGTTCTTCTCGGTCAACAAGGCCTGGGGTGACGATCCGGAGGCGTTCTTCTTCGAAGACTTCCTCCACCTCGGCGATCCTGGCGTGGCCATGGAGTTCACGCCCGGTGTGCTGGTGCCGCTGCTCGTGGTGTGGGTGGCCCTGATCGTGATCATGGCGCTGGGCGTGCAGCGGGGCATCGGCACCATCGCGATGATCTTCATCCCGATCCTGGTGATCGCGTTCCTCGCCCTCGTGGTGCAGGCGCTGATGCTGCCGGGTGCCGGCGGCGGGTTGAACGCGTTGTTCACTCCGGACTGGGGAGCGCTGCTCGAACCGGGGGTCTGGGCGGCCGCCTTCGGGCAGATCTTCTTCTCGCTGTCGATCGGCTTCGGCATCATGATCACCTACGCGTCCTACGTGAAGCGCAAGACCGACATGAGCGGTTCGGCGATGGTGGTCGGCTTCTCCAACTCCGGCTTCGAGCTGCTCGCCGGTATCGGGGTGTTCGCGGCACTGGGATTCATGGCCCAGGCCTCCGGAGTGGCCGTGGGCGAGGTCGCCTCGGACGGCATCGGCCTGGCCTTCGTCGCCTTCCCCGCCATCATCAGCGAAGCACCGGCAGGAGCGGTGCTCGGCGTGCTCTTCTTCGGCTCACTGGTGATCGCCGGGCTGACCTCGCTGATCAGTGTGCTCGAGGTCGTGATCTCCGGTGTGCGGGACAAGTTCGAGATGTCCCGCACGACCGCGACGCTGGCCGTGGTGATCCCGACCGCTCTGGTGAGCCTGGTGCTCTTCTCGACGACGAGCGGGCTGTACGTGCTCGACATCGTGGACCACTTCATCAACCAGTTCGGCATCCTGGCGGTTGCCGTGATCAGCATGCTGGTGCTCGCCTGGGGTGTCCGCCTGCTTCCGGAACTGGCCAGGCATCTGAACCACCGCGGTTCGATCCCGCTGGGTCGACTGTGGAAGGTGCTGGTCGGTGTGGTGGCACCGGTGGCGTTGCTCTACGTGCTGATCCGGCAGCTCATCACCGACATCAGCGCGCCGTATGAGGACTATCCGGCGTGGATGCTGGCCACGTTCGGCTGGGGCGTCGTCGTCGGTGTGGTCATACTGGCCGCGCTGGCATCGCTGGCGCCGTGGAAGTCGCAGACGAGGCTGGACCTGACCGAGGAGGAGGTGCGCTGATGGACGTCTCGGCCGTGGTGATGATGCTGGTCGCGATCCTGGTGATCTGGGGCGGTCTCGCGCTGGCGATCGTCAACCTGGTCCGGCGCAGTCCCGAGAACCGAGGGGAATAGCGCGCGGCGAGTCGGTGTTCAGTGGTCGTCAGCCACCTGCTGCGATCCTGCCCCCGTGAAGATCGGGGGACCCGGCGAACCAGGAGCGGGCCTGCGCTCGGAAGCGTGCCGGGGCGAGAGCGCCGGCGCCCTCCGGAAGTGCCGCGACGACCGGTACTCCGGTGACGCGGGGCAGATCGGTGAGGTTGCACTGCTCGGCGAGGCCGGGCCGCTCCGGAACGGCGCCGAGCACGAGTCCTGCCGGCTCGATGCCGCGGGAGCGGAGCTCGTTGACGGTAAGTTCGGTGTGGTTGAGCGTGCCGAGGCCGACTCGGGTCACGACCAACACCTCGACGTCGTGATCGCCGGTCAGGTCCGTCGCGAGGTCCGCCAGTGTGCCCCCGCAGGTGTCGAGGTGGACGAGGAGTCCGCCGCTGCCCTCGACGATCACGGAAGCGTGACGCGCCGCGAGTTCGCGGATGCGGGCGGCGTGCGCGTGGACCGGAGGGATGTCCACGCCACGCAGCCGGGCCGCCGTGTCGGGGGCGAGGGGGTCGTCGAGCCTGACGAACTCGGCGGTGGGACAGGCCGCCAGACACTGCACCACCGCGCAGTCGGGTTCGTCGGTGCCGCCTCCCGTCTGTGCGGGTTTGACGACGATCGTGCCGGGGCCGGCGCGCACCGCGAGCGCCGCGGTGGCGACGGTTTTGCCGACGCCGGTGTCGGTCCCGGTGACGACGGTGATCACGTTCGGCACCGGCGCACGGCGGCCGTCAGGACATCGAGGGCGTGCGTCCAGCTCTCGTCGTCGGGTCCGATGTGGGTGGTGATGCGCAGCCGCGAGACGCCGTCCGGCACCGACGGAGGGCGGAAGCAGCCGACGCGGACTCCGGTGGCGAGCGCGTCGGCCTGCGCGGCCAGGGCGGCCCCCGGCGACGGCATCGGGACCGACAGCACGGCACCCGCCGACCGTGGCACGCCGAGCCGTTCGGCCAGTTCGCCGCCGCGCCGGTGGATCCCCGCCGGGCTGAGCCGCCGGTCCCGCAGTAACCGCAGGGCGGCCAGCGCCGCTGCCGTCGGCGCGGGGGCGAGGCCGGTGTCGAAGATGAACGGGCGGGCGCGGTTGACGAGGTGGTCGACCAGTTCCGCGGAGCCGAGCACGGCACCGCCCATGGCGCCGAGGGATTTCGACAGCGTCGCGGTCATGATCACGTTCGGATGGCCGGCCAGGCCTGCGGTGCGGACGGCGCCACCTCCGTCCTCACCGATCACACCGAGTCCGTGCGCTTCGTCGACGAGAAGCAGCGCGCCGGCCGCCGCGCACACGTCGGCCAGATCCGCCAGCGGCGAGGCGTCGCCGAGGACCGAGAAGACCGATTCGGTCAACACCACGGCCCGCCGCCCACCGGCTTCCGCGAGCGCGTCGCGGACCGCGGTGACGTCGTTGTGCGGGACGACCGTGACCGCCGCTTTCGAGAGCCGCGCCGCGTCGATCAGTGACGCGTGGACGTGCTCGTCCGAGACGATCAGGGAATGCCGGTCCACCAGTGCCGTCACCGCGGCCAGGTTCGCGTGGTATCCGGTCGAGCAGACCAGCGCCGCTTCGTGGCCGGTGAACTCGCTCAGCGCCCGTTCCAGGTCGGCGTGCAGGGTGGTCGTGCCGGTGACGAGGCGCGAGGCACCCGCACCGGTACCCCATGTGAGGACGGCGTCGGAGGCGGCGCGGCACACGTCGGGGTGCTTGCTCAGTCCCAGATAGTCGTTGCTGGCGAGATCGATGGTGTCCTCGGCGGCCTGCCGTGGCCGCAGGGTGCGCTGCAACCCCGCCGTCTCACGCGTCGTCCGCTGCTCGGCCAGCCACCCCGTCCACGCGGTCATGCCGCCTCCGCCGCGGCGGCGATCCCGGCGCAGATGGTGGCGATGTCCTCGTCGGTGCACACGTAGGGCGGCATGGTGTAGATCAGGTCGCGGAACGGACGCAGCCACACTCCCCGGGCGAGTGCCGCTTCGGCGGCTGCGGGCACGTCGACGTCGTGGTCGAGTTGGACCACCCCGACCGCGCCGAGGACCCGCACGTCGGCGCAGTCGATCCCGTGCAGGGCCTGCAACCCGGCGTTGATCCGCCGCACGTCGGCTGTCCAGTCGCGTTCGGTCAGCAGGTCCAGACTCGCGGTGGCGATCGCGCAGGCCAACGGATTGCCCATGAACGTCGGGCCGTGCATGAGCACCCCGGAATCGCTGGCGGAGACGCCGCGGGCGACGTCCGCCGTGCACAACGTGGCGGCGAGGGACAGGTAGCCGCCGGTGAGGGCCTTCCCGACGCACATGACGTCCGGGGCCACACCGGCCGCGTCGGCGGCGAAGAAGGTGCCGGTACGGCCGAACCCGGTGGCGATCTCGTCGAAGATCAGCACCAGGCCGTGTTCGTCGGCCACCTCACGAAAGATCGACAGGCACTCGGCAGGGTAGGGGTGCATGCCTCCGGCGCCCTGCAGGAGCGGCTCCACGATCAGGCCTGCCAGCTCGTCCCGGTGCCGCGCCGCGAGCGCACGAAACCCCTCGGCCCACGCATCGACATCGCCGCCGAGCGGGGGAGGCCGCTCGCCGAACACCTGCTGCGGCAGAAGGCCCGACCACATCGAATGCATGCCGCCGGTCGGGTCACACACGCTCATGCAGTCGAACGTGTCGCCGTGGTATCCGCCGCGGACGGTCAGGAACCGGGAACGCTGCGGCCTGCCGCTGCCACGCTGGTACTGCAGCGCCATCTTCATCGCCACCTCGATGCTTACCGACCCGGAGTCGGCGAGGAACACCCGGTCGAGCTCGCCGGGCGCGAGGTCCACGAGGCGACGGGCGAGTGCGATCGCGGGGTCGTGGGTGAGTCCCCCGAACATCACGTGCGACATCCGGTCGAGCTGGCGGTGCGCGGCCTCGTCGAGCGCGGGGTGCCGGTACCCGTGGATGGCCGACCACCAGGACGCCATCCCGTCGACCACGTCGCCGACGCCGTCGAGGGTGATGCGGCTGCCGGCCGCGCCCGTCACGAGCCGCACCGGAGCCGGACCGGTCATCGACGTGTACGGGTGCCACAGGTGCTCGCGATCGAACGCGAGCAGTTGTTCGGCCGGTGCCGTCATGCGTTGGGAAGGACGTCGGTGCCCGCACCACGGCGCCGGATCGCGGGGTCGGCCGGTTCGGGCTGGGCGGCCCGCTCGGCCAGGTCCTGTTCGGAGCCCAGTACGACGAAACCGTTGTCGCGGATCATGTCCAGGTCCGCACGGGCGTCCTGGCCCTCGGAGGTCAGGTAGTCGCCCAGGAACAGGGAGTTGGCGACGTGCAGCGCTATCGGCTGCAGCGACCGCAGATGCATCTCGCGTCCGCCCGCGATGCGGACCTCCTTGTCCGGGCAGACGAATCGCGCGGCCGCGAGGATCTTCACGCAGCGGGCGGGGGACAGTTCCCAGGTGTTCTCGTGGGGCGTGCCCTCGAAGGGCATCAGGAAGTTCACCGGGATCGAGTCGGAGTCCAGCTCACGGAGGGCGACGAGTGCCTCGACGAGCTGCTCGTCGGACTCGCCGAGCCCCGCGATGAGCCCGGAGCACGGGGAGATCCCCGCGCTTTTCGCCTTCTGCACGGTGTCGACCCGGTCGTCGTAGGTGTGGGTCTGCACGATGTTGGCGTGGTTGCTCTTCGCGGTGTTGATGTTGTGGTTGTAGGCGTCGACCCCGGCCGCCTTGAGCTGCTCGGCCTGACCGTCCGCGAGTAGCCCGAGGCAGGCGCACACCTCGACGTCCGGATACTCCGATTTCAGCGACTCGACCATGTCGGTGACCTTGTCCACGTCCCGCGTGGACGGTCCGCGTCCCGAGGCGACCAGACAGACCCGGCTCGCTCCACCGCGCAGTCCCGCACTCGCCTGCGCCAAGGTGTCCTCCTTGGACAGCCACGAGTACTTGAGGATCGGAGCGTCGGAACCCAGCGCCTGCGAGCAGTAGTTGCAGTTCTCGGGGCACAACCCGGACTTCAGGTTCACGAGGTAGTTCACCTTCACCGTGTTGCCGAAGTAGGCGCGGCGCAGCCGGCCGGCGGCGGCGACGACGTGCATCAGCTCGGCGTCGTCGGCGCGCAACACCGCGAGTGCGTCCTCCGGTGTGGCCGGCGTGCCGGCCAGGATCGCGTCGGCAAGCTGCTGGAACGTGTCGCTCATCGCGTCTCCGGTATCGACCGTGGGGTACTGAACCTGAACAGTGTTCAGCTGAACGGTGTTCAGGTTAAACCGGTCGGCGCCGCGCGGTCAACGGAACGGGTCGTGCCGGCGGGGCGTGAACCGAAAGCGGCGGCCGGCGGCGAGGACGTGGATCACGCCTCGCCGCCGGCCGCCTCGAATCCCTCGGCCCGCCCGCGGGTTACGCGGCCGGGGTGGTGTCGGCCTCCTGCTGTTCCTCGGCGGCCAGGGCCTGCACGGCCGGCCTCGTGATGACGACCGCCAGTCCGATGGCCAGCAGCCCGCCCACCAGCTTGCCGATGAGCAGCGGTCCGATGAGGTTCGGCTGGAAGTTCGCCGTGAACGCCAGGTGGTCGCCCACGAGGAACGCGGCGCAGACGGCGAACGCGATGCACAGCACCTTGTCCTTCGGCGGCATGTCCCGGATCAGGCGGAACAGCGCCAGCACGTTGGCCACGGCGGCGAGGAGCCCGGCGGTGCCCTCGGTACTCATCCCGACGCGGCGGCCGAGTGCTCCCAGCGGCCGGGCGAGCCCCTTGCGCAGCACGTAGACCATCGGGAACGCGCCGGCCAGCATGATGCCGATGTTGCCGGCGACCTCGAGGGCCCGGTACTGGTCCTCGGAGTCGGCGATGATCGGGTCGAAACCCCAGCTGCCCAACACGGCGGAGAACACGCCCGTGAAGTGCTCGATGATGCTCACCGCCAACACGAGTTTCAGCGCGGCGTCGAGGATCCGTCCGAACCAGATGAACAGGCGGATCATGAACTTCGGTGCGAACCACAACGCCGCCGCCAGCACCGCGACGAACACCGCGAGCGGCAGCAGGTTGAGCAGCATCGAACCGGCGTCCAGCCCGGACAGCGCGGCGTCGGAGGCGCTGTCGGCGGAGACCTCACCGCGCACCGTCGTGGAGCTCGCGACCAGGATGGTCGTGGTGACCAGCACGCCGATGGGGATGGCGAGCACGCCCGACATCACGCCGAGTGCCATGTACCGGTGGTCCCGTTTGTCCAACATGGCCAGACCGACGGGGATGGTGAAGATGATGGTGGCGCCTGCCATGTAGCCGACCACGGTCGCCATGATCCAGCCGCCGGTGCTGGCCGCGGTTTCCTGCGCCAGTTGGTAACCGCCCATGTCCACGGCGATCAGGCTCGTCGCGGCGATCGCCGGATCGGCGCCGATGGCGTCGAACAACGGCCCGGCGACGGACTCGACGAGGGCGGACAGGTACGGGATGGCGGCCATGATCCCGGCGACCGGGATGAAGATGGCGCCGATGGAGTGCAGGCCTTCCTTGAACTCCTTGCCGAGGCCGTGCTCGTCGTCCCGGATCGATGCCACGGCACCGATCACGACGAACCCCATCATGATGTAGATGATCAGGTTCCCGAAGGACTCCACGTGTCCTCCTCCTTCCGGTGGGGGACGGGTCAGCGCAGGAGCGGACGCAGGTGGTCGTTCAGGAACACACCGTCAGGATCGAACTCGCGACGCACGGCGAGGAACGTGTCGAACTCGGGGAACAGCTCCTCGAGCCGATCGCGGGTCATGAAGTGGATCTTGCCCCAGTGCGGGCGTGCCTGGTACTGCTGCAGCCGCTGGTCGACGGCGCGCAGGAACGGCCAGTAGTCCGTGCCGGGAGCGCCGGACACGGAGATCACCATGGTGTCGCGCCGGTAGTTCGGTGACAGGTACGCGTCGTCGGCCGCGGTCCAGCGCACCTCGATGGGGTAGAGCTGGTCGGGGAACTCGTCGAGCATGAGCCGGCGGATCTTGTTGAGCGCCTCCAGGCCGTACTCGGCGGGCACCATGTACTCCATCTCGTGGAACGGCTCGTCGTATCCGCCCGGGTAGACCCGGTAGGCGCGGTCGGTGCGGTTGCCCACGTCGTCGGAGACGAGCCCGTCCGGCTCGGTGACCTCGACCTCGTCGTAGATCTTGACGTAGCAGTGGTTGTGCATCGGCTGGTCGGGAGGTGCCGGCAGCTGGTAAAGGTCCACCGAGTGGTCCGCGGGGCACCAGAAGAACGAGAAGTGCCGGTGATTGGCGATCAGCTCGTCCCAGGATTCCTCGATCTCCTGCCACGGCCGGTAGCTGATCTCCTCGGCGATGTAGTACTTGGGGGAGACCTCGAGTTCCACCTCGAGCATCACGCCGAGCGTGCCGAGCGCGACCTGTGCGGCGCGCAGCTCGCGCATCCGGTCCTCGCCGATCTCGACGACCTCGCCGCGGCCGTCGACCAGGCGCACCCGGCGCATCGCGGCCGACATGTTCGGCAGTTCGATGCCGGAGCCGTGGGTGGCAGTCGCGAGCGCCCCGGCGATGACCTGCTTGTCGATGTCTCCCTGGTTGGACAGCGAGAGCCCGGCGTTCCACAGCGGCTCACCGAGCTTGCCGACCGTGGTGCCCGCCAGCGCCGAGGCCCGCAACCGCTGTGGATCGGTCGCCGTCACGCCGCTGAGCTGCGTGAGGTCGAGCATGAGCCCACCGGTCGGCACGATCGGCGTGAACGAATGGCCCGTTCCGGCGACGCGCACGTTCATGCCCTGTCGGATCGCGTACCGGACGGCCTCGACGACCTCGGCTTCGTCCCGGGGTTGGGCGTACATGGACGCGGTGACGGTGTGGTTGCCCGCCCAGTTGGTCCAGACCCGGTCGTAGCTGGTGGGTGCGGACAGCGATGGCTCGGTCACGTGCATGCTCCGATCTTGTGCAGCGGATCTCGGTCAGCGTCTCGGCCGCGTTTCCACGCAGCAGGGCGGCGTGACAGTGCGGCCGGCAGCGGCCCCGCAGGTTCGGGACCGCTCAGGACGCGTCGATCACGACGTGCCGCGTCCGGGGAGCGGATGTCGGGCGGTCCTCGTGGAGCCCTGGGGCGGCTCCGGGGACGGACGCGGCCATCGGCCCGGTTCCGGTGGCCCGACTGTGTCGTCGTCATGGGACCTGCTCCCGAAGGCTCGTCGACGGAGTCGGCGGATCGGATTCTGCGGTGAACCCTGCCGGCGGCACCCCGAGTGGACGGCGGCGCAGGAAACATAAAACACTTAAATTTAAATGACAAGTCTGTGTGAAGCCGGGTGACACGGGGTCGCCGAATCGGTGCCGTACCGTGACAGTCGAGCGATTCGTTCCCGTCCGCACGTCGAACCCGCCTGGACTAGCTTGGTGAGCAGAGGAAACACAACGGTGTCGAGCTTCGCCGCGTACCTGCGGTTGGACGCCACCGAAGGTCCCGGCCTTCCGCAGAACGTGGCCCGGCAACTGGAGACGGCGGTCGCCGTCGGGCTGCTCAGCCACGGAGACCGGCTGCCACCGGAGTCGGAACTCGCGGCCGAACTGGGGATCTCCACCGGGACGCTCCGCCAGGCACTCGAGACCCTGCGGCAGCGCGGGGTCATCGAGACCCGCCGTGGCCGCGGCGGTGGCAGCTTCGTACGGAACGCCTCGCAGCCGCCGCCCGAAGCCGTGAAGAAGCGGCTGCGCGAACGCAGTGCCGACTCGCTACGTGATCTCGGTGACGCGTGCGCGGCCGTCGTCGGCGGTGCCGCGCATCTCGCCGCCCAGCGCGCCGTCGGTGAGGACGTGGAGCACCTGCGGTCGCTGGCCGAACAGTTCCGTCTCGCCGAGACCGCCGACGAACGACGTCGGGCCGACAGCCGTTTCCACATCGAGATCGGCGTGATCGCCCATTCGGCGCGGCTCACGCAGGCCATCGTCCATCTGCACGACGAGTTGGCATCGCTGTTCTGGATGGTCGGCGGGGAGGCCGGTCATCACCCGGTGACGGAGAGTGCGCACGCCGCACTCATCACGGCCGTTGACGGTGCCGACGCCGACGCGGCGCGTGACGTGGTGATGCGCAACGTCGAAGGCCGGGTCCAGCACCTGCTCGACCTGCACCTGGACCTGGCGGTGCGGGGTGAACCAGGATGACGGCTACGCGCGGGCGAGAAGGTGAAGGATCGTGAACGAGGGAGACCTGGCGTCGTTGCGCCGTTCCGCGGAATGCATCCGGGAGCGCATCGATCGTGTGCTGGCCGATCTCGCCGAGACGGCGAGCGATGTGATCCGGACACTCGCGACGGCGGAGCGGCCGCTGCGGCGCGCCGCGCTCACACACGTCCAGCCGGCGCTGCTGGCGGTGATCGACCGGCACCGTGGATTCGTCCAGGGCGTGGGGCTCGCGCTCGACGACGGCCACCTCGCCGACGCGGCACGCTGGATGGAATGGTGGCGCAGCGAGGACGGGGAGCCGGCCGAGTTCGTCAGTCACAACCTCGACCCCGCGCACAACTACTTCTACGACTACCCCGGCAAGGAGTGGTTCGCGCTGCCGCGCGCGACGCGACGGGCGGCGGTCACGGGCCCGTTCGTCGACTTCGGCGGAACCAACGAGCACACCATCACGTTGGCCGTGCCGGTGGCCCATTCCGACGGCTACGTCGACGTGCTGGGCGCCGATGTGGCGGTCGAGGGTGTCGAACGGCTGCTGATCGAATCGTTGCGATCGGCTCCCCAGGACATGGTGCTCGTCAACGAGCATGACCGGGTCGTGGCATCGACCAGTGCCCGATGGTGGAGCGGAACCCTGTTGCAGCGTGCGCCCGGCGACGGGTGGTCGCAAGCGGTCGACGTCGGCGGCCACGTGAGCTGGCGGCTCCTGACAGCTCACCGGTGACGGCGAGCTCACCGGTGCCGCGGCGGTGCGGACCCGGCACCACGCTGCCCGGGACCACGCTGCCCGGGACCACGTTCCCGGGCAGCGCGGGCGCGTCGGTCGTGCTCGCGCGCTGCCCGGGACGCTCGTGGGACTAGTCGAGCAGGCCGCGCATCTCGGTGATCTCGGCTCGCTGGGTGTCGATGATGTTCCGGGCCAGTTCCCCGGCTTCCGGATTGATCCCGTTCGCGAGCTGCTTCTTGGCCATCCGGACCGCTCCCTCGTGGTGGGCGATCATCATGTCCAGGAACGACCGATCGAAGGCCGCGCCGCTGGACTGTTCGAGCTGTCGCATCTGGTCACCGGTCATCATGCCGGACATGCCGCCGTGGTCGTCGGATTCGTGGTCGCCTGACTCGTGGCCCCCGGATTCGTGGTCCACTCCGGACTCGGGCGCGTTCCACGCGGCGAGGAATCCGCGCAGGGTGGTGATCTCCGGGGCCTGCGCCTGTTCGATCTTCGCCGCGAGCCGGCGCAGCTCCGGACTGGCTGCCCGATCGTCGGCCAGCTTCGACATCTCGATCGCCTGCTGGTGGTGCGGGATCATGCCCCGGGCGAAGGTGATGTCGGCGTCGTTGTGCTCGGCCGACGCCTGCGTGCCGGACTCCGACGTGGTCGGGTCGGCCGGCGAGGAACTCGGGGTGCTTCCGGAGGTGTCCGCTCCGGTGCAGCCGGTCAGGACGAGGGCAGCGGTCAGTGCCGCGGCGGTGGCCGCCACGTTGGTGCTTTTCATGATGATGGGGGCTCCTGTGCGGATGAGATGTGATCGGTCCGGCTGCGGCGCTGGTGCGCCGAGCGGTGATCAGGTCCGCATCACACAGAGCTGAGCGAGCCGGCGGGAGACCGGCGGCGGCCGCTGCACCGGCATCCGGCCGAAGGGTGACGGTGATCGCCTCGCTGGCGCCGCCGGCCGGACTCTGCCGAGCACCGACCGGGCGGCCGGCACGATGAGTCCGGCCGCGGCCAGTACCGCCAGGCAGAGATGGAGCAGCAGGTCGTGCTGACTTTCGTGATCGGCGGGCGGGGCGTGCTCGGTCTGCGGCTGGGCCTCCTGCGTGACCGCGGCGCGCGGTTCGTTCGCCCTGTGCCCCGCGACCTCCTGCCCCGCGATCTCGTGCCCGGCGGTGGTGCTGGCGGCTCCTGCCGCAGCCGGTGAGGCGGGCGGGGTGACGAGCGCATGCATGCCCACGACGCCGAACAGAACGCACAGGGTCAGCAGCATCAGGAGCCACCACCGTGATCGCCCGTTCCGCATTGGCTTCACTTTACCCGGCCGGGGTATCGGCCGTGTGTGGTGTCGGCCGCCGACGCGGGGCGGGGCAGGGGCAGGGGCAGGGGGCGAGTCCTGACTCACCGTCCGTGGGCGGCGGGTCGGACCTGCCGCGCCGGCGGAGGACGGGCGGGTCGTCCGCGACGGGCAGGCGGCCGGGCCCCACCCGGCTACGCGCCGGTGCCGTCCGGGGCGAGGACGATGTCGAATCGCGCCGCGGTCCACGGGCGCCCGCCCAGATCGCGGCCGTCCGGCGGGGGAGTGTCCGCCTGCTGTTCCTCGAAGCGCTTGACCAGCGAGTCCTTGACCCCGAACACCGAGTCGCCGATCTCCAGCTGGGGGTCGCCGTCGACGAAGATGTGCGTGACGAGCGTGCGCAGGCCCTCGGCGGTCACCATGAAGTGCAGATGCGCGGCGCGGACCGGGGATCGGCCCGCGGCCTCGAGCAACCGCCCGACCGGGCCGTCGTGCGGGATCGGGTACGGCGTCGGCGTCAGACACCAGAACCGGAAGCTCCCGTCCGACTCGGAGAAAAGGCGCCCTCGGCCTGCGACGCGGTCGTCGTCGTACTGCACGTCGTAGAAGCCGTCCTCGTCGGCCTCCCACACCTCGATGCGGGCGCCGGGCACGGGGTTGCCGTCGGTGTCGCGTACGGTCCCTTCGACCCAGCAGGGTTGTCCGGGTGCGCCACCCGCGATGTCGCCGCCGTCGCCCACCAGGGGCGCGCCGGAGACGAAGAACGGGCCGAACACGGTCGCCTCGGTCGCGTCGCGGTAGGCCTCGTTGTTCACGGCGATGGTCTGCATCGACGCTCCGAGCACATCGGACAGCAGGATGAACTCCTGGCGTTTGTCGTCGGTGATGTGGCCCGTGGCGGTGAGGAAGTCGATCGCCTGTTTCCACTCGTCCTCGGTGAGCCGGACGTCGCGGATGAAGGCGTGCAGGTGCCGGGTCAGCGACTCCAGCACCGCGCGCAGCCGGGCGTCGCCCGCGCCCGCGAACGAGGCGACGACCTCCTCGGTCAGCCGCTCCTCGATCCGGCGCTGCGCTTCGGACCCGGCGGGACCGGCGGAGGCCGTGGACGAGTCGTCGGTGGTGGTCATGCGTCGGCTCCTTCTCGGGTCGGACGAGGGCGGCTCGGGAGAGTCCGCGGCCGTGTCGGGTGGGTCATGCTGCCGGTGAGCCGTCGGTGGGGTCGAGGATCCGGCGCAACACGCCGAGCAGTTCGCGTTCGGGGTCGTCGACGAGGTGGTGGCTTCGCCACCCGACATGCTTGTCGGGCCGCACCAGGACGGCCCCGTCCTCGGCCACGCCGCACCGTTCTGCCCAGTCGAAGTACAGATCGGTCACCTCGCGGCCGGGCCCGATCACGACCGGCCGGACGGCTACGCCGAGCTCCGCGGCCGCCTTCTGCGCCGCCGCGGCCCACGGCTCGCCCGTGACGCCGGTCAGCAGGGTGAACCCCTCGTAGGCGGCCAGGTCGTGGGTCGATCGGCGGCGGTTGCTGTCGCCCACCCAGGCGTGGGGCAGGCGGGCGCCGGGATGGGTCGAGGGGTCGTAGTACAGCTCAGGGTCGCGGGTCGGCTCGGGCCGTGGGGTGCCGTCACCGACAACCGCGGCCGACTCGGACGCGTCGTAGTGCTGGCCCAGTTCCACGCCGTGCGCGTTGAACTCGTAGTTCTTCAACGCCATGGCCTCGCGCACGGCGGCACGTTTCGCAGCTCCTGCGGGCGTATCGTCCTTACGCTCCTCCAGCCGTTCCTGCATCTGCTCCGCGTCGGTGGCCGTGTCGAGGCCGAGTGCGGTGAACAGCGCGCCGAACTCGCGGGCGGACGTGTTGGCACGCGTCACGATCTGCCTGGCCACGGGTGCGCGTTCGGTGGTGTAGGTCTCGAGCAGGCCCGCACCGGCGTGCCCCTGCAACACCGCGGCGATCTTCCACGCGAGGTTGTAGGAGTCCTGGACCGACGTGTTGGAGCCGAGGCCGTTGCTCGGCGGATGCTTGTGGACGGCGTCCCCGGCGCAGAACACGCGGCCGTGCTGGAGGCCCGTCGCGTACTGCTCGTTGTTGCCCCACAGTGAGACGCCGGTGATCTCGACGTCGAGGTCCGGGGCGCCCACGAGATTGCGCACGATCCCGGCGGCGTCCTCGTCGGTCACCTCGGGCGGTCCCTGGTCGATGTCGAAGCCCCACACGACGAGCCATTCGTTCCACGGGCGCACCATGCGCACGAGGCCCGCACCGATACCGCCGATGTCCGCGCCGGGCTGGATCACCCAGTACAGCACCGACGGGCGGTGACCGCAGAGGGCGGAGAGGTCGGCCTTGAACGTGATGTTCATCGACCCCGCGATGTCCATCCGCCCTTCGTAGGGCAGTCCGATGTCGGCGGCGACCTGCGACCGCGCGCCGTCGGCACCGATCAGATACCGCGCGCGGATCGTGTACTCGGTGCCGGCGAACCGGTCGAGCACCCGCACGTTCACGCCGTCGGCGTCCTGGGTGTGTCCGAGGTACTCGGTGCTGAACCGGGTCTGTGTGCCGCGCACCGTGGCGTTTCGCACGAGGATCGGCTCGAGGTAGGTCTGCGGGATGTCGCAGGGCATCGACGGTGACGCCAGTTCGTAGTCGGCCCGGCGTGCCGGATGATTGCCCCAGGTGAGGATGCGCCCGATCTCCTCACCGGCGATCGCCGTGCAGAACACCGTGTCGCCCATCAGGTGGTGCGGTGTGGCGTCGGCGAGCACCTGGTCCTCGATGCCCATGTCGCGGAAGATCTCCATCGTCCGCTGGTTGGTGATGTGCGCCCGCGGCGTGTTCGCCGTCCAGCGGTACTTGGTGATCATCGTGTTGCGGACCCCGAGGGTCGAGAGAAACAGCGCTGCGGACGCGCCCGCGGGGCCCGAGCCGACGATCAGCACATCCGTCTCGATCACGGCCGTGGTCGGTTGAGTGGTCTCGGCGAGCCCGTCGTCGAACGTCACCATGGCTGCTGGCCTCCGTCGTCGGCGTCCGGCCTCGTCGCCGGACCGTGGCCGACACCCTGCCAACGGACGGCCACGGGTAGGCCGGCGGCGGCGTCGATGGCGGAAACGAGCAAAACCACCGGGCCGTGGCTCAGTCGCGGGCGGCCTCCCGACGGTCGCGCAGGGGAGTGGTGCCGAAGCGCGCGCGGTAGCTGCGGGAGAAGTGTGCCTGGGAGGCGAACCCGTGACACGCGGCGAGCTCGGCGAGGGACCTGCCACGGGTCGCCGGGTCGGTGACGGCGGCCCGTGCCGCGTCGAGCCGGGCGGCGAGCACTGTTCGGGGGACGCTGTCGCCCGCCGCGGCGAACAGCCGGGACAGCTGCCGCTCCGACACGCCGACAGCGCGGGCGATACGACCCGCGGACAGTTCCGGGTCCGCCAGGTGCGCGGCGATGTACGCGTGCGCCGCCGCGAGATGGCCGCCGTCGGCCGGCTCCGATCCCACGACCGCCGGCAACAGCTCGACGACGCGCGACTCGAGCGCGTCCCAGTCGGTCTCGCCGCGGAGCCCGCCCGCCACGAGCGAGGCGAGCGCACGGCCGTGCGGCGAGCCGATGCCGATCGTGCGGGGCCGCGCGAGCCCGGAGCGGCCGGTCGCCTCGCGCAGCACACCGCGGGGCACCGCGAGCACGAGCTCGGTGAGCCCGCGGGAGAAGTCGCGGCGGAACGGCTGGTCGGCGTCGCACACGAGCGCCTGTCCCGGTGACAGCACCACACGGCCCTCCCGGTGGTGGAACGCTCCTTGTCCGGACAGCGCGAAGTACACGACGACGCCGTCGCCGGGAGACGTCGCGATCTGCCCGGGGCCGCGTTCGACGACGTGCGGTGAGCCCGTGACCTTCGCCAGCCGTAGCCGGGAGAGGCTGAGGTTGAGCTCGGTCCCGGTGAACGGCCGCTGACCCAGCGGCCGGGCGCGGAGCCCGACGAGGGAGCGCACGTTGTGCTCCTCCCACGCCGCCAGTCTGCGGCGCTCGGGGACGTCGCCGGTGTGGAAGCGGGTCAGGCCGTGCACGGTCACGGGCGTCCTCCGGTCACGGGAGCGGGTACGGATCGGGCTCTCATCGGCCGACCGCGGCGGCGGTGGCGGTGGTGGTCCACGGTGCGCTTCATGCCGCGCCGGATGGTTCGGCGAGCGCCTGCCTGCGGAACTGGGCGGGCGTGAGGCCGGTCTCGCGTTTGAAGACCTGCCCGAAGTGCGACGGCCCCGCGAACCCCCAGCGGGCGCCGATGGACGACGCGGCCAGCTGTGCGAGCGCTGGGTCGGCCAGGTCGAGCCGGCAACGTTCCACGCGCCGTCTGCGGATGTACCGCGCCACGGTCGTGCCGGTCGATTCGAACAACGCGTGGAGCGCGCGCGGCGACAGGAAGTGGGCGGCCGCGATCCGGCCAGGGCCGAGATCGGCATCGGACAGGTGCGCGTCGATGTAGCCGAGGACGCGCTCGAGCTGGTGCTCGTCGGGCGAGCTCGGCCGAGTGTGCCGGCCGAGCTCGCTGAGCAGCATGGTGCCGACGAGGGTCATCAGCGAGTGCACCGTCGTGTGCCCGTGGACACCGAGCGCCTCGAGGTTGCGGTTGACGCCCAGAATCGTGCTCCAGACGGCGTCGTTGAGGCCGGGAGCACAGGTCATCGGCCGGGCGGTGAGCTCGGCGAGACGATCGGCGTCGTGCGGCGCGATCGCCGTCTTCGGGAACCGGATGCACGTCGAGCGGTAGCCCTCGCCAACGGTGAGGGCGGCGGGCCTGCTGGAGTCGTAGAGCGCGAACAGTCCGGGTTCGAGAGCGGCGACCCGCTCGTCCTGCTCGATGCGGATCCGCCCGTCGAGTTGCAGGGTGAGCACGTAGAAACCGGTGTCGGCCTCGCTGATCGTGGTGTGGTCGCGGTAGGCGGCATGCGGTTCCGAGGTCATGTCGATGAAACTGACCCCGTGCAGGTATCGCTCCCTGACCGTGCCGGTGAACCGGTCGGGCCGGGGGCAGTCGAACTCGAAACTGAGCACGCTGCGCCGGACGGCGTCCTTCCAGGACGGGAACGTGACCGGGTGTTGCGACGGCCCTGTCACGGTGAACTGCTCCGTGAGCGACGTAAGTGACATCGTTGTCATCTCCACAGCTGACGACTGCACGTCGTTCGGGACACAGTACCCAGCGGGCCGTGTCGCACACCATCACCGAGTTTCGGGCGGGAGGTGGTGCGCGGGTTCGACATCGTCGTGCGCTCTGACGTCACACACCGGCAGGCGGCGTTCCTACAGTTCGCCTCAACGGATTTCTCAGTGTGGAGGAGCCAGGCGATGACATACGTGACAGGGTCGCACCACGTGACGCTCTCCGTGGCGGACGCCCAGGAAGACGTCGATTTCCACGTCAAGGTCCTCGGCATGCGCTTCATCAAGCGCACCGTGCTGTTCGACGGCTCCCTGCCCGTCTACCACCTGTACTACTCGAACGCCGCGGGTGATCCCTCCAGCGTGGTGACGACGTTCCCGTGGGCGCAGGCCGGCTTGTACGGCACCCGTGGCACCAACCAGGCGCGGGAGGTGCTGCTGTCGGTGCCGGACCATTCCCTGGACTTCTGGTACGACCGGCTCGCCGCCCACGACATCGAGGTTGCGAACGTCGAACGGTTCGGCAAGCGCAGGCTCGCCTTCCGGCACCCCTCGGGCATCGAGTACGTGTTCGTCGGCAACAACGGGGACGAGCGGATCGGCAATCCCGGGTACGGGGTGCCGCAGGAACACGCGATCCACGGCATCCACGGTGTGGGCGTGCACATGGCCACACCGGACCGCATGGTCGAGTTCGCGGGCGAGTCCTTCTTCGCCACCGGCGGCCTCACCGAGGAGGGCTCGGTGCTCGGGATGCAGATCGGCGACGCGAAGCACGGCAACCACCTGGAGATCACGGTGAACCGGCGCGACGACCAGGGAACCTGGGGTTATGGTGCCGGCACCTACCACCACTTCGCGTGGAACCTCGACACGCTCGACAACCAGGATGCGGTGAAGTTCGCCGTCGAAGGACGGGGCTATACCGATATCTCGGAGCTCAAGGACCGCAAGTACTTCAAGAGCGTGTACGTCCGTACGCCCAGCGGGGCCCTGTTCGAGCTCGCCGTCACGCACGCCGACGGCGGCTGGACGTGCGACGAGTCGCCGCACGAGCTGGGCAGCCGGTTCCAGTTGCCCGAGCAGTTCGAGCACCGCCGTGAGGAACTGCTCGGCCGACTCGAACCGATCGACATCTGAACACCGGTGAGGTAACTGACATGACGGCACCGCATGTGGCGGGCGGCCACGAGTTGACCGTCCGCCGTGGACAGTTCTGGGTTCCCGGCGAGCGCGTCGCGACCGACTACGGCACCGTGCAGCGCGCACCGATGTTCGTCTCCTGGGAGGCGCCGCCGGAGAGCGTCCACCCCGTCCCGCTCGTGCTGGTGCACGGCGGGGGCGGCCAGGGCACCGACTGGACCGGAACGCCGGACGGCAGGCCTGGCTGGGCGACGCGCTTGGTCGAGGCGGGGTTCGCGGTCTACGTCGTCGACCGCTGCGGACACGGACGCTCGCCGTACCACCCCGACGTGGTGGCACCGATGGGCGCGCAGCTGCCGTACGAGGCCGCGCGGGCCCTGTTCCTGCCCGACGATTCGCGGGCGGCCCAGACGCAGTGGATCTGCGAGCGCGACGTCGGCTCCGATCACCTCGACCAGCTCGTGTGCCCGATGGGGCCGTTGCCGGCGGATCTGGCCGAATCGCAGCGGTTGGACGCCGACCGGCTGGCCAGGCTTCTCGACATCGTGGGCGAGGCGGTGCTGGTGACGCACTCGGCCGGCGGACCGGTCGGCTGGCTCACCGCGGCCGCGCGGCCCGGGCGGGTCCGCGGCATCGCCGCCATCGAACCGGTCGGCCCGCCGTATGCGGAGATCCCGGGGCTCGGCACGCTCACCTGGGGAATCACGAGTGCGGAGATCCCCTGCGACCCGCCGGCCGGCTTCCCCGAGGAGGTTGCGGGACGGCGGATCCCGGGGCTGGCGGACAAGCCCGTGGCCGTGGTGACCGGCGGCGCCTCGGCGTTCGCCGACTTCGCTCCGCAGGTCGTGGACTTCCTGAACGGCGCGGGAGCCGCCGCGCGACGTATGCACCTGCCCGACCTCGGCATCACCGGCAACGGCCACGGACTGATCTTCGAGGCCAACTCGGACGAGACCGTCAAGCCGGTCATCGATTGGATTCTGACCACCGTCGCGCCGCAGCAGCAGGCCGCGGAACGGACCAAAGGACGGACATCATGAACAACCTGCACGTCAGTGAGCACTTCGACGCGCTCATGGAGCGCCTCGACAGCATCACCCCGGTCTTGGAGGAGAACGCCGACCAGGGCGAGGAACTGGGCCGGCTGTCCGACGAGGCGGCGAAGGCGCTGTGGGAGAGCGGGGTCTTCAAGGTCGGCGTCCCCCGCGAACTCGACGGCTACGAGTTCTCCCCGCGGCAGGTGATCGACACGATCGCGAAGGTGTCCTACGCCGACGCCTCGGCGGGATGGGCGTTCATGGCGCTGCAGATGATCACCGGGACGACCGCGGCGTACCTGGGGCAGGAGGCAATCGCCGAGCTGTTCCCGGACACGGCAGACGACCGGTACGCGCTCATCGCCGGCCAGGGCACCAAACTCGGGACCGCGGTGAAGACCGACGGTGGGTACCGCATCAGCGGGCATTGGCATTTCGCGTCGGGGATCTCGATGGCGACCCACATCCACACCGCCGCGCTGTGTGAGGAGACCGGTGAGGCGCTGATCTTCACGCTGCCCAAGGAGCAGGCGACCGTGATCGACAACTGGGACGTCATGGGCCTGCGCGGGACCAGCAGTCACGACTACGTCTGCGAGAACCTTTTCGTCCCGGAGAGTCACGTCTATGACATCGCGACCACGGACACCCGCCACGGCGGCGCGATCTACCGGATGGGACTGGCCAACATGTCCGGCATCTGCCACACCGGGTGGGCGCTCGGGGTCGGCAGGCGGATGCTCGACGAGATGCGGGCACTGGCGGCCAAGAAGAGCGGTGCTCCGAACGCGTCGGTGGACACCCAGCAGTTCTACGCGGAATACGCCCAGGCCGAGGCGAAACTGCGTTCGGCGTGGGCGTGGGCGATGGACGTCTGGGCCGCCAACGAGGCCACATTGGACGCCGGTGAGGTCCTGACCACCGAGCAGGAGACGCTCACGCGGCTGATGCTCAACAACACGACGTGGTCGGTGCACGCGGTGGGGCAGACCGTCTACAAGTGGGCGGCCACCGCGGCGCTGCGACGGGGCGTGCTGCAGCGGTTCTTCCGCGATCTCCATGCGGGTACCCAGCACGTCACCTCGGGCCCGGTGGTGCTGCAGAACTGCGGGAAACTCCTGAGCGGCCTGGCGCCGAACGCGCGGTGGGTGTTCCTGGAGCTGCAGGAGGCATCGTGATGACCGAGCGCGACGAGGACCTGGCCCAGCGGTTCGCGGCCGCGTTCCGTGCCCATCCCGCCGGGGTCGCGATCATCACGGCCGATGACGGCGCGGGACCGGCCGGACTCACGGCGACATCGGTCATCTCGCTCAGTGCCCGTCCCGCGGTGCTGGCCTTCTCGTTGTCGGCGCAGTCGTCGGCGTCCCCGCGCATCGAGGCGGCGGGGACGGTGGTGGTGCATCTGCTGGGCGCCGGGGAGGTCGAGTTGGCGAAGCGGTTCGCAACGGGTGGTATCGACCGATTCGCACCGCCCTGCCGGTGGCACCGGCTGCCGACCGGTGAACCCGTCCTCTCGACCGTGGGCACGTGGCTGCGGGGCCGGATCGCCGACCGGCTCCCGGCCGGCGGATCGACACTCGTCGTGGTCGACGTCGAGGAGGCCGATCCGGGCACGGCGGCGGAGGTGCCGCTCGTGTACCGCGACCGCACCTGGTACGCGCTCGACGAACGGGCGGTGACGACGTGAGCCCGCCGCTGCAGGAGTGGGGCGTTCCGGCCGGCCGGGCCGAACTGGCCGTGCTCGCCGTACACGGCCGGGGCCAGGATCCCGCGTTCATGCGGGACACGTCGATGCGATTCGGCCAGGTGCCGGTCCGGTTCTTCGCCCCGGAAGCCGACGGCAACACGTGGTACCCGCTGTCGTTCCTCGAACCCGTCGAACGCAACGAACCCGCGCTCGGGCGGTCGTTACGTGTACTGGAGGACAGTCTCGTCGGGATCGCCCGGGCCGGGTTCGATGCGCGGCGTGTGGTGCTCTGGGGCTTCTCCCAGGGTGCGTGCCTGTTGTCACACCTGATCCTCACCGCGCCGCGGCCGGTGGCCGGTCTCGTCCTGCTGACCGGTGGTTACCTCGGCACGGAACCGCCGCTGGTGCAGGGGGAGCGGTTCCTGCGTGGCGTGCCGGCCGTGGTGCGGAGCGTCGAGAACGACCCGTGGGTGCCGCGAGACCGCGTCGAGGCGACGGCGGACGTGTTGCGCCGGGCGGGTGCCGCGGTCGACGTGCGCATCGATCCGGGCGATGAGCACATCATCACCGACGAGGCGTGCCGGTCGGCCACCGACCTGCTGGCCGGGGCCGCCGCGCGCACATCGCAGGTGTGACCCGGCTTCCTGCCACATCTGCGCCGGGACCACGATGGGCGCGGTCCGGGAGGCAGTCGTCCCGCGGCGAGATGGATGACTGCCCCCAGGGTCGGGGCACGATCGGGTGAGAATCGCTGCGGGCGGCAGCAGGCGGGACGGCGTTCCGGTCCCCGAGACGGGTGCGGGAAGGGGAGACCCGCCGACCCCGCAGGCGGCTGATCGCCGGGATGTGCAGGCGAAACCGGTATCGGGCGGCCGAGCTCGTGGTGAGCGTGGGCGCGACGGCCGCCCCACCCGTCCACACCACTGGGCGGGCGTTATCGTGGCGCGACAACACGGTGATCAACCCGTGACAACGACGTCGTCGGCGGTCGAATCGGCCGATCCGGTGGCATAGCGCAGAAAACGGCCATGGCGTCGTCCGCGTCGTCGCGCGACGGCGTCCTGTGGTGCGGTCGCACGCGGTCGCCGGTGCATCCGGGGCCGTCGCAGTTCCCGCGTCGTCACCGTTCCCGTGGTTTCGCCTCGCGGCAGTGAGCGGCGGACCGACCCATGGCGTGCCCGCACCGCAGGCCGATCCGTCAATCCCGCCCGGCAGGAGGTATCCGCACCGTGCTCGAAGCGAAGCGTCACAAGGTAGGAAGGGTGGCCCGCGAGGTCTACCGCGCCATGCGTGACCAGGCGCGCACCCAGGACGTCGAACGACTCGAAGCCGAGGTGGCGGAACTTCGCAAGGATGTCAGGCGTGTGCTGGACCGGGTGGTGGAGTTCGAGATCCGGTCGCGGCGCGACACCGTCTACGCGGGGGATCAGGAGGCGGCGCTCGAGAGCCACCATTTCGCCAGGGAGAACATGATCGGGGCGGAGCACTTCCGGACCCCGGCCGAGACGCTGCGCCACGCCGTGTCGCTGGCTCCGACCGGTGGTATGGCGCTCGAGTTCGGCGTGGCCACCGGCAACACGCTCCGGCTGATCACGACGATCCGGGACGACAAGCAGGTCTTCGGGTTCGACTCGTTCCAGGGGCTTCCGGAACCGTGGCTGGTCGGGATCCAGGCGGGCACGTTCGCGCGTGAGGACCTGCCGGAGGTGCCCGGCGCGGACCTGGTGGTCGGCTGGTTCGAGGACACGCTGCCCGATTTCCTCGACCAGCATCCCGGTCCGGTGGACTTCCTGCACGTCGACAGCGACCTCTACAGCTCGGCGAAGACGGTCCTCGATCTGGTCGGTCCCCGGCTGCGGCCCGGCAGCATCGTCGCGTTCGACGAGTACTTCAACTACCCGGGCTGGCAGGAGCACGAGCACCGGGCCTGGCAGGAGTACGTCGAACGTACGGGCACCGAGTTCACCTACGAGGCCTACACGTACGCGAACCGTCAGGTGGTCGTGCGGATCACCGGCTGAATCGCCGCGCGGCCCGTCGCGCCCCGTGCCGCGCCGTTTCCCGTGATGCGGCCGGGGCTCGATTCCACGGCCGTGCGGAGGGACGGGCCGCGGCCGGACGCGGGGCTCGCCGGGCCCGGGGAGCTCGGGTTGCAGGATTCGGGCGTTCAGCCGGGGTCGGGCGGGTCACCGCGCCGTTCCGGGTGCTGCGGCCGTGACATCGAGCGCGCGGACCTCGGCGAGGCTGTCGGCCAGGGTGCGGCTGGCGAGTACATTGAGGACGGCCTCTTCGGTGTCGGCACTGAGCCGGCTGAAGAACTCCGCCGTGTTCGCGGTCACCTCGCAGGACGCGGCGGTGTCGGGGCGGCACGCCCACAGCGGCTTGTCGCCGACCGAACACCGGTAGATCTCGGCGAGGGTGATCTCCTCGGCGGGTTTGGCGAGCCGGGCTCCGCCGGCGCGGCCCTTCGTCGATTCGACGAGGCCGCCGTGGACCAGGGGTACCAGGAGTTTGCGGACCAGGCTCGCGTTCGTCGCGAGGACCTCGGCGAGCTGGGCCGAACTCGACGTCGGCGGATCGGCGGGATCCTGCTCGGCGGTGACGGCGAGGTAGAGCAGCGCCTTGAGCGCGCTCGAGAATCTGATGTCCAGCACGTGCTCGTTCACCGCCCTCCGTGTCGCGGCTCCAGCGTACCGGTGCCGAGCTGCCGAGCCATTCCCGCGCGCCGAATGGTATGTAACACAGTTACAGTTCCGGTGCGGATATGTATGTTTGATGGGAGCAATTTTTGTCCCGGGGCTCGGGTTGCGGCGCCGTCCCCGACGACGCGTCCGGCCCCGACAGTGCACCGTCGAAACGCAGTAGGAGCAGCATGTCCACACGCGCGGCACAGGCCCTCGCCCGCCCGTTCACCCTGGGATCGGCGGAGCTGCCGAATCGGATCGTCATGGCACCGATGACGCGGGCGTTCTCGCCGTACGGAGTCCCGAACGAGGATGTCGCGGCGTACTACAGCAGGCGGGCCGCGGCCGGCACCGGGTTGATCATCACCGAGGGCACGTACATCGATCACCCGTCGGCGGGCGACATCGGCAAGGCGCCGCGGTTCCACGGCGAGGACTCCCTCGCCGGTTGGCAGCGCGTCGTGGACGCCGTGCACGCCGAGGGCGGCACGATCATGCCGCAGCTGTGGCACGTGGGGATCCAGCGAGTCGCCGGGAAACCGCCGTATCCGGAGGCGCCGTCGGTCGGCCCGTCCGGGGTGGCGCTCGACGGTACCGAGCGTGCGGGGGAGACGCTGACCTCGTCGGACGTCGACCGCATCATCGAGGCGTTCGCCGAGGCGGCCGCGCAGGCCGAGCGGATCGGCTTCGACGGCGTCGAACTGCACGGCGCCCACGGCTACCTGATCGACCAGTTCCTGTGGGAGCGCACCAACCGGCGAACCGACGCCTACGGCGGTGACGCGGTTTCGCGGACGAAGTTCGCCGCCGACATCGCGGCGGCCGTGCGCGAGCGCGTGTCGCCCGAGTTCCCGGTGCTGTTCCGGTTCTCGCAGTGGAAGGCCGACAACTACGACGCGAAGCTCGCGACGACGCCGGACGAACTGCAGGCGCTGCTCGGCCCGATCTCCTCGGCCGGCGTGACCGCGTTCCACGCATCCGGCCGTCGTTACTGGGAGCCGGAGTTCCCCGAGTACGACTCGGCGCTCAACATCGGCGGCTGGGCCCGCAAGGTCACGGGCAAGCCGGTCATCACCGTCGGTTCCGTCGGTCTCGACGCCGTCTTCAGTCCGGAGACGTTCCAGGGTGCGGGTGCCGGCGTGCAGAGCATCGAGGGACTGATCGAACGTTTCGAACGCGACGAGTTCGACCTGGTGGCCGTCGGCCGGGCACTGCTCGCGGACCCGGAGTGGGCACGCAAGGTGCTCACGGGTCGCGAATCCGAACTCGTCCCGTTCACCAAGGACTCCGTCCAGACGCTCCACTGACGGCGGGTCGCGGCGCGCGGAGCCGATGCGGTCTCGCTCGGTACCTCACAGCGCGGCCGGCGAATCATCGCGTCGGCGGCTCAGCGCTGTGAGGTCGTGGCGGCCTCCGCGGCCGAGGTGGTGTAGAGGTCCCGCTGGAAGCGTTCCCGGATGGAGGCCACGGCGACGAACGTGACCGCGGCGGTGGCGATGATGTACAGCGCCACCGACCACGAACTGCCGGTCGCCGCGAGCAGTGCGGTCGTGATGAACGGCGCGAGCCCGCCCGCGAACACGGACGCGAACTGGTAGCCGAGTGAGGCGCCGGAATAGCGCACGTCCGCGGGGAACATCTCCGCATAGAGCGTCGCCTGTGGTCCGTACATGGTCGCGTGGATCGTGAAGGCGACCAGCAGGGCGAGGAACACCAGCGGTACCGATCCGGTGTCGACGAGCCAGAACATCGGGAAGGCGAACGCCGCCATCAACACGGTGCCGGTGAGGTACAGCTTCTTGCGGGTGCCCATGCGGTCGGTCAGCGCGCCGAAGAACGGCATGGTGACCACCTGCGTCAGACCCGCGATCATCACGCACCACAGGATCGTCGCCTGGGACATGCCGATGTGTGTGGTGGCGTAGTTGAGCATGCCGCTGATGAGGAAGTAGAAGGTGGCGTTCACGACGAAGAACGCGCCGGCCGCCTGCAGGATCTGCCGCCAGTGCGAGCGGACTGCGTCCACCAGGGGCGCTTTCCGCAACCCGGCTTCGTGTTTGGCGGTGGCGGTCTGTTGCTGCAGTTCGCGGAACACGGGCGTGTCCTCGATCTTCAGCTGGACATAGCAGCCGATCAGCACCAGCAGGAGGCCGGAGAGGAACGGGATGCGCCATCCCCAGCTGGTGAACTGCTCCTCGGTCAGCGCGGTGGTCAGCAACACGAAGAACAGGTTGCCCGCGACGGCGCCGAGAACCGCGCCGGTCTGCACCAGGCTCCCGTAGAACCCGCGGCGTGCGACCGGTGCGTGCTCGGTGAGCAGCAGCGCGGCCCCGCCCCACTGCGCGCCGACGCCCAACCCCTGAATCAGGCGCGCGACGACGAGGAGGATCGGAGCCCAGACGCCGATCGTGGCGTAGTCGGGCAGCACGCCGATGGCGAAGGTCGCCACGCCCATCAGCAGCATCGCGGCGACGAGCGGCGGTTTCCTGCCGAATCGGTCTCCGACGTGGCCCGCGATGATGCCGCCGAGGGGACGTGCGACGAACCCGACGGCGAAGGTGGCGAACGAGGCCAGCGTGCCGGCCACCGGACTGGCAGCGGGAAAGAACAACGGCCCGAGCACCAGTGCCGCCGCCGTGGCGTAGATCAGGAAGTCGAACCATTCGAGGGCGGTGGCGAATACCGCCGCTGCGGCGAGTCGCCCCATCTTGGTGGTGTGATCCGACGGGTTCATGCGCGTCCACCTCCGGGTCGCGTCATTGCGTCCGTGGTGCCGGGACGGGAGAGTTTTGTGGGAACGACAAGAACGATCGTTCGTGCACGTTAGCGAAGCGGTGTGTCCGCGGCAAGAGGTACCGGAGTGACGTACCGGAGTGAGGCGGCGGAGTGGGGCGGCGGAGTGGGGCGGCGGACCCGGTCAGCGGGGTAGCGGCCCCTCGAGTAGTGCGAGGGCGTAGCGGGCGTACTGCTCTGCCAGTTGGCCGCGACTCAGCGCGCCGTCGCGGCGGTACCACGACGCGATCGCCGCGACGGCGCTGAGGATCGCGCGCGCGGCGTCGCGTGCGTACGGCGTCCGGAACGCACCGTCGGCGGCACCCTGGTCGATGATCCGTTCGAACGTCGCCTGGGTGGCATCGCGATGCGACACGAGCGCGGTCCTGTCGTCGGGCTCGAGGTAGCGCACCTCGTTCGTGGCCACGAGCGTCGCGACCTGGTGATCGACGACGAAGCCCACGTGGGCGCGGACCGCCTCGCGCAGCTGCGACGGCGCGTCGTCCCCCGCCTCCTCGACCGCACGCAGCACGCGGTGCTGCAACTCGTCGTTGGCGTGCCGGAGCACCGCGGCCAGGAGTTTCGACTTCGAGGGGAAGTAGTTGTACAGGTTCGACAGGCTCGTTCCCGCCCCCTTTGCGACATCGCGCATGGAGGCTCCGTTGAAGCCCCTGGTGCCGAATGCCTCCAGTGCGGCGTTGAGGATCACGGCCTCGTTGCGGCGACCCGTGTCACGGACGAGAGCTTCGGGCGAACGAGCATTCATACACGTACCGTAGCCGACTGAAACGGGGCACGAGTGGCGCGTTGACAGCAGGCATCGGAGGCTGGTTGTCTCGACAACAAGAACAGTTGTTCATGTCGGCGAAAAGGTGGTCGATGGACGACACCGATAGCGGCCCCTACTTCGAGGACTTCGACGTGGGACGGGTGTTCACCGGCGCCGCGCGTACCTTCTCCGCGGACGTCGTCGCGGCGTTCGCGGAGATCAGCGGTGACCGGGCCGCACTGCACACCGAGTACGGCCGCACGCGAGACGGGCGACCGTTGGTCCACGGGCCGCTCGTCCTGGCCTCGTTCTTCGGCTGGCATCACGATCTCGGGCTGTCGACGCACGTGGAGGCGGCGTTCGGCACCGAATGGGACTTCGTGGCTCCGATCCACGTCGGCGACACGGTCACCTACGAGATGACTGTGACCCGGGCGCGTCGCACATCGGGACTGCGGTCCGGGGTGATCGGGCGGCACGTGACGGTGCGGAACCAGCACGATCAGGTGGTGCAGGAGGGGCGAACCTCCGCGCTCGTCACCGCACGGCATGCCGTCGACGACGGCGAGACCCGGCTCGGTCGATCGTTTCCGACGACGGCGTGGGCGCACGCGCTCGCCGAGCGACTGGAGGCCGCAGCGGCGTTCACGACGGCGACCGGCGAATGGGACGGCACGATCGGGCTCCGCTTCGGCGACGACACCGTGCTCTTCCGGGTGTACCGGGGCCGCGTGCTGGAGTGCGGAACGCGCACGCCGCACGCACCGACGTTCGTCCTCGGGGCGACCGATCTGACCTGGACGCGGCTGATCACCGGACCCGTCAACGATTTCACCGGACGGACGATGCGCGGCGAGTTCTCGGTGTGCGGCAGCGGGTACGAGTATCTGCGGCTGACCTCGGCGCTGGTGGCACTGGTGGACGAGGCTCGGGAGCTGGCACGGATCGGCAGTGCGGCGCCCGCGAACCCGGTGCGGGCCCGAGCGGTGGGTGAGGTGTGATGAAGGCCGAGTATCTCGACGTCGGCGGTACGCGGTCTTTCGTGCTCGAGGAAGGGCAGGGGCGAGGGGTCCTCTGTCTGCACACTGCCGGGCAGAACGGCGTGCAGTGGCGGGACACGCAGTCCGCGCTCGCCGCCCGCGGCTATCGGGTGATCGTCGCGGATCTGCCCGGTCACGGGCGGTCGGAACCCGCGGCCGGCGGTCCGGTCCGTGATCTCGCCGAATACGCGACGTGGTGTGAGGAGCTCATCGACCTGCTCGACCTGGACCGGCCCTTCGTCGTCGGCTGTTCGATCGGTGGTGGAATCGCGCTGCAGTTGGCGGCACGGCGGGGCGGGCGTCTCGGCGGCGCCGTTGTCATGGCGGCGCACGGCGGGTCGGACGTGCCTGGAATGAGCGTGCGGGGTCTGGGCAGGGAACTGGTCGACGCCGCGGCGCCGAGCCGTTCCGACCGGACCTACTTCGGTACCCGTGCGGTCGTCGGACGGAGCGTGCCCGCCGCACGGGCCGAGCTCATCGCGCGCATGCACCGCCGGGAGGATCCCCAGGTGTCGACCAGTGACCTGATCGGCTGGGCGACGCACGACGTACGCGCGGCGCTGCCCACGATCGCCTGCCCGGTGCACCTGGTGGTTGGCGATGACGACCTGTGGGTCGATGTGCGCGACGTCCGCAGCACGGCCGCGGCGATCTCCGACGCACAGTGCAGTGTGCTCGAGGGCGTCGGTCATTACCCGATGGAGGAACTTGAGGACTTCGCGGTCCTGCTGCAGGAATGGCTCGACGACCTGGCCCTGCGATCCATCGGGAGGCAGCGTGAACACACCTGAGTCCGCGACGTTGACGGAGCTGCTCGCGGCCGGCGATCCGGCGTCCGTCGCGATCATCGACGGCGGGCCGGAACCGCGTCGCGTGACCCGTGAACAGTTGTGGCGCCGTGTCCTCGTGGTCCGGGACGAGCTCGAGGCCCGCGGAGTGGACGAAGGTGACTGTGTCGGCGTGTGGTTGCCGAACTGGTCCGACGCCCTGGTCTGGCAGTTCGCCGCCGCGGGACTGGGCGCGCACGTCATCGGGATCAACACCCGCTACGGCATTGCCGAGGTGGCCCACGTCCTCGACCACGCGCGGCCGAAGGTGCTGGCGGTGGCTCACGACTTCCTGGGACTCGACCTCGTCGGCACGCTCTGCGGCGCCGCGGAGCGGAGCGGTGTCCCGGTCCCGTCCGTGGCGGTGATCGCCGGGCCCGGCGGAGATGCGGTGTCGGGCACTGATCTCGCTGAGTACGACATCGGTGCAGGTGCGTGGACCCCGATGGGAGAGGCCGGGCCTGCGGAGCCGTCCGGCACCCTGCGGCACCTGCCGGACGCCCTGGCCGTCGCGTTCACGACGTCCGGTTCGACGGGCATGCCGAAACTCGCGGCGCACCGCGGCGGCGCGGTCGCCGAACACGCGCGGAACGTCGCCGCGGCGGGCGGATGGGACGCCGCCTCGGTGAGTCTCGTCGTCCTGCCGCTGTCCGGTGTGTTCGGGTACGTCCCCGCGATCACGGCCATCGGCTCCGGCGGTGCGGCGCTGCTCGAGCCACGGTTCGACCCGGACCTCGTGCTGCGGCACATGGCCGAATTCGACGTCACCCACCTCGCCTGCGCGGACGACGTCGTGGGCAGGCTCGCGGCCGCCTGGTGGGCACACCCGATCGAGCTGCCCCGGTGGCGCCGGATGCTGATGGCCGACTTCTACGGCGACTCGCACCGGCTGTCGGCGTGGGCCGAGGACGAGACGCATACGTCGGCGATGGGTGTTTACGGATCCAGCGAGGTGTTCGCCCTGGCCGCGTTCTGGGACCGCCGCGACACGGTGCCGGCGCGCTGGCGGGGTGGTGGCAGGCCGGTGTCCGAGCGGTTCACGGTCCGTGCGGTCGATCCGGTGACCGGCGAACCGCCTTCCGAGGGTGAGCCGGGTGAGCTGCAGTTCCGTGGCTATCCCGTCGTCGACGCCTACCTCGGTGACGACGACGGCGTGATCCGCGCCCGCTCGTTCACCGACGACGGCTGGTTCCGCAGCGGAGACCTGGGTGTCGTGCACGCCGACGGGAGTTTCGATTACCTGTGCCGCATGGGCGATTCGCTCCGCCTGAAGGGTTTTCTCGTCGAGCCCGCGGAGATCGAAGCGCGACTCGCCGAGCACGCGAGTGTCGCCCGCGCCAAGGTCGTCGGCGTGCCGCTCGCCGGCGAGACGCACACGGTCGCGTTCGTCGAACCGGATCCCGACGGCGGTGCCGTCGCCGACCCGGACGCGTTGCGGGCGTGGTGCGAGGAGACGCTCGCTGCGTTCAAGGTGCCCCACGACGTGCGGGTGATCGACGACATGCCGATGACGGCGGGGACGAACGGGTCCAAGATTCGCACGGCTGCGCTGCGGGAGCTGGCCGAGCGGATCGTGGCCGGTGACGGCCGGTGAACGCAGCCGGCCGTCACCCGCCTGTGGCGATCAGGACCGCTCCGCCTTCTCCTGCTCGTAACGCTCGGTCATCGTCGCCACGGCCTGGAGCTGTGCTGCGGCGTAGTCCTCGCGGGTGCTGCGGGCGCGCTGCTTCGCGGCGAGCGTCTGGTCCGCGTGCGAGACGGACCCGCCCTGGAAGTGCGGCATCACGTGCTGGGCGATGAGTTCGTAGGAGCGTTTCGTCGCGGCCGGGTTGGCCCATTCGTGGGCGAGCAGCAGCATGCAGCCGAACCCGCCCGACTGGTCCCACAGCCGCTGCACCTGGGCGCGGGCGTCGTCGACGGTGCCGATCGCGCCGACACCGGCCTCGTTGATGAAGTCGATCATCTCCCGTAGGCGGTTCCCTTCGACGGCCATCTGCGGGAACGCGGCCGTCTTCTGGAAGTAGTCGAACCACGTCTCGATGCCGTACTCGACGTCGCGGTAGGCCTGCTCGCGGGTCTCTGCCACGTGCATCAGACCCACGAGACGCCAGTCCCGCCGGGAGACCGGCTGCCCGTAGTGGGCCGCCCGCTCCTCGACGACGCCCCAGTGGTGGGCGAGCGCGTCGAATCCGTCCTGCGTCATCGTGGCGCCGATCGACAGCAGCCCGGCTCCGTACCTGCCGGCAAGCCGGGGGCCCGTCGGGGAGGCGACCGCCGCGACGGCGATGTCGAAGCACGGCTCGGTGTAGGGCCGCAGGTGCAGCCGCGCGTCGACCAGGTTGTGCGTCCTGGTCTGCTCGGTGACGGCCTCGCCGCGGAGCAGTCGCATGATGATGTCGAGGTCGACCTCCATGAGCTCACGCGTGTCCGTCGGCGTGAGCCCCAACATCATCGAGTCGCTCGGCAGCGACCCGGGACCACAGCCGAGCATCGTCCGGCCGCGCGTCAGGTGGTCGAGCAGCACCATGCGCTCGGCAACCCACAGCGGATTGTGGTAGGCGATCGAGGTCACGCCGGTGCCCAGCTTGATCCGCCGCGTTCGTTCGGCGGCCGCGGCCATGAAGATCTCCGGTGACGCGATCAACTCGGTGCCCGCCGAGTGGTGTTCACCGATCCACGCCTCGTCGTACCCGCAGGCGTCCAGATGTTCGACGAGTTCGAGGTCGCGCTGCAGTGCCAGCGTCGGGTTCTCGCCTGCGGGATGGAACGGGGCGAGAAAAGTGCCGAAGCGCAATCGGTCCATGGGGCTCTCCTTGAGCTCGTGGTGCTCACGGCGGTCCCTCCGAACGTAAGCCGGATCACATCCGGTGGTTGTCCAGATATTCGACACCTCGGCCGCCCCGGCTTCCCGCCCGTACGGGTGATGTACGAGGGGGTCACGGTTGTCCATTCAGGTTTACAACCCTTAGTCTCATGTAAAGCCACGTCGAGGAGGTCTGTGATGAGCGCGAAGGCAACGGTGCCCGCCGGCTCGACGGAGCGGTGGACCGACCGCAAGCGGTACCTGTGGTTGATCGGTCTGGTCGTGCCGTCTCTGGTGTTCCTGGCGATCGGCCTGCATGCGGCGACCGGCTGGGGCGTGTGGCTGTGGCTGGGGCCCGTCGTGATCCTGATCGTCGTCCCGGTGCTCGATCTCGTGGCCGGGCTGGACCGGAGCAACCCGCCGGACGAGGTGATCGAACAGCTCGAGAACGACCGGTACTACCGGTGGATCACGTACGCGTTCCTGCCGATCCAGTACGCGGGATTCGTCGTCGCGCTGTGGATGATCATGCGTGGCGGGCTGTCCACCGTGGACAGTGTGGGGCTGGCGATCACGGTCGGCTGTGTCGGCGGCATCGGTATCAACACCGCGCACGAACTGGGCCACAAGAAGGAGAGCCACGAGCGGTGGCTGTCGAAGATCGCGCTCGCCCAGAGCTTCTACGGGCACTTCTACATCGAGCACAACCGCGGGCACCACGTGCGGGTGGCGACGCCCGAGGACCCTGCGAGCAGCCGGGTGGGGGAGAGCTTCTACCGGTTCTGGCCCCGCACCGTCGCCGGCTCGCTGCGTTCGGCCTGGCGACTCGAGCGCAAGCGCTACGCCAGGCGCGACCGGCATCCGTACCGGATCGGCAACGATGTGCTCAATGCCTGGCTCATGTCGGCCGTGCTGTGGGCGCTGCTGATCGCCTGGCTGGGCATCGGTGTGCTGCCGTACCTGCTGATCCAGGCAGTGGTCGGGTTCTCGCTGCTGGAAGTCGTGAACTACATGGAGCACTACGGCATGCTGCGGCAGCAGCGGGGCACACCCGGCCGGCGCCGGTACGAGCGCGTCGACCCCAGCCACAGCTGGAACTCCAACAACATCGCGACGAACGTGCTGCTCTACCACCTGCAGCGGCACAGCGACCACCACGCCAACCCGACCCGCCGCTATCAGACCCTGCGGGACTTCGCCGAGTCGCCGGTGCTGCCCACCGGGTACGCGGGAATGATCGTGCTCGCCCTGGTGCCGCCGCTGTGGCGGCGTGTGATGGACCCTCGGGTCCTCGAGCATTTCGACGGGGACATCTCCCGCGCCAACATCCAGCCGAGCAAGCGGGCGAAGGTCCTCGCCCGGTACGGGCACGCCACCACGCCGGAGGCGCCCGAGGAGATCACTACGCCGGAGGCGCTGAAGGAGGCCACGGCGCCGGAGGCGCCCGAGGCCACCGTGCCCGAGGGGGCCACGACGCCGGGGACCGCGAACGAGGCAGTGGGCGCCGACTTCCGTGGCGACGCGACCGGTGGGGGAATGTGTCCCGGCTGCGGGTACGTCTACGACGAGCGGACGGGGGACCCGCGGGAGGGCTTTCCGGCGGGGACGCCGTGGTCGGCGATCCCTGACTCGTGGTGCTGCCCGGACTGTGGGGTCCGGGAGAAGGTCGACTTCGTCGTCGCGGGGACGGCGCGGGCGTGACGCGGTTCGCGGCGGACCTGACCGGGGAGCGTCCGCCTAGAATGGTGATCATGGGTGACACTCTCGCGGCCGCGACGGCGGTCGGCGGTCAGTATCGGCAGCCGATCGTCGTCGCGGCCATCGAGATCACGGCGCGTGAGGGCTGGGCGGCCGTCACGATGGCCAGGTTGGCCGAGAGTGTCGGTGTCAGCCGCCAGACGGTGTACAACGAGGTCGGGTCGAAGACGGCGCTGGCCGAGGTCATGGTCGGCCACGAGCTCGACCGGTTCCTCGCCCTGGTCCGCGGTGCGTTCGACCGCCACCCGCGCGACCTCCCGGGCGCGGTCTACGACGCAGTCAGGGGCGTGCTTGCTCTCGCAGCCGACAACGTGCTGCTGCGTGCCGTCGCGTCGGCCACCCACGGCGCCGACACCGAGCTGTTGCCGCTGCTGACGACGCGGGCCGACGCGCTGATCACCGATGCGACGACCCTCCTGTCCGAGCGCGTGCGGTCGTATCCGTCGGGCGTGTCCGATGAGCAGGTCGACGTGGTCGTCGACGTGGTCGTGCGCGCCGTCCTGAGTCATGTCATGCAACCGTCGGACACGCCGGAGCGCACTGCCGACGGCCTGGCGTGGCTGGTCCGGAGGGTCCTCGACGACGGTGCCTCGGGGCCCCCGCTGCGGTACGGCGGGCGCTGACCCGCGCGCTACCTGACCCAGCGGTAGCGGTGTTCGGGGCGGCCCGCCGAGCCGTAACGCATGCGCAGTTCGGCCCGGCCGTCGGCGCACAGGTATTCGAGATACCGGCGCGCGGTGACACGGGCGATCCCGGCGCGTTCGGCGACCTCGACGGCCGACAGGTCCGATCCCGCCGCGCGCAGTGTCTCGGCCACCAACCTGGCAGTCTCGGCGGTGAGGCCCTTCGGTAGCTCTTGTCGGGTGGTGGGCCGTTGGACCCCGAACACGCTGTCCACGTCACGCTGCGTGACCTGATCGACGCCGCTGAGCTTGTCCCTCGTGGCGGCGAAACGTTCCAGCTGTTCGCGCAGCGCGTCGAGGTCGAACGGCTTGATCAGGTAGTAGACGGCGCCGCCGTGCATGGCCCTGCGGACACTGTCGACGTCGCGCAGCGCGCTGATGACGAGCACGTCCGCGGGCGCAGTGCCGCCGGCCCCGCTCGTGGTCCGCAGCTGCCTGAGAACGTCGATGCCCGACATGTCGGGCAGGTAGAGGTCGAGCAGCACCAGATCCGGCCGGTGCGCCTCCACCGCCTCCAGCGCCGCCGCGCCGGTGTGCACGACCGCCGTGACGGCGAACCCGCGCATCGACGCGACACAGTCCGCGTGGTTGCGGGCCACGCGCGCGTCGTCGTCGACAACGAGCACCGACAGCACCAGGGCACCTCTCGTGGATCTCGGCGGGTCCGGGGCGCGGCGTCCGGCCGGGGCCGGACGCGCTATCGCGCATCTTCCCGCACGGGCAGGAACGCGCTGAACACGGTCTCCTCGGCGGAGTCGACGTCGACCCAGCCGCCCCACCGGGTGCACGCCTGGCGCACGAGTGCCAGGCCGAGTCCCCGAGGGGCGTATCCACCCGGTGTGCGGTCCTTGGTGCTCACGCCCGCGGTGAACACGTCGTCCCCGAGCGCGGGGTCGATGCCGGGCCCGGAGTCGGTGACCCGTACTTCCAGCAGGCGGTGGTCGTCGTCGTGCAGGCGGACGAGCAGTTCGACCCAGCCGGCGCTGCCGACGGCGTCGAGCGCGTTGTCGACGAGGTTGCCGACGACGAGCAGCGCGTCGTCTCGCAGGCGCTGCGGCAGGTCTGCGGGCACGTCACTGAGCGCAGCGAGCTCGAAGTCGACGCCCTGCTCGGCGGCCTGTGCGGATTTCGCCAGCACGAGCGCGGCGAGCGCGGTGTCGGCGACGTGCTCCGACACCCGGGTCGAGGCCTCGGTCGTCGTGGCCGAGAGCTCGGCCAGATACTGCCTGGCCTCCGGGACGGCACCCAGGTCGAGCATTCCGCTCACCGTGTGGATCCGGTTGGCGAACTCGTGGGTCTGCGCCCGAAGTCCGCCGACCATGGTGCGCACACCGTCGAGTTCACCGCCGAGCCGGACAAGTTCGGTGTGGTCGCGCAGGGTGACGAGCCTGCCCGTGCCCTGATCGCCGATGCGCACGGCCCGGTGCTCGCACACCAGGAGGCGGTCGCCGACGGGCAGGAACAGCTCGCCGGTCGTGTCCTCCGTGCCCGCCAGCATCGCACGCAGCCGTGGGTGCAGGCCCAGGTCGGCCGGGCTGCGGCCGACACAGTCGTCGGGCAGATCGAGCATCGTGCGTGCCGAGTCGTTGGCGAGCAGCACCGCTCCGTCGGAGTCGGCCGCGAGTACGCCCTCGGAGATGGCGTAGAGGAGGGCTTCCCTGCTTTCGAGGAGCTCGGTGATCTCCCGCGGTTCGAGCCCGTGCGTCTTCGCCCGGATCCGGCGCGAGATGAGCCACGCACCGCCCGCGCCGACGACGAGCGCGAGCAGCAGCCCCGCGCCGATCGTGGGCAGTGTGCTGGTGGCCGCGAGCGACACCCGTGAGGACAGCACGCCGACCGACACGTAGCCGACGACGTCTCCCGCCCGGGATTCCACGGGCACCCGGGTGCGCAGGGTCAGCCCGGCGGGACCCCATTCGGTCCCCGTCCAGGTGTTGCCTGCGAGCACGTGTGCGGGGTCGGTGTGCGGCCGCCCGCCGATCTGGGCCGGGTCCGGATGGGAGTGGCGGATGCCGTCTGCGTCGACGATCACGACGTAGCGCACCTCCGCGGCGCGACGGATGCGCTCGGCGAGCGGCGCGATGTCGCCGCGATGCCGGGGGTCGGCGAGGTAGTCCCGCACGCTCGGCAGCTCGGCGACGGACTGGGCGAGCGTCAATGCACGTTCGGTGTACTCGTCGCGCACCTCGCGATACTGATTGACCGTCCACAGTGTACCGGCAGCGAGCAGGGCTCCGAGCAGCAGAATCGTGATCGAGAGGAACAGGTACCCCGTCAGCGACAGCCTGGGACGGCCGCACCGGATGCGGCGGGCCGTCACGACGCCGGCTCCGCGACGGCCGCCGGTGATGCGGGTGAGACCAATACGACCATTACCGATCCAATGCACACAACGCTCGTGGGCGCGGCCACGCCCGGTTCATGATGTCGCAAATCGCCGTACATCCGGGTGAAACACCCTCCCCGGAGCGTGCCGGCGGGCGAACTCGGTGACCAACGGAGGCAGGAGAAGCGCCCATGCTCAGTATCGTCGGCTTCGGGGTGATCGCAGCGATATCGACGCTGCTGATCCTCGGCCGGATCGCTCCCGTCGTAGGACTGACCGTCATTCCGACGGTCGGGGCCTTCCTGGCGGGGTTCAACGCCGAGGAGATCGGCGAGTTCTTCGAATCGGGGCTCGCCTCGGTGTTGAACGTGGCCGTGATGCTGGTGTTCGCCATCCTGTTCTTCGGCATCATGAACGACGTCCGCCTGTTCAACCCGATGATCAACCTGATGGTGCGGATCAGCCGGGGCAATGTCGTCGGCGTCGCCATGGTCACGGTGATCATCGGGGTGGTCTGCCACCTCGACGGTTCCGGTGCCACGTCGTACCTGATCGCGATTCCCGCGCTGCTCCCGCTGTACAAGCGGCTCGGGATGAGCCCGTACCTGCTGATGCTGCTGCTCAGCACCAGCATGGCGATCCTGAACATGCTGCCGTGGGGCGGTCCGGTGGGCCGCGCCGCCGCGTCCACCGGCCACGACCCGATCGAGCTGTGGCAGGGTCTGATCCCGCTGCAGATCGTGGGCATCGTCATGTTGCTCGGCATGGCCGCGCTGCTCGGACTGCGGGAGAACCGGCGGATCGCCGCGCGGGCCGTCGCGATGACGGAGCCGGAACCGGTCCTGGCGGGCGCCCGATCGACCGGCACCGGTGGCAGCTCCGCGGGTTCCGGCGACTCCGCCGTTCCGGACAAGCCGGCGAGCGGCTCCGGTGACTCGTCGACCGGCGCGGACGACTCCGTGGCCGGCGACGGGCACTCCGAGGCGGTGGCGGGCAAGCCGTACCGGCCCTGGTTCAACGGACCGCTCGTCGTGACGCTGCTGGGTGTCCTGGTGGCGGACGTGCTGCCCGCGGGTCTGGTCTTCATGTTGGGCCTGAGCGCCGCGCTCGTGGTGAACTACCCGAGGGTGTCCGACCAGATGGAGCGCATCCGCGCCCACGGCGGTGGTGCCCTCGGTACCGGAGCGATCATCCTCGCCGCCGGCTGTTTCCTCGGCGTGCTGGAGGAGTCGGGCATGCTGCGGTCGCTGGCGACCGATCTGATCAACCTGCTGCCGGACTCGGTCGTGCCGCTGTTGCACCTGATCGTCGGTGTACTCGGGATGCCGCTCGAACTGGCGCTGAGCACGGACGCGCATTACTTCGCGCTGTTGCCGCTCGTGCACGACGCGGCGGCCCAACTGGGTGTCGGTTCGCTCACGGTGGTGTACGCCGTACTCATCGGCAACGTGATCGGGACATACATCAGCCCGTTCAACGCCTCGGTGTGGCTCGGCATCGGACTCGCCGGCGTCGACATGGGCAAGCACATCCGCTACTCGTTCCTGCCGATGTGGGCCTTCAGCATCGCGATGCTCGCGGTCGCCGTTCCGCTCGGGATCGTCGCACTGTAGGTCGTCAGGCCAGGGCTTCGACGGCATCACGGACCGCCGCACCGATGGCGAGGTCGACGTCGTGCTGGATCCTGGCGGTGCGTTCGGAGGTCGTGAGCGCGGCGACCGCGACCCGGGACGTGCCGTACTCGACGACGCCGATCTCGTGGCGCAACGTCAGGAACGAGCCGGTCTTGCCCGCGATCCGGATGTCGTCGGCCTGGAGGTCGGCGCCGATGCGAGGGCTGGTGACCTGCCGGGACATGGCCTCGCGCACGGTCGCGGTGGCGGCAGGCTCGGCGATGTCGCCGGTCCAGATGCGGCACAGGAGGTCGACGAGTGCGGCGGCGGATCCCACGGTCGCGCGGTGCACGTCGAGCGAGTCGATCACGTGACCGCCCCTCGGGCGGGCGCCTTCCACGGCGAGGCGGCGCCCGAGCGTGAAATCGGGTCCGGCGACCCGGGTCGCGGCCTCGTACATCAACTGCATCGGGTGGCGGACGTGGATCGCGTCCACGCCCCACTGGCGCAGCCGGGAGGTGACCTCGGGTGGTGGAACGAGCTCGAACAGCGCGTCCGCGGCGGCGTTGTCGCTGACTGTGATCATCTGGAGCAGCAGGTCGTCGATCGCGCACGTCGCGGGATGCCGGAACGCCGACAGTCCCGTGGGGCCGTGGCTGCGTTCCGCGGGCTCGAGGGTCACCATCGTGCCGCCGGCCAGCTCGCCCTGCGCGATCCGGTCGGCGACCACGAGGGCCAGCGGCACCTTGGCCACGGAGGCGAGCGGCCAGGGCCGGTCGGGGTCGACGCAGAGCTGGCGGCCGGTGTCGATGTTGCGGGCGACGAATCCTCCGTGGACACGGAGGTCGCGCCAGCGGTTGCAGATGTGGTCGGCCAGTTGGAGGAGCTCGGCCGAATCGCCCGACATCGGCGGTGTGGTCACGTCCGCTCCTTCGATCGCAGTGGCGCGCGGCCGGGTGCCACAGCGCCGGGTGAGCCGGAGTCGGGCGCCCCGGAATTGGGTGAGCCGGAATTGGGTGAGCCGGAGTCAGGTGAGTCGGAGTCGGGTGAGTCGGAAGGACTCGGCACCGGGGTGTCCGGTTCGGCGGAGACGGCGGCGCCGAGCAGGTCCAGAGCGTGCGTCCGCAGTGGACCACGGGCGAGCGCGGCCGGCAGGGGATCGCGTTCGGCGAGCCGGTATCCCCGCAGCATCGGGGGATCGGCCAACGGTGCCCACGACAGACCGTGCCGACGAGCCTCGGCCGCGGTGCAGAACAGGTGCGCCCGGCCGGCCAGCGCCTCGGCGAACGCGATGTGGGGTGGCTTCGCCCGCAGCAGCGCGGGCGACAGGCCGGCGGCGTCGGCCGCGGCGTGGAGCCGTTCGCCCTGCGGGGGCTCCAGATCGTGCGGCAGTACGAGGACGGGACGTGCGGCGGCCCCGCGCCGAGGCCGCAGCCCGCTCAACCGGACGGGACGGTCGCTCCCGCCGGGTGCGGACGCGGCACCGAGCCGCACCGTCCACCGTGCCGACGCGGGCTCGCAGCGGACGATCGTCCAGGAGCTGTCGGCGGGTGGCTCACCTCCGTTGTCGCATGTGAGGTCGACGGCCAGCTGCGCGTCGTCGAGCAGCCGCAGCAGCCGGGCGAGCGCGGCGGGATCCGACTCGGAGGGAGCAGCCAGCGTGACGATCGTCGGGTCGGCGTCGCGGATGGTGCGCACGAGATGATCGGCCTGCTCGACGAGATGGCGGGCACGTGGCAGCAGCGCCACGCCGTCCGGTGTCAACGCGATCTGCCTGCGTGATCGGTCGACGAGTTCGACGCCCAGTTCGCGCTCCAACGTGCGAAGGCGACGGCTCAGCAGCGGCTGGTCCAGACCGAGCCGCAGCGCTGCCTCCGACACACTGAGTTCCTCGGCGACGGCGACGAAACCGCGCAGATGCAGCACCAGATCCACAGTGCACAGTATCGCGTACGGGCGGAGTCGTGTCCTATGTCGCGCCGACATGGGCTCATGCGTGTGCGTCCTTGGACGGGCGGGCCGTCCCGGTGCCATCGTTCGCTCCGAACGAACAGGGAGGAGATGCGGGTGGACAGCAGGGAAGGGCTGAGCAGGCGCGCCGTGCTCGCGGGAGCGGCGGCCGGAGCGGTGACGGTCGGCCTGCCGGCCACGGCGGCGGCCGGCAGCGCGCCGCAGCGGAGTGCGGGTGGCGAGGAACGCGTGGACGAGGAGTTCACCGAGCTGGAACGCACGTACCGGCGGCGCCTCGGCGTCGTCGCGATCAATGCGCGCACGGGTGCGACGCTGGAACATCGGCCCGACGAGAGGTTTCCGATCTGCTCGGTGTTCAAGGTGCTGCTGGCCGCGCGGATCCTGCGCGACTTCCCGTCGAGCGTGCGGGACCGAAGGCTCACCTGGACCGCCGACGACCTGGTGATCAACTCGCCGGTCACCGAGGTCACCATCCGAAATGGTCTGACGGTCTCGCAGCTCGTCGAGGCGGCGGTGACGGTCAGCGACAACACGGCCACGAACCTCCTCATGCGCGAGTTCGGCGGCCCCGCCGGCGTCACCGGGTTCGCGCGGTCGGTCGGCGACCCGGTCACCCGGATCGACCGGTGGGAACCGGAGATGAGCACCGGTGCGCCCGGCGACGAGCGGGACACCACCTCGCCGCGGGCGATCGCGCGGACGTTCGGAACACTCGTGCTGGGCAGCGCGCTGCCCAGGGCGGACCGGCGGCTGCTGACCACGTGGATGCTGGCGAACCGGACCGCCGGTCCGGTGTTCGGTTCCGGCGTGCCGGCGGGCTGGAAACTGGCGGACAAGACCGGATCGGGCTGGTACGGCGTGCGCAACGACGTCGGCATCACGTGGACACCCGACGGCGTCCCGCTGGTCGTCGCGGCGTTCACCCGGGGCACGCACTACGAGGACGACACCCTCAGCGAACCGATCGCCGCCGTCGCCGAGTCCGCGTGCCGGCGCCTCACCGGTGGGGACGTCTAGCGACCGTGGCGTGCCGCGGGGCGGGTCTCCGGAACGGTCCCGCAGAACCGCCCCGCGGCGGGGCGGACGTCTCAAACGTCGAGCAGATCCTCCAGCCGGATGGGGATTCGTCGCACGCGGACCCCGGTGGCGTTGTGGACGGCGTTGGCCACGGCCGCCGCCATCCCGACGAGGCCGATCTCGCCGAGCCCACGGGCGCCGAGATCGCTGAGCAAGGTGTCGGGATGCTCGACGAACCGCACGTCCACGTCGGGGATGTCGGCGTTGACGGGAAGGAGGTAGTCGGCGAGGTCGCGAGTGGCGACCCTGCCGTCGGCGTCGAACTCGATGCCCTCGTGGAGCGCTGCGGACACACCCCAGATCATCCCGCCCATGAGCTGGCTCCGCGCCGCCTGCGGGTTGATGATCCGGCCCGCGTCGAACACGCCCAGCAGCCGCGACACGCGGATCTCCCTGGTCAACCGGTGCACTCGCACCTCGCAGAACTGGGCTCCCCACGAGCCGAACGAGTGTTTCGTCGTCTCCTCCCCGGGGGCGGTGGTGCCGGTGGTGCCCAGTGTGTCGCGACCGGTCGACCGCAGCACCTCGCCGAACGTCATCGGTGCGCGGTCCGCGCCGTCGAGGGCGTACACCCTGCCGTGGGCGTAGCCGACCTCGCGATCACGGAACGGGCCGTCGGGTGACGCGGCGAGCGTGAGCAGCTGCTCGATCACCGTGCTCGCGGCCACCATCGTCGCCGAACCCGCGCTCGCGGTCGCCGTGGAACCGCCGGACAGGCCGCCCGGCGGAAGTCGTGAATCGCCGAGCAGCGGGGTGACGCGGTCCCGATCGACGTCGAGCGACTCGGCAGCCACGATCCCCAGCACGCCCAGCAGGCCGGTACCGGGGTCGGCCCCGGAGGCCGCGACCGTGGCGGTGTCGTCGGCATGCAGTGTCACACCGACCGTTGCCGGGAATCGCAGACCCGGGAACATCGCCGTCGCGGTTCCCATACCGACCAGCCAGTCGCCGTCGACCCGGCCGCCGGGTGATCGCTGGGCCCAGCCGAACCGGGCCGCCCCGATCTCGAAGCACTCGTCGAGGTGTTTGCCGGACCACTGCAGGTCCTTGCCGGGAGGGGCGGCCGAATTGTTGCGCGTGCGCAGCGCGATCGGATCCATCCCGAGCGACGCTGCCAATTCGTCGATCGCGCTCTCGAGGGCGAACGATCCCGGACCTTCACCCGGCGCGCGCATGAAGGTCGCGGGCGGGATGTTGAGCGGCACCGCCTTCTGACTGATCTCGAGGTTCTCGGTGCGGTACCACCGACGCGACGTGCCGTGCGAGGTCGGTTCGACGAAGCCGAGGTCCGGCGTGGTCGACGACCACGAGTCGTGCCGCACGGCGACTAGCGCGCCGTTCCCGCGTGCGCCGAGGGTGATGCGCTGCACGGTCGCGGGCCGGTTGGCGGTGGCGGTGAAGACCTGCTCGCGGGTGAGCGCCGCTCTGACCGGCCTGCCGAGCTCCCGTGCCGCGGCAGCGGCGAGCACGGCAGGCATCGACGTGGCCTTTCCGCCGAACGCGCCGCCCACGACGGGATTGACGACCCGCACCGCATCGGCGGGCAGTCCGAGGCCACCGGCGAGGTCGGAGGCCACGAGGTGGGAGGCCTGGTTTCCGGTGTACACGGTCAGCTCGCCGCCCGCCCACACCGCTACGGCGGAGTGAGGTTCCATCGCCGCGTGGTTCTGCGCTGCGGTCTCGTACGTCGCGTCGATCGTCACATCGCTCGCCTCGAGCGCGTCCTCGATCGAGGCGACCCCGTCGGCCAGTACGGAGAGCGAGGGCGGGGCCTCACTCGCGGCGGGCTGCGCGTCGACGGCCGACGCGAGTCCGTCGGCGAACGAGGTGGCCGCCGGCCGCTCGTCGTAGGTGACCTCGACGAGCCCCGCGGCGTCCCGCGCCTGCTCGAAGGTCTCCGCGACGACGAAACCGATCGGCTGGCCGTGGAACGTCACGTTCGTGTCCTGCAGCGGAAGCCACATCGGACCGAGTAACGGCGAGTTGACCGGATGTAACGTGAGAGGCTCGAACGGCGTGTACACGCCGAGCACGCCCGGTGCCGAGCGGACGGCGCCGACGTCCATCGACGCCACCTCGCCATGGGCGACCGTACTGAGCAGCAGAAAGCCGTGGGCGGCACCGTCGATGACGTTGTCGAGCGCGTACGTGGCGCTCCCGGTGACCTTGAGCGGGGCGTCCGGCCTGGCGATCATCGCTCGCCTCCTCCGGTCAGTTCGAGCAGGGCGCGGACGAGGGTCCGTTTCAGCAGCGGCACCTTGAATCCGTTGTGTGCCAGCGGTTCCGCGCCGTGGGCGGCGATCTCGGCTGCCGCCGCGAACGACGATTCGGTGGCCGGTTCGCCGCGTAGCGCGGCCTCGACCCCGGGAAGGCGCCACGGGATCGTGCCGACCCCGCCCGCGGCGATTCGCGCCTCCGCGACGACGCCGCCGGTGACCTCGAGCGTCGCCGCGACCGAACACAGTGCGAACTCGTAGGAACGGCGGTCGCGGATCTTGACGTAGGTCGAGTTGGCCGCGTGCTCGGGATGCGGGACGAGGACGTCCGTGATCAGCTCGCCGGACCGCAGATCGTTCTCGATGTCCGGGGTGTCGCCCGGGGTGCGGTAGAAATCGGTCAGCGGGAGGGCGCGTGTACCGTCCGGGCCGGTGATCCGGAGCTCGGCGTCCAGCGCGACGAGGGCGACGGCCAGATCGCTGGCGTGCGTGGCGGCGCAGTGCCGGCTCGCGCCGAGGACGGCGTGCATGCGGTTGGTTCCGCCGATCGCACCGCATCCGCTGCCGGGACTGCGTTTGTTGCACGGCATCGTGGTGTCGCGGAAATAGCCGCACCGGGTGCGCTGCATCAAATTTCCGCCGATGGTGGCCATGTTGCGCAGCTGTTGTGACGCGCTGAGCGTCAGGGCGCGGGTGATGGCCGGCGGCACGCCGGGGTGCGCGGCGACGTCACTCATGCGTTCGAGGGCTCCGATGCGCAAGCCGTCCTCGGTGCTGATCCCGCGGAGCGGGAGGGCCGTGATGTCGGCGACGCGCGGCGGTGTGACGACGTCGAGTTTCATGAGGTCGACGAGGGTCGTGCCACCGGCCAGAAAGGTGTGTCCGCTCGCGACGGCCTCGTCGACGGTCGCCGGCACGGTGAGCTCAAACGGTCGCATCGGTTCGCCTTTCCTCGGCGCCGGCCCGGCGGACGGCGGCGACGATGTTCGGGTAGGCCGAGCAGCGGCAGAGGTTTCCCGACATGAACTCGCGAACCTCGTCGGGGTCGTCGATACCCTGCGCAGCGGCGGCGACGGCCGACATGATCTGCCCGGGTGTGCAGAACCCGCACTGCAGGGCGTCCTGATCGGCGAACGCCTGCTGCACCGGGTGGAGGCCGTCGGAAGTGGACAGTCCTTCCACGGTGGTGACGGGGTCTCTCACGGTGGCGGCCAGGGTGAGACAGGACAGCGCCGTCCTTCCTCCGATGTGGACGGTGCAGGCGCCGCACTGGCCGCGGTCGCAGCCCTTTTTCGGGCCGGTGATGCCGAGGTGTTCGCGTAAGGCGTCCAGGAGGGTGACGCCGGGGGCGATGTCGAGGTGTTCGGTGGTGCCGTTGATCTGGAGTGCGATGTCCATGGGATCCGTTCCGCGCAGTTCGGATGCGCTTCGAGGGCGGAAGGGAGAGACGGAAGCGGATAGGTATCCGGTCGCGACGCCGACGACACTAGCGGATACCTATCCGTTCGGCAACGGGTACGCTACGCGGGTCAGTGAATCGGGGGCGAGCGAGTGCGGGAGGGGCGATGTCCACCGGGTCGGTGAGCGGCCGGCGCGCTGACGCCCGCCGCAATCACGAGGTGATCCTCGCTGCGGCGGCCGCATCGCTGACGAGGACCGGCGAGGTGTCGTTCAACGCGATCGCGAAGCAGGCGGGCGTGGGTGTCGGCACCGTCTACCGGCACTTCCCGACTCCCGCATCGCTGATCCTCGCGGTGTACGAACGCGAAGTGGACCACATCGTCGAAGCAGTGCCGGCGCTGCTCGCCGAGCGGGAACCCGAGGTGGCGTTCCGGACGTGGATCATGGACCACCTCGCGCACTACATGATGACCAAACGCGGGCTGGCCGAGGCGCTGCGGCGGGTCAGCGCGACTGCCGAGGAATCCGGCTCGCTTCCTGCCAGTGCGTTCGACCGGATGCGCTGCGCGCTGTCGGATCTGCTGCGTGCGAACGTCGACGCGGGCAAGGTGCGGGCGGACACCGAGGTCGAAACCGTCATCCGCTGCCTTTTCGGACTGTTCCATCTCGACCCGCAGGGCGACTGGAAGACCGAGGTCGCGAAGCTGACCGACGTGGTGTGGCGCGGCATCCGCGCGGACTGAGGAGCCGCGGCGGTCGACACCCCGCCGGGCATGAAGGCGTTGCGCGGCCGGGGATCGCGCCGTGGTGCTAGCGTGCATCGGTATGTCCCACGCTGACCCGTCGTCACCACGTCGGATCTATCTCGTCGGCCCCACCGGGCTGCCCAACTTCGGTGACGAGCTGGTCGCCGCGACCTGGCTCCGATACCTGGCTCGCACCGAGCCGGACGCGGAGGTGTGGCTCGACTGTCACACGCCCGGCACGGCTCAGGTGATGCTCGCCGGACTGCACCCCAATCTGCGGTGTACGAACACGCTGTGGCGGCTCGCGGTCGAGGCCCCGGATCCCGAACCGTGGGCGGTCGTGGCCTGGGTCCGCAAGGTCATCCACGACCCCGGGTTGGCGCCGCGTTGCCGGCCCGGGGTGGAGTTGCTCGCGACGGCGGACGTGATCCACCTGATCGGCGGCGGGTACGTCAACGCGCTGTGGCCGCAGCACGCGGGGCTCCTCGCGGGTGCCATCGCCGGGAGCGTGCGTTCGGGCGCTCGCCTCGCCATGACCGGGCAGGGGTTCCTCCCGGCCGCACCCGACGTCGCGGAGCTGCTGTACTCGCTCGCCGCCCGGTTCGACGTCGTGGACGTGCGCGACCGCGACTCCGCCGAACTGCTCGCGGTGGCCGCGCCCGCCGGGTTCACGTGTGACGACGTGTTCCTCGACGTGCCGGAGACCTGGTTCCAGGACTACACGCGCGCGGTCATGGTGTGCGTGCAATCGGACATCGGCGAACTCGGCCCTCCCGCGCTCGCGGGCCGGGTGAAGGGGATTCTGCGCAGTTGGGACGTCGAGCCGGGTGACGTGACGTTCGTCGAAGCGATTCCGCGGGTCGACCGTGCCGTGTACGACCTGCTCGCCGCCGATCTGCCCGGCGCGTCGTTCATGCCGTTCTCGGACCTGTGGCGCGACGGTGTTCCCGCGCTCGAGGGGCAGCTGTGGATCTCGACCCGATTCCACCTGCACCTGATCGCCGCGGCGGCCGGTGCGCGTGGCGTCGCGATGAGCGTGTCGCCGGACTACTACGACACGAAGCACCGCAGCCTGATCGAACTCGGCAGTGGCTGGACGATGCTCGACGCTGCGGGAACCGACGTTCCCGATGTGCCGGAGAAGGGCGGATATCCGGCCGACACGGTGGCGGAGCTGCGGGGCCGTAAGGCCGCGGTGGCCGAGCGGATCTACGCACGGTCCTGAGCGCGCCGCGAGTGCGGCCGCCGCGCTGCCCGAAGATCCGCCTCGCGTGTGGTCGGAGCGCACCCAGGGTAATCCCGGAGTGCGCCGCGGCGCGTTCGGTGGCTCAGCGACGCCGTGACCGCGGGTGACGATCGCGCTGCGGTCGGCGATGTCGACCTTGCGGCTCACGTCGGGCGGCGGCGCGTCGACGGTCGCTGTTTCCGCAGGTAGGCCGCAATTTTTGGTCTCGTGCACCCCTTGACGCGCGATGGGGTGCGGCGCATGCTGAAAGCACGCAGTTTAGTAATGCAGAACTCGTTGCGAATGACACAACCGGCATCGGTAGCCGGTAGGCAACTGCGTGAAGGCAACGAGGCGGCGGGCATTCGCCCACTTCTCGGAATACATCGAACGGGCCGGAAAGACCGAGGGGGCCCTCATGACGGATGTGCTCAACACCGCCGCCCGGCCGGACATCGCGGGGGAGCCCCACGCGATCGTCGAACGGCCCGCGGTGATGCTCTACACGCGACTGCGAAAGTCGCCTTACTTCTGGAAATCCCGGGCCTGTGGCGCGGCGTGCTACAGCGTGTACAACCACACCTACCACCCGCGTCACTACGGTGACCCGGTCGGTGAGTACTGGGCGCTGCTCGACGGTGTGACGATCTGGGACGTCGGTGTCGAACGGCAGCTCGAGATCTCGGGCCCGGACGCGTTCGACTTCACGAACATGCTCGTGCCACGGGATCTGACCAAGTGCGAGGTCGGGCAGTGCAAGTACGTGTTCATCACCGCGCCCGACGGCGGGATCGTCAACGACCCGGTCCTGCTGCGGCTCGAGGAGAACCGTTTCTGGTTGTCGCTGGCCGATTCCGACGTCGGACTCTGGGCGATGGGTCTGGCCCACGCGGGTGGATGGAACGTCCACATCGCGGAGGCCGACGTGGCACCGCTGCAGGTGCAGGGACCACGGTCGAAGGAAGTGCTGCGCGACCTGTTCGGCGACGGGGTGCTGGACGTGCCCTACTACCGCATGCGTGAGTTCACCGTGGACGGAATGCGCGTCGTCGTCAGCCGCACGGGCTACTCCGGCGAGGTCGGCTACGAGCTGTACCTGCGCGACGCGTCGCGTGACGCGGAGCGGTTGTGGGACGCCGTCTGGCAGGCGGGCCAGCCCTACGGCATGCGCCCGATCGGACCGTGCCACATGCGCCGCATCGAAGCGGGCATGCTCGCCTACGGCTGCGACATCACGCTCGACACGAATCCGCTTGAGGTCGGCTACGACTACCGGTGGATGGTCGACCTCGATCAGGAGGCCGACTTCATCGGCAAGGAGGCCCTCACGCGGGCACGGTCGGAAGGGATCTCACGTCTCATGGTGGGCGTGGAGATCTCCGGCGAACCGCTCGGCACCTACAACGACGGGTCGATGATCGAGCCGTTCGACGTCTACGCCGGGTCGGACACTCCGGTCGGCCGGGTCACCAGCGCGTGCCGGTCGCCACGGCTGGAACGCAACATCGGGCTGGCGATGGTGCCGATCGGGCTCAGCGAACTTGGCACGCCCCTGCAGATCCACACACCGTCCGGCATGCGTGAGGGAACGGTCGTCGAGAAGCCGTTCATCGATCCGCGGAAGGAGACCCCGAAGCGATGAGGCGCAGGCGGGAGTCCGGGAACGCGCCGGTGCCGACAGCGGCACCGGCGGGTGTCCTGGCGCGCCCGCGCTTCGAGGTGCTGCCACTGCGCGGGGTGCTCGAGGAGACCGGCACGCTGCCGGAGCACACGGTCGTCACCGTGACGGCCTCCCCGCGCCGCGGCACCGAGGCGACCGTCGAGCTGTGCGAGAAGCTCGCGGCGCAGCGACTCCGGCCCGTGCCGCACCTGGCCGCCCGGCAGCTGACCGGGCGCAGCGAGCTGATCGACGTGCTCGACCGGCTCGCCGGTGCCGGCGTGGACGACGTGTTCGTCGTCGGCGGCGACACGCCGGAACCGGCGGGGCCGTACCCGGACGGCGCCGCGCTGCTGCGGGAGATGGCCGATCTCGGCCGGCTGCCCGCCGAAGTCGGTGTGCCGTCGTACCCGGAGGGGCATCCTTCGATCGACGACGCGACGCTGTGGGCGTCCCTGCGGTCCAAACAGGACCTGGCGACGTACACGGTCACCCAGTTGTGCTTCGACCTGGCCGCGATCCGGGAGTTCCTGCGGCAGGCCGGTGAGCACGGCATCACCCTGCCGGTCGTCATCGGCGTGGCGGGTGCCGTCGACGTCACGACGCTGGCGCGGGTCGGCAGCCGGATCGGGGTCGGTGACTCGCTGCGGTTCTTGACGTCTCACCGGTCCATCGTCGGACGGTTGCTCCGTCCCCGCCGCGGACGGGACGCCGTGTTGCGCGGCGTGGTCGACCTGGCCGCCCGGCCCGGCGAACCCACTCCTGCGGGGGTGCACTGCTACACGTTCAACAAGGTGCGGGCGACCGCCCGCATGATCGCCGACCTGTCCGCCGCGACCGGCGGTACGGGTGGGCCGGCGTCCGGCCCAGGAGGGGAGGGGTGAGTCATGCCGTCGATGCCGTCGGACCTGGAGATTTCCCGGGCGACGTTGCGGAAGCCACTGTCGGACGTGGCCGGGGACATGGGGATAGAACCGCGGCTGTTCGAGCCGTACGGGCATGCCGCCGGCAAGATCGCGCTGGAGGCGATCGACGAGTTCGCGACCAGGCCGCGGGCGAAGTACGTCGTGGTCACGTCGATCACGCCGACCCCGCTCGGCGAGGGGAAGACGACCACCACGGTCGGCCTGGGGCAGGCGTTCGCCCACATCGGCAAACGTGGCGTGATCGCCGTCCGGCAGGCGTCGATGGGGCCGACGTTCGGCATCAAGGGCGGCGCCGCGGGCGGCGGCTACTCCCAGGTCGTGCCGATGGAGGCCGTGAACCTGCACCTGACGGGTGATCTGCACGCCGTGACGTCGGCGCACAACCTCCTCGCCGCGATGGTCGACAACCATCTGCACAAGGGCAACGCGCTCGACATCGATCCGCTGGCGGTCGCGTGGCGGCGGGTGCTGGACGTCAACGACCGCGACCTACGGCAGATCGTGACCGGCCTCGGCGGCCGCCAGGACGGGATACCGCGGCAGACGGGGTTCGACATCACGGCGGCCAGCGAGGTGATGGCGGTCCTCGCGCTGGCCTCGTCGTTGCCGGACCTGCGCACACGGCTCGGCCGGATGGTCGTCGCCTACGACCGGCGGGGCGAGCCGGTGACCGCCGAGGACGTACGCGGCGCCGGTGCGATGTGCGTGCAGCTGCGTGATGCGCTGAAGCCGAACCTGCTGCAGACGACGGAACAGACGCCCGCCCTCGTCCACTGCGGGCCGTTCGGCAACATCGCCCACGGCAACTCGTCGGTCGTGGCCGACCTGATCGGGATTCGCTGCGGCGACTATCTCGTCACGGAGGCCGGCTTCGGCGCCGACATGGGCGCGGAACGGTTCTTCAACATCAAGTGCCGCGCCTCCGAACTCACGCCCGACGCGGCGGTGGTGGTCGCGACGGTCCGCGGACTGAAGGCACACACGGGGCGCTACCACGTCGTCGCGGGCAAGCCGTTGCCGGAGGAGATGCTCGCCGAGAACCCCGACGACGTGCGGGACGGTGCGACGAACCTGCGCAAGCAGATCGCGAACGTGCGCGCGCACGGCGTGACGCCTGTCGTGGCCGTCAACGCGTTCCCAGGGGACTACGACAGTGAGAAGCAGGCCATTGTGGACGTCGCCGCGGAGGAAGGGGCGCGTGCCGCGATCACCACGCACGCCACCGAAGGCGGCAAGGGGGCCGCAGAACTCGCCGAGGCCGTCGCGGAGGCGTGCGCCGAGCCCGCCGGGTTCTCCTACCTGTATCCCGACGACGCCTCGCTGACCGAGAAGATCGAGACGCTCGCCCGCCGGATGTACGGCGCCGACGGTATCGAGCTCAGCACCACCGCCCGCAGGCAGCTGGAGGAGTGCGAGCGGCACGGATTCGGCCACCTGCCTGTGTGCGTGGCGAAGACGCACCTGTCGCTCTCGGCCGACCCGTCGCGCAAGGGCGCACCCGTCGGCTGGACGCTGCCGGTGCGCGAGGTGCGCCTGTCCGCGGGCGCGGGTTTCGTCTACCCGATCTGCGGGGACATGCGCACCATGCCCGGTCTGTCGTCGCAGCCGGCGGCGGAGAACATCGACATCGACGAGGCGGGCCAGGTCGTGGGGCTGTCCTGAGGAGTGATCGAGATGACCGAGATTCCCGAACGCGCCGACGTGGTCGTTGTCGGAGCCGGCATCGTGGGCAATTCGGTGTGCCACCACCTCGCCGAACTGGGGTGGCGGAACATCGTGCTGATCGAGAAAGGGCCGCTGCCCGATCCCGGCGGGTCGACGGGGCACGCGTCGAACTTCATCTTCCCCGTCGACCACTCCCGCGAGATCACCGCGCTGACGACGGATTCCATGCGCCAGTACGAGAAACTGGGCACGCTGATCACCTGCGGCGGTGTCGAGGTGGCGCGGGAGCCGGAGCGGGTCGAGGAGCTGAAACGGCGGATGGCCTCGGCGCGCGCCTGGGGTGTGGACTCCGAGTTGATCGAACCGCGCCGTGTCGCGGAACTCGTGCCGTTCGTGGACCCGGACATTCTGCTCGCCGGGTTCTGGACCCCGTCGGTGGCCGTCGTCGACCCGTTGCGGGCCGGCGCGCTCATGCGGGAACAGGCCATCGCCGACGGCGCGCTGACCGTGTCGGCGAACACGGCGGTCACCGGCATCCGCACGGACCGAGGACGGGTGCAGGCCGTGTGCACCGATGCCGGGGACGTCGAGACACCGGTCGTGGTCGTCGCGTGCGGCGTGTGGAGCCCGCGGATCGCGCGACTGGCGGGCGCGCAGATCCCGCTGACACCGGCGGTGCACCAGATGATGGACGTCGGTCCGATCCCGGAGCTCGAATCGACCGGAACGGCCATCGCCTATCCGATCGTGCGCGACATGGACGCGCTCATGTACGAACGGCAGAGCGGCGCAGACCTCGAGATCGGGTCGTACGCGCACCGGCCGATCCTGCACGAGCCCGACGAGATCCCGTCGCTGGAGGCGGCGGCCCTCTCGCCCACGCAACTGCCGTTCACCTCCGACGACTTCGACCCGCAACTGGAGCAGGCACTCGAACTGTTCGGCAGCATCCTCGACCGGCCCGACGCCGGCGTGCGGCACGCCATCAACGGCCTGCTGTCCCTCACCCCAGACGGTGCGCCCGTGCTGGGCCCGTCGCCCGAGGTGAACGGGCTGTGGTCGGCCGCGGCCGTGTGGATCAAGGAGGGGCCGGGCGTCGGCCGGATGGTGGCCGAATGGCTCACCCACGGCGACTGCGAGTTCGACATGCACGGCGCCGACATCGCCCGCTTCTACCCGCACCAGCGCACGCGTGAGCACGTGCGTGCCCGCGCGAACGAGGGCTTCAACAAGACGTACGGCATCGTGCATCCACGCGAGCAGTGGGAATCCGCCCGTGGCAGGAAGCTCTCGCCGTTCCACGCGCGCGAACGCGAGGCCGGTGCCGTGTTCTTCGAGGTCGGTGGCTGGGAACGGCCGCACTGGTACGAGTCCAACCGCGGCCTGCTCGACGAGTTCGGCGACCGGATCCACGAACGTCCCCACGAGTGGGACGCCCGGTGGTGGTCGCCGATCGTGGAGGCCGAGCACCTGGCCCTGCGGCAGCGCGCCGCCATGATCGACCTGACGGCCTTCGCCCAGTTCGACGTACGCGGGCCAGGGGCACTCGACTACCTGCAGCGCATGACCATGGCCCAACTCGACCGGCCCGTCGGCAGGCTCTGCTACACGCCGGTGCTGACACCGGGCGGCGGGTTCCGCAGTGACCTCACGGTCGTGCGTCTCGGCGAGGACCACTTCCGCGTCATCACCGGCGGTGCGGACGGCGCACGCGATCGGTACTGGTTCGAGAGCCACCTTCCCGCCGACGGCTCGGCGTCACTGGTGGACGTGACCTCGGCCGTGTGCACCCTCGGCCTGTGGGGGCCGAAGGCGAGGGACGTCCTCGCCGCGGCGACCGAGGACGACGTGTCCGGGGAGGCACTGCCGTTCGGCACGGCACGGTGGATCGCCGTCGACGGGATTCCCGTGCTCGCCCTTCGGGTGTCCTATGTGGGCGATCTCGGCTGGGAGCTGCACGCGCCGTTCGAACACGGCCAGGCGCTGTGGGACGCGATCGCCGAGGCGGGCAGCCCGCACGGCATCGTGCCGGCGGGCATCGGCGTCTACGGCACGACGGGACGGCTCGAGAAGGGCTACCGGCTCATGGGTGCCGAGCTCGACGGCGAGTACGACCCGGTCGAGGCCGGACTCGCGTTGCCGAAGGTCAAGGCGGCCGACTTCATCGGCAAGGACGCCTACCTGGCCGCACGCGAGGGCACCCCCGCGGCGACCCTGTGCACCCTCACGGTCGACGATCACACCAGCGCGGACGGCATCGCGCGGTACCCGCAGGGCGGCGAGCCGATCGTGACGCAGGGCGGGGAACGCATCGTGGACCGCAAGGGCCGGGGTTCGTTCGTCACGAGCGCCGGGCCCGCACCGTCGCTGGACGGCTATCTGCTCATGGCCTACCTGCCGCCCGAGTTCGCCGTCGAAGGAACGTCGCTGCAGGTCGAGTACATGGCCGAGCGGTACCCGGTCACGGTGGCACGGGTGGGCAGGACGCCGCTGTTCGACCCGGAGGACACGCGCATGAAGGCGTGAACCGGCCGGAGACACCGAAGCCGAACCCGCCGGAAGGAGGCGGACGTCGTGGACATCGTGGTCTGCATCAAACGGGTGCCCGCGTTCGGAGCGCAGGTACCGCTGACCGACGACGGGAGCGCCGTCGACACGCGGCACCTCGGCTTCACCATCGGCCCCCACGAGGAGTGCGCGGTCGAGGAGGCCGTGCGTCTCACCGCGAAGTACGGGGGCCGCGTCACGGTCCTGACGGTGGGGCCGCAGGACGCGGGCGAACAGCTTCGGTACGCGTTGGCGATGGGAGCCCATCAGGGTGTGCTCGTCGACACGGGCACGACCGAGCTCGATCCGGAGGCGACGGCGACGGCCGTCCTCGCGGGACTGGCGGACGAGCCGGACCCGGACCTGCTGCTGTTCGGCGACGCCTCGGCCGACGCGGGTCATGGGCAGGTCGGCGTCCGGGTCGCGCTGGCGCGCGGCCTACCCGTCGTCGGCGGCATCACCGGTCTCGACGCCGAGAACGGGAGCACCGACGGGAACGGTGACGCAGCGGGGAACGGTGCGGTGTCGCTGCGGGCGAGCCGCGACACCCCCGACGGCACCGAGGTGTTCCGACTGCCGGTGCCCGCGGTCGTGGCGGTCAAGGAGGGTTTGAACCTGCCTCGGTACCCGACGTTGCCGGGCCGGCTCAAGGCGAAGAAGGCGGCGTTGCGCACAGTGGCGTGCGACCCCGAACCGGGCGGTCTGCACACCGTCGGCCTGCGCAGGCCCGCGGACGACCGGGCCGGTGCGATTCCGCTGGGACGCGGGGCCGACGCGGCGCCGGCGGTCGTCGACGTGTTGGCCGAGTTGGGGAAGGTGTGACGACGATGCAACTGGTCGTGGTGGCCGATGCGGCCGTGGTTCCCGAGCTGCCCGCGGTGGCGCGGTCGGTGGCCGGCAGGGACGAAGCGGTCGAGGCGGTGACGTTCGCCGGCGTCGAGGTCCCCGCGGGGGATCTGGCCCGCGAACTCGGCGGGCACGGTGTCGCGAGGCTTCACGTGGTACTGCACGAGCTGCTCGACGAGTATGCGCCCGAGGCGTGGGGGAGTGCGCTGGCGACCCTGATCGACCGGCTCGGGCCGTCCGGGGTGCTGGCGCCCGCGACGCACCGCGGAACCGAGATCCTCACGCACGCGGCCGCCCGTGCGGGACTGCCGCTGGCGACAAACTGTGTGCGCCTCACGGCCGACGACGCTTCGGGTCACGGCGGTGCCGGCGACGGGACGTGGCGGCTGACCCGGACGCGTAGTGGTGGTGTGCTCCTGGAGGATGCCGAGCTGACGGCGCCGGTGAGGCTGGCGACGGTGGCTGCGGCCGTCGAAACCCCACAGGTACCGCTCCAGGCTGCCGACTGTGAGGTCGTCGAATCCGCAGTGGACGTTCCGCCGGAACTGGCCCGTACGCGGGTGGCCGAACGCGTCGCGAGTGAGACCGGACTGTCGCTGTCGACCGCTCCGGTCGTCGTCTCGGGCGGCCGGGGCGTCGGCGGTGCCGACGGGTTCGTCGTCCTGGAGGAACTGGCCGAGCGACTCGGCGGTGTCGTCGGCTGTTCGCGGGTGGCCACCAACAACGGCTGGCGGCCGCACCGGGATCAGGTGGGGCTCACCGGCACGAAGATCGCGGCCGACCTCTACATCGCCTGCGGTATCAGCGGCGCCACGCAGCACTGGGTGGGCTGCATGGACTCGGCGGTGATCCTGGCGATCAACACCGACCCCGAGGCGCCGATGATGCAGCGAGCCACCTACGCCGTCGAAGGCGACGTGCACGAGGTGGTGCCCGCCGTGCTCGCCGAGATCCGGCGGCGGGGCGGCGCCGCAGCGGCAGCCGGGTCGGACCGGTCCGCGGCCGAGGAGTCCGAGCCGGCCGCGGCACCGCCGGTGGGCTAGTCGCGCGGTAGCGCGGCGTTGGAGGCCGGGCGACGAGTGGCCTGATGTCGCTGTGATCTGCCGCACTCGGGTGACTGGGTCCCGGGTGCGGCATTCGTGGGTGCGACGGCGAATTCTGCCCGGTCGAGTGGTGGTTCGGCACGCGCCGTGACGTTGAGGGCCGCCATCACGCCTTCGGGGCTCGCGCCGTCGGGTCATGTACGCTAAGTCGCACGCCGTAAGATACGAGCCGTATCTTACGGCGGGGTGTTGACCGAGGCGCCCGCCGAGGTCGCCGGCCGGGGGATCACCGTGGCGGATGCGTGGCCCGAATCGCGCATCGTGGATGTGGCCCGTTCTGCGGGAGGGCCTGCCGCGCCACCCGCATGTGCTCCGGGCTGCGGCCTCACCGATGCGGGTGTGCGGCAACCGCGCCCGAACCGACCGCATGCGGCAGCAGCGGGCGGATTCGTGCCGACCAGTCCGGCAACGGGGCCGGCGATCGTGTGACACGAGCCCCAGTCCGTCACGTATCCAGGAGCCGAAGACCGCGCATGGCCAAACTACTCTTCCGCCTCGGCAGGACCGCCTACCGCCGATGGCCGTTCTTCCTGATCGCCTGGCTCGTCGTGCTCGCCGGAGTGGGCACGTTCTCCGTCACGCAATCGCAGCCGATGTCGGACCAGTTCACGATCCCCGGGATCGAGTCCGTCGAAGCCGCCGAGACGCTGCCGGAGATCATGGACGGCCAGTCCTCGCCGATGGACGAGGCCAACGTCCAGGTCGTCGTACAGGCCCCCGAAGGTGAGCAGCTCGCCGCGCCGCAGCACATGCGGGCGGTCGACCAGCTGATCGCCGATCTGCGCGGCATCGACACGGTGCCGCAGGGCGAGCAGTCGATCGTCGGCCCCGTGCAGGCGGACGCGGGTCTCGAGCAGCAGGCGCTCCAGCAGGCCCGGCAACAGGCCGAGGCCAACGGGCAGCCGTTCAACCGCGAGGCGGCACTCCAACAGGTCGAACCGCAGCTCGCCGCGTCCTCGCCGCTGTCGGAGGACGGCCGCACCGGTCTGGTCGACTTCGCACTCGACGTCGAGCAGGTCACCGACGTCGAACCGGAGACCCAGCAGGAGATCCTCGACGTCGTCGAGCAACACGCCGACTCCTCGGACCTCGCCATGGAGGTCCGCGGCTCGGGCATGCAGGTGATGGAGATCGGTGGTGCGACGGCCGAGCTCATCGGCATCGTCATGGCGCTGATCATCCTCGCGCTGACGTTCGGCTCGCTGGTGTCCGCGGGCATGCCGGTTGTGACCGCGGGGATCGGCGTCGCGATGGGATCGATGGGCATCACGGCGATGACCGTGTTCACCGACATCTCGTCGACCACGCCGATCCTCGCCACGATGATCGGCCTGGCGGTCGGCATCGACTATGCGTTGTTCATCCTCGCGCGCTATCGCAGCGAACTCGAGCACACCGACGACCGGTCGGCCGCGCTCGGCATCGCCGTGGGCACAGCCGGGTCGGCGGTCGTGTTCGCCGGCCTCACGGTGATCATCGCGCTCGCCGCGCTCAGCGTCGTCGGCATTCCGTTCCTCACCACGATGGGGCTGGCCGCCGCGGCCACCGTCGCCATCGCCGTGCTCGTCGCCCTGACGCTGCTGCCCGCGGTGGTCGGCATGCTCAAGGGCAGGACGTTCGGGCTGAAGTTCCGCAAGTACAGCCCGAAACGCGAGGACTCCGGACTGGTCCTGAACAACGGCGTGCGTTGGTCGCGGTTCATCGGCAAGAAGCCGCTCGTGTGGACGCTGCTCGTGGTCGTGGCACTCGGCGCGCTGGCGATCCCGTTCAAGGACCTGCGCCTCGGCATGCCGAGCGACTCGACGGCCCCCGGCGACTCCTCGCGCAGGCAGGCCGCCGAGATGATCGGCGACGCGTTCGGCCCCGGCAAGCTCGATCCGCTGATGCTGGTCGTCGACGCCCGCGGCATCTCCGACGACCCGCAGGCCCAGCAGGCCGCCTACCAGGAGGCCCAGCAGTGGGCCGCCGAACAGGACGGCGTGAGCCACATCGTGCCGGCGCCCGGCAACGACAAGGGCACGATGGTCATGCTGCAGCCCGAGTTCGGGCCGGACGACCCGCGTACCGCGCAGCTGCTCGAGAGTCTTCGCGCGGGCGAGGCCGGGTTCGAGGACCGCACCGGTGTGGACCTCGGCATCACCGGCACCGTCGCGATCATGGAGGATATCTCCCAGCAGCTCAACGACGCGCTCGTGCCGTACCTGGCCACCGTCGTCGGCCTGGCGTTCGTCCTGCTGGTGCTGGTGTTCCGCTCACTGCTCGTGCCGTTGACGGCGACCATCGGCTTCCTGCTGTCGGTGCTGGCCACGCTCGGCGTGACCGTGGCGCTGTTCCAGGAGGGCTGGTTCGGCATCTTCGAGGGCGGGCCGATCATCAGCTTCATGCCGATCATCCTGGTCGGTGTGGTGTTCGGACTGGCGATGGACTACCAGGTGTTCCTGGTGACCCGGATCCGTGAGGCGCACGTGCACGGCGCGTCGTACAAGGACGCCATCGTCGACGGCTTCCGCAACTCGGCCCGCGTCGTGACCGCCGCCGCGCTGATCATGACCTCGGTGTTCGCCGGCTTCATGCTCATGGACGACGTGATCATCAAGTCGATGGGCTTCGCACTCGCCGTGGCCGTCGTGTTCGACGCGTTCGTGATCCGGATGCTGCTCATCCCGTCGCTGATGTACCTGATGAAGGAGAAGGCGTGGGCCATGCCCAGGTGGCTCGACAGGATCATCCCGAACGTCGACGTCGAAGGGGAGAGCCTCGAGCGGCCCGGCACCGCCCGGGATCACGCCGACTCCGAACGGGAACCGGCGAACGTGTAGCACCGCCGTCGGCGGGCAGAGCGGCAGGGCCCCTCGGACACCTCGACGTCCGAGGGGCCCTGCCGCGTCCAGGGGCGCTTCAGCGTCCGAGGGTGCTGCGGTATCCGAGGGTCCTGCGATGTCCGAGGGGTTCAGCCGTACGCGGGGAACCGTTCCGTGCGGCCGGAGTCCGCGAGGGAAGTCAGGCCCGGCGGGTCAGCAGGGGCAGGCAGATGCGGTCGACGATGTCGGCGACCGCGGCCTCGTCGACGTGCCCGATGAACAACATCTCGTGATGCCACAGGGCCAGCGGCAACATCGCGATGCGTTCCGGTAGCGGTTCCGGGCCGAGTTCGCCACGGGCACGCGCGGCGTCCAGCACTCGTTGCAGCGCGGCTTCCGCCGGAGCCGTCGCGAGTTCGGCGAGCTGCGGCAACAGGTCGTCGTCGACGTCGGCGATGAGCCGCCGCACGGTGGTGATGCCGATCTGCTCGAACCGCCTCCCGAGGGCGAGGCCGAGCGCCATCAGGTCCGAGCGCAGGTCGCCCGCGCTCGGCGACGGCAGATCCGCCGGTGCGCGGCGGACGAGCGCGTCGAGGACCAGCTGGGCACGCGTCGCATACCGACGGTAGATCACCGGTTTGCTGGTGTGCGCGCGGTGGGCGATGCCGTCGAACGTCAGGCCCGCGTAGCCGCGTTCGAACAGTTCGGACAACACGGCGTCGAGGATCGCGTCCCGCAGCTGTTCGCCGCTGCGGCGGGTCGTGCGCGCCGGATCGCTGTGGTCAGTCATGCCGACCCAGCACTGTACCGGGCGTGGTGCGGTGCGCGTCCCGGAAGGCCCGGCCGGAACGTCGTCGCCCGCAGCCGAGCGGGACGGCCCGGAGGCGTTCACATGCGTGTTTCGCCGTCCCGGATGGCCTCGCGAATGCGCGTGTAGGTGCCGCAGCGGCAGATGTTGCGGATGCCGTCGAGGTCGGCGTCGGTGATCGTCCTGCCTTCGTCACGGACCTTCCGCACCAGCGCGACCGCAGCCATGATCTGGCCGGGCTGACAGTAGCCGCACTGGACGACATCGCGTTCGAGCCAGGCCTCCTGCATCGGGTGCAGGCCGTGCTGCCCGCGCGCCCCCTCGGAGGCCTGCGCAGGCAGGCCCTCGATGGTGGTCACCTCGTCGTCGGCGGACAGATCACCGACCTGTACGGCGCACGGGTTGAACGCCTTGCCGTTGATGTGCGACGTGCAGGCCTTGCAGACGTTGATGCCGCAGCCGTACTTCGGGCCGGTGACGCCGAGCAGGTCGCGCAGCACCCACAGCACCCGCACGTTGTCCTCGACCTCGACCGTCACCCGCTCACCGTTGACGATGAAAGTCTGTTCAGGCATCTGGGGTCTCCGTGTTTCCCATCGGTGCTGGAAAGTAGGTGGTCAGTAGGTGTGGTCAGTAGGTGTGATCGAGGCCGTCGGTCGGTGACTGCGGCACCGGCGGTGTGTACGGCTTCGGATCGAACGACAGGGTCTGGTGGTTGATCGGGAACTCGGTCGGCATCGTGCCGGTGGCTCGGGCGTAGGCGCACGCGGCCGCCGCGGCCGATGCGGCGACGCCCGCCTCGCCGACCCCGCCCGGCGGTTCGGTGGACTCGAGCACGACCACGTCGAGTTCCGGCGGGGTGTTCCACTGCCGGGTGTAGAAGTAGTTGTCCCAGCTGGCTTCCTGGAAGTGCCCGTCGCGCAGGTGGAGGCTGCTGGTGAGCGTCATCGCGATGCCGTCGTTGACGCAGCCTTGCATCTGCGCCTCGACCCCGCGCGGGTTGATCGCCCTGCCGCAGTCGATCACCATCGTCGCCTTCGTGACGCGCGGCCCGGTCACGGCGTTGCGGACCTTGCGATTGACCGTCTCCGGGCGGCAGTCGATCTCCATGATGCAGGCGGTGACGCCCTTGTACTCGACATGCACGCCGATGCCCTGCGCCATGCCCTCCGGCAGCTCCTTGCCCCACTCGGCCTTCTCGGCTGCCGTCTCGAGCGCGGTGCGGAGTCGGCCGTTGCGCAGGTGCGAGAGCCGGAACTCGAGCGGATCCGTGCCCATACGCTGCGCGAGCTGGTCGACGATCAGTTCGTTGGCCGTGCGGACGTCGGGGGAGTAGATGTTGCGCATCGAGCTGGTGTTGAACCGCGTGTCGGTCTCGACCAGCGATTGGCCGACGGCGCCGAAGTCGTACGGCAGGATCGTCGTCAGGTGGAAGATCACCTGGGCGAACGGGAGATTTCCCAGGCCGGCGGGCAGGTCGGCGGCCTTGGCGGTGATGATGTCGCCGAGGCCGTGCCGGAAGTCGGTCTCGATGCTGGTGTGCGCCTGCTGGAAGCCGAGCACGGTGTCGCCGGAGTAGCAGGCGCGGATGCGGGACGTGGCGAGCGGATGGGTACGGCCGACGCGGGCGTCGTCGGCGCGGTGCCACATGAGCTTGACCGGCACGCCCATCGCGTGGCTGATCCGCGCCGCTTCGATCGCGGGTTCGTCGAACAGTCGCCTGCCGAACGAGCCACCGCCCTGGACCACGTGGACCGTCACGTTGTTCAGGGGAATGCCGAGGGCCTCGGCGATGCGGCCCTGGGCGACGTTGGGGTTCTTCAGGCTCGCCCAGATCTCGGCGCGGCCTTCGCGCACGTCGGCGACCGCACTGTTGGTGTCCATCGCGGAGTTGCTGCGGAACCAGAACGTGAAGTCGCCCGAGACGGTCTCGCCCGCGGGAAGCGCGGGGACGGGCCCCTCCGCGGCGCGGACACCGGCGAGCGCGTCCTCGTCGGACATGCCTGCGACCGGACCGTCGTTCCAGGACACGTCGAGTGCTCGGACCGCGTCGATGCACTGGCCGAACGTCGAGGCCCGTACCGCGACTCCCGTCGGGACCGTCGCCACGTGCGTGACACCCGGCATGTCGCGCACCTCGTCCGCGTTGTGCACCGCGTTCGGGGTGCCGTTGAGTGTCGGGGCGCGGCACACCATCGTCGGCAGCGCGTCCGTGACGTCGAGGTCGGTGGCGAACCGCTTGGTGCCGGTCACGGCGTCGAGCGCGTCGATCCGGTTGACCGGCGTGCCGACGACGCCGTGGGAACCCTCGTCCTTGAGCTGGACCTCGACCGCTTCGGGCTGTTCTTTCGCCGCGAGGGCGGAGAGCCTGCCGTAGTCCACGCGGCGGCCGTCGGGCGCCACGATGTGGCCGAGGTGCGAGGTCAGCTTGTTCGCGCTGTCGCCGAGCACGGTCGCCGCGGCCTGCAGTAGTGCACCCTTTGCGACCGCGGCGGCCACGCGGATCGGTGTGTACATCGCGTGGATCGTGTTCGACCCACCGGTGATCTGGTTGTACAGCAGCTCGGGCCTGGCAGGAGCCAGCGTGACGTGGACCTTGTCGAGGGGCAGGTCGAGCTCTTCGGCGATGAGCATCGCGGCAGCCGTCGTGATGCCCTGGCCGACCTCGGCGCGAGGCAGCTCGAACGAGGCGGTGCCGTCGTCGTTGATCGTGACGGTGATCAGCTGCGACGTCGGCGCGGCGGCGAGGGTGAGCAGGTCGCTGAGATCGGCGATCTCGGCGGGCTGGGGAAGGGTCGGCAGTTCGCCGGCATCGGCCGTGGCGCCGCGGCCGAACATCCCGAGGTCGGCGGCGGCGACGACGGTCGCACCGCCGAGCAGATAACCGATGAACTTGCGCCGGTTGACCGTGCGCGGGCCATCCGTGGTGGTCACGAGGCACGCTCCTTTGCGTGTTTTCGTGCGGCGGTGCGGCGGGTACGGGAACGGACGCGGCGCGGGTCGGGCGCGGTCCCTTGATCCACCGTTCGTGGTACGCCTGTGTACCGGAGCGGAACGGTACACAGGCGTACCATTGAGGGGCAAACATCGTCATCCGTTAGGGGACATGAACCGTTGTCCACCAGAGCGGCCCCCGGCGACGCGGCCGGAGTGAATTCGCCCGCGGTGAGCTCGCCCGCCACGAGTTCCGCGGCCACCACCGGCGGTGTGCCGGGAGCCCGCAGCGACGGTGAGCGGCGCTCCGGTCCGGGGGCCTTCCGCAGGCGCCTGCTCGACGGCCTGGCCGCCGAGCTCGCGGCCGGCAGTTACCGCGACGCCACCGTCGCCGGGATCGTGCGCCGCGCCCGGACCTCGCGCCGCACCTTCTACCAGCACTTTGCCGACCGCGACGAGTGTTTCGTGACGCTGATGGCCGAGACCACGGGCGAGATGGTCCGCTACGTCTCCGAGGCCGTCGACGAGACGGAGCCGTGGCCCGAGCAGGTGCGCAGCGCCGTCGAAGCGTGGTTCGCCTACGCCGAGGCCGAACCGGCGATCGTCGTCAGCTGGATCAGGGACGTGCCCGCACTCGGGGACAAGGCGCGGCAGCTGCAGCGGATGCAGCTCGATGGTTTCGTGACGCTGGCGCAACGACTCCGGCAGCGCGCGGAGCTCCGCGGCGCCGGCGCGCCGGTGCCGCGCGAGAGTGTGATCATCCTGCTCGGCGGGCTGCGGGAACTCGTGGCGACGACCGTCGAGGACGGCGGGAGCCTCGACGGCGTGGTCGAATCGGCGGTCCACGCGGCCGTGTCCTTGCTGACTCCCCAGTGACGCGCCGTCCCGTCGGCGGCACGATGACGGCCGGAGGGCGGCACGATGACGTCCGCCACGGGACGCCCGCCAGAGGCGAAGACGACGAGAGGATCGGCCATGCCCGGCACACAGACACCGCTCGGCCTGTTCGGCACCGAGGACCTGATCGGCGAGGACGACAGGGCGATCCGCGACACGGTGCGGGCGTTCACCGCTGACCGGATCCGCCCGCACCTGGCGGACTGGTTCGACAGCGCGTCGATCCCTGCGCGCGACCTGGCCCGCGAACTCGGCAAGCTCGGTGTGCTCGGCATGCATCTCGAGGGGTACGGCTGCGCCGGTACCACGGCGACGGCCTACGGCCTGGCCTGTATGGAGCTCGAGGCCGCCGATTCGGGACTGCGGAGTCTCGTGTCGGTGCAGGGGTCGCTCGCGATGTACGCGATCTGGCGCTGGGGCTCGGAGGAACAGAAGCAGGAGTGGCTGCCGCGGATGGCCGCGGGGGAGGCGATCGGGTGCTTCGGCCTGACCGAGCCCGATTTCGGGTCGAACCCCGGCGAGATGCGGACCTACGCGCGCCGTGACGGGGAAGACTGGGTGCTCAACGGCACGAAGATGTGGATCACCAACGGTTCCGTGGCCGACGTGGCCGTGGTGTGGGCGCAGACCGACGACAAGATCCGGGGCTTCGTCGTGCCCACGGACACACCCGGATTCTCGGCTCCGGAGATCACGAAGAAGCTGTCGCTGCGGGCTTCGGTGACCAGTGAGCTCGTGCTGGAGGACGTCCGGCTGCCCGCGTCCGCCATGCTGCCGGAGGCGCGCGGCCTGTCCGGACCACTGTCGTGCCTGAACGAGGCCCGCTACGGCATCGTGTTCGGCGCACTCGGCGCGGCCCGGGACTGCCTCGAGACCGCGATCGCCTACGCGCAGGAACGCGACATCTTCGGCAAACCCCTGGCCTCCTACCAGGCCACCCAGCTCAAACTCGCCGACATGAGCCTCGAGCTCGGCAAGGGAATGCTGCTGGCGCTGCACCTCGGAAAGCTCAAGGATGCCGGCACGCTCACGTCCGAGCAGGTCAGCACCGGCAAGCTGAACAACGTGCGGGAGGCCATCGCGATCGCGCGGGAATGCCGGACGCTGCTCGGTGCCAACGGCATCAGCCTCGAATACCCGGTCCTGCGGCACGCCAACAATCTCGAATCGGTGCTGACCTACGAGGGCACGTCGGAGGTGCACCAGCTCGTCATCGGGCAGACCCTGACGGGCCACTCGGCGTTCCGGTGACGGCCGGCGCCGGCCTGTGAGCGAGGTCTCCACCCGCGGCAACGATGCAGGCCGGCGCCGATCCCGGGGTGGGCGAGCGGTCTTCACCGCGTCGTCGCCGGGCGCGACGGCGGGCCGCGGGAGGCTAGGGTGGCCGTGCTGGTGGTTCACCCGCGCCGGGCCCGCACGGGCCTGCCGGGTGAGGCAAGAGGGAACCCGGTGCGAATCCGGGACTGCCCCGCAGCGGTGAGCGGGAACGACCGCCGTCAACAGCACTGGACCCCGGGTCCGGGAAGCGACGGCCAGTAGGACCTCCGGCCCAGGCCGGGAGTGCCCGCGAGTCCGAAGACCTGCCACCGGCGCGCGCACCACCCGGTGCGCGCGGGTCCGAGGTCTCGCGGGTGGACCGGGCGGACGGGCCGGGGTGTGTGCCCCGATCGGCGTGCGCCCCTCCGGCGGGACCGTCGGCACCCGTGTCGACGAGCTCGCGAGGAGAGAGCATTGACCGGCATCATCGGTTCCACCGTCCTGGGATATCCCCGCATCGGCCCCGGCAGGGAGCTGCCGCGGGCGCTCGAACGTTACTGGACCCACCGCGCGGACGAGTCCGAACTCCGTGCCGTCGCCCGGGAACTGCGGGCGCGCACGTGGCGGGAGCTGTCCGCCGCGGGGCTCGACTCGGTGCCGGGCGGCACCTTCTCGTACTACGACCACGTCCTCGACACGGCCGTGATGGCCGGTGCCGTGCCCGAGCGGTTCCGTGCGCTCGGCCTCGGCCCGTTGGACACGTACTTCGCCATGGCACGGGGCACCGACTCGGTGTCACCGTTGGCCACCGCGTCCTGGTTCGGCACGTCCTACCACCACCTGGTGCCGGAGATCGGTCCGGACACCCCGCTCACGTTCGCCGACCGAACCCCGGTGCGGGACTATCTCGAGGCGTTGCGGCTCGGCGTGCACACCCGGCCGGTGCTGCTCGGCCCCGTGACGTTCCTGCTGCTGTGCGCCCCGGAGCCGGGGTCGCCGCCCGGTTTCCGGCCCCTCGATCGCCTCGGCGAACTGCTCGGGGTGTACGCCTGGGTGCTCGGCGAGTTGCAGGCGGCTGGAGCCGACTGGGTGCAGCTCGACGAACCGGCGTTCGCCGCCGACCGCACCGCCGCCGACCGTGACGCCCTGCGGGACGCCTACGACGTCCTGGGCGCCCGGACGCGGCGCCCGGCCCTGTTGGCCGCCGTGCCGTACGGCGACCCGGGGCCGGCACTCGGCGCCCTCGCCGCCACACCCGTCGAGGGCGTCGCGGTCGACCTCGTGTCGGAGACGTCCACGGCGAACACGGTCGTCGCCGCGCCGGGCCTGTCGGACAAGACGCTCGTGGCCGGGCTGGTCGACGGGCGCAACGTGTGGCGCACCGACCTCGACACGGCGCTGGTCACGGCGGCCACGCTGCTCGGTTCGGCACGGGAGGTCGTGGTGGGCACATCGTGCTCGCTGCTGCACGTGCCGTACGACCTCGACCGGGAGACCGCGCTGGACCCGCAGGTCGCGCCGTGGCTCGCGTTCGCCTCGCAGAAGGTGCGGGAGGTGGTGGCGCTGGCCACGGCGTTGCGCCGCGGCCCCGACACCGCCGCAGCCGAGCTGACCCGCACCCGGGAGATCCTCGCCCACCGCGGTGCGAACCCGCCTACCGACCGGCGCGTCCGGGCGCGGCTGGCCACCCTGCGGCCTGCGCATCTCCGGCGCGCCGCGTACGCCGACCGGCGCGCGGCGCAAGACCGTAACCGCGGGTCGGACGAACCGATCGACCCGCTCGTGGCGGCCGTCGACCGGCGGGCGCGCACCGACAGCGGCGGCGACGAGTCGTACGCCGAACGGATGCGCGCGGGCCTGCACGACGTGGTGCGCCTGCAGGAAGTGCTCGGACCGCACGCGGCAGACCTCGCAGCGCCCTCGGCCGACCAGCGGCGCTACGACGACCTGGTGTGTTTCGTCGCGCAGCGGCTGCGCGGCGTCGTGACCCCCGAACACGCGTGGGTGCAGCACAGCGGCGCCTACTGTGTCCGGCCACCGATCGTGGTGGGTGACGTGAGTAGGGCGGCGCCCATGACGGTCGAGTGGGTCACGACCGCCCAGCGGCTGACCACGGCTGCGGTGAAAGGCGTGTTGCCCGGTCCGGCGACGGCGATCGCGGGGATGTTCGTACGCGACGACGTCCCGGTGCTCGACACGGCGGCGCAGCTGGCGCTCGCGCTGCGCGACGAGGTGCGAGACCTGGAAGCGGCCGGCATTCGCGAGATCCAGGTGGACGAGCCCGCGTTGTGGCGGCGGCCGCCGCTGCGTGAGCGGGCCCGCCGTGACCGGTGGACGTGGGCGACCGAGGCGTTCCGGGTGGCGACGTCGGGCGCCGCGGCGTCGACGCGGATCCGCACACAGCTGGGTGATGCGGGGATCGAGGAGACGCTGCAGGTCACCGCGGCGCTCGACGCCGACGTGACGACGACCGCCGCGGCGACGGCGGGGTCTCGTGCCCATGCGGACGCGCTCGCGATGCTGCGGAACGCGGCGGCCGGACCGGAGTCGGCCGGCAGGCCGTTGCCGTAACGCCCGTGACCGACGATGCCCGGCACCACGGCGGGCCGGGCATCGTCTGCCGCGGTGCGGGTCAGTCCGCCGTCGCCGGCCGGCGGCCGAGCGCGGCCGTGAACGCGACGACGAGGGCGAAAGCGACGGCGATGCCCTGTACCGCAGGGATCCCCACGTCGAACAGTGATCCGACCAGTGCTGCGGCCGTGCCGCCGACATAGGCGAGCAGTCCGGGCCACACCACGAGCGGGACGTCCTCGACCGCGGTGCCGGGATCGCGGCGTCGCCACGCGAACAGGAACATGCCGATCAGCACTCCGCCCAGCGGGGGAACGAACACTCCGAGCAGCGTGAGGAAGGACGTGATCGCCTCGTCGATACCGGTGAGTGCCATCCCGATGCCGATGGCCACGCCACCGACGATGAACGGCCGCTTGTCGGGTTTGCCGAACAGCTCGGCACCCGCGACGCCGAACGCGTACGCCGTGTTGTCGTTGGTGGTCCACAGATTCGTCACGATGAGCAGGACCGCCAGACCTGTCGAACCGAGCCCGAGGAGCACGTTCGCGAAGTCCGGTTCGCCGTAGCCGATCGCTCCCAGCCCGCCGAAGGCGAGGAGTCCGAACTGGACCAGCAGCATCGTTCCGGCCGTCATCGCGAAGGCGAGCGTGCTGCCCGGGGCGAACCGCGTCCAGTTGCCGATCTGCGAACCACCGCTGACGAACGTGCCGATCATCATGGTCAGCGCCGTGCCTGCGCTGATCGCTCCCGTCCCCTCGTAGGACACCACGGCGTCCCACCCGCCCGCCTCGCCGACCGCCGAGATCGCGACCCAGAGGCACAGCGCCGTCATGAGCGGTACGGAGATCCACGACAGCAGCTCGATGCCGCGAAACCCGGTGTAGGCCGTCACGGCCATGGCGATTCCGCCGACCAGCACGAGTGGCCAGGTCACCGACAGGTCGAACGCACCGCCCAACAGGGTGGCGAGCACACCGACCGTGATGCCGTACCAGCCGATCTGGGTGCCGCCGAGCAGGAGCGAGGCCCATTTGCCGCCGGCTTTGCCGAGCGCGAGCCGTGCCAGCAACACGGTGGTGAGACCGGTGCGGGCGGCGGCGATGCCCAGGGTCGCGATGTAGCCGGCCAGCACGAGCGCCGAGATCAGCGCCAGTACGAGGAACGTCGGGAAGCCGAACGCGCCCGCGACCTGTCCGCCCGTCGCCATCGTCGGGGTGAAGAACCCGAAGCCGGCGATGACCACGGCGAGGGAGGCGATGCCTTTGCGGGCGTTGTCGGGAACCCTGCTCAGCGGATGATCGCGGTCGACCGGTGCCGGGGCGGCGCCCGGGTCGGCGGCGCCCGGATCGGATGGTGTCTGCGACGTCGTCACGGAGCACCTCTCGGGAGGGGACGGGGAGAGGGGAGCACCGCTCCACGGCGACGGGGAGCGTACGTGCGCACAGCGGCGGACGTTAGCCCGACAGCGTACCGCCGTGTTGCGTGCGTTCGGCACGGGCGCCCGCGGGCACGCCCGTGGAGGTCACGGTGACGACGTCAGGGGTTCGGGGTGCGTCGGCCGGGTGGAGGGCAGGGAGTGGACGCCCGGCCGGTTCCGGCGGTGCCCGTCCCGCGCTCGGCGCGCGGGCCGGGCACCGCCGGAAGGGGTCAGCGCCGGCTGCGTGCGGGCGCGCGGGTCAGCGTCAGCACGATCAGGCCGAGCACGATCATCGCGGCGGCGAACACGATCAGCCGCGGCAGGTCCTGCTCGGCGCCCGTCTCGGCGAGCTTGTCCGGACCGTCGTCCTGCGTGGCCACGTCGCCGCCAGCCTTCTGCTGTGACTGCTGCGGAGCCTGCTCGGCGGCCTGCTTCGGTGCTTCCTCCAGCACGAGCTGGTCGCTGCCGGTGCCGTCCGCGACGGCGTTCTGGTCCGCCGCCCCACCGGCGTCGTCCGAACCAGTGCCGGCGCCATCCTGTCCCTGGTCACCGTCGTCGCCGGCCTGCGGGTCGGTCGCCTCGTCCCGGCCGTCCGCCGCGTCGTCATCGGATGGTGCGTCGTCATCGGACGGCGTGGCGGGAGCGTCGGACTCCGGCGTGGACGGTTCCGGCTCCGGGCTCGGCTCGGGATCGGGTTCGGGACTCGGTTCCGGGCTCGGCTCCGGTTCCGGTTCCGGGCTCGGCTCGGGGTCGGGGTCCGGTTTCGGATCGGGCTTCGGGTCCGGGTCCGGCTTCGGGTCGGGCTTCGGCTCCGGTTTTGGCTCCGGTTTCGGTTCGGGGTCGGACTTGTCGTCGTCGCCGCGGGCCAGCTGCTTCAACTGAGCCATCGAGCCGTTGAAGGTGTTCTGGTCGCCGGGCATCGGGCCGTGATCGTTGTACTGCCACAGCGTGTAGTGGGTCCAGCCGTTCGGCAGTTCGCCGACGCGATCGTTGTAGCGGGCGATGAACAGCGGGTGGTCGCTGCCGAATCGGGGCGAGTTGCCGGTGCAGTTCTTCCACCAGTCCGTGGTCGTGTAGATCATCGGCCACCGGCCGGTCTTGGTGTGGACCCGCTCGGAGAAGCTCTTGATCCACCGGACCATCTCGCCGTGCGACCGGCCGTAGCACGGGTCGGCGCCGTACGGGTTGTACTCCATGTCGAGCAGCGGAGGCAGTGTCTTGCCGTCCGCCGACCAGCCGCCGCCGTTCGCGACGAAGTAGTCGGCCTGCGGCGCCGCCGGGCCGACGTCCGGGCGGGCGAAGTGATAGGCGCCGCGGATCATGCCGACGTCGTGGGCGCCGTTGTACTGCTGGGCGAAGTACGAGTTGGTGAATCCGGTGCCCTCGGTGGCCTTGACGTAGGCGAACCGTGCGCCCGTGTTCCACGCGTGCTGCCAATCGACGTTCCGCTGGTGCCCGGAGACGTCGATGCCCGGAACGCCGTCCGGGGCCGCCGCGGCGCGCGATCCGCCCAGCAGGGTCAGTGATCCGAGCAGCATCGCCGCGAGTGCGGCCAGGGTCAACGAGATCCGCGAGGCGGTGCGCAGGCCGTTCGCCGGCATGGTGTTCCTCCCAAGCCGCACCTGCAGGGCCGGGCGCGGCGTTCGGTTCGGGCCGCGCTCGGCATGCGCGCGGCCCTGGTCTGCACAAGCGCCTTCAGGATCGGTTCACATGGTGCTGGTGTAAATATGTGGGTCGGGTGTGACTCGTGTGACTTCTGTGGTTTACGCAGGTCAGGTGACCGTCCGCCCTGGCGCAGTGCAGGCGAAGTCACCTTCGTGGGTGACGTCTACGAGGGGACGTGCCTTGCGCTCACCGGGGGTATCGGGTGGGTCCACGGTGTCGCGGTCGTGCGGATCTGACGGATTCGTGACATCGGCGCCGGTCCGGCCGCGAACGTCCGCGGCCGCTCCTACGGTGTCGGCATGCGTGTTCTCATCACCGGTGGCGCCGGATTCGTCGGATCGCACGTGGCGGACGTCCTGACCGAGCGCGGCCACGAGGTGCGGCTGCTCGACCTGCTGGTCGACACCGCCCACGGTGGTGGCAGGCCGCCGGCCTGGGTGCGTGGTTACGACACGGTGCTCGGAGACGTGCGCTCCGACGAGGTCCTCGACTCGGTGCTGTCCGATGTGGATGTCGTCTGCCATCAGGCCGCGGTCGTCGGGCACGGGCTCGATCCGTCGGACGCGCCGCGGTACACCGCCCACAACGATCACGGCACGGCTGTGCTGCTCGCGGCGATGTTCCGGGCCGGGGTGCAGCGGCTCGTGCTGGCGTCGTCGATGGTCGTGTACGGCGAGGGTCGTTACGCGTGCCGCGAGCACGGCGTGACGCCGCCTGCGCCGCGGCGCAGCGACGCGATCGCCGGCGGGCGGTTCGAACCACCGTGCCCCCACTGCGGCTCCGACCTGGAACCGTTGCTCGTGCCGGAGGACGCTCCGCTCGACCCGCGCAGTGTCTATGCGGCGTCGAAGGTCGCTCAGGAGCATCTCGCGAGCGCGTGGGCGCGGCAGACCGGCGGCGACGTGTGGGCGTTGCGCTACCACAACGTGTACGGCCCGAGGATGCCGCGAGACACCCCGTACGCGGGCGTGGCGTCGCTGTTCCGCTCCCGGCTGGAACGTGGCGACGAGCCGGTGGTGCTCGAGGACGGCGGGCAGCGGCGCGACTTCGTCCATGTGCGCGACGTGGCGCTGGCGAACGCGCTCGCGGTGGAACGGCCGACCGAGGGCCTCACCCCGGTCAACGTGTGCTCGGGTGAGCCGCACACGGTCGGCGAGCTCGCGGCCGAACTGTCCCGTGCGATGGCGGGCCCGGAGCCGCGGATCGTCGGCGGTGCCCGGCCCGGGGACGTGCGGCACGTCGTGGCGGACCCGGCGCGGGCGCGCGAGCTGCTGGGCTTCCAGTCGTCGGTGCCGTTCGCGGCCGGTGTGACGGCCTTCGCGACTGATCCGCTCCGTTCCTCCGCCGGTCTCGGCTGAGCGCACCGGCATCGCGACCGGCGCGGGTCAGCCTGCCAGGGGCAGCCGAACCTCGAACCGGCACCCCGGCCCGTGGTTGCGCACCTCGATGCGGCCGGAATGCGCCTCGACGAGGCCTTTCGCGATCGCCAGGCCGAGGCCCGCGCCGGCCGGCTGGTCACCGGACTCCGGCGTGCGGGCGGCGGTGCCGCGGTAGGCCACGTCGAACACCTTCGGCAGGTCGGATTCGGCGATGCCACCGCAGGCGTCGTCGATCGCGAGTACGCCCCGGCCCTCGTCGACACCGGCGTGCACCACGACCGTGCCGTCCTGCGGTGTGTGGCGGATGGCGTTGGACAGCAGGTTGCGCACGACGCGGCCGAGCTCGGTGTCGCTGCCGAGTACGACGGGCCAGGCCGCGGCGTCGGTGTGCACCCGGATCCGTTTCCGGTGTGCGACGGGCCCCTGTGCGGCCAGGGCGTCCTCGACGACCTCCCGTAGCGGCACGGCCGCCAACGTCAGGTGGAGCGCGCCGGCGGTGATGCGGGAGAGCTCGAACAGGTCGTCGACCATGCCGGACAGCCGCGCGCTTTCGGTGCCGATCCGGTTCGCGTAGTCGGCCACCTCCTCGGGCCTGCTGACCACCCCGTCGGACAGCGCCTCGGCCATCGCGCGAATCCCGGACAGTGGGCTGCGCAGGTCGTGGCTGATCCACGCGACGAGCTCGCGACGCGATTCCTCGGCGGCCCGTTCCCTGCGGCGCGCCTCGCGTTCCCACACACTGCGGCGCGCGATCAGGCGTCCGAACAACACGGCCACTGGCACGGTCACGAGCGCCACCAGCAGGCAGACGAGCCACATCGTCGTGAGGGTCGCGTCGAACATGAACCCACTGATGCCGAGCACGCCCGCGAACATGGCGATCACCGGGATCAGGACCAGCACGGTCATCGTCGTGGCCAGGGTGCGGCGGCGCACCGCGCGGAGCACCAGCGCGCCGGCCAGCACGACGGGAATCACCAGCGCCAGTGCCACGGGCAGAATGTGGAGTGCGTGCTCCAGCATCGCTGCGAAGGACTCGTCGGGCGTGATCATGAGCGGAGGCCCGCGTCGTAGCGGTAGCCGACGCCCCACACGGTGGCGATCCGGGCGGGCTCGGCGGGCACCCGTTCGATCTTCTCCCGCAGCCGTCGCACGTGGACGGTCACGGTGGACTGGTCGCCGAAGTCCCAGCCCCACACGCGTTCGAGCAACTGCTGCCGCGTGAACGCCTTGCCGGGATGGGTGAGGAAGAACCAGAGCAGGTCGAACTCGCGGGTGGTCAGTGCGAGTCCACCGCCGTGCAGTGTCGCGGTGCGCGCTGCGGGGTCGAGCGTCAGCGGCCCGTCGGTGACCACGTCTCCGGAACCGGCGGTGTCGGCCGCGGGCCTGACGCGCCGCAGCACCGAGGTCACCCGCAGCGCCAGCTCGCGCGGACTGAACGGTTTCGTCACGTAGTCGTCCGCGCCGAGTTGCAGCCCGGCGATCCGGTTCTCCTCCTCGCCCAGGGCGGTCAGCATCACCACCGGCACGTCCGAGGCCTCGCGTGCGCCGCGGATCCGGCGGCACACTTCCAACCCGTCGAGGTCCGGGAGCATCAGATCGAGCACGACGAGGTCGGCGGGGCGCTGCTCGTGGGCGCGGAGCGCCTCCTGTCCGGTGCCGGCGAGCGCGACCGTGTATCCGGCGAGTTCGAGATATCGGCGGACGACGTCGCGGACGGTCACGTCGTCGTCGACGACGAGGATCGTGCCCTCGGAATCGGCCCGCGCGGCCGCGCTCGTGGTCATGGCGATCCTCCTCGTCTCACGCGGGCAGCCGTCCGCGTCACCAGTTCGTTAGGAACAGATGGTTCACCGCGAGTGCGGTCGCCGCTTGCAGCGCCAGCCACCAGCGTGCACTGCGTGCCGGTAGGAACGCCGCGGCAGCGAGGAGCCACACGGCGAACGGCAGCCAGATGCGTTCGACCTCGGCCTTCGACAGGCCCGACAGGTCGGCGGCGGCAACGGTCACGACGGCACCGGCCACCACGGCCACGAGGCGAGGTGCGGCACGCAGCCCGCACGCGGCCCGGCGGAGCGCCGGCCCGATAGCCGGACCGGTCGCCAGGGCCAGGCAGCCGAGGTTGGCCCACACCCAGAAGGTGTACGGCCGGTCCGCGGCGATGCCTTCGTAGTAGCGGTCGACCACGGCGTGGTACCCGTCGAGCCACCAGAACCCGCCGAGCGCGAACAGCCCGACCACGGCGAGAGCACCGGCCACGGCGAGGCCGAACGCCCGCCAGGCGCGGGTGGCCACGACGACGGCGAGCGCGATCGCGCCCAGCGTGATCAGCCCGTACGAGAGGAAGATGCCGAACCCGAGGATCGCGCCCGCGGGCAGGGCCCACGCCGGGTGGCGCACCGCAGCGAGTGCGAGCAGCGCGATGCCGGTGGCGGTCACACCCGCGAACAGGGCGTCGGCCGAGACCCCGAGCCACACCGCGCCCGGGAACAGCACCAGCAGCGGCAGCGCGGTGCGGGCGCGGTCGCGGTGACCGAGCAGCGACACCGTCGCCGGGACGGCCACCGCCGTGAGGGCACCGGCCAGCACGCACACGGTCGACGCGGCGACCCCGCCGCCGAGCCCGATGCGGTCGAGCCAGACGAACACCAGCGTCGCACCGGGCGGATGGCCTGCCACGTGGACGGTCCACGAGTCCGGTTGACCGTGAGCGATGCGGTCGGTGAAGCCGGCGAGCATCGCGGGGATGTCGGTGATGCCGGGGACCTCGGCCAGATACTCGGTACCGGGGGTGAGCCGGCCCGCGAAGCCCCGCTGCCAGCCGTCCACGAGCGCGAGCGAGGTGATCCAGCCCAGCGCCGTGACATAGCCGAGCACCAGAGCCCTGCGCCAGGGCAGGCGCGCCGCGAGTGACGGCCCGTAGCAGATGGTGAGGACGGCGAGCAGCACCGCGGGCACCGTGCCGGGCCCGGCGTGGGCCAGCGGCGTGCCGAGGAGCGGCCACTCCCCGAAGTCCTCCGGGGCTCCCTTGAAGGAACTCGGGCCGAGCTGGCGAGCGGGATTCCACCAGAGGGTGCCCGCCACAGCGGCACCGACCAGCGCGACGACCACGGTGGCGGCGAGGAGGTCGGCGGGAGGCACCGGCCGGCTGCGGGTGGCCGGGCCGGAGGGTTCGCCACCGGGGTCGTCGCGCTGGTCGGCGGTCATCGCCGTCGAATCTAGCGGCGCGGCCGCCGGCGGCCCAGCCGACGCGGCGTGACGTCAGGACTTCGTAAGACGTTCCGGGTGAGGCGACGGCCGGCAGCGCGCCGGCGGCCGCGACGTCAGGGTTTCGTAAGCCGCCGCTCGGTTTCCGCGCCGCGTCCGGTCGTCCTAGCGTCGGAGAGGTGGACGACGACGCAGAGGGGACCGAACTCGCGGCCCCGAGTAGCCCGGCGGACGGCGCGGCGCACGCCACGGTGGACGTGGTGCTGCCGTGCCTCGACGAGGCCGCGGCGCTGCCGGGCGTGCTGGCCCGCCTGCCTGCCGGATACCACGCACTGGTGGTGGACAACGGTTCGACCGACGGCTCGGCGGACGTGGCACGGGCCCATGGCGCGACGGTCGTCCCCGAGTCCCGGCCCGGTTACGGAGCTGCCGTCCACACCGGACTCGTCTCGGCCACGGCCGACATCGTGTGCGTGATGGACGCGGACGGCTCCCTCGACGCCGCTCGGTTGCCGGATCTGGTGGCGCACGTCCGGTCTTCCCGGCTCGTCGTGGGTGCGCGGCGACCGGTGACCGCGACGGCCTGGCCGTGGCACGCGCGGACGGGTAACCGGGTGATCGCGGCGCTGCTGCGGCGGCGCGGTGTGCCGGTGACCGACCTCGGCCCGGTGCGGGTGGCGTACCGGACGTCGTTGCTGGCGCTGGACGTGCGCGACCGTGCGTTCGGCTATCCGCTCGAGGTGCTGTTGCGGGCGGCGGAGGCGGGCTGGTCCGTGGTGGAACTACCGGTCGACTACCACGAGCGAGCGGCCGGCACGTCCAGCAAAGTGACGGGCTCGGTCCGGGGCACGTGGCGAGCGGTCCGCGACATGGCGAGGGTCCTGTGAGCGGCGCGGTCGTGCTGGTCGTCGCGAAAGCGCCGGTGGCCGGAGCGGCGAAGACGCGGCTGGCGGCGTCGGTCGGCGCCGTGGCGGCGGCCCGGGTGGCCGCGGCATCGCTGCTGGACACGATCGAGGCGGCGGTGCACACCCCGGCCGCGACGACCGCGGTCGCGTTCACGGGTGACGTCTCGGCCGCGGAGGAGCGTACGGAGCTGGTGGGGTTGCTCGGCCGGTGCGTGGTGTTCGGTCAGCGGGGCCTCGGGTTCGCCGAGCGGCTGGCGGCCGCGCACGCGGACGTGGCCGACCGGTACGCGGGGGCATCCGTGGTGCAGATCGGCATGGACAGTCCCCAGGTCACGCCGGGGCTGCTCGCATCGGCGCTGTCCCGGTTGGACACCGTGGATGCGGCGCTGGGCCCGGCCGTGGACGGCGGATGGTGGGCCCTCGCGCTGCGGAATCCGCGCCACGCCGCGGTGCTCAGGGGAGTTCCGATGTCCACTGCGGACACGGCGGCGGCCACTCGTGCGGCGTTGGCGGGCATCGGCCTCGACGTGGCGGCCCTGCCGCTGATGTCCGACGTGGACACCGAGCAGGACGCACGCGCGGTGGCGCGCTCGGTGCCGGGCAGCCGGTTCGCACGCGCCGTCGAGACCGAACTCGGCGCAGGCAGCGCTGCGCAGTGGCAAGGGCCGCAGTGGCAAGGGCCGCAGTGGCAAGGGCAGCGGTGGGAAGCGCAGCGGTGGGAAGAAGGGGAGCGGTGAACGGGTTCGACACCGGCCTGCTGGGCGGCCCGGCCTGGCTCGAAGCGGCGAGTGGTGCCCGTATCGCCCTGCCCGCAGAACGGTGGCACGCGGCACCGGCCGACGGCGACGAACTGCTGCTCGGCGCCTGCACCGGGCCGACCGTCGACATCGGGTGCGGCCCCGGACGGCTCAGTGCCGCTCTCGGTGACCTGGGGGTGCCGGTACTGGGGGTGGATTCGTCGCCGGTCGCGGTGGACCTGACCCGGCGGCGCGGCGCGCCCGTCGTCCTGCGCAACGTCTTCGAGTCGTTGCCGGCCGAAGGCCGTTGGCGCCACGCGCTGCTGGCGGACGGCAACATCGGGATCGGTGGCGATCCGGTGGGCCTGCTGCACCGGGTGGCGAGGCTGCTGGCCCCGGGCGGGAGCGCGCTCGTGGAGCTCGACCCGCCTGGCGGTGGCCTGCGGCGGGGCCGGGCACGGGTCTCGACAGGGGAGAGCGCGCCCGGGACCTGGTTCGATTGGGCGTGGGTCGCCGCCGACGCCGCTCCCGGACTCGCCTCCGACGCGGGCCTGCGGTTGGACTGGGTGGTGGGCCGCGGTGGCCGGTGGTTCGCGGAGTTCCGCAAACCCGGCAGGGCGTCGGATCCGCCGGGCGATGCCGAGCGGCAGGCCGGGTCCTGAGCCGGGCCGACCGCGCGGCCGAGGCTTGTCGGCCCGGTCGTGGCGGAGCTACCGTCGCCGCGGACCGAGTGTGCCCGTCCGCGTGGGCACCGGCACGACCTGGAGGGGCAGCGTGGCCCAGAAGGCATTCGCCTCGTCGGCGGACCTCGACGAGAAGGAACGGACGCTCGAGGTGCTCGCCGACGGCGTGTACGCCCTCACCGCCGAGGGCGACCCGAACGTGGGCGCGATCGAGGGCGAGGACTTCCTCGTCTGTTTCGAGGCCCTGGCCACGCCCGTCGTCGCCCGCGAATGGCTGGCCATGCTGCGCGAGTACACGGACAAGCCGGTGCGATACCTGGTGCTGTCGCACTACCACGCGGTGCGGGTGCTGGGTGCGTCGGCATTCGACGCCGACGTCATCGTGGCCCACGAGAACACCCGCGCACTGGTGGCCGAGCGCGGAGTCGAGGACTGGGAGAGCGAGTTCGGGCGGATGCCGCGGCTCGCGAAAGGTGCCGAGTCGGTGCCGGGGTTGACCTGGCCGACGCTGACCTTCTCCGACCGGCTGACCATCGACCTCGGCGGCGACCGGGGAGACCTGGTGCTCGACCATTGCGGCCGCGGGCACACCGAGGGCGACCTCGTGGCGTGGCTGCCGCAGCAGAAGATCCTGTTCGCGGGCGATCTCGTGGAGGCCGAAGCGGCGCTGTACACCGGCGACGCGTTCCACCGCGAATGGGCGTCGTCGACGTTGGATCGAGTCGCGGCCTACGGTGTCGAGCAGTTGGTCGGCGGCCGCGGCGGCGTCACGAGGGGCCGCTCGGCCGTCGACGCCGCCATCGCCCAGACACGGGAGTTCCTCAGCGTGATGCTCCGCGAGGTCGGTGCGGTGCACGAGTCCGGAGGCACGCTCAAGGAGGCTTTCGACCGCGCCCACGCCGCACTGGCACCCGGCTACGGGCACTGGCCGATCTTCGAGCACTGCCTGCCGTTCGACGTCTCCCGGCTGTGGGACGAACTGTCCGGCGTCGAGCGCCCGGTGATCTGGACGGCCCAGCGCGACCGTGAGGTGTGGGACCGGCTGCAGGACTGAGACGGGCGGAGGATGAAGCGTGGCAGACCTCGACGACGCGGTCGCCACCCGTGGTGTCGCGGTGATCGGTGCGGGCCCGGTCGGACAGACGACGAGCCTGCTGCTGGCCCGCCGGGGCGTGCCCGTGGTGCTGCTCGACGGCAGACCGGAGCGTGACCCGGTCGGCTCGAAGGCCATCTGCCAGCAGCGCGACGTGCTCGACGTGTGGGAGTTCGCCGGCGGCGGACGGCGCATCGCGGCCGAGGGCGTGACGTGGCGGACCGCACGGACGTTCCACCGTGACCGCGAGCTGTTCGCCGACCACCTGCCCGACGCGGGGGTATCGGAGTTCCCTCCGTTCGTGAACATCTCGCAGGCGCGGGTGGAGGAGATCCTCGACGAGGAGATCGCGCGGCAGCCGCTGATCGCGGTCCGGTGGGACCGGGAGGTGGTGGGACTCGCGCAGGACTCCTCCGGGGTGACGATCCGGTGCGCGGGTGGCCGACACGTGCGTGCCGCGTATGCGGTGGCGTGCGCCGGTGCCCGCGCGGAGTCCGTCCGGCGGGCACTCGGCGTGACCTTCGGCGGGCGCTCGTTCGACGACCGGTTCCTGATCTGCGACATCCGCGCTGACCTGCCGGACTGGGCCGGTGAGCGCCGGTTCTACTTCGACCCGGCCTGGAATCCGGGCAGACAGGTGCTGATCCACCCGTGTCCGGGCGGCGTGTTCCGGATCGACTGGCAGGTGCCCGAGGACTACGACCTGGCGGCGGAGCAGCGGTCCGGAGCGCTGGACGAGCGGATCCGCGCGATCGTCGGCGACGTCGGCTACGACGTCGTCTGGTCATCGGTGTACCGGTTCCATTCCCGCGTGGTGGACCGGATGCGGGTCGGCCGGGTGTTGCTGGCCGGCGACTGCGCGCACCTGTACGCCCCGTTCGGCGCCCGCGGGCTGAACTCGGGTGTCGGCGACGCCGACAATGCCGCGTGGAAGCTCGCGTGGGTGCTGCGGGGCTGGGCGGGCGAGGCGCTGCTGGAGAGCTATCACGCCGAACGTCACGCCGCTGCGGAGGAGAACCTCGCGGTGACGACGGCGACCATGGATTTCCTCGTCCCGCACGACGAGGACCGGCGGTGCAGGCGGGAGGCCGTACTGACCGGCGCGGCGTCCGACCCGGGGCTGCGCGGGCAGGTCGACTCGGGGCGGCTCGCGGAGCCGTTCTGGTACGTCGCCTCGCCGCTGACCACGGTCGACGAGACTCGTCCGTTCGCGGGCAGGCCGCCGCGTGCGACGGTGCCGTCGCCCGGCCCCGGCATTCTGGTTCCCGACGTTCCGGTGTCGGTGGCCGATTGCACCCGACTGCGGGAACTCGCCCGCAGCGGCTTCCTCGTCCTGGCGGCGCCGGAGGCGGACCTGGCTGCGGCGGAGGCCGTGCTGACGGCAGGGAACAGGCGCGGCGGGACGGACGAGGGGGAGTGGACGGGACCGCTGCGGGTGCTGGCGGCCGACGACGTCGACCCGACCGGATCCGTGGCGGCCGAGCTGGGCATGCGCAGCGGGGAGCTGTGGGTGCTGCGACCGGACGCGTACGTGGCCGCGGTGATCACCGACCCACGGGACCTCGGGCCCGTCCTGCGCCGGGCGTGCGGCCGCGCGGCCACCCCTGTCCGGTGACGGCAGCGCAGGCCGGGAATCGGCCCCGCCGAGGGCTGGCGTCACGCCGTCCGATGCCGCATTCTCGTTCATCGCCGCGCCCCGCCTGCCGGGCGAGGTGCGGTGCGCCGGCAGGCGACCGCCTCCCCGGCACGGTTCGAACAACGGAGTTCACATGGAACCGCAGTCCCCACTGCACGGATCCGCAGCGGCCGGCGACCGCCGACCGGAACGGCGGAAGTTGACGACCGGCGAACGGAAGGTGCTGGCCAGCACCCTCGCCGGTACGTCCATCGAATGGTTCGACTTCTTCATCTACGCGCAGGCCGCCGGTCTGGTGCTCGCGCCACTGTTCTTCGGCCCGCTCAGCGAGGAGTCACCCGGGCTCGCCGCGGTCGTGTCGCTGGCGACGATCGGCATCAGTTTCCTGTTCCGGCCGCTCGGCGCGATCATCGCCGGACGATACGGTGACCGCCTCGGCCGCAAGAAGATGCTGGTGCTCACGCTCGTCACGATGGGCGGGGCGACGACCCTGATCGGCCTGCTCCCGACCTACGCGGAGATCGGTGTCGCGGCCCCGATCCTGCTGATGCTGTTGCGGATCCTGCAGGGATTCTCCGCGGGCGGCGAGTGGGGCGGCGCCGCCCTGATGTCGGTGGAGCACGCGCCGGTGAACCGGCGAGGGGTGTTCGGAGCGTACCCGCAGATCGGCGTCCCGATCGGCCTGATCCTCGCCACCGGCATGCTGTGGGCGGTCACGTCGCTCACCACGGCGGCGCAGTTCGAGGCGTGGGGCTGGCGGGTCCCGTTCCTGTTCTCCGTGGTGCTGGTCGGCGTGGGCTACGCGATCCGGCGGGCCGTCGAGGAGAGTCCGGTGTTCCAGGAGATGCTGGAGCGGCGGAAGGAATCGTCGGCACCGCTGCGGGACCTGATGCGCGGCCACAAGCGGGAAGTCGTATTGACCGCGCTGATCTTCGTGGGCAACAACGCGGCCGGGTACCTGGTCATCGCGTACTTCCTGACCTACGGCACGAACGTGCTCGGGCTGGAGCGGTCCGCGATCCTGACCGTGATCGTCATCGCCTCGGTGGCCTGGCTGCTGTCCACACTGTGGGGCGGGATGTTGTCGGACCGCATCGGCCGCGTGCGCACGTTCCAGTTCGGCTACGCGTTCATGTTCGTGTGGATGCTGCCGATGTTCCTGCTGGTCGACACCGGTGACCTGATGCTGTTCGCCGCCGGGATCGTGATCCTGGCCCTGGGACTCGGCTTCTCCTACGGCCCGATGTCGGCCCTGTACGCCGAGATGTTCCCGGTGAGTGTGCGCTATTCGGGCGTGTCGATCGGGTATGCGCTCGGTGCGATCCTCGGCGGTGCGTTCGCCCCGACGATCGCCGAACTGCTGGTGCAGGGCACCGGATGGGGCGGTTCGGTCGGCCTGTACATCATGCTGCTCGCGGTGATCTCGGGCGGCGCGGTGTCGCTGGTGAAGGAGCCGAAGGGGGTCGACCTCGGGGTCGACGCTGCCGCAGGGCGGGCGTCCGCCGACCGCGCAGGCACCTGACGGGGCACGACGACCGGTGCCGCATTCGGACGGTGTGGCGTCGTGGCCCGGCCTCGTCCAGGGCGGGCCACGACGCCACGCGACGACGGAGGCCGCCGGCCAGGACATGAGGGCCCGCCAGGTCTTCGGCCCGCACACCCTGTCGGTGACGAGCCGGTTGACCGACTGGGCTTCTCGACGGCCGACTTGGGACCGACCCGAGCCGGCCGTCGACGCGCAGATCGGCGAAGTTGCGGCTGCGCAGCAGCCGCTGAATGACCTTCACCGAGTCACCCGAGGCGCCCGGGTCGAGGCGGCATGCGCGATCAGCGGCCGAATCAGCAGACGCCATCGCTCGGCCGGGGGACGCCGAGCCCGAAGAGCGGACGGAGCTTGATGCCGACCCAGGTACCGAACAGCGCGAACGCGCCCCACAGCCAGCCGTGCAGGCTGCCGGTGGAGATGCCGCCGAGATAGGCGCCGATGTTGCAGCCGCCGGCGAGGCGGGCGCCGAGTCCCATCAGGACGCCGCCGAGGACCGCGGCGACGGCCGTGCGCCACGGGATCTCCGCCCTGATCTTCCAGGCGCCCGCCGCGGCGGCGGCGACAGCCGCACCGAGAATGATCCCCACGTTCGTGAGCGTCGTCTTCTCCGTCCACACCGAGTCGCTCAGCATCTCGGCGAACCGTGGCTGCTGCCAGAAGTCCCACGTCTCGGGATGCAGACCGATCAACTGCAGCAGCTTCGCGCCCCACAGGGCGAACGCGGTGGTCACACCCCAGATGCCGCCGGAAACGAGTACGACCGCGGCGGCCAGCACGCCCAGCACGAGGGCTCCGACCAGCATCGGCCAGGAACCACGGAACACCCGGGCGACGCCCCTCGCGGTGGGAGGAGTGCCGACGGGCGGCGGGTTGCGCCGGGCCTGGACGACCCGGGTCGCCACGACGATGAGCAGCAGGACCGCGAGCGTGATCGCCCAGGAACCGAACCATCCGACGTGGTCGGACAGCAGCACGCCCGGTACCGCGGGCCAGCCGTCGAGTACGGGGAAGGCGAACGTGTAGAGGACCGAGCCGATGACGAACCCGCCCAGCGTGAGCACGATCGTCGACTGGCCCGAGCCGACGGCGAACAACGTGCCGGATGCGCACGCACCACCCAGTTGCATGCCGATCGCGAACAGGGTGGCGCCCACGAACAGCGCGAGCCCGATGGGTCCTGCACTGGCCTCGGGCGTGGTGCCGAACAGCCCGGTGCCGGTGCCGATGACGAGGGCGATGAGCGTGGCCGCGGTGCCGAGCAGCAGAGTGTGAGCGCGCAGCCCCTCGCCGTTGCCGACGCCGATCAGCTGCCTCCAGGCGGAGGTGAAACCGAATCGGGAATGGAACAGCGCCGCCCCGAGCAGCAGCCCGATGACCAACAGTGCGCCGAACTGGGCGCCGTGCACGGACCAGACGTACCAGGCGAGTGCGAGGGCGCCGATTCCCGCGACGACGAGGGGCACCGGCCGCACGGGGCCTTCGGGTTCCCGGTGCGGCGCCGGCCCGGAGGTCGGCGACGTGGTCAGGAAGGTGCGTACGGGGGTGGGGTCGGTGTCGGTGGACACGGTCGCTCCTGCGTCGATGCGATGCCGCGGCCGCGGCGATCCACAGTGGAACCACCGGGCCGCCCGGTTGATGGGTGGCAGGCCCGCGGCCGCTCGGAATCCCTCGGCGGCGGTCATGCGGTGATCGTCACGCGGCGATCGTGAGCGGGGACGGGGGCCGGGCTCGGCGCCGGTGCCTGCCGTTCTGCAGCCTACGTCCGTGCGCAGGAGACGCGACCGGCGTCCACTATCCGGGACGCCCGGAAGGCAGTGTCGTGGGCGCGTGCCCTGTGTCGTCGTCGACGATCTCGGGCGGATCGAACGCACGGACGTCGGGCACGTCCGGGCCCGCCGGTTCGATCTCGACGAGCGTGGTGCCGGAGGTCGGCCCCTGGGCGAGCCGGGACGTCCCGACGTCGCGGGTCAGCACGTTCGGGTTGCCGTGCCGGCAGAGTCCGTCGGCGTCCGGGTCGTACCACGCGCCCGTCGCCAGCACCGCCACGCCGGGCCGCACCGCGTCGGTGAGCCGCGCACCGGCGAGGCAGGCGCCGCGGTCGTTGTGAATTCGCACGGTGTCGCCGTCGGCGATGCCGCGGGCACGAGCGTCGTCGGGGTGCAGGTCGACGGGCTCGCGGCCGCCGACCTTCGACTCCCGGCTGACGCGGCCGCCGTCGTACTGCGAGTGCAGCCGGGTCTTCGGTTGGTTCGACACCAGGTGCAGCCCGTGGCGCTCGGCCGCCTCCGTGCCGAGCCGCTCGTAGGGTTCGAGCCACATGGGCATGCCGGGACAGTCCGGATACCCGAACGCGGCGACCGTGTCGCTGACCAGTTCGATCCTGCCCGACGGCGTGGCGAGGGGAGCGGCCGCGGGGTCCGCGCGGAGGGCGGCGAACGAACCGCCGTCGGGCGTCATGTCCTTCTCCGGCAGTGCCGCCGAGCCCGCGTTCCAGAACGCGTCGAAGCCGGGCAGGTCGACGCCCTCGTCGCGCAGCCGATCGCGCGTGCGGTCGTACAGTTCGCGCACCCACTGCCACTCGGAGCGGCCCTCGGTGAACCGCTCACCGAAGCCGAGCCGCTCGGCCAGTCCGGCGAAGACCGCGTGGTCGGTGCGCACCTCCGCGGGCGGCGGCACCGCCCGGTGCATGGCGCTGATGGTGGAGTCGGCCGAGCCCAGCGCGAAATCGTCCCGTTCGAGCGTGGTGGCCACCGGGAAGACGATGTCGGCACGCGTGGCCGTCGCGTTCCACCAGGATTCGTGGACGATCACCGTGTCCGGTCGCCGCCAGGCCCGTTCGAGCCTGCCGAGATCCTGGTGGTGGTGGAACGGGTTGCCGCCGGCCCAGTACACGAGCCGGATGTCCGGAAACGTGATGCGCTCGCCGTCGTAGTCGATCGTCGCGCCCGGGTCGAGCAGCATGTCCGCGACGCGCGCGACGGGAATGCGAGCCACGGCACCGCCAGGGGGCTGGGGGAGCGCAGCGATCCGCCGATGGCCGCGGGTCCCGTGCTCGGCGATGCCCAGTCCGCCCGCGGGTCCGCCTCCGGGCAGGCCGCACGACCCGGACAGCGCCGCCAGCGCGATGCCCGCCCAGTACGGCTGTTCGCCGTGGTCGTGCCGTTGGATCGACCACGCGAGGTTGATCACCGTGCGGTGGGCGGCGATCGTGCGGGCCAGGTCGCGGATGTCGCCCGCAGGCACTCCGGTGATGCCGGTTGCCCACGCCGGATCCTTCGCCGTGCCGTCGCCGCGGCCGAGCACATAGTCGCGGAGCCGGTCGAAGCCGCTGCAACAACGGTTCGCGAAGTCGGTGTCGGCGAGGTCCTCGGTGAGCAGCACGTGGATGAGCGCGAGCATCAGCGCCGTGTCGGTTCCGGGCCGCAACGGCAGCCACTGCGCGCCGAGGTCGGCCGCGGCGTCGTCGCGCACGGGGGAGACGTTGACGAATCGCACCCCGGCCTCGGCCGCGGCCCGTTGCCACGAGGTCTGCGTGTGCCTGCTCGGACCTCCCGGCACCATCTGGGTGTTCTTGGCTGCCAGCCCGCCGAAGGAGACGACGAGGCCGGCGTGTTCGGTGATCTTCCGCCACGTCGGGCCGCGCTCGTGCAGGCTGGTCGGCCCGCCTCCGATCACGTGCGGCAGGACGACCTCCATGGCCGCGAAGCTGTAGGTGTTGACCGACGCGGTGTACCCGCCGGCCATGGCGAGGAACCGGTGGATCTGGCTCTGGGGATGGTGGAACCGGCCGGCGCTGCCCCAACCGTACGAACCGCCGTAGATCGCCGCGGGCCCGTGCTCGTCGCGGACCCGGGCCAGTTCCCCGGCCGCCAGGTCGGACGCGCGGTCCCAGCTCACGGCGACGAACCGGTCACGCCCGCGCTCCGAGCCGTGGTCGCCCCGGAGCCAGCTTTCGCGCACCATCGGACGGGTGATCCGGTACGGCGCGTGGTTCACCTCGGGCACGCCCGCGCCGATCGGGGACGGATCCGGATCGCCCGGATGCGGTTCCAGCGCCACGACCCGGTCGCCCGAGGACAGGACGTCGTAGCGGCCCCAGTGAAAGGTCGTCGGGGTGCGGATGGTCTCGCCTGCCGAACTGTCGCCAGTCACCCCGGCGACGGTACTCGTGTGCCGGGCGGGCGGCGGCTGCCACGGTCGTGTGAGTCCGGGGCGCGTGTCCTGGGCTCGCGGCCGGGCGAGCGCACTGCCGAACCGGATGGTCGCGAGTAATCTCCGACTCGGTGACCGGACGTGATCGTGGTCACGCAGGCCGGGCCGGCGGCAGGCACCCGAGGGGAGCGCAGTTCATGGCAACGATCGTGGCGGGCATCGACGGGTCGGCATCGGCGATGAACGCGGCCGTGTGGGCGGCCCAGGAGGCGGCGCGGCGCGGTGACACGGTGCGCCTCGTCCACGCATACGTCGTCCCGACCAGCGCCTACCCGGCGTTTGCGACGTCGTCGTCCGACGTGCGGGAGAGCGCGGAGCAACAGGCCCAGACCGCGCTGGACGTCGCCCGTACCGAGATCGCCCGGACGGTGCCGGGTGTCGAAGTCGAGGCGCAGCGGACCGAGGGTCAGCCGGGCCATGTGCTCACCGGTGAATCGCGTGGGGCGCGGTGCGTGGTGATCGGATCGCGCGGCCACGGCGGGTTCACCGGCATGCTCGTCGGCTCGATGGCGGTGACGCTGGCCTCGCATGCGCACAGCAACGTCGTGGTGGTCCGCGGCGAGCACCACGACGACCCGCCGCCCACGACCGGGCCCGTGGTTGTCGGCATCGACGCCTCCGACCACGCCGGGCCGGCACTGGGGCATGCGTTCGATGCGGCGCACGAGCGTGCGGTGCCGCTCGTGGCTGTGCACACGTGGAACGACCTGGTTGCCGCGGAAGGGCCGTACGCGCACCCGTTCTCGACAGACCTGTCGGATGTCGAGACCGCGGGTGACGAACTGCTCGACGAAAGGCTCGCACCGTGGCGGAAGCGCTACCCCGACGTCGAGGTGCGGGAAGTGCTCGAACCTGGTCGGCCGGCGCGGGCCCTGCTGCAGCAGGCCGACGGCGCGCAGCTGGTGGTCGTCGGTACCCGGGGCCACGGTGGGTTCGCCGGCATGCTGCTCGGATCCACGAGCCAGGCACTCGTGATCCACGCACCGTGTCCGGTGCTCGTGATCCGCCACGAGGATGCGGGAGCCTGACCCTCACCGGGTCGCGACACGCGAGGGGCCGCGTCCGGTGACGTCGAAAGGAGCGCCAGGTATGGACACCGAACCGCCAGTGCTGCGCGACGGCCCGGTGGTGGTCGGGACCGACGGGTCGGACGGTGCGACCCGTGCACTGGACTGGGCCGCCGACATGGCCGTCCTGAGCAACCGGCCGCTGCGCATCGTGCACGCCTTCACCTACGTGCAGGGGTTCTACGGCGGGGACCTGCCGGCGAGTCCCGAGGTGTATCAGTCGATGGAGGACGAGGGGCGCAAGTTCCTCGACGAGGCGGTCGACCACGTGACGGCCCGGGCGCCCGAACTCGCCGTCGAGACCGACATGCCCCTGCAGGGGTCGGTCCCGATGCTGGTGGACGAGTCGGAGCGGGCGAGCGTGCTCGTGGTCGGCACCTCCGGGCGTGGCGGCTTCACCGGCATGCTGGTCGGTTCGACGTCGGTCTCGCTGACCGCGCACGCGCAGTGCCCCGTGGTCATCGTGCGGGGCGGCGGCAGCGGGTTGGCGACCGAAGGGCCGGTGGTCGTCGGCGTCGACGGCAGCGGGGTGAGCACGGCCGCTGTGACCGCCGCGTTCCAGACGGCCTCCCTGCTGGGCGCCCCACTGACCGCCGTACACGCGTGGGCGGACGTCGAGTACGAATGGGGCATGCCGGAGATGGTCGAGAGCTCGTCACGGGAGCAGTCCGAGCAGATCGTGCTGTCGGAGGCGCTGGCCGGCATGCCGGAGCGGTATCCGGACGTGGCCGTGGAACGTGTCGTGGTGCCGGGCAAACCACGGCAGCAGCTGCTGGAACGCTCGCAGGGCGCGCGGTTGCTGGTTGCGGGCAGCCGCGGGCGCGGTGGTTTCCGCGGGATGCTCCTGGGATCGACGAGCCAGGCGCTCCTCCATCATGCCTCGTGCCCGGTCATGATCGTCCGGCCGCACCGGGGTTGACCGGGAACGAGGCGGTGCGGCCGCCGGTCAGGCCGGGCGCGGCCGTGGGCCGAGCGGCGGGTGCGTGAAATCGACGACGCGGTCGTGCCGCACCCACGTCGGTTCGACGTCGTCGGCGGCACCGTCCGGCCGGGTCGGCAGCCAGACCACGGCGGTGTAGGGATCGGGCACGGGCGGTGCGACGACGTGCCCGTGGACGACCTTCTCGTGGCCGACGTTCTGCTGGAGACAGTGCCGCGTGGCCGGCGCACCGCCCGGCAGATAGGTGACGCGGTCTCCGACGCCGATGTCGTTCGCGCGTTCGATCATGGCGACTCCCTTCGCGTGCGTGCCGGTACCCGAAAGCCGGCGTCCGTCGGCGCCGCGGGAGGTGTCGGAAGTGTCCGACGGTCCGGTTCGCCCGGAACACCCCTGCCGTGTCCGGTTCGGGTCCCGCCGTGGCCGTCCTACCCCAGCCGTGTGCGGCGCTCGGTGTGTGCACGTTTCCCCGCACGGCAAGCTACACCCGGGAGCGCGGTGCGGGAACGGCTCGACGGCACCGGGCGAACGGGTGGTCTGCGCCGGAGTTGCGGCGGCCGGTCAGGATCGTCGCCGGTACCCGCTGGTCCACAGTGGACTGAATGACGCCTACCCGGCAGTCAGTGATATAAGTCACAGATCTAGGGTTTGGCGTGTGACAGCCGCATGAACGGGGTGCTCGAAGGGTTCCTGGTCATCGGATTCGTGGTCGCGGTCGGATACGTCCTCGGCCGATCCGGTGCACTGGGCGGATCGGCCATGCAGGTGCTGTCCCGTACCGCGTTCTTCGTCGGCAGTCCGGCACTGCTGTTCGGCACGCTCGCGCGCACCGATGTCGGCTCGGTCTTCTCCACCGCGCTACTCGTCACGGGTGTCACCAGCACGCTGGCGTGCGCGCTGTACCTGCCGTTCGGGCTGATGCGGCGCAGGGCGGCCGGTGAGCTCACCGTCGGCTCGATGGCCAGCGGCTACGTCAACGCGGGCAATCTCGGCATCCCGATCGCGACCTATGTCCTGCACGGCGTCGCCGACGTGGCGCCCGTCCTGCTGTTTCAGCTGGCGGTGCTGACACCGGTGTTCACGTCGGTGCTCGACGTCCTGTCCGAACGTGCCGGCGGCGGCAGCCCGAACTGGCTGCGGGCGTTCAGCGCACCACTGCGCAATCCGCTCGCGCTGGCGAGTGCGGCCGGCATCGCCTGCTCCGCGACGGGCTTTCTGCCGCCCGAGGCCGTGATGGACCCGATCGACCTCATGGGCAATCTGGCGGTGCCGGCGATGTTGCTGGCCTTCGGCATCTCGTTGCACGCCTCGACCCTGCCGGGTCGTGACCGTGACCTGCGCTCCTCGCTGGTCACGGTGGTGGTACTGAAGAACCTGGTGCATCCGCTGCTCGCGTGGGTGCTCGCCACCGCGATCGGTGCAGGCCAGCACGCGCTGCTCGCGGCGGTGGTGTGCGCCGCGCTGCCCACCGCGCAGAACGTCTTCGGCTACGCGGTCCGATTCGACCAGGGTGTGCAGCTCGCGCGCGATGCCGCACTCACGACGACGATCGTGTCGCTGCCGATGCTGTTCGCCGTGGTCGCGGCAGTCGGCTGACGCCGCTGAAGCGAGCGCGACGGCCCACCGGCGACCCTGTCGAGGAGGTGGCGTGCGGGTCGTGGCGCGCTGCGGCGTCACCCGCGGCCAGTCGTACGAAGCGCCGGAACGGCGCAGCCGTGATACAAGAGAAGACCCGATGTGCACACGGCTTGGTGACGGAGAGCATATGGAACTGGTGATCACGGCCGACCGAAGTGACGATGCCTTGTTCGTCCGTGCGAAGGGCGAGGTGGACCTGGGTACGGTGGCCCAGCTCAACTCCGCCCTCGACGCCGCGTGCGAGGAGGCCTCGCCCCCCATGGCCGTGGTCGCAGATCTGAGCGGGGTCACCTTCCTGGCCTCGTCCGGGCTCAGCGCCCTCGTCCGGGCCCATGAACGCTGTGAAAAGGCCGGCACGCCGCTGCGCGTGATCGTCGGCAACCGCGCGGTGCTGCGCGGCTTCGAGGTGACCGGTCTGGACAAGTTGCTCGACCTGCGCGAGAGCGAATAGCGCCCGCGGCGCATAGGGTGTCGCCCATGGCGGTCTACTACGACGTACATCAGGACAATCCCCAGCCGCGGTCAATCGGTAAGGTCGTCGACCTGCTCCGCTCCGGCGGGCTGATCGCCTATCCCACCGATTCGTGCTTCGCGCTCGGCACCTCGCTCGACAACCGCGAAGGACTCGACCGGATCCGGAGCATCCGCAAGCTGGACGACAAGCACCACTTCACGCTCGTGTGCCAGGACTTCTCCCAGTTGGGGCAGTTCGTCCACGTCGACAACAGCGTCTTCCGGGCGATCAAGTCCGCGACACCCGGCCAGTACACGTTCATCCTGCCCGCGACGAAGGAAGTGCCGCGGCGGTTGCTGCACCCGAAGAAGAAGACCGTCGGCGTGCGCATTCCGGATCATGTGACGACGCAGGCGCTGCTCGAGGGGCTCGGCGAGCCCCTCGTGTCGAGCACGCTGCTGCTGCCGGGCGAGGAGGAGCCGCTCACCCAGGGATGGGAGATCAAGGAGGCCCTCGATCACGTGTTGGATGCGGTGATCGACTCGGGCGACTGCGGCGTCGAACCGACCACCGTCGTCGACTTCTCCGGCGACGAACCCGAGATCGTCCGGGTCGGTGCCGGCGATCCCGCACGGTTCGAATAGCGGGCGCCCCGCCACTCACGCGGGCGGGGCCAGCACGCACCGGGTGCGGCTGTAGATGGTGGGCATGCACTTGTTGCAGTGCACGCACAGGGAACGGTGCCGCGGTTCGGACCGCAGCCGGTTCGGCAGATCGGGCTCGCGCAGCAGTGCCCTGGCCATCGCGACGAATGCGAAGCCGTGGCGCATCGCCAGGTCCATCGTGTCGCGGCCGGTGATGCCGCCCAGCAGGACGAGCGGCAGGTCGAGGGCGTCTCGGAACTGGAGCGCACGGTCGAGCAGGTAGGCGTCGCGGTAGGGGTAGCTGCGCAGGAAGGCCGAGCCGGCCAGGCGCAGTCCCGTTCGCAACGGTTGCCCGAAGGCGCGCGCGAACTCCGTGACGGGGGCGTCGCCGGTGAACAGGTACATCGGGTTGAGCAGCGAGCTGCCCGCGGTGAGTGCGAGCGCGTCGAGGGTGGCGTCGGCTTCGAGCCAGCGCGCGATCTGCAGGCTCTCCTCGAGCCAGAGCCCGCCCGGTACGCCGTCGTCCATGTTGAGCTTGGCCGTGACGGCGACACGGTCGCCCACGGCCTCGCGCACCGCTGCGGCCGTGTCCCTCGCCAGTCGCGCGCGGCGGGTGAGGGAACCGCCGTAGCCGTCGGAGCGGTGGTTCAGTGCCGGACTGAGGAACGAGCTGATCAGGTAGTTGTGCCCGAAGTGGAGTTCGACGGCGTCGAACCCGGTGGCCACCGCGACACGCGCGGCGTCCGCGTGGGCGACGACGATCCGGGCGAGGTCGGCCTCGCTCGCCCTCCGCATCATGCGCATGCCGAGTGGGCTGGGCAGCGCATGGGGAGCGAGCGCGGGAAGGCGATTCGACGCGCCGTTGGCGACCGGGCCGGCGTGGCCGAGCTGGGCGCTGACGGCGGCCCCTTCCGCATGCACCGCATCGGTGAGCCGGCGCAGGTCCGGCACGGCCTCGGGTCGCATCAGGATCTGGTGGCGGTCGGTCCGGCCCTCAGGGGCGACCGCGCAATAGGCGACGGTGGTCATGGCTGCGCCGCCGCGGGCGACCTCGGCGTGGAAGTCGACGAGGTCGTCGGTGATCACGCCTTCCGGTGTGCGGCCTTCGAACGTCGCCGCCTTGATGATGCGGTTGCGCAGCGTGACTGGTCCGAGTCTCGCGGAGCTGAAGACATCCGGGGCAGTGGTCACGATCCCTCCGGTGCGGCTGGTGCGGAACGGGCTGTGCGTGGGCCGGGGCGGTTCACCGCGGCGGCGCCGAGAGCCCGGCGACGGTGAACGCGCGCAGCGAGCGGAAGCTGTCGCGTGTGGGAGGCTCGGCCGGTCCGGCCGCGGACAGGGTGTGGAGGATGAGGTCGAACGCCAGCAGCAGCCTGCGAGCGGCTTCGGTGCCGCCGAGTCCGGGTATCGCGCCTCGCAGGAGTGCGATCCACGGCCGTAGTCCGAACCAGCCGGAGGCGAACCCGACGTCGCGCCGCGCCAGTACCACCCGGGCCAGCAGTCGCAGCTGCAGCCGGCCGTGCTCGGTGCGGGTCAGCTCGCCGAGCGGGGTGAGCACGACGTCGACGAGTTCACCGACCGCCGGTGGATCGCCCGCACGGTGGCGTCCGGTGAGCCGGGCGAGGCCGTCGTGCCAGTGGGGTGCCAGGCGCCGTTCGAGCAGTGCGCCGATCAGGGCGTCCTTCGAACCGAAGTGGTAGTGCACGGCTGCCGGGTTCATCCCCGCGGCGGCGTTGATGGCGCGGATCGAGACCTCGTCGATGTCGCGCGCGAGCAATAGGGATTCGGCTGCCTCGAGGAGCCGGTCACGGGTGGTCGGCCGGTTCCCGTCGGCTGCGGGCGCGGACCTGGCCGAGGATGGGGCCGTCGTTGGCATGCCGCCAGTAGAGCGCAGCGGTGGTCTCGCCTCAAGTGGTGTTTCAATCAGTGATGGGTTCCGATCGCCCGCACTCGTCGTCCCGGAGGCGTCCGCCGAACAGTCGCCGGCGGGCCGGGCGGGGACTACCGTCACGGGTATGTGCCGGAACATCACGACCCTGCGGGGACTCGAACCGTCCGCAACGCCCGAGGAGATCGAGGCGGCGGCGCGGCAGTACGTGCGGAAGGTCAGCGGTGTGCAGAGCGTGTCCGATGCGACCCGCGAACCGTTCGAACAGGCCGTCGCGGAGGTGACCGCCACGACGGCACGTCTGCTCGCGCAGCTGCCGGAGCGGCGCCAACCGCCGCGCACCGTACCGCCCCTTCGCCGCCCGGAGGTTCAGCGCCGTCTCGAGGTGCAGGCCGGGGAAGCGGCGGAACGCGCCTGACGGGTGCCGGCGCACGGTGGCCGGCACCCGTGGGCGGTCATTCGACCCTGTCGAGGTCGCTTCCGCGGGTCTCCTTGCTCGTGGCGACGGCGATCACGGTGATCAGCATCGTGACGACGAGGTAGCCGACGACCATGCCGACGCCGAACGAATCGATGAGCCACACGGCGATGAACGGAGCCGGGGCGCCGGCGATGATCGACGATCCCTGGAACACCAGCGACGATCCCGCGTACCGGCGCCGCGTCGGGAACAGCTCGGTGATCCACGCGGCTTCCGGCCCCGCGAGCATGCCGTGCAGGAAGGCACCGACACACGTGCCCAACCACAGCAGCGACAGGCTCTCCTGCTGCACGAGAACGAAGAACAGCGGTGCCCAGACGACGAGCAGCGCCGAAGGGACGAGCATCGCCTTCTTCCTGCCCACCCGGTCCGACCAGGCACCACCGCCGATCATGCCGGCGAACTGCGCGGCCGACGCGAACGTGACGGCCAGGACGACGTCGCCCCGTTCGTAGCCGAAGTACGTGGTGGCGTAGGCGATGACGAACACGGTGTAGATGTAGAACGCGATGTTCTCACCGAGCCGCATGCCGAGGCCGTGGAGCACCGGCCGCGGATTGCGGAGCGCCTCCTGCACGCTGGACCGGCGCGGCGCGGTCGCGGCGGGTTCTTCCGACGTGGTCTCGGGTTCCAGCGCGGCGCGTTCCTGCGCGGCCTGGAACACCGGTGACTCCTCGACGCTGCGGCGCACCCAGAAGCCGACGACCAGCAGTGGCAGCGCGACCAGGAACGCGAGCCGCCAGCCCCACTGGTCGAACGCGTCACCGGGCAGGGCCAGGGCGATGGTGCTGACCACGACGGTGGCGAGCACGGTGCCCAGTGGCGCGCCCGCCTGCGGCCACGACGCCCAGAACCCGCGGCGCTTCGGATCGCCGTACTCGCTCACCATCAGCACGGCCGCGCCGAACTCGCCGCCGAGCGCGAATCCCTGGGTCAGGCGGAGCAGCACGAGCAGCACCGTCGCGCCGAGGCCGATCTGCTCGTAGGTCGGCAGCAGGCCGATGGCCGCGGTGGAGGTGCCGAGTAGCAGGAAGGTCGTGACGAGCATCGGCTTGCGGCCGAACTTGTCGCCGAGATGGCCGAACACGATCCCGCCGAGCGGCCGGGCGATGAACCCGATGCCCTGCGTGGCGAGCGCGAGCAGCAGTTTGATGATGTCGCTCTCGCCCGGGAAGAACAGCGGGCCGAGCACGGTCGCGGCGAGCACGCCGTAGATGGCGAAGTCGTACCACTCGAGCACGGCGCCTGCCATCGATCCGGTCAGGACACGGCGGAAACTCGTGCCGCGTCTGCCGGGCAGGCCGTCGACGCGCGGGGAGGCCGATGACGTCATTGTCGGACGGTCCTTTCGCAAGGGGGGAGAACCGAGTGGGAAGACGGGGAGGGGAGCGTGGGGTCAGAGGCCGAGCGTGAGCGAGGCGCCGCAGGCGCGGGAGCAACAGGTCATCATCCTGGTGCCCGCCGACCGCTCGGCCCGGGTCAGCACGACGTCGCGGTGGTCGACCTCGCCGTCGAGCACCGGTGCCTCGCACGTGCCGCAGAGGCCTTCCTCGCAGTCGCTGGGCACGTCGATGTTGGCGGCGCGCAGTGCTGCGAGCACGGTCTGATCGGGCGCGACCCGCACGGTGAGGCCGGAGTCGGCGAGGCTTACGTCGAAGGCGTGCTCGACGGCCGGGTCGAGTTCCCGGCCCGCCGTGGTGAAGTGTTCGACGCTGAGGGCGTCCTCGGGCCAGTGCGCGCTCGCCGCGTCGAGGGCGGACAGGAGTCGCTGCGGGCCGCACGCGTAGATCCGCGTGCCGTCGGCGGGCTCGGCCAGGAGCGTGGTGACGTCGAGCCGGGTGCCGGCGTCGGAGACGTGCTCGTGCAGCCGTGGCCCGTGGTCCCGGCGTACGCGGTCGAGCAGGGCCATCGTGTCGGCCGAGCGGCCGCAGTAGTGGAGTTCGTAGCTGCCGCCTGCGGCGCGGACGGCGTCGGCCATGGCGAGGATCGGGGTGATGCCGATGCCGCCGGCGACGAACACGTGGTGGCGGGTGGCGGCGTCGAGGCGGAAATGGTTCCGCGGTCCCCGGACGGCGACCGAGGTCCCGGGGCGCAGCTCGTCGTGCACGTACCGGGAGCCGCCGCGGCTGTCCGGGTCACGCAGCACGGCGATGCGGTACCGGCTCCGGTCCTCGGGATCGCCGCACAGTGAGTACTGCCGGGAGACGTCGTCGCCGAGCTGCAGCTCGATGTGGGCGCCGGGGGACCACGAAGGGAGCGGTGTGCCGGCCGGTGCGGCGAGCGTGATCTCGACGACGTCGCGGGCGGCGGGTTCGGCCCGTTCCACGGTGAGGGTGCGACTGAGGCCGCGGGTGGTGGGCTCGCCGATACGCACCGGGTGCCGGGTGTGCAACAGCGCCGGGTCGGTGCGTTCGGGGTTGGCGGCGGGGTCCCACTGCACCCACAGGTGCTCCGGGCCGCGGAACGACGTGTTCGGGACGTAGGTGAAGCGCTCACCGGGCACCAGGTCCAGATGCGGCAGCCTGCGGGTGAGCTCTTCGAGGAACACCTGCAGTTCCATCCGCGCGAGGTTCTTGCCCATGCACTGGTGGCTGCCGTAGCCGAACGTCAGGTGCTCGGTCGCGTTGTCCCTGCGGATGTCGACGCTGTCCGGGTCCTCGAAGTGCCGTTCGTCGCGGTTGGCCGAGGAGTTGACGATCAGCAGCTTCGCGCCCGCCGGGATAGGCACGCCGCCGACCGTGGTGTCGGAGGTGACGAGCCGCCGCCATGCGGCCACCGATCCGGAATGCCGCAGGCACTCCTCGACCGCGTTGGGGATCAGTCCGGGGTCGGCGCAGAGCTCCTCCCACACCGTGCGGTTCTCCAGCAGCAGCTTCAGTGCGTTGGCGGCGGCGTTGGCCGTCGTCTCGTGGGCCGCGACGATGCCGGCCATCATCATCGAGTGCAGATAAGAGTCGGTGATGACGTCGGGGAACTCCCGCTGTTTGCGGATGCTGTAGGGCATCCAGCCGTCGCCGGACGGGTCACGCCGGAGCTTGTCCAGCACGGTGCCCGCGTACTGCCAGAACTTGCCGACGTTCTCGGCGACCGTGAGCTGCTCCTCGGGGGACGGTCTGCCCCAGGTGTTGACCGTGTGGGCGATCGAATACTTCCGCAGCGTCGCCATGTCCTCCTCGGGTACACCGAGGAAGTGCAGCGCGACCGTGAGCGGCACCTCCCACAGCATCTCGTCGACGAGGTCGGCCTTGCCCGCATCGACGAACCGGTCGACGTACTCCCGGGTCAGCCTTCGGACCATCGGTTCGTGGTGGGAGAGCCGGTCGGGGGTGAAGGGGTCCATGAGCACGCGGCGGCGCGGCATGTGCTCCGGCTCGTCCTCGTTCACGAGGGTCCGGTTCATCGCGTAGTCGTAGCGTTCGAGGGTGGCTATGGCCTCGTCGGAGACGGGCGTGATCTTCTCGAGTGCGATCGAGGGGGAGAACGTGATGTTGTCGCGGAAGACGGCCTTCACGTCGTCGTAGCGCGTCACGACCCAGTAGCCGAGCGACGGGCTGTAGAACACCGGCTCCTCGTCGCGGGACCAGCGCACGGCCTCCGGCGGATCGGCCTGGTACGCGTCGCCGAACGGATCGAACGCCGCCGCGCCGACGCTGACGGGACAACCCGAGACCGGATCCGTCGGACGGTCGGCGTGGTCGACGGGACACGACTCCGTGCTCATCGGCGCCCTCCTCGGCGTCTCTGCTTCGACTCGCGCAGTTGCTATGACCTGGTATGTTACTAATAACGCACACGCTGAGTCGAATAGCGAACACCAGGAAGGTAAGCGGGTCCGGTGGGGGCGTCAAGTGGGGCAGCGACGCGGCAGTACGTCGGCACGGCGGCCGGCGGGATCCGCGGTGACCGTCGGCCGGGAGAACGGGAACGGACGCCTGACGCGCCGGGGTGGCCGCTGCGTCAGGCCGTGAGGAGCTCTTCGAGTCGTCGTGCCGCGCGGGTGACGGCGTGGGCGGCCCTGTCGGTGTCGAGGCCCTCGATCGCCACGACGCCGACCGACCGTTCGGCGTGCCCGACCGCATGCCTTCCCTCGGGAACGCCGATTCCCGCCGCGACACCGACGGCGCCGTGCTCGAGTTCGCCGCGGGTGAGGCTGTAGCCGTCCCGGCGGGCGCGTACCACCGCGGCGGGGTCGTCGGGCTGTTCCGGGCGCCGGGCGAGGATCGCGATGCCGGCGGCACCCTTCGACAGCGGATGCCTGCTGCCGACCCGGTAGCCGACCGTCAGGAGTTGCGCATCCGGCTCGGCGACCTGCAACGCGACACAGTCGCCGCCCTCGGCCGCGGACAGGAAGGCCGTCGCCCGCGTCTCGTTGGCCAGTTCCTGCAGCAGGGGCCGCACGTCGTGATGGAGCTGGGGTTCGAAGCGGGCCGCGAGCACCGACACGCCGACGGCGAGGCGCAGTTTCCCGTCCTCGGTTCTGGCGATGAGCTGGTGTTCCTCGAGCGTGGACACGATGCGATAGCAGATGGCGCGGTGCACGTCGAGCCTGCGCGCGAGCTCGGCGACCGACATGCCGCCGGGTGCCTGGGAGATCACGTCGAGCGCGCGCAGGCCTCGGTCGAGCGTCTGCAGCGTGCTCATCGGCGCATGTCCTTTCCTCGGCGGCGGTGTCGGATTCCGCCCGCGGCACGTTCGGGTGTGGTGGATTCGGTGTGGTGCTCGAGCGTAGCGGCGCCGGGCCTAGGCTGGACGTGGCCGTCGGGCGAGTCGGATCCGGTGGATTCGGGCGGTCGGTGCGGTACCGGTGATGTGGTTCCGGTGACCCGCGTACCCGAACACGCAGTATCGAGGATTCAGGGGAGAGCGTGACTGAGGAGTCCACACCGGACGGGCAGTTCCGGGACCGGCTGCGGGCGGACTGCGGCCGGTGCTACGGAATCTGTTGCGTGGCGCCGGGTTTCGTGGCCTCGGCCGATTTCGCGATCACCAAGCCCGCGGAGACACCGTGTCCGCATCTCAGGGACGACTCGTGGTGCGGTGTCCACGACACACTGCGCGAGCGGGGATTCCCCGGCTGCACCGTGTACGACTGTTTCGGTGCGGGGCAGAGCGTGGCCGCACGGGCGGGTGGCGATTGGCGGGGCGATGCTGCGAGGGCGCGGCGTATGTTCGCGGCCTATCCGGTGCTCCGCGATCTGCACGAGCTGCTGTACTACCTCCACGAGGCGCGAGGCATCGCGGCGGCGGCCGAGGTGCACGCCGAGCTGGACGGGACGATCACCGCGACCGAACGCCTTGCCGGACGCGGACTCGACGAGCTCGCGCGGACGTCCCTCGCCGAGCACTGGGCCGGGGCCAACGCGGTTCTCTCGCGGGCGAGCGAGCTGGTGCGGGCGCAGGCCGCGGGACGTGAGCTGCGAGGCGCCGACCTCGTCGGGGCGGGCCTCCGTCGAGCGGACCTGCGGGGCGCGAACCTCCGGGGTGCGGTGCTGCTCGGTGCCGACCTGCGGGCAGCGGACCTCGCGCTGGCCGATGTGACGGGCGCCGACCTGCGCGGTGCCGATCTGGCGGGTGCTGCGGTGGCCGAGACGCTGTTCCTGACCCAGGCGCAGCTGGACGCCGCCCGCGGGGACGCGGCCACCCGGCTGCCCGACTGGGCACGCGTCCCCGCGCACTGGGCGGGTTGACCCCGCGGCTTCGGTGCCGGAGCGGTCCGATTGCAGAGCGCTTCGGTGTCAGAGCGGCCCGGTGTCAGAGCACGTGCGCCGCGGAGGTGGCTTCCGGTGCGGGGACGTCCGCGGTGGCGGCGGCCGCGGACAGCCGCCGGGGCAGGTCGGGCAGCGTGGCGAACTCCGGTGGGTCGAGATGTCCTGGCATCGCACCGTCGTGAACCCTGCGAGCGAACCGTGCCACGCGTTCCGGCTCGGGCACGGGGTCGTTGCCGCCGAGGTAGGACACCATGAGCAGGTCCTCACCGCAGTGGGTCTCGATCGCGACGCCCCAGCCGTGCCGTTCGTCCCAGATGAGAGCGACGTCGCGGTCAGGGAAGCCGGGAAGACTCCCGTCCACGGCGATGTACGCGCCCGCAGGAGTGGTGGAGGCGTCGCAGGTGTACTGCGCGGCAGCGGCGTCGGCCGGTGCGAGTGCGGTGGCGACGGCCGAGATGTAGGCGTGCAGTGCCGGTTCCGTCGAGTGCCAATCGTAGACGTCCACTGATGATCACCTCGATTCGTTCTGGCCGGCGTGTGTGATGCGCCGGCGGTTCACGCCCGGGCCGGCCGGGTTCGGCCCGCCCGGTACGCGGTGTCCGCAGTCCGGCGGTGCCGGTGCGCGGTGTGGGATGCGCTGGAGTGCTGCGGTGGTATGGGGTCGCGCCCGTGCTCAGGCGTCAGCGGAGGCGCTGTCGGGCGGCTCTCCGAGTCGCCTGCGCAGCGCCGTGATCTCCCGGCGGGCCGCGTCGAGTTCGTATTCGAGCGCGAGGATGCGCTGCGCCGCGTTGAGGTTCATGCCTTCGTCGAACAGCGCGCGCATGCGACTCGCCTGGCCGAGCTGATGCCGGGAGTAGCGCCGGTGGCCGCCGCCGGAACGTTCGGGGGAAACCACGCCTGCCGTGTCGAGGCTCCGCAGGAACGGCTGCTCGACGCCGAGGATGTCGGCCGCCTGGCCCGTGGTGAACGTCGGCCGGTGCTCGTCGTCCAGATCGTTCAGGGTCATGCGCTCTCGCTCCGGAAAACTGCCATTTGGGGTTCAGTAACTCGGCTGTTGTAGTGAAGTTTTAGTGGCCGGTACAGGTTTCGTCAAGTGGTGGATGTGGGCCCCGGCGCCGGCGTGACCGATGTAGGCCGTGGCACCGTGCGGGCGTGATCGGTAGCGTCGACCGCGGTCGGGCGACGGCGGTGTCGCCCCGGGTGCGGAGGAGCGCCATGCCCGCCGAACACAGCGCCATGCCCGCCGAACACGTGGACGTGCTCGTCGTGGGAGCAGGGCTGGCAGGCATCGGCGCGGCCTGCCGGCTACGCCAGCGGCATCCGCGCCGCACGGTGGCCGTATTCGAGGCGCGCGGTGCGATCGGCGGCACCTGGGACCAGTTCCGCTATCCCGGGGTGCGGTCCGATTCGGACATGTTCACGCTCGGCTACGGTTTCCGCCCGTGGCGACGGGCCGAGGCGATCGCCGACGGGCCGTCGATCCGGGAGTACATCCGCGACACCGCGCGCGAGTTCGGGATCGACGAGCGGATCCGGTTCCATCACCGGGTCGACGCGGCGTCCTGGTCGAGCGATCGGGCACTGTGGACGGTCACCGCACATCGGTCCGACACCGGCGAGCAGGTCACGCTGACGTGTTCGCTGCTGTACGTCTGCTCGGGTTACTACCGCTACGACGAGGGATATACGCCGCAGTTGCCGGGCGTGGACCGATACGAGGGCAGGCTGGTCCACCCGCAGCACTGGCCCGAGGAGCTCGAACACCGCGGCCGCCGCGTGGTGGTGATCGGCAGCGGTGCCACCGCCGTCACACTGGTGCCCGCAATGGCGTCCGACGCCGCACACGTGACGATGCTGCAGCGGTCGCCGAGTTACGTGATGGCACTGCCCTCGGTCGATCCACTCGCGCGGCTGCTGAAGCGCGTGCTGCCCGACAGCGTGACCTTCCCGGTGGTGCGATGGAAGAACGCGCTGACCATGGGCCTGTTCTTCCGGCTCAGCCGCCGCGCGCCCGGACTCGTGCGCCAGTTGATCGAGCGGGGTGTCCGGTCGGCGCTGCCCGACGGGTTCGACGTCGACCGGCATTTCTCACCCGAGTACCGCCCGTGGGACCAGCGGCTGTGTTTCGTGCCGGACGGCGACCTGTTCCGCACACTGCGGCGCGGCGACGCCTCGGTCGTCACCGACACCATCGACACGTTCACCCCCGACGGCATCCGGCTCACCTCGGGCGCCGAACTGGCCGCGGACATCGTCGTGACGGCGACGGGTCTGAACCTGCTCGCCATCGGCGGCATCGCCCTCGACGTCGACGGCGAGCCGGTCGACGTCGGCAAGGCCGTGACCTACAAGGGCATGATGCTCGACGGCGTGCCGAACTTCGCGATGACGATCGGCTACACGAACGCGTCGTGGACGTTGAAGGCCGATCTCGTCGCCGAGTACGTGTGCCGGCTGCTCACGCACCTCGACGAGCACGACCTCGACAGCGCGACCCCGGTGCTGCCGCCCGGTGACCGGCCCGCGGAGCCGTTGATCGACCTGCAGGCCGGGTACGTGCTTCGCAGCATCGACCGGATGCCGAAGCAGGGGCATGCGGCCCCCTGGCGGCTCCATCAGAACTACGTCCGCGACGTGTGGCACCTGCGCCACGGCAGCGTCACCGAGGACATGGACTTCGGCGTCGCGGCCGGACGGCGTCAGTCGTCGCTGAGCGGCGGCGGCGCGCAGCGATAGGACGGCGGGGTGGCCGACAGGCCGATCGGGTTTCTGGGGAGGCGAACCTCGGTGCCGTCGGGACGTGCGATCCCGACGACGGGATCGAGCCCGAGTTGGGCGGCGAGGTGGAACGCGCCCGCCATGTCGTTGACGACCCCCGCGGGAACCCGCGCCTCGGTGAGCAGGTCGGCCCACGTGCGCGCATCGCGGGCCTTCAGCAGCCGGATCAGGTGCTCGCGCAGTTCCTCCCTGCGGTCGACCCTGGCGGTGTTGGTGGCGAACCGGGCGTCGGTGCCGAGCTCGGCCTCGCCCAGCTGCTCGCACAGGGTCCGGAACTGCCGGTCGTTGCCGACGGCGAGGACGAGCTCCCCGTCGCCGCAGGGCAGCACCTCGTACGGTGCGACGCTGGGGTGCGCGTTGCCCATCCGCTGGGGCACCACACCGCCCGAGGTGTAGGCCGAGCTCTGGTTGACCAGCGCCGCGAGCAACGACGACAGCAGGTTCACCTCCACGCGCTGGCCCTCGCCGGTCGCGTCGCGATGTCGTAGCGCGGCGAGCATGCCGACCGTGGCGAACTGCCCGGACAGGACGTCGACGAGGGCGACGCCGACTTTCTGCGGTTCACCGTCGGGCCGACCCGTCACGCTCATCAGGCCGCCGAGCGCCTGGATCAGCAGGTCGTATCCCGGAAGCTGCGCACCGGCACCGGCCCCGAACCCGGTGATGGAGCAATAGATCAGCCCGGGGTCGGCGGCCCGAAGCTCCTCGTAGCCGAGCCCGAGCTCGTCCATCAGGCCCGGGCGGAAGTTCTCGACCACGACGTCCGCGCCCGCGGCGAGCTCCCGTGCGCGGGCGATGCCCTCATCGGTGCGCAGATCGAGCGTCACCGACTCCTTGTTGCGATTGACGGCCTGGTAGTAGGTCGCCTCACCGAGGTCGTCGTACGGCGGGCCCCACGCCCGGGTGTCATCGCCCGTGCCGGGGCGTTCGACCTTGACGACGGTGGCGCCCAGGTCGGCCAGCAGCATCGTGGCGAACGGCCCGGCGAGGACCCGGGAGAAGTCGACGATGCGCAGATCTCCGAGGGAGGAGGACATCGGGGGAGTGCTCCTTCGCTGGAACGGGGCGCCGCGAGGGCGTGCTGCGGAGGTCAGGCGCCGGTGTGCTCGTCGGGCGCCGTGGCCGCCGACGACGTGGGACGGCGAGCCCAGAACGTCGCGAGCAGCGCGCCGGAGAGGTTGTGCCACACGGAGAACAGCGCGCCGGGCAGTGCGGCCGCCGCGGTGAAGTGGGTCGTGGCGAGGCTCGAGGCGAGCCCCGAGTTCTGCATGCCGACCTCGACGCTCACGGCGCGCCGTGCGGACTCGTCGAGACCGGCGAGCCGCGCGGCGCCGTAGCCGAGTGCCAGGCCCACCGAGTTGTGGGCGACGACCGCGAGCATGAGCAGCACCCCGCTCTCTGCGATCGTGCCGGCGTTCGCGCCGACGACCGCCGTCACGACCAGCGCCACGCCGAGCACCGACACCAGGGGCAGATAGGGCAGCACCAGGCGGACGTACCGGTCCGCGAGCGCTCTGATGATCAGGCCCGCCATGACCGGCAGGAGCACGACCTGTGCGATGGAGACGAACAGGTCGCCGAAGCCGACGGGCAGATCGGATCCCGCGAGGAGCAGCACGAGCAACGGGGTGAGCAGTGGTGCCAGCAGCGTCGACACCGACGTCAACGTCACCGACAGCGCCACGTCGCCCTTGGCGAGGTAGACGACCACGTTGGACGCCGTGCCACCCGGTGCGGAACCGACCAGCACCATGCCCACGAGCAGGGCTCCGGAGAGTCCGAACAGCTGACCGATGCCCCATGCCGTGAGCGGCATGATCAGGAACTGTGCCACGAGTCCGAACAGGACGGCGAGGGGGCGGCGTGCGACGAGGGCGAAGTCGGCTCCCCGCAGCGTGAGCCCCATGCCGAACATGATCACGCCGAGCAGCAGCGGCACGTGTTCCACGAGCGTCGCCGACTGGTCGGGCGCCAGTAGACCGACGGCCACTCCGAGTACGACGAGAAGTGCGAACCACCGGCTCGCCGCTTCCGCCAGCTTGCGCACCGCACCGTGCCGCTCTGTCATGTTCGCCTCCAGCTCGTGGTCCGGAGGCACTGTAGGCGAAGTGCCCTGCCGGTGGTGGCCGGGACGCGGTGGTGGTGTCGCGGGCCACGCCGGACCGGCTTCCGTGCGGGGCGCTGTCCGGCGTACCGGGCGGCTCTGGGGTAAGCAGGGCGCGTGCGGTATTCCTCGGAGACGGCCGACGCCGTGGTCATCGGTGCGGGGCCGAACGGGCTCGTCGCGGCGAACCTCCTCGCCGACGCGGGCTGGGACGTCCTCGTGCTGGAGGCGACTGCGACCCCGGGCGGTGCCGTGCGCAGTGCCGAGGCGATCGAACCCGGCTTCGTGACGGACCTGTTCAGCGCCTTTTACCCGATGGCCGCCGCCTCGCCGGTCATCGCCGGTCTGGGGCTCGAAAGCTACGGGCTGGCCTGGCGGCACGCGCCAGCCGCGCTGGCGCACGTGCTGCCGGACGACCGGGCTGCGCTCGTGTCCCGCGATCTCGACGAAACGACGGCGTCGCTGGCGGCGTTCGCGCCGGGAGACGGGGCGGCATGGCGCGAAGAGGTTGAGCTGTGGCACCGGATCCGTGAACCCCTGCTGGAGGCGTTGCTGTCGCCGTTCCCACCGGTACGCGCGGCAAGCCGGCTGGCGCGGGCCGCGGGCACGGCGGACGGGATGCGACTCGCCCGGATGGTCGCGATGCCCGTGACGGCGTGGGCGCGCGAGCGATTCCGCGGCGCGGGCGCCCCGGTCCTGGCTGCCGGCAACGCGCTCCACACCGACCTGGGCCCGGCGCAGGCGGGCAGCGCGGTCTTCGGGTGGCTGCTGTCGATGCTGGCGCAGGACGTCGGATTCCCCGTACCGGACGGCGGGTCCGGTGCGCTCACCGCGGCACTGACGCGGCGGCTCACGGCCCGCGGCGGGCGCATCGAGTGCGGCAGGCCCGTGACGCGGGTGTTCACGGGCCGAGGTCGGGCGATGGGAGTGCTCGCCGGCACGCCGGTGCGGGCACGCCGTGCGGTGCTGGCGGCCGTGCCCGCGCCGCTGCTGTACGGCCGCATGCTCGACGAGGACGTGCTACCTGCCCGCCTGCGCGGTGATCTTCGCCGGTTCGAATGGGACGCGGCCACGGTCAAGGTGAACTGGACGCTGTCGGGGCCGATTCCGTGGACGGCCCCGGAGGCGGCACGAGCGGGCACGGTGCACCTCGGTGGTGACCTCGACGGCCTCGCCCGGTACGGACTCGATGTCGAGCTCGGCACCGTGCCCGCCGACCCGATGTTGGTGATCGGGCAGATGGCCGTTGCGGATCGGTCGCGGGCACCGGAAGGGAGCGAGTCCGCGTGGGCCTACACCCACGTGCCCCGCGGACTCGTCTGGGACGGCGATCGGCTCCGCAGGTTCACCGATCGGATGGAGACGCTCCTCGAACGGCACGCCCCGGGCTTCCGTGCCCGCGTCCGCGGCAGGCTGGTGCAGGGGCCGGGGGAACTGGAGCGCGCGAACCCGGCGCTCGTCGAAGGCGCGGTCGGCGGGGGCAGCTCGGCGATGCACCAGCAGCTCGTGTTCCGGCCCGTTCCGGGGCTGGGCCGTGCCGACACGCCGGTCGACCGGTTGTTCCTGGCCGGCGCGTCCGCTCACCCCGGCGGTGCGGTGCACGGCGGTCCCGGCGCGAACGCTGCGCGGGCCGCGGTGGCCCGCGCCGGTGCGAGTGGCGGTGCCTATGCCGCAGCGGTCGCCGGTGTGCACCGGCTGCTGTACGGCTGAGCCTTACTCGGGCAGGTCGCGGATCGTGTCGTCGGCGACGGTGCGCATGGCGTTCCGGATGCCGCTTGCCGCTGCGCGGCGCTGACGCTGTGCACCCGAACCCTCGGAGAGCACTCGGCGGGCGAGTGCATCGACGAGGTCGGCGTCGCCCGAGCGTTCCAGCGCGGGACGCACGTGGCCCAGCAGATCGTCGACGAGCTCGGCCGCGGGGCGGGTGTGGCCGGTCCACGGGTCGACACCGCGGCCGCTGAGGCCGTACCGGGCGGCCGACCACACCGCTGCGGGGAGTATCTCCTCGAGCGGCGCTGCCTCCCCGGCCTGCTGCTCCCCGGCCGGCTCACCGCTTCCGGTGCCGGCCGAACCCGGGGCGCCGAGGGCCGTGTCGACGAGGGCGCGGCACAGCAGCGCCTGCAACAGGGCTTCGTCGGGTGTGGTCGCGGTGTCGGCGACGCGCACCTCGACGGTCGGCAGCACGGGGGAGGGGCGGGCGAGCCAGAACGTCGTGTACTGGGCGCCGAGGGCTCCGGACGTGACGAGGCGGTCGACCAGCGCGTCGTGTTCTGCGACGCCGGCGAACCGGGGAGGGACACCCGCGGTGGGGAAGCGTGAATGCTGCACCGTCCGCCAGCTGGCGTATCCGGTGTCGTGTCCGCGGTCGTACGGCGAGTTGGCCGACAGCGCGAGCAGCGTGGGCAGCCACGGGCGCAGGTGGTTCACGGCGACGACGGCTGCCTCCCGGTCGGGCACGCCGACGTGCACATGGCAGCCGCAGCCCTCGTAGTCGCCGATCAGTCCCCGGTAGAGGCCGTCGAGTTCGGCGTACTGGGGGTCCGGCCCGAGCGGAACGGTGGGGCCGGCGAGCGCGGGGGTTCCGGACGCGACGAGCGCGAGGCCCTCGGCCTGGGCGGCCGT
>NZ_JACIBS010000005.1:0-127250 GCF_014195435.1 Prauserella sediminis | reverse complement strand
CTCGACGACGAGGTCTCGCACCTCCCGTCGTGGATTCAGCGAACCGACGGGATCCTGGAAGATCATCTGCATGTCACGGCGTAGCTCGCGCACCTGCCGGGTCGGAAGCGTATGCACCTGTTCGTCGCCGTAGCGGATCCGACCGTCCGCTATCGGATCCAGTCTCAGTACGGCCCGCCCCGTCGTGGACTTCCCGCAGCCCGACTCGCCGACAATGCCAAGGGTCTCCCCCTGCCTGATGTCGAAGCTGATTCCGGCGACGGCCTTGAACGAGGTTCCCTTCAACGTGTACTCGACCTCGAGGTCCTCAACGGACAGCAGTGTGTCCGCGCCCCGCAGGTGAGCCGTTCCGCTACCCGCCAACGCGCACCTCGTCTTCCTCGGCGGCAACCGGTGCCTCCGGCTCCGCACGGTTCAGGCACGCGACCCGGTGGTCGGTGCCGACGTCGACCATGTCCGGGCCGGGCTCCACGCACGCGTCGAGTGCGTGGTCGCACCGCGGCGCGAACCGGCAGCCGGGCGGTGGGTCAGTGGGAGGTGGCAGCGTGCCTCGGATGAGGGTGAACGGCGTGTGCCGGTCGTGGTCGATCGAGGGAGTCGCGCCCAGCAGCGCACGCGTGTAGCGGTGCTGCGGGGACTCGAAGACCTGCCGGGTCGCTCCGATCTCGGCCAGTTTGCCCGCGTACATCACCGACGCCCGGTCAGTGCAGCCCGCGACGACGGCGAGGTCATGACTGATCAGCATCAGCGACATACCGCGCTCGGTCTGGACCCGGCGGAGCAGGTCCAGAATCTGCCGCTGGATCGTCACGTCGAGTGCCGTGGTCGGCTCGTCGGCGATCAGCAGGTCCGGCTCACAGGCCAGCGCGATCGCTATCATGACGCGCTGTCGCATCCCGCCGGAGAGTTCGTGGGGGTAGTTCTGCAGCCGTCGTTCGGGATCCGGCACGCCGACCTCGTTGAGCAGGTCGAGGGCCCGCGACGCGGCCTCGGACTTCGAGACGCCCAGGTGGCGACGCATCCCCTCGGTCAGCTGCCGCTCCACCTTGACGACGGGACTCAACGAACGCCCGGGGTCCTGGAAGACCATCGCGATCTGCTTGCCCCATACGGTCTCGATCTGTTTGCGGCTGAGGCCGAGCAGGTCTCGGCCCTGGAACAGCACCTCACCGGTCCGGGCCGAACGGGGCGGCATCTGCCCCATAATGGCCCGCGCCATGACCGATTTGCCCGATCCCGATTCACCCACGATCCCCAGCGCCTGAGAACGGTCGACAGCCAGGCTCACGCCGTCGACCGCCTTGACCGTGCCGCGCGGCGAGCCGATGTAGGCCCGGAGGTCGCGGACCTCGAGCAGGGGTTCACTCATCCTTCGCCTCCCGGGAACTCGCGCCGTTTCTCGACTGCATCGTCACGGTCACGTCCTTTTTCGTCGGTGTGGCCACGGCTCAGTCCTGCATGGTGCGATCGAAGCGATGACGCAGGTGGTCGCCGACCTGGTTCAGGGAGAACACCGTCAGGAAGATGACGGCGGCCGGAATGAACACGAGATGCGGGTTCGTCGCCAGCGAGTTCTTCGCATCGTCGATCATCCCGCCCCAGCTGGGCTGCGGCGGCGGGACACCGAGACCCAGGAAGCTCAGCGACCCCTCCGCCACGATCATTGCCGCGACGACGATCGGGAAGTACGCGCCGAGCGTCGGCAGCACGTTCGGCAGGATCTCCCTGGTGAGGATCCGGAAGGGGCCGGCCCCCATGTTCTTCGCCGCCCGGACGAACTCGCGCGAGGACCACGAGATGGTGGTCGCCCGCGTGAGCCTGGTGAAAGTCGGAACGGTGACGATCGCGAGGCCGACGGTGATGGTGGGAACGCTCGGCGACAGCATCGACGTCAACGTGAGCAGCATGATCAACGGCGGGAAGGCCAGCATGGAATCGGTGATCAGCGTGACGAACCAGTCGATACGCCCACGGAAGTAGCCGCCGATCGTGCCGAGCAGCGTGCCGACGACACAGCCGAGGAGGCCGGCGGCCGTGCCGACCACCAACGACACCTGGGCGCCGTACACGATCCGCGAGAGCATCGACCGGCCGTAGGAGTCCGTGCCCAGCAACAGGTCGAGCGAGCCGAGTCCCGGCACCAGGCGGGAACTCCCGACGGCCTCGTCGTAATCCGCGATCGGCAGCACGCTCGCGAAGATCGCGCCCAGGATGATCAGACCCAGCCAGCCGTAACAGAGGTAGACGACGACGGAGCGCTTGCGGCGCGCCTCGGGGACGACCGGGATCGCAGGCCCCGACGCATCGGACTGCGGTGACGCCGTGGTGGCGACCGTACTCATGACCGACCTGCCTTCCGGACACGCGGGTCCAAGAACCCGTAACTGAGGTCGACGAGCGTGTTGACGGCGACGTAGACGACGGCGATGAAGACGACGATGCCTTGCACGGTGATGGCGTCACGTTCGGTGATCGCAGTGGCGACGAGCTGCCCGAGGCCGGGCAGTCCGAACAGGACCTCCACGACGACCGTGCCGCCGATCAACCGGCCGAGGTTGATGCCCATGACCGTGATCAAGGAGAACGACGACGGCCGCAGGGCGTGCCGGAACATCACGTAGCCGCGGGACATGCCCTTCGCCCGCGCCGCGGCGATGAAGTCCTCCCGCAGCGTGCCGATGAGGTCCGCCCGCAGCAGACGATGGAAGGCCGCGATCTCGTTGAGCGCGATGGCGAGCGCGGGAAGGAAAGCGCTGGCCAGATTCGGCCCGAGTCCGTCCTCGATGTGGTTCCAGCCGGAGACGGGGAAGGCCCCTGTCTGCACGGCGAGCAGATAAATCAGCACGGGACCCGCGACGAACGCCGGAACCGAGAGCAGGACCGACGACAGGCCGGAGATCGCCCTGTCCAGCGCACTGCCCTCCGTCGTGGCCGAGACGATGGCCAGGAAGACCGACACGACGAGGCCGATGAGCAGGCCCAGGACGGCGATCTCCAGAGTGACCGGCAGCCGCGCCAGGATCGCGTCGGTCACCGGTTCGCCATTGATCGGCGAGACACCGAGGTCGCCGGTCACGGCGTTACCCAGCCAGGAGAAATACTGCTCCCACAAGGGGCGGTCGTAGCCCAGCTCGGCGTTGAGTGCGGCCACGGCCTCGGGCGTCGCGTTCTCACCGAGGATCGCCTCGGCAGCGGTGCCCGGGGTCAGCGCCAACAGCACGACCACGGCCCCGGTCGCGATGAGGACGACCAGTACGGCCCGTCCGACACGCTCTCCGACCATGCCCCAGGTGGCGCGACGACGAACCCGTCGCCCGGAGTCCTTGCGGCCCTGCGGCGTGGTCGCGGTCATCGGTCCCGTCCGGGGGTCGGCGCCGACGGGCGGCAGGGCTCGTGCGCGGTGGTTTTCACTGCGAATCGCCTCCAGAGTCGACGACGACGGTGGGGCGCGGCGGCAAGCCGCCACAGGGGCGGTGCTCCGTGCGGTCCGGGTGGGTGAGCGGGCTGATCAGAAGAGCGGGTCGGTACCGGCGTACCAACGGTCGAAGCGTTCCTTGGCGCCGTTGAGGCAGGACTCGGGTTCGTAGAGGACACCGCTCGGGGAGCGGATGTAGGTGAAGCCACCGTAACCGTCCTCGGGAGCGGCGCCGGCGAGCTCGACCTGCCACCCCTTCGCGACCAGCTCGGTGTTCACCGCGGTCACGTCCTCGACCCAGACGCCGACGTGGTGGAGGCCGGCACCGCCGATCTCGGTGTCCCAGAAGCTGCCCGGCGAACCCTGCAACAGCTCGATGTGCACCGGACCCTCCTGGCTGAAGGAGATCGTGAGGTCTGCGGCACGCATGCCGCCGTCCGGCCACCACACCTCCATGGAGTGCGAGAACGGTACCGTCCAGCCGACACCGAGGGTGCGTGTGAGCTCCTCCTGGGCTGCCTCGAGATCGACCACCCGAATACCGAGGTGGAAGACCTCTCCCCAGGGAAAGGGAGGCAGGCCGAGTGTGTCGAGATCCATCATCTCGTCGTCCTCCGGGTCTACGACTCTGTGTGTGGGTGGCGGGTCAGGCGGCGGGCGGCGGGGTGAAGTGGTGGCCCCAGAAAGCACCCTCGGTGATCTCGTACGTCGGCTGCTCCCCCGGCACGCGCCGACCGCCGTACCCGAACTCGATGGCGTAACGCTCCGGCGAGTAGACGTAGAACGACACCATGTAGTCGTTCGTGTGCTTGCCCAAGGTGTTCATCATCGGCACCTCGAGCCGCGCGGCGCGGTCCAGCGCCAGCCCGACGTCGTCCAGAGTGGACGCTTCGACCATGAGATGCAGCAGTCGCCCCGGCCCGGGCGCTCCGGTGACACCGACTGTGTGGTGCCGGTCGTTGGAACTCAGGAACCACACCGGCTTACCCCGCTCCGACCCCATGGTGTTGCGCTCGAAGAAGCCCAGCACCTCGGTGTAGAACTCCAGCAGGGCGGGCCCGTCCTCACCGGTGATGATCACATGCCCCATGCCCATATCACCGGTGACGAAGGAAGTCACCGTCGGTAGCTGGACGCGTTGGTGGTCCAGGACGGGCCCGTAGAACAGCTCGACCGGGTTGCCACCCGGGTCGTCGAACCGTGCGAACCCGGTGACCCGGCGCTCGGCACACTCCTCGGCGGTTCCCGCGGTCACCTTGATGCCGGCGGCCTCGACGGCCGCCACCGTGCGGGCGAGATCGCGAGCATTCAGGACCTCGAGGCCCAGTGCGGTCATGCGGCTCTCCGAGCCCGGCTCCACGACGAGCCGTGGCGGGTACTCGTCCATGCGGTAGCGGAGCGAGTGATCATCCTCGGTGTGCACCGGCATGAGGCCGAGAAACTCCCCGGCGAAAACCTCCCACGCGGGAAGGTCGGTGGATTCCAAGCGCAGATAGCCCAGGGAGTGGACGGGCATGGTCGGGCTCCTCTCGGGGACGGTGATTCGGGTCGTGGTGGAGCGGATTCAACGGCGAACCCAGGCCGGGTCGTCGTACCAGTAGGTCTCCACGAGCGAGGGATCGCCGTCCCAACACTCCATATAGGACACTCCATCGGAGCCTGCCGTCATACGGTAGGGCTGCCCCGCCTCGACGGTCCAGAAGCCGCCGGCCTCGACGATCTCCGCCCGAGGGGTGCTCGCGTCTTGCGGGGTGTACTCGACCTGGAGCGACCCCCTGGTCACGATCCGGAGCTGGCGCATGTTCTGGTGCCGGGTCGGGACCGCGAACCCGGCGCGGATACGGCGGCCCCGCCATTTGAAGCCCGGTGCCACCGAGGTCGACACCGCGATCGCCTTCTCGAACGTCGCCCGAGCGTCCACCGGAGCGTCACGCAGGAACCCACCAGACGCCCAATAGGCGTTGGGGTCGTCCTGGTCGACCTCCAGAGGCTCCCATCCGGCGTCGTCCGCGGCGTCGAAGAAGAAGATTGCCATGAATGGATACTTGGGTGAGTACCCGAATAGGGTCAACCACGCCATCCCGTTGGCCGGAACCATGCCGAGTCCGCCGTCCCACCCACCAGGACATCGGTGATGACAACGAAACGGTACCCGTGAATATCATCCATTCATGTCGATCGCCTTCGCCAGCCTGCTCGATGACGCCGTCTGGATGCCGATGCCACTACTCGGGCAGCAGGAGAATCCCCGATACCTCTGGGAAGACGGCCGACCACTGGCCGATGCACCCGTCGACTTCGCCGCCACTTTCGGCGAGAACATGCTCGTCTCCACCGCGCCGATCGATCTGCCCGCGTTCAATCGGAACCCGTTGCGGGTGGTTCCGAATTTCGTCGTTCCACGGCATCTGCACAATATCGACGAGACCGTCCTCGTACTTCAGGGCGAGTACTGGATCGAACATGGACCCGAATCCGATCCGCAAGTGGTCCGGGTCGGCCCCGGGTGCTTTTTCACCAGCCGGGCCGGCACCCCCTACACCATGACGGCGGGCCCCGAGGGCGTCACCTACATCGAAACCTGGGGCGTTCCGGTTCAGAACCTCAAGACCGTCTGGTTCGACAAAGGCTGGGTCCACCGCTGACTGTGGACATACATCGTCCGATTTCGTCAGGAGAACGAAAGTGAACCGAGACAAAGCGCCCGATGCGACGCAGCAAAGCGTGCTGGACAACGTTCGTGCGCTCCAGCCCGAGATCCGAGAGCGGGCCACGGAGATCGAGTCCGCCCGACAGGTTCCGAAGGACCTGGTCGAGAAGCTGCGGTCTGCCGGGATCTTCCGTCGGTACGTTCCACGTAGCCACGGTGGTGACGAGGCGTGGCCGGATCAGGGGCTGACCGTCATCGAGGAGATCGCCCGCGCGGACGCGTCGGTCGCATGGGTCTCCGCTGTCGGTTCCGAGGGCGCAAGCTTCTACGCCTACCTACCGACGGAGAGCTACGACAAGATCTACGCCGGCGGACCGGACGTCGTGCACACCGGTGTCATCAACGCGACCGGACGTGCGGTGCAGGACGGCGACGGGTACCGGTTCACCGGGCAGTGGTCGTTCGCCAGCGGTTGCGCCGGCGCTGACTACATCTGCCTCAACGGCGTCGTCGACGGCGCTCCGGCCGGCGACGGCCCGCCACTGACCCGCTTCGCGGTCGTCCCGCCGAGCGAGGTCGAGATCGTCGACACCTGGCACGTGAGCGGGCTCAAGGGCACCGGAAGCCATGACATCAAGGTCGAGGATCTCTACGTGCCGGCAGAGTGGACGGGAACGTTCACCCAGCTGCCCGAGGTCCCCCGGCACCCGCTCGACCAGCGACCGCTGCTGGCTCGGTTCGGCCTGGAGTTCGCCGCGGTCGGGTTGGGCGTCGCCCAGGGCGCGCTGGACGACATCCTCGCCATCGCGCAGCACAAGACGCCTGCCACAGCCAAGAGCAAGCTCGCTGCCGACCCGGTCGCGCAGTACCTGGTCGGGCAGCTCGCCACCGATCTGCACATGGCCCGCACGCTGTTGCACTCGGTCGCCCAGGAGGATCAGGGAAGCGTCGCCGCGGGAGTACCGGGACAGGACTGGATGGCCGCCCGCAAGGCGAGGCTGTCCCGGGTGGCGTCGGTCAGTGCCTCCGTGGTCGAAGCGGCGTACGACGTCTCGGGAACCACGGGTCTGTTCGAGTCCTGCCCGCTACAGCGCCGCATGCGCGACGTCCGCGCCGTCACGCAGCACTTCCTGCTCTCCGCTCGCAACGCGTTCGGACCGGCCGGCGCCGCCGTGCTCGCGCCGCAGGACTGAAACCCGCTCCCCATCATCGGAAACCGCGTCAGGAGGCCGCTGTGCCGGAGAAGACGGCAAATGCCTGGGACGAGTCCTACGACGTCGTCGTCGTCGGCAGTGGCGGGGGTGCGCTCACCGCAGCGCTCCTCGCCCGCGACGGCGGCGCCGAGGTGCTCGTCGTGGAGAAGGACGAGTACATCGGCGGCACGACCGCCGTGTCGGGCGGCGACATCTGGGCGCCGTGCAACCGGCACGTGGCCGACCGGGACGACCGGCAGGATGCGATCGACTACGTCACCGCCCTGGCCGACGGACGGGCGGTCGACCCGGCGCTGATCGAGGTCTACATCGACTCGACGCTGGAAGCGGTCGATTACCTCGAAAAGCACACTGCCTACGACACCGAACCGCACACCAACCTGGACGACTACTACTCCGTGATCGGGAACCGGATGCCGGGCGTGCGGCATTTCCCGCGCACGTTGTCGGCCAAGGCCTACCCGGCTGGTAAGGAGCTCGGGGAGAAGGCTGCGCTCATCAACCGCGGGCCGTGGGTCCCCCCGGCCGAGGCCAGCTTCCCCGAGTTGCGCCGCGGTGAGATCACACCCGAGGTGCTGGCGCAGCGAGTCGCGGAAGGCTGGCGGGGCAAGGGCGGGGCATTGATCGGCCCGCTGTTCAAGGCCCTGCTCGACCGCGACGTGGAGGTGCGCGTCTCCGCTCCAGCCGAGCGACTGGTCACCGATTCGGAGGGCGCCGTCATCGGAATCGTCGCGGGAGACCGGCGGATCGGGGCCCGTAAGGGCGTCGTCCTGGCCTGCGGCGGCTTCGAGTGGAACTCCGAAATGGTCCATACCTATCTCGGCTACGACGTCAAGCCGCTCACCCCGTGGGCCAACACCGGAGACGGCCACATCATGGCCATGGAAGTCGGCGCCAAGCTCGGCGGCATGACCGGATTCTTCGGGTACGGCGTGGTGTATGAGCCCTGGGAGACCGGCCGGGACGGGAACCCGTTGCCGCAGATGACGATGGGGCTGGGCCCCGGCTCGATCATCGTGAATCAGCAGGGCGAACGGTTCATGCACGGCGGCTACACCTATAACGACTTCTCGCACCCGTTCGGACAGTTCGACCAGCGCACCCCCGGCTTCCCGAACAAGCCACCAGGCTGGATCATCTTCGGTGAGGCACACCTGGACGCCGACATCAAGGGCACGAAACCCGGAATCCAGCTCACCCTGACCTCCCCGGACGGTGCCGAGAACCCCCCGTGGCTGGTCGTGGCCGACTCGCTGGCCGAGCTCGCCGAGAAGACCGGCATCGACCCGGCGACGCTGACCGCAACGGTCGGGCGCTACAACGAGTTCGCCGAGAAAGGGGAGGACCCGGACTGGGGCGACCCGCTCCAGACCCATGCCCTCACCGGACCGGAGGTCGTCCCGGTCGAGCCGATTGTGGGCCCACGCTTCGGCGCCATCCAGCAGTGGCCCGGGACCATCGGAACGAACGGCGGCCTGCGGATCGACGCCGACGCCCGGGTGCTCGGCAACCGGGTGCCCGTCGTCGACGGCCTCTACGCGGCGGGCAACACCGCCGCGTCGGTCCTCGGCGGCGTCTACCCCGGCGGCGGCAGTTGCATCGGCCCCAGCGTGGCGATGGGCTACCGCGCCGGCAGGCACGTCGCCGGACGCCCGGCTCGCGACATCGGCTGAACCCGGCCGGTCCACCTGACGCGACGGCCCGGCTCGGACTCCGAGCGGGCCGTCGTCGCATCGCACCCGCAAGGAGACTCATCGTGTCGACCGAGTTCGACTTCCACGAGACCAGCCGGTTCCTTCGCACATCTCGAGGCGACCTGCACTACCACGTCGCCGGCGACGGGCCACCGCTCCTGCTGTTGCACGGGTCCGGCCCTGGCGTCAGCGGCTGGGCCAACTTCCGAGGCAACCTGCCTGCGTTCGCTCAGGACTTCACCACCTATGTGCTGGACATGCCGGGCTTCGGCAAGAGTTACTCCGCCGAGGCCAACCCGCTGTTCTCGGCGGCGCCGGCCGTCGTCGACCTCCTCGACGGCCTCGAGCTCGGCCCACTGCCGATCGTCGGAAACTCGATGGGCGGCGCCATCGCCGCCAGGATCGCCGCGGACCACCCGGACCGAGTCAGCAAGCTGGCGACGATCGGCGGTATCGGCCTGCCGCTCTTCAATCCCTCGCCGTCCGAGGGGATCAAGCTGCTCGTCGACTTCGTCGAGGATCCGAGCCACGAGAAGCTCCGGACGTGGATGGAGTCGATGGTCTACGACACCGACATCCTCACCGACGAATTCGTGGAGATGCGCTGGAAGGCCGCCACGGACCCCGAACAGGCCACGGACCTCAAGAAGCTCTACAACAAAGCCTCTTTGCAGGCGATGCGTGACCGGTCCTCGGGTGCCCCGGACCAGGTCGCAATGCTGACTCGTATCCAGGCCCCCTCACTGATCATGTTCGGCCGCGACGACCGGGTCACGCCGCTGGACAGTGCGCTTCTCGCGATGCGCCTGATCAAGCGCTGCGAGCTGCACGTGTTCTACGACTGTGGGCACTGGGCGATGATCGAGCGCAAGGCGGAGTTCGAGGACGTGGTGCGCAGCTTCCTGTTGCGCGACCGAGCGGCGGTGACTTCGTGAACCGGACCGGGACCGGTGAGCAGTCCGGAACGATCGCGACGGTCGCCACCGAGGCCGCACTGTTGCAGAACGGCTATGCCCTCGCCGTCGACAGCCGCGATTGGGACCATTTCCGCACGCTGTTCGCGCCGGACGTGGTGGCCGTGTACCCACACGGGCGGTTCGACGGGGTCGACGCGTGGCTGGACAACTTCGTCCCGATCCACGACGAGTACGCCTGGTCCCTGCACGTCATGTCGACCCACGTCACCGGCGAGGACGAACACGGATTCTGGGCCACGTGCTACGGCCGGATCCAGTGGATCCACCAGGACCGGCCCACCCTGCTCAACCGCGGCGAGGTCGTCTACCGCGACCGGCTGCGTCAGGACGCCGGACAGTGGTTGATCGCGCAGCGACGGCTCGACATGGTCATGCGGGAGCCGGAGGTTCCGATCCCGCCGACGGCCGGGTACCCGGCCGCGGTCGCCGAGCTCGGCGACCGCGGGCCGATCTGAGCGCGCTCAGCGGGCAGGCAGGCCACGCCCGAACCCGGATCGTCCCTCCCATACCGCCTTCGCGGTGCGGCGGATCTCCTGCACCAGCGGTTGAGCGCGCATACTCCTGATGGGACCTGTCACCGAAATCGCCCCGATCGCGCGTCCCGAACTGCGAATGGGGGCCGCGACGCAGGCGATCTCGTGGAAGCCCTCCCCACGGTCGAGGGCATACCCGCACGTGCGGATCGTCTCCAGCTCCGCGCGCATGGCCCGCGGGTCGGTGATCGTGGCAGCCGTGCGCGCAGGCATGTCGGCGAGAGCGGTCGCCTGCGCCGCCTCGTCCTCGAACGCGAGCATCGCCTTCCCGAGACCGGTGCAGTAGGCAGGCTGGCGGCCGCCCACCCTGGTCGGCAGGTCCAGGCCACCGAGATCCACCCGGTCGAGATAGACCACTTCGGCGCCGTCCAGGATGGCCAGCTGCACGGCCAGACCGGTCTTGCGAGCGAGCGGGTAGATGTGGCCGTAGGCGGTTTCCCGCAGCCCGTTGCGCTGGAGGACCAATCCGCCGACCTCCAACAACTTGAAGCCGACGCGGTAGCCGCCACTGTTGCGCTCGAGCCAGCCGACACTGCACAACTGCTCGGTCAACCGGTGGACGGTCGACTTCGGCAACCCGACGCGCTGGCTGATCTCGCTCAGCGAAAGCGACCGGTCGTGGTCGACGAACGCGGCCAGCAAAGCGTCGAGCCGGCCGACCATCGACCGTTCGCCCGTGTCGGCCTGTGGTGGGGACACGGCGGATTCGATCGGCGGACCGTCTGCGGTGATGGTCATGAGGACCTCCGAGGAGCAGTGGTGTGACGAGCGATGGTGTGAAGCGCGGGGTTGGGATCGGGTGGCGATTCCGGTGCCGGGACGGAACCGACCGGGACGCCCGGAGTGGCGCTACTTCAGCGCTATCGGGGTGATCGGCGAACCGACGGAGCCGGTGACTTTGAGGCCGGTTCCGTTGAACAGGAACTCCCACACGCCGTCCTGGGCGCAATCCGTGGCAAGCTCCTCGAAGTCGAACATCTCACCGACGAGCAACCCCATGTCGCGGATGACGACCTGATGGAACGGCACGCCCACACCTTCCACAGCGCTCGGCATCACCTCGCACGCGTGGTTGTCGGTGGCGAGCGCCGCGATCTCGCGCGTGTGCAGCCACGGCACCGCGTCCAGCCCCGGACCGGGCTCCTTACCGAGGAAGTTCTTGCGGTCGCCCTCGTGGAACCATGCGACCCACCCGGTCCGCAGCAGCAGCACGTCACCGGATTCCACCCGAACACCCTGTCGCTCCTCGGCGTCGCTGAGGTCCTGCGCGGTGATCTCGTACGACGATTCCAGCCGGTCCACTCCCTTGAGCGCGGCTATGTCCAGCAGAACGCCCCGGGTGATCAGGTTCTTCACCGACTTGGCGAAGGAGTTCCGGGCTGCGCCGACGAAGCTGTTCACCGCGGCGGCGGGCACGTTGTTGTAGAAGAACCCGTCGTAGCCGATGTGCGCCAGGCTGTCCCACTGGGTCGCGGCCTGCAGGCCCATCACGACCATGTCGTCGGCCGAGATGAGGTTGTCAGGGGTGTTCGTGTCCGACGGCAGCAGCGTCATGATGTGCTGCGGGTTCACGCGGAACCCGCCGTCCTTGAAGGGGCCGTCCTTGTCGAACGGCAGGCCGAGGTCGAACGCCCGCCCCGAACGCACCAGCTGCGCCGCAGCGACGCGCTTCGCGTCGGTGACGTAGTTCAAAGTGCCGATCTCGTCGTCGGGGCCCCACCGTCCCCAGTTGCTGACTTTCCGCCCGAGCTCGTGGTGCGGCCACGTTTTCGTCGTGTCGGTCACAATGTCCTCCAATGTGGTCGGTGGTCGGGGGTGTTCGAGGGGTCGCTACCGCCTGCTCTTCTCGACGAGGGCCGCGTAGCGATCGAGGACACGCATCGTGTCGTCGCGGGATACGGACTGCAGATCCAGCAGGATCCTGTCGACGCCGAGCGCGCGGCACCGCTCGATACGGGTCAGCAGGTCGGTGTCGTCCGCCGTAAAGTTGATCTTCGGCCATACCGTCGGGGTTCCGGAGCGACCCGCGCGCTCCCAGGCCTCGCACAACGCGGGCAGACCGTCGGGCAACTGATCGTCGGAGCCGGGCATCCAGCCGTCCGCGAACCCGACGACGTCCGCGCGGCCCCGCTCGGTCGGCTGAACTCCGAGCAGCATGGGCACCGAGCCGGCCACCGGTTTGGGCCAGGCCCAGCTCGGCGACACGGACGCATGCGACCCCGCGTACTCGGCCACCTCGTCCCGCCACAAGGCACGCATCACTGTCACGTGGTCACGGACGACGGCCCGCCGCTCGTCGAACCGGCGACCGTGGTCGGCCAGCTCGGCGCGATTCCAGCCGTAGCCGATACCGAGCGTGAGCCGGCCACCGGAGAGATGGTCGAGAGTCGCGACCGTCTTCGCGTGAGTGATCGGGTCGTGCTGCGCGAGCAACGACACACACGTGGCGATCTCCAACGTGGTCCGGGCCGCGACCATGGACATGCCGATGTAGGGATCCAGTACCCGGCGGTAGCGGTCCGGTAACTCCCCGAGGGGGTACCTGCTGGCGACCGGCATATGGCTGTGCTCCGGGAGGGCGAGCGCATCGAACCCGCGCTCCTCGGCGGCCTCCGCGAACTCCACCAGAGGCCACGACTCGTCCGTACCGAAGAACAAGAGGCCGAGGCCCGGGTCTCCCGACGTCTTCATACGCCTTCTCCTCGCGCACCGTTGCGCTGGCATGAAATGTGCGGCCAATAGTCGTCGGATAGCTCCGTCCTGTCAACTGGAATGGTTCGTTGACAGGCCTGCTAGGCCGAGACACACTCGATCAAAATTCGGCCGCACAAATGCGGCCCTCGGCGGACAAGTCAGCCAGGTACACGACAGCTCCGCACCTGTGACGTCCCATCCCGAATCAGCGACGACCTCCGACAGCGGCCCGCAGCGTCCGACCGACGCCCGGTGCCCGCGGTCGGCCGAGGAGCCTCACCGCATGAGCACGTCCACCGACTCCCCCACCGCCGCGGCGCAACACCCGACCCCGTACGCGATGGCAATCGCGGGTGAGCAGGTCGAAGCACGCTCGGGGCGCCGCTTCACCACCACCGACCCGTTCAGCGGAACCAACTGGGCCAGCCTCCCCGACGGCGATGAGTCCGATGTGGACGCAGCGGTTTCCGCCGCGCGTGCGGCCTTGAGCGGCCCGTGGAGCACGCTCTCCGGCGCGAGCCGGGCTGCTCTGATGCGCAGGCTCGCCGACCTGATCGCACGCGATGCCGAGCACCTGGCCCTGCTCGAGACCCGGGACACCGGAAAGCTCCTGCGGGAGATGTCCGGCCAGTTGACCGCGCTTCCACAGTGGTTCCACTACTTCGCCGGTCTCGCCGACAAGCTCGAGGGCTCCGCGGTCCCCGGTGACAAGCCGAACTTCTTCGCCTACACCCGTCGGGAACCGGTCGGTGTCGTCGGCGCCATCACCCCGTGGAACTCCCCGCTGCTTCTGCTGACTTGGAAGCTCGCCCCCGCGCTCGCGGCAGGCTGCACGTTCGTCGTCAAGCCCAGCGAGCACGCCCCGATCAGCACGATCGCTTTCGCGGCCCTGGTCGAGGAAGCCGGCTTCCCGCCAGGCGTGTTCAACGTCGTGACCGGGGACGGGCCCGCCACCGGTCAGGCGCTCGTCGCCCACCCCGACGTCGACAAGATCGCCTTCACCGGCTCCACGCCCACCGGGATGTCCGTCGCCAAGGCAGCGGCCGGCCACCTGGCCCGGGTCACCCTGGAACTCGGTGGCAAATCGGCACAACTGGTCTTCCCGGACGCGGACCTCGACGCGGCGGCCAACGGTGTGATCGCGGGCGTGTTCGCCGCGTCCGGCCAGACCTGCATGGCGGGCTCCCGCCTGCTGGTGCACAGGTCGGTCCACGACGAGCTGGTCGCCAAAGTCGTAGCGCGGGCGGAGACCATCGCACTGGGCGACCCGACCGACCCCGCCACCGAGATGGGGCCGATCGCCAACGCCCCCCAATACACCAAGGTCACCGACATGCTCACCACCGCGTTGGGTGACGGGGCGATCGCCGCGACCGGCGGCGGTCCAGATCCCGAGCTGGGTGGCTTCTTCGTCCGGCCGACGGTACTGACCGGTCTGACTCCGGCCACCGAGATCGCCTGCGAGGAAGTGTTCGGTCCGGTGCTCGCGGTGCTGCCGTTCGAGACCGAAGAGGAAGCGATCGCGCTGGCGAACGACACCCGATACGGACTCGCCGGTTCCGTGTGGACCAAGGACATCCACCGCGGGCACCGCGTCGCGCACGCCCTGAAAGCGGGCACGGTGTGGATCAACGCATACCGCACGGTGGGCCCGGATGTGCCCTTCGGCGGGCAGAAGCAGAGCGGGCTGGGCCGGGAGAACGGGATCGACGCGGTGCACGCCTACACCGAGACGAAGTCGGTCTGGGTGGAGCTCTCCGGAGGCACCCGCGACCCGTTCACTCTGGGCTGACCGGAACGAGGACACGAGACAGGTGATGGACCACATGGCTGACCGTTCCCCCGAGGTTGCCGAAGACGTCGATGTCGTCGTCGTGGGCGCCGGGATCCTCGGCATCTACCAGCTCTACCGCGCGCGAGAGGCCGGCTTCACCGTCCGTCTGCTCGAGCAGGGCAACGGTGTGGGAGGCACCTGGTACTGGAACCGCTATCCCGGGTGCCGGTTCGACTCCGAGAGCTACACCTACGGCTATCTCTTCTCCGAAGAGCTGTGGCGAGACTGGGAGTGGTCCGAGGAGTTCGCCGGGCAGCCGGAGACCGAGCGATACCTCAACCACGTCACCGACCGATTCGATCTGCGCCGCCACATCCGATTCGGCAGCAAGGTCGTCGCCGCCGTCTGGGACGAGGAGTCCGCCGGCTGGACCCTGAACACCGAGGACGGCCACATCGTCCGTGCGAGGCACTTCGTCAGCACCACCGGCGTGCTGTCGGTCCCACAGTTCCCCGACGTGCCGGGCCGCGAGGACTTCGCGGGCGAGGCGTACCACACAGGACTGTGGCCGAAGGAGCCGGTCGATTTCCGCGGCAAGCGGGTCGCGGTCATCGGCACCGGTTCCAGCGGTGTGCAGATCGCGCCCGCCATTGCCGACGAAGTCGCCACGTTGACCGTCTACCAGCGCACCCCGAGCTGGGCGACTCCACTGAACAACAAACCCATATCGGCGGAGCGGCAAGCCGAACTCAAGGCGGAGTTCGCCTCGATCAAGGAGACGTTGGAGGCCTCCAACGTCGGGTTCCTGCACGAGGCTCACGACCGCAAGACCTTCGAGGACACGCCCGAGGAACGCGAGGCCTTCTACGAGAAGATCTGGCGCAGCCCCGGCTTCGCGAAGATGACCACGAACTACACCGACATGATGCTCGACGACGAGGCGAACGCCGAGTTCTGCGCGTTCCTGGAGAAGAAGATCCGCTCGCTCGTCGACGACGAGGAGACCGCCGACAAACTGATCCCGCGGAACCACGCCTACGGCGGTCTGCGGCCCCCGTTCGTCACCGGCTACTTCGAGATGTTCAACAAGCCGCATGTCGAGCTGGTGTCGTTACGTGAGGAGCCGATCACCCGGGTCACCGAGACCGGGGTCGAGACGGCGAAGGGACTGCGCGAGTACGACATCATCGTCTGGGCCACCGGATTCGACTTCGGCACCGGTGCCCTGCGCCGCATGGGCGTGACGGGCACCGACGGGCTCGAGCTGACGGAGAAGTGGGCGGACGGCCCGATCACCTGGATCGGTGTCATGGCCAGCGGCTTCCCGAACCTGTTCTTTCCCGGCGGCCCGCACGGCGCGGCCGGGAACAACCCGCGCTACGGCGGCACCCAGGTGGACTTCGTGACCGAACTGTTGGTCCACGCCCGCGATCACGGAAAACGCCGGATCGAGGTCCCCCGCCACGCCGAAGAGGCCTGGATGACGATGATCGAGAACTTCCGCCAGTACTCACGCTTCGAGGAGCACGGCCAGTACTACGGGGGCAACACAGCCGGCAAAGCCAAGGCATTCCTGCTGAACCCCGGCGGCAAACCCAAGATGATGGAGGCGATCGGCGAGGCCGTGTCCTCCGGCTACCAGGGTTTCCTGAGCTGAGTGTTTCTCCATTCATCCGACGTCAATGAAGACTCGCGGAGGCAATAGGCCATGAGATCACGTGTGAAGACAACCGCCGTCGTACTGGCGGGGCTGCTCACCCTGACCGCGTGCGGCGGTGGTGGAGCCGGAGCCGGGGTCGGTCCTTCCGGAGACCCGGTGCAGGGAGGGTCCGCTCGCATCCTCATCCAGGACGACCCGCGCAGTCTGGATCCTGCGATGCTCTCGAACGAAGCAGCTTTCACGGCGTCGGTCGGCAACGCCCTTTACGGCCAACTGATCGTCAACGACCAGGACACCGGCGAGATCTCGTACCTCCTCGCACAGGACCTGACCTCGAAGGACGCCGGCGAGACGTTCACCCTGACTCTGAAAGAAGGTCTGGAGTACTCCGACGGCTCCCCCTTGACCGCCGACGATGTCAAGTTCAACTGGGAACACATCGCCGACCCGGCGGCCGCCTCGAGCTACGCGGGTAACGCTCGCGAGATCGAGTCGCTGAAAGCCGTCGACGATCGCACGCTCACCATCAAGCTTCGTAATCCCAACACCCAATTCGCATCCGAGATCTACGAAACCTCGCTCAATTGGATCGCCAAGCCCGAGACCATCCAGGCCGGACCCGAGGAGATCAACTCCCGACCCATCGGCGCGGGTCCGTTCGTCCTCACTGAATGGCGCCGTCAGGACGCGATGGTGTTCTCGCGCAACAAGTCCTACTTCGACAAACCCAGGCCGTATCTCGACACGCTGGAGATCGGCATGGTCCAGGACGAGGAACAGCGCCTCAACACCGTCGTCAGCGGTGGAGCGGATCTCGCACAGGAGACGCAGTTTCCCGCGATCTCCGGTGCGGAACAGCAGGGGCTCCAGGTCGCTCGGACATCCATGGGTGGCGGCGTTGCGCTGGTGCTGAACAACGACAAAGCTCCCTTCGACGACGTCCGGGCCCGCAAGGCCCTGTCCTACGGGCTCGATCTGAACCTGATCAACGACGCCGTGAACGATGGCACGGGAACCGTCCCGAACACACTGTTTCCGAAGAACTCGCCGTTCTTCCAGGACATCCCGCTGCACCGGCATGACCCCGACCGGGCTCAGGCTCTGCTCGACGAACTCGCCGCCGAGGGCAAGCCCCTCGACTTCACCATGACGATCTACTCCTCGCCGGCCGCCCAACGGCTGGCGCAGAGCATGCAGACCCAGCTCAGCGCCCTGAAGGGCGTGACGATGAAGACCCGGGCCATCGAGATCGCCGAAACCGGCCAGGTTCTGGCAGCCGGCGACTTCGACATCCTGACCAGTTCGATCCCCGATACCGCGCTGTGGCTCCGGCTGCGCGGCGAAGCGGGCAACAACTACAGCGGCGTGGACGACCCTCAACTGAACCAGGCGCTCGACGCCGCCCGCCGGGCCACCGACCAGGACGAGGTCGCCGCCAAGTACAAGACGGTGCAGCAGCGCCTGAGCGAACTCACCCCGGTCATCTTCTATACCGGGCTCGCCATGGCGGCCTACGGCAACACCGACGTCGGCGGGATCGAGCTCTACGGCAAGGGCTCGCCGCGCGTGGACATGTTGTGGACGCAGCCATGATTCCGCCGCCGGCGCACCCCCGAGCCGAGAATCACACACCGCACCTCACGAGGGGAGTCTCCCGATGAAGATCGCCATGGTCACCGGCGGCGGATCCGGCATGGGCCGGTCGATCTGCCTGCAACTCGCCCAGCGCGGCGACGCCGTCGCCGTCGTGGACTGGGACGGCGACGCCGCCGAGTCGGCGGCGGACGAGATCCGATCGGAGGGCGGACGGGCCGTCGCGTTCAAAACCGATGTGAGCGACCGGGCACAGGTCGACACGACCGTCGGGAAGATCCGAGCGGAGCTGGGCCCGATCGGGGTTCTCGCCACGAGCGCAGGAATCACCGACTTCACGCCGTTCCTCGAGATCACGACCGAGGCATGGCAGAAGATGATGGATGTGAACCTGACCGGAACGTTCCACTGTGTCCAGTCCGTGATCCCGGACATGATCGAGGCCGGCTGGGGGCGGATCATTCTGATCAGCTCGTCGAGCGCCCAGCGAGGCGGCCCGCGGATGGTTCACTACGCCTCGTCGAAGGGAGGGGTGTTCGCTCTGACAAAGTCCCTGGCACTCGAGTTCGGCCCCCAGGGGATCACGGTGAACAACATCGCGCCGTCCTCCATCGAGACGCCCATGCACGCAGCGGGACGAGCGGAGGGCAGGCTCAGCTCGGTGGAGGAGGCGAGTGCCCGCATCCCGGTGCGGCGGCTCGGCACCGGTGATGACATCGCCGCTGCAGCCATGTTCCTGCGGTCGGACGAAGCGTCCTACTTCACCGGCCAGCTGATGGGCGTGAACGGCGGCTCCTACATCTGAGACAGGGCCTCGCAACCGGCGTACGCCGGTTGCGAGGCTCAGCGACGGCGTACGCCGTCGAGGAACAGTGAGACGGCGTAGCGGATGGTCTCGTCGAGCTCCGGGCCGAGCACGTCGGCGCGGCCCGTCACGACGGCACGGGACGGCCCGCCCACTGCAAGCCCCAGGAACGCGACGGTGGCGCGCCACGGATCACTGATGTCGAGCTCCGACCGGTGACGCTCGAAGAGGTCACCGAGGACCTGGGCCACCGGGGCCATGAAGCTCTCCGTCGCCGCCGGATACAGCTCCGGAAAGCGATAGGACTGCGATATCAGTACCCTCTGCAGCAGGATGGCCGACGGCGTACCGAGATTGACCACCCGCAGTCGCGCGACCGCAACGAGCGACTCGGCAAGGTCGTCGGTGATGACGGCCTCGACATCCTCCCGAGACATGGTGAAGCGTTCGACCGCCCGCTCGACGGCCGCGACGAACAGTGCAGATTTGTCCGCGTACTGCGCATAGACGGTCCGCTTGGACATCGACGTACCCGCCGCGATCTCCTCCACCGTCGCTTGATCGAAGCCCTTCTCCAGGAACACTCCGAGTGCCACCTCGAGCAGTTCCTCCCGCCGTCGCGCCTGCTGCTCACGCGTAGGCCTGCCGACGCGCTTCGGTTTTTCAGTAGCCTTAATAGTATTGCTCCCTCCATCTCGTCATGCATAATGGAACGGCCCAGTACCACTCTAGGTCCCCAGTGACGACGAGGTCAGGAGGACACCCGTGGGGAAAGCCGTCGACAACCTGCTCGATCTCGCGGACTCGCAGGACCGCTTCGACATCCCGTTCGAGGATCTCCAGCAGATCCAGGTGGAGGCCACCGAGGAGCGCTTCCAGGAACGTCGGCCCGCCATCCGGCTGCTGAACCGCCGCGCCGAGGAGGCCGGGCTCGACGTCGTCCGCAGCCGTGACGACATCGCGCCGCTGCTGTTCCCGCACACCGCGTACAAGAGCTATCCGGAGAGCTTCCTGTCCGCCGGCCGCTGGGACCGACTCTGCCGATGGTTGGACACGGTGTCCACGCACCGCGTCCCGAACCTCGACCCCGACTCGGTGGCCGGCATCGACGAGTGGGTGGAGGCATTGCAGCCCAGCGGCCTGTTCGTCTCGTGTTCCAGCGGAACCACCGGCAAGTCGGCGATGCTGGTCGCCTCACAGTCCGATCTGGACTGGATTCGCAAGGACACCATGGCCGCGTTCACCTGGGGGTCCGGCATCGCGCCCGCGCAGGACCGCGTGCTGGTCAGCGGCGGTGGTGCCACCGCCGTCGTCCCCCGCAACATCGCGACCGGAGGTGCCTACCGGGACGCACTCGCCGACCCGGATTACGAACCGTTCCGGTCGCCGATGCCACCGGTGACCGTCGGGGCCCTCACCGCCATGACGGTGCTGCGACAGGAAGTCGCAGCGGGCACGGCGAAGCCGGACGAACTGCGCAGCTACGAGGAGACCTCGGCCGAACGGGCCCGGCTGCTGGAACAGGCCACGCTCGACGCCGCCGACTACGCGATTGCCGCGCGCGACCGCAAACTCCACGTCTCAGGCATGTGGTCCGGGGCTTACGAGCTCGCGAAAGCCGTGCGAGACAAGGGGTACAGCGGGAAGGACTTCCGCCCGGAGAACTCGATGTACCTCGGCGGCGGAAGCAAGGGCGCGGACCTGCCCACGGACCACCGCGAGTTCGTGTTGGAGACCTTCAACGTCGCCGCCGACCACGGGCTCTACATGAACTACGCGATGCAGGAGCTGCACACGGCGATGCCGCGGTGCCGTGAGGGAGGCCGATACCACGTACCACCGTGGGTGGTCCCCCTTGTCCTCGACGACACCGGTGAGACGGTGCTGCCCTGCACCGGCGAGGTGGAAGGCCGAGCCGCGTTCGTCGATCTCTCGATCGACGGCCGGTGGGGCGGAGTCATCAGCGGTGACAAGATCTCACTGGATTTCGGCTCCTGCGCCTGCGGCCGCCGCGGACCCTCGGTCCGGGACAACGTGACCCGATACACCGACATCGCCGGAGACGACAAGATCGGATGCGCCGGCACGGTCGATGCCTATGTTCGGGGGATCGCATGACCGCCACGCAGAACGAACCGCAGATCCTCGTCGATGCACCGTTCTTCGTGCGCGGCACCCTCGTCGGCATGGCATCGGCCCCGGACGGGGATGTCCATCATTCACGGGAACTGGGTGTCGGGTTCCGAACACCGCAACTGCAGCTCGACGGACTGGTCGCCCCGCGCACCGAGCTGCCGCCGCTGCTCGATACCCCGGTGGCGGAGATCATCGACTTCCTGGTCGAGACCGGCCAACGCATCGCGGACCCGTCCAACGCCATCATGCAGGAATGCGTCGAACGAATGGCCGCGACGCACGTTCTGCCCGCCGAGCTACTCTTCAAACAGGCCGCCTACGCCGCCCAGACGCTCGACAAGCAGACGCTGACCACCCTGGTGGAGCGCAACTTCCCCGATCCGCGCGCCCTCGACGAATGGGTCCCGCAACGCGACCACACCGGGCGCCGGAGCTTCGTGCGCGCGTTCGGCCCGCGCCTGGTGCACGTGATGCCGGGCAACTCCCCCGGCGCGGCGATCAAGTCAATCGCCGAGGGCGCGCTGGTCAAGGCCGTGAACCTGTTCAAAATGCCCTCGAGTGACCCGTTCTCGACGGTCGCGGTCCTGCGCACCATGGCGGAGGTCGACCCGGGCCACCCGATCGTCCGGGCGATGTCCGCCGTCTACTGGCGGGGCGGGGACGCCTCGGTCGAACAGGCGCTCTATCGGCCCCAGTACTTCGACAAGGTCGTCGCCTGGGGAGGCGGGTCCGCCATCGACAACGTCATCCAGTACCTCGGGCCCGGGTTCCAGCTGGTGTCCTTCGACCCCAAGACATCGATCTCCATGGTGGGGCGCGAGGCCTTCGCCGCCGACGACGTGTTTGCGCAGACCGTCGACTGGGCCTCGTCGGACGTCATGACGCTCAACCAGGAAGCATGTGTCGCGAGTCGTTTCATCTTCCTGGAAGGCACGGACCAGGAGGCGGACCGCTTCGCGGCGGCGTTGCACGGCCGCATCGTCGAGCGGGCCGCGGACTCGAGCGACCGCCGACCACTCGACCGCGACCTTCGCGAACAGATCGAAACCCTGTCCATGCTGGACGATGACTACCGGGTCTGGGGCCGGACGGACGGGACCGGCGTGGTCATCCGCTCGGACGAGCCGGTCGACTTCCATCCCGTCAACAAAACCGCCAACGTGGTCCGGGTCGATTCTCTGGACGACGCGGTGAAGTACGTGAACGTGGCCACCCAGACCGTCGGCTTCTACCCGTTCCACCGGATGGCGGACTACCGCGACCGACTGGCGAGCGGGGGCGCCCAGCGCGTCGTGCGGCTGGGCGAGGCCGGCCCGAGCACCATCGGCAATCCGCACGACGCGATGTACCCGCTCCACCGATTCGTCCACTGGATGGCGCACGAGGACGGCACGGAATAGGGGCGCTCGCGAACCGGGCCGAACCACCGCGGCCCTCGGCACGTGCCGCCGTGGTGGGCGCACCTGCCGAGGGCGGTCGGTGTCGCCGCTCGTCGGTGACACGACCTTATCCGCACCGTCCCGTCAACGAAGACTCGTCGAGGAGAGCCCGTGAGAACTCGTGTGAGAGCGGCCGCGTTCGCCGCCACCTGCATGTTCGCTCTTGCCGCGTGCGGAGGTGGCGGCGAAGAGTCCGCAGCCACCGGCCCGGCCGGAGACCCCGTGTCCGGCGGTACCGCGCGGCTGCTGATCCAGGACGACCCCCGCAGCCTGGACCCGGCCCTGCTGTCCAACGACGTCAACTACACCGCGGCCGTCGGCAACGCCCTCTACGGGCAGCTGATCGTCAACGACCCGGAGACCGGCGAGCTCACCCATGTCCTCGCCGAAAGCCTCGAGACCTCGGATGCGGGCGCCACCTTCACCCTCACTCTGAAACCGGATCTCGTCCACTCGGACGGAACCCCGTTCACCGCGGAGGACGTGAAGTTCAACTGGGAGCGTATGGCCGACCCGGCCACGGGGTCACCCTACGCCGGCAATGCCCGGGAGATCGATGAACTGACCGTCACCGACGACCGCACACTGAAGATCGCGCTGCGCAACCCCAATGCACAGTTCAGCACCGAGATCGTCGAAACCGCCCTCAACTGGATCGCGAAGCCCGACACTCTCCGGAAAGGCGCCGAGGAGGTCAACGACCGCCCGATCGGCGCCGGACCGTTCACACTCACCGAGTGGCGCCGTCAGGACGTGATCGCGCTGGAACGCAACGACAACTATTTCGACCAGCCCAGGCCCTACCTCGACGCCCTCGAGATCCGCATGATCGCGGACGAAGAGCAGCGCCTCGACACCGTCCTCAACGACGGCGCGGACCTCGCGCAGGAGGCCCAGTCCCCGGCGATCGCCCGCGCCACCGATTCGGGCATGCAGGTCGCACGCTCCGACATCGGCGGCGGAATCGCGATCGTCTTCAACACACAGCAGGCACCGTTCGACGACGTCCGGGCACGCCAGGCAATCAACCACGCGCTCGACCTCGAGCTGGTTGACGACGCCGTCAACCAGGGCACCGGTGTCGTCCCGACACACCTGTTTCCGAAGGAGTCGCCCTACTACAAGGACATCCCGCTGCACACCACCGACAAGAGCCGGGCCCAGACCCTGCTGGACGAACTCGCCGCCGAGGGCACGCCGCTGACGTTCAGCCTCACGGTGTACTCGAGTCCATCGGCCCAACGCATGGCACAGAGCGTGCAGACCCAGCTCGGCGACCTCCGGAACCTCACCCTCAAGATCCGGACCATCGAGCACGCCGAGATCGGCGGGATCTTCGCGAGCCGCGATTTCGAGGCCATCACCAGCTCGGTGCCTGCCAACGGGTTGTGGATCCGGCTGCGCGGTGGGGCGGGCAACAACTACAGCGGCATCGACGACCCGGAGATGAACCGGGCACTCGACGCAAGCAGGCGCACCAACGACGACGCCGAACTGACCGAGCACTACGAGGTCGTTCAGCGACGATTGGCCGAGTTGTCCCCGATCGTCTACTTCCAGGGTCTCGCACAGACGCTGTATGCCCGCGAGGACGTCGGGGGAATCGCGGTGTACGGGCGCGGATCGCCGAGGGTCGACCAGATCTGGCTTCAGCCCTCCTGATCGGGCCCACGCGGCGGTCTCCACGGTCGTATCGTTGTCTGTCGACGATCCTCATTCCCGGGCCGCCCCACCGGCCACGACAGTCCTCTACGGACTTGAGTGGCCGGCGGGGGTGACTCGCCACCGCGGCCCCGACGCTCACGCCGTGGGCGGGGTCCAGCCGAAGAACTCCTCGTCGCGCCGCCAGATCTTCCAGCCGGCCCCGGAGTTCCGGAAGGTGTCGAAGTAGCGGGCGACGATGCCGACGGCCCAGCCCGCATCGCTGTGCGTCAGCATCACCACATCGCTGGTCGCCTTCGCCTGCTCGGCCGACCATTCGGTGATCACCGTGTTGGTGATGACGTGACGCTGCAGCCGGGTGGGCGCCCAGGCCTTCCATGTCTCACGAATGGTCTCGGTGCCCTCGTAGGTACCGACTCCGGGCACGGTGAACGAGCCCTGTGGGTGGTAGAGGGCGGTGAGGTCGTCCGCCCGGCCGTCGTCCTGGGCCTGGGCATGCGCGGCGATGATCGCCCGCAGTTCCTCGGCCACCTCGGCGAAGGTGAGGCTCATGTCGACTCCGGAAAGCCTGTCATGCCCTCGTCGAGCTGCAGGCCGAACGAGTTCATCGCGATCGCGAGCATGTCGTACGCCCCGATGGTGAACAGCAGATCCATGAGCTGCTGGGTGCTCAGGTCCGCGGCCAGCTCCGCCCACGTCTCGTCGGACACGTAGTGATCCTGCGCGTACTCGTCGGTCGCTCGCAGGACCGCGGCGTCACTCCGGTCCCAGGCGACCGACTCCGACCCGCCCGAGACCGCCGCGATCTCCTCCTCGGTCAGACCGACGGCCTTGCCCATGCGGACGTGCTGGACCCATTCGTACTCGCCCCGGCGCAGCCACGCGATGCGGATGGTCACCAGTTCGCGCACCCGCGCCGGCAGCGTGGAGTTGAACAGGTGACTGTTGAGGGTCATCCAGCCCCTCGCCAGATTCGGGTGATGCGCGAAGACGTCCATGATGTTCGACGGCGGCCGAGGGGTACTCGGATCGCGTTTGGCCCCGCCGGGCCGGGTCAGTACGGAGAAGGCCGCTTCGACCTCCTCGTCCCACTCGGCCCGGGGACGCGGGGGGATCCGAACGGGGAACGTGTCCCGGTGACTCGTCATCGGCAGACCTCTTCGTCAGTCGCTGTACGGAACGCCGGGCTGCTCGCGCCTCGACGCGCCGCCCTCAGAAGAGGATACTCTGTTATCGAACGGTACGAACAGACGGAGGCCCCGTGGATTTCGAGCTCACCGACGAGCAGGCGATGCTGCGCGAGGCCTCGCGCAGCATGCTCGCGGACCGGACGACCATCGACAGGACGCATGTGGACCGCGGCGACGACCCGTACGACGAGGCCTTGTGGCAACTGGGGTGCGAACTGGGCTGGACCGGACTCGCGGTCCCCGACCGCTTCGGCGGCACCGGACAGGGCCTCGCCGAACTGGTGCTCGTGGCCGAGGAACTCGGGCGAGCTGCAGCCCCGAATCCCTTCGTCCCCACGACGCTGACGTCCCGGGCCCTGGCCCGCGGCGGAAATGCCGCGGCCCAGGCCGCGCTGCTGCCGGGGCTTGCCGAAGGGACCGTCGCGAGTGTCGCGCTCGACGAGCCCGGCCGAACCGGCCGGCCGCAGGACATCGGGACGACCGCGCAGCTGGTTGACGGAGCTTACCGAGTGACCGGCCGGAAGTGCGCCGTCCAGCACGCCCGGCAGGCGTGGTGGGTGCTGGTCAGCGCCGTGCTCGGCGACCGGCTCGCCCTGTTGCTCGTAGACCTCGAGGACCCGCGGGTCCGGGTGCGGCGGCAGGAGGTACTCGACCTGACCCGATCGTTCCACGAGGTCACCTTCGACGACGTGGTCGTCCCGGCGGACCGGCTGATCGACGACGACCCGGCGGCAGTGCAGCTGCTGACCGACGATGCGGCGGTGCTGACCGCCGCCGACGCGCTCGGCGCCATGGAGCAGATGCTGTCACTGACCGTCGGTCACGTGACGACGCGGCATCAGTTCGACCGGCCCATCGGATCGTTCCAGGCCGTCAAGCAGGCCACCGCCACCATGGCGATCGACGTGCACGCCACCCGAGCGGCGGTGCACTACGCCGCGATGGCGATCGACGCCGACGCGCCGGACGCGACCCGAGCCGCCGCGGCCGCCGCGTCGTTCGCCGGCACCGCAGCGACCCGGGTCGCGGGCTGGGCACTTCAGCTACACGGTGGCATCGGCTTCACCTGGGAGCACGACCTGCACCTCTACCTGCGCCGCGCCACGGTGGACGCTGCATTGCACGGCGGCGCCGCCGTGCACGACGACCGCCTGGTCGGCCTCCTGCAAACCACCTGACCCCCGACCGCCCGACCCTTCGACCGCCTGACGCTCCGAACGCCTGACACAGTGCCCGCCCGCCGGCGACAAGTCGGCCGACGGGCGGGCACTGTCGGAAAGGGCACTGTCGGAAAGGCTCCGTCAGGAAAGGACCGCGTCGCGCAATCCCAGGCTCGCCCGGAAGTATGCGGCCTTGCGCCGACCGCTGACCATGAACGACGGCGGAGCGAGATAGGCGACGTCGGCGGGCAGCGATCCGGCGCGCGCGGCCAGCATCTCGCGCGCAGTGGCCGTGGTGCCGCACACGGCGATCGCCTCGACCATCTCATCGGTGACCGCGGCCGCCATCCCCTCGGTGTCGCCACTCCGGAAGGCCGCCCGCAGCGCTGCGACGGGTTCCTCCCAGCCGTGGTGGGCGACGTACGGGTCGTAGGTCTTGACCGTCAGGTAGAAAGCGATCATCCGCCGGGCATCCGCGACGGCGCGCTCGGGCGCCTCGTCGTCCACGGCCGTGATCACCCAGCCGTGTTCGAGGTGGGGCTCTACACGGTCGGACTCGGTACGCCCCTTGGCCACGGCGGGCCGCACGACGTCGTCCCACCAGCTGCGGGTGAACAACCCGTGACCGATGATCCCGTCCGCCACCCGGCCCGCGGCCGCGGCCATCCCCTTGTTGAACCCGCCGAGCAGCACGGGAACGTCAACCCGGCCGAGCACGGGGGCGCGTACGTCCGCGTCGATCGAGTAGAACTCGCCCTCGTAACGCACCCGCTCACCGTTCTCGGCGTGCAGCCAGGTGCGGACCGCGCGGACCAGGTCCGCCGTGCGCGCGACGGGCCGGTCCGCGGGCACCCCGAACCAGTCCCGGTTGATGGTGAAGGCCCCGGACCCGAGACCCAGGAAGACGCGGCCGGGTGCGCGCGCGGCGAGCGTACGCGCGGCGGTGGCGTGCGCGTAGGGGGTGCGGGCGAAGGCGTAGGCGATCGCCGTCCCCACCCGCGCCGACGATGTCGCCCCGACCATCTCCCCCAGCCGGGCATAGGCCTCGTGATCCACGAACTCGCCGGTACAGAAGGCTCCGAACCCGACGGCTTCGGCCTCGGCGGCGATCTCGGCACCGGGCCACGGCATTCCCACTGTGACGCCCACGGCGCCCCCTTTCTGTCGGTCGTTCGGGTGCGGCCGCCTCAGCTCGGCATCGCCGGGTCGTGCGGCAGCCCGAGAACCTGCTCGGCGATGGTGTTGCGCTGAATCTCCGAGGTACCCGCGCCGATCGTCGACGCCCGGGTGGACAGGAACCCGTTGATCCAGCGACCACGCTGCACGGCCCCCGGGTCCTCCCGCGTCAGCAGGGCGTCGGCACCGAGCATGTCCACGGCGAACTCGTGCAGGTCCTGCTCGAAGGTGGTGATGAACAGCCGGGACGTCGAGGACGCCGGACCGGGCTCGCCGTGCGTGCGGATCGTGTCGATGGTGCGCATGGCGTTGGAGCGCATGAGCCGGACCCGGATCTCGAACTGTGCCAACCGGTCCCGGACGACGGCGTCCGCGGCCAGCCCGCGTTCCTCGGCCAGCGCGATCAGTTCGTCGAGCACCCGGCGGTAGAGCGCCGCCTGGTTCATCGCACCCGCGGCACGTTCGTGTCCCAGGGACGTCCTGGCGAGTCGCCAGCCGTCGTTCTCCTCACCCACCCGGTCCGTGACCGGCACCCGCACGTTCTCGAGGAAGATCTCGGAGAAGTGGACCGCGCCGGTGAGGTCCCGCAGCGGCCGGACGGTCACGCCCGGGGCGCGCGCGTCGACGATCAGGTAGGTGATGCCGTGCTGGCGGGATTCCGGTGTGCCCGTGCGGACCAGGCAGAACAGCACGTCCGCGATGTCGGCATAGGTGTTCCAGACCTTCTGCCCGTTGACCACGTAGTGATCGCCCTCGAGCCGGGCGGTCGTGCGCAGGGCGTGCAGGTCCGAGCCCGCCTCGGGCTCGGAGTAGCCCTGTGCCCACACTTTGTCACCCCGCAACATCGGCCGGAGCCAGCGCCGCTTCTGCTCCTCGGTGCCATAGGTGATGATCGTCGGCGCGGCGATTCCCAGGCCGGTACCCTGCGGACCCGGCACCCGAGCCCGGTTGTATTCCTCCTGGTAGATGACCTGCCGGCGGAAAGACAGATCCATACCGCCGTACTCGCGAGGCCAGCTCGGGCCGGCGAACCCGGCGTCGAACAGAGTGGCGCGCCAGCGCTTCTGCCAGGCCAGACGTTCGACGGCGTCGCGTGGACGCTTCCCGGGGTGGTGCTCGGTGAGGAAGGCCCGTAGCCGCGCGCGGAACTCCTCGTCCGTCTCGACGACCGGGGCCTGGGTGTCCATCGCGGTGCTCATCGTGCTCCTCCTCCGATGCCGAGCAGGTCCGCAAGCCGGGCCCGGTGGGCCGCGGGCGTACCGAACAGCAGCTCGGTCGACTTGGCCCGCTTGAGGTAGAGGTGGGCGTCGTGTTCCCAGGTGTAGCCGACCCCGCCGTGGATCTGGATCGCCTCCTTGGCGACGTGCACGGCGACCTCCCCGCACCACGAGCCGCAGACCGCGGCCGCAGCGGCGAGATCGGCCGGATCGGTGTCCGCGCCTCCGTCCGCGAGCACGGTCGCGTGCTGCTGCGCGGAACGGGCTGCCTCGAGCTCCAGCACCAGATCGGCGCACTTGTGCTTGATCGCCTGGAACGACCCGATGGGTCGGCCGAACTGCGTCCTGACCTTGGCGTACTCCACGGTCAGGTCCAGGCAGGCCTGAGCCACGCCGACCTGTTCGGCCGCCACGGCGATCACACCCAGGTCCAGCGCCTGGCGCAGCCGCGACGGAGCGGTGTCGACCCGGAGGGCGGGGGTCGCGTCGAAGGTGATGCGTGCCTGCCGACGGGTGGGGTCCAGTACACCGAGCCGTGTGCGCTCCACCGTGGCGTCCGGCTCCACGACGAACAGGCCGGGCCCCTCGTCGGTGGCTGCGGTGACGAGCAGGAGGTCCGCCCGCTCACCGTCGATCACGAAGGTCTTGACGCCGGTGAGGCCCGTCCCGTCGAACCTGGTCGTCGACTGCTCCAGAGTCCAGTCCCGGCCCGGCTCGCTCACCGCGAACGCGGCCGTGCGGGTGCCGTCCGCGAGGCCGGGCAGCCACCGCGCGGCCGCCTCCGTGTCGCCACTGAGTGCGAGAGTGCGGGCGGCGAGAGCGATCGAGGACAGGAACGGCTCGGGGCTCAGCGCGCCACCGAGTTCCTCGAGCACGATGCTCAGCTCTGCCACTCCGAAGCCGAGGCCGCCGTACTCCTCGGGCAGGGCGATCGCGGGCAGTCCCAACTGGTCCGCCATGAGTGCCCAGACGGAGGGATCGTGCCCTTCATCGGTCTCCATCACCCGCCGAACGTCCGCCGTGGACGCCCTGTCGGTGAGCAGTCGGCGCACCGAGCGCCGCAGCTCCTCCTGCTCGTCGCTGACTGCGAGGGTCACGCGCGTCCTCCCGGGTCCACCGCGGTGTGGCACGAACATAAAGAGTATACCTCATTGGAAATGCGACCTGCCCCGTCCCACAGGTCAGGTCACACATCTAGCGGTAGTTGTGTGTACTGATATACCTTCAAGGGGCACGGGAGCGCAGCATCGGACATCGACGTCGAACGAGGAGCTGGTAGCCGTGGCCCTGACCCCGGAGCAACGCGCTCGGGACCTCGCATTTCTACGGACGCGCTGGTACGAGGAGGGCCACTACTCCTCCCTCACCCTCGCCGACACACTCGTGAAAGCCGCTCGGGGCCTCGGGGACACCCGGATCGTCTTCGCATCCGAGGCCGACCGGCGCGAGTTCACCCTCGCCGAGGTCGTCACCCGCGGGCAGCAGGTCGCCTGCGGGCTCCGTGCGCTCGGTGTCGGCCCCGGCGACGTCGTTGCCGTGCAGATGCCGAACCGGCCCGAGCTGCTCGAGGCGTACTTCGGAATCTGGTTGGCGGGCGCCACTCTCGTTCCCGTCACGCACATCTACGGCCCCGGCGAAGTCCGCCACATCCTGCGGGACTCTCGAGCCAAGCTGCTCATCGTGCCCGACCGCTGGCGCTCGATCGACTTCGTCGAACGGATCGGACAGCTCGGCGACCTGCCGGACCTCGCGCACGTCGTGGTGCTGGGTGAAGCCCCGGAAGGCACCGTGCCGTGGAAGGAGTTGAATGCCCACGGCACGGTGCCTCCGGCCACACACGAGGTCGGCGCCGACACCGTCAGCGCGATCATCTACACCTCCGGCACCACCGGCGTCCCGAAGGGCGTGCAACACACCCACAACACGTTGCTGGCCGAGCTCCGCAAGGGTGACGCGATGACCGGACCCGAGCGGGACACGAGGATGATCCCGTGGCCCGCTGGGCACGTCGCCGGTCTGCTGGCGCTGTGCGGCAGCATCACCGCGGGCACCCACACGGTGGTGATGGACCGGTGGCAGCCCGAGCTCGCGGTCGCCCTCATCGAGGAGTACCGCTGCAGCCTCACCAGCGGCACGCCGCTGCACGTCGAGGCCATCCTCGACGCCGCAGCAGCCACCGGCCGCGACATCTCCAGCCTGCGCTCGATCCAGGTCGGCGGGGCCAACGTCACGCCATCGCTGATCGAGCGGGCGGACGCCGCCGGCACCGTCGTGTCCCGCGCGTACGGCAGCACCGAACACCCGCGCAGCGCGACCGCCCCGCTGGACGCCACACCGCAACGACGTGGCCGCACCGACGGGCGAGTTCGGTTCGGCGACGAGATCCGGATCGTCGACGAGACCTTCGCGCCCGTACCCATCGGCGAGGTCGGCGAGATCGTCACCCGCGGGCCCAGCCAGTTCGTCGGCTACCGCGACCCCACGCACGACCTCGCCGCGTTCCTGCCCGGAGGCTGGTACCGCACAGGCGACGTCGGCAGGCTCGACGCCGAGGGCTATCTCACGGTGACCGACCGGATCAAGGACCTGATCATCCGGGGCGGCGAGAACATCTCGTCCAAAGAGGTCGAAGACATCCTGGCCACTCATCCGCGAGTCCGCCACGTCTCCGTGGTGGCCGCACCCGACCCGCACTACGGCGAGGCGGTGGCCGCGTTCGTCGTGCTCAGCGACGGAGCGGAGCTGGACCTGGACGAGGTCCGGGCCCTGTTCGCCCGCAGCGGTGTCGCCCCCCAGAAGGCCCCCACCCGTCTCGAGGTGGTCGACGACCTGCCCCGTGCTCCGTCGGGCAAGGTCCGCAAGTTCGAACTCCGGGACCGTCTCCGGGCCGAGGCAGGCGCCCCGGCGACGCCGTGAGAAACGTGATGACCGGCGCGCGCCGTCCGGGTCAGGCCATCGATGCCCCACCGTTGACCCGCAGGACGTGGCCGGTCACGAATCGGCTGGCCTGCGAACACAGGTAGAGCACCGCGTACGCACAGTCCAGCGGTTCGGTAACCCCGGCGAGCGGGGACACCGCCGCCATCCGTTCCTCGAGCGCTCCGAATGCGTCCTCGTCAAGGGTGCCGTCGGGCCGCGTGGCACTCGCCTGAGTCATCCCCGAGGGGGTCCAACCCGGGGCGATCCCGTTCACCCGGATCCCGGCGGGTCCCAGCTCGACGGCGAACGTACGGGTCAGCGCCTCCCCGCCCTTCTTGGTCGCAGCGTAAGAGCCGGTCTCCCGGGTGCTGTAGTCGATGATCGTGGACAGCGAGTTGACGATCGCGCCACCCGGTCCCATCACCCGCGCGGCGGCCTGCGTGCCGACCAGGATGCTCGTCAGGTTCGTCGCGAGCATCCGCTCGAACTCCGCGACGGACACCTCGGCCAACGGCCGCCTCAGCATGATCCCGGCGTTGTTGACCAGTGCGTCGAGTCGGCCGTACGCGGCGACGGTGTCCGCCACGAGCGCCTCGAGCGAGGCAGGCTCGGCCACGTCGACCCGCTCCGACCGCGCCCGGCCACCTGTCTCGGTGATCGCCGCCGAGACCCGCTCCGCGGCCTCGCCGTCCCGGTCGGCGACCACGACCACGGCGCCCGCCGCGGCGAGCACCTCCGCGCTCGCCGCGCCGATCCCGCCCGCGGCGCCGGTGACGATCGCAACTCTGTCCTGCATCCCGAAGACAGTGCTGAGGTCCATACCTCTCCTCCCGATGAGCGAGGGCGGTGCACGGCGCCCGGCAGCCCTCTCGCCGCAGAACTCGATCCACCACACCCGAATTCACTATACTCAATTTCTGTCCCCGGGTCCTTACGGAACCCGCTCAGCCAACGGAGGTAGCGACGATGGCCCACTCCACCGAGGAGCCCACCGACTACGCGGACCGGCTCCGCCTGGACGGCAGACACGTGCTCGTCCTGGGAGGCGGACTCGGCATCGGCCACCAGACCGCGGCAGCCGCATCGGCACTCGGTGCGAACGTCACGGTGGTCGACACCGACGCCGAGCGCGCCAAGCGGGTCGCGGACGAGGTCGGTGGCCTCGCTCTGGTCGGCGACGCCACCCGTCGAGCCGATGTCGAACGCGTCGTCAGCGAGTCCGTCGACCGATTCGGCCCGCTGCACGGACTCGCCGACATCATCGGAATTTCGACGTTCGCTTCAATCGAGGACTCGGACGACGACGTGTTCGACCGCGGCATCGCGCTCAACCTGCGCCACGTCTATCTCGCGGTGCAAATCGGAGCCCGCGCCATGACCGACGGGGGCGGGTCGATCGCACTGGTCGGTTCCATCTCCGGCACTCGGTCGGCCCCGAAGCACGCGATATACGGTGCGGCCAAAGCGGCGGTGTCCAATCTCGCCGCGTCCGCCGCCGTCGAGCTGGGGCCGCAGAGCATTCGGGTCAACGTGGTCGCACCCGGGCAGACCTACACGCCGCGGATCGCCGAGCGACACCCGGAAGCGGGCTACTACGACGAGGCGTCCAAACTCGTTCCACTGGGCAGGGTCGGGATGCCGGACGACATCGCCTCGGCACTACTGTTCTTCCTCAGTCCGCTCTCCGGGTGGGTCACCGGCCAGACCTTGGTCGTGGACGGTGGAACCGGAAGCAAGTACCCCTACCCCATGGGGCAGTAGCGATATGGCCGGGGCACTGGCGATGCCCCGGCCATATCTCATACGCCGGCCGTCGCACCGATGCGGGACCGCACCAACTCCACCAGGTCGACCCGGCTCACCTTGGACGACGGCGTACGTGGCAGGCCGTCGGTCACGACGACGTGGGCGGGAACCTCGTAGGGGGTGAGCTCATGCCTGCAGAGCGCCACGAGCTCGGCCACCAGCGCGTCGCGGTCCATCTCGGCCCCTGGCTCGAGCTCCACGCCCGCCACCGGGACAGCACCGAGACGTTCGTGCGGCAGAGCCGCCACTGCAGCCTCCCGGACGGCGGCGTGGGACTCCAGGACCGCCGACACGACCGCCGGCTGCACCTTGAACCCGCCCCGGACGATCGCATCGTCCGCGCGCCCTTCGATCCACAGGAAACCGTCCGCGTCGATCCGTGCCAGGTCAGAGGTGCGGACCCATTCCGCGGAGCCGACCGCCGACTGGCCGGTGCGCACCTCGAGATGGCCCACGTCCCCCGTGGCGAGCTCGGTCCCGTCCGGCGCGGTGATCCGCAGCGCGGAGTTGCCGAAAGCCCGGCCCGCACTGCCCGCCTTCTTCTCCCACCACTGCTCGTGCATGCTGTAGGTCCAGCCGGCCACAGCGCCTGCGAACTCGGTCGCGCCGTAGGTCATCAGCACCCGGATTCCATACGTGCGCCAGAACCGATCGGCAAGATCGGGCGGGCAGGCCGTCGTTCCGGAGGTGACGGCTTTGAGGGACGACAGCCGCGCGGGTGGCGTGCCGGCGTCGAGCACGGCCCGCAGTCCGGCCGGGACAAGACCGGCCGCCTTCGGCCGATGCCGCTCGACAGCGGTGACCCACGGCTCGACGGCGAATTTGGCCATCAACGCGATCCGCCGGCCCGCCGACAGCGCGCCGATGACGCGCCACATGCCACCGATGTGGACCATCGGCGTGGCCGCGATCGTGACCGCTCGGCTGAGCAGCCGATCCTCGCGCGCGACCTGGCCACTCGATACCAACGACTCGTCCAACTGACGGTCCGAGAGCCGAACCCGTTTGGGCGGCCCGGTGGTGCCGGAGGTGAGCATCTCGATGGCGACACCCGGCGCGGTGTCGGCTCCCGCCGACGGGCTCCCGGCACGCACCGACACATCCGCGTCCTGGTCGAGCTCGAGCGCCACCCCACCGACGGTGACGGTGTCGACGATCCCGGCGAGCTTCGTCGCCGCACCGACGACCACCGGCAGCGACGCCCGCTCGACATCCGCCGCGAGCCGGGCGTCCGGCTGCAGCGGGCTGAGTGTCACCACGGTGCGGTCGGACGCCAACACCGCGACGAGCGCGGCGATGTGCTCCGGCCTGTTCTCCAGCACCAGGCCGACCCGGGCCCCTGCCCCCACCCCCGCGTCGTCGAGGGCGCGAGTGATCGTCTCGACCGCTCGGTGCAGCCGACCCCACGTCCACCAGTCGTCCTCGAACTCGACGACCGGGGCCTCTGCCGGTGCCTCCCGTATGAGCTCACGCAGCCGGTCACGGATTCCCACGGAGTCACCCTCTCCGGCGCCCATGACGGCGCCCTACTCGATCCAGAGAGATCAGATCGCTCTTATTCCGGTAACTCTTCTGCTCCGTCACCGCAGGTGCCAGTCGGATCGACGCACACTCGCCCGGTCGACCTGCGCCATCCCGATCGGGTTGCCGATCTGGGTGTAGGACAAGCCGGTCCGCAGCGCCTGGGTACGTGCGGAGTCGAGCGACTCCCAGACCGCCCGAACAGTGCCCTGCACGGCGGCGGGCGGCTTCGCTGCCACCGTCTCGGCGATCTCCGCGGCCCGCTTCCACAGCGCGGACGGGCGCACGACCTCGCTCACGAGCCCGATCTGCAGGGCCCGCTCCGGGGACATCCGCTCGTCCAGCCCCATCAACGCGATGCGCATCACCTCACCGAGGGGAATCCGGCGGGCCAGCCCGATGGGCTCCAGCGCCGCGGTCATCCCGTAGGTGACGTGCGGATCGAAGAACGTGGCATCGTCCGAGCAGAGCACGATGTCCGCCTCGTTGAGCCAGTAGAAGGCTCCACCTGCCGCCATCCCGTGGACGGCCACCACGAGCGGCTTCCACACGTGGTTCAGCTTCGGGGAAAGCTTTTCCCCGGGATCGACCCGACCCCAGACGTTCTCGACGTGCGCCAGCCCTTCCTTCACGTCCACACCGGTGCAGAACGCCCGCTCCCCTGCGGCGCGCAACAGCACGACGTGCACCGCGTCGTCGGCCTTCACCTCGGCCCAGATCGCCGCGAACTCGTCGCACATCGTCTGGTTGAAGCTGTTCATGGCCTCGGGTCGATCCAATGTCACGACCGCGACGTGTCCCGTCAGCTCGTAGGTGACCGTCGTCAACGCGTCGGGATCCAGTCTCGCGACCATCTCCAGGACGCCCTCCGTCCCGCCAGCACGGCGAAGAGTATTCTCAATTACGGCGAGCGTACCTCGGCCGGGCGATCGACAGAAGTTTCCAGTCCCATCGAGCGATACCGCCGTACTATGGGAGCGCTCACATGCGCGAACGCGCGACACGCGACCCGTCTACCGCGCAGAAGCGGTCAATACCGTACGCTGAATACACCTGAGATCGGGAGGATCGGTGTACGGCGAGCAGAGTTCACCCCACGGCGTGCGGTATCCCCGTGTGGACGAGCAATGACGAGCACACCCACCGCATCCCCGGACAACGCCGACCAGGAATCGACCGCGACCACTGAGAACAAGCTGGCCGCCCGGATCGCGCGTGAGCTGGAGAACGAGGTCATCGACCGCCACTGGCCGATCGGCGAAGTGCTGGGGTCGGAGACCGCGCTACGCGAGCGTTTCGGGGTATCCCGAGCGGTGTTCCGGGAGGCCGTCCGACTGGTCGAGCATCACCAGGTCGGACGGATGCGACGCGGACCGAACGGCGGGCTCGTGGTCACGGCCCCCGACGCCGGCCCGGCGACCCGCGCCCTGGTGATCTACCTCGAGTACCTGGGCACCAGCGTCGACGATCTACTGGAAGCCCGGCTGCTGCTGGAGCCGCTCGCCGCCCGACTCGCCACCGAACAGATTTCCGAGGAAGGAATCGCGGCGCTGCGCGAGCAACTCGCGGCCGAGGAGCAGCTGCTGGGTTTCGGCTCCGGGCGGGACGACGAGATCCACACGCGGCTCGCGACGCTCTCCGGCAACCCGGTCCTCGCGCTGTTCACCGAGGTATCGATCCGGCTCACCTACCGTTACGCGCGCACCCGACGCATCTCCCGGAGTGCGGCGGACGCCGCCACGGCGGACGCCCACCGTCGACACACCGAGATCGTGGACGCCATCATCTCCGGCGACGTCGCCGCTGCGGAGACCCGCGTGGTGTCCCACCTGGCCGACGTCCAGGAGTGGCTGCTCGCCCACCGGGCACGATCCTCGCGGGAGGCCCAGCCGCTCCGGGAACCCGCCGAAGCGTCCGGGCGGAAGCTGGCCGAGGTGGTCGCCGAGCGGCTGCACGACGACATCGCCGCAGACGGTTGGCAGATCGGGAGCGTCTTCGGCTCGGAAGCCGATCTCCTCGAGCGCTACGACGTCTCGCGAGCGGTGTTGCGCGAAGCGGTTCGCCTGCTCGAGCACCACAGCGTGGCGCGGATGCGCCGGGGACCGGGCGGCGGACTGCTCGTCGAGACACCGGATCCCACCGCGAGCATCCGCACCATGGCCCTGTACCTCGATTACCAGGGCCTGACCGGACAGGACCTCCGGGTGGTGCGCGAAGCCGTGGAGCTCGGCTGCATCAAGGCTGCGGCCGAGGTACCCACCGCACTGACCGCCGAGCGACTCGGCTCCGTCCTGGAACGCGGCGTGCACGGGGACGAGTCCGGAGACCGGTTCCACGCCGAGCTGGTCGATCTGGCTGGCAACCCGGTCCTCTCGCTGTTCCTGCGGATCATCACCGAGCTCTGGTCCCGGCACAGTCGTGCCGAACGGCCGCCCGCACCGGCTGTCGCCGAGGAGGTGCGCCGGGTCCACAAGGCGATCCTCGACGCGATCGTCTCCGGAGACACCGGCATCGCCCGGCACCGGATGCGACGTCATTTGCAGGCGCTCGACACCTGGTGGCACTGACCGGCCGGTCGGCGGCTCACGTGTGGTGCAGCTCCGGGAGTACCTGCTCGCCGAACAACTGCAGGCTCTGCCATCCCTGTGCGACGGGAATGCCGCCGCACAGCGGGTGCAGTTGAACCGGACGGGACGGATCGGCACGAAGCTCGGTGACCAGCTCCGCCGGGGACAGCACCCGGTAACGACCACCGTCTCGCAGTGCGGCGACGTCCTCCACCTCCCGGTACGGGCCGGGCGAGCCATCCCCTGCCGCCGCGAGCTGACGCCCGTAGGAATTCATCTCGTGGAGGAAATGCGGAGCCAGGGCCCGCCACGCCTCGTCCGGGTTCTCCGCGAGGAAGACGATGCCCTGCGGCCGCGGCGCGGCGGGGCCGGGGTCACTGCTGCCCAGCCGGACGACCTCGGCCCGGTAGTCCTCCCAGGAGGCCGACACGACGGGTTCGAAACCGTCCGCGATGCGGGCAGCGCGACGGGCCACTGCCGGCACCGCACCTCCGAGGGAGATGCGGGGTCCGCCGCGCCGGTAGGGAGCGGGCGTGAGCCGAGTGCGTCGCCCGCGGTACTCGAACGGTTCCCCGCTCAGCGCCGCCTTCACGGTGGTGACGAGATCGGTGACCCGCCGGGCCCGCTCGGCCAGCGGTACATCGAACATCGCGAACTCCTCGGCGACGTAGCCGTTTCCCACCACCACCTCCACCCGGCCGCGGCTCAGATGGTCGAGGACGGCCAGGTCCTCGGCCATCCGCAGCGGGTCGTAGAACGGCCCGATCATGGCTACGATGCGCAGGCGCACCCGGCTGGTGCGGGCCGCCATCGCCGCCAGCATCGGCAACGGACTGGGAAGGTAGTCGTCGTCCGCCCCGTGGTGCTCGGAGAGGCACACCTCCTCGAACCCTCTCGAATCCGCCCACTCCACCATGTCCAACGCGGCGGCATACTGATCGGCGGTCGAGTCCCCGCCGATGTCCGGGTTGCGGAAGTCGAAGCGCATCGTGAAGTGCATCGGCTCAGCGCGCCTCCCTGGGCAGGCCGAGGCCTCGCTCGGCGATCTGGTTGCGCAAAACCTCGTTGGCTCCGCCCGCGATGGTGTACGCGCGCGAGTAGAGATGCGCGTCCTGCCACCATCCCCCGCTGAGCACGTCGGGATCCGTCTCGGTGAGGATGCCGTCGATGCCCTGCAGCATCATCCCGTACTGCGCGAGGTCGTGGTTGGTCTCGCTGAAGAAGATCTTGCCGCACAAGGCGTCGACCGGGCCGTCCGAGCCGGCGGCCATGTGCGACTTGGCCATGGCGACAAGCGCGGTGTTGACCTGCACCCGAGTGGCGAGCGCACCGATGGTCCGGCGGGTCGCGGAGTCCTCCAACGCGGGCCGGCCGGAGACACGGCGCTGCCCGGCCAGTGTCAGCAGGTCCTGCAGAACCGCCACCAATTCGACACCGCGTGCCGCGACGCCGGACCGCTCGTGCCCGAGACTGCTCATCCCGACGCGCCAGCCACCGTCGACCGGGCCGAGCACGTTCTCCCTCGGAATCCGGACACCGTCGAGGAACACCTCGTTGAAGTCCGTGGTGCCGGTGATCTCGCGCAGCGGCCGAACCCGCACGCCGGGGGAATCCATCGCCAGTACGAACGCCGTGATCCCGCGATGCTTCGACGCCGTGGGATCGGTACGGGCGAGCAGATAGCCCATGTCCGCGTGGTGTCCGTTGGTCGTCCAGACCTTCTGCCCGTCGACCACCCAGTGGTCACCGTCGAGGCGGGCGCGAGTGCTCAGCGCGGCGAGGTCGCTTCCCGCGCCGGGCTCGCTGAACAGCTGACACCACACGTCCTGACCGGCACGGATGCGCGGCAGGAAACGGTCTCGCTGCGCGTCGGTGCCGTGCTCGATGATCGCCGCAGCGGCCAGCGTCGCTGCACCGATGGGGAGCCAGGTACGCGCCCGGGTGATCTCCTCGACGACGATGAAGGGTTCGAGCGGGTGGGCATCCGGCCTTCCTCCGTATTCCGCGGGCCAGTCGATCCCCAGATAGCCGGCCTCGAACAGCGCGGCGGTCCATTCGCGGATCGCCGGCAGCTGCTCAGTCTCCGGCGCGCGCACACCCGCTTTGGTCTTACGCCCCGGGGCGTGCTGCTCCACGAACGCGCGCACCTGCTTGCGGAACGCCTCGAGCTCAACCGGTACATCCAGCCGCATGTTCTTCCCCTTCAGCCGACGCCGAAGCGTTCGAGCTCGTGCGCCACCATGCCGTCGAGGTCCGGCGCAGGCGGCGTGGGCAGCTCGACCGCCCGCTCCCTGGTGGGCAACAGCACCACGGCGGTACCGAGCGTGGTGACCTCGCCACGTTGGTTCTCGCAGCGCACCGCAAGGTGCGCCTCGTGCCGCCCGTCGACGACCTGCTTGTCCACGACCTCGCCGCGGACCCAGGTCAAGTCACCGATGTAGTTGAACTTGCGGTGTTCACACCGCAGCTTCCAGAGCCACGCGTCGTCACCCATCCAGTCCGTGACGATGTGGGCGAGCCAGGTCTCCCGCATACCTCCGTAGTCGTAGGAGTTCGGTAGTCCCAGCTCCTGTGCACGCACCGGGTCCCAATGCAGTCGTTGCACGGTGTCCGGGACGTTCAGCACATTGCGCGGGAAGAGCCCGGGGGCCTTGCGCTTGACCTTTGCCAGGATCCCGAAGGCGCCGGGTGGGGTGAGCTGCATCCCCCAGCCCAGATGCCACACGACCACGTCCGTCGTGGTGAGCGGGCCTTTCGCGCGCTGCTGGAGTACGTCGCCGACAGCGACGTCCTCGAAGTAGCGCGGCTCGGCGCCGCGGCGGCTCTCGGCGGCGTACGCCGCCTCGACCTCCGAGAGCTGCTCATCGGTGTAGGCCTCTTGGACCAGCTCCTCCTTGGCCCGTTTCTTCGAGCTGTGCCGCTCGGCGTTGACCCACGTGCCACGACGTAGCGCGGTCATCTCTCCCGCACCGTTCGTGTAGAGGAAATCGTGCGTCACGTGAACGGTGCGCCCGCCGAAGCGAGACTCCTTGGGCGCCACGCCCACCTGGGTACGGAGCTGCCGGCAGCGGTCACCCAGCGCCAACGGGCGCCACCACTCGAACTCCATGGCCGCCTGGTACGAGCCCAGCCCGGCGAAGGGGTCCCCCTTCAGCAGGGCCTTCGTTTCCGGACTCGGGGGCGGGGCCGCGTCCTCTCCCATCGTGTAGAGGAACGTCGGCGGCGCGATCAGGCCGCCCCAACGGGTGCCGGCCGCGTACTCGGGGTCGCAGTACAAGGGATTGTCGTCACCGTAGCCGTAGGCGAAGTGGCGCGACCCGTCCCAGGTCACCTCGTAGTTGTGCGGCGGGTTGGGTTGCCGCAGGGGAACCCCGAGACGGCGACGAGACCGCTCGATCGCTGCCTCGGTGAGGACCCCGAAGGCCTCCGCCGGCGTTTCCTCGGTGCTCGTCACCCGCGTCCTCCTCGCTGGTTCGGCGCGTATCACCTTATTAAGTACCATGATTACAGCCTTCGGGCTAGCTCTGACCGTCCATCAACCCCGGGTTACACGCAAAACATTGACCTCTTTAACCTTCTGCTGGTTCTATCGGCAGGGTCAGCGGCGACGACGCGGCGGGAGAGCGATGACAAGAGTCGACACGGTGTCACCGGCGGAGCTGGTCGGCACGGACTTCGGTCCGCACGAGGTACTTGTCGAGACCGCGCTGCTGCGACTGTTCACCAAGGTCGTCGGGATGAACGACCCGGTGCACCACGACCCGGCCGCGGCGGCGAGGGCGGGCCTGCCCGGGCTACTGGTCCCGCCCACGTACCTGTTCGGCCTCGAGCGCCAACACCCGGAGGTACCGCGGATCATCGACAAACTGGGCATCGACATCGGCTCGGTCCTGCACGGCGAACAGAGTTTCCGATATCACGCCCCCTGCTACTCGGGTGACGTGCTGAGCTTCCGGCCACGGTTCGCGGACTACTACGAAAAGAAGGGCGGCGCGCTGCGCTTCCTCGTCCGGGATTGCGCCGTCACCAGGGACGGCGATCCCATCGCCGAGCTGCGGAACGTGGTGGTGATCCGATGATCGTCGGCACCGAGCTGCCCCCTCTCACGCTCCCCCCGATCAGCCGCACCACATTGGCGCTCTATGCGGGTGCTTCCGGCGACCACAATCCCATGCACATCGACGTCGACGCCGCGCAGCAGGCGGGCCACCCGGACGTCTTCGCGCACGGGATGTTGTCGATGGCCTATCTCGGCCGCGCACTGACCGGTTGGTTCCCGCAGGAACGGCTGCGCGAGTACTCGGTGCGGTTCGTGGCGGTCACCCCGGTACACGGGCAGCCGACCTGCAACGGCACCGTCACCGCGGTGGCCGACGGCACCGCGACCATCGAGCTGACCGTCACACTGGCCGACGGGACCGTCACGCTGCAAGGCAGTGCCCTGGTGGAGGACGCCACATGAACGCGACATACGTATCTCCGTGGGAGACCGAGGAACTGACTCTCCTGCGGGACACTGCGACACAATTCTTCACCGATGTCGGCATGCCGCAGATGGAGAAGTGGGAATCCCAGCATTTCGTCGACAAGGAATTCTGGCGCCAAGCCGGCGAACTGGGCCTGCTGTGCGCGATGGTCCCCGAGGAGTACGGCGGCCCCGGCGGCACTTTCCTGCACCACATCGCCATCATGGAGGCACAGGGCCGCACGATCGATCGCGGCTTCGGCAACTCCGTCCACAGTGGCATTGTGGCGGACTACATCCTTGCGTTCGGCTCGGAGGAGCAGAAGCGGACCTGGCTGCCGAAGATGGTGTCCGGCGAGGCGATCGCCGCCATCGCGATGACCGAACCCACGGCGGGCTCGGATCTCAAGGCGATCCGGACGAGGGCCGTACGCGACGGCGACTCCTACGTCATCGACGGTTCGAAGACGTTCATCACCAACGGCGGCACTGCCGACCTCGTCGTCGTCGCGGCCAAGACCGACCCGGACGCCGGCGCCAAGGGCGTCTCACTACTACTCGTCCCGGCCGACGCTCCCGGATTCCGCCGAGGACGCGTCCTGGACAAGATCGGCCAGCAGGCCGCGGACACCTCGGAGCTGTTCTTCGACGGCGTCCGGGTGCCCGCAACCAACCTCCTCGGCGAGGAGGGCGCGGGCTTCCGGATGCTGATGAAGCAGCTCTCCCAGGAACGACTGTTCATCGGTCTCGGCGCCATCGTCGCGGCGGACGTCGCGCTGGAGCACACCATCCGCTACACGAAGGAACGCGAAGCCTTCGGAGCCCCGCTCTTCGACATGCAGAACACCCGGTTCGAACTGGCCGAGTGCGCCACGGCGGTCCGGATCGGCCGCATCTTCTTCGACGACTGCGTGGCCAGGCACTCACGCGGGGAGCTCGATGCGACGACGGCCTCGATGGCCAAGTACTGGCTCACCCAGACCCAGTGCGATGTGATCGACCGCTGCCTGCAGCTGTTCGGCGGTTACGGGTACATGCGCGAGTACCCGATCGCGAGGATGTATGCGGACGCGCGGGCCCAGAAGATCTACGGCGGGGCGAACGAGGTCATGAAGGACCTCATCGCCCGTTCCCTCTGATCGGAGTCTGATGAACGGTTCACTCGAAGGGCAGGTCGCCCTGATCACCGGCGGGGCGGGCGGGCTCGGCTCGGCCGCCGGCGCTTGGCTCGCGGCCGAGGGCGCCACGGTCGTCCTGGCCGACCTGGCCACGGAATCCGCGCAGGCGGCCGCGGAGAAGCTGAGGGCAGGCGGGTACGCCGCCGAAGGTGTGGGGGTCGACGTCACCGACTCCGCGGCCGTCGAACAGGCCGTCGCGGACGTCGCCGCCCGCCACGGCGGGCTCCACATCCTGCTCACCAGCCATGGTTTCCCGCGGGACGGCCGGTTGCTCGACATGACCGACGAGCAGTGGCGCGCGGTACTCGACGTGTGCCTGTCCGGAACGTTCACCACGGTCCGGGCCGCCGCTCGTCCGATGGTCGCGGCAGGCTACGGCCGGATCATCACCATCGCTTCGCGCGCCTGGCACGGGAACCCCGGACAGGCCAACTACTCCGCAGCCAAGGCCGGCGTGGTCGGTCTGACCCGCAGCGTCGCGAAGGAGCTGGGCCGCAAGGGCATCACGGCGAACTCGATCGCCCCCGGGCTGGTCGAGACTGCCTCGCTGCGCGGCCTGGACACGTTCGCGGCCATCGAGGAGCGCGCGGTCAAGGACAACAGCATCAAGCGGATCGGCCAGCCGGACGACGTCGCCGGAGCAGTCACGTTCCTCGCTTCGCCGACGTCGGGCTTCATCACCGGTGAGGTCCTGCATGTCTCGGGAGGACGCTTTGGCTGAGTCGAACTCGCCCGGAATCACGGGATACGCCTCGTACGTGCCGCGCTACCGGCTCGACCGGAACGAGGCCGCGGCCGCGACCGGGGACACAGCCCGCGGAACCCGCACGGTCGCCGCCTACGACCAGGATTCCACCACGATGGGAGTGGAGGCCGCGCTGGCCGTCGGCGGCCAGCCTGCGGACCTCTGGTTCGCCACCACCGCACCGGCCTATGTGGACAAGACGAATGCCACCCTGCTGCACTGTGCTCTCGGCCTCGCCGAGAACGTGCCCGCCTACGACTTGGGCGCCTCGGTACGCTCGGCCCCTGCGGCCCTGCGCGCGGCGAGCCGCAGCGGCGGGCTGGCCGTATTGGCGGATGTGCGGGACGGATTGACCGGCGGCGCGGACGAACGCACGGGCGGCGACGCCGCCGCGGCGTTCACGTTCGCCCCGGGCCCTGTCCTGGCCGAGGTGCTCGGCACGGCAAGCACCAGCGCGGAGTTCCTCGACCGGTGGCGGCTACCGGGCGAACTCGGCTCCACCGCGTGGGAAGAACGATTCGGTCAGGGCGAGTACACCCGACTGGCGGCCCGTGCGGTCGACGATGTGCTCAAGGCGGCGGACCTGCCGGCCGCGGACGTCGACGCCGTCGCGGTGGCAGGCCCGCACGGTCGCGCGGTGAAAGCGGCCACCGGGTCGTTGGCCAAGCAGACCGGCGCTCGGGCGGACACCCTCGATCTGCTGGACCTGGTCGGCAACGCCGGCGCCGCGCACTTGGGTCTGGTCCTGGCGGACCTGCTGGACCGGGCGGCACCGGGAGAGACGCTGCTCGTCGTCTCATTGGCGGACGGGGCGGACGCGTTCCTGCTCCGCGCAGGCGAGGCGTTGCCGGGCCATCGCGCGGGCCGACCGGGCCTGCGCGACGCACTCGCCGACCCCTTGGCCGTCGGATATCCGACGTACCTGCTGTGGCGTGGCCGGCTCGACAGGGAGAAGCCTCGCCGACCGGACCCGGTACGACCGTCTGCACCGTTCGCTGCGCGCAACACCGCCTTCAAGCACGGCTTCGTCGGCGGCCGCTGCCAGGTCTGCGGCACGGTGCAGTTCCCACTCCCGCGCATCTGCCTCCGCTGCCGGGCCGAGGACGATTTCGCCGAGGTGCGGGCCGCAGGCGGGCGCGGAACAGTCGTCACGGTCACTGTCGATCGCCTGGCCTTCACCCCGAGTCCGCCACTGGTCAGCGCAGTGCTCGACCTCGAGGTCGGAGGCCGCGTGCAGATCGAGCTCACCGACGTCGACCCGGCCGAGGTGGCGGTCGGCGACACCGTGATGTTGACCTTCCGCCGGCTGGTCACCACCGAGGGCATCCACAACTACTTCTGGAAGGCACGCCCATGGCGATTCACTCGTTGAGCGACCGTGTCGCCGTCGTCTCCGTGGGGTGTACCCCCTTCGGGGAACGCTTCGACCGCAGCGTGGACGATCTGATCGTCGAGGCCGTGACCGATGCCTGGAAGGGCGCGGGGATGGACGGCGACGACGTCGACGCCTACTGGATGGGAACCTACATCTCCGGCATCTCGGGGCTGACACTTTCCCGCCCTCTGAAACTGGCCGGAAAGCCGGTCACGCGGGTGGAGAACATGTGTGCCACAGGCTCCGACGCGTTCCGCAACGCCGTCTACGCCGTGGCGTCCGGTGCCGTGGACGTCGCCATGGCCGTGGGTGCGGAGAAGCTGAAGGACAACGGGTTCTCCGGTTTGCCCTCCCCACGTCCGCAGGACGACGGCACTCGGATCACCACCTCGGCGCCTGCCAACTTCAGCCTGCTCGGACCCGCCTACCAAGACCGCTACGACGTGTCACCCGAGGACTTCCGGACCGCGATGAGCCACGTGGCGTGGAAGAACCACGCGAACGGCGCGCTCAACCCCCGCGCGCAATACCGGAAGGAGGTGTCGGTCGAGACCATCGAGAAGGCACCTGTGGTCGCAGGCCAACTCGGCGTGTTCGATTGTTCCGGGGTGTCCGACGGCGCTGCCGCGGCCGTGCTCGTCCGCGCGGAGGATGCCTACAAATACACGGACAAGCCGCTGTTCGTGAAGGCCCTGTCACTGGCCTCGGGCTACGGCTCGGGCGGCTTCGATCAGTCCTACGACTACACGACCTTCACCGAGGTCGAACTGTGTGCGAAGGACGCCTATGCGCAAGCGGGCATCACCGACCCGCGCCACGAACTCGCCCTCGCAGAGGTGCACGACTGCTTCACCCCCACCGAGATCGTGCTGATGGAGGACCTCGGGTTCTCCGCACGTGGAACGGGCTACAAAGACGTGCTGGCCGGGGCGTTCGACCGGGACGGTGACCTGCCGGTCAATCCGGACGGTGGGCTGAAGAGCTTCGGGCACCCCATCGGCGCCAGCGGTCTGCGGATGCTGTTCGAGTGCTGGACGCAGCTGCGCCACGAGGCAGGCGCCCGCCAGGTCGCAACCGCGGACCGCGGCCTGGCACTGACCCACAATCTCGGCGGCGCCCCGGGAGACTGCGTTTCCTTCATCTCCATCGTCGGAACGGAGAAAAGTAGCTGAGACCGCCACAGCTGCTGAACGAGGTCGGTGGCGAGGCCGACGACGGTGCGAACCAGCCGGGCACCCGGCTACCTGTCCGGAAGCCGGCCTCGCCAACCATGACTCGGTTCCTGGGACGACTCAGTACACCGACTGGCCACCGTCGGCGGTCAGCAGAGCACCGGTCACATTCACGCTGTCATCACTCAGCAGGAACGTGATGGACGCAGCAGGCTCCTCCGGCAGCGCCACCGGGGTATCCGTCTGGAAGCTGCGAATGCGCCCCGGGCCATAACTCTCGTCATCGACGACGGGGCGCATACCGGTCACCGTTCCTCCCGGCGCCAGCGTGTTGACCCTGATTCCGAAAGGCTCGTACATGTAGGCCATGCTCCGCGTCACGCCGAGGACCGCCGACTTCGAGGCGGTGTAGGCAACGCCCGAGGAGGAGCCACGCATAGCGGCTTCGGAGGCCACATTCACCACGGTACCCGAGCCGGCCTCCATCATCAGGGGGAGCACGGCGCGGGTGAGTTTCATCAGACCGAAGACGTTGACCTCGAACACCCGGTGGAGAACTTCGTCGCTCAACTCATGAAGGGCGCTGAAATCGTCGGAGAGACCAGCGACGTTGCCGAGAGCATCCACTCTGCCCTCAGCCGCTGAAACGATGGCCTCGACACCTTCGGCAGCGGCGATATCAGCCGCGACAGGACAGATCTCCGCATCCGGATGCTGCTGCTGGAGTCCTTTCAGCCCTTCCTCCGAGATGTCTACGGCGACGACTCGTCCACCCTCCCTGGCGATTCTGCAGGCCACAGCCCGTCCGATACCTGAACCCGCACCGGTGATAACGGCAGTCTTGCCGTCGAACCGTGAGGGAGTGATTCTCTCCTGCCACCCCGTATCCGTCGCTGCGTCATGAGCGGGAATCTCACCGCCGTTGGCGCGCTTGACCATCTGTTCCAGCGCCCCATCAGGCAGCTGCGAGCTCAAGAGCCGGTTCACGGGTATCTTCCGGAGCATTCGCAGCGAGTCTTGGGACAGGCCCGCCTTCTCTGCGAATTCGTGGAGCACCTGTGCTCCCCCGGAATGAGCCAGCCAAGCACCGACAGTGCTTTTCTCGGTGACGAAACGATTATCAGCGGCCATAGTTGTTCTCCTCAACGTTGAGATATCGGTCGGATGACGTCGGGCAGCGGCGACTGAAACTCCTGCGCGAGGCCGGGAATAGCTATCGGCAAGGAGCGCCACCGAATACCTGTCTTCGAGCGGACTCGGCCGAGGTGATTCTCGCTGCATAGGCCGGGTCCACGGGCAGGGCTGATGACCCTCCGGCCCCTCCCCGCCGGGATCATCCGATCCGGCCGGTGACATCGGCCTGTGGTGTCATGCCTCGTCCGTTGACGCAGTTGTCCGTGAGCCCGCATCGGCTGCAGTCTCTTCGCAGTAGGACGAGATGGCTGCTTCGCAGCCTGCCATCACTGTGGTGGCGTTGCCCCAACCGGCGTAGAAACCCAAGTGGAGGACTGCCTCGCGCAGGGCCTCCGGGTCGAGTTCTCCATTGCGCAGAGCTCCGAGCGCTTGGACCTGAACGAGATCCTGACGGCCGAGCATGGTCGTGGCACCGATCACCAGCAGGCGGCGGTCTCTGATGGAAAGTCCCGGTCTGGCCCAGATGTCTGCAAACAGGTGCTCCACGGTCTCGAGGAGAAACGGCGGACCAGCCGCATCTTCCGGATATCGAGCGGAGAATCCGGCTCCGTAGACCGCATCCATGACCTGCTTTCCGCGCTCCCAACGCGACTGCTCCTCGTTCGGCACCCTCAAAAGTCCCTTCTGCTCGAGGAAGACACCCGACGGAGCCGGCCCGGCGACGACGAGTGGGCATTCCGCATTGAACCGCCCGAGTGCCCTTGTGCAGTCGGATGTACCGAAGAGCGGGATGCGTGACTTGTGAACGTCACCCGCACCTCCGTAACGTCCTGGTGTCTCACCCCGACCCGAAGCACGCGGGCCCGGACACCGACGTCCCCCGAGCACGATGAGTTCGCCGACCCGATTCATTGCATGTCCCGAGTCCATGAACCTCCGCTCGACGAAAGGTCAAGGATGACCGGAAAATGGCGTGTTTCCGGCGCAGCGGTGGTGGAGAGCGTCGCATCGGCCTCACGGCCGCAACTCTGGCAACGATGGTCGCGCCGACCCCGAGCTTCCGGTACTCGATCGCGGCGAGGGCACGGAACCAGCGGCTCAGCATGACCACCCCTACGAGCGACAAGGACGACGCGCGTATGCCCCACCAGCAGCGGACCCCAGACCCCGGACCCTGGCAGCCCGACGACCTTGAGGCCATCCGGGAAAAGTATCGGATCGAGCGAGAGCGACGACTGCGCCCGGACGGTGTCGCCCAGTACCAGAAGCCGGTCGGCGACCTTGCCGAATATGCCGACGATCCTTGGTCGGAGCCACTCGCCGAGCGCGAGCCGGTGACCGACGAGGTGGACGCCGTGATCCTCGGTTCCGGCTTCGGCGGACTCACCTCGGCAGCGAACCTCCGCAAGGCCGGCCTCGGCCGGATCCGGCTCGTCGATGCCGCCGGCGGAGTCGGAGGGACGTGGTACTGGAACCGCTACCCCGGCGTGGCCTGCGACATCGATGCCTCCATTTACCTCCCGCTGTTGGAGGAGATCGGCGGCATGCCGAGCCGCAAGTACGCCCCCGGCCACGAGATCCGTCGCCACGCCGAGCGGATCGCCGAGCACTTCGACCTCTACCAGGACGCGTTGTTCCAGACCCAGGTCACTTCCCTGCACTGGGACGACGAGCTGTCCCGATGGCGGGTCGGCACCGACCGCGGTGACGCCTTCACCGCGCGGTACGCCGTGGTCTCCAGCGGTCCGTTCAACAATCCGAAGCTGCCCGGCATCCCGGGCCTCGAGGAGTTCGGCGGCCACGCCTTCCACACGAGTCGCTGGGACTACGAATTCACCGGCGGTGACGAGAAGACACGCGAGTACCCGGGGCTGGCTGGCAAGCGAGTCGCCCTGATCGGCACCGGGGCCACCGCCGTGCAGATCGTGCCGACGATTGCCACGTCCTGCGCCGAACTCCTGGTCGTGCAGCGCACTCCGTCGGCCGTCGACATCCGTGGCGACCGGGAGACCGACGGCGAATGGTGGGCCAGGATGACCGCCCAACCGGGGTGGCAGCGGGCCCGTCAGGACAATTTCCTCGCCCTGGTCAGTGGAGCCCACGCCGATGAGGACCTCATCGGAGACCAGTGGACCGACTCCGCGACGGCGCGCGGTCGGCAGCGACTCATGAGCGGTACCGGAGAGGACGTCGCCACCGCGATGGAGCTCGCCGACCACCAGAAGATGTCCGAGATCCGCGCGCGTGTCGCCGACATCGTCGCCGACCCCGACACCGCGGCCGCACTCCAGCCCTGGTATCGGCAGATGTGCAAGCGCCCTTGCTTCAGCGATGTCTACCTGCAGGCCTTCAACCGCGACAATGTGCGCCTGGTGGACACGAAGGGCCGCGGGGTGGACCGGATCACCGAGACGGCGCTGGTGGTCGACGGAGTCGAGCACCCGGTCGATGTGATCGTTTTCGCCACCGGGTTCGAGGTCGAAGCAGACCCGATCGTTCGAGCCGGCGCCGACATACTGGGCCGCAAGGGCCTGCCGCTGGCGGAATACTGGGCGGACGGGCTGCGCACCCTGCACGGCTGGGTCTCGCGCGAATTCCCGAACCTGTTCCAGCTCGGCAGCACGCAGAACGCCGTCTCGTTCAACTTCGCGCACAACCTCCAGGAACAGTCCGAGAATCTGGCCGCGGTCGTGGCCGAGGCGGAGCGGCGCGGCGTGCTCGTCGAGCCCACCGCGAAGGCCGAGCAGGCCTGGATCGACACCATCCACGCCCGGCGGATCGACATGAGCGCGTTCCAGGCCGAGTGCACCCCGGGCTACTACAACCTGGAGGGCCAGCCGCCGAAATCCACCAACCACTTCGGTGGCGGGGCCATGGAATTCGCCGAACTGGTCCGCGCCTGGCGCTCGAACGGCGGGATGGACGACGTCCTCGCCGAGTGAACAGCCGGTGGCACTCCTTTACGAGCACGAGTGCCACCGGCCGCACCTCCCCCTCAGACGACCCCGCGCTCCCGCAGGGTCGCCACGTCAGCCGGGCTTCGGCCGAGGTCGTGCAGGATCGCGTCCGAGTGCTCCCCCACGGCGGGAACCGCGCCCATCACCGGCTCCACGTCCGCGAGGTCCGCGGGCGGCTGCAGTGCCGCAGCCGTGCCACCGGGCACCGCGACCTCGTGCCAACGCCCACGGCCCGCGAGCACCGGATGCTCCAGGAAGTCCTCGAGCTGGTTGATCCCGGCGTTCGCCACCCCCGCCTCATCCAGCACCGCGCCTGCGGCCGCGGTGGTGAACGTGGCCAGTCTGGCCGCGATCAATGCGTTGAGCTCGGTCCGATGCTCCACCCGCGCCGAGTTCACGGCGAACCGGGGATCGTCCGCAATCGACGGATCGTCGAGTACGGCCGTGCACAGCGCGCGCCACTCACGGTCGTTCTGCACGGCGAGCAGGATCTGCCCATCGGCCGTGTCATAGGGGCCGTACGGGACGATCGTGGCGTGCTGGGCACCGACGCGCGAAGGCTGGCTCGGGCCGTAGCGGGTGTAGGTGGCGGGCGCGCCCATCCATTCGGCGAGCGCCTCGAACAGCGACACCTCCACGGCGGACACCGCACCGGTGGTCGCCCGCCGGAGCAGGGCGGTGAGGATGCCGGAGTAGGCGTACATCCCGGCGGCGATGTCCGCGACGGATATCCCGACCTTCACCGTCTCGGCCTCGGTGCCGGTGATCGACAACAGCCCCGCCTCACACTGGACAAGCAGGTCGTAGGCCTTGCGGTCCGCCCACGGGCCGGTGGTACCCCAGCCCGAGACCGTGCACGGGATGACCCGAGGGTGGCGGTGTGCCAGCGCGGGGGCGTCGATCCCCAGCCGCTGGGCGGCACCCGGTCCGAGGTTCTGCACCAGCACGTCCGCCCCGTCGAGCAACTCACCCAGGATCGCGCGCCCATCGGGGGACTTCACATCGAGGGTGAGGGACTCCTTTCCGCGGTTGAGCCAGACGAAGTAGCTGGAGTTGCCGTGCACGACCTCGTCGTAGCCGCGGGCGAAGTCGCCGCTGCCGGGCCGCTCGATCTTGATCACGCGGGCCCCGAGATCGGCGAGCTGGCGGGTCGCGAACGGGGCCGCGACGGCCTGTTCCAGGCTCACGACGGTCAGCCCGGCCAGAGGCGGGAGCGTTGTCATGCCTGTCCTTCTCGAGAGCGGGTCACTGGCGGGTCCTCAGCAGCGCGCCCGCGTCGACCCGCAGCTGCTGACCGGTGATGAAACGGGCCTCGTCCGAGGCGAGGAACAGGACGGTGTTCGAGATGTCGACCGGGTCGACGTAGGGCACCGGCATGGCGTGGAACCCGGTGAACCCCGGGAGGACGTCCTCCCGCGTGGGCTCCTCCAAGTCCGGGCGGAAGGCTGCGTAGTTCACGCGGTTGTGCAACATGTCGGTGTCGCAGTTGCTCGGGTGCACCGCGTTGACCCGGACGAACCGGTCCGCGAGGTGGACCGCCATCTGCTCGCAGTACGAGACGAGGCAGCGTTTCGCCCAGCCGTAGCCGTCACCGCCCGGTCCCATCGCGGAGTTGCCCGTGGTGCCCGACATGAACGCTGCGGTGGAGCCGGTGATCACGATCGAGGCGAAGCGCCCCAAGTGCGGCAGCGCTGCCGCGACCGTGTTCATCACGCCCACGAGGTCGACGTCGACCGCATCGACGAAGTCCTGTGCCTCCCGACCCTCCGAGGCCACCGGCAGGATTCCCGCGTTCGCCACCACGACGTCCAACCCGCCGAGCTCGGCCAGGCCCGTCTCGACCGCCGCGACCAGCTCGGCTCGCTCCCGGACGTCCGCCCGGACCGCCACGATCCGCCGACCGAGCTTCTCGACCTGTCGCCGCGTCGCCTCGAGATCCTCGCTCGTCGCCATCGGATACGGGACCGACGGGAAGTCGCGGCAGATGTCGACGGCGAGGATATCGGCGCCTTCCTCGGCGAGCCGCACCGCATGGCTGCGGCCTTGGCCGCGGGCGGCACCGGTTACGAAGGCGACCTTGCCTTCCAAACGTCCGGGCATGCCAGGATCCTCTCGACGGGAGAACCTTAAAAGTATCCTAATCCAGTTGAATTTTGCGTCGATCCGGCCCGCTGAGCGGTATTGAGTTGTAGCAATGCCTTCCTCGGGCTGCTTCACTCGGGTACGAGCGTGACTACGGCGCCGTGGTCACGCGACCAGCCGACGAGCGACGAGGACGACGCGCGGATGCCCGAGAACGAGATCGACCACTGGACACCGCAGGCCGTGGAGGCGATTCGGTCCCGCTACCGCGCCGAGCGGGACAAGCGACTTCGGCCCGAGGGGAACTCCCAGTACCAGCGAGCGGCGGGTGAGCTGGCCGACTACGCCGACGACCCCTGGTCGGACGGCCCGCGTCAGCGCCCGCCACTTACCGACGAAATCGACGCGGCAGTGATCGGAGCCGGGTTCGGTGGCCTGCTCGCCGGAGCCCATCTACGCAAAGCAGGCCTGAGCAGCATCCGGTTGATCGACACCGCCGGAGGCGTGGGCGGCACCTGGTACTGGAACCGCTATCCCGGCGTGGCCTGCGACATCGAGTCCTATATCTACCTTCCCCTCCTCGAGGAGGTCGGCGGGATGCCCTCGCGCAAGTATGCTCCTGGCGCCGAGGTCCGCCGGCACGCCGAGCGCATCGCCGACCACTTCGACTTGAACCGCGACGCGCTCCTCCACACTGCCGTCACCGGCCTGAAGTGGGACGACGAACGCTCCCGCTGGCGGGTTTCGACCGACCGTGGCGATGACTTCCTCGCCCGCTACGTGGTCGTGTCGAGCGGCCTGTTCGGCACCCCGAAGCTCCCCGGACTCCCCGGCATCGACGAGTTCGAAGGCCGCGCCTTCCACACCAGCCGTTGGGACTACACCTACACCGGCGGCTCCGAGGATGTTCCCGAATATCCGGGACTGGCCGACAAGCGCGTCGCCGTCATCGGCACGGGCGCGACCTCGGTACAGGTCGTGCCAAGTATCGCACCGCACTGCGGCGAGTTGCTCGTGGTGCAGCGAACTCCGTCCACAGTGGATACACGTGATGACTCGCCCACCGACCCAGCCTGGTGGAAGCGCACCACCAGGGAGTCGGGTTGGCAGCGGCGTCGACGCGACAACTTCATCACGCTCATCACCGGCGGTGCAGCCGACGAGGACCTCGTGCGCGACAAGTGGACCGACACCGCACCGGTCCGCGGACGCAAACTGCTGATGTCCGGCAAGGGCGGACCGGACCCCGCCTTCGCCTTCGAGGTGGCCGATCATCAGAAGATGACCGAGATGCGCCAACGGGTCGCCGACATCGTCGCCGATCCCGGGACGGCCGCAGCCCTGCAGCCTTGGTACCGCCACCTATGCAAGCGCCCGTGCTTCAGTGACACCTACCTCCAGGCCTTCAATCGCGACAACGTCCGCCTCATCGACACCGACGGTCAGGGCGTCGAGCGGATCACGGCACGAGGGGTCGTCGTCGGCGGCGTCGAGCACCCTGTCGACGTGCTGATCTTCGGCACCGGCTTCGAACTCGGCGTGGACGCTGCCGGCCGAGCCCGCAAGATGATCCGCGGTCGGGATGGGATCACCCTGCACGACTACTGGGCCGACGGCATGCGGACGTTGCACGGTGCCACCAGTCGCGGGTTCCCGAACCTGTTTCAGCTGGTCACGACCCAGAACACCATTACGGTGAACTACGGGCACGTCCTCGAGGAACGAGCCGAGCACCTCGGTGCCATGGTCACCGAGGCCGAGAAGCGCGGCGCCCTGGTCGAGCCCACGGAACAGGCGCAGACGGCTTGGGTCGACACCATCCGCGCGAAGGCCGCCGACATGGAGGCATTCCAGGCCGAGTGCACCCCCGGGTACTTCAACGAGGAAGGAATGCCCCGCAAGCGCAACGAATCCTACGGAGGCGGGGCTCTCGAGTTCAGCGAGCTCGTCCGCCGGTGGATCACCGACGGCGGATTGGACGAGGTGCTCAGCGATTGACGTGCACTCCGCCTGCCCGAGCACCCGCGGTGCCCGCGCAGGCGGAGGTCGCACGACCCGGCACTCGGGCGGCAACTGCTGGACGTGGCCGGCCATCGCCGCCCGCAACTCACGGCCTCCGCCCGGCCGGAACGACGTCGGCAGTCGGTCGGCCTAACCGGGGGACCCACATCACGACGACGCACCGGCCGGCGATCGAACTCAGCCGTTCGGTTCGGCTGCCAACTCCCGCGAGCGCCGAGTGAGTACGAGCACCACCACGATGCCCAGCACGCAGGCGCCGACGACCAGCCACCCGGTCGCCCACGGTCCACCCGACGCCGCCAACCAGGAGGCGAGGGCGGGGGTGACGCCACCTCCGAGGACCGCCCCGAGGTTGTATGCCACCGCGGTCGAGGTGTAGCGCACCTCGACCGGAAACGCCTGTGACATCGTCACGAACAGCACAGGCGCCGAGAAATAACTGAACGCCAGCGCCAGCGTGTAGACCATGCCTGCCCCGATGACGGCGAACGTCCCGCCGTCGACGAGCCCGCCCATTGCGAGGAAAAGCGGAAAGACGAGGGCGGCGGCGACACCGTAGCCGACCAGCATCGTCGATCGCCTGCCGTACCGATCGAGCCAACTCCCACCCAGGAGGAATCCGCCCGCCGAGATCAGCAGACAGCAGGCCGACAACCAGTACACGAGGTTCGCCCCGAGGCCCAGCGTGCTCAGCAGGTACACGTTCATGTAGTTCACGAGTACGGCGAGGATCATGGTGTTGGCCAGGTTCAGCGTGGCCGCCACGAGGATCATCCGCCAGTGCCCTCGGATCGCAGCCATGAAGGGAGCCCGACGGGTGCCTTCTCGTTCCTTGAGTGTGCGGAACTCCGCCGAGTCCTCGATCCGGGACCGGTAGATCAGCACCAGCACTGCCAGCACGGCCGAGAACAACAGCGGGACACGCCAGCCCCACGCCGCCATCGCCTCGGGACCGAGCACGCCGGCTGTCAGTCCGACCGCGGCGGGCGCGGCCGCCACCCCGAACGCGGACCCCATGGGCACGAACGACTGCATCAACCCCCGTCGGCGGCCGCCGTCCGACTCGGCGACGAACGTCGAGGCACCGCCGACCTCCCCGCCTGCGGAGAAGCCTTGGGCCAACCTGGTCACCACGAGCAGGAGTGGAGCGACGAAGCCGATCTGGGTGTAGGTGGGCAGGACGCCCATCAACGTGGTTGCCCCGCCCATCCCGGTGATCGTGGTCAGCAGGGCGAACCGACGCCCGTGCCGGTCGCCCAACCAGCCGAAGAAGACCGCCCCCAGCGGACGGGCGACGTACCCGGCACCGAACACTCCGAGGGTCGCGAGGATCCCTGTGGCCGGATCGTCCGCCGGGAAGAACTGAGGAGCGAGGTACACGACCAGGAACGCGTAGAGCGTGTAGTCGTAGAACTCGATGAACGTACCCAGCAGTCCGGCCGTCGCTACACGTCTCGGGGGTGCCGTCGGCGTCAGCGCCGGCCGCGTCTCCTGGGACATGATCATCCTCTCCCGGCAGGCGCCCTTGCCCGCCGCTGTCGGTCAGGATCCACTGCCGGCCGGGCCGAGCAGCCGAGTCGGGTCAGGCGGGCGACTCCCGCCAGGGGCCGGCGAGGTGACCACCGTCCACAGTGAACTGTGAGCCGGTGCAGTAGGCGGCGTCGTCCGATGCCAGGAAGCACGTCATGGCCGCCACCTCTTCGGGCAGCCCCATCCGTGCGGTCGGCTGGCGATCCACGGTCCGCCGGAGACGGGCGAGCCGTGCCTCCCCCACGCCGGCGACCATCGGTGTCTCGATGATGCCCGGATGGACCGAGTTGACCCGGATACCGAGATCGCCGACCTCCAACGCCACCGACCGGGTCAACCCGGTCAGCGCGTGCTTCGAAGCGGCATAGCTCGCCATTCCTGCGACGCCCGTCAGTCCGTCTATCGACGAGATGTTCACGACCGACGCACATCCCGAGCGTTCCAGTAGCGGCAACAGGAGCCGCATCCCCAGGAACGGTCCGTGCACGTTCACCTCGAACAGCCTCCGGTGCTGCTCGAGGTCGAGCTCGTCGAAGCGCGTCGGGCGGCTGCCGATGCCGGCGTTGTTCACCAGGATGTCCAGCAGGCCCCGGTCCTGCCGCACGGTGTCCGCGGCCGCCGCCCAGTCGTCGGCGGACGTCACGTCGAGGTGCTGGTACTCGCCCTCGAGCTCACGGGCGGTTCGCTTGCCCTCCGCGTCGTCGATGTCGGTGAGAAGCACCTGCGCCCCCTCTCCGACAAGTCGCGCCGCGATCGACGCACCCATCCCCCGGGCTGCTCCCGTGACGAGCGCCGTCCGGCCGGTGAGGCGACCGTTCATGATGCCTCCCTCAGATGGTCGCGGCGGCCGGGATCGAGGCCGCCACAGCCGGAGCGAGGGCATCGGCGATGATCCGGTGCCCGGTGTCGTCCGGGTGAATGCCGTCGGCCAAGTGCTCGGGGGACACAAGTTCCCCTCCGGGCACCAGCGTGACGCGAGAATCGCCCGTACTGTCCACATACGCGTGGACCGCGTCCTCCAGTGCCCCGCGCAAGGCCCGATGAGTGGTGTCGAACCGGTTGGGGGTGTCCTCGGCCGCCGGCCGGACGATGGGGCTCACCACGACGATCGGTGTCATCGGTGATCCCTGGCGCACCGCACGGAGGAAGAGCCGCATTGTCTCCGCGACGGCCCACGAGTCCGTCGGGACGGACGACCAGGCGTTGGTGCCCCACGCGAGAGCGACGGCAGTTGCCTCCGAACGTCCCACCACATCCGCAGCCGGCAGCTCTCCGCGTGCAGCCCCGGCAAAGCCGAGGTTGACCAAGTCCAATCCCAGCTCGTTGGCGACGAGCGAAGGCCATGCGAGCCCCGGCTCGGTGACCGACCATCCCTGGACGATCGAATCCCCGTACACCACCCACCTGGGGCCGCGCGGGGCCGGAACGATCGAGCCGTCGACCGGAAGGAGCGCCTCGACCTCGGTCTCCACGGCCTCGGGAAGGTGAATCCGGACGATCTCGTCCGGATCACGTTCGGGAAGCGGCAGCCGTACCACACCACCACTCACGGGCACCGAGACCTTGGTCGTCGCCGTCCCGCAGCGTGCCAACAGAACTTCGGCGACCGTCGGCGCCGGGACACTCGTGCGCTCGCCCCCGAGTACGGCGATATCGACAGCCGTCGCGGTCCCGACGAGGGCCAGGTGCACACCCGCGGGCACCCGCGCCGCGGCGACGGTGTCGGTCGGCAGCTTGCCGGAGGCCGCCGCCGGGATCCGGGAACCCGGCGCCGACTCCGGGAGGGTTCCGCGGAAGAAGGGGGCGGGATCGTGCACCCGAAGCGTGTCAGACGACATCGTAGTCTCCTGGGTTGAATCGCTCGTAGAGTTCGTGCTGCTCCTCGAGCCGCCACGGGATGTTGACCTGTTGTCTACCGAATGCGTTGACGTAGTAGTTCTTGTCCCGGGACCCCTCGTCGTACCAGATCAGCGAGAGCATGGCCTCGTCCAGGCGCTTGTTGTAGTCCTCGAACACGTCCTCGCGGACCGACAGATACCGGTGCCCGCCCTCGATGAGGTGGATCAGGCCCTCGGCGATGTAGCGGGCCCAGGACTCGATCCAGACGATCAGCGAGCCGGCCCGGTTCTGGGAGTTCGGGCCGTACATCACGAACAGGTTGGGGAAATCCGGCACCGTCAGCGACAGGTAGGCCCGCGGGCCGCCGCCTTCCGGATCCGCCCACCGTTCCTCCAGGCTGGCGCCGTTCAGGCCGCGGTACTCCGTGGGCCACAGGTACTTCTGTACCTCGAAACCCGTGGCGGTGAACACCACGTCGTAGTCCCGCTCGGTGCCGTCCGCCGCGCGAATTCCTGTCGGAGTGAACCGCTCGATGCCCGCGGTGACAAGCTCGACGTTGTCCTCGCGCAGCGCGGCGTACCAACCGTTGTCCACGATCATCCGGCGGGCCAGCGGGGCGTGCGACGGGATCAGCTGCTCCCACAGCTCCGGCTGCCCCGGCAGCTGCGCCTTGATGTACGCGATGAGGTCCTTGCGGTAGGAGTCGTTGGCCGCGTTCACCAGGCCGCCGGCAGCCTTCCAGTCTCCATCGGGTTCCTGCAGGAGCTGCCCGTCCAGGCGCAGGGTCGCGGTCGAGTAGCAGTACCAGTTCCAGTAGTACGGCATCGTGTCCAGGAGCCAGCGGGTCTCCGGTGTGATCGGATCGCCGTAACGGTCGCGCGGGCTGATCCACTGTGGAGTGCGCTGGTAGACGTCGACCTGGGCCGCCCGCCGCTGCACCGAGGCCATCATCTGGACCCCGGTGGAGCCGTTGCCGATGATCGCGACCCGTTTCCCGTCGAGGTCCTCCTGGCCGGTGCACTCCGCGGTGTGGAGGATCTGCCCGGTGAACTCCTCGATCCCGGGAGTATCCAGCCGCTTCGGTGTCGAGAACAACCCGCTCGCGGTGACCACCGCAGTCGCGACGGCCCGTTGGGCTTCTCCTCCGACCGTCACATCGAGGTTCCAGGTCCCGGAGTCCGCATCGAACGTGGCCGCGGTGACGTCACTGTCATAGGAGATGTGCTCGGCGACGCCGTACTTCTCCGCGATGTGGACCAGGTACGCCTTGACTTCCTCGGCCCGGGCGAAGTACTCGCTCCATGGGTAGTTCTTCTCGAAGAAGAACTGGTACAGGAAGACCGACGTGTCCACCCGTACGTCCGGATAGGCGTTGCGGTCCCAGGTGCCGCCGAGGGAGTCGCGACGCTCGTAGATCGTGTACGGAATGCCCAGCTGCGTCAGCTGCACCCCCATCGCGATCCCGTTGAACCCGGCGCCGACGATCGCCACGTGGAAGTCCTCGGGAATCTCAGGCCGCCCGTCCGTCCACTGCGCCTGCCGCGGGAACTCGTCGAAGGCGGCGAGACCACGGCGATACCGCCAGGTCCGTTCGTCGAGCTTCTCGTTGCGGAACGCCTCACACATCCGGCGAAGCTGGGCATCGTCGGGCGGTGAGGCCTCGAATTCCGAGGGCAAGGACCGCAGGAACTCCGAGGCCTTCCGCTTGACCAGCTCGTGGTCCTGCTCCGCGACGACGTACTGGGTCAACGCCCCGCCGTACATCGGGACTGTATCGAGTTCCAGACCGAGCAACTCGCTGTCCCCGGTCACCTGATACACCGCCATACGCAGTGCGTTGAGGTCCGCGTCGTCCAGGGCCCGCTGCAAGAACTCCTCGTCGACACCGGCCGCCTGGTCGTGCGTGGTCATCGATCTCCCTTCGGAGTGGCTCCACAACTGGGCGCCGGAGCCTATATTGGGGACACTGTATCTCCCGTACGGCGCACTGCCAGGGCCTCAGTCCCACTCAACGGACCGGACCGTCGACGCGGCGAACCAGGCTCAGGGCTGGAAATTGAGCCGCAGCACACGCCACGGCCAAGGCAGCTCGTAAAGCAGGCCACGACCTGCCGAGCTGACGTAGGCACTGCTCGTGCCGAAGCACAGGTTGGTCACGCTCCGGTCCGGCTCCGGGGTGCGGAACCGGGCGATCTCCTCCCCGGCCGGGGACAGCACGGTGACGCCCGAACGCAACAGGTCGGCGACGCACACGTGCCCCTCCCCGTCGACAGCCAGGCCGTCCCACGCGTAGCCCTCCATCGGGTGGCGGTACAGATCCGGAAGCTCGGTCAGTTCGCCGGGGCCGTTCACCACATAACTCCGAACCCGACCGCTGTGGGTCTCGGAGACGTACAGCCGGGCGCCGTCCGGCGACAGTCCCACCCCGTTGGGCCCGTACATGCCGTCGACGGCGATCCTGATGACCCCGGCGATGGGATCCATGTAATGGATCCGGCCGGCGGTTGTGTCCGCGACGTAAGCCGCGCCCGACGCGTCGAAGACGAGCTCGTTGAGCCCGCCGAGCTCCTCGCCCTCCGACTCGGTGAACAGAGTCCGCACACTACCGTCACCCGGATCGACGCGCTGAATACGACCGCGCACCTTGCCGTCCACGGCACCGCACGGGAAGCGCTGGCCGTCCTGTTCGGAGAACAGATATCCACCGTTGTTGCTGACGTAGATCGCGCCGTCCGGGCCGAACGCACACCCGTTGGCGCCCCCGCCGGCCTCCGCGACCGTCTCGACAACACCACGGTGCGGAGTGACCCGCCGCAGAGAGCCGCCTTCGACCTCCGGAACGATCACCGACCCGTCCGCGTCGATCGCGCCACCCTCGGGGAATCGCAGGCCGCCGGCAACGACGCGCGTCTTCCCGTCGGCACCGAACTCGAGACCGCTCATCGTTGCTCCTTTGCACCGGCAAGCATAAAAGTGCACTCATATTAGGAGGGCGAGCGTTGCCGGGCAAGGGGCGTCCGCTACGCCCCCGACGAAGACCGGGCTCGGATGCAACGTCCGCGCCGCAGGAGCACCGTTCGGACCGCGTTCCCGGTGACCGTTCAGTCGCCGATCCCCAGCGACCGGAACCAGAGTTCGCAGACGACGTCGGCACCGTCGCCGTCCTCCGCCCCCGTACCGACGTACTCGTCGGTACGGGTGGTCCGGACGCAGTAGGTCTCGAGCATTCCGACAAGCAACCGGGTGACCACCGGCACATCGAACGGTGGGCACTCGCCTGTCTCGACGGCGCGGCTGAACTCGTCCTGCCACATGCCGTACACAGTGGACCGTGTCTCGTGCACGAGGTCGCGGACGGACGGCTCGGCATAGGCCAGTTCCAGTGTCATCCGCATTCCCGGGCGATCGTTGCGGTAGCCGTCGATGTAGGACTGCACCCCGGCCCGGATCGTCGCCCGCAGGTCGGCACCGCGCTCGAACGAGCGCAACGTCGCGAGGAACGCCGCCTGAGCGGTCTGGGCGACTTCCTCGCATATCGCCAGCTTGTTCTCGAAATGCATGTAGAACGCGGCCCGGGAGACGCCGGCGCCTGCGGCGATGTCGTCGACGGTGAAGTCGGGGACGCTCCGCGCATCCGCAAGTGCGCGGGCTGATTCCAGCAGGTGGGAACGGGTGGTTGCCGCGTCCCCGCGCCGACGAGTGGGAGCCCGCCGCCGTGTCGGGGCGGGCTCGGTGTCCGCGGGTGCCGAGGAATTCGAGGCAATCGGGCCGCGCGTGCTCATCCGGCCAGCCTACCTGCCGCGGTCGCGGGCTCCAGCAGGTCCGCGGCACGGACAACCCCTGGAGTGACATCCGGCGGATCGGTCGGATCGGTGACCTCGGGGGCCGGCTTATGCCCGCTCGTCAGCCATCGGTCGATGGTCTCCTGCACCACCGGTGAGCCGAGGTAGGCCGGATCCATGTAGAGCGCCGTGGCCCGCATCGCGACGCGCACGGCGCCCTCTGCGCTCTGGGCCGCGCTCTGTGCCCGAGCCCGGTCACGATCGCGCGCGCTGGGCGGTTCCACGTTCTCGTACTCGGCCTGCGGGTACACCGAGTCCGCACCGACGGCGAGGTCCCACGCGACCTGGGCGAGTGGGCCGAGCCGGGCTTGCACTGTCTCGGCGAGACCGTCGAGCGTCCCGGCCTCGGCGAGCGCGTCCCCCAGCACACCCGCGCCCAGTGCGGCCATCGTCATCCCCTGGCCGTAGATCGGGTTGAACGACGTCACCGCATCGCCGACGACGACCAGATTCTCGGGCCGACGCGGCAGGTCCTCCCACATTCGACGCTGGTTGCCCGGCATCCGGTACGGCACGATCTCGCTGGCCGGCACGGCCTTCTTCATCACGTCGGCGATCACCGGACTGTCGAGCTCCTCGAAGAAGCCCGCCATCGCGTCGAGGTCGTCGGGCGGATAGTGCCCCGCCATGCCGTACGCGGCCACGTCGTGCAGGCCGTTGCCGCACGGCCGGATCGCCACCCCGAACGGGTTCGCGGGCGACGCCGACGCCGAGATCCCGGCCAGCCCCTTCGGCAGCGCACCCTCCGGGAGCCGCACGGTCCAGGTGGAGTACCCCATGTAGATCCGCACGTGCCGCTCGACCGGCCGCTCGTAGCCGAGGTCCTCGATCCAGAACGGCGAACGCGACCCGCGGCCGGTGGCGTCGACCACCAGATCGGCCGCCAGGGTGCCGCCGGGCGCCCCTCGGACCTTGGCGCCGCTCACCCGCGCACCGTCGGATGAGGCGAGCAGGCCCACCGCCATCCCCTTGACGACCGTCACGTTCGACAGCGCCAGAACCCGGCGTCGGATCGCCCACTCGAACAGCGGGCGCCGGAACATGGTTACCTTGAGGTCACTCTGAATGCGCATCCGCCAGGCACCGTCGACGAACTGGGAGAAGTCCGCCACGTCGTCGTACTTCTCGCAGCCCAGGGCCAGCAGCTCGTCGCCGATACCGGGCAGCAGCTCCTCGATCCGCTCCTGACCGCGCATGAGCAGGTGGTGGATCTGATCCCCCTGCGGCACGCCGCGGCGAGCCACCTGCGCATCGGGCCCCTCGAGCGGCAGCGGATCCCGATCCACCACGGTGATCCGGTGTGCCCGAGGGGCAAGAGCCGCCGCCGACAGCAAGCCCGCGATGCTGCCGCCGAGCACGACAGCGTGGTCGATGGTCGTCATTCGAACCGTTCCTCTCGGGCCGGTCAGAGATCCAGCACGAGCCGCGGGCCGACGCAACGGCTGACGCAGATCATCGTGGTGAAACCCTCGGCCTTTTCGTCGTCGGTGAGGTAGGTGTCACGGTGGTCCGGCTCACCGTCGAGTACGACGGCCTCGCAGGTCCCGCAATAGCCGTTCTCACAGGAGAACGGGACGGTGATGCCCCGCGCCCGGAGGACCCCGAGCACGGTCTCGTCCGCACCGACCGGCACCGTGACACCGGTTCGGCTCAGTTCGACCTCGAACGGCTCGCCCGTGGTGTCCGCCGCGGCCACCTCGAAGCGTTCGAGACGCAGTCGGTCGGCCGCCCCTGCCTCAGCCGCGGCCTCGGCCACCCGGTCGAGCATCGGAGCGGGGCCACAGGCATAGACCAGCCGGTCGGGGCCCTCCGCACTGATCTCGGCGGCGAGGTCGGGGCGCCCCTCGACGTCGTCGGCCATGATCCGCACCCGGTCGCCGTAGCCCGCCAATTCGCCGGTGAACGCCATGTGTGAGCGCGACCGTCCGCCGTAGACCAATCGCCACGGCAGGCCGGCACGCTCGGCCGCACCCAGCATGGGGAGGATCGGGGTGATCCCGATCCCGCCCGCCAGGAAGAGGTAACCGTCGGCAGGCTCGAGCGGGAAGGCGTTGCGGGGCGGCCGGACCTCGAGCACTGTCCCGGCCGTTGCGACGTCGTGCAGTTCGCGAGAGCCGCCACGCCCGTCGTCCTCACGCAGTACCGCCACGCGGTAGGTTCCGCGTTCGGCCGGGTCCCCGCACAACGAATAGTGCCGGACCAGCCCGGACGGCAGCACCACCTCAACGTGCGCACCGGGTTCCCACGGGGCCAGGTCGAGCCCGGCCATGGACTCCATGGTGACGGCCACAACCGCGTCCGCGACCTGCTCGACCTCGCGGATCCGGAGTTTGACGGCGTTCATGCGCCCGCCAGGAGGTCGCGGGCCGACCCGATGTGGTGCAGGGCCGCGTAGTCGCCGTTCGGCGGACGCTGACCGCGCAGGTCGTACAGGTTGACCATGAGGCAGGCCATCTTGTAAGCGGCGAACGCTTCGTACCAGTCGATGCCCTCGGTGGACAGGCCGGTGACCTGTTGCCAGAGTGCGATCGTGTCCGCGCGGTCGAGCATTCCCGGCAACAGCCGCCCGCCCATCGGCAGGCTCTTTCCGCGCTGGTTGATCAGCCACCAGCCCAGGTCGTGGAGAGCTCCACCCGCCGAGGGTTGTTCCCAGTCCATCAGGGCGCGGACCCGGAAATCGTCGTCGACGAGCATGTTGCCGATCCGCGCATCCCCCCAGACGATCCCTTCGGGACGGTTGTCCGGCTTCGCGTCCGTGAGTTTCCGCAGGATCTCGCGGTGTTTCGGCAGCGGGCGCTCCGCGGTGTCGAGCTCGTCGAGGAATCCCGCCCAACGGTCCCATTCCCCGCCGAAACCGTCGCCGCTCTCCGGGACCAGGAACGGCACCGTGGACAACGGCACCGACGGCAGAGCTGCGAGCGCCCGCACGCAGTTCTCCCACAGCACGGCACGCTGCGCGGCAGTCGCATCGGCGACCCAACCCTGCTCCAGATAGGACGGCACACTGACCGCCACCCGGCCGGGGAGTCGATCCATCACGAAGAACGGCGCGCCCAGAATCGACGGATCCTCTTCGAGCCAGCGCACCCGCGCCACCGGCACCGAACCGTGCTCGTGCAACGCACGCATCAGTCGGAACTCGTCGGCGAACAGGTCGTGCCGGAACAGCCGGAAGGTCGTCGGCTTGATCCGGATGACGAGGCCTTCCCGGTGCTCGACGCCGGAGCTGCGGTAGTGAACGTCGAACAGGATCGTCTCGGCCGACTGCCCCGAGCCACGCGGATACGTCAGCCCGCTCAGCCTCACGTCCGACGCATCGGGCAAGCGCACCGCAAGCCATTGCGTGAGCGTTTCTGCCACCTCGTCGAGATCGCGTGCCACCGGCGCGACGATCGCGCCCTGCTCGTCGGACCGCATCCCGGCCCCCATGACCTCGGCCAGCATCGGCCCGTCCGACCTTCCGCTCATCCGTACCTCCTCGCTACGCTAACACTGACGTTACCGTCACCTGCACGCACGATCCACCCCCCGACCGAAGGCGCGGTACCCGATGGTCATACAGTCCCCCGCCCCGATGTCCCTGGACGTCGCCCTCTCGCCAGAGTGGCTCACCGAAGCCCTGAACGTGCCCGTGCACGGCGTGACGATCGCCGACACGATCGGCGGCGTCGCGACCAAGATCCGGTTCACGATCGACACCGAGGCAGGCACCCACCGCCACTACTGCCTGAAAGGGCTGTTCACGAACGAGCCCGCCGCGGCGCACGCCCGGATCACCCGCACCGAGACGTCGTTCTACCGCGATCTCGCCGAGAAGGTGGGTGTCGCCGTGCCGACGTGCCGGTACGCCGCGGTGGACGAGGAGCAGGGGAACGGGGTGATCATCATGGAGGACATCGTCGAGAAGGGCGGTCGCTTCCTCACTGCGCTGGAGCCCTACACGCCCGAGGAAGCGCGTTCCAGCCTGCGGGAACTTGCCACCCTCCACGCCGCGAACTGGGGGCGACCGGACGGCCCCTCGTGGCTGCGCAACCGACTCGACGACCTCGCGGCGGCACCACTGCGCACCGAGGCGGAACACCAGGATCTGATGGACGACCCGCGCGGCGACTCGCTGCCGGGCGAACTGCGGGATGCCAAGCGGATCACGGCCTGCCTGCGAGCACTCGCGGACCGCACCGCCGACCAGGACGCAACCCTCGTCCACGGAGACGCCCATGCCGGCAACATCTACCTCCTGGCCGACTCGGTCGCCCTGATCGACTGGCAGATGCTGCAACGTTCGCACTGGAGCATCGATGTCGCCTACCACGTCGGGGCCGCCCTCTCGGTCGAGCAACGGCGCACGACCGAACGCGATCTCCTCGACCACTATCTCGATCACCTGACCGAACTCGGCGCAGCCGGCGTCCCCGACCGCGAGCAGGCCTGGACCGATTACCGCGCCGCCGTGGCGTACGGCTTCTACCTGTGGTCGGTGACCCGTCAGGTCGCGCCCGCCGTCACTCGCGAGTTCTGTCTCCGGCTGGGCACCGCGGTCGACGACCTCGAGAGCTACGCGCTGCTCGATGTGTGAGACGCAGGTGGTGACACTGACGTCAGCATCAGTAATCATGAGAAGGTCCAGCCATGCGACGAAGGATGGAAACCGGATGTCACGTGCACGCGCAATCGAGGTCGCGATTATCGGCGGAGGGATCGGAGGGATCGGCGCAGCCGTCCATCTGGCGCGCCGCGGTACCCGCACCTTCACCGTTTTCGAGAAGTCCGAGGGTCCGGGCGGCACATGGTGGGACAACCGCTACCCGGGCGCCGAGTGCGACATCCCGTCGGCCCTCTACTCCTATTCGTTCAAGCCCCACGACTGGACGCGCACCCATGCCAGCCAGGAGGAGATCCAGCAGTACGTCGAAGAGACGATCGACGACTACCAGCTCCGCGAGCACATCCGCTTCGGAGTGGGCGTGCGGTCGGCGGAGTGGCACGAGCGGCGACAGCAGTACCTCGTGACGCTCGACAACGACGAGACCCACTGGTTCGACGTCGTGGTGAGCGCCGTCGGCATGCTGAACGTCCCGAAGGTTCCGGACTGGCCGGGCATCGAGACCTTCGAGGGGCCGTTGTTCCATTCGGCCCGGTGGGACCCGAAGGCGGAACTGGACGGCAAACGTGTCGCCGTCGTCGGGGCGGGGGCCTCGGCGACCCAGGTCGTTCCCGGACTACAACCGCGGGTCGCCGAACTGCTCAGTTTCCAGCGCGAGCCCACGTGGGTACTGCCCAAGGGCGACCGCGACCTCACCCCCGAGGAACGCAAGGAACGCAGGCGGTTCGGGTGGGCCCGCAAGACCCGCTTCGACATGATCCGCGCGATGGACAAGGGCCACGGCAGCGACCCCGAGATGATCGAGGCGCAGCGCAAGCGACTGACCGCGCGGATCAACGAGGCGTTCGACGACCGCCCCGATCTGGCCGAGGCGATGACCCCGACGTTCCAACCCCGGTGCAAGCGGAACGTCTTCTCTGACATCTACTACCCGGCTCTCAAACAGGACAACGTCCGCCTTGTCCCTCGCGGCGTCGAGCGGATCACCCCACGAGGCGTCGTGGACAGCACGGGTGAGGAGCACGAGGTGGACGCGGTGGTGCTGACCACCGGGTTCCGCGCCGCCGAGTTCCTGACCACCGTGAAGGTCACCGGCCGGGGCGGGACGGACCTGCACGACCAGTGGGGTCTGGACCCCGAGGCATTCCTGGGTATCTCGGTACCGAACTTTCCCAACTTCTACATGCTCTACGGCCCCAACACACACGGCACGGTCGTCTCTTTCGTCCTGGAGCGCCAGGCCGAGTACGTGGCCAAGGACGTGCGCAGGCTGCGCAAGCGCGGCGGCGGAACGCTGGAGGTACGACCCGAGGCGAACGCCTGGTTCCAGCGCGTCCTGCAGGAGGCCATCTCCAAAGTGGAGACCTGGAAGTCCGGCTGTAACAACTTCTACACCTCGGCCAGCGGCAAGAACGTCGTGCAGTGGCCGTGGACGCATCAGCGGTACTACGCGTGGACGGTGCTCGCCCGGCGGTTCGCCTCGATCCACCGCCCGGCCACGGCCGAGACCCGCGCGGCGCGCACCGCCATTGTTCCCCTCCCCCAACAGGAAGAGGCCGCATGAAACTCGAAGGCAGGCGCACGATCGTCACCGGCGGCGGACGCGGCATCGGCCGCGCCTACGTCGAGCGGTTCCTCGACGAGGGTGCACAGGTCGCCATCCTCGATCTGAACATCGAGCTGGCGGAGCAGACCGCGGCGGAGCTGGCCGAGCGCGGCAAGGTCTTCGCCATGTCGGTCGACGTGGGCGACAAGGACTCCGTCGACACCGCGGTCGATGCTGCGGCCGAACGTCTCGGAGGACTGGACGTCCTGATCAACAACGCCGCGATCTTCGGCGATTGGAAGCCGAAGGACGACAGCTTCGAGTACCTCGAGAAGATCACCGACGTGAACCTCCTGGGCCAGTGGGCGGTCATGCGCGCCGCAGCTCCGTACCTGGTGAAGAGCCCGCACGGGCGTGTGATCAATCAGTCCTCGACCAACGCCTACAGCTACACCTACACCGGTCCGACGGACGAGTTCCCCGGCCTGCGGTCGTACAGCTACGCCTGGACCAAGTACGGGATCAACGGTCTCACCAAGTACACCGCCGCCCAGCTGGGCAACTGGGGGGTCACGGTCAACGCGATCGCACCCGGGGTCATCGCCACCGAGGCGCTGACGGGCACCGTCGACGAGTCCCGTATCGAGCAGCTGGTCGCCCAGCAGCCCATCAAAGGCCGGATTCAACCCAAGGACGTGGCGAGCACCGCCGCGTTCCTCGCCAGCGACGACGCAAAGTTCATCTCCGGCCAGATCCTCATCGTGGACGGCGGGCGGTTCATGCCCGGCTGAGGCCGCACCGCCACTGGGCCCGGGTCATCGCGGACCCGGGCCCAGTGGTGCGTCGTCACGCCACCGACGGGGCGACTTGTGCTGCGAAGCCGCGTAACGCCTCGACCAGCAGATCCGGCCGTTCGAGCGCCGAGAAGTGGCCGCCTGCCGGGTGCTCGGTCCAGCGCACGATGCGGTAGTGCTCCTCGGCCCAGCGGCGGATCGGAGGCACGATCTCGCCCGGGAACGACGAGACCGCCGTGGGCACGTCCACATAGGTCCGCTCAAGGGCAGGCCCGGTACCCGGTGGCCTGTTGGGGGTGTACTCCTCGCCGTAGAACCGCGCCGAAGAGGCGGCGGTCTCGGTGAACCAGTAGATCGAGGCCGTGGTCAACACGTCGTCCTGCGCGACCGGGCTCGCCGCGTCCGCCCATGCCATGAACTTCTCCGCGATCCAGGCGAGCTGCCCGATCGGCGAGTCCGCGAGCCCGTAGGCAACGGTCTGCGGACGCGTCGCGTTCAGCAGCGCGTACGCCGAGCCGTCCTGTACGTACTCGGCGTAGCGCCGGAGGGCCAACGCCTCCTGCTCGTCCGCGGGCTCGTCCGTGCGGTGCCGTCCGGCCAGTCCCACGCCGCCAAGGTTCAGGTGCACGCCCGCCACGCGTTCCGGCGCGACCCGTCCCAGTGCGGCTGCGACCTGGTAGCCGGCGTCACCACCGTGGGCCAGGTAGCGGTTGATCCCGAGGCGGCGCAACAGCTCGTCGATCGCCCGCGCCATCCTGTGAGCCCCCCATCCACCCTCGCGCAGCGGGCCGGAGAAACCGAACCCGGGCAGCGAGGGGACGACCACGTGGAACGCCGGCCGGGCAGGATCATCGGGTTCCGCCAGCTCGTCGATCACGTAGCGGAACTCGGCCACGGTGCTCGGCCAGCCGTGCAGTAGGACCAGCGGGTGCGCGTCCTGCCGGGGCGACGGCCGGTGGACGGCGTGCAGCCGCTGTCCGTCTACCTCGGTGACTACCTGAGGGAACCGGTTCAGCTCGGCTTCCTCGGCCCGCCAGTCGTACCCGTCCCGCCATCGCACCAGCAGCTCCCCCATGGCTTCCACGGTGACTCCCCGGCTCCAGCTCGTCTCGTCGAGTTCGCGAGGCAGGCGAACCGTCGCCAGCCGGCGGCGGAGGTCGTCGAGATCCGGCCCCGGCACGCCGATCCGAAAGGGCCGCACCATTGCGTCCTCGTCCATCGACACTCCCTTCACTTACACTGACGTCAGTGTCAATCTACAGCGATATGGGGTCTCCACGTGGATGAGTTGCAACGACTCGCGGCCGTCGAAGCGATCCGGACGGCCAAGGCGCGGTACTTCCGCGGTGTCGACACGAATGACGGCATGCTGGTGCGTTCGGTGCTGCACTCGGACTGCGTGCTCGACTACCGCGGGTGCACCACGGATCCGGCGAGCGGCGTGGACCACGTGCCGTCCATGAACCGCGTCCTCGAAGGTCGCGAAGCGTGGCCGGAGACCGGGTCCGCCGGCAGCGGTGTGGTGAGCGTGCACCAGGGTCACCAGAGCGAGATCACGGTCACCGACTCCACCACCGCCGAGGCGGTGTGGGCAATGAGCGACCGGCTTTTCATGCCTTCCAGCGCCTCCTTCACGGTGCTGCTCGGGTACGGCTGGTACCACGAAACCTACGAGCGAGTCGAATCGGCCTGGCTGCTCAGAACCCTCCGCATCCGGCGTCTGCGGGTCGAGGTTCGCTAGCTCACGGCCGCGGTACGTTCCGGTCCGCAGACACCGCAATGCTCGAGGTCCAGAACGGGCAGCCGCGGCTCGCGGGGCCGGTCGTGGTGACGGCATTGCATTGTGGTTGCTCACTCGGCTTGAGAAGGGCCGGACTCCGACATCGGTGCCGCTGGCCGGGACCGCCCACTGGACCAGCCGCCTCCGCGCCCGGAGAGTGCGCAACATGAAACGGCTGAGAATCGTGCAATGGGCAACGGGCAACGTCGGATCGCGGTCCTTGCGGACGGTGATCGAACATCCCCGGATGGAGCTGGCCGGAGTACTGGTACACACCGCGGCCAAGGACGGCGTCGACGCCGGCACCCTTTGCGGCCTGCCTCCGGTCGGGGTGGCCGCTACCCGCAATGTCGACGAGATCATCGCCCTCGATGCGGACTGTGTGCTCTACATGCCGTATCAGTTGGACGCCGACGATCTGGTCCGGCTGCTGGAGGCCGGCACCGACGTCGTCACCACGAAACAGGATTTCCAGAATCCCGAGCTCGTCGAACCGGTGCTGCGGGCCCGGCTCGAAATTGCCTGCGCCCACGGGGAAAGCTCGATCTATTCGACCGGGAGCAGTCCCGGCATCGTGACCGACGCCCTGCCGGTCACCCTCCTGTCCTTTCTGCGCCGCCTGGACGGCCTCACCCTCGACGAGTACTCCGACGTCGCCGAACGCGCCTCGCCGAACATCGTGTTCGGCGCGATGGGCTTCGGCCGGCGCCCCGAGGACGCCGACGTTGCGGCGCTGACGGAGAACCTGAAGCGCAGTCGTGAACGCTCGTTCCACATGCTGGCCGACGCCTTCGGCACTCCGCTCGACGATGTCGAGACCCATGCCGAGATCGCTCTCGCACGCAGCCGCACCGAGATCGCAGCCGGAGTGGTCGAGCCGGGCACCGTGGCCGGCACCCGGCTCAGCGTGTCCGGGATGCGAGCCGGTCGGCCGATCCTGACCTTCCGCACGAACTGGTTCTGCACCCGGGACCTGGATACCGACTGGGAGCTCATCAAGTCCGGCTGGCGGTTCCAGGTCGACGGTGACGTACCGCTCGACGTGCGGATCGATTTCCCGATCCCGGCCGAGGAATACGCCGCCACCACCCCGGGCCTGACCGCACACCCGGCCGTCAACGCAGTGCCTGCCGTCTGCGCCGCACCACCGGGCATCCTGCGGTCGATCGACCTGCCCCAGATCCTGCCGATCTTCGGCTGACCGCACGCCCGGAACGGACATGGTGCGTTCAGCCACCGTTGCACGGTTCCGCCGCCGACGTACCTTCCGCCGTGGTCAGCGGGAACGGCGGTGTCGCCGTCGTTCGTGGTGAGTCGGTCGATCCATCGCCGGGCTCATCATGCTCACCGGCTTTCCCTGAAGCGCATCTACGGTGTGGGAGATGCTCCGATGCGGGAGGTGCGGGCCCGCTCGTACGCGGTCTGCTCGACTCCCCTGCCGGATCGAGCGGACCGCGTCATCGCCGGAAAGGCCACCGTGACGGTCGTGCCGTAACCAGCTGCGCTGCGCAGTTCGACCGACGCCTGATGCAGTTCGGCGACGGCGGCCACGATGGCGAGTCCGAGTCCGTTGCCGCCACTGGACCGGCTGCGGCTGCGGTCCGCACGGTAGAAGCGGTCGAAGACGTGCGCGCGTGCGTGTTCGGGGATACCGGGGCCCTCGTCCCGGACGGTGAGAGTCACCGAACCGTCACATCGACGGAGTCCGACGGCACATCGCGTGTCCGGCGGTGTGTGGGTACGAACGTTGCCGAGCAGATTCGCGAGGAGACTGCGTAGCTTCGCCTCGTCGCCCAACACTGTGAGGTGCGGTTCGATGTCACAGTGCTGGGGCCGGTCGGGCTCGACGACGGCCGCGTCGCGGCAGGACTCGGCGACGAGCCGGCTGAGGTCGGCGGGCTCGCGCTCCGCCCTCTCGGTCTCGTCGAAACGGGCCAGGGTCAGGAGCGACTCGACCAGGTTTCCCATGCGGCGGACCTCGGAGAGCATGCGGTCGACGGCGTCGTCGACCTCCGGGCCGGGGGTCAGAGCGCCCCGCTGGTACAGCTCGGCGTAACCGCGGAGCGACTGCAGCGGTGTGCGCAACTCGTGGGACGCGTCGGCTACGAACTGACGCATCCGCTGTTCGGAGGCCGCGCGGGCGGCGAGAGACGTTTCCACCTGGTCGAGCATGCGGTTGAGGGCGTCGGAGAGCCTGCCAATCTCGGTGCTGGGCATGGTCGAGACCTCCGCAAGACGGTGGCCCGCGGCGCCCGCGGCGATGGCATCGGCGCTGGCGGCCACCTGCTCGAGTGGCCGTAGCTCGCGGCGGATGACGATAGTGCTCAGTCCCGCGACGAGAGTGAGCCCGATGAACTCGACGACGACGATCGCGAGCGCGTCGTTCCACACCCGCCAGGTGGTTGCCGTCGCGGCCATGGCAACGGCACACAGCGAGGTCAGCAGGACGGTGAGGCGTATCCGAAGTGGGACTCGGCGTGTCCGGCTCACGATGCCGGCTCCGCGGGGTTGGGATTGGCGCCGATGCGGTAGCCGACGCCGCGGCGCGTGTGGATGAGCGCGGGGCCGAGCGTGTCGATCTTGCGCCGGAGGTAGCTGATGTAGGTCGCGACCACGGTGTCGTCGCCGCCGAAGTCGTACGACCAGACATGCTCCAACAGTCGTGCGCGGGGCACGACCCTGTCTGCGTGGAGCATGAGATAGCGCAGCAAACGAAACTCGGTGGGCGTGAGCTCGACCGGGGTGTCTCCGCGGCGGACGGTGTACGACACCGGGTCCAGCGTGAGATCGGCGACGCACAACGTGGGATCGGTGGTTCCGACAGGACGAGTCCGGCGCAGTACGGCAATGACCCGGGCGGTGACCTCGTCGAGTCCGAACGGCTTAGTGATGTAGTCGTCGCCGCCCTCTGTGAGCCCTTTGACCAGGTCGGCCCGGGTGTCGCGCGCGGTGAGAAACACCACGGCCTGTGCGAGCCCGTCACGCCGAAGTCGTTTCATGACGTCGAAACCGTCGCCATCGGGAAGCATGATGTCGAGCAGGATGAGTTCGGGATGGAACGCACGAGCGGCGGTGAGCGCCTCGTGTGCGGTCGCAGCGGTACACACTTCGTAACCGGCGAAACGGAGAAAACGACCAACGGTGTCCACAATGGCCGGCTCGTCGTCGACGACCAGGAGTCGGCCCCGCCTCCCGGAGTGTTCGACGCCGCCGTCGGCGTTCCGCCCGTCCGCTCGGGTCATGGTCGGCCTTTCATGCAGGTATGCCGTGAAAGCGCGACCACCGACGGCGTCGACGTCGACGTCGCACCTACCGTGGCCCCAGAATAGAGGACTCGCCGACTCCGCTCACCCTCATCGGCGGCGATCGGCGCCGTGATCCGCGGGACCCGTCGGGGTGGCGGTGACACTGCTCCACGTCGCCCTCCCGCAGCTCAGCGGCGAGATCATTGCCGAGTCGCGCGGGTTGCCGTGCGCGCCGGTCGCCGGTGGTTCAGGCCTCACAGAGGTTCCACTGGGCGGGACGAGAAGCAAGACCGCTCCCGGTTGCCGCGTCGGTGAGCGCCGCGCGGCCGTTGACGCAGACAACGACGGCAGTTGCCTTTCCCCGGTACGACATTCGTGCCCCATGAGCGCGAACGGCGTGATCTCGACGGGTCACGACACGGCAGACCACTAGCCGATCCATCATTGGAACTTCATGTGAGTATGACGGTACTCCTTGCCTCCTCGGATCGGTCCAGTCAATCTCGGGCCGCTCGCATGGTTGCGGGCCTTGACGGATAGGAGTTCGCGAATGCCGAATTTTTTGAACCGGCAGTCCGGGCGGAGAAATCCGGGCCGATGGTGCGCCGTCGCAATGGCAGGGGCGCTCGCCGTCGGCTCGAGCTCCATGACTGCCGCCGCCGAGGCGGCCGCAGGTGCCGACACCCCGGAAGCGGCGACGGTGAACGTCGAGTTCGGCGACAAACAGGGTGATCTCCCCAGGACGGAAAAATACAACAACTTCGGAAATGCCACTGCGTGGCCTGATGAGCGCGGCGACGACGTCGACTACCTGAACAAGCAAGGACTTCACGGCGAAATCTACCGGGTGTGGCTGAGCAGTCCGAATGCGCCGGCTGAATTCGATCTGTTCAACAGCTGCGACGTGGAGTCGCGTTCGTGCGATTTCTCCACGTTGGACGATTACCTGACTCACGCCAGCACGGTGTCGGATTCGGTCATGGCGAACCTCAACCCGATGGCCTTCATGCGGGGCGATAGGCCACTCCGCGACCTCGAGCCGCTGCTCGAGGTCATGATCCACAGCCTCAAGGAGCAGTATCCGGCGGTCGACTACGTCGAGGTGTTCAACGAGCCGGACTGGAACTTCCACGGAGAGGCTCTGAACCAAGGCGAAGAGCCGATCTTGCAGCCCGACGAACTGTATCGCTACTACAGGCCGTTCTACGAGGCAGTTGACGAGGTCAACCGGGGACTTCGCCGCAAGGAGCGGATCCAGGTCGGCGGACCCGCGCTGATGTCCCGCGACGCCAAGTGGCTGGAGCCCTTCCTCGACGCGTACGCGGCCGATCGGGATCGCGCCAAGCGGCTCGACTTCTTGTCGTACCACGCGTACCTGTCGTGGGACGACAACTACCAGGTCGCGAATCCGTACAAGGACGACCTCAGGGTTGTCGCCTCGGACCGGAAGAACATCGAGAGGATGCTGGCGGATCGAGGCCTGTCCGACGACATTCCCAGCTTCGTGACGGAGACCGGCATCTACCCCGGGCCATCCTTCGACGACCCCGAACCGAAGAACGACTATCTGCGCCAGGCGGCGGGGATGGCGACTTACAGCCACCTGTTCGCGAATCAGTCGGACACCTACATGTTCAACTGGTGCGTCCGGCACCGGGTGGAGGAACGCAAGGATCAGCTGGTGACCCGGACGGCCGACGGGCCCGAGAAGGACATCTTCACGCCCTACGGGAACATGATGTTGATGCAGTCCCGGTTGAAGGACACTCGGGTGTCCGCCGAGACCGGCCCGCCGCTCGAGGGGGACAACGGTGTCTACGCGACCGCGTCGAAGGACAAGGCCGGTGCCTCCGTCATGGTGTGGAACTGGCAGCACGTCAACGACACGACGTATCGCACGGAAGTCGACATGTCGGATCTGCCTCGTTCACTGAAGAGCCAACCGGTGCGGCAGCGCATGTTCCGGATCGATCAGACGACGAGCAACTACTTCGCCGACCCCGCCAAGGCCGACCTTCAGCAGGTCGACGAGAAGATCATCGAACCCGGCGCGTCCCACAGTGTGAGCGTCGACCTTTCCCCGAATGCGATGTACCTCATTCTGCTCGAACCGGCATGAGACGGCCGGTGCGACCGCGACCAACTACGCGGGAACACCGGACCGCCGACCCTGAGTAAGGGGTGGGCACCGACTAACGATCGGTGCCCACCCCTTCGTTCAAGTTATGACGGCACGGTCACACGGAGACCAGGATGTCGGCCACCTGCTGCGGCTCGAGCAACTGCAGGTTGTGTCCCGTGTCGACCTCCCAGACGCTGTCGGCCTGAAGTCGCCGCTGAGCGGCCTCGCTCTCGGGTTCGCTGCGCAACGACCACGTGGTGTTGACGCTGGCCCGGCGGATCGCGCGCACCCGGGATTCGTTCCGGAGCGAGAGTTTCTCCGCGAACGCCTTCCAGGGGAAGGGCGTGTCATGAGCGTCGACCCACTCCTGAATCTCATCGGCAGTCGGATTCTCCGGCAGGGCAGGCAGAGTCGGTGCGGTTTGACGCCCTTGCGATTCGAACGCCGTTCCACCGACGACATCGACGCCGTCGAGAATGCGCCGGGTCTGCGCCGCGTACTGCATGGACAACGGTGCCACGTCCACCAGTCCCTCACCATCGAGAGGCTGCGCGGCATCCAGGTACACCATTTGCCCAATGCGCTCAGGCGCGCGATCGGCGACGCCCGTGATCACCATTCCTCCGTAGCTGTGCCCCACGAGAATCACGTCCGAGAGATCTTCCCAGCGCAGTAGCTCGTACACGTCCTGCACGTGCGTGCTCAGCCCCGTGTCGGGCGTCCTGAGGTGGGAACGATCGCCGCTGCCGGTGAGCGTCGGGGCATACACACGGTGCCCGGCATCTCGCAGAAACGGAGCGAGCCGGCACCACGACCAGCTTCCGCTGAATCCACCGTGGACGAGGACGAACGTTCTTGCCTTGGTCATGATATGCCTCTCAACGCGTTCCAATGATGAGATTCGCTGCAACAGATCGGATGCACTCCGGGTGGTATCCCAGCCAATCCGGCGCAGGCCAGCACGGCACTACTGGTCGCACGGCACTACTGGTCGACAGGTCCGAACACCACCGGCTTCGTGACACACGTGAATTCGAATGCCCGATATCGTGCGAATGAACCCGAAACCGGACGGTCGCCGAAAAGTGTAGCCGCCTCGGATCTGGTTCGACCACCTGCCGGATCGCCTCACACGAGTGGCGAACACCTCGAATGTCGTACATAGCATGTACTTGACATTCATATTGTTTGACCCGGGATCGATATCGATGGCTCCGACGCTCCGTGGACCTCGAACACACTGCCGGTCATCGTGTTCCGAGGACGAAAGCCGACCATCCTGTTCTCGACCAGGCCGTGCGGGGCGAGAACAGGATGGTCGGCGAGGACATCGCCCACCGCGCGGACACATGTCCCACCGCAAACCCTCCTTACTCGCCGGAACACGCGTGGCCCCTCCCTGCGCATCGGCGACGATCGACTTCGAGGTCCACTATGGACCGCCGGAGCACGCGAACCCCCGCCTGCACATATCGGTCGTCGTGGCCGGCCGCAGCCAGGCTTCCCATGCCTCGTGAGTTGGAACTCCGACCTCGCCGAGCGCCGGCCGGATCGTGCGATCGATCCAGCCCACGCACCTGCGGCTCGTCGTGGACTCACAGTCCCTACTGCGCAATGGCTCGTCGATGGCATACGGGAACGACGGGTTCGTACTCGACACATTCTTGGTCGACCTACTGTGCAGCTTCGTCACAGCCGGTCTTGTGCCCGATCTTGTGGCCGGGTCGGACTTGAACCGACGGCCGAAGGATGATGAGACGTCCGGCGGTCGTCGCACAGCGCGTTCACAGGTGAAAACACTCGCGCAAGACGTCACGGTGAGTGCGAACGAGGCATCGTGGGAACCCTTCCGCACCCACACTCGCACGCCGGGGAGCTCCGCGGTCACACCAGTCGAACCCTCGGCTCGTGCGCACGAGGATATGACGAGAACCAGGCTAAAGCACCGCCACCCTCACAGCGGTACCTCCCGAGGCGCCAGCTGAGCCGTGATCGCCGTGACGCCACCGTCGACGGGCAGGACCGCCCCGGTCACGAACGACGACGCCGGCAAGGCGAGGAACGCGATGGCCTCGGCGATCTCGTGTTGTTCTCCCCAACGCTGCAGCGGCAGACTCCGGCGGAGGGCGTCGTACTTGTCCGGCTGAGTTTCCTTGATCGGCCGGGTGAGCTCGGTATGGACCGGGCCCGGCGCGATCACGTTGACGCGGATGCCCGCGACTGCGAGGTCGACGGCCGCCGAACGGGCGAGGTTCGCGACGGCCGCCTTCGACGTGCAGTACGCCCAGTGTTCCGGCTCGCCCGCTGTCCCCGACGTAGACGACAGCAGGACGACCGAACCGCCATCCGACCGCCGGAGCGCCGGAGCTGCAGCCCGGATACCGAGCGCACCGGCTCTGACGTTCACGTCCATCACCCGGTCGTACACCGCCATGTCCAGCTGTTCGATGTCGCCCCACGCCGTGATGCCCGCGGACAGAACGACCGCGTCGAGCCCGCCGAAGCGCTCCTCCGCCAGGCGGACGGCGGCCTCGTTGCCGGCAGCCTCGGTCACGTCGGCACACAACCCGGCAGACGGATGCCCGCGGCCGAGGTCCCGGTTGAGCCACTCGATCCGCTCGGCGGCGACGTCCACACCGACGACCGGCCCGTGCCGGTCCAGCCACAGCTCCGCGAACGCCTTCCCCAGCCCGGAGCCGGCTCCCGTCACCAATGCCACGCGCCCCTCGCGCATTTTCCCTCCAATGTGGACGTTTCATCCGGTCGTCGGGTAGTCGCGCGGCCGGACCACCAACGCCACCGGTCCGGCATCGGCGCCCAGTGTGAGCGCCCGGCCCACGTCGGCGACGACCGTCGTGTACAGCCTCTTGCCCCGTCCCGGTGGCGGCACAGGTACGGCCAGCTCCCAGCTATCCCAGGACATGCCGCGAGGCGGTGATTCGTCGAACCACAGGACGGCGGCGCCGCCGTCGGGCGGCTGCAATGCGGACTCGGGGCCCTCGAGCACAGCCGCCGTCCACGCCTGGTCGCGGACGAGGAATACGGCCTCGTCGGGTGTCACGACGTCGCGGTAGTACGCGGATGCGTAGGCTCGCCGTTCGGATTCGCGGTCGGCGAACCATGTCTCGGAGCAGAAGCGGGCCGTGCCACGGGCCCACTGCTCGGCCACCGGTCGGTTCTGCCGGTAGCCGAGCAGTCCGGGAGTCCGGACGAACAGGTCACCGTGGCGATGCTCCCAGTGCCGTCGCCCGCGGTCGGCGTCGCCACTCGGCGGCACGAGGAAGATGCGATGCTGCACCGGACGCTCCCGGTAAACCGGTTCAGTCGTCGTAGAGGATGACGCCCCGAATGTTGCGGGCGGCCTCCATATCCGCGTACGCCTCGTTGATCTGATCGAGCGAGTAGGTGCGCGTGATCATCTCGTCGATCATCAGCTGCCCGCGCCGGTAGCGGTCGAGAAGCAGCGGAATGTCGACGTGCGGCTGGAGGCCACCGTACAGACCGCCCTTGATTGTCTGCTGCATCATCACGAAGCCGAAGACGTTGAAAGCGGCTTCGGTGTCCCACATGGACGACACGCCGGCGATCGCCATCGTGCCGCCTTTGGCCAGCATTCCCAGCATCGGCTGGATCATCGTGCCTTCGACCACTCCGATGGTGACGATCACCTTGTCGGCCATCCGGCCATGGGTCAGGTCCGTCAGCAGCCCCATCGCCTCCTCGATCGAGCCCGCCACGTGCGTCGCTCCGAACCTCGGCGCCTCTTGCCGCTTGAACTCCACCGGGTCGATGACGATGATCTCCCGGGCTCCGGCGTGTTTGGCGCCCTGCACCGCGCTCATGCCGACACCGCCGACGCCGAGGACCACGACGACGTCGTCGATCTCGACGTCCGCGATCCGCACGGCCGTCCCCCAGCCGGTCGGTACGGCACACCCGGCCACGGCCGCAGCCGGGAACGGGATGTCGTCGTCGATCTTGATGACCGAATCGACAGGGGTGACGATGCGCTCGCTGAACGTGCCGAGATAGGTCATCGGGCCGACGGGCTCGCCCGCCGCCGTGTGGATGCGGTTGGTGCCGTCGAGCATGACGCCCTGCAGCAGACCCGCTCCCCGGTCGCACAACTGTCCGACGCCGCGCACGCACGGCACGCACTTTCCGCAGGAGGGCATGAAGGTGCACGTGACGTGGTCGCCGACGGACAGCTCCGTGACGTCCTCGCCGACCTGCTCGACGATGCCGGCTCCCTCGTGGCCGCCGAGGAACGGCGCGAAGTCCACCGCCTGGTCACCGGCCGCGGCGTGGTTGTCGGAGTGGCACAGGCCGGCCGCCTTGAGTTTCACCATGACCTCACCGCGTTTCGGCGGCGAGACCTCCAGCTCCTCGACGTGCCAGTCGTTACGCACGTTCTGCTGGGTCTTCAGAAGGACCGCACCGTGAGACTTCATCGGATCTCTCCCGCTCACTTCACCTTGACGGACTTGTACTGGAGGAACTCCCCGAGCCCTTCGAGACCGAACTCGCGGCCGAAACCGGACTGTTTGAATCCGCCGAACGGCGCGAACATCGACACACCGGCCGTGTTGACCGCGACGGTGCCCGCCCTGATCCGGCCCGCGACCGTGCGGGCCAGTTCCTCGTCGGCCGCGTACACCGAGGCAGCCAGGCCGTACGCCGTGCCGTTGGCAATAGCGACGGCTTCGTCGACGCCGTCGTAGGGAATGACACTGAGCACCGGCCCGAAGATCTCCTCCTGGGCGATGGTCGCGTCTGGTGCGACGTTCGCGAAGACCGTCGGCGCGACGTAGAAGCCCTGGTCGAGTCCGTCCGGCCGGCCGCCGCCGAGGACGAGATCGCCGCCCTCGGCCTTCCCGGTGGCGATGTAGTTCATGACCCGCTCGAACTGCCGCGCACTGGCCAGCGGTCCGAGATCCGACGAGTCGTCGGCAGGGTCTCCGACCCGCATCGCCTCCAGCCGCGCCACCAGTGCGGCAACCACCTCGTCGTGCCGCGCACGGGGAACCAGAACACGTGTCAGGGCAGCACAGATCTGCCCGTTGAACGCGATGAACCCCGGAACCAGGGACGGCAGGACTTCCTCGAGTGGGACGTCGCCGAGGAGGATGGCGGGTGACTTGCCGCCGAGTTCGAGCGTCACGTTGGCCAGCCGGCCCGCGCACGCGCTCATGACTGCCTTCCCTGCACCGATGGAGCCGGTGAGGCTGACCTTGTCGATGCCTGGATGCTCGACGAGGTGGGCACTGACCTCTGCCGAGGCCGGCAGCACGCTCAACACTCCGGGCGGCAGCCCGGCGGCGTCGGCCATCTCGCCGACGAGGGCGGCGGTGAGTTGCGATTCCTGCGCCATCTTCAGCACCACCGGACAGCCGGCGAGGAGGGCCGGGACCAGTTTCATCGCAAGGTAGAGCCCGGGACCGTTCCACGCGGTGATGACGAGGGCCGGGCCGATCGGCTCCCGAACGACGTCCACGACCCCGTCGGGCACCTCGCGACGCTCGGACAGCGCCACAGACCTGGCGCGTTCGAGCAGATCCCGCCACATGAGCACGACGCCACCGTTGAGCGCGGCGGAGTGCGCCAGCGTGGGCCCGGACTCGGTGACCCACGCCAGGTCGAACTCCTCCTTGCGCTCCTCGAAACGATCGCAGAACCGGCTCAGCGCCTCGATCCGCTCGGCGAGCGGCAACGTCGGCCACGGGCCGTGGTCGAACGCGTCGCGTGCCGCGGCCACGGCGCGGTCGGCGTCGTCAATCGTTGGGTCCGGGGCCGTGGCGACCACCGCCCCGGTCGCGGGTGAGACGACCTCGTAGGTCGGGGCATCTCGCTGCTTGTGCACCCATTCGCCGCCGATGTAGAGGCGGCCGATGTGAACGGTCGGGTCGGCGCTCAGTGTCACGGTGTCCTCCGGGTTTGCTCAGCCACTCTGCTCAGCCACGGAACGTCTGCGCGTGATCCACGACACTTCCAGATCGACACGCAACTAGTCAAGCAATCGTTTGGTAGAAATTATCGAGAAGCTCGGTCAGCGCCGTCGCCGCAGCGGTTGCCCGCGCCTCCGGCGACATCGCCGCGCTGCCCGCAGTGGGCGCCTCCACCACGAGCGGCCTGCCGGGCAACGCCGCGAGGAGGCCCATCAGATCGAGGTCGCCGTGCCCGGGCAGCAACCGCCGTCCGATCGCCTCCCGTCGAAGCGCGTCGTTCTCCCCGCCGGACTCATGTCCCGGCGGTTCCCACGACGCGTCACACAGCTGCACGTAGGGCATGCAGGCATCGCCGCAGGCCGTGACGGCGGCCGCCACGTCAGCGGGCGTCCCGCCCGAACGGTGCAGGTGCAGCGCGTCGACCAGCACCCCCGCCCCGGCCGGCACGGCCGTCGCGAGCGCGTCGGAGAGCGTGCGACACGCCGTGAACGCCATCGGCTCCAGGCACGGCAGCACCCCGACCGCAGAGGCCTCATCGACGATCCCGGCGAGCAGGTCGCGTGCGCGATCGGTCCCGAGCTCGCTGTCGACGACCAGTACACGTGGCGCGCCCAGTTCGGCGGCACCGTCGATCACGGACCTGATCTCGCCTGCCGTGAGATCGCAGCGCAGCCGGAGCACCTCCACGTCGAGCACGTGCATCCCCGTAGACCGCAGCGCGGCCAGCACCCGCGCGCGCCGGCCGGGGTCCCGGCCGACGTCACCGGCGACCGAGGTGCGGCTGCCTGTCACACGGAGAGTGACCCCGTCGAACCCTGCCGCCGCAGCGGCAGCGATGAACACCTCGGGCTCGGTGTCCAGGAAGTCCAGACAAGCCAGCGCCCGCAGGCAGTCCGTGTCCGCCCGCTCCGGCGGCGGTCCGGTCATCGCTCACGGAACAGGTCGGTGCCGTCCCACCCCTCGGCGGCGCGCGCCACGCGCCCGTACAGCTCGGACAGATAGGGGGTTCGCTCGTACAGTTCGACCAGATGCCCCATGGCCGGTCCCACATCGAGGAAGACGAATCGCACCTCGGGCGTCTCGGCGTCCACCACCACCCGCGCCCCGCCCTCCACCATCCGCTCGCACGCCTGCTCGAGGTCGTCGACGAAGCACGCGACATGGTGGACGCCGATACCGTGCCTGCGCATGTCCCGCTCCAGCGGAGCCGGTTCGAGCGCGTGATGGTGGACGAACTCGACCATCACCGGGCCCCACTGTCCCAGCGCGCAGGTGTGGTCGAAGACGCCGTCCAGCACGGTCCCGCCCTCCCCGGCACCCGGACCCGCGGAGCCGGCACGTGTTCGCGCACGTAGAACGGCCCTGCCCCGTAGAGCTCGTACCAACGGCGGGCGCTGGTACGCACGTCCGTGGTCGCGTACGCGACCTGCACCATGCTTGCCCCGTGCGGAAGCCCCATCGCGTTCTCCTCCGCTTCCCTCCCGCTTTCTCCGGCCGGCCCGCGCACCGGGGTCTCATTCCGGGTGCGTGGTGGCCTTCCAACGTGGCCGCGCCTCGTTCCACTCGATCCGACCCGCCAGCACGTCCGCGATCCCGGCCCCGTCTGGCATGACCGGCTCCGACCACGACAGCGGGGAATCGGTGAGCTGGACCAACGTGCCGAATCCGGAGGAAGGGCGGATGAAGGTCTCGTCCCACCATCCGGTTCCGGTACGCGTGTCGACGGTGCGGAAACCGGCCTCCTCCAGTCGCCTCGCCGCCTCGGTGACGTCCCGGACGAAACAGGTCATGTGGTGGAAACCGGGGCCGTGGCGGTCGAGATAGGCCGCGAGGTACGACTCAGGGTGCAGCGGCGACAGCAGCTCGACTTTCACGCCCGGCGGGAAGCGCAGCTGCACCGTCCGGAGCCCGAGCCGGTCGTCGTCCCCGCCCGCGATCAACGTGCCGCCGAGCAGATCGGCGTAGAGCGCGGCCGCCGGGGCAAGGTCGGGCACCGCGACGGCGATGTGATCGAACCGCGTCACCAGCCCCGCCACGGCGCTCGCAGTGCCCGCGGCGCCGACACCGCCCGCCGTGCCTGCCGCGGACGCCGGCTCGGCGCTCACGGCAGGTCGATTCCCAGCTCGGCGCACAGTGCCTCGCGCAGGCGGAACTTCTGGATCTTTGTCGCGGCCATCGGCCACTCGTCGACCACACGCACGTACCGGGGCAGTTTGAAGCTGGCGATCCGCCCGTGCAGCCACTCCCGCAGTTCCTCGCCGGTGATCTCGTGCCCGTCCCGCAGCTCGACCGCCGCGACGGGGACCTCCACGAGCCGGTCGTCGGGAATGCCGACCACCTGTGCGATACCGACCGCGGGATGTCGCTGCAGCGCCTCCTCGATCTCGACGGCGGCCACGTTCTCCCCGCCGACCTTCAGCATGTCCTTCAGCCGCCCCAGGTACGAGATCCGCCCGTCCGCGTCGACCGTGCCGATGTCGCCGGTGTGGAACCAGCCCTCGTCATCGATCACCGCCGCGGTGGCCTCGGGGTCGTTCCGATAGCCCTCGAACATCGAATAGCCGCGGACACATATCTCGCCGCGCTCACCGGTCGGCACCGGCACGCCGGTCTCGGCGTCGACAACGCGTACCTGAATTCCGGGGAACGGCGGCCCGCTCGTGTTGGTGCGCTGCTCGAGCGTGTCGGTGGGGACCGAGAACGAGACGCACCCACCGGTCTCCGTGGAACCGTACGCGGTCACCACGGCGGCGTGCGGCCACAGCTTCTGCAGTTCGCGCAGCGTCGCGGGCGGCGCCACACCGTTGATCACGCGCACGGCGCTCCAGTCCACGGCAGAGAACTCCGGATGGTCGGCCAGAGCCTGGGTGATCGTCGGGAACGTCGGGTAGAAATGCGTGAGCCGCGCGGAGCGGAGCATCGCGATGGCTCCGTCGGGCTCGAAATGCTCCATCGACAGGAACGTCGCGCCCGTGTAGAAGCAGCCGTTCATCGGCAGCACCGACGACATATGGAACATCGGTAGCGGATCCCAGAAGCGGTCCCCACCATGAACGTCCAGGCGGTCGGCCACCGCGATGGCGTTGCGTACCACCATCTCGTGGCTGAGTGCGCAGCCCTTGGGCTGGGCCGTGGTTCCGGAGGTGTACATCATCATGCCGACCTCGCGCAGCGACACCTGTCTGCGCAGCGCGTGCACCTCTTCCGGCGTGATGTGCTCGGCACCCGTGTAGAACCCCTCCCGGCGCAGGTACGCCGGTCCGCACTCACCGTCGCCGAGGACGACCACGGCCTCCAGCGTGGGCACCGACGGCACCGGGAACGCGTCGCGACGGCGCGGGTCGAGTTCCGGCATCGCGGCCTCGATGCGGTCGGTGAGCCCGAACGGCTGCCCCGCGTGGCAAGCCGACACGAGCACCTTGACGTCGGCGTCGCCGAGCACGTGCGCCAGGTCGTCGCCCTGGTAACGCGCGTTGATCAGCACCGCCACGGCGCCGAGCATCGTCGCGCCGTAGGACACGCGCGCGAAGTCGGCACAGTTCGCCATGAGGATGCCGACGTGGTCCCCCGGCCCTACGCCCATCGCGCGAAGCGCGCGTGCGGCCAGCTCCGCGTCGGCGGCGAGCTCGGCGAAGGTGAGTCGTTCTCCCGGGAAGACCAGCGCCTCGGAGTCGGGCCACAGTGCGGCCGCCCGCACGACCACGTCGCCGATCGGAACCGCCTCGGCCCACCCGGGCGACCCGGCCGCGCCGCGACCGGCTGGCACGGTTCTCGGTACCGGAACCTGCTGCGAGGACGTCTCCATTGTCGTCACCGCGGTGTCCTCCCTGCTGCTCGTGTGCGTGCGCTGATTGCCGACAGCCGAGACTCGACCCGCCGGGCGCACATCACAGGACGACAGTGCACCACCGGCACCGCCGGTGACACCAGGTCCTCGCCACCCCCACGGATTCCGACGTCCGGCGGGGCCGGCTCAGAACGACCGGGGCAGCCCGGCCATCTCGGCGATCGAGTTGCGGGCCATCTCGTTGGCGATCGGCCCGATCCGGTACAGGCGCGCGTCCCGCCAGTACCGTTGCATCTGGGTTTCGAGCGCGTAGCCCATGCCGCCGAAGATCTGGATACCGCGGTCGGCGGCCGTGACCGCGCCCTCGGACGCGACGATCTTGGCCATGTTGGCCTGCATGCCGCAGTCCAACCCTTCGGCCTGGCGCCACGCGGCCTCGTAGATCAGCAGCTCCGCCGACTTCTGGGCGATGAGCATATCGGCGTAGTAGTGCTGCAGCACCTGCATCCGGCCGAGCTTCTTGCCGAACACGTCGCGCTCGTCGAGATAACGCTTGGCCTCCTCGATGACGCCGTCGAGAATGCCCAACGCGAGCGCGGACATCACGATCCGCTCGTTGTTGAGGGTCTTGAGCAGCATGTACCACGCCTGCCCCGGATCGCCGAGCACGAGTTCGTCCGGCACGAACACGTCATCGAGGAACACCTCGCAGGATCCCACGTTCTTCATGCCTAGCTTGGGGATCTGCCTGCATTCGACGCCCTCGGCCTCGCGTGGGACGAGGAACAGTGTGGTACCACCGGTCTTCTTGGCCGGGTTCTTCTCCGTACGGGCCAGCAGGAGGAGGTAGTCGGCGACGTGGGCCTGCGTGGACCAGATCTTCTGGCCGTTGATGACCCAGCCACCCTCGGAACGGGTGGCTGTAGTCGCGAGCACGCCGAGTAGGTCGGTCCCCCCGGCCGGCTCGGTCACCGAGATCGCGAACTTCTTCGAGCCGTCGGCAACCTGTGGCAGCAGCCGACGCTTCTGCTCCTCCGTGCCGTAGTAGCCGACGGATTTCGCTCCGGCGAAGGCGTTGATGCCCCAGATCCACGCGATACCCCCCAGGGAACGGGCGAGTTCGCGGATCAGGATGACCTGATCGAGCTCGGTGCCACCGGAACCGCCGTAGGCCTCGTCGATCCCGATGCCGTGGAATCCCACCTCGGCCATCCTCGCGAAGAGTTCGTGGGGGTATTCGAACTCCTGCTTCTCCAGTTCGAGTGCCGCCTCCTTCGGGCACTCCTTCTCGACCCACTCCCGGACGGTCTTCCGGAACGCCTCCTGCTCGTCTGTGAGCGCGAAGTCCACGGTTCCTCCTGGTGGGCGGCTCGGCGCAGCGGCACCTCGACAGCCCTCGTGATTTCCACCAAACGATTGCTCGATTTATGGAACACCGACCCCCGGGCGATGTCAAGCACAACGAGGACTTTCATCAACCAATCGTTTGGTGTAATAGTGGAGCGATCAGGGCCAACGAAAGGACCTCCATGACCCGCGTGCACATCGACCACGTCGCGCTCTGCGTGAAGGATCTCGACCAGGCCATCGAGGACTGGAAGGACATCCTCGGCGTGCTCACCCCCGAGCTGACAGAGACGATCACCTACTCCCGCGGCAGCTCGGACGGCACAGAGATGGTGTGGGCCACCTTCCAGAACCCCGATCCGACCGGTGTCTCCATCCAGATGTGGGCACCCGGCTCGCCCGACAGCTGGGTGCACAAGGTGCTCGCCAAACGCGGTGAGTTCGTCCACCACATCGCGTTCCTGAGCGACAACTTCGGGCACACCATGCAGCAGTGCCGCGAGGCAGGCCTGCCCGTACTGCTCGACGAAGACAGCCACCCCGACACCATGCCGTGGCTCAAGTGGAACTTCCTGCCCGAGTCCAAGGCGCACGGTGTGCTGATCGAACTCGCCACGCGTTACCAGGTCGGAGGCGACCGGTGGCTGCCCCACCCGGGCAATGCCGAGAACGACGACCTGCAGAAGGAACTCACCGACCGGTTCTACACCGACCCGGGACTCAAGGGCGGAGGCAAGCCGTGAAGATCAGCGTCGACATGAACGTCTGCCAGAACTACGGGCAGTGCGTGTTCGCCGCGCCGGAGGTGTTCGATCTCGACGACGCCGGTGGCCTCGTCTACCGGCCGACGGTGGACGACACCGCACGGGGCGAGGTCGAGGCCGCTGCGATGGCGTGCCCGGTGCAGGCCATCACGATCGAGGGATGAGCATGGCGTCCACCCGGGACCGACGCATCGTCGTCGTCGGCGGCTCCCTCGGCGGACTCCGCGTCACCGAGGCGATCGCGACCGGCGGCTGGGAGGGCGAGATCGTCGTCGTCTCCGCTGAGACACACGCGCCCTACACCCGCCCGCCGCTGTCCAAGACGGCGTTGGTGACGGGACCGGACCCCGACGCGCTGGCGTTCAAACACGGGCTCGAGGCCGGACGGGCACAGTGGCGGTTCGGCGCCCGGGCCGTGGCCGCGGACCTCGCCGGCCGCACCGTGACCCTCGCCGACGGCAGCACCCTCGGATACGACGGTCTGGTCGCCGCCACTGGGGTGCGGCCGCGACAGCTGCCCGCCGGTGTGGACCGCACCGGCGGCGCGACGCACGTCATCCGCACGGTGGAGGACTGCCGCGCGTTGCACGGCGCGCTGCGGTCGCACCCGCGAGTGGTCGTGCTCGGGGCGGGGTTCATCGGCTGTGAGGTCGCCGCGACGGCGGCCGGACTGGGCTGCCGGGTCACCGTGGTCGCCCTCGACGAGGCGCCGATGCTGCGACCGCTCGGCCGTGCGGTCGGCGACGCGGTGCGGACCCGGCACGAGCAGGAGGGCGTGGAGTTCCGGCTCGGCTCTGCGGTGTCGTCCGTGCGAACCGAGGGCCGGGTGCACATCGTGGAGCTCGACGACGGCACGTCCGTGGCGGGCGACGTCGTGGTGCAGTCCGTGGGCTCGTCGCCCTGTGTCGAATGGCTCGCAGGCAACGGCCTCGACCTCACCGACGGTATCGAGACCGACAACCGGATGCGGGCCGGATCCGTCCCCGGCGTGGTCGCCGTCGGTGACGTGGCTCGGTTCCCGAACCCGCTCTTCGACGACGTCCCACGTCGGGTCGAGCATTGGCAGATGCCCCTGGACACCGCGCGACGGGCGGCGTCGACCCTGCTCGGCGATCTGGCCGGCGCGGACACCGATCCGGCGCCGTTCACTCCCCTGCCCTCCTTCTGGTCCGATCAGTACGAGCTGCGCCTGCAGTCCTTCGGCGCACCGGGTCTTGCCGACCGGATCGACGTTCTCGAGGGCGACCTCGCCGAACACGCCGCCGTCGTCGGCTACTTCCGGGACAACCGCCTGGTCGGCGCACTCGCACTCGGACTGCCCCGACGGGCCGTGGCGGTCCGCAGGAAGCTGCTCGCGTCCTTGTCCGATCCCGCACCGATGTGCCCCTCCCTGACCTGAACACCCGGCAACAGAGGAGACCCGATGACCTACGTGATCGCCGAGTCCTGTGTGGACCTCAAGGACAAGGCCTGTATGGATGAATGCCCCGTCGACTGCATCTACGAGGGCGACCGGATGCTCTACATCCACCCCGACGAGTGTGTCGACTGCGGAGCCTGTGAGCCGGTGTGCCCGGTGGAAGCGATCTACTACGAGGACGACGTGCCCACGGAACTGTCCGCCTACACCGCCGTCAACGCCGAGTTCTTCGGCGCACTCGGCAGCCCTGGAGGCGCCACCGGGCACGGCGCCGAGGAACGAGACCATCCGCATGTCGCGGCGCTGCCGAAGGTGATGTCGTGAGCGGCGGAGCCATGCCGCTCGCGGCCACCACCACGGCACTGCGCACAGTCACGGTAGCTCCGGCCTCACCTCCACGCGCCGGCCCGGACGAGGCCCTGCTGGAGGTCGACCGCGTCGGTATCTGCGGCACCGACCTGCACATCTGGGACGGCAGTTATGCCACCACGCTGCCGGTCGTGCAGGGCCACGAGATCAGCGGCACCGTCGCCGTACTGCCCGACGCCTACGCCGGGATGCTCTCGGTCGGCGATCGCGTGGCGGTCGAACCGGTGGTGGCCTGCGGCTCCTGCTATCCGTGTCGGACCGGCCGTCGCAACACGTGCCGCTCGATGGACGCGGTCGGGGTCCATCGGCCCGGCGGGTTCCAGGAACGGGTGGCAGTGCCCGTGGGTAACTGTCACGCCGCGACCGGGCTCGACGCCGATGTCGCAGCACTCGCCGAGACGCTGTCGGTGAGTCTGCGGGCGGTCACGCGCCCGGACGTGCGCTCCGGCGAGCAGGTCGTCGTCCTCGGTGCCGGTCCGATCGGACTCGGTGTCGTCGTGGCGGCCAGGGATGCCGGCGCCCGAGTCCTGATCGCTGACCTACACGAGTCCAGATTGGACCTCGCCCGTGCGCTCGGTGCGGAGGAGACCGTTCGGGGCGTCGACGAGCTGCCCGAGCGGGTCGACGCGTGGACCGACGGGGAGGGGGCGCCCGTGGTCGTGGAGGCCACAGGTGCAGCGCCCGTCGTCGAGCGTGCGTTCGACGTCGTCGCAACGGCCGGACGGGTCTCCCTGGTCGGTGTCTCGGAACAGGCCGTAGGCCTGAACATGCGCACGTTCACGGCAAAGGAGCTGGACGTCTACGGCAGCCGGTCCACACTGGACTTCCCAGGCGCTGTCGCACTTGCCGAGCGACGACAGGCCGACGTGCGAAGCCTGATCAGCCACACCTTCGGCCTCGACGAGGTCGGCGACGCACTCGCGTTCGCCCACGACAATCCGCATTCGGTGGTCAAGGCGGTCATCGCGATCCGCTGACGCCGGCGGCACAGGGAACGAACGTCCGGCGCGCCTCGTCTGCGCGCCTCGTGTGCCGGCCTCGGCGTACCGGCGTCTCAGTAGGCGATGAACCCGCCGTCGACCGGCAGTGCCGTGCCGTTGATCCGGGATGCCTGCGGCGAGGCAAGGTAGACGATCGCGTCGACGATCTCGTCGGCCTCCGCGGGCGGCGGCTTGCGGCGGTCCCGCTGCAGGCCCTCGGCGGCGGCCGGGAAGACGTGGTCGACGACCTGCATCCCGGTGCGGATCGAGCCGGGGCACACGACGTTGCTGCGGATCCCCTGGTCGCCGAGTGTGGCGGCGATGTTCAGCGTGAGCCCGACCAGACCGTGTTTCGACGCCGTGTACGCCGCTCCGGCGCGGCCACCACGCAGTCCCGCGACGGACGCGACGTTGACGATCACGCCGCCGCCGCGCTCCAGCATCCCCGGCAATACCTCGTGGCAGAACAGGTACGGGCCGGTGAGATTCACCGCGAGCAGCCGGTTCCACTCGTCGAGCCCGGCTTCGTGTGCCCGTCCGAGACGGTCGATCACACCCGCGTTGTTGACCAGGACGTGGACCTCCCCCGCCGGGGCGATCACGCGGGCGACGTCGTCGGGATCGGTGACGTCGGCGGCGACATCGGTCACGCTGTCGTACCGGTCGGCCAGCGTCCGCACGCCCTCCGCATCCCGGTCCACCGCGACCACCCGGTCGCCCGCGCCGGCGAAACGCGCCACCGCGGCCCGTCCCACACCACCGGCCGCGCCGGTGACGATCACGGTTCTGGTCATGTTCCGCCCTTCCCCATGAATCTGCGGTCCGGTCAGCTGGTCTGCCCGCCGTCGACCACGAGAGTCCCGCCCGTCACGTACGAGGCCGCATCGGAGGCGAGGAACACGACGGGCGCCGCGATCTCCTCCGGCGTGGCCCAGCGCCCGAGCGGGATCTCGGCCGAGTAGAGCCGGCCCATGTTGGTGTCACTCTCGTAGTGCTCGTGTGCGCCGGAGTCGACGAGACCCGGTACGACGACGTTGCTGCGTATCCCGTGCCGCCCCCATTCCCGGGCCATGGCGCGGCTGAGCATCGTCAGCCCCGCCTTGCTCGTGCCGTAATGGGCCATGCCGTGCTGCGCCGACTCACCGACGATCGACCCAACGTGCACGACGGATCCGCCGCCGGCGCGGATCATGCCCGGCAGAGCCGCGTGCGCGCAGATCAACGGAGCATCGAGGTTGAGGGCGACCGTCTTCTGCCACCCCGACAGCCGCATCTCGGCCAGCGGTGCCAGGAACCGCGCGCCGCCGGCGTTGTTCACCACGACGGTCGGGTCGCCCAGCTCGGCGGCCACACCGGCCACGGCCTCGGCCACCTGGTCCTCATCGGTCACGTCCGCGGTGGCCACAACGGTCCGCCGCCCGGTGGGTTCCACCATGGCGGCGGTCTCCTCCAGCGCCTCGCGGCGCCGGGCGAGCAGTCCCACGTCCGCACCCGCACGGGCCAATGCGCAGGCGACCGCGCGCCCGATCCCACCGCTCGCACCCGTGACCACGGCGACCTTCCCGGCAAGCACGCCCGCCCGCTCGCTCATACCGCAGCCCCACGCCGTACCGGCATCGTCTTCATGCCACGGCTCATCATCGTGGTGTGCCATTCCTCGGTGCCGTCCGGTTCCAGGTCCGGCATCGCCCCGATCACCGCGGGGAATGCCACCTGTGCCTCCAACCTCGCCAGGAAGTTGCCGAGGCAATGATGCACGCCGAACCCGAAGCCGACGTGGTTGTTGCGGACGCGAGTGATGTCGAGCGCGTGCGGACGGTCGAACACATCGGGATCGCGATTAGCCGCGCTCTGCACGAGGAAGACGCTGTCTCCCTTGCGCAGCGTCGCGCCGCGAAGCTCCACGTCCTCAGCCATGAGCCGCTGTTCCAGCCTTGAGGGCCCGTCGAATCGCAGCAGTTCCTCCACCGCCGTGTTCACCCGTTCCGGCTCGTCCCGCAGCAGCTGCCACTGGCGCGGATGGCGCATCAGCTGGCGAGTGCCGTTGGCGATCAGGTTGGTGGTCGTCTCGTGGCCGCCGAACACCAGCAGCGCGCACGTGGAGATGATCTCCCGGTCGTCGAGGGGCGGATCGACCTCGTCGGCGGTGACGAGGCTGGAGATGACGTCGTCACCCGGCTCGCGGCGGATGCGGGTGATCAGATCGGCGAGGTAGTCGGTCAGCTCGATGAGTCCCTGCTGGGCCTTCTCCCGCCGGCCGGGCTCACCCTGTGCGCCGAACACGAGCGTGAGGATGTCGTCGGACCACTTCTTGAACATGTCGCGGTCCGCGGCCGGCACACCGATCAGTTCGGCGACCACGATCGCCGGAATCGGATAGGCGAAATCCGCGATGAAGTCGAACCGCGTCGTGCCCTCCAGTGCCGCCAGGGTCTCCTTCACCACCTGCTCGACCCGCGGTCGCCAGGCCGCCACCCGCTTCGGACTGAACGCGGGCGTCACGAGCTTGCGCAGGCGGGTGTGTTCGGGCGGGTCGAGGAACACCATCCAATGCCGCAGCACGTCGAACGTCGGCTCCCGCTCCGCGCGCTTCTCCGGCGAGAGGTGCGTCTCGTAGACCGGTCGCACGCGGTCGGACGAGAACCCCGGATGCCGCAGTGCCCACAGCACGTCCTCGTGCTTGTGCAGAAACCATGCCCGGTACCGCTGGTTCCAGTACACCGGATGCTCCTCGAGCATCCGGGCGAAATAGGGATAGGGATCGGCGAGCCGCTCCCCGCCGAGCACGTCGTCGAGCTCCACCGTCTCAGCCACCGAGCACCACCACCACACACCCGTTTCCGTCGATTCCCGCCGTACCGCCGCCCATCGTCTCGACGGCGGCGATTCTGGCGCCTTCCACCTGCCGCTGCCCGGCCTCTCCCCGCAGCTGCCACACGGCCTCGGCGATCTGCGCCAGCCCGGTGGCGCCCAGCGGGTGCCCGCGGCTGAGCAGGCCGCCGGAGGGGTTCACGGGCTGCCGTCCGCCGAGCGCGGTGTGCCCCGAGAGCACCAGATCGCCACCACCACCCGGTTCCGCGATGCCGAGTGCCTCGGTGGCCGTGATCTCACCGATGGTGAAGGCGTCGTGCACCTCGAACAGGTCGACGTCACCGGGACCGATCCCCGCCTCGTGCCAGGCCTCTCCCGCAACCCTCGCCATCAGCTCGTAACCCCACGGATGAGTGCTGCGGTGGTCCCACAGTTCTCCCGAACGCAGCGCCGACGCGGCGATCGGCACGTCGCGGTCGACGCCACGCCCACGGCCGATCACCGCGGCGGTCGCGGCATCGGAGATGTCGCAGCACTGCAGCAACGTCAGGGGGTCGGCGACCATGCGCGAGGCCAGCACCTGTTCGGCGGTGACCTCCGCGCCGTGCTGGGCCCGTGGATTGAGCGCACCGTGCCGGCGGTTCTTCACCGCGACCGCCGCCAACGCCTTCGGTTCGAGTCCGTACAAGTGCTCGTACCTGCTGGCGACCATCGCGTAGACACCCGGCAACGCGAGGCCGGCGCGCCCTTCGGCATCGGTGTGCTCCGGTGTGATCGGCCCGGCGAAGTGCAGCGTCATCGTCTCCACGCCGAGGCACAGCACACGCTCGAAACGGCCGGACAGCACCGACTGCCGAGCCTCGTGCAGCGCGGTCGTCGACGTCGCACAGGCGTTCTCGAAGGTCAGCACCGGCACCCCGGTCACGCCGAGCAGTTGCAGCATGCGCTGCGCCGTGCCGGGTGCGCCGAACACCGTGCCGGCGAAGACCGCGTCGATGTCCCGCACGTCGTCGACACCGGCGTCGGCCAGCGCCTCGCCCACGGCCTGCTGCGCCAGCAGCGGCGCGCCGACACCCGGTTGGCGGCCGAAGCTCGAGGTGCCGACGCCCTGGACGAAGGCGGTCCCGATCATGAGAGTTCCTCCTGTTCGGGTTCCGCGACGAGATCGCCGGTGTCGGCGACCCCGGTGACCCGCGCCCGGCTTCCCGGCGGCTGTGGGTGATCGCCCTGCGTGTGCACGAGCACTCGCGGCCCGTCGTCGAGTACGAGGTAGGCCACCGCGAACGGCGGGGTCCGGCCCGGCACACGCACCCGCAGACATGTCGACGCCCAGACCTCGCCGGTGGGGGCGAACGCACTCTCGGCGACCGGCGACCGGCAGACCGGGCAGTACAGCACCAGCTGTGCGACAGGGTGTCGGCATGCGGTGCACCGCCAGCCGGTGACGCTGCCACCGTCCGGGCCGTCAGTGAACCCCGGTCGCGGATCGTCCACGGGCTCGGTGGTCTGGTCGGTCGTACTCATCGTGTTCCTCCCTGGCACACGCCCCTCGGCTCGGACCGACGGCGCGGCGCATCGCTACACCCGCTCCAGCACGGTTGCGTTGGACAGGCCGCCGCCCTCGCACATCGTCTGCAGGCCGTACCGCGCGCCGCTGCGCCGCATCTCGTGCACGAGCGTGGTCATCAGCCGCGCACCCGAGGCGCCGAGCGGGTGGCCGATCGCCATGGCCCCGCCGTTGACGTTGACCCTGTCCAGGTCCACGCCCACGTCCTTCGCCCAGGCCAGTACGACGGCGGCGAACGCCTCGTTGCATTCGTAGAGGTCGACGTCGTCGGCGGACAGTCCGGCCCTGTCGAGGACCTTGCGGGTCGCGGGAATCGGTCCGGACAGGATCAGCACCGGGTCGCTGCCGACGACCGTGGTCGTATGCACGCGAGCAAGGGGTGTCAGTCCCAGTTCGTTCACCGCGCGCTCGGAGGCCACCAGGAGTCCGGCGGCGCCGTCGGCGATCTGACTGGCGAGCGGGGCGTTGTGGAAGCCCCCGTCCCTGATCGGCGGAATGCCGCGCATCTTGTCGCGGTCGGCCGTGCGCCGCACGCCCTCGTCAGCCGTCACGTCCGCGACGGGCAGCAGCTGATCGTCGAAACGCCCCTCCTCCTGCGCTCTGGCGGCGTTGGCGTGACTGGCGATGGCGAGGTCGAACATGGCCTCGCGGTCGATCCCCCAGCGCTCAGCGATGAGGTCGCCGCCGCGGAACTGATGGATCTCCTCGGCACCGAAGTGTTCGGCCCAGCCCTCGCCTGCGAACGGGTACCCGTAGCCGAGGCCCGGGTCCCCGGAGCTGTTGAGCGGGACCCGGCTCATCGACTCGACGCCCCCGGCGACCACGATGTCCTGCTCGCCGGCCTTGATCGCCTGCGCCGCGAAATGCACCGCCTGCTGGGAGGATCCGCACTGCCGATCGATCGTGACCGCGGGGACCTCGACGGGCAGTCCCGCGGAGAGCCACGCGTTCCGTCCGACGTTGAACGCCTGGTCTCCCAGCTGGGCGACGCATCCGGTGATCACGTCATCCACTGTGGACGGATCGACACCGGTACGGTCGAGCAGAGCGGTGAACACCTCGCCCAGCAGGTCCGCGGGGTGCAAGGCGCTGAGGCCCCCGCCCTTCTTCCCTGTCGGAGTCCGGACGGCGTCCACGATGTACGCCTCGGGCCGTGTTTCGGTCATGTCGTTGCCTCTCATTCCACTCGCGGGCAAGGATGTGCGCGGCGTTCGGCATCCCAGAGTTCCTCCAGGCCCGCCGGAAGCCGGTCCTGCTGAAGCCGTGGGCGGACCACGGAGGCCAGGTCGGCCACTGCTGCGCGCCATGCCGCCGATCCCGTAGCCAGGTCAAGCCGTAACAGCGCGGTGTCGAGGCCCCAGTCGTCGCGCTCGGCCCTCAGCCGGGTGGCGAGGGCGGCGGCGTCCTCCCGGCCGGGATCCCACGCGCGAAATGCCGGACGGCGCAACCGCCGGGCCGCCGACCCGAGCCGGTCGGCCACCCGGCGCCATACAGCGGAACCGTCCCGCTCCACCACGGGGCTGAGCGCATACTGCGCTGCCACCGGCGTGGCTGCGTCACCGAGCAGCCACAGCGGGGGTTCGAGTGACTGCGGCGCGGGCATCACCCGCACCCGCTGCTCCGGATTCACCGTATGCTGCGGCAGCCCGGCCGGGACGGCGTGTTCGGCGCCCCGATGGAAGAACGGGACGTTCGCCGCGGCCGAGAGCAGGAACCCGGTCCATTCGCTGAGCCGGTCGTAGTCGTCGCCACGCAGTCCCAGCACCAGCCGACCGCCGAGCAGCTGATCGGCCACATGCCGTTCCTCGGCCAGATAGAGCGGGTTGTGACCGGTCACCGAGGTGCCTGCACCGACGAGCAGAGTCCGCGTGCCCTCGGCGCACGAGGCGGCAGCCACCAGCGCCGCCTCGGGACTCTCCTGCCCGTCCGCCGCGTCGAGCCACACCAGGTCGAGCGCCGCCGCCTCCACGGCCGCGGCCACTCCCGCGACCTCGGCCGGGGGGACGGTGCCGAGCGGCACGGTCACGCCGATCCTCATGCCGTCACCTCCTTGAGCACGGTCGAGGCCAGCAGTTCGAGCTGCCGGTCCAGCTCGTGGTCGGCGACGAAATCGAAGTTGATCCTGGCCACGATCGTGTCGACCCCGGCCTCCTCGGCCTCCGCGACGCTCGCGGCGACCTCGGCGGGAGTACCCACCGCGGCGCTGCGCACGGCCCGGTCGACCTGCTTGTCGAGCCGTTCGGGCCGTGCGAAGCCGTGGGAGCCGTCCAGCACCCACCACGCACCGGCCTCCTCCACGTAGTGCCGTCGCAGTCGGGGCAGGAACCAGGAACGTGCGTGGTCTCCGTCCGGGTCGACCCACACGTCCTTGACCATGCCGATGCGCCCGGGTTCGCGTCCTGCCGCCCGGGCGGCCGCGTACACCGTGTCGACCGCCCTGCGGATGCCGGCAGCGTCGAGGGTCTGGGGCAGCAGCGCCGACATCCCGTGCCGTCCGATCCGCTCCAATGCGGCGGTCGCCATCCCGCCGACCCACACCGCATTCGACCGGCCACACGGCGGCTCGCGGTCGAGCACCTCCAGTCCGGCGTCCATGCGGCGGCCGCGGCCGGTGCGCGCCAGGCCCACACCGTCGAACTCGGCATCGCGGTGCCCCAGACCGACACCGAGTTCGAGGCGTCCCCGCGCCGCGGCATCAACCGCCGCCGCGACCGAGCGCAGCCGCCGGGGGTCGTGCTGCGGCAGCAGCAGCACGGCCGTGCCGAAGCGCAGCGTGCTGGTCGCGCCCGCGGCCGCGGCCACCGGGATCAGGGGCGCGGGGCACCAGCCGTCGTACCAGAGTCGGTGCTCGGCGAGCCACAGGTGCGCGTAACCGAGTTCCTCCACACGTCGCGCGACGGCGGGGAAATCCCGGTACAGGCCGGGAAGCGAACGCGGCATGGACACAGTGGACTGGAAGCTCCACAGCCCGACGCCCAGGTCGACACCCATCAGCAGCCGCCCGTCGTCACTGCGGCGAACCGGTCAGGTGCGTGACGTCGACGGTCGCCGTGCCGGCCAGCACGACCTTATCGTCGACGACCAGCTCGACGTCGCAGTCGGCCAGTACACACTCGGCTTCGTCGCGCAGGCCCGAGACGGTTCCCCGCGCGACGACCCGGTCGCCGCCGAGGACGTTGCCACGGAAGCGCACCCGGATGCCCCGCAGGTGCTCGTGACCACCGGACCAGACCGCGAGCATGTTCATGACGTAGGCGAGGTTGTTCGGCCCCTGGTTGACCGGACGATCGCCCATACCCAGCTCGCGCACCGAGTCCAGGTCGAAATGAATCGGATTGGGGTCGGCGAGCACCAACGCCATCGTCTTCATCTTCTCGGCACTCACCGCGGGCAGCTCCCATTCGGGCAGTACCGTTCCGGCGTCCACGGCGGGTCGTCCGTTCGTCACGGTCATGCACCCCTCCTCGGGAAGACGATCGAGTTGTAGGTGGAGGCGACGGTCGCGCCGTCGACGTCGGTGAGCGAGAGCCGGAAGCCGACGATGTCGAAGACCCCGGTCCGCTGACCCCGTTTGCGTTCGGCGGAGATGAACTCCCCGCCGACGGTGAAGGTCTCGCCGACCAGCAGCGGCCGTTCGAGCACCGTCTCGTGTTCGCCGAACATCGGACCGTCGTCGGCGGTCGCACCGCAGATCTCGAACAGCCCGTCCCAGCTCACAGTCTTGCCGACGGCGACGGCGACGTAGGCGAAGAGCGGGTGTGCGACCCGCCCGTCCCGCGAGGACTCGACGACATCGTTGAGCAGCCAGTCCACGTACGGCTCGACGGTGTACGACCCGCCCGGGATCGGCGTGCCGACGATCGCCGCCAGCTCGCTCTCGGTCATCGCCATCGAGACCTCCGATTTAATCAACCGACTGATTGGTAGAAGTCTGCCAGACGGCGCGGGCCGTGCCAAGAAGCGGCAACGAAAAACCCCGAGCCACCACCGGGTCGGCGGGGAACCGGAACGGGGGCTCGGGGCTGGGGCTGGGACTGGAGCTGGGACTCGGGCTGCGACGCGTCAGGCCTGCACGAACGCGGCGCGCAACACCTCGATTCCGCCGGCCGAGGAGACCGCGGCCTCGGACGCGACCGAAGAGACGATCATCCCGGAGTAGACGTCGGCGAGCTGTTCGGCGCTCTTGGCCCCGTCGGGCCGGTACCACCGCGTCATCGAATTCAGCTCACCGGTGATCATGATGCTCGCCAGCCGCGGGTCGATCGCCCCGTCGATGACACCCTCACGCTGCCCTTCCTCGAGGATCCGCTGGAGCACCACGACGTAGGTGTCGCCACCCTCGCGAATCTCGGCGCGCCGCGCCTCGCTCAGCCGGTCGAACTCGCGCAGCTGGATCGTGTAGGCGACGAGGTGCTTGGCGGCGAACAGTACGTGCGCACGCACGAAGGCGGCCAGCTGCTCCAGGGGCGCACGCTCGGCCTCGGTCACCGACCGCATGTCGGCGATCGCCTCGTCGTACACGTCCTTGATGATCTTGTAGAGGAAGTCTTCCTTGGATCGGACATAGTGGTACAGACTTCCCTTCAGGATCCCGATTCGGTCGGCGATGTCCTGAATACTGGTGGCGCTGTACCCCTTCTCGAGGATCACCGCTGCGGCGGCCTCGACGATCTCGGCGAAGCGCTCGGGGTCCGGTCCACGGCGCGGTCGCCCGCGCTTGGCCGGCTCGGTGCCCGTCTTCGACATGTGGTCACGTCCCCCTTGTGCTAGATGTACCCGCGGCGCCTGCACTCCGCCACGCGCGGCCGAACCACGGCAGAATAGTCCGGTCCCCGGCGATCCACCGGCCATCGACCGTACGCTCGGCGATGCGCCAGCCCCGTTCGGCGCGGCACAGCAGATCACGATAGGACGCGGCAACCTCGACCCGCGCCGAGCCCGCACCCTCGCGGCGCCCCACCAGAGTGGCACGGACGTGGCTGCGGACCCGCACCCCGCCCACCTCCTCGGCTGCGGCGTGCACGCTGCCGAGCAGATGCTGGGTGGTGCGCAGATGCCGGTGGAGGCCGGCCATCACGTCCGCGAGTTCGTCGCCCCGGCACCGGAACGCACCGTAGTCGGCGCGGGCATCCGGGAGGAAAAGCTCGTGCAGCTCGTCGTACGCCCCGTCATCGATCGCCCAACAGTAACGGCTGAGCACCTCACCGGCGACGGCGGTCGCTGCGACGGCGTCGAGCGGATGCGACGCCCATGCCCGTGGATCAGCCGGCATCAGAGGACCCGAAGGTGCTCGAGTCCGGCGCCGGATACTCGGCGCCCTCGAACCACGCCTCGAGTTCGGCACGCCGCGTACCGTCCACGAGCTCCACGAACGGCCCACTGGGCAGCCGGTGGTAGGCGAACCGGACGGCGGCGCCACTACCGTCGTCGAAGGTCAACACCCGCGGCAGACCCGCGGCCTCGAGCTTTGCGGACGTCTCGGCGAAATCGTCGGCCCACACTCCGATGTGGTGCGCACCGCCGGGGCCGAAGGCGTTCACGGGTGATTCCCAGGCCGTCCCGGGAACCGGCTCGAGCAGCTCCAGCCGCGGCGATCCGCCTCGCGAGTACACGAAGCGCATGTGCGCGTCGACATGCCCGTCCGGTGTCAGCACCGGCATGTCCCGCTCCTCGACGGCATTCCAGGTCACGCCGAAGACGGTGGCCAACTCGGCCATCGCCGCGTCGAGATCCGGCACGACGAAGCCGGTGTGGTAGATGTCGGTGATGTCGAGCATCGCGTTCTCCTTCTGATCGATGGGCTCGCCGATAATGCGGTCAACCGCCGATGTAGGACATCTCCACCCGCGGCCCGCTCAGACCGCCGGCACCGCGCAGCTCGGACGCGCGATCGGCACGGCCGCCCCAGACGTCGGCGACGGCGTCGTGGAGCTCCCGGTCACTGCACCCACCGCGTAGCAGCGTGCGCAGATCGAACCCGGTCGCCGCGAACAGGCACGTGTAGAGCTCGCCCACCGCGGAGATCCGGCCGCGGGTGCACGTACGGCAGAACGGCTTGGTCACCGAGGCGATGATGCCGACCTCTCCCCCGCCGTCGCGATAACGGAAACGGGTCGCGACCTCGCCGGCCGCCTCAGAGGCGACCTCCTCCAGCGGCCACAGCGCATCGATGCGGGCACGTACCTCCTCCGCGGGCACCACCTTGTCGCGCACCCAGCCGTTGGTCGTACCGACGTCCATGTACTCGATGAACCGCACGCACACACCCTGTTCGCGGGCCCACGCGGCGAGATCCTCGATCTGGTGGTCGTTGACACCGCGCTGGACCACGGTGTTGACCTTGACCCCCAGACCGGCCTGCTGCGCGGCGGCGATCCCGTCCAGCACCGCCGAGAGCGGTACCAGGGTGTCGGCCATGGCACGGAAGGTCGGCTCGTCCAGCGCGTCCAGGCTCACCGTGACACGGTGCAGCCCCGCACTCGCGAGCGCGTCGGCGAACTTCGGCAACAGCACACCGTTCGACGTCATCGCGAGATCGTCGAACCCGCAACCATCCACTTCGGACAGCTGTGCCACGAGCTCGGGCAACCCACTGCGGAGCAGCGGCTCACCTCCGGTCAGTCGGATCTTGCGAATCCCGCCGCGCCGCAGAACCCCGAGCAGTCGGGTGATCTCCTCGAAACCGAGCAGCTCGGAACGCTCGAGGAACGCGTGATCGGCACCGAACAGCTCACGGGGCATGCAGTAGCGGCACCGGAAGTTGCACCGGTCGGTCACCGACAACCGCAGATCGGTCAGCGGCCGGCCGAGTCGGTCGACCAGCTGCCGCGGAACAACGTGTTGTGTCATCAACGCCCCTTCCGACGCGGGACGTCGTCGCCGAAACGCCCACCTGATCGAGTTTTTGACAACCGTTCGTTTGGTAGTTTAATTGTCAGAGCGATCCAGGATCAAGTACCCATACCGGAGGGGACGTGTGCATGGCCGCCACGGAACGCATCGGACGCGCCGACACTGCGGACTACCGCACACCACCGACATCTGCCGGGGTCGCCGAACCGCCCGACTGGGCGTCCCACGCACTCGGACGCGAGCGACGGATGGGCCGGGTCGTGTGCGACGGCGTGACGATCCGCTACCTCAGCTGGGGTGACCCCGCTGCACCCGCGACGGTGCTGGTCCACGGCGGCGCGGCGCACGCCATGTGGTGGGCTCCCCTGGCCGCACTGCTCGACCACGGCGGACACGTCGTCGCACTCGACCTGTCCGGGCACGGACTCAGCGACCACCGGCCGGTCTACTCAGTGGGAACGTGGGCACGCGAGGTCGTGGCGGTGGCGGAGGCCGTATCGCCCGACCCGGCGACCATCGTCGCGCACTCGCTCGGAGGGATCGCGAGTTCCGTCGTCCTGACCGATCCCGCCCTGGCCGAACACGTCCGGCGCGTGGTGCTGGTGGACACACCTGCCTGGCCGGACGCACCTGCCCCCGAGCAGCCGCTGGCCGAACGGGAGGTGCGCCCGCACCGGATCTACGCTGCGGCCGCCGAAGGAGTCGCCCGCTTTCGCCTCGTCCCTCCGCAGCCGTGCGACAACGACTGGTACGTCGACCACATCGCCTGGCACGGCCTGCGACCGGTCGACGAGCCGCACGCGCCCGCTGCGGGCGTGCAGTGGCGGTTCGACCCGCGGATCTTCGCCAACCCGACCGGCGACCACCAGATCGTCCGGTTCGGCGGCGACCTCGACGAGGCGTGTCGGCCGTTCGCCGTGGTCATGGGTGAACGTTCGTATCTCGCCGAGGGCGCGCGGCGGGCACTGGCCGGGCGGCCCGACACACCGCTGCTCTTCGTGCCGGATGCCGCGCATCACGTGATGCTCGACCAGCCGCTGAGCCTGCTCTCGACCCTGCGTTCCCTGCTCACAACCTGGCCGTGACCGACAGGCCCGCGCTCACAGACCGTGGACCCGGGTACCGCCTTCCGGCCCACGTCGCACATCCTCGACAGCCGTCACGATCTGTTCCAGCGCAAGGATGAGGAACCCGGCGAACACGGCGACCCGTGCCGGCCACATCGGCAGCCGTACGAGACCCAGCTTGTATTCACCCGTCTCCAGTGCGGCAGCCAGCACGTCCCAGGACGCCCATGCCAGCAGCACGGCGACCGATGCGGCACCCAACCCGCCCACGAACCGCACGACCCGGTACGTGCGCCCCGACAGCCGGTCCACAACGGACGACATCGAGACGTGCTGTCGGCGTCGTTCCGCCTCGCCCAGGGCGAAGAAGGCCAGTACCGCCATCGCCAACTCGACGTACTCGACGATGCCGCGTACCTCCGGTTGCCCGGACAGGCGCAGCACGACGTTGTAGGTCACGAGCAGCATCACGAACAACATGCCGACGACCGACACGACTGACATCGCCCGCGCCAGGGCGTGCACGGCGGCGGCGAACCCTCGGCCGGCCGCACCCGCGATCCTGCCGACTCCCGTGGCGGCGCGCTCGGTCATGAGCTCAGTCCCATCTGGCTCGGGATGAAGGTGACGATCGCGGGAAAGGTGAACATCAGGACCACGACGACGATGTCCAGTCGCACGTACCACAGCACCCCGCGGAAGGCGGTGCTGATCTCGATGTCCTTCCGAATTCCCGCGACGACGAAGGCGTTGAGCCCGAGCGGCGGCGTGAGCAGGCCGATCTCGATCAACTTGACGAACAGCAGCCCGAACCAGATCCCGTTCATACCCAGCTCGCTGACGACCGGGTAGGTCAGCGGAACCATGATCAGCAGGATCGACGTCGGGTCGAGGAACATTCCCATCGGGACGAGCACGATCAACAGCAGGGCGACGATCAGCCACGCCGGCAGGGACAGACCTGTCAGCCCGTCGGTGAGCAGCTGCGGAGCGCCGGCCGCCACCATGAACGACGAGAAGATCGCCCCGCCGATGAGCAGCGAGAAGACCATTCCGTTGAGACTGACCGCGGCGGTGAGCGCACCCCACAGGTTGCGCCGCAGTTCCCGTGGCTTTCGGAGGTGTTCGATGATCACCATGAGCACCGCGACGAACGCACCGACCGCCGCGGCCTCCACGGCCGTGAACAGGCCGGAATACATTCCGCCGATGACGATCACGAACAGCAGACCGATCCGGAACAGGCTGTAGACACCCGCCAGCAGTGCGGGACGGTCGCTGAGCGGAAGGACCTCCTCTGCTCCCTTGCCGAACAGCTCCGGTTTGCGCTTGGCCCGGATCATGATGCTGACGCCGTACACGGTCGCGGTGACCACACCCGGCCCGATGCCGGCCATGAGCAGCGCGCCGATGGGTTCACCGGTCAGTACGCCGTAGATGACCAGCGGCACGCTCGGCGGAATGAGGACACCGAGCGTGCCGGCCGCGCCGACCACACCGGCGGCGACATGCATCGCGTAGCCGGCCTTGCGCATCTCCGTGATGGCGAGATTGCCGATCGAGATCACCGTGGCGATGCTGGAGCCACTGACGGCGGCGAAACACGCGCACGCCGTCAGAGTCGCCACCGCCAGACCGCCGGGCAGGCCACGGAGAAACCACCCGAGTACGCGATAGGCACCCTCCGCGAGGTTCGCACGCTCGGCGGCATTGCCGAGCAACACGAACATGGGGATCACCAGCAGCGTGAACTTGGAGGCGCTCTCGATCGGCAGCGCACCCAACGTCGACATGCCGACGTCCCAGCCGTCGAGCAGGTAATAGCCGACGAACCCTGCGAAGGTCAGCGCCAGCGCGATGCGCATGCCCACGAGCAGACACCCCGCCAGGATCCCGACGACCACGAGGAAGAGCTCCACCGTGCTCATCGGCGACCCCTCCGCTCCGCATCAGCGGCATTTCCTGACCACATCACGGTGATCCCGGCCGTGCCGCACCACGTCGCTAGTTCCGACCACATGTACTCAGCCCGTTCACATAGCCCGTCTCGCCGGAGTGACGGGCCAGGGAATCGGTGTACTGCTGCCACAACTCGTCCGCCACGGACCGGTCGACGGACTTGGCCGCCTCGGCCTTCCACACCGGCGGTGCCAGGCGTTCGACCGCTTCCTTCATCGTTTCGCGGTCCGCCTTGCTCCAGCGCACGATGGTTCCGCCCGACTCGAGGAAATCACGACACGCCTGTCGGTCGTACTTGGTCATCAACTCGTCGGCCTTGGCGGGCCATTCCTTCTTCAGTTGCTCCACGACCTCCTTGGCATCCTCGGGCAGTCGCTCGTAAGTGCGACTACTGAAGGCGAAGACCGAACCACCACTCTCGCCGACATCCGAGGCCATGTACTTCGCGACATCGGTGATGCCGTTGGCGACCTGGGTGTCCATCGGGTACGTGACACCGTCGACGATCCCGCGTTCGACCGACTCGTACACCTCTTCGGATGCCTGAAACGTCGCCTTGGCGCCGAGTTCCTCCCACACCACCGATGACGGCTGCGCCGGGATGCGGATCTTGAGCCCCTCCACGTCGGCCAGCGAGGTGACCTCCGGACCAAAGGTCACAGCGGACGCGTTGTTGGGCAGGAAACCGATGAGTTCGATCTGCTGTTGCTCGAACTCTCGCTCGAACTGCTCCACTCCGTCGGCGAGGTCCTGCAACGCCCGCAGTCGAGCCGACTGGTCCGCATCCGAGATCGGCACCATGTTGATGTTGTTCAGTGGCAACTCGGCGGGAAAGTACGCGGGTACGACGTTGCCCGCCTCGGCGCGCCCCTGCTGCAGCCCAGGAAGCGTGTCGGTGCCCGCCAGAAGTCCGCCGCCGTACGTGACGTCCGTCTTGACCTGACCGTCGGTGCGCTTCTCCAGTTCCGACATGAACCATGCGATGAGGTCCGACTGCGAGCCGCCCGGCGGAAGCACCTGGGCTGCACGGATCTCCACCGGACCGCCCGCGTTGGATGCGGCACCTCCGCAGCCACTGATCGCCAGGGCGACAACCGAGAGTATCGCGAGGAACCGGGACGCCCGGCCTCTCGTGGTGGTGCGCGTCATTGCGCCTCCTCATATTGTTCCACCAACCGATTGGTCAATTAATCTCGACGAGGGGGTGTGGTGTCAAGCACACACGAACGTGGAGATAGTGACGTGGGTCACGTGATCGGGTTTGCGTTGGTCGCTCGCCGAACACCTTCGGCCGACCCGGTCACGCGCGGGAGACCAACACCAGCGGGCACGGATCACATGGTCGAGAACAGAGCCGGAGTCGCGGCAGCTCCCCGCGTCAACGAGGGGCCCGACACCTCACGGATCATGTGAAGCGTTCGCGAAGAACCAGGTCTCCGACCGGTTGACGACGTCGTCGGCGTCAATACCGAACCGGGAGTCCCGGATCAGCAGCAGCCGTCACAGCGAATAACCTCCGTCCACGTCGATCCACTGGCCGGTCACATAACGGGCCTCATCGGAGACCAGGAAGCCAACCGTGGCCGCGATGTCGCGCGCCTTGCCGAATGTGCCCAGCGGAATCCGCCCACGCGCCACCTCGAGGCTTTCGGGCCGAATGTCGCCGTGGTCGATCAGGACCTGCGTCATACCCTCATCGAGAATGCCGACACCCACGGCGTTCGCACGCACGCCGTAGCGTCCCTCTTCCGCCGCCACCGCCCGCACGACCGCTTCGTTCGCCGCCTTTGGACCGCTCGAGAGGACGTCCCGCAGCACGAAACGTCGGTTGGCAACCGTGGACACGACCACCACCGAGCCGCGACTCTCCCGCAAGGAAGGCAGAGCCGCCGAGATCACCGTGTAGGTGCCGCCGGAGTCCACGCGCAACTGCTCGAGGTACTGCTCCGGCGGAATCGTGCTGGTCCAGCCCTGGAAGTTCGTCGGGGACGCGGCCAGCACCACCGTGTGCAGCCCGCCGTGCCGCGCGACCGCTTCTCCGACGACCTCACGCACCCGGAAGGCGTCGCCGAGGTCGAGGTGGACCGCGACACCGTCCCGGCCCACCTCCTTCACGGCCAGGGCGGTCTCCTCGGCCGCGGCGCTGTTGCCGGCGTAGGTCACGGTCACGTCGCCGCCGAGTTCCGCAAGCCGAACCGCGACGGACCGCCCGATCGCGCCGCTGCCGCCGATCACGAGGCATCCGCCGGCCCGACCGCCGAAAGCGCCCTGATCCCGCGTAGTCATCAGTCCTCCGTCGTCGTCCCGGTCAGGACTCGCTCCCTCGGCGGCGCTACCGGTTCCTCACCGGCGCGGATACGGCACCGCGCACCGCGCAGCGGCTGGTCGCCCGCGAAGCTCGACAGTTCCGGCGCGCCCGGGGTGATGGCGTTCGCGTTCGACACCCACACACCCGAAAGGTGCGGCTCGTACTGCGCCTCGTCGGGGTTCCACCAGTAACCGTCGGGATTGACGGTGTCCCGCCGCAACGAGGGGTCCAGTCGCGCCCGCTGCCTGATTGCCCCCTCCGGCCGTTCGATGATCATCCATTCCCCGTCGGAGATTCCGTACTGCGTGGCGGTGTCAGGATGGACATCGCAGATCGGCTCGGGATGAATCCGCTTCAGGCGCTCACTCTGCCGGAGGTTGGAGGCCGTGAGCTCACGGACCCTGCTGCCCGGGATCATCTGCAGCGGGTACTCCGCCTCCGGGGCGTCGGGCACCGAGTACGGCGGTCCGGTGTAGACGGGACGGGCCTCGACCCCGAATCGTTCGAACAGGCTGGGCACCAGTTCCACCTTGCCGGAGGGAGTGGCGAAGCCGCGTTCCTTGTACTTGTAGAACACCGGCTTGATGAATCGGTGGTTCACCTCTCCGTCGGCCCACTCGCGGTAGCTCTTGCCCGAGGGAGCCAGGAAACGGTCGAACATGCCCTCGACGGTCTCCGGCCAGTAGTCCGGATCGTCGGAGAGCCTGCGCCCCAACTCGGCCCACAGGTCGTAGTCGTTGCGGCGCTCCCCCACCGGTTCGGTGCTCTGCTGGCCGACGACGAAGAAGTTGCCGATGCCCCAGTGAGCACTGAGGTCCGCGCGCTCCATGAAATCCGCGGCCGGCAGGACGTAATCCGACAGCTGCGCGGTCGGGGTCATCCACATGTCCATGGTCACCAGGAGTTCCAGTTTCTCACTGGTGAACGCATCGTAAGCGGCTTTGCCCGCACCCATCGACAGCAACGGCTCGCCGCACTGCACGAGTACCGCCTTGACCGGGTACGGGTCCTGCTCGGTGATGGCGCGGTAGATGGCGGGCTGGCTGGCGAACAGGACGTAGGCGGTGCCCGTGTGACCCTCCGGGTAGATCTTCGCCGTGGCCTCCCGGAAAGCCTTGTATCCGGAGATCGAGGTGATGGGCGTTTCATGTGCGTTCACGCTCTCCCGCGTGCGCAGCGGGTGGTCGACCAGCTTCTCGAAGTTGATGTTGGGCAACCACGAGAAGGTGTTCTCGTCGTAGGGGTTGCCGAGCGGTTCGCCGCCAGGACGGTCGAGGTTGCCGGAGATGGCGCGCAGAATCGATCTGCCGAGCACCGCCGACCGCGAAGCGCCCTCCCCGAGCTGCGTCGCGGCGACACCGAACGACAACCGCGCGGGACCGAGCGTGGCGTACATGTGTGCGGCGGTCACGATGTCGTCCGCCGGGACTCCGGTGATCTCTTCGGTGCGTTCGGGAGTCCACTGCGCGGCCTCCTTCTCCACCTCGTCGAAGCCGGTGCACCAGTTCTCGACGAACTCCTTGTCGTAGATCCCGTCGCGGATCATCACGTGGATCAGGCCGAGCGCGAGAGCGCCGTCGGTACGCGGACGAACCGGCAGGTGCAGATCAGCGCGCGCCGCGGTCTTGGTCCTGCGCGGGTCGACCACGATCAGCTTGGCCCCCTGGGCCTGACACTGGCGCAGCCGCTCGAACGAGGGCGGCGACGACTCCGCGGGATTGGATCCCCAGATCACGATGCACTTGGTCTTACCGGGGTAGAAACTCTGGTACACGGTGTCCCAGCCGTACATCGAGATCTCGGCAATGTACTCGCTGACGCCGCAATTGCGTCCCTGGCTGACGAAGTTCGGGGTACCGAAATCCGCCGCCCAACGCCAACTCGCCCAATCGCCCGGCGTCTTGTGCGTACCGCCGAGCGTCGCGACCGACTCGGGACCGTCCTGCTCACGCAGATCACGCAGTTTCGCCGCGATCTCGTCCATGGCCTGCTGCCAGGAGATCCGCTCCCATTTGCCCTCGCCTCGCTTGCCCACTCGCTTCAGCGGGAAGTTGAGGCGGTCATCGTGCCGGTGGATCTCGAGCGCGGTCGTCCCCTTGATGCACAGCTTGCCGTTGGCGACCGGATTGTTGCGATCACCGTCGAACGCCTGCGGCTCCCCCTCGCCGTCCACCCGGAAGAGCATCCCGCAGTGCTGTGGGCACAGAGTGCAGAACGTCCGACGGACCTCGGAACCGTCGGTGTAGTTGAGCTTGGCCAAGGCAGCACTCCAATCCGACCTACCAATCGTTTGGTGAATTTAAGCTACCTTGTGCGGAACTCGCCCACAAGGGATGTCGGCGCGAACACGTCGCGTAGATCAGGCTCCGATGCACCGGCCATGGCTGCCGCCGGCCACCGGGCCGAGCCTCGCACCCGCAGGCAGTGGCGACAGTCGCTGTTTCGAGGGCGCCGGCGGACGGTGAGCCGAGACCTTCTTGTTCTCCAGGATGAGCAGCAAGGCAACCGATGAGGCGCAGTTCCTCGTCGGCGATCTGGCCGAGCGCCTACAGCGATCGGTGGTGGTCGCCGACTCGCGACTTGAGCTTCTATGCAACAGTGCCCACTTCGGCGACGAGGACTCCGTGCGCGTGTATGCGTTGCGCAACCGATCGACCCTCAGCAAAGCCATCGTGCATACCCTCGCGCAAGGTGCCGCCACCTGGCCCCCGGCATCATTCCGCGCAATGCTGCACTTGGATTGCAGGCGAGGTTCTGCGCTCCGATCAGATGGCGCGGCGACCCTCAGATCCCGATGCTGGCATCCGGACTCACCCATGATCGACGCCGCTCCGTGAGGCATATGTCGACATCACCGCCGGGTGCCACATGAAAAAGCGGCGCTGAGTCACCCTCGCTCCCGGCGGCTCGATCGACACGCAGTCGGCCGAGGAACGGGTTTCCGATCCTGTCAGCTCGTGCTGAACACACTGCCGGACTGACAGCGACCAGTGAGCCCATCAAAGGTGCGTTGATTGCGGGTCCGTGCCCGCCGATGTGCGGGTGGCCACTGGTACACGACACCGAGTTACCAGTACCAACGCACAATCAAGGTCACCGATCCACACCGCCACCGCATGCGACACTCGATGAACGCCGACCGAGTCGTTGGCACCGACCGGGACTACCATCGAAGCTGGCCTACCTGCCCGCCCGTAGCGCAGCTGCCAACACTTCCGCCAGGTGCCAGCTTTCGACGTCTGTGCCTTGGTGGATCTGCGTCCGGCACGAGAACCCGTCCGCAAGGACGATGTCGTTCTCCCCTGCCGCCCGCACCTTCGGATACAGCTCCCGCTCGCCGAGGTCCTGAGACATCTCGAAGTGGCCGGGCTCGAATCCCCAGTTGCCGGCCAGTCCACAACACCCGCCGCCGACCACATCGACATCGACGCCCAGGCTGGCAAGGATCTCCAGCTCTGCGTCGTAGCCGGTAGTGGCTTTCTGGTGGCAGTGGACCTGGCACAACACCCGCGACGGCTCATTGCCCCGAACAGAATCGAACGGCCAGCAACCACCTTCGGCCTTGTGCCGGGAGATGAACTCGCCGAAGGATGACGCGAGTTCGGTGACCCTGTGGGCCCTCGAATCGTCAGGGACGAGCTCGGTAATCTCGTGTTTGAGCACTGCCGCGCACGAGGGTTCCAGACCGATGACGGGATAGCCGCCCGCGATGAGCGGGTCCATGACATCCAATGTCCGGCCGAGCACCTTTCGCGCCGTGTCGAGCTGCCCCGTGGAGTGCCACGTCAACCCACAGCAGACATCGTCAGCCGGCATGAGCACCCGGTAACCCAGGGCCTCCAGCACTTCGACGGCCCCCTTGCCTGGGCCGGCGGAGGCGAAGTTGGTGAAGGTGTCTGGCCACAGCACCACAGCCGGCCTTTCAATCTCCTCGAATGTGCTCTTCCGACGGCTGTGCCAACGACCCAACGGGACAGGGTTGAACCGGATCATCCGGCGTCGCGGTTCGATACCGCCGAGCCGCTTGGTGAACTCTTCGACAAGACGGAACGATTCGACAAAGTTGACCAGTCGCAACGCGCCTGGGACCTTCGCCAACCAGCGCAGCACGCGCGGCATCCAACCCATGGTGAAGTGCGCGCGCGGCCGCCGATTCTTTCCGAAGAACCCCTTGACTCCGCGGCGGTAGTGATGATGAAGGAACTCGGACTTGTAAGTCGCCATGTCCACGTTGACCGGGCATTCCGAAACACACGCCTTGCAGGACAGGCACATGTCCAGCGCCTCGCGGACCTCTGCGGACTTCCATCCTTCGCTGACGCTCTCGCCCCGCAGCATCTCCGCCAGCACGCGAGCTCGCCCGCGAGTGGAGTGGACCTCGTCACCGCTGGCCTGGAAGGACGGACACATGGCTCCGACGTCGGAGCGGCACGCTCCCACACCCACACACCGGTTGACGGCACTGGTGAATGATCCTCCGTCACGAGAGAAGGCGTGCACCGGCGTCAGCTCAAGTTGGTCCCGTCCCGGCCCCGGGCGTACTCCTTGATCGATGGGTTCGGGAGCAACGAGCACGCCCGGATTGAACACTCCGTCAGGGTCGAAGGTTTCCTTGAATGCCCGGAACGCTCTCAGCGCTGCTGGTGAGTAGATCGCCGGAAGAAGTTCCGAACGAGCCCGCCCGTCGCCGTGCTCCCCCGACACCGAGCCTCCGTAGGAACGGACGAGCTCCGCAGCATGTTCGACGAACCGGCGGTACCGGGCCAGGCCCTGTTCGGTCTCGAGGTCGAAGGAGATCCGGAGATGGACGCAGCCCTCTCCGAAGTGGCCGAACGGAATCCCCTCCAGCCCGAGTTCATCGAGCAACACGTAGAGCTTGCGCAGGTAGTCGCTGAGGTACTCCGCGGGGACGGCCGAGTCCTCCCAGCCTGGCCACGCCTCGCCGCCGTCCGGGAGTCTGGTGACGATGCCCGCGCCTGCTTCACGGATCGACCACAGCTTGCGGACATGACCTGGGTCGGTGACGACCAGCGAATCGCTCACGAGGTCTGAGACGTATCCAGGCAGCTCGGCAGCCAACCGCTCGGCTTCGTCCTGCGTATCGGCACCTACTTCGCAGTAGAGCCACCCGCCCCCACGGGGAAGCGCCGATCCGGCCTGCTCTCTCCCGGGCCTGGAACGCAGGGCAGTGAGCAGATCAGCGCCCATGCCCTCAATGGTCTGCACTCCCGCAAGCTTCAGCCGCGGTGCAGCTGCCGCGGCATCGAAGACGTCGTCGAATCCCATGACGCTCAACGCGGTCGCGGCGGGTTTCCGGACCAGTCTCACGGTGAGTGAGGTCATGATCCCGCACGTCCCCTCGCTCCCGGCGAAGGATTTGGCGACATCGAATCCGTTCTCGGGGAGCAGATGGTGCAACCCGTATCCCGACACCTGCCGGGGGAACTGTCCGAGCTCCGTACGCAGTGTCGACAGGTTCTGATCTCGGATCGCAGCCAACGCACTCTCGATCGCCGGATCAGAGGTTCCGCCCCTGTGCAGCTGCACCGTTCTGCCGTCGGCAAGCATCACAGTCACGGCGACCAGATTCTCGGCGCTGGTACCCCAGACCACTGAATGCGACCCGCAGGCATTGTTGCCGACCATCCCACCGATCGTGCAGCGAGCATGCGTCGAAGGGTCGGGCCCGTAGGTCAGACCGTACGCCGCGGCCGCATTACGCAGCTGGTCACATACAACCCCGGGTTGAACCACGGCGGTCATCTCGTCCGGATCGATGGACAGGATGCGGTTGAAGTGCCGTGAGGTGTCGATCAGCATGCCAGTGCTGATCGCGTTGCCAGCCACCGACGTACCTCCACCGCGAGAGACCACGGGCCAGCCCTTCTGGGCCGCAAGAGCGAGTGCTTGCCGGATGTCCTCCTCGGTGCGAGGCTCGACGACGACCTCGGGCACACGCCGGTAGATCGACGCGTCCGAGGCATAGGCGGCCCGTGTCGTCAGGTCGCTGCGAAGCGCCACCATCAGTTCTCCCGACGTGTTCAGGCCCGAACGAGACGCGCGGGCTCTACGCTGTCACGAAAGGCGTCGGTCATGAACTCTTCCACGTGCTCACAGAGCCGGATGAACTCCGGATGGTCTCCGTACATGAAGTCGTTGTGGCGACCGTCGATCGTGTAGAAACTCTTCGGCGACGGAGCCGCGGCGAACAGCGACTCCGCTTCGGTCATGGGATGCAGCGTGTTGTGCACGCCGTGCCCGATGAACAACGGAGTTCCAGCCAGGTGCTGGACGACTCGTTCGACCTTGGTGGAGATGACGGACTCGGTGAACTGCAGCCGAGTCGGATGCCCGAACCCGTAGACCTGCTCGAGCTCCTTACCGACGTACTCCTTGGTCGCCGGGTCCAACGGGTAATGCTCGAATGTATCGGCCAGTGCGGATTCACCGCAAAGGACGCGTTGGGTCCGGTCTTGGCGGACGGTTTCGAGGATGGCGGTCCACTCGTCGTACGTGTGCACCGACCTCAGCCAGCGTTCGCCGTCGTAGAAACCGTTGAGCGCCGCAACGGCAGCGACCCTCGGTCCTTGTTGCGCGGCGAGGACGACGTTGGCTGCCCCCATGCCCCAGCCGATGAGGCCGACCTGGCGGGAGTCGACGTCGTCGCGGGATTGAACGAAGGTTACAGCGTTACGAACGTCCTCGACTTGCTGCTCGATGAGCACGGTTCCTTTCTCACCCTCACTGTCAGCCATGCCTCGGTAGTCGAATCCGAAACAGCTGAACCCTTGCGAGGTGAGCCGCTTGGCGAACATCTTCGGGTAGAATTCATTGAAACCCTGATAGCCGGAATTGATGATGACCACCGGCTTGGAAACATTGACGGGCACATTCTCGGGGTAATAAAAACTTGCCTGAAGGCGCGCACCTTCACTGTAGAAGGCAGTCTTGTTTTCGATCACGGTTCTGTCCTTTTCTTTCGTAGAAATCTTCCGCGGCACAGAGGTGAGGATCTTTAGGCTGGAGCGAAAAGCCCCTGCGGCACACGTGAGGCCGCGTCCTCGAGCCAGTTTCGGTCCAGGCCTTCGCCTGTCAGGGCGTCGATGAGCATCTCCAGGGCATCGGGTGGCGCCGGAGAGTCGATCTGGCCGGCATCCGATGCCAGCACCAGCCGGCGACCGGCCGCCTCGGCGACCCTGGCCAACATTGCGGGAGTACACCCCGGCTGGTGGAGCAGTTGAAACGTGGTGATCTCGGCGTACCCTCCGGCAGCCACGAGCTCTCCGGTCGCCGCTGGGCTCAGCCCGGGGACGGTGTAGGAGGGATGCGTGAACAGCACCCGGTTGATGCCGTAATAGCGGGACCTCTCGGCGAGCCAGCGGCATTCTTCGCCGCTGAGGTGTCCCGTCGCCAGGACGGCATCGTGATCGGCGATGAGCGCCATAACCTGTTCGACATCGTCGGCCGCCGTCTCGTCCAATGGGGGTATGGCGTAGGTGTGCGTCCCGAGACGGGGCTCTTGTCGGCACAGTCGGGGCAGGTCGGCTGCGTGCTGGGTGTGCGCGTCCGCAGTGGGCATCCACACCACCCGACCCCCTGCGGCCAGAGCCGCCGCGACGGCACTCGGGTTGATTCCGCTGCAGTGCTGGTTGAGGGCGATACCGCCGTAGACCGGCTTTCCGACCGCGCGCGAAGCCGCATGTGCGCGGCCAACGGTCGACTCGTAGTGGGCCTTCAGTACGAAACCGTCGAAGTCCGAGTTGGTATAGGTCTCGGCAATGACCGTGTCGTCCCCGAATCTGTCGATGACATCGGGGCCCGCGTGTACATGGCTGTCGAACATCATTGGTCCTTGGGCGGATACGTCGGGCCGGCCTCCGGTGAGGCCAGGGTCGTGCTGACGTAGTCGGCTGCATGACGGATGCGCCGCCCCAGGTCGGGCAGGCCACCGCCCAGGCGGTACGAGGGCACGGAGATGTTCAGCGCCGCAGCGATGCGGCCGTGGACATCACGCACCGGCGCAGCGACCGCCGAGAGACCCTCTTCGAACTCGTCGACCACGGCGACGTAGCCCAGCGAACGGCCAGCCTGAATGCTGTCCAACGTGCCTTTGACCTGCGACAAATCACCGACAGGAGATTCCCCCTCCGCGCTGCGTTCGGAACTGAGGGCGACCACACTGCGAACCTCGTCGGCTGAGTCATCGAGCATCAGGGCCCGCCCCGTCGAGGTGCTTGTCATCGGAACGGTTTTACCCACCCAGTTCACCGCCTCCACTGCACGCTGCGGCCCTTCGGTGAGGATCGTCAGAACCTGATCATGGCGACGGATACTCAGATGAGTGCGTTCACCGACAGTACGACTGAGTTGCCGCATCACCGGTGGCGCAAGCAGCAGCAGCCGCTGGTCTCCCGCCTGAGCCGCCACAGCGAACAGGCGCCACCCGAGGCGGTGAACGCCGTCGGGGTCCTTCTCCACCAGACCAAGGGCCACCAGAGGCTTGAGCTGGCGCGACACGCTGGACTTGTCCCGGTCCATAACCCTCGCCAGAGACGAGGTCGTCATGCCGGCCCGCCCGGTTCGATTGGCCTCTGCGAGAGCTTCCAGTACCGCCAGAACCCGCCCCGCCGCCGTGTCGCCGATGCCGTCCATGGAACCACTGTCTGTCGCCGGTGCGACCGGTGCAACTACGTGTTGCATGACTTGCAACTACACCTTCTCCGTCTGCGCGGCAGCCGGAGTGCGGGCGAAGGTCAGCTTGGCGAGCGTGATGATGGCGATCCCGACAGCGGTCAGCACCAGCGCAGTTGTCCACGCCCATCCTGCGATGACCAACACGGGCAACACAGCGATGATCGCGATGTCGACGAAGCCGATCGGCACATAGGCCACCCCGTAGTAGTCGAGCGTCTTCGACTTCATCTCCGGGTCGACGATGCGCAACACGGCGATCCCCATCGCCACCGTGCCCGTGTGTACTCCCCAGAGGAACAGGGACTGTTCGACGGGGTGGTCCGTAAAGGTCCTCTTGGCGACCAGGAAGTAGTAGGAGGCGATGAACACCACACCGAAGGTCAACAGCAGGGCCAACGGCCCGGCATAGGAAACCACGATGTCGGGGCTGATGCTGGCAACACCGAACGCCACCAACAGATCGCTGGCGGAGCTGGAGGTGCGCTCGAAGAGCTGCACGTCGAAATGCCTGCTCGCCTTGGTGGCCCGCATCACGAGAACCACGAGGATCGCAAGCAGGAACGCAACAGAGAAGGTGGGCACGCTGAGACCGCCCGCGGCCTGCGAGATCCATTCGGCGATGAGGTAAGCCACGGCCGATACCGCCAGGATCACCCCCGCGTGGTAGACCAGCGGATCGATGGACATGGTCGAGACCGGACTTTTCCCGACCGACTGCCGACGGTCAGGGTGGACCATCCCGGTGCGCAGCTCCTGGGGAAGATCGCTGAATTTCTGAAGATACGACGTCCGACCCCGCTGAGACTCGTACTTGATCAGCAGAATCCCACCGACGATGGCTACCACGATCCCGACCGTGGCAGCCGTCATCCCCAGCGCTTGAGCCTCTACCCACCTGTCACCGTAGACATCGGCAATGGCCGCAGCGGTGCCGTGTCCTCCCATGAAGCCTGCGGCCAGCATCAGACCGAACCCGTCAGGTATATCCATCATCGGGAACAACATGGTGATGATTCCCAGAGAGAAGAGAAGTCCGACTCCCCAGTACAGAATGACAACCGATTGGAACGTCGCCCAGGTCGCAGCGACGTTTCTGACCGCTTGGGAGAAAGATCCCAGCCGGGAAGTGAAGGGCATGGCCGCAAACACCACCGCAATGAGAATCCCCGAATAGTCGGCGAGGGACTCCGAGAATGGAACAACGCCAAAGCCGTTGGGACCCAAGACGAGCCCCAGCATTCCCGCAATAAGACTGGCCGGCAGGAAAAGAGCCTGGAGAACCCTGACCCGCGCTCGCAGCCATGTTCCTACCAGCAGTAAGAGGCACATAAACCCCAGATCAGTAAAAAGCTCCCACGCCGTCACATCAATCTCCCTTGCCTCAGCGGCCAGCCTTCGCCGCTGACCACATCGAAGACGCAGCCATGGGAACTCTTGCCCTACGCGTCATTGCCGGCGCCCAAGCGTGAGGCTGACGAGAACCTGGGGCAACTTCCTGTTGCGCTTATTGCAACCCGAAGCCAGTCGGCGCTGCCTCACCGGGCGGAGCGTTATCGCCGATACCGTGGATCACGCCGAACCCTGATGCGCCCGAACATGCCGATGATGCGCCATGCACCGGTGTTTGCACGTGAGTGCCTGAAGTCCTTACGCACCACGTCACGACAGGGATCGGCGACTTCTCGGCCCATACTTGCCGGTGTCGCACAGTGACGCATCACGCTAAGAAACGTCGCATCACCGCGCCATATCGAACCACGGCTCACATGGACTTGAGTGACGAGCCTCGTTGATGCCGGCCGCCGACGTCACCCGAGCCAAGCACGTGGTGGTGCGCTGCGGCTTGATCGCACCGCGTTTCCGGCAGCTATACGCGCTCACGGACGGCTCCGTCGCCGCGTACGTGTGGGACACCGGCGAGGCCACACAGCCGTCTCCGACGCACCGAGACTCGACCCGCATACACGAGGACCAGCTCCCGCACGACTCACCTGCAACGGCACCCTGCTCCGTCCGACCCGGGTAGCAGCCTTACCCGCGGGAAGTCCGTAAACGACATCGTCGTTGGTGGCACGCAGGTGCCTCTGCCATTCCGGCAGCAGGTCACGCAGGTCGTCTAGCGAGACGGAAGCCCGCCTCGTTCCGCTACGGCTCATGGTGCAAACGTCGACGGGCGAGTCCTTGGCTGTACGAGCACTGAACGAGATCGCATCCGCGCGTTTCCGCTGGTATGGGCCGGGTCGGACTTGAACCGACGGCCGAAGGATGATGAGACGTCCGGCAGTCGTCGCACAGCCCGTTCACAGGTGGAAAACACTCGCGCAAGACGTCACCGTGGGTGCGAACCAGGCCGCATAAGCAACCTTTTCGCACCCACACTCGCACCCGGGCATCCAGAAGGTCTTGAACCGACGCGTGGGACGCCGGTGGTGCGCCTGACTGAACGTGGCATCGCCGCGTTCGGCGGTTATCGGCGACCGGCTTCGGCCGTCTCCGCGATCGGCGCGTCGGTACGGTTCCGGACCTCGTCTTCGGTGACGCCGGGGGCGAGCGCGACCAGGCGGAGGCCGGTGTCGGTCACGTCGAGCACCGCGAGGTCGGTGATGATCCGGTTGACGACGCCCGAGCCGGTCAGCGGCAGGGTGCATTCCTCGACGATCTTCGGGGTACCGTCCTTGGCCACGTGGTCGGTGAGCACGACGACCCGGCGTGCTCCGACGACCAGGTCCATCGCACCGCCCATACCTTTGACGAGCGCCCCCGGGATCGTCCAGTTGGCCAGGTCGCCGGCTTTGCTGACCTGCAACGCCCCCAGGACGGCGATGTCGATGTGCCCGCCGCGCATCATGCCGAACGATGCGGCCGAGTCGAAGTAGCTGGCGCCGGGGTTGACCGTGACGGTCTGTTTCCCGGCGTTGATCAGGTCGGCGTCTTCCTCCCCCTCGACCGGGAACGGTCCGACACCCAGAATGCCGTTCTCGCTCTGCAGTGTCACCTGCACCCCGTCCGGCACATGATTGGCGACCAGGGTCGGGATGCCGATCCCGAGGTTGACGTAGTCGCCGTCGCGCAGCTCGGCGGCGGCGACGGCTGCCATGTCGTCACGTGTCCAGGCCATGGGTAGCTCCTAGTCGGTCGGCACGTCGGCGCGAGCGCGCACCGTACGCTTCTCGATGTCCTTGACGCGCGGCGCCGCTTGAACCATGCGGTCCACGTAGATGCCCGGTGTCACGACCCGTTCCGGGTCGAGGAACTCGCCGGTGAGGTGTTCGGCTTCCACCACCGTCACCCGGCCGCAGGTCGCCACCACCGGGTTGAAGTTGCGCGCGCTGGCCCGATAGACGAGGTTGCCCGCCGGGTCCGCGGTGTGCGCGTGCACCAGCGCCACGTCGGCGACGATCCCCCGTTCCTGTACATGCAAATGCCCGTCGAACTCGGCCAGCGGCTTACCCTCGGCCACCGGAGTTCCCACCCCGGCACGCGTGTAGAACGCCGCGATACCCGCGCCGCCGGCACGGAGCCGCTCCGACAGGGTGCCCTGCGGCGCGAACTCCACCTCCAGGGTCTCGTCGAGGAACTGCTGGGCGAACAGCTTGTTCTCCCCCACATACGAGGCGATGACCTTGGCGACCTGCTTGTTCTCCAGCAGAATCCCGAGACCCTTGCCATCGACACCCATGTTGTTCGACACCACCGTCAACCCGGTCACCCCGCTGTCCCGAACCGCCTCGATCAGGTCGTTCGGGATCCCGCACAGGCCGAACCCGCCGACGGCGAGCGTCATCCCGTCCACGAGCACATCGGCCAACGCCTCCTGCGCCCCGGCACGCAGCTTCGACACCTCGTCACCTCCCACCGTCCGACTACCGAACGGCGAGAAGTACAACGACTCGCTCGCTGTTTGGCAATATATCCAGGCATATCCACCGAAAGGTGATCGCACACCGAGCGCACACCTTCCTAGGCGTTCACTGAATGAACGCCTAGGCTCGAGCCATGCGCGAGGTATCGAACGCACACCTGGTCGGCAGAGTCGGAGGCGTGTTGCGCGCGCTGTCCGCGAGAAACGACAGCGGCGCCCTCACCGCCGAGCTGGCCCGTGACACCGACCTCCCACGACCCACGGTGCACCGCCTCCTCACCTCGCTGGCCGAGGAAGGCTTCGTCGACCGCGACCAGTCGACCGGCCGCTGGTTCCTCGGCCCGGAGCTCTACCTACTGGGCCAGACCGCGGGGAGCCGCTACGACGTCACCCACCACGCCCGCGCCAGCGTGCACCGGCTGGCCGAAGCAACCGGCGAGAGCGCCTTCTTCTCCGCGCTACGCGGCGAGGAAACCGTGTGCCTGATCCGCGAGGACGGCGATTTCCCCATCCGCTCGTTCGTGCTCTACCAAGGCGCCCGATTCCCCCTCGGCGTCGTCTCGGCAGGACTTGTCACCCTTGCCTTCCTCGACGACGCGGAGATCGACTCCTACCTCGACCGCACCGACCTGACCCGCCGATGGGGGCAGGCCCACTCCCCCGACGACATCCGTGCCCGCATCGAACGCACCCGCCGCGACGGATACGCCGTCAACCCCGGCCTCGTCGTCGAAGGCAGCTGGGGCATGGCAGCAGCCGTCTTCGACCCCGCCGGACGCCCCTCCTGGGCCCTCACACTCACCGGCATCGAAACCCGCTTCACACCCGAGCGGCAACCCGAACTCGGCGCACTACTCCTCCACGAGGCACACGTCCTCAGCCAACACCTCAACACCCCGAACGCGAAGCCCGCACAAGGGCGATGACACACCGCCGCACGACCGTTGGCAGCTGACCGAGCGCAATCACGGGCAGTGCCAGCACCCGCCCCGCCGCGCCTACGGTCGTGAATTCGACACTCTCGATCGACCGGCACCCGGCACCGGCGCAAATCGGCGTACCGGTTCTCCAACTGTCGGGCACCGAGCCGCGGCGGAAACTGCCGAGCACGCTGCGCGAGCAGCGCCTAACCTACCGGGCATGGATCCTCGGACATGGGCCACGGTGGACGACTACCTGACCGACAACCTGCTCGGTTCCGACGAGGCGCTCGACGGCGCGGCCCGCGCGGCCGCGGAGGCCGGCCTCCCGGACATCGCCGTCAGCGCGCCACAGGGCCGGTTCCTCACGCTGCTGGCCGGCATGGTCGGTGCGCGGTCGATCCTCGAGGTCGGCACGCTCGGCGGCTACAGCGCCATCTGTCTCGCGCGCGCGCTGCCACCGGAGGGCACGCTGATCACGCTCGAGGCCGACCCGCGGTTCGCCGACGTGGCACGCGGCAACGTCGACCGCGCCGGAGTCGGCGACCGGATCGACATCCGTGTCGGCACCGCACTCGACACCCTGCCCACCCTCCACGACGAAGCCCCGTTCGACCTCGTCTTCCTCGACGCGGACAAGGCCAACAACGCCAACTACTTCCGCTGGGCACTCGAGCTGAGCCGGCCCGGGACGGTGATCGTCGTGGACAACGTCGTCCGGGGCGGCGCCGTCGCCGACGCCGCCTCCGACGACCCCGGGGTGCGCGGCACGCGGGACATGTTCGAGCTGATGGCGACCGAGCCGCGCGTGGACGCCACGGCACTGCAGACCGTCGCAGACAAGGGCTACGACGGCTTCGCACTGGCCCTCGTCACCGGCTGAGCACTCTGTCACCGGCTGAGCACTCTTCTGGCAAACACGGCAACGGCCCGCCGCGCCGAGGCGCGAGCGGGCCGTTGCCGATCGGTGCTGGTACCGCCGTCAGGAAAGACCGGGGTACAGCGGGTGCTTCTTGGCGAGCAGCTCGACGCGCCCGCGCAGCTCACCGAGCGCGGCATCGCCGGTGCTCGGCTGCAGCGCACGGACGATGATGTCGGCGACCTCGGTGAAGTCCTCGGCACCGAAACCGCGCGTGGCCAGTGCCGGCGCGCCGACGCGCAGCCCCGACGTCACCATCGGCGGCCGCGGGTCGAACGGCACGGCGTTGCGGTTCACCGTGATGCCGATCTCGTGCAACCGGTCCTCGGCCTGCTGTCCGTCCAACGTGGAGTTGACCAGGTCGACGAGCACCAGGTGGACGTCCGTACCGCCGGTCAGCACGCGCACTCCAGCCTCGGCCGCGTCGGACTCGGACAGCCGGTTCGCGAGGATCTTCGCGCCCTCGATCACGCGCTGCTGCCGCTCCTTGAACTCGTCGCTGGCAGCGATCTTCAGCGCGACGGCCTTGCCTGCGATGACGTGTTCGAGCGGACCGCCCTGCTGCCCGGGGAAGACCGCCGAGTTGATCTTCTTGGCGTACTCCTGCTTCGACAGCACGATGCCGCCGCGCGGACCGCCGAGCGTCTTGTGCGTCGTGGTGGTGACGACGTCGGCGTACGGCACCGGGTTCGGGTGCAGGCCGGCGGCGACCAGACCGGCGAAGTGCGCCATGTCGACCATGAGCTTGGCGCCCACCGAGTCGGCGATCCGGCGGAACTCGGCGAAGTCGAGCTGCCGCGGGTAGGCAGACCAGCCCGCGATGATCAGCTGCGGCTTGTGCTCGTTCGCCAGCCGCTCGACCTCGGCCATGTCGATCAGGCCGGTCTCCTTGTCGACATGGTAGGCGGCGACGTTGTAGAGCTTGCCGGAGAAGTTCAGCTTCATGCCGTGCGTCAGGTGGCCGCCGTGCGCGAGGTCCAGCCCGAGGATCGTGTCACCCGGGTTGAGCAGCGACACCATGGCGGCCGCGTTGGCCTGCGCACCCGAGTGCGGCTGCACGTTGGCGTGCTCGGCGCCGAAGAGCGACTTGGCACGCTCGATCGCGAGGTCCTCGATGACGTCGACGTGCTCGCAGCCACCGTAGTACCGCTTGCCCGGATAACCCTCGGCGTACTTGTTCGTCAGCACCGAGCCCTGCGCCTCGAGAACGGATACGGGCGCGAAGTTCTCGGAGGCGATCATCTCCAACGTCGACTGCTGGCGGCGCAGCTCGTCGCTGACGGCCGCCGCGACCTCAGGGTCTACAGTGGACAGATCGGCTTCGAACGAACTCAATGGTCAGCCCTCCTGGGTGAGCGCGGTATAGGCGGCAGCGTCCATCAGTTCCGGCATGCTCTCCACGCGGACCTTGAACAGCCAGCCTTGTTCATACGGATCGGAGTTCACGGACTCCGGGGTGTCGATGACGGCCTGGTTGACCTCCGTGATCTCGCCGTCGACCGGGGCGTAGATCTCGCTGACCGACTTGGTCGACTCGATCTCGCCGCACGGCGTGCCCGCGCTCACCTCCGAACCGGCCTCCGGCAGTTCGACGAAGACGACGTCGCCGAGGGCCTCGGCCGCGAATGCGGTGATACCCACGGTGGCGACGTCACCGTCGACGGAGATCCACTCGTGTTCCTTGGTGTAGCGCAGGTTCTGGGGAATCGTCATGTCAGGCCTTTCAGCGACGCTGGTAGAACGGCAGGGCGACCACCTCGACGGGTTCGAGGCGACCGCGGATGTCGGCGGACAGGGTGGTGCCGGGCTCCGAGCACCGGACGGGCACGTACGCCATGGCGATCGGATGTCCGAGAGTCGGCGAGAGCGCACCGCTGGTGATCTCCCCGACCTCGTCGTCGCCCTGCAGCACACGGTAGCCGTGCCGCGGCGCGCGCCGACCACTGCCGGTGAGCCCGACCAGCACCGTCTCCGGTTCGGGCCGGCCCTCGAGAGCCGCACGGCCGACGAAATCACCCTCCTTGTCGAACCGAACCACCCGGCCGAGGTTCGCCGCGAAGGGGGACCCGTCCGCGGAAAGCTCGTTGCCGTACAGCGGCATGCCCGCCTCGAGGCGAAGCGTGTCCCGACAGGCCAGACCGCACGGCACGAGCCCGTGGCCCTGGCCCGCCTCGGTCAGCACCTGCCACACGGCGGCCGCGTCGTCGGCCGCGACGAACAGCTCGAAGCCGTCCTCGCCGGTGTATCCGGTGCGTGCGAGCAGCACGTCCCGCCCAGCGACAGTGGTCGGCACGCTCGCGTAGTACTTCAGCGTGGACAGGTCCGCGTCGCTGACGGCGCCGACGATGGCCGCAGAGGTCGGACCCTGCACCGCGATCAGAGCGGTCTCGGCGGAACGGTCGGTGACCGTCGTGTCGAACCCCTCGGCGCGGCGCACCAGTTCGGCCGACACCTCGGCGGCGTTGCCCGCGTTGGCGACCACCAGGTAGCGCTCCTCGGCGAGGCGGTAGACGACCAGGTCGTCGACCACACCGCCGCGCTCGTTGCACATCATGGTGTACCGGGCGCGGCCCACGGCCACGGCCGACAGCTTTCCGCTGAACGCGTAGTCGAGCGCATCGGCGGCCTGCGGACCGGCCAGTTCGATCTCGCCCATGTGCGAGAGGTCGAACAGCCCGGACGCCTCGCGCACCGCCCGGTGTTCGGCGAGGTCGCTGGAGTACCGCACCGGCATGTCCCAGCCGGCGAAGTCGGTGAACGACGCGCCCAGTCCACTGTGGACGTCGTGTAGCGGAGTCTTCATCGTCTCAGCTTTCGAAATCGGTGACGGGCGGGCAGGAGCACACGAGATTGCGGTCACCGTAAGCGCCTTCGATGCGGCGCACGGGCGAGAAGTACTTGCCCTTGGCCCGCGTCTTGCCCGGGTAGACCGCCAGCATGCGATCGTACGGCCGGTCCCACTCCCCCGCGATCTGCTCGGCGGTGTGCGGCGCACCCCGCAACGGGCTCTGCTCGACCTCCCACGTGCCCGAGGCGACCTCGGCGACCTCGCGACGGATCGAGATCATCGCCTCGCAGAACCGGTCCAGCTCCCCCAGGTCCTCGCTCTCGGTCGGCTCGACCATGAACGTGCCCGCCACCGGGAACGACATCGTGGGCGCGTGGAAGCCGTAGTCGATGAGCCGCTTGGCGACGTCGTCGACGGTCACGCCGGTCTGCTTGGTCAGCTGCCGCAGGTCGATGATGCACTCGTGCGCCACGAGACCGTGCTGGCCGGTGTAGAGCACCGGATAGTGCGGGCTCAACCGCGCGGCGACGTAGTTCGCCGCCAGCACGGCGACCTGCGTCGCGCTGGTGAGCCCGGCCGAGCCCATCATCCGCACGTACGCCCACGAGATCGGCAGGATCGACGCCGAGCCGAACGGCGCACCGGAGATCGGCCCCACGCCGGTCGCGGGCCCGGCCTCCTCGAATTGCGGGTGGTTGGGCAGGTACGGCGCGAGGTGCTCACGCACCGCCACCGGGCCCACGCCCGGACCGCCACCACCGTGCGGGATGCAGAACGTCTTGTGCAGGTTCAGGTGCGACACGTCGCCGCCGAACTCGCCCGGTTTCGCCAGTCCCAGCAGCGCGTTCAGGTTCGCACCGTCCACATAGACCTGTCCGCCCGCCTCGTGCACGATGTCGGCCAGCTCGGCGATCCCGGTCTCGTAGACACCGTGCGTCGACGGATAGGTCACCATGATCGCGGCCAGCGTGTCGCTGTGCTCGTCCACCTTGGACCGCAGGTCGGCGAGGTCGATGTCGCCGTCGTCGGTGCAGGCCACGACGACCACGCGCATACCGGCCAGCACCGCCGAGGCCGCGTTCGTGCCGTGCGCCGACGACGGGATCAGGCAGACGTCGCGCGCGGGGTGGCCGTTCGCACGGTGGTAGGCGCGGATCGCGAGCAGCCCGGCGAGCTCGCCCTGGCTGCCGGCATTCGGCTGCAGCGACACCGTGTGATAGCCGGTGACCTCGGCCAGCCAGGTACTGAGCTGGTCGGTCAGCTCCCGGTAGCCGAGCGCGTCCTCCGCAGGGGCGAAGGGGTGGATGCCCGCGAACTCCGGCCAGGTGACCGCCTCCATCTCCGTGGTGGCGTTCAGCTTCATCGTGCACGAGCCCAGCGGGATCATGCCGCGGTCCAGCGCGTAATCCAGGTCGGCCAGCCGGCGCAGGTAGCGCAGCATCGCCGTCTCCGACCGGTACGTGTGGAAGACCTCGTGCGTCAGGTACTCGGTGGTGCGCTCGAGTCCGACCGGGACCGCCGAGTCGCCTTCCGGCTGTGCGGTGACGCCGAACGCGGCGAGCACCGCGGCCACCGTCTCGGCCGACGTGGCCTCGTCACAGGCGATCCGCACGTGGTCCGCGCCGTCGCGGCCGAGGTTGATGCCGGCCTCGCGGGCGGCCGTGACGACGGCGTCGGCCTTACCCGGCACCCGGGCCAGCACCGTGTCGAAGAAGTGTTCGTGGACGACCTCGACGCCCCCGTCCCGCAGGCCGGCTGCCAGCGCCGTGGCATGACCGTGCACGCGTTCGGCGATCCCGCGCAACCCCTCCGGGCCGTGGTAGACCGCGTACATCGAGGCCATCACCGCCAGCAGCACCTGCGCCGTGCAGATGTTGCTGGTCGCCTTCTCCCGGCGGATGTGCTGTTCACGGGTCTGCAGCGCGAGCCGGTACGCGGGGGCGCCTGCCTCGTCGACCGACACGCCCACCAGCCTGCCCGGCAGCGACCGCTCGAGCCCCTTCCGCACGGCCAGGTAACCGGCGTGCGGACCGCCGTATCCCATGGGCACGCCGAACCGTTGGCTGCTGCCCGCGGCCACGTCGGCGCCGAACTCGCCGGGAGCCTGCACCATGGTCAGCGCCAGCAGGTCACCCGCGACGCAGTAGAGCGCCTTGGCTTCCTTGGCGGCCTCACCGATGCGCGAGTAGAACTCCGGCTCGCGCAGCACACCGGACACACCGGGATACTGGACGACGACGCCGAAGAACTCGTCGGGCAGCCCCTGCGAGAGGTCGCGGACATCGAGTTCGATGCCGATGACCTCCGCCCGCGTGCGCAGCACCGAGACGGTCTGCGGCAGGCACTCGGCGTCGACTACCAACGTCGAGGACTTGGCCTTCGACGCACGGCGCATCAGCATCATCGCCTCGGCCACGGCCGTCGGCTCGTCGAGCATCGAGGCGTTCGCGGTGTCCAGGCCCGTCAGGTCGGACACCATCGTCTGGAAGTTGAGCAGCGCTTCGAGACGGCCCTGCGAGATCTCCGGCTGGTACGGCGTGTAGGCCGTGTACCAGGCCGGGTTCTCCAGCACGTTCCGGCGGATGACGGCCGGCGTCACGGTGTCGTGATAGCCGAGCCCGATCATCTGGGTCATCGGCCGGTTCTTCTCCGCGAGGG
>NZ_JACIBS010000004.1:0-127986 GCF_014195435.1 Prauserella sediminis | reverse complement strand
CTGACGCCGGGTCACTCCGTAAGCCGGGCGACCACCTCGTCGACGTCCACACCGGACATAATCGACTTCCGCAGGGGCAGCACCGCGGTCGGGACGGAGAACCCGACGACCGCCCGCAGCACGTTGTCGCGGGAGTAGACCAGGACAGGCTTGCCGTCGACCTCCAGCTCTCGGACATCGTCGCTCGGGTCGACGAAGCCCAATCCCTGGATCTTGACGTCGTACTGGTCGCTCCAGAAGAAGGGGACCGTCGTCGGCACGGCGATGTCGTCGCCCGCGGTGATCGCGTGGGCGACGGTCTCGGCCTGACCGGTCGTCGACATCCAGTGCTCCAGCCGACGGTGCGCGCCGAGTAACGGGTGCCACCAACGAGCGGCATCGCCGACTGCGAACACGCCCGGGATCGACGTCCGGCCGAGCGAGTCACACAGGATGCCGTCGTCCAACGCGATACCGCTGGGAGCCAACCATTCCACGTCCGGCGTGACACCGATCCCGTAGACGATGTCCCGGCACTCCAGTTCGGTCCCGTCGTCGAGCCGGACGGCGCGGACGCCGTCCGGTCCGGTCACGGGCGTAGCGCCCGTGCCGAGGTGCAACCGCACGCCGTGTTCGCGGTGCAGCTCTGCCGCTCGGCGACCGCCCGCCTCGCCGAGCACCTGGACGAGGGGAAGGGATAAACGCTCGACCAGGTCGACGTCGACGCCGGCCCGGCGGGCGCTCGCGGCGACCTCACAGCCGATGAACCCGGCGCCGACCACGACGAGCCGGCGGCCGTCTGCGATGGCCGCCCGTATGCCGAGGGAGTCCGCGATGGTACGCAGCACGTGGACACCGCCGCCGACGCCGACCCCCGCGGGCAGTCGAGGCACTGCGCCCGGGGCCAGTACGAGCGAGTCGTAGCCGATCCGGTCACCGTTGCTCAGCACGACCGACCTGTCGGAGGTATCGACGGTCTCGACACGTGTCCCCAGTCGGAGGTCGAGGTCGAGCGACGGGATGTCCTTCGCGAGCGTCGTGTCGGTCATCGTGCCGACCAGCACAGCCTTGCTGAGCGGAGGACGGTCGTAGGGCTCCGCGGATTCGTCCCCGACAAGCGTGATCGCGCCGGTGTACCGCTGACGTCGAAGGTGCTCGGCGACACGCAACCCACCGAGCCCGGCGCCGACGATGACCACCCGGTGTGTGCCGCGCGGTGTCACCTCAATCGCCGTCCTCGTCGAACGAGAGCGCCTGTGTGGGGCAGGCCTCGACGGCGGTGCGGATGTTCACCGACGAATCCCCGTCCGCGTTCGTGACGATCGCGACGGTCGTCTCGTCCTGGTCGAAGGTGCGCGGGGCGTAGAAGACGCACTGGCCCGACCCCATGCAGAGGTCTCGGTCGACGTCGATCTTGCGAGCCACGTGTCAGGCCTCCATGTCGAACTCGAGGTGGAGCTTCGTCAGTCCGCGGAACATGTAGGACGGCAGGTAGTCGTACCGCCGTGCATCCGGGGGTCCGTGGTGTGCCTCGGAGATTCGGATCGCCGACGTGCGGTCGAGAAGCCGTTCGAGGGTCACCCGTACCTCGGAACGCGCCAAGGGGGCACCGGGACAGGTATGGATACCGTGACCGAAGGCGATGTGCCGCCGGACGTTCGGGCGTTCGATGTCGAAGCCCTGCGGGTCGTCGAACTGCCGTGGGTCGCGCCCCGCGGCCCCGTGCATGACGAAAACCTGCGTGCCTGCCTTCAGGTGGACGCCGCCGAGGGTGGTGGTCTTGCGGGCGACGCGCATGTTGCCCTTGATCGGGCCCTGCCAGCGTAGGACCTCCTCGATGAACTTGGGAATCAGGCCTCTGTCCTGCCTCAGCTTCTGCTGCAGGCCCTGGTCGTCGCCCACGATCTGGAGCGCGGTGGCCAGGAGGCGCACCGTGGTCTCCTGGCCGGCCGCGAAGAGGTTCGAGGCAATGCGTGCTGCTTCGAGTGGCTCGGGCAGCGTGCCGTCCGGGAAGGTCGCGTGGGCCATTCTGCCGAGGACGTCGTCCTTGGGCTCGCGCCGGCGGCTCTCGACCCGGTCGGTGAAGTACTCGTAGAAATGTTCGAGGCCGCCGTGCTTCTTCGGCGGCTCCTTCGTGGTGTCGGTGAGGGAACCGTTCGCTGCGACGCCGGCCTTCTCCAGCAGCATCGGATGGTCCTCCTCGGGAACGCCGAGCAGGTCGGCGACCACGAGAAGCGCATACGGCTGGGCGTAGTCGTCGACGAGCTCACACCCGCCGCGAGGCAGCACGACGTCGAGCTGACGGTCGGTCAGCTGCCATATGAAGTCCTCGTTTTCCTTGAGGCGCTTCGGGGTGATCAGGCCCATGATGAGGGCGCGCCGCATGGTGTGCTGCGGGGGATCCATCGCCACGATCTGGTCGTTGAACGGAAGTCGGTGGCGCACGGCGTCGAGCTGTTCGTCGATGTCGTCGCCTGTGAACTCGACGCCGTAGTCGGGTGTCGGCCCCGCGATCATCGGTGCCGCAGAGTAGGTCTCGGTCTCCCGCATCACGGTCAACGCCTCGTCGTAGCCGGCGACCATGGCGACCCCGTAGTTCGGTTCTATCCATACCGGACTGTTCTGAACCAGATCGTCCATATAGGAATATGGCGATACCACGGAATTCGGGTCGCGGAAGAAGTCGACATCGCGGAGTTCGGTCATGTGTTTCAGTCCCCTCAGCCGTTGATGGCCGGGCATCGGAATCGGTCATCACCGGTCGCCGGACCCGAACCCGAAGGTGGTGGGCGGGCTCGTATTGCGCGACCAAATGCCGACAGCGTCCGGTGCGTCGGGCGTCGGAGTCAAGGTGACCGGCCCGCCCTTCGGGACGCGTCGTGTGTCGTTCCACCTGCCGGTACCGGTGTGTTGACAGTTCGTGGAGCGCATCGTGACAGTGGAATTCCGTCCTCAGCCGTACATTTCATGAGATCTCTGCGACAAGCGGGATTGCGGTTCGGCGCCGTATGGCAAGGGAGAGACAAGTGAGCGACGAGATTCTCGTGTCGGTCGACGGCCACGTGATGGAGCCGACCGACCTTTTCAAGACTCGGCTTCCGAAGCATCTGCGTGACCGCGCAGTATGGGAGGAGGACCTCGAGATCGAGCCCCTGGGCGACGACGGACGACGATTCTTCCGCCGTGCCCACGCCCCGGGTATGGAGGGCTGGACCTACTCGCGGTTCCAGCACTTCGACGGCAGTCCCAACACCGGTGACGTCAACCGGATCCTGGAGGACATGGATCTGGACGGCATCACCGGTCAGGTCATGCACCCGAACCTGACTCTGCTGTGGGTCTACACCGACGACCACGAGTGGTCTCTGGCCCACGCCAAGGTCTACAACGACTACGTCATCGAGAACTTCGTCGAGCAGACGGATCGGATCAAGCCGTCCGCGGTCATCCCTATCACCGACGTTCCCGACGCGGTCGCCGAGATCGAGCGTGTCGCAAGCCGGGGAGTCAGGGCGATTCTCCTGCCGGCGACTCCGCACAAGCCGTACCACAGTCGGGAGTTCGACCCCATCTGGGCGACCGCCCAGTCACTCGGCCTCGTCGTCATGTTCCACGTGGCCAGCGGCGGCATCGAGATGGAGCAGGAAGCCAGCCGCAACATGCAGGGCATGATGATGGCGGTGGACCAGGCCCATCGGGAGCTGACCGAGGAGGACGTGGTCGTCCGGATGACCGGCCAGGGCATGTACGCAGCCTTGACTCCGGGCCAGGTTCTCGTCTCTTTGGTCGGCGGTGGCGTCTGCGATCGCTTCCCGGACCTGCATTTCGCGCTGGTCGAGTTCAACGCCAACTGGCTCGCGGGTCTCATGGGCGCGATGGACAAGGCGTGGACGGTCGGTATCGGACAGGACCCCGACTACTGGGTGGGCAAGTACGACGAGACACTGCCCGCCGGGGAACAGTTCAAGATGGCCCGGCTGTTCAAGGTCAATGACAAGTGGCCGTACCCGCTGCGGCCCAGCGAGTACGTTCGCCGGCAGATCCACGTGTCGTTCCAGGACGACCCGGTGGCGGTCGCGACTCGCCACATCACCGGTATCCCGACGCTGATCTGGGGCTCGGACTACCCGCACGCCGAGGGCACCTTCCGGCGCAGCCACGAGGCGGTCGACCACTTGTTCCAGGATGTCGACCCGGAGGAGCGGGCCCAGATCGTCGGCGGCACGATGGCGAAGCTGATGGGTTTCAACATCCCCACTCTCGGATGACGACACGGGCCGGGTGCCGGACATCGTCCGGCACCCGGCCCGTGTCGTCATCCCACCGGTCGAAGGAGAGATCCCAGCCGATGTCGCAGCATCCGAGAGACACCGTCGCTCCCGCTTACCGCGCCACGATGATGTTCCATCCCAGTCACCACGTCCCGGACCTCGCAGCGGCCGAGGACTTCTTCCGCAGCGTGTTCGGCCGGGACAGCACCCCGATGACGATCCTGTGGCAGGGCAAGCGGGACTCGGGCCCGGACTACTCGACATTCACGCTGATCAACGACGTCCTGTTCGACACCATCGATCCCAGGCGCTACATCCTGCACGGCGAGCAGGGGTACCCGACGGTGAAGACCCCGCATCTCAAAGCGCTGGGCTGGTATGTCGAGGGGATGACCGAGCTCTTCGGCGAGCTGCGCGGCCGTGGGATCAGACTGCTGAGCCAGCTCGACGAGCCTGCCGAGGGGGACGAGCCGCCGCACGCGGCGGGCGCGCCGATGCCGCTGTTCTTCAGCCACCCCGAAGACACGGGCATCCGCTACGAGTTCATGCCGCCACCACCCGGTGTGTCGCCGTTGGACCCGCGTACCGAACCGGGCTGGACCCGCCCCGCGCTCTCCGCGGACGACCCGCTGGGGATCGTGCGCGGCTCGCACCACACCGTGCTGACCGACCGTCCCGAACGCGTCCTGACACTGGTGGTGGACGTGTTGGGCGGCTCCGTGATCGGTGAGGGTCGGGACGAGGTGCGTGGCACCACGTGTACGTGGGTACGGCTGGCGGATTCGATCTTCGAGTACGCCGTGCCGGACGAGGGCACCGCGGCCCACACGGACTGGTCCGTCCGCGCACCGCAGGACACGTACCACGCCATCACCTTCCAGGTTGCCGATCTGGCGAAAGTGGAGCGGCACCTGGCCAGCCAGGGCGTCCGGGTCGCTGCTCGTTCCGACGACACGCTCGTCGTGGATCCGGCGACGGCGCTCGGCGTGCCCTGGGGCTTCACCACCGCGGTGCTGCCCGGCGACGACCGCGACTGACACCCCGAAAGGCAGCACACATGGAGACGTTCGACTTCGACGGGCGCGTCGCGGTGGTCACCGGCGCCGGTCGCGGGATCGGCAGGGCACACGCTCTGCTGCTCGCCTTGCGAGGCGCGAAGGTGGTCGTGAACGACCTCGGCGGCAACACTCTGGGGGAAGGCTCCGACACGGGACCCGCCCGGTCCGTTGTGGACGAGATTACCGCAGCGGGGGGAACCGCCGTCGCGGACGGCAACGATGTCTCCACCCCAGAGGGCGGACAGGCGATCGTCGACCGCGCCGTGACGGAGTTCGGCCGGATCGACGTGCTCGTCAACAACGCGGGCAACGTGCGGTTCGCGGGCATCGCGGACGCGGACGCGGCCCTGCTGGACAGCGTCTACGGTGTCCACGTCCGTGGTTCGTTCAACACGGTGCATGCAGCCTGGCCGCACTTCGTGGAGCAAGGCTACGGCCGGATCGTGTTCACGACCTCGCACGGCCTTTTCGGCTCGCCGGACAATCTCGCCTACGCCACCGCGAAGGCCGGCGTGATCGGCCTGGCCCGTGCGATCAAGGTCAATGCGGGCACGCAGGACATCAAGATCAACCTTATCGCGCCGGCCGCCGTCACCCGGCTCGCCGGTAAGGACCCGGACGGCGAGGCGCCGCCCGCGCCTGCGGATATGGATCCGGACCTCGTGTCGCCGATGGTGGCCTACCTTGCGCACGAGAACTGTCCTGTTTCCGGCGAGGTGTACGCCGCCGGTATGGGCCGGTGCACGCGGGTCTTCATCGCAGAGACGGAGGGATGGGTGCACACGGGTGGCACCAGGCTGACCGTCGAGGACATCGCTGCGAACTGGAAGGCGATCAACGACGAGTCGAGCTACCACATTCCGGTCGACCTCCACGGCTGGACCGCGAGTTTCCTCTCTCATCGGAAACTCGCCTGACCCACTCACGGACCACGGAACTCGAGGTTGTTGTCATGCCCGAAGCTCGCGCGGAACTCGCCAGTGACCGATCGCCCGAGGAGCTGGCGAAGCGCATCACGGACTACTACGGCATCCACCGGTGGTCGACCTACGTCGCCGACACGGTCGTGGACGGGACCCTGCCGGACACCCGCTTCTGCACGTTGGCGACCGGGGCGCAGGTGTACGAACAGCTGGTGGATTCCGGTCCCGACTTTGTCCGCTATCGAATGCTGCTCGAGGAGGGCGGGCCGATGTGGGACTACGAGGCCGAATTGCGGGTCGTTCCGGCTGCCGACGGCGGTGCCATGCTGTCCTGGGCGGCGACGTTCCAGTGCGGCGACGAGGCCGTCGACGCGCTGACCCGTGCCGTCCAGGCGACGTTCGACCAGGGACTCAAGGACCTCGTCTCCGCGTGAATCCCGGGGTGCTCGCGATCGTCGGCACCGGCCGTCACGGCAGCGCTCTCGCGCGGCTCGCCGTGGCGGCCGGGATGGCGGTCCGACTGGCGAACTCCCGGGGCCCGCACACGCTCGCCGCGCTCGTCGGCGAGCTCGGCCCCTCGGCGCGTGCCGGTACCGTTGACGAGGTGGCGGCCGAGTCCGACATCGTCATCGTGACATTGCCGTTGCACAGGATCGACGCGTTGCCGGAAAGCGCGTTCGCCGGGAAGACGGTCGTCGACGCGACGAACTACTACCCGGACTGGAACGGTCCGTTCGCCGAACTCGACGACGGACAGACGGCCTCCAGCAGGCTTGTACAGCGCCGGCTCTCCGGCGCGATGGTCGTCAAATCGCTCAACACGATCGACTTCCGGCGACTGCCTCGGCGGGCCCGCCCGACCGGCGACCCGGAACGCAGTGCACTTCCGGTGGCGGGGGACAGGGCCGACGCCGTCGAGTCCGTCGTGATGTTGCTGGACTGCCTCGGATTCGACGCCCTGGTCGTTGGCGGACTGGATGACAGCCAGTGCATCCAACCGGGAAGTCCTGCCTACGGTGATCCTTACCGTGGCATCATGCCGGCGGGTGCGGATCGGGCGGCATGGTTCGCCGAGACCCCCGGAGTTCCGGTCCCGGTCGCGACGCTGCGCGAACTGGTCGCCGGCGCGGCGTCGCCCTTCAGCCGGACGGAGCCGTTCTGAGGCCGTGCCGGTACTCGGCATCGCCATCGTCGGCCCGCGCGTGTCGGGTGGCTGAGCGCCGGGTGGCCCACGCGCGGCATCGGCGGTAGGTCGGCGAGGTATTTTCCACCCGGCGATCGTCGTCCGGGCCGCGGGCACAGGCCGTCAGCCCGGGTGACCGAGTATCCGCCGGGCCGACCCACGGGGCACCACGCTCGCGACCCCGCTCATCGGGCGCCCGGAGACTCCAGCTCTGCACCGGGCGAGCTCGTGGAGAACGGCGATACTCCGGGTGGTCCGCCACCGCTTACCCCAACGCCATCGAGAGTGAGCCGCCACCGGCCGGTGGCGGCTCACTCCCTGCCGAGCCGAGCATCCTCCGCCGGCACTCCGAGAGTGAGGCGGAGGGGCTCGTCCGGCCGTCCGGGGATCCTCGGGTCAAGCCTCTGTGCCGACTGCCGGGGTAGGTGCGGGCACAGCGGATGTGCGGTGGCTACGCGGCCGGATCAGGAGCGCGATGACGAGTCCGGCGACGCAGCAGGCGCCGATGAAGGCGAACACCGAGTTGAAGGCAGTCGTGGTCGCGAACTGCGTGCCGGGGACGACCGACAGGCTCAGCAGCAGGGTCACGATGGCGGTACCGACCCCGGTGAAGGTGAGCCGGACGACGGTGATCACCCCGGTCATCTCGCTGGTGTTCTCGGCGGGGACCTCCTCGACGACCAGGTTCGGCAGCGACGTCGAGACGAACGACGTCGCGAGCAGCGCCACCATTGCGGCCAGCACGAAGCCCACGACCGTCGCGTTCAGAGCGGCCATGCCGACGGCTGCGGCGATCCCGAGGCCGGTGCCGACCACCAGTGCCCAGCGCGATCCGACCCTTGCGGAGATGCGCCCGCTGATCGGCGCCGCGGCGAAGGCGATGACTGTGGTTGCGGCTCCGATCGCCCCGGCGGTGGTGGCGCTGAGACCCAACCCGACCGGTGCGCCGGTCGGGTTGATGTAGATCATCGGCAGGACCACGGTCGCCCCGCCCAGAAGGCCGGAGGCCACCGACATCATGGCCGCCATGCTCATCGCGAGCGTGCGGCGCGCGAACATCCGGATGTTGATCATCGGGCTGTCGGTCCGCAATTCCCACCGGATCCACGCGGCCAGCACGAGTATGCCGCCCACGATGCAGCCGGCCGTGCGGCCGTCGGCCCAGGTCCAGGTGGCGGACTTGGTGACGCCGAGCAGGATGAGTGCGATGGCGGCCGTGAACAGCACCGCGCCCGGGTAGTCGATGCGTTCGACGCGGGCCACGATCGTGGACTTCGGCAGAGCAAGACAGGCCGCGGCCGCGACGATCGCGATGACCCCGGCGGCGACGAAGAGATAGTGCCAGTCCAGGTTGTCGATGATGATGCCGCTCATCAGGCCGCCGATGGCGGCCGCAAGCATCGCCGTGGCGGCCACGAGAGCGATCGCCGTGGGGACGCGCTTGGCCGGCAGGTGTTCGCGGGCGAGGCCGAAGCACAGGGGCAGGATGCCGCCGGAGACGCCCTGGATGGCGCGTCCGATGACGACACTGGCAAGCGTCCCGCCCGCGATGGACACGATCGAGCCGATCACCGAGACGAGCAGCAGGATGATCAGCAGGCGGCGCCGGCCGTAGATGTCGCCGAGCCGGCCGCAGATCGCGGCGGATACCGCGGCGACCAGTAGGAATGCAGTGATCACCCAGCTGACGTCGGCGGCGTTCGCATCGAAAGCCTCGATCAGCCGGGGGAGAGCGACGAGCATCATCGACGACTCGATCGAACTGACGATGTCGGCCACGATGAGCACGGCGATGATCAACCATACGGGGCGGGTCGTCGGGGGTGCTGCGACAGGAAAGTCTGAGGACACCATTGTCGGAACTTTCTGTGTGGCGGTGAGGAAGAAGGCGCACGCTCGTGCGCGTGTGGAGGCCGATGACACCACCCGGGGACCGCGCCGCGGCGCTCCGTGGGGGAGGTGCTGAGCCGTCTAGTTCGTGGAGAACAGGACCGCCGCAGCCGGTGGCTCTCCCCGGGCGGCTGTCGGCGGGGTCGTGGCACGGGCCCCATGGCGGACCGATCGGGCTACGGCCGCCGGGAGGACTCGGTCTGCCTGGAGATGAAGGTATGGGCCGCACTGGACGGCACGGCGGTGGTCGTCGAGGGGCGGGTTGATTCGGGCGGCGCGGTGGACCTGGCGGCGGCGCTCACCGAGGGGTTCGATGCTCGGCAGGAACCGCTTGTCGCGCTGCTGGCCGAGACGCGGCCCGAACCGCGGATAGATGCGTACACTCAATTTCATCAATGTCCCCGTGGGTGGATGAAGTGTTGCGGTAGTGTGCCAATTGATCGTACCCTTTTAGGTGACCGATGGGGAGTGCATTCGGAAGGGGTTCAGCGGTGTCTGATGAACTCGAGACCCTGTGCTCGACCGCGGGATCGGGGTTCGCACTCCGGCGGATGTTCCACGCCCACATCCGGGTCCCGGATGTCGGGTACGTCGAGCGATGGTTCTCACGGGTGTTCGGTCGCACCAGTGCGCGACTCGGCGATGTGCTCGGCCCGTCGGGGGATCCGCTCAATCCCACCCATCACACGACCTACACCCAGATCGCCGACCTGCTGGTGGCATCCATCGATCCCCGGTCGTACACGCGGGACGGAGTGCCGTTCTACCCGGTGACGGATCGTCCGCAGTTGAACGGGTTCGGCTGGTACGTCGACGGGATCGAGGAACTGCTCGACTGGATTCGAGACCTCGGCTACCCGGTCGTGGACGAGCGCAACGCTCTGGTGCACGAGGGAGTGCTGCCCACTGCGGGACGCAGCAAGATACCGATGTTCTGGCTGGAGCCGGAGATCGCGGGCCAGCGTTATCAGTTCGTGTCCACGGGGTCTCTTCTCGATCACCGGCTGAAGCCGTGGAGCGAGAGTGCGGCCGTGCGGAATGATCCACTCGGCATCGTTCGGTGCGCACATCACACGGTGCTCACGGCGGAGCCGAAGCGCCTGGTTCGGCTCTTCGCGGACGTGCTGGGTGGCACGGTGATCCACGAGGGGCGGGACGATGATCGCGGTGTGGACAGCGTCTACGTGAAGCTGGTGGACGACGTGTTCGAGTTTGCAGTTCCGGACCGGGGCTCACCCGCCTATGCCGACCTGCCGCCGGGTATCCCGCGGGACACCTACCACTCCGTCACGTTCCAGGTCGCGGACCTCGATCAGGTCGCGTGCCACCTAGCCGCCGAGGGTGTACAACTCCGGAGTCGCACCGAGCGGAGGATCGTCACCGATCCGCGGGCGAGTCTCGGAGTCTCGTGGGGCTTCGTCCCGAGTGCGGCTCCCGGGGGTGCATGCTGACCGTCCTCATCGGACAATCGGCATGCACCCCGCGTGCCTCCGCGGCTGGTCAGTCCGCGACCCCTGGGCTGCTCATCGGCAGCATCTGGCCACCGTCGATCTTGAACTGCATACCGGTGATGTATTGCGACTCGTCACAGGCAAGGAAGACCACGGTGTCGCTGACGTCTCCGGGCTCCAGCCACTTCAGCTCCATCGGCGAGGTATTGGCCAGGACCGGCTCGACCTCCTCGCGTGTCGGGTTCTCCAGGTCCGGACGGAAGGCTCGGTACATCGGAGCACTGTGCAGCATGTCGGTGTTGACGTTGTAGGGGTGGATCGCATTGACGCGGATCCGGCGCCCGGCCAGGTGGGCCGCAAGCTCGTGTACCAGGCGGGCGATGTGCCGCTTCGAGGTGGTGTAGCCAGCGCCGCCCGGGCCGAACGCGGGGTTACTCGTTCCGTGCGTCATCAGTGCGGCGGTCGACCCGGTGCAGATGATCGAGCCGCCGTCCTCGATGTGCGGAAGGGACGCCTCGACGGAATTGAGCACCCCGACGTAGTTGGTTCCCATCGTGTCGAAGTACGCCTGGATCGACGCCCGCTTGCCGAACGGCGCGATTCCCGCGTTGGCGACGACGATGTCGAGCCGTCCGAACTCGGCGATTCCGGCCTCGACCGCTTCGCCGAGCTGGGAACGCTCGCGCACATCCGCCTTGCGGGTGATGACCCGCCGGTCGTAGGACTCGACCAACTTCGCAGTCTCCGCGAGGTCGGCGTCGGTCGCCAGTGGGTACTCGTTGCTCGGGATGTCCTCGCAGAGGTCGACCGCGATGATGTCGGCGCCTTCGGAGGCCATCCGCACCGCGTGACTGCGGCCTTGGCCGCGCCCTGCGCCGGTCACGAAGGCCACCTTGCCTGTCAGTCGTCCAGTCACTGTCACTCCCAGCGGATGTTTCACCTGTCCATGCAATTGAGGTAACCGTATCTACGATCAGGTCGACGTGCGATGCCCTTGTCCCGGACACCGGACTAGGGTTGAGTCGACTCACTTAGCTCACGTGGCGACGATCGGAGGCTTCGATGACGCGGAAATTGCAGGCGCGGGGGAATGCGGGACGTGAGGTAGCTGCGGTCCTGTTGCGTGCGGCGATCGGCGGAACGATGATCGCTCACGGGGTGAAACACGGGCGCTCGTTGGCGGGGACGGCCGGCTGGTTCAGCTCGATCGGTTTCCGGCGGCCGCGGCTGCAGGCCCGGGCGAGTGCGGTGGTCGAGGTCGGTGCCGGTGCCCTCATGGTCATGGGTGCCGCAACCCCGTTGGCGTCGGCGGCCGTCGTCGGGACGATGGGGGTCGCTGGTCGGGCGGTCCACGCGTCCAACGGGTTCTTCATCACGGCGGAGGGATGGGAGTACGTAGCCAACCTCGCTGTGGGCGCGGTGGCGCTGGCCGGGATCGGTCCTGGACGATTCAGTGTCGACCGGGCGACGGGCGCGGATCGCAGGCTGAGCGGAGCGCAGGCCGCGGCCGTCGCAGGGGGACTCGGAGCCGCGGCCGCGGCCGGCCAGCTCGCCATGTTCCACCGTCCGGCCGTTCCGGCGCCGGAGGGCGAGGCGCCGCCCGAGAAGTCCTGAGACGATTCCCGGCCTCCTGGGTCGGGTGCCGTTGCCGGCGGTCGCCCGCCGGCAACGGTCAATGACGCTGCACCGGCCGGTCGAGGCCCTCGGCTAGTAGGGCGAACGACGTTGTGACCTCGTGGCGCAGCCCGTCGCTGGACGGAGTCTCGTCCGTGTCCAGCCAGCGGTGCAGAGCGAGGCGAAGCGCGGCCAGTGCGGCTGCGGCGCAGAGCTGAGGGTAGATCGCGGGCTCGTCCGGCGTCGTGCGTGTCGCGATCACCTCGGCGAGCGTCGCCTCGTACGTCGACTGCATCGCCATCTGGCGGGAAACCAGCGTGGGACTGTTCCTGACGACCCGCATTGCGGTGAGGTGGTCATGGCCGCCGGTGGCCTCCAGCTTGATCACGCGGATGGCGGCCTCGCACAGGGCGGTGATCACCGGCTCGTCCGGCGGACGTTCTTGAAACTCGGCGATCAGCGAGTCGATGCCCGGTGCGGTGCTGGCGAGCACCGCGTCCTCTTTGGTGGGGAAGTAGTTGAAGAAGGTGCGCAGGCCGACGTCCGCCCGGTCGGCGATCTCCTCGACCGTCACATTCTCGACGCCGTGTTGGGCGAACAGGTGCAGCGCAGCCTCCTGGATCGCGCGGCGGGTCGCCATCTTCTTGCGTGCCCGCCTGCCGATCGTGCCCTTGCTCGTCAGGTCGTCCACCTCCTCATCTGTCCCATTCCACGACACGTGTCACGACGCAGAGTGATCATGGCACGTAGTGCAAATTTGCGCGAACTGCGTCTTGACGTATCGGTCCGCCGCGCGGTTCAGTAAAAGAGTGAACTCAGAGCCGAGTAGCACCCCCGAAGCAGCCAGCAAACCGCAGCGGTTGGGTTTTAATCCGATACCTCAACTCGTTGCCGTCCGAGATTCGGTTGGCATCGCGCCCATCGACATGCCGACCTTCGGGCGTAAGGCGTACATCCTCACCCGGCACGCGGACATCAAGAAGGTCCTCAGTGACAGTGAGAACTTCAGTGTCGGTTTCGATCTCGACGACTCCCGGGCCGATCCACGCAATGCCCTGGGGCAGCGGGCCGGCAACATCCTGGTGATGGATGCGCCGGACCACACCCGGCTGCGCCGCCTGCTCACCGGCGAATTCACCGTTCGCCGGATGAAGCGGCTGGAGCCTCGCATCGAGGCGATCGTCGAGGACCATCTCGATGCGATGGAACGCAAGGGGCCACCCGCCGACCTGGTTGCGGACTTCGCGCTGCCGATCCCTTCGCTGGTGATCTGCGAGCTCCTGGGGGTTCCGGTCGAGGATCAGCCGGAGTTCCAGGAACGGACCCGCAGGCAGATGGAGATCGGCCTGACCACGGAACAGATCATCGAGCTGGCGGACGAGTCGCTGGAGTACATGCGCTCGCTGGTCGACCGCAAGATCGAGGATCCAGAGGACGACATCCTGGGCATGCTTGTGCGCGAGCACGGCGACGAGGTGACGCGTGACGAGTTGGTCGGAATCGCGGGACTGCTGTTGCTCGCCGGGCACGAGACCACGTCGAATCAGCTGGGGCTGGGAACGTTGGCCCTGCTGCAGCATCCGGAACAGCTCGCGCTCGTGCGAGACGATCCGGACGCCGTCGCGCCCGCGGTCGAGGAGATGCTGCGCTGGCTCAGCATCGTCAGCGGTGGTGGCCCGCGGATGGCGAAGCGGGACGTCGAGATCGGTGGGCAGGTGATCAGGGAGGGTGAACTGGTCGCCTTCAACCTGACCGCCGCGAACCGGGACCCCGCTTTCCTCGCCGACGAGCCGGACCGGCTGGACGTGAGCCGCGCGCCCACCACGCACCTTGCCTTCGGACACGGCGTGCACCATTGTCTCGGCGCGCCCCTGGCGCGACTGGAGATGCGCATCGCGTTCCCGGCGCTTCTGCGCCGTTTCCCGAACCTCACCTTGGGCTGTGACTTCGATGACGTGCCGTTCGCCGTGACCAAGAACATCCACGGCCTCGAAGCCCTTCCGGTGAGGTGGTGAGTGTGCTCGACCGAAGCTCGGCGGAGTCGGTGGTTTCCCCCACGACGGTCGCCAAGGATCGCGTGGTCATCCGGTTCGCAGGAGACTCGGGTGACGGGATGCAGCTCACGGGGGACCGGTTCGCCGCCGAGACGGCGACCTTCGGCAACGATCTGTCGACGCTGCCGAACTTCCCGGCCGAGATCCGTGCTCCCGTCGGCACGTTGCCCGGTGTGTCGTCGTTCCAGTTGCACTTCGCAAACTACGACATCCTGACGCCCGGTGACCGCCCTGATGTGTTGGTGGCGATGAACCCCGCCGCGTTGAAGGCGAATCTCGCCGACCTCCCCCGCGGTGGGGTGCTGATCGTCAACACCGACGAGTTCACCAAACGGAACCTGACCAAGGTCGGATACGAGGACAACCCACTGGAGGACGAGTCGCTCTCCGACTTCCGGGTCCACGCCGTAGCCATGGCCACGCTGACCCGGGGCGCCCTTGAGGAGACCGGACTGTCGAAAAAGGACGCAGAGCGGGCGAAGAACATGTTCGCGCTCGGCCTACTGTCCTGGATGTATCACCGCCCCCACGAAGGCACCGAACGGTTCCTGCGGGAGAAATTCGCCACCGAGCCCGACATTGCCGAGGCCAACATCCTGGCCTTCCGGGCGGGACACGCCTACGGCGAGACCACAGAGAGCTTCGCGGTCACCTACGAGATCGCCCCCGCGAAACTCGCTCCGGGCAGATATCGCCAGATCACCGGGAACACCGCCCTGGCCTACGGCATCATCTCGGCCGGCCAGACGACCGGTCTGCCGGTGTTCCTGGGCTCCTATCCCATCACGCCGGCCTCGGACATCCTGCACGAGCTGTCCAGGCACAAGGCCTTCGACGTGACGACATTCCAGGCAGAGGACGAGATCGCCGGAGTCGGCGCGGCGCTCGGTGCGAGCTTCGGTGGCGCCCTGGGCGTGACGACGACATCCGGGCCCGGTATGGCGCTCAAGGCCGAGACCATCGGTCTCGCGGTGGCACTGGAGCTACCGCTGCTCGTGATCGACGTCCAGCGCGGCGGGCCGTCCACCGGGTTGCCGACCAAGACCGAGCAGGCGGACCTGCTGCAGGCGATGTACGGGCGCAACGGTGAGGCCCCGCTGCCGATCATCGCTCCGCAGTCCCCGGGCGACTGTTTCCACGCCGCTGTCGAGGCCGCCGCCATCAGCGTGCGGTACCGGACTCCGGTCGTGGTGCTCTCCGACGGTGCGCTCGCCAACGGTTCAGAGCCGTGGCAGGTGCCCGATGCCTCGGCCCTCGAGCCGGTGGATCCCGGGTTCGCGACCGAGCCCAACGCACCGGACGGCTCCGGGGAGTTCTGGCCCTACCTGCGGGATGCCGAGACCCTGGCCCGACCGTGGGCGATCCCCGGCACTCCGGGATTGGAACACCGTGTCGGCGGGCTGGAAAAGGCCGACGGGAGAGGCTCGATCTCCTACGAACCGGACAACCACGACCGTATGGTCCGCCTGCGCCAGGCGAAGGTCGACGCGGTTCCCGTGCCCGACCTGCAGCCGAACGATCCGTCGGGGCGGGCGGAGGTGCTGGTGCTGGGCTGGGGCTCCACCTACGGGCCCATCGAAGCAGGTGCCCGCCGCGTCCGTTCCGCTGGCCGGCGGGTGGCCACCGCTCACCTGCGTCACCTCAACCCGATGCCCCGCAACCTCGAGGAGGTGCTGCGTGCCTACCAGCGTGTCGTGGTGCCCGAGATGAACCTCGGCCAGCTGGCACTGCTGCTGCGCGGGAGATACGGGGTGGAGGTCCACACCCACTCCAAGGTCTCGGGGCTGCCGTTCAAGGCCGAGGAACTGCAGCACGTGATCCTCGACCACCTCGACATGGTCGCCGCGGCCGCGCCGACCGGCATGGAGTCATCCGCATGAGCACCGAACTCGGCATGCCCGGCGGCCTGAGCCTCGTGCCCGGAGCCGACGCGCAGCATGCCGCTGGCGACTACGCCTCGGACCAGGAAGTCCGTTGGTGTCCTGGCTGCGGCGATTACGTCGTCCTCGCCGCCGTCCGCCGGTTCCTGCCCACGCTCGGGATCAAACGCGAGAACACCGTCTTCGTATCCGGGATCGGCTGCTCCAGCCGCTTCCCGTACTACCTGAACACCTACGGCATGCACTCCATCCACGGACGCGCGCCGGCCATAGCCACCGGCCTCGCCACGTCGCGCGAGGACCTGTCGGTCTGGGTGGTCACGGGTGACGGAGACGCGCTGTCCATCGGCGGCAACCACCTCATCCACGCTCTGCGCCGCAACGTGAACATGACGATCCTGCTGTTCAACAATCGGATCTACGGCCTCACCAAGGGCCAGTACTCGCCGACATCCGAGATCGGGAAGGTCACCAAGTCCACGCCCATGGGTTCGCTGGACCACCCCTTCAATCCGGTATCCCTCGCGCTCGGCGCGGAGGCGACATTCGTCGGCAGGGCACTCGACAGCGACCGCACGTCGTTGACCGAGGTTCTTGGCGCTGCCGTGGACCACCGCGGTTCCGCGTTGGTCGAAATCTTCCAGGACTGCCCGATCTTCAACGACGGTTCGTTCGACCCACTGCGCAATCCCGAGACCAAGGAGCAACGGCTGATCCCGATCCGGGACGGCGAGCCGGTGGTTTTCGGTCCCGACGGCGATAGAAAAGCCGTTGTGCAGGACGGGTTCACATTGAAGGTCGTCCCGGCCGAAGGTGCCACGCCGGTCGTGCACGACGTGACGAACCACGAACTGGCTTTCGCCCTGTCCCGCTTGTCGGACCAGGAACTCGACCACACCGTCATGGGCATCTTCCGCAACGTCAGCCGTACGACCTACGACGATGCCGCCCGAGCCCAGGTACGACACGAGAAGGGCGGGCGCGCCGGCCCCGTCGATCTCCAGGCCCTCCTCGACGGCCGCGACACCTGGATCGTCACGTGACCGGTATGTGTCCCTCGAGGCGTGGTCAGCGCCGCGCGAACGACGACGAGTCGGGGATCGTCACGGCACATGACGATCCCGGTCCACAGGCTGGAACGGAGGTCCTCCGTTCGATACGGATCCTGCCTACAGTGCCTCGGTATGGGAGTTGCGTGATGAGTTCGGGCGACGTCTGGAGAACACGGTGCACGAGAAAATGACGGTGCGACAACGAACCATCGATGATCGGGCCTTCGGCGGGGAGCTGACGTGACCGCGGACATGGACGAACCACAGGCCATCGACGGGTCCGAGTTGCGCCAGGTGGCGGGGGAGTTCGCGACCGGAGTCACCGTGGTGACGACCGTCGTGGACGAGAATCCGCATGGTTGTGCGGCGAACGCGGTTATGAGCGTGAGCCTGGATCCGCCGTTGATGATGGTGTGCCTGGCCCGTACCTCGTCGACTCATCCGCGGGTTTCGACGTCGGGGCGGTTCGCCATCAACGTCCTGCCCGACAGCCCTTCGGGTCGTGACATCTGCGGCGTCTTCGCGGGCAAAGGCGCTGAGAAGTTCGCCGAGATCGGTCATTTCCCGGGTCTCACCGGAGCACCGGTTCTCACTGACGCGCTCGGGTGGCTGGAGTGTGTGACCGAAAGGTCCGATGATTTGGGCGACCACACTGCTTTCGTCGGTCGGGTCGTGGCGGTCGGCCGTCGAGACGGCCGACCGCTGATCTTCCATCGCGGCCAGCTTCAGAGCCTCGCGGAGGATGATCGTGAGCTGTGACACCGGTATTCCGCTCGTCGTGGCAACCGCCGCCGCGGAGCTCGTCGCTGGAAAGCCCGTGGTTCTTCTCGATGATCTGAATCCGCCGTACCGGTCGGAACTTGTATTCGCGGCCGAGCACGCCGATGCGACACTCGTGGCAGAGGTGGTGCGCTACAGCTCAGGGTTCCTCACGGTCGCGCTGACCGATGCCGATGCGGACCGTCTCGGCCTGCCGTCGATGTGGCCCTGGTCGGCCGGGCCGACGCAGCCGGGGTTCACGATCACGGCCGACGCGGCGGAGGGGATCACGACCGGCATCAGCGCGGCCGACCGCGCACGCACCATCCGGATCATGGGTGCGAGCGACGGAGTGGCGGATCAGCTCCGGCGGCCCGGGCATGTTGTCGGGGTCCGCACGACGGCGTCGGGAACACACGAAGCGCTCGGTGTCTCCGAGGCTGCAGTGGAATTGCTACGGCTGGCGGGCGCACGGCCTGCGGCCGGCATGGCGACCCTCCTCGGCGACCAGGGTGAGCTGCTCAGCCCGGGCGAGAGTAGAGACTTGGCGAGTGACGCCGAACTCGCCCTCGTGACTGTGGCCGACATCGCGTGTCCCACCGGCTAGGTGGTCCGGATCTCCCTGCCGACCCGGGGCGTTGTCAATCGTAAGAGATGTTCCGTTGCTGTGGCACGGGACTGCTGCGGACGAACGACAACTTCGCATCGCTGTCGCGGTCTGTCCATGGTGGAGCCCATGAACTGGTTCCGAGCGGCGCGTCCTGTGCTTGGCGTGGCCGACGATTCGCTTCGCGGCCTGCGATTTCCACTCCTGACGGTGATTCGGCGGGCTCATGATCCTTCGGCCGTCGGTTCAAGTCCGCCCCGGCCCACGACGAGGCACAACAGGGGACTTGATTCCCTGGAGGCCGGGATCCCTCTGCTAGTATTTGCAGCATGTCAGCCGCTTCGTGCTCGGCCGCTTGCGCGGCAGTGACCCGGATGTCCCGCTAGCGGCGGGACGTTCGGCTCACAGCAACACCTCACCTGGGAACGTCCAGTCGCTTCGTGATCCATCCGGAGCGGCCGTTTGCGCTGCTCGAAACTCTTCAGAGCGACGGAGCGATAGATGCTTCCAGGCATTGCCTCTTCTACCCGCGGGCTTGGTCCCGTCCCTGTGCGCGCGTGGCTCGTGCTGTGCGCGATGTCCATGCTGCAGTTCTTCATCGCGGTCGACGTGACCGTGGTCAACATCGCACTGCCCTCGATCGGCGCAGACCTCGGCGTCGAGGGCCATTCCCTGACCTGGGTTGTGGTCGGCTACACCATCACCGGCGGCGGGCTGCTGATGCTCGGCGGCCGGCTCGGAGACCTTCTCGGCCGCCGCCGCATCCTCCTGATCGGCACGATGCTCTTCGGCGCGGCTTCCCTGCTGGCGGGCCTGGCCCAATCCTTCCCGGTCCTGGTCGTCGCGCGCCTGCTCCAGGGAGCCGGCGAGGCCGTCGCGCTGCCGGCGGCGATGGCGACCATCGTGTTGCTCTTCCCTGAGGGTCCCCGCCGATCGCGCGCGCTGAGCGTGTGGGCCGCCGTGGCCAGCTGCGGCCTGGTTCTCGGGTTCGCCCTGTCGGGGATCATCACCGCCCACCTGGGCTGGCGCTGGATCTTTCTGATCTCGGTACCGTTCATCCTGGTCGTGATCGTGGCCGCGCTCGTCCTGGTCCCGGCAGACCGGTCCGCGTCTGGTGAGCGGGTCCGAGTGGACCTTCCGGGTTCGCTCCTGCTGACGGCGTGCCCGTTGCTGTTCGTCTACGCCGCGATCGAGGCGGGCGAGCCTACGGCCAACCCGTGGGTGAGCGTGGCGGCGCTGGTCGGCGCGGTGCTGGCTGGTGTCGGGTTCGTGCGGGTCGAGTCGAGGTCGCCGAACCCGCTGGTCCCGATGACGTTCTTCGCGGACGGCGCTCGACTGCGGGCGAACCTCACGACGATGCTGCTCAGTGGGGCGCTGTCGACCTCGTTCCTGCTGTTCACCTTTTACCTGCAGGACAGGCTCGGTATCGGGCCTCTGGGGGCAGGCCTGACGATGCTGCCCCTGGCCGTGGCGCTGATCTCGGCATCGGTGCTCGTGCCCCGGCTGCTGGGACGCTGGGGCGCACGGGCGTGCGTGCTGGTCGGGCTCGCGGCTGCTGCGGGCGCGATGGCTGTGATCGCGCTCGTGGCCGTTCTGGGCGGAGGGGTGGCATGGCTGCTCCCGGCGATGCTGCTGATCGCAGCGGGCATGGGCTTCGGAATCGTGGGGCTGCAGTACATCGCGGTCAGCGGGACCACTGACGAGGATGCCGGGATCGCCTCCGGTGTTCAGCGAGCAGCAGACCAGCTCGGCGGAGCAGCAGGCGTGGCCGTCTATGTAGGTCTCGGGTTCGCCCCGGCCCTGCACGCCGGAGACCCGTTCGTGATCGCTGCGGTGCTCGCCGTCGTCGGGCTGATCGCCGGTGCCGTGGTCATCTCCCGCTCGCCGTCCACCGCGGTGGGACAGCCGCAAACCGGGTAGCACAGCAGGCTGCCGCGCCGCGCCCAGACGGCTGCGGCGCGGCAGCCCCGCCCCTTCGCCCCGCCGACGACGATCAGAAGACCACGTGCCGTCCTGCCCACATACCTATCAGCCACACTCGTCGATGGGTCGTTGAGCGACCAACTCAAGGCACAACCGAGGGTTCTCGGCGCTGGCAGGGGTGACCGACCGGCAGACGCTGGAGTGGGACCACCGCGCATGGTGTGTGGCCGTCCCGGCCGAGTGGCGTTCCGAAAAACGGCGACGACCACCTCGTTCACGCCGGTCGAACGGTCTGTGGTGGCAAGCGCGCCGGTCGATGGCGGCGCGGGTGGCGCAACACCGCCGCCACCACCGGCCCTTTCAGATTCCTCCGCGCATCGATCTCATTCGTCGGTGCCTACTCACTGTTGAATCCATATCTGGTCGACGCGCAGCGACCCTTTGCCGTAGACATCCAGGTCACCGACGTCGGGATTTGCATAAGCCGCCATGTCTATGCCCGTATAGAAGATGACGGGCACCAGTTCTTTGAGGCGTTGCTGCACGTCCTGGTATGCGGCGGCGAGCTCGTGATCGTCGGTGGTGCGACGGGCCTCGTCGAGGGCCTCGTTGAGCGCAGGGTCGTCGACGCCGCTGTGATTGTTCCCCGCACCACCCCGCAGCCGGTTCCACAACGATGTCTCCGGCAGTGAGCTGGTCAGAACTTGGAAGTCGTCGGCAGCGATGATCTTGCCGGTCTGAGCGTTGTCGATGACCCGGATTTTCATGTTGATGTTGTTGAGCGCGCTGAGCTGGGTTTGCATGCTCTCGGCCATACGCTGGGCGGCAGGAGAGGAATAGATGGTGATAGTGAAATCAAGCGGTATGCCATCAGAAGCGAGTTCGTTCAGTAGTTCTTGAGCTTTTTCCTGATCGTGTCGGTGCAGGGTGATGTCGCTGTAGTAGGGCGAACTCGAATCGAATAGTTTGTTCGGGACAGTGCCGGTGCCTCGGTTGACAGCGTCGTCAATGAGTTCAAGGTCAAGCGCGTAGGAGAGGGCTCTTCGGGCACGGAGATCGTCAAACGGGGCCTTCCTGTTATTGAGGACGAGCGCCACACCGCCACCGAGCGGTGCCCTGGCGACCTGAAGGCCCTGACCTTCGGCTTGGGAGATGGCGGAGGGTTGTACCTCCTGTGCGATGTCAGCGCCTCCGCTGACGACAGTGTCGAGGCGTTGTTCCTCGTCTCCGAGAATGCCGATTTCGAGGGTATCGAGATGAGGCCGGGGCTTGTCGAAGTAGTTGTCATTGCGGTCGAGAACGATGGTGTCCTGACGGCGCCACTCGGTGAGAGTGAACGGACCGGCCCCAATCGGCTTCGCGGTGGCGTCCTCGAGGCCGGTCTGGATGGCTTCCGGCTTGCCGATCCAGTTCAGCGAAGTCTCGTAGATCTCGGAGGCGAACTGAGCGTTCGGATTACGTAGAGAGAACTTCAGAGTACGTTCGTCGACGGCTGTCATCGACGTGATCTCCTGGGCGTTGGCCGCGTAGGAGGAGGCGACCGCGGGGTCGGCGGTGTGCTCCCAGTTGAACTTGATGTGGTCCGCCGTGAGGGGCGTGCCGTCCGAGTACACGAGCCCGGGCTTCAGGGTCAGCGTGAAGGTCGCGCCTGCGTCCTGGGTGACGAGTTTTTCGGCGAGGACGTAGGATATGTCCCTGGTGCCCGGTTCATTCACGATCAGCTGGCCGTAGATCGCATTTCCGATCGATGCGGTGAACGCGGCTTCATTGGCAAGCATTGCCGGGTCCATGCCGCGTGGATCGTTCTGGATAAGAATCCGGCCGGTGCCACCGGGTGTGGGTTCTCCTGTTGGGCCCGTCGCAGGATCAATGTCAGCTGAACCGCCACTGCATCCGGTTATTGCTAGCAGTGCGGTCGCGAGAACGTATGGCAGTTTCGCACGAAATCTCACTGGTATCCTTCCAGATGGTCGTCATTGACATCGGGGTGCTACAACCAGACTGAGGCCGCGTCGTGAAGGTGTTATCGAGAGTGCTGGTGGAGTTCGCCGGCCGCGTTCGATGCGGCGTTGATCAGCATTTCAGTGACCAATTCAGAATCGGTAAGCATCAAATCATGGGCGGCGAAAGCCACCCATGCTTGTTTTCTTTCGGCGCGCGTCATCAATCCCGCGCGATACGCGCCTGAGGCGGACCTGTGTGTGTAGATCTTCGTGCTCCCTACGGTGCGGATGATCTCGGAGGAACGAAGCCGGAGTGGTTCGTTGAAGGCCTTCCATGGGTGCGGCGTCAGGTTCCGGCGCGCCCAGCTGACGTCGTCCTCCGAGGTGAGGCCGAGGAAGCGGATCGTCTCGTCGGTCGGCAGCATGTTGACCTCGGTGCCGCGGATGAACGACCGTCTCGTGACGGCAGTGACACGGGTGGCAAGAGGCTGTGCTTGCAGTAGGTTCTGACCGTTTCGCGGCTGGACGGCGTCGAGATAGATCAGGTGCCGGATGCGCTCCGGCACACGATCAGCCACTCCGGTGATCACCATCCCCGCGTAGCTGTGGCCCACGAGGACGACGTCCCGCAGGTCGCGCTCCTCCAGCCTGTGCACCACGTCGTCGATGTGCGTCGATAAGCCGGTGGCAGGGGTGAGCTCGCCGGCCCGCTCGCCGACGCCAGGCAGGGTGAAGGCGTGCACGTTGTGCCCGTGCTTCTTCAGCTGTGCGGTGACCTTGTGGAAGCAAGAGCTTGGATGACCGCCTCCCGGAACCAACACGAACTCAGTCGGTTCGGACGGCGGGATTACGCCGCGTTTCTCGTAGAACTGGAACTGGGGCTGTCGGCGGTAGACCATGGCGATTCCCAGCGTGGTGGCAGTGAGTAATGACGCCATCCAGTAGGTCGACGGGGGAAAGGGGCGCCGTGGCCGTGTCGGCGGCACTTTGATGATCATCTGTGGACTCACATCAGGCGGATAGGACGTCGTCCATGCCGTCCTCGATCCAGTGGCGTATGAGCTCGTTGAACTCGACCGGGTTACCGCCGTATCGCTCGTTCCGTTTGCGAGGCTTGCCTTCCTCGTTGAAGTAGCCGGGGGTGCACTCGGCCTGGAAGGCATCGGTGTCGATCGCCTTCGCCGAGATCGTCGCGGACCAGGCCGATTCGGCCGCCTCGGTGGGTTCGATCAGGGCGCTGCGCTTCTCCGCTTCGGCGACCATCGCGCCGAGGTGTTCGGCCCGGTCCTCGAGGATGTGTCCGTAGTTGACGGAGACGACGTTCCGAGAAGAGACAAGCTGGATCAGGTTGGGGAAGCCTCGGCTCGTAGCGCCGTGCAGGGTGCGTGCACCATTGGCCCAGTACTTCTCGAGGGGGAGACCAGCGCGCCCCCGGATGTCCGCTCCGGATCGGGTTGCGGCGTCGGCGCCAACCTCGAATCCGGTACCGAAGATGAGCACGTCCACCGGGTGCTCCGTGCCGGCGACGACGATGCCCTTCGGAGTGATCCGCTCGACGCCGTGGCCGTCGGTGTCGACGAGTCGGACATTGTCGCGGTTGAACGTCTGCAGATAGCTGTCGCTGAAGCACGGACGCTTGCATAGGTGTCGATACCAGGGCTGGAGGGCTGTCGCCGTGCGAGAGTCGGATACGATCTCGCCGACCCTGGCGCGCATCTCGGCCATCTTCTGGTGGTCGGCGATCTCGAAGGCCAGAGCCGGGTCGGTTCCGCGTTGGCCTGACATCAGCAACTTTCGGCCGCGCACCGGAGCAGTGTCGGTCCATTGGTCCTGGACGAGGTCCTCACCGGCGGCTCCACCGGTGACCAGGGTGATGAAGTTGTCTCGCCGGACACGCTGCCAGCCCGGCTCTTTCGTGATCTCCGCCCACCAGTCGGGATCAGTAGGTCGGTCGTCTCGACGGTCGACAGTAGACGGGGTGCGCTGGACGACGAGGAGCTCGCCGCAATCCGGCGCGATGGTCGGCACGACCTGGATCGATGTCGCGCCCGTCCCGACGATGGCGACGCGCTTGTCTCGGAGGCCGGGATACTCACGGACGTCCTCGGATCCGCCCGTGCAGTCGTAGTCCCAACGGCTGGTGTGGAAGGCGCGGCCCTCGAACCGGTCGATGCCGGGGATGCCGGGCAACTTCGGACTGCCGAACAACCCGCTGGAGATCACCGCATAGCGGGCAGTGAAGGCGTCCCCGTGGTCGGTGCGGACGTGCCAGCGCGAAAGTTCGTCGTCCCAGTGCAGGGAGGTGACCGCGGTGTGCAGTAACGCGTCCCGGCCGAGGTCGAAGTGCTCGGCGATACGTTCCGCATGCTGGCGGATCTCCCACCCGGGAGCGTATTTGCGGCTGGGCATGCCGCCGACTTCCTCCAGCAGGGGAAGATATATATAGGATTCGATGTCACAGGCGACGCCGGGATAGCGGTTCCAGTACCAGGTACCGCCTACGCCGCCCGCTGTGTCGACCAGCCGGATCCGACTGAGTCCCGCCTTTCGTAGATGCGCGCCCGCCAGCAGGCCACTGAACCCGGCGCCGAGCACCACGGCATCGATCTCGTCGGTAACCGGCTCACGAGCGGCTGGTGGATCCGACCAGGGATCGTCGGCGTATGCGGCCAGCTCGTCGGCGGTCTGCAAATACTGTGCCGTCCCGTCCGGACGGAGTCGCTTGTCCCGCTCGGCTCGGTAGCGGGCGCGGATGGTCTCAAGGTCCTCGGGCGACCAGAGCTCGGTCGCGGGTATCGATCGCGGGTCAGGCATACGCGCGTCATCCTCGTCGCTCGTGGGCTGTTCCTGCGTCAAGCAACGAGCATTTAAACACACGACCACGTTTAGTTCTAGTGCTTGTATTGCGCGCACGGCGCAACGATTGGTCGTGTGATCGTTCGCTGTGTACGGCGATACGGGGTGCTGCACCGGCTTCTCAGCGGGTCAGTGCGCCCTTCAGGAAGATGGAGACCGCATTTCGCAAGAAGCGCTCGTGCTCCTCGACTGTTTGGTGGAGGCCGTATATCGCCAGTCGAGCGGGCCCGCCTGTCACCAGTGCCAGGAACTGCTCGGCGGCCACCTCGATGTCGTCCAGTTGGACTTCGCCCCGGTCCTGGTGGCGTTGCAGGACGGTCATTACCGCCTTCATTCGAGGTGACCACGAGCGGGACTGCGCTGTGCGGGTGAGTTCCGGGAGGCGCTCGGCCTCGAGTAGCAGGATCCGGTTCAGTCGGACGAGGTCCGGGTCGAGCGCTCGGGCAACGGCCGCGCGGGCGATGTCCGTCAACGCCAACGCGATGTCGTCGGTATCGCCGACGGGGACCGGGTCCGCCCATTTGTACTCGGTCATCGCCCACTGGACGACGTCGAGAAACAAAGCGTGCTTGTCCGGGTATCGGCCGTAGAGCGTCCGTTTTGTGATCCCGGCGGTCCGCGCGACTGCCTCCATCGTCGTCCCGGCGAAGCCATTGTCCAGGAAGACGTCGAGCGCAGCACTGCGGAGGCTCCGCGTCAGTTCGCTGGCTTCGGCGCGCGTTGGACGCCCTGCTCGTCTCGGAGTCCCTGCCGTCGAACCACTCACGGGGAGATTGTAGGGGTGTCCGGCTCAGCCCTTGACGAAGTAGACGGGACCGTATATTTATCTTAGTGATCCCACAACAGCGAAAGGGGCACCATGCGCCCTCCGACGATGCTTACGCTGGACCCGGGCCGAGTCCATGAGTGGCCCACGTCCTCCCGGGAGGAGCTGCTCACCGTTCCTCGGGCAACCCTGGAGCAGGCTCAGCGCGCTGCTCTTCTGAAGCGGTTCGATTCCTTGCGACACGATGTGGAGGCGCTCGCCAAACTGGCGGACCGGCAGGGCGTCGACAATCTCGAGGGCGATCCGTTCGACTCCGTGGTTCCGCTACTGTTCGATCATCGGGTCTACAAGAGCTACCCCCTGAGCCTGATCGAGAAGCGCGACTTCGGCCGGCTTACCTCCTGGCTGAATCGGCTCACGACCCACAAGCTCACCGATATTCCCCTCGACGACCTCCAGTCGGTCGACGCCTGGCTCGATCGACTCGACGAGCAGGGGATGATCATCGGCCACTCGACCGGAACCACCGGCAAGCTGAGTTTCATCCCTCGTTCGACTGCGGAGTGGCCCGCCTGGAAGGCGGCGCATTTCGCGTCGATGACGGCTGCGACCGGTGTCGATCCGCGTGAGGTCGCGATCCCGTCGTTCTCTTCGGGGTATCGCTCGGGTCACCAGATGATGACCAAGATGAACAGGCTCTTCGCAGAGGAGCAGGCCGGTGGCGACTCGGCTCGCCACATCTTGCATGACTACCGGCTGTCGTCGGACCTGCTGTCGCTCGCCGGGCGCCTGCAGGCCGCGGAGGAGGCCGGTGAGCTCGACCAGCTACAGATTGATCCGCGCATCCTGGAGGAGCGTCGGGAGCTGATCGAGGCAGCCCGGAATCGCGACCAATCGATGCAGGAGTGGTTCGCCGGGTTGGTCGACCGGTTCCGAGGCGAGCGAGTCCGCATCGGCGGAACCACCGCTGACCTGGTACGTCTTGCAGTGGCTGGCCGTGATGCCGGCGTGCACTGCGAGTTCGCCGCAGACTCGCTGGTCATGGCAGGTGGCGGCATGAAGGGTTACAAGGACGCCCCGGCAGACTGGGAGACTCTGCTGAAGGAGTTCTACGGCGTCCCCAGGATCCTGAGCATGTACGGCATGTCGGAGTGCATGGGAACGGCTCCGCTCTGCGAGGCCGGATACTTCCACTTCTTCCCCTACACGATTCCGATAGTGCTCGACGAGGACGCCACCCCGCTGCCTCGGACCGGGGTTCAAACGGGCCGGCTCGGGCTCTATGACCTGCTCGCCGAGACGTACTGGGGTGGGTTCATCTCGGGGGACAAGATCACTGCGCACTGGGACGAGGACTGCCCGTGCGGGTGGACCACACCACGGATCGAACGACAGATCGTGCGTTTCAGTGAGCTCGAGGGTGGCGACGACAAGATTACCTGCGCGGGCACACAAAAGGCGTACACCGACTTCATGGACTATGTGAGCGGAACATGACTCAAATGCTGACCGAACCCACCGCGGACGGCGCGGTCATCGACGTTCCGATCATTCTCCGGGGCCGGGTGATCGAGCCGGGGCCGGACGCCCTGGTCCTCGGCGGGCGTGCCGGCGCCCGCTTTCGTTGCCCGGACCCCAGACCGTACGCGACCGAGTTGGCTCTGGCGAACCCGAGTGAGCTGCAGGATCTGCACGATCTCCCGATGGACGAGATCATCCGCTTCCTCGCCGAACTCGGGCCGCGGCTCTCACTGGACAACAGCGAGGAGATGAACACGGCTTTTCAGCTCTGCCTCGATGCAGGGGAGATGACCGAATCCGTGCTCCGTCCGATCTACGAGCAACTGCCGCACATGTTCCGCAAGGAACGCCTCGACGCGCAGGTCGAGGCGATGGTCGGCAAGCGCTTCCTCGACGGGTGGGTCGAACTCGGCCAACCCGGAACCTCAACAATGCGGATGCGTGCCATCGGCACCCGACAAATGCACATCATTGCAGGTAACGTGCCCGTCGTCGCCGCCCTGACCATCCAGCGTGCAGCGCTGACAAAGGGCGATTGTCTGATCAAGATGCCGTCGAACGACCCGTACACGGCTGCCGCCATCGTCAAGACGATGATCGATATCGACCCCGATCACCCGTTGACCAAACACTTTGCGGTCGCCTACTGGAAGGGCGGTGACGAGGAGGTCGAGCAGCACGTATACCGACCGAGCCGGATTGAGAAGCTCACCGCATGGGGCGGGATGTCCTCGATGGTCCACATCAACAAGTATCTGGTGCCGGGCATCGAGCTCATCGCCGCGAACCCGAAGCTCTCCATCTCGGTTCTCGGCCACGAGGCGCTGGAGACATCCCAGGCCCAAGATGAGGCCGCCCGCGGTGTGGCGTTGATGGCTGGACGGATGAACCAGACGGCCTGCTCAAGCACCCGGGTCGTGTACGTGGAGTGCACGACCGAGGACGACGACCTGGACAAGCTCGAAGAACTTGGCCGCAAGATCCGGGCCGCGTTCCTCGACCTTCCGCCGCACGAGTCGACTGCGCCAAAGCGGCCGGCCCCCGAACTGGAGCGCGAACTCGACGCCATCGCCCTCGACGACGAGTTCTACACCGTGATCGGGGACGCCCATAGCGCCGGCGTCATTGTCTCGCGTACCGACGAGCCGGTCGAATTCGCCGACTCACTCACCAACCGAGTCGTCAACCTCGTGCCCATCGCTGATATCACCCGCGTACCGACCTGGGTGAGCGAGGCGACCCAAACGGTGGGCATCTACCCGGAACGGCTACGTGAGGAACTCCGCGACCGGCTTTCTCTGCACGGAGTCCAGCGGACGCTGCCACTGGGAACATCGCTGGCCGATCAGTCCCATACGGACCCGGAACAAGCAGTCGGACTCCCACACGACGGCACCGAACCGATGCGACGTTCCGTCCGGTGGGTCATCGACCAATCGACTATTTCCGCCGGCTAAGACCGGCACGTGGCACGCACCTGAGTGGGTGCGTGCCACGTGCACGTCCGGGGCCGCTGGGGGCAGTTTCTGCGCGGGGGCCGGTGGCGGCCCCACACGACGGTCTTCTTCCACGATTTGCGGCCCTGCGGATGCGCTGCGACGGGAAACCGTTCGTCGAGAACCGCCAGGTGCGGTGGGAGTGGATCGAGAGCAATCAGGCCAAGAGCGCGCAGCGGTCGAAATTACGCCCGCCGGATCCTCGTCCCCGACGAACCACGACCGTGCCGAACACGCGGTTCACGGGAAGATCTCACCCGCCGGGGAGGAGGAACTCGTTGAGCTCGGCTGCGGTCGGCGCCGTCGCCGGTCCGGGGCGCAGCACCGACAATGCGGCTGCCGCGTTGGCCCGTCGCGCAGCCGCACGGAGTGTCGCGCCGTCGAGCAACATCGCCGCAAGCACGCCGCAATGGGCATCGCCCGCGCCGTTCGTATCGACCGGTGATACCGGGAAACCGTCGACCCGCTCGACCGTTCCGTCCATCGCCACGAGGCACCCCGCCGCACCGTCGCGCACCACGACTGTCGACGACGGACGCAGGCGGTCGGCCAGTGCGGCGGCTGCCTTGTGCAGATCCTCGGACCCGGTCAAGCCGCGCGCCTCGCGGGCGTTCGTGCTGAGAATGTCCACCTGCGATAGCGTCGAATCCAGCACCTCCTGCGGAATCTGGGAGGCCAGGGGACCGGGATCCAACAGCACCGCCGCACCGTCCACGGACGGCAACCATGCAGCCAGCGCCGCCCTATTGGCCCCGTGCAGCAGGCTGTACCCGCTCACATACACCACATCACCCGGGCCCGCCTTGACATCGGCCAGCCGCTCGGCCGTCAGTCCGGCCTCGGCGCCGCTGCCGGTCACGAAGGTGCGCTCACCCGAATCGTCCACCAGAGCGACACACACACCGGTATCGCTCTCCTCGCTCGGCGGGCACGCCGCGGTGACGCCCTCATCGTGCAACGCCGACCGCACGCGGTCACCGAACTGGCCGGTGCCGTGCGCGCCGGCGTACACCACCTGCGCACCCGACCTGGCCGCAGCGGCCATCACATTGAAACCACCGCCCGGCAACAACGCCGTCTCCGACGCCAACACGTCACCACCCGGCTCGGGTAACGAGTCCACTCGCATCACCAGGTCCAGAATGACCTGGCCGGTGTGCACCAAGCGGCCCGTCACTGCGCGCGCTCCTGCTTCCGGCCGTGCAAGCGTGCGCCGCCGAAGGCGGCGTACAACCCACCGGCCACGACGAACGCGATGATCCAGCCCAAGCCGTTGCGTCCCAGCCAACTGTCGGCCCACACGCCGCTGAACCACACATCGCCCTGCGGGCCCGCGACGATGAACTGGTACCCGACCACGATCGCCACCGCCCACGCCCCGAGTGCACGCGGCTCGATGCCACCGCGGTACCAGTACGAACTCGACCGGCTCAGATCCATCAGCCCGGCCGCGTCGTAGCGGGTGCGCCGCAGCATGTCGACCAGGAACACACCGACCCACGCCGTCGTCGGAATGGCCAGCAGGTTGATGAACGCTATGAACGGCGTGTAGAAGCTGTCGGCGATCAACATGAAGTAGATCGCACCGAGGGTTGTCACGACGACGTCGAGAATCACCGCATACACCCGCTTCGTGCGGATGCCCAACGTCAACGTCGTCAACCCCGCCGAGTACACCGACAGGTGGTTCGACAACAACAACCCGCCGAACGCGGCGATCAGATACGGAACGGCCATCCACGACGGCAGCATGTCGCGGATCGCGGCCACCGGATCGCCGGCCTCGGCCAACGTGGGATCACCCGCGGACAGCAGGCTGCCCAACGAGATCAGCAGCACCAACGGAATACCCGCCCCTGCGGCCGCGGACGCCACGAGCGACCCTGCCCGCACGGACGGCCGCTGATAACGCGACATGTCCGCGGACGCATTCGCCCAGCCGATACCCGTGCCCGCCGCGATGGTTCCGACACCGGCGATCATCGCGCCGACGGACGCGGGCTGCGCCGCACCGACGGCGGCCCAGTCCACGGTGGCGATGAGGTTCACGGCCACGACGATGTTCAACGCCCCGAAGATCCACGTCGACCACCGCTGCACCGCGACCAACACCTGGTGGCCCAGGCCCGAAACCACCACGGTGGCCAGGACGAACACACCGATGCACACGAGCGTCAACGCCGGAGCGCTCTTCGCTCCCGCGTCCGTGCCGAACACGATGGCGCACAACGACAGCAACGCGAACGCCGCCGTCGTCGTGTTCACCGTCTCCCAGCCGAGCCGCGAGATCAGGGACACCAGCGTCGGTCCCGCGTTGCCCCGGACACCGAACACCGCTCGCGACAACGTCAATCCCGGAGCGCCGCCCCTTCGGCCCGCGATCGAGATGACACCGACGATCGCGAACGAACCGACGGCGCCGAGGATCGCCACGAGAACGGCCTGCCAGAACGCGAGATGCTGGATCGCCACGAGAGTCGCACCGAGCGGCAATCCCAGGATCGAGATGTTCGCGGCGAACCAGACCCAGAACAACTGCATCGGATGACCGGTGCGTTCGTTCTCGGGAACGGGCTCGATGCCCCGCGTCTCGAGGACACCCTCAGCGGGCTCGTCGACACCGGTGTCGGTCGCAGTGCTCACGGCAGCCTCCTTGCTGTGTGCGCTCAGCTGTTGCGCAGTTCGAGAAGTCCCTCGGTGACATCGCCGAGGTCGAGGTCGTTGACCTTCCGCACGACGGCGGTGAGGTCGGCGGGCAGGCCCGAGGCTCCGTGCCGGGAACCGAGGACCGCTCCGCAGATGGCGGCGACCGTGTCGGTGTCCCCGCCGAGCCGGGCAGCCAGCGTCAACGCATCCAGCGGTCGATCTCCCAGGGCCTCGGCGAGCGCGAACGCGGCCACGACCGACTCCTGCGCGGCCACCGACGTGCCGATCACCTCGGCTATCGCCGCCGGCAGCGCCTCGGCGTCCAACTCCCGCACCCAGCCGCGGGCCCACCGGATCCGGGATGCGATCTCCCCGCCGGCGACCCACGGCGCCCGCGCAGCCCCTTCGGAGGCCACGCGTTCCGCGTGGTCCATCGCCGAGCCGAGGTCCGCGCCGTCGATCCCCGCCGACACCGCGGCCGCCACGGCCGCGGCCGCCGAGATGCCGAGGCTCGTGTTGTGGGTCAGCCTGCTCGCGCTCACGACCGCGTCCAGGAGCGGGTCCACGTCGGGTTTTGTGGCGATGGCGACCGGCGTGATCCGCATCGCCGCACCGTTCGTCGTGCCCGTGCGTCCCGCCTCATCGGGTGCGGCCCCGGACTCCAGCAGCTCGAGGGCCCGCTTCGTCGACGGTCCGAGCAGGTCGGCGAGGTTCCGGCGGATCATGTCCGCTTCCCAGCCCAGCAACGCACGGGCGAACGCGTGCGGCTCGATCCGCCCACGACCCTCGATGAGCAGTCGTGCGACCAGGACCGCCTGCTCGGTGTCGTCCGTGACCGTGCCTGCGGGCAGGCCGGGGGAGATGGGTTGGTGCTCGACGGCGTCGCGCAGCCCTTCCAATCGTCCGTAGTAGGTGGCGATGGACTCGCGCGACAGCGACTGGGTCGGCATGCCGAGTGCATCACCGAGCGCGAGACCTTCGAACGCACCGAGCGCGCGGTCACGGACACCGGCGCCGCTCATGCGGTACCGAACGTCAGGTGGAACTGGAAACGAGCCGGGTCCAGCAGACTGATGACGTGCTCGACGAGTCCGCCGGCGGAGTCGGTGCTGGTCCTCGTCGCCCGAAGGAACAACTCGCCCTCACGCCGCTCGAGTAGTTCGGCCGTGTGCGCGGTCAGCGACTCGGTGCCGATCCACTGCTCTCCCCGTGCCGGATGCAATCCCGCCGCGGCGAGGGTCGCGGTGAGGGAGTCGTCGACCAGCCCGCGTCGCGGCAGGTTCGCGAGCTCGCCGGTCTTGGGCACCAATGCCACCTCGTAGGACACTGGCCCCGCGGCCCGGTCACGTCGAAGTCGGCGGACCGCGATGAACTCCGCGACCCCGAAGCGGGCGGTCAGCTCGGGGTCGGCCGCCTTCTCGATGTCGAGCAGTTCCGCCCGGATGTCGAAACCCGATCGCGAGAGCGCGGTCGCCCAGCCGACGGTCTGGTCCAGTTCGACACCGTCGAACGTCACGAAGGATCCGACGCCCGTCTGGGTGGCGATGAGTTCGCGGCGCTGCAGCTCGGACAGCGCGCTGCGCACGGTGCCGCGGCTGACTTCGAACCGTTCGGCGAGTTCGTGTTCCGCGGGCAGCTGCTGGCCGCGGGTCAGCACGCCCGTATGGATCTGTCGGGAGAGTTCGTGCACCAGCCGGTCCCGCTTGCTGAACCTCGTCGGACGATCCTGATCAGTCCTGTTCATACCTGTACATTATGTGGCGAGGTGGCGTGAGCACAAGCGGCACTCGCGGAATCGGCTCGAGCTCGGTGTCGGTTGTCGCACCGTCGGATCCGCTTTCGCTCGAGGGGATGCGGTCGCACTCCTGGACTGTCGGGATGTAATGGGCGAAGCCGACCCGGTGAGGATCGACATCACGAGGCCGTGGAGGCCATCGCAAGTGCGCCCTCGCGACCCCGGGTGCCGCCGCTTGCCGAGTAGGTGTGCGCATTGACAGGCGACCACCTCTATTCGTAGATTGTCGACAGTCGCCAATCGACACTCTGGTTGGGAGTAGGCGTGGAACCGAAATTCGTTTCGTTCGACATGAACGGCACCTTGATCGACTTCCGTATCAACGATGCGATTCGCCGGGTGCTGGGTGATCGGTTGCCAGTCGACATCGCCTCGGACTTTCTTCGAGTCGGCAACGCCTACCGGATCGACGAGTGCATGGGGGAGTGGAAGTCGTTCCAGCACGTCGTGGGCAGTGCGTTGGAGCGCACAGCACGGAGGTTCGGCGTGACGTGCGACGAGCACGACGCCAAGGCGGTGTACGACGAGATTCCGACGTGGCGGCCGTACCCGGGTGTGACCGAGGCGCTCAACCGCCTGGCGCAACGTCACGCGCTCGTCATCGTGTCCAACACCGACGACGAGCATGCTCCACGACTCGTGGAAAACCTCGGCGCACCGTTCGACGTGGTGATCACTGCCGAGCAGATGGGCGTCTACAAGCCCCGACTTCGTGCATTCGACTACATGCTGGACCGACTAGGGGTGGCACCCGACGAGATCGTGCACGTCTCATCCAGCCCGAAGTACGACCTCCGCCCCGCCGACGACATCGGCATCACGAACAAGGTGTACGTGGATCGCGGTCGTGAGCCGGATCAGCCGTGGCTCGGTTATGAGCGAATCGACGACATAGCCGATCTTCCCGACCTGCTCGCGGGTCCGCGACGTTGATCTGACATCTCGACACCGACACGTAGGACCGCCGTGCACAGGCTGCAGTCAGCACTCGACGCAGTTGTCGAGTCCATCGACACTCCGGCACCGATCGTGCTGGCTGACGTCGTACAGGACAACATCGACCGGATGCAGGACTTCGCGTCCCGGCACGGTCTCGACGTCCGCCCGCACGTCAAGACGCACAAATGCGTGGAGATCGGGAGGCGGCAGATCGAGGCCGGCGCTTGCGGCATCACCGCCGGCAACGTGGGTGAGGCAGAGGTCTTCGCTCGCGCCGGATTCGACGACATTTTCATCGCCTACCCGGTGTGGCCGGCCGGCACGAAACGGCACCGTGTTCGCCAGCTCGCCGGGAGCACGAGGCTCCGCATCGGTGTGGACAACGTGGCGGCCGTCGATGCGCTGGCCGGTGCCATGGGCGACGAGCCGGAACGGCTGCACATCGTCGTCGAGGTCGACTGCGGTGCGCGTCGGTCCGGTGCTCCACCGGAGGTCGCCGCTGAAGTCGCGCTCGCCGCCCGGGACCGTGGACTGGTGCCGGCGGGCGTCTTCACCTATCCGGGCCATGGCGGCTCAGCCCGAGGCGCTCGGGAGCGTGCGGCAGCCGATCAGCGGAGCGCCCTGTCGACAGCGGTACGCACACTCGAACGTGCCGGCCTCGATCCCGAGGTGGTCAGCGCGGGATCGACCCCGACGGTCGAGTTCTCGACCGGCGACCCGATCACCGAGATTCGCCCCGGCGAGTACGTCTTCGGCGACCTCGACAACACCCGACTCGGCGCGTGCAGCGAGGATCAGGTCGCGCTCTTCGTCGCAGCCACCGTCGTCAGCAACTGGATCCCTGGCCAAGCGATCGTCGACACAGGCACCAAGGCGTTGGGGCGCGAGGGCCACCCGGACAAGGGATACGGCCGAGTCGCCGGCATGGACGCGGTCCTTGCCAAACTCAACGAGTACCACGGGTTCGTCGCCCTGCCACCCGGTGTTGCGCAGCCCGAGATCGGCGAGCTCGTCCCGGTGGTGCCCAACCACGTGTGTCCGGTGGTCACCAATTTCGAGGAGTTCATCGTCACCGACAGCGAGGGCGCATCACTGCAGCGGTGGCCTGTCGATGCCCGCGGCTTCCTGAATTGACCGCAGGCGACGTCCGTCGGTAGCGGCGGTACAGGGCAAGGGCGAAGGAGTGTTGGGAATGAGACTCGATAACCTCAGGACGTTGATCACCGGCGCCAGCAGCGGCATCGGGGCGGCGATCACCGAACGCTGCCGCGCAGAGGGCGCGAGGCTGCTCCTCACCGGTCGACGGCAACGTGTCGATCATCCCGCAGGTGGTTATGTTCCGGGTGACCTCAACGACGAGTCGTTCGTCGAGAACCTCGCCCAACACGTTGCCGAGTCGATGGGCGGTGTCGACGTAGTCGTTCTCAATCACGGACTGCAATCCGGCGGCGCTCTCACGGAGACGAGCTACACCGACGCGAAGGACGTGCTCGATACCAACCTGTTGAGCGCGTTCTTGATGATGAAGCACTTCGCACCGCTGATGCCCGAGTCCGGAGGATCCTTCGTATGCGTGGGCTCCCGCCTCGGAACGGTCGCTACGCCCGGGCAGGCGTTGTACTCCGCGGCCAAGGGCGGCCTCGTCATGCTCGCCAAGGGAGCAGCGATCGAATGGGCGCCGCGAAACATCCGGGTCAATGTTGTCGCACCCGGCTTGACGGCCACCCCGACGATCGAGGCGTCGTTCCAGCGTCGGCCCGACCCCGAGGCCTATCGACGCGAGCGAGCAGGCCAGATTCCGCTGCAACGCCTCGCCACGCCGGAAGAGGTCGCTGATTCCGTCGTCTTTCTTGCATCGCCCGAATCGACCTACATCACAGGTGCGGTACTTCCCGTGGACGGCGGATACACGGCATTCTGAGCCGGGGGCGAGCTGTGGGCACGTCGGCGATGCCGTGGAGCGATGTAAGCAGCTTCGCGGGCAGCCGGATCGACGACTGCCGAAGCCGGCACCCTCGACGTGACCCCACCACCGACCGACAACGCCACGCCGTGACACGCGGTATCGACCAGCTTGCGCCCACCACCCGGTCTCCGGTGGGCGCAAGCTGGTCGATCAGCCCGATGCGAAGCGGTCCGGCGACGCGAACGCCGCTTCCGGGTGTGGTGCGATGTCGAGCGCCTGTTCCGCTGCGACCCGCCCGAACGCCGCGGCCATCTTGAAACCGGCGCCGGAGAATCCGGTCGCGAGGAAGGTTCGCGAGGTTCCCGGTGCCGGCCCGACCAGCGGCGCACGGTCGGTAGTGTAGAGATCCGGATAGCTGTCGGAGCGTACGATCTCGGCTACCACGCCCGAGAAGAAGTCGCCTACGGTTTTGCGTGACTCTTCGGTTTCGGCGCGGGTGAGCGTGCGGTCCACAGTGGACGCGCTTTCGGCAGGCTGCGACCGGCCGTCGAGTGTCGCCTTGATCGTGGAACCGTCGAGCGACGGTGTGCCGTACATGGATTGGTCGCCGGAGATTCGCACGAAGATCGGGAATCGATCCGGCGTGAACTGTGCGGGGTCTGCCACCGGGAACCAGGTGAGGTAGATCCGCGCCGGATACACGTGCGTGCGTAGGGTGCTCGGCAGCAGGGCGCCGCTCCAACCACCACCGGCGATGATGACCCGCTCGAACGTCCAGTTGCGTGTGCCGTCGGATACCTCCACTCCGTCGCGAAGTTCGCGGATCGAGCTCACTCGGCAGTCACGTACGATCCGCGCGCCGCGGTCTTGCGCCGTTCGTACCGCGGCGAGGACAGCGCTGTCCGTACGGAGGAAACCGGCGTTCGGGTCGAAGACCGCGATGTCGTTCTCGTACAAGGTGTGCTGGGGGTAGCGCTCCGCGACCTGGCGGCGGGTGAGCACCTCGTGCGTGGCCCCGCACGTACGTATCGACTTCAACAGTGCTGGAATGTATGGCCCGTTCGCATCGCCGATCGAAAGGCCCCCGTGCTGATAGAGGACCGATTCCCCGGAGTCCTTCTCCAACTCCCGCCACAGACCTTGCGCCGCGGTGAGTAGGGGATAGTACGGATGCGGGTCGCGGTAGGTCATCCGAAACAGCCGCGTGTCGCCGCCGACTGCGCTGCGCGGATGCGCGGGCGCCGCCGCCTCGAATCCAACGACCGACGACGAGAGTCGACTCGCCTGCCACAACGCCATGCTGCCGACCGAGCCGAGCCCGACGATGGCGACCTGTCCGTCCATCTTCGTCACAGCACCTTTTCCAGGAACTGCTGGGTACGCTCCTCCTTGGGATGGGCCAGCACTTCACGTGCGTCGCCGTATTCGACTGTTCGGCCGGCGCACATGAACATCAAGCTGTCGGCCACCTCACGGGCGAAGCCCATCTCGTGCGTGGCGACCAGCATCGTCATTCCCTTCTCGGCAAGTTGTTGCATGACCCCAAGTACTTCGCCGACGAGCTCAGGGTCGAGCGCGCTGGTCGGCTCGTCGAACAGCATCACACTCGGATCCATCGCGAGTGCTCGCGCGATCGCCACGCGCTGCTGCTGGCCGCCGCTCATGGCGGACGGGTAATGGTTCTCGTGCCCGTCGAGGCCGACCTGTTGCAGCAGGGACCGTGCATGTTCGGCCGCTGCTTGCTTCTTGACGCGTTTGACGAGTACCAGTCCCGACATCACGTTGTGCAGCGCGGTCATGTTGGGAAACAGATTGAAATGCTGGAACACCATCCCGATCTGCGTCCGCTGGGCCGCCACCTGCTTCTTGCTCAGCGGGCGGTACTGCGTTTCAGTCTCCTCGTAACCGAGGTCTTCCCCGTTGACTCGTAGGATGCCGGAATCGACCTTTTCGAGTCCGTTGATGCAACGCAGCAACGTCGACTTCCCCGAACCGCTCGGTCCGATGAGACAGCAGATCTCACCGGACTTGATGTCGAGATCGACGTCTTGCAGCACGGTGCGGTGGCCAAAGGACTTGACCAGCTGCCGCCCGTACACGGTGCCGAGGCCGCCCTTGGTGGCGGCTTGTGGCGGTTCAACGGTCGGCTGCTGTTTTGTCGCGGACTCGTTCATCGTCCCTCCTCTGCGCCGGCCAAGGCCGGCTCGAGCGGCACTGGCGTCCCCGCGCGGGTACCTTTTGAGTAATGCTTTTCGATCAGCGACTGGGGGTATCCGAGGGCGAGCGTCATGACGAGATACCACAACGCGGCCACGATGAGCAGGGGAATCGTTTCGTAGGTTCGCGAATAAATGAGCTGAACGCTTTGTAGCAGGTCCGCGACGCCGAGCACGCTCACCAGCGAGGTCTCCTTGAACTGGCCGATCAACTGGTTGCCGGTCGCGGGAATGACAGTCGGCATGGACTGCGGGATGATGACTTTTCGCAGCTTGGTCCACTCACTCATGCCGAGCGCGTCGGCGGATTCGATCTGCCCCTTGGGGACCGAGTTGAATCCTCCGCGTACGATCTCTGCCATATACGCCGCTTGGTTGAGCGTGAGCCCGACGGTTGCCGCCACGATCGGTGTCATTAGCGCGTTGACGTCGACCTCGCTCCCGATGTCGGTGAACGGAATGCCGATGTTTATATCGGGATACAAAGCGGCAACATTGAACCAGAAGATCAATTGTACGAGTACCGGGGTGCCGCGGAAGAAAGATATGTAGGCACCTGCGAGGACTCGTACGGGCATCACCGGGGAGGAGCGGAGTACCGCGATGACGATGCCGAGCACGGTTCCGAGGAACATTGTGACGAACGTCAGCATGATCGTCAGGAGTACGCCGTCGATCACTGTTTCGGCGGTGAAGTACTCCGCAACGACGTCCCATTCGTAACGTGGATTGGTCACGAGTGAGTACGCAATCGCGAGGAACACGAGTACGCACAGGGCCCACATCACGTACTCGACAGCGCTCCGGCGTCGAACACGTGGCTTTTCTGTCGCGTCCATGGACAACACCGATCGTCAGTTCAAGATCTCGGATTTGGGGATTGCGCCCGACTCGAGCCCCCAACGACCGAGCGCTTCCTTGTACTTGTCGCTGTCGATCAGCGATTGCATCGCAGCATGCATCGCCTTGGTCAACGGAGAATTCTTCGCCAGGCCGAACGTAACGACATCGGTCCCGGTCTCTTTCTGGTACTGCTGGTCTTGCATCTCGAACTGATCGGGCTGCTGCTTGGCAGCCCAGGCGAGCGACGGAGTGTCGTAGAAGACCGCCTCCATCCGACCGGACGACAACTGAGTCAGGGCTTCCTGCACATTCGGCAGGACCACCGCATCGATCGGCGCCTCGCCGGCCTTCTTGCAGTCGTCCTGCAGCGAAGGCAGATACTGTTCCGCCTGGGTGGTGCCCTTCATCACGGCTACGGTGTGCCCGCAGAGACTCTCGGGTTCGTCGAAGGTCAGACCCTCCGGATTGTCGACCGGCGTGACCAGCGACGAGCCGGAGTTCCAGTACGTGACCAGCTCAAGCACCTTGCGTCGCTCGGGGGTCGGCGTCATGTTCGTTGTCGTGAAGTCGTATCGACCACCCTGGATACCGGGGATGATCGTATCGAACGACACGTCCTTGATCTCCACCTCGAGGCCCAACTTGGCGCCAAGCAACCGTGCGATGTCGACGTTGTAGCCGATCGGCGACTTGTCCTCTTCGGAAAGAAACGACGTCGGTGGATAGCTGAGGTCCATGGCGACGGTGATCTCGCCGTCGTTCTTTGTTTTGGCGGGAAGTAACTTGACCGCAGCCGGGTCCTCTTCGACGCCTTTCGTGATGTCGCTTTCCTGTTCTGGGGTTGTGCTGCCGTCAGCGGAGCTGCTGTCGGAACACGCTGTGATCGACAGTGCGAACAGGGCACCGACTAGAGCCGTCGTCAAGGGCTTGTGAATCTTCATTGATTCTCCTGTTGGCCATTCGTCCCGGTGGACGGTGATGGTGCATCCGCGGGGCCGTCGCCGTGCTTGCTCTCGGTCAGGTTGCGAGCGGCACTGCGCAAATGAGATTGGATGACCTCTCTCATACGGTCCGGGTCAGCCGCTTCCAGGGCAGCGGTGAACTCCCCGTGGTCCTGCATCAGCTCTTCGCCGGAGGGCCGCGCGATCTCCAACCAGTGGATACACGTGAGCGCTTCGGTGAAGAGGATCGAGTAGGCGTCGCTGAGCCGAGAGTTGCGTGCCCCGTCGACCAGCGTTCGATGGAACGTCAAGTCCGCACTCGAGACCTTGTGGAAATCGCCGGACTGCAACGCCCGATCCAGGTCGTCGAGACAGGCACGCAGCTCGGTCAGCACTTCGGCGATTCGGTCCGCTCCCGAGTCGATGATGCTTTGCGCAGCGAACGTCTCGATGGCGCAGCGCGCATCGTAGATCTCGGCGATGTCGGCATCGGTGAACCGGGCGACCCACACGCCCCTGTTCCGGCTGGCGACCAGAAGTCGCTCACGGACCAGCCGCTGCAGCGCTTCGCGGACAGGTGATCGAGAGACACCCAGTTGGTTCGCGAGCGCAACCTCGCTGAGCTGTTCGCCGGGCTCCAGTGCCCCGTTGACGATCAGCTGGCGCAAGTCGTCGGCGATGCGCTCCGGCACGGACTTCATCTCCAACGAGTTCAGGCTCGAGATGCGGTTCACGGTGTGGACTCCCCTCCACTGGCTGAGATTTTCGAGACTGTAAGCCCGATCACGGTAGGCAGTCAACAGTCGGGTGCACATTGTCGACAGCCGACAACTTGTCGGTTAGGGTCCTGGAACAAGCCGCATCGGACGTATGCGAATGGAGACGCAATGACTGACTTCTCGCCGAAATACATCTCATTCGATTGCTACGGCACGCTGATCAACTGGCAGATCACGCCGGTCACGCGTGAGCTCGTCGGCAACCAGCTACGCGAGGACGACTGGCCAGAGTTTCTGCGTCAGTTCGGCAAGTATCGTCTCGACCAGGTGTGTGGCACCTACTACCCGTACCGCGATGTACTGCAGGACGCCTTCACCCGGGTATGCGAGAGGTGGGGCATCGAAGCTGCGACGGATGCCGGGCAACGGCTCGGGGACGCCGTGTTGAGCTGGGGCCCGCACGCCGACGTTCCCAGCCCGCTCGCCAAGATGGCCGAACATTTCCCCCTGGTCATCCTGTCGAACGCCGATGATGCGTTCCTGGACGTGTCGGCGCCGAAGCTCGGCGCGCCGTTCCATGCTGTCTACACAGCAGAGCAGGCTGGCGTATACAAGCCGCGCTACCAGGCGTTCGAGTACATGCTGGACACGTTGAACGCGTCGCCGTCGGACTTCGTGCACGTCACCTCGCACACCCGATACGACATCATGCCGGCCCACGATCTCGGCTTCGACAATCTCGTTTTCCTGGACCGTGGGTTCGACCCGCTTGTCCCCGCGTACGACTACACGAAGGTTGACTCGCTCGACGAGCTCAACAAGCTACTCGGCATCGCATAGGCGGGCAGCCATGAAACTCACCTCTTACTGGTACGACACTGCCCAGCCATCGGGCGACTACCGTCGCACCGAGGTTCCGGAGACGGTCGATGTCGCGATCGTCGGCGGCGGGCTGACCGGCCTGTCGGCGGCGTTGGAGCTGGCACGCCACGGTGCCACCGTCGCGGTCCTGGAGGCCGAGACGATGGGCTGGGGGGCTTCCGGCCGCAACGGCGGGATGGCGACGACGGGACTGGCCATCGGGATCGGAACGGCGATCGCCCGCTACGGCCGGGAGCGTGCGATCGAGATGCATCTCGAGTACGAGCGAGCGATCAATACGGTCGAGAGTCTCGTTGACGAGTTGGGCATCGAGTGCGACTTCGAGCGGTTCGGAAAGCTCGCCCTCGCGGTCACCCGACGTGACCTCGAGGGGCTACGGAGCGCGCAGGCAGAGATCAACAGCATCCCGGACCTTCCCGACGTCACCGTGCTGGATCGCAGCGAGCTCGGCACGGAGATCGGCTCGCCGTACTACGTCGGCGGCATGGTCGATCCACGCGGCGCGGGGCTCCACGTCGGGAAGTTCGTACACGGACTCGCCGGTGCCGCCGCTTCCTGGGGAGCCCAGCTGTGCGAGGCCGCGGCGGTCCAGTCGATCTCGCGGCGGGGAACGCGTCATACGCTGCAGACCACACGCGGCACCGTCGACGCGGGCGAGGTGCTCATTGCCACGAGCGGCTACACCGGTGGAACCACACCGTGGCTGCGTCGCAGGGTGCTACCCGTCGGCAGCTTCATCGTGGTGACCGAGCCGTTGAGTCCCGAACTCGCCGCCAGCCTGCTGCCGAACGGGCGGATGGCGTCCGACAGCAAGATGCTGACGTACTACTTCCGTCTCACGCCGGACAACCGACTCCTGTTCGGCGGCCGCGCACGCTTCGCGCTGTCCAATCCGGACTCGGATCTACGAAGCGCGAAAATTCTGAAGCGAGCGATGAGTACGGTCTTCCCACAACTCGCGAGCGCTCGGATCGACTACACCTGGGGAGGTCTTGTCGACATCACGGTCGATCAGATGGTCCATACCGGCGTCAACGACGGAATGCACTACTCGCTGGGCTACAGCGGTCACGGAGTTCAGATGGCCGCCCACTCCGGACGCGAGGTGGGCCGGTATCTCGCCGGAAAATCGGATGCGTACCCCTGGAGTGACCTCAAGTTCCCTGCGGTGCCCGGACACTTCGGACCACCGTGGTTCCTGCCGTTCGTCGGTGCCGGCGCCCATGTGATCGACGGCTGGAACAAGTTGACGGGAGGCCGAGCACGATGACCACCGCGGCTGCGGCGGCAACCGTGGGGGACCGGACGGTGGCCCTTCCGGGTGGTGCATTCGTGCAGGGATGCTGGACGCCGGCGCCGATCCCCGTGACGGATCCCGAGGACGGTGCGGTCGTGGGGTACGCGGCACAGACAACGGTCGACGAGGTGTCCGGTGCGATCGGCCACCTGGCGGCATCGTTGCGCAACGAATGGCCGACCTGGGAGCGGGAACGTGCCCTGGGGCGTGCCGCCGCAGCGATCGCGGACCGATACGAGAAGTTTACGACGCTGATCGCTGCCGAGGGCATCAAGACCGTGGCCGAGGCACGCGATGAAGTCGCACGCTGCGTCGAAACGCTGCGGCTCGCGGCGTCGGCAAGCGGTGAACTGCTCGGCGAATCACTTCCATTCGACGCGACTCCTCGAGGCGCGGGCAAGATCGGCTGGTATGTGCGCGAACCGCTCGGCGTGGTCGGGGCGATCACGCCCTACAACGATCCGCTCAACCTGGTTGCGCACAAGGTCGCGCCGACCTTGCTGGCGGGAAACGGCGTGATCCTCAAACCGTCCGAGCACACGCCGTTGACCGCGTTGGCGTTCGCCGAGGTGCTTCTCGAAGCCGGTGTACCAAGGGACAGGATCGCTGTCGTCTGCGGTGGCACGGACGTCGGGCAGGCGATCGTCTCGGACCCGCGGATCGCAGTGGTCTCGTTCACCGGCGGACCGCGCACCGCCGAATCGATCACCCGGACGGCCGGCGTCAAGAAGTTGCTCATGGAGCTCGGCGGCAACAACCCCACGGTCGTGTGCGAGGACGCCGATCTCGAGCTTGCCGCCGACGCCGTCGTCGACGGAGCGTTCGGTGCCGCCGGCCAGAACTGTCTGTCCGTGCAACGCGTGTACGTGCACGCGCAAGCATACGATCGGTTTCTCGATTACGTCGTGACCCGTACGAAACGGAAGAGGGTCGGCAGTAAACGTGCCGCCGACTCCGATATCGGCCCACTTGTCAACGAGCGGGCGGCTCGTGAGGTTGAGCATCTCGTCGATCGCGCCGTAGGTGACGGCGCGCGCGCTCTGTCCGGTGCTCGCCGACATGGGGTTTTCTACGAGCCGACCGTGCTCGTGGAGGTCCCCGAGGGCTCGGAGGTGCTGACCGCCGAGATATTCGGACCGGTGGTCGCCGTCGAGCCGTTCATCTCGTACGCAGCGGTGGTTGCCAGTGCGAACACGGCCGGGCAGGCATTGCACGCGGGTGTGTTCACGGCGTCCGTCGCGACGGCGAAGACGCTCTCACAACAACTGCACGCTGGGTGCGTACTCGTCAACGCGACAAGCGATTTCCGTATCGATGCGATGCCGTTCGGCGGGTTCGGGCTCACCGGTATCGGACGCGAGGGCGTACGGCACGCGGTCCGCGAGCTGTCCGCGCCCAAGAGTGTCGTGCTCGCCGAATGACCGCGGCACCCGTCGCCGTTACGTCGAAAGGTCCGGGCCGTCAGCGTGCGCTTGTGCTGCCGTGCCCGGTTCGGCAGCCCGATCGTTCATCGGGGCGGGTGACAGTGGGTGACTCGGCGGGCTGCGCCGGTGTGATCCGGTACGTCACGGCGCCCGCGCTGGCGAACCCGCCGGGCGGGCTGTCGAACCACACGACGCGCGCCGAGTTCCGCGACCATCGCGCGGCGGGACCCGCGAGCAGCGCGATCGGCGACAGCATGGGCTCACCCGAACCGGACCTGCGCATGCACAACATGGAGCAATTCCACGGGGACGGTTCGGTCGCGACGGTCAAGGATCACGGCGGTGCGCGGGTGCAGCTCGGCACGCCGTGGTGGGGGAGGGAAGTCGAGCCCGGTGCCGTCGCCGTGCGTATCGAGGACTCCTACGACGAGGCGGTACGCCATACCGCGACGGCGGGCTTGCGCCGCGATGACCACAACTGACATCCGGCAGGGCCGGTTCCGGCCGCCGGTCGTGCCCGCGCCGGGCGGGGCGGGCACGTCACACGAGGTCGCCCGCTTCGTCCTGGTCGTGCTGGGCGAGATGGACGACGGCGTCGCGCAACGCGGCGCGGAACCGGCCGACCTCGAGCGGGCCGAGCACGGCCGTCTCCCCGGGCGGAGCGACGACGACCACCTGCTGCTCGCTGGAGAACACGGTGAGCTTGCGTTTGCGTCCCGCCAGGTCACGGCAGGGAACGACCCACTCGTTCTGATCCGACATGCCGACCGCCTTCCTCCTGCTTCATCGGGCTGAGCACAGGTGGGACGCAGCCGCGGCTACCCCATGACGCGACTGACGCACGGAATGTCACAAACCCGCTGCCTCAGAAGTCGTGTGAGGCTTCGGTGGGCTCGCCGGATCGGAATCGTCGCAGGTGAACGCGCCGCCGGAGCCGAATGGCGGGACGGATCATCAGCTGGATGCTGCCGATGAGAAACAGCCACGTCCCGGCGTACTCGGTGCTGTCGGAGAAGAACAGCACGCTGCCGATGACGAACCAGAGCGCGATCAGCAGGTCGTTGACGATGCTCGCCACTTCGTAGCGGCGGCGGATGAGTAGTTCTTCGTCGCCGATCCGGATGTGAAGCGGTCCGGGGTCCTCGTCGGCCATGTGATCACGGTGCCATTGCCGGCGCGGGACCGCAGGTCAGGCTCGGTTCGCTGTGCGGGATCCGACCATGAGCAGGAAGCTCGTCAGGGCCAGTCCGAAGAACACGGCCATGAGCGCGGCCATCGGGACGGCCGAGCCTTCGCCGAACAGTCCGATCAGCGGGGAGGCCGCACCCGCGACGAGGAACTGCAGCACGCCGAGCAGTGCCGATGCCGATCCCGCTTTGTCCGGGTGGTCCGCCATCGCCAGCGCCATGGCGTTGGGCATCACCATGCCGTTCGAGCACACGACCAGGTAGATCGCGGGCAGCAGCACGGGCAGGCCGAGCCCGGCTGCCGCGGCGATCGTGGCGGCGACGGCCGCCGTCGTGCCGGTCAACAGTCCGGTGCGCAGCAGGGACCGTTGGCTGAATCGGCCGACCAGGCGGGCGTTGACCTGTGTCATCGCGACCAGGCCGACCGCGCCGCCTCCGAAGACGAAGCTGTAGGTCTGCGGGCCGAGGCCGTAGATGTCCTGGAGTACGAAGCTGGACGCCGAGATGTAGGTGAACATGCCGGCGAACCCGAGGCCGATGGTGAGGGCGCAGCCCAGGAATGCACGGTGCCGCAGCAGGCTGAGGTACGTGCGCAGGACGCCACCGATCCGTGCCGGCCTGCGCGAGGCCTCCGGCAGTGTCTCCGGCAGAGCCAGCGCGGCGACCAGCAGGAGCAGCCCGCCGAACGCGGCGAGGACGGCGAAGATTCCGCGCCAGGAGGTGACGGTGAGCAGCTGACCGCCGATGATCGGTGCGAGGATCGGCGCCACCCCCGAGACCAACATCAGCGCGGAGAAGAACCGGGACATGGCGATGCCGGAGAAGAGGTCGCGGACGGTCGCACGGGCGATGACGATGCCCGCGGCCGCGCCGAAGGCCTGCAGCGCTCGCGCCGCGATCAGCACTTCGATCGAGGGGCTGAGCACACACAGCACACTCGCGGCGATGTAGAGCGCGACGCCGGCCAGCAGCGGTACCCGTCTGCCGAGGGCATCCGACAGTGGCCCTGCGACGAGCTGGCCCGCTCCGAGCCCGACGACGAACGCCGCGAGCGTGAGCTGGACCAGCGAATTGGCGGCGGAGAAGTCGCCTGCCATGCCGGGCAGCGCCGGCAGGTACATGTCGATCGACAGCGGGCCGAACGCGGTCAACCCGCCGAGGATGAGCGCGAACCGCAACCGGCCGGTGCGGCTGAGCCGAGCTCCTGCATCGGCGACGGGGGCCACGGTCGTGGCTGCGGTCACGGTTCCTCCCGGTGATCGATGTGACGACGCACGTCCTCCTCGAACAAGTACCGAGCATGGCTAACTATTCCCGGGATGCGGAGTGATCTGAGACGGGTGTACCGCTCACGGTGTAAACGGGACCAATCGGGCAGGATTGGCCGGGGGTTGCCCGTGTCGTCGACGGTGCAGGCGGGGCGCGCCGTCAGAGCCAGGCGGTGCGGATGCTCACCCGGCGCGGCGGGCCCGGCTCGTCGGCGCCTCCGTGCCGGTTGGTGATCGTCCACACGTGTTTCGTGGTGTCCGGCAGGCCGTAGAGGTGGTCGTCGCTGCCGCACGTGTAGGTCGGCCTGCCGGGCGGGTCGTCCTCGGTGGGGCTGGGCGCGGGGACGCAGCGGCGACCGTCGGCGAGTTCGAGGAACCACGGCCGGTCGGGACGCACGTCGCCGGGCGGTCTCGGCGTGTCCTCGACGATCCGGATGCGCACGGCCTCGGACGTCGTCGGGTTCTGCACGCACAGCGCGACGTCGGGGCGCGGCCGGTGCCGGACGAAACACGGGTCGTACAGGAAGTAGCCGTCCGTGGTCATGCACCGGCGCGCATCGGGATCCGACAGGTTCACCCCGGACGCGGAGCATTTCGCCGCGGCGCGGTCGACGACGGTGAATTCCGGTGCGGGCCGGCCGGACGGGGTGAACGGGTCGAGGTGCACCGCGCGGGTCGCCGTCACCGGGGAGGTGCGAGCGGATCCGTCCGCGTCCGCATCGGTGCAGCCTGCGAGGGCGACGAGTGCGGCGCCCAGGCCGATGGCGGCGCGGCGGGTGCGCGAGCGGCGGGTCGTCACGGTCAGAACCACACCGTGCGGATCGATGCCCTGTCGAGCTCCGGGCCGGGTTCGGTGCGCCGCTCGGCCTCGCCGTGCCGGTTGGCGATCGTCCACACGCGTTTCGTCATGTCCGGCAGGCCGTAGAGGTAGTCGTTCCGGCCGCACCCGTAGGTCGGGTCCTCCTCGGTGGACTCGGGGTCGTCGGCGCCGGGCATCGGCACGCAGCGGCGGCCGTCGGCGAGCTCGATGAACCACGGCCGGTGGCGCTGTGCTTCCTCCGGTGCGGGCCCGGTGTCCTCCACGACCTCGAAACCCGTCGCCTCGCCGGTCGTCGGGTTCTGGATGCAGATCGCCCGATCCGGCCCCGGCCGGACGTGCAGGTAGCACGGGTCGTGCACTTCCTGCGAGGTGTGCGAGTCGCCCTTCAGCACGGGAGCGCAGCGGCGGGCATCCGAGCCCGCGATGCTGACCCACGACTGCCAGCAGTTGCCCTCGCCCTTCTCGACGATGTCGAGGCCGGGGTCGGGTTCGCCGGACTCGGTGAAGGGGTCCACGGTGATCTGCTCGGTCGCGGTGACGGGCCGGGTGTCCGCCGCGAGCCGGGTGTCGGGCGCGCCGCTGCATCCGCCGAGTCCCGTCAGTGCCGCGATGGCCACGACGACTCCCGGGAGGATCTTCCTCACGTGCCGCTGCCTTCCGTGTCGCGTTCACCCGTGCTGCCGGTCCCGGCCGCGAACCGCCTGGGCCGGGACACGCGCCGGGGTGCGTGTGTGGGGACACGCGCAGCCTAGAGGGCGCGTGTGAGCGCCGGTGCGGGCCCCGCCGCCGAGTGGCGATAATCGGAGGAGCGGAGCGGACGCGCCCGGTAGGCTGTCGGGCGGTATGTCTGCACGTTCCCCTCTCGATGAGCTGCGTCCGCGGCTGTCCGGCCTGACCATCGGCGACGCCCACCGGGTGCGGCGCCGGATCGACGGCGCCCGCAAGTCCCGCAACGCGAAGCCTGCCAAGCTCTCGGCGATCGCCGCGGAGATCTCCTCCGACATCGACCGGGCCGAGGAGCGGGTGCGCAGGCGCCGCGAGGCGATGCCGCACATCACATACCCGCAGCAGCTTCCGGTGAGCGGCCGCGCCGAGGACCTCGCCGAGGCGATCCGGGACAACCAGGTCGTGATCGTGGCGGGGGAGACCGGGTCGGGCAAGACCACCCAGCTGCCGAAGATCTGCCTCGACCTGGGACTCGGCGTGCGCGGGCAGATCGGGCACACGCAGCCGCGGCGACTCGCGGCCCGCACCGTCGCCGAGCGAGTGGCGAGCGAGGTGAAGTCCGAGCTCGGCGCGGCCGTCGGCTACAAGGTGCGGTTCACCGACACCTCGAGCGACGACACGCTGCTGAAGGTGATGACCGACGGCATCCTGCTCGCGGAGATCGCGCGCGACCGGATGCTGCGCCAGTACGAGGTCCTCATCATCGACGAGGCACACGAGCGCAGCCTCAACATCGACTTCCTGCTCGGGTACCTGAAACAGCTACTGCCGAAGCGGCCCGACCTGAAGGTGATCATCACCTCCGCCACGATCGATCCCGACCGCTTCGCGCGGCACTTCGCCGGCGCTGACGGGGAGCCTGCGCCGGTGCTGGAGGTCTCGGGACGGACGTATCCGGTCGAGGTGCGCTACCGGCCGATCGTCGATCCCGACGACCCCGACGCCGATTCGGACCGCGACCAGACGCAGGCGATCACCGACGCCGTCCGGGAACTGGTCGCCGAGGGGCCGGGCGACATCCTCGTGTTCGCGTCGGGCGAGCGGGAGATCCGCGACGCCGGGGACGCACTGGCCGCGATGGAGCTGCCGAACACCGAGGTGGTGCCGCTGTACGCGCGGCTGTCGGCCGCCGATCAGCACCGGGTGTTCCAGCGGCACACGGGCAGGCGCATCGTCGTCGCCACCAACGTCGCGGAGACCTCGCTGACCGTGCCCGGCATCAAGTACGTCGTCGATCCGGGAACGGCACGCATCTCGCGTTACAGCCACCGCACGAAGGTGCAGCGGCTGCCGATCGAGCCGGTGTCGCAGGCCTCGGCCAACCAGCGCAAGGGCCGCTGCGGCCGGACGTCGGACGGTATCTGCATCAGGCTGTACTCCGAGGACGACTTCGACGCCCGTCCTGAGTTCACCGATCCGGAGATCCTGCGCACCAACCTGGCCTCGGTCATCCTGCAGATGACCTCGCTGGGCCTGGGCGACGTGGCCGCGTTCCCGTTCGTCGAGCCGCCGGACCGCAGGCAGGTCACCGCGGGGGTGCAGCTGCTGCAGGAACTGGGTGCGCTCGACGCGCAGAAGGGCAGGCTGACGCCGGTCGGCAAGCGGCTCGCACAGTTGCCGGTCGATCCGCGGCTCGGCAGGATGATCCTCGAAGGTGCCGAGAACGGCTGCGTCCGCGAAGTGATGATCATCGCGGCCGGGCTGTCCATTCAGGATCCACGGGAGCGGCCCGCCGAGCACAAGGAGGCCGCCGCGCAGCAACATGCGCGGTTCCGCGACAAGGATTCCGACTTCCTGGCGTATCTGAACCTGTGGAACTATCTGCGCGAGAAGCAGAAGGAACTGTCGGGCAACCAGTTCCGCAAGATGTGCCGCGCGGAGTACCTGAATCATCTGCGGGTGCGGGAGTGGCAGGACGTCTACAGCCAGCTGCGGCAGCTGCTCAAACCGCTCGACATCACGCTCAACAGTGTGCCGGGCGATCCGCAGCGTATCCACACCTCACTGCTGGCGGGACTGCTGTCGCACATCGGTCTGAAGGACCCCGAGAAGGGCGACTACCTCGGCGCGCGCGGCACTCGGTTCTCCGTCTTCCCCGGTTCGGCGCTGTTCAAGAAGCAGCCGCGCTGGATCGCCTCCGCGGAACTGGTCGAGACGTCCAGGCTGTGGGCGCGGGTGAACGCGCGGGTGGAGCCCGAGTGGATCGAGCCGCTCGCCGGGCACCTGGTCAAGCGCACGTACTCGGAACCGCACTGGGAGCGTAAGCAGGCGGCGGTGATGGCGTCGGAGCGCGTGACGCTCTACGGCGTGCCCCTGGTCGCGGGCCGCACGGTGAACTACGGCCGGATCGATCCGGAGACCTCGCGGGAACTGTTCATCCGCCGCGCGCTCGTCGACGGCGACTGGGACACCCGGCACCGGTTCTTCCACGAGAACCGGGCACTGCTCGACGAGGTCGAGGATCTGGAGAACCGCGCCCGCAGACGGGACATCCTCGTCGACGACGAAACGTTGTTCGTCTTCTACGACGAGCGGATCCCCGACGACGTGGTGTCGGGAAGCCACTTCGACGCGTGGTGGAAGAAGGCCTCGCGCAGCGAACCGGACCTGTTGAGCTTCGAGAAGACGATGCTCATCAACGCCGCGTCCGACGAGGTGCGCGCCGCCGACTATCCCGACACGTGGCAGCAGGGGGAGTTGCGGCTGTCGCTGACGTACCAGTTCGAGCCGGGCGCGGACGCCGACGGCGTCACCGTCCATATTCCACTCCCCGTCCTGAACCAGGTCGCGGCCGACGGGTTCGACTGGCAGGTCCCGGGACTGCGCGAGGAGCTCGTGACCGCGCTGATCAAGTCGCTGCCGAAGGCGACCCGGCGCAATTTCGTGCCCGCCCCGGACACCGCCCGTGAGGTGCTCGCGCACGTGGACCCCTCGCGTGGGCCGCTGCTCGACGAACTGAGTGCACAGCTGGAGCGGCTGCGCGGGGTCGCCGTGCCGGTCGGTGAGTGGGACCCGGAGGCCGTGGCCGACCACCTGCGGATGACGTTCCGCATCGTCGACGACACCGGCGCCGCGGTGGCCGAGGGCAAGGAGCTCGAGGCGTTGCGCGACAAGCTCGGCGACCGGGTGCGGGAGACGATCTCCGCCGCGGCCGACGACGTGGAACGCGACGGGTTGACCACCGCGGCGTTCGGAACGCTGCCGGAGGTGTTCGAGGCGAACCGCGGCGGCCACGCGGTCAAGGCGTATCCCGCGCTGGTCGACGAGGGCGACTCCGTTGCGGTGCGGATGTTCGACACACCCGGCCAGCAGGTCGCGGCGATGCGTGCGGGCACACGCAAGCTCGTCCGGCTCGCCCTGCCGTCGCCGATGAAGTACATCAACCGCAATCTCGGCAACCGGTCGAAGCTCGTCCTGTCGCGCAATCCGCACGGCGGCGTGCAGGGGCTGCTCGAGGACTGCGTCGACTGTGCGGTGGACAAGCTGATCGCCGAGGCCGGTGGACCGGTGCGGGACGAGGCCGCGTTCCCCTCGTTGGTGAAGGCGGTGGGGCAGCGGCTGAACCCGACCGTGCTCACCGTGCTGGGTGAGGTGGAGCAGATCCTCACCGCGGCCCACGAGGTCGAAGCTGCGTTGTCCGATATGGACGGACGAGCGATCGCGGAGTCGTTGGCCGACGCCCGGGCGCATCTGGATTCGCTCGTGTACGACGGTTTCGTCACCGCGACCGGCTACGACCGGTTGCCCGACCTGGTGCGGTACGTACGGGGCGTCGCTCGAAGGCTGGAGAAACTGCCCACCGATCCGGCGCGGGACGTCGAGCGGCTGCGGGAGATCACCTGGCTGGCCGACGAGTACCGCGGGGTGCTCGACGAGGTGCCGCCGCGAGCGGAACCGAGCCCGGAACTCGCCGAGATCCGCTGGATGATCGAGGAGCTCCGGATCAGCTTCTTCGCCCAGACGCTCAAGACCGCGTATCCGGTGTCGGTGAAGCGCATCATCAAGGCCCTCGACAAGGCACCGTTGTAGACAGTAGCCCGTTGTAGGCAGGACCCCGTTGTACCGGCGGCGCGACTACGGGGCTTCCGTGCGGTTCAGCGTGCCGTCCAACCGTAGCCACCGCGTTGCGCCGATGGCGCGCAGGAATTCCGTGTCGTGGCTGGTCACGATGAGTGCGCCCGGGTAGGAGGCGAGCTCCCGGGTGAGGTGGCGGACACTGCTCGCGTCCAGATCGGTGGTGGGTTCGTCCAGCAGCAGTAGCTGCGGTGCCGGTTCGGCGAGCAGGAGCTGCGCCAGGCTCGCGCGGAAACGCTCGCCGCCGGAGAGCTCGCCCGCGGGCAGGTCGGCGAGGTCACCGCGCAGCAGGAAGCGCGCGAGTCGGGCGCGGATGGCGTTCGCGGTCAGTCCGGGAGCCGCGGCGGCGACGTTCTGTACGGCCGATGCGGTGTCGTCGAGGGTGTCGAGCCGCTGTGGCAGGAGCCGGGCCGGCACCGGTGCGGTGACGGTGCCGGCCCGAGGAGTCAGGTCGCCGACGACGGTGTGCAGCAGGGTGCTCTTGCCCGCCCCGTTCGGCCCGACGAGCGCGATCCGTTCCGGTCCGTGGACGTTCAGGTTCACCATCGGGCCGTTGCGGAGTTCCACATCGGTCAGTCGCAGTACGTGGCGTCCGGCCGGCACCGCGGCAGTGGGCAGATCGACCCGGATCTCCTTGTCGGACCGCACGGCGTGTTCGGCCTGCTCGAGTCGTTGTCTGGCCTGTGCCAGCTTGTCGGAGCGCATCGCACGGTGCTTGCCTGCGGCGATCTCGGCATCCTCCTGGCGCTTACGCATCCGCACCTTCGGTTCGCGTTTCGTGTCCCACTGTTTCCTGCCGTAGCGAACTCTGCGGGCGAGGGTGACCTGCCCCGTCACGAGTTCCCGGCGCTGCCGTTCCACATCGGATTCGGCGGCGCGGACCATGCGTTCGGCCGCCTGCTGCTGCGCCGCGACGACTGCCTCGTGGTGGTCGAGGTCGCCGCCGTAGAAGGTCAGCGATCGGTCGCGAAGTTCGGCGATGCGATCGACCTCGCCGAGGATCTCGCGGTCGTGCGAGACGACCACGATCGCTCCTTTCCAGGTGCGGACGAATTCGGTGACGAGCGTGCGTGCGCGTGCGTCGAGGTTGTTGGTCGGTTCGTCGAGCAGTAGTACGTCCGGCTGGTGGAGGAACTGGGCGCCGAGCCCGAGCAGCACTGCCTCGCCTGCCGACAGGTCACCGATGTGCCGGCCGGTGTCGAGGTGTGCGAGACCGAGACGGTCGAGCGTGGCCCGGGTGCGTTCCGCGATGTCCCACCGGTCACCGACGACCGCGAAATGGTGCTCGTCGGTATCGCCGCGTTCGATCGCGGCGATGGCGGAGGTGATGTCGGCGGTGCCGAGTACGTCGGCCACGGTGCTGTCGGTGTCGAGCGTCAGGTTCTGCGACAGATGGCCGAGGCGGCCGGTCACGGTGACCGAGCCCGAGGTCGGTGTCAAGTCGCCGGTGATGAGTCGGAGCAGCGTGGACTTGCCTGAGCCGTTGAGCCCGACGAGGCCGGTGCGCCCCGGACCGAAGACGGCGGTCAGCCGATCGAGGACGACCTCGCCGTCGGGCCAGGCGAACGAGAGGTCGGTGCAGATGACGGAGGTGGACATGAGGAAGGCTCCCCGCTGTACGTGGACGACGGACAACGTGGCGATACGCGAGCAGTTCGCGGTATCTCGGAGAACCTCAGCGGACCAACGTCTCACTCCGTTCGGCGGCGGCAACTGGCGACGACGCTAGACCGCCGCGCCGGGTGGGGCAACGGATTTACGGGGGCACGGAGGCCTCAGGTGAGGATGCCGGCGGCGAGGGTGGTGACGACCCCGGAGCCGAAGAACCAGATGGCGGGCGTGACCGCGCGGAACTTGCGGCGCGCGATGCGGCTCATCGCCCACAGCTGTTCGGTGAGCGCGCGCTGCAGCTGCTCCTCGTGGGTGAACAGGGAGCGGGAAGCGCGTGAGAACTCGTCAGGGTTCTGGAAACGCGCCGCGACATTGTCGAAGTTCAGTAGCGACGCCACGCCGCTCAGATGCGTGCGGGGAACGAACACACGTAATGCCAGGAAGGTGCTGACGAGTACGAGGCAGAGGCCGAGCACGAGCAGCACGGCTTGTGTGGGGTTGCTGCTCCACCGGTCCGGCGATGTTCCCTGGCGTGTCAGGATGCTGCCGAGGACTCCGGATGCCGCCAGTACCAGTCCGGCCTTCGTGTCAGCCAACCGGACGAGTTCGTGAGTATGCGAGAGTGCTTTCCAGATATTGTCGGTGCCTGTCATGGTGTCCGATTCTTCGGGGTGCGGCTCGGAGTGCGAGCCCCATCGGAGTGAGAGTGTCGTAACGGACGCCGTCCGGCTTGCTCCCTTCGGGCGGAATAGGGCGGCAGGTGTTCACCGGAGCCGAGCAGAACCGGTACGGAATCTGTCGTGCACCACGATGTGAATATCGCGTCGCGGGGATTCCGCGGACTGTTGGGGGAGCGGCTGTGGAGTGTTCTGGTCAGGATGGGGGTCGAGCGTCGGCACAAGCCCGGTGATGTTCTGCTCCGGCAAGGTGACCGGGGCGATTATCTGTTGGCGCTGACCGGCGGACGGGTGAAGATCCTGGCGGCGGAGTCGGGTGGTGCGGAACTGCTGCTTTCGCTGCGCAGCGCGGGCGACCTGGTGGGTGAGATGTCTCCCCGTAGCGACTCCCGGCGCACCGCGACCGTCGAGACGCTCGACAACTGCACGACGAGCTACCTTGCGCGCCGGGACTTCGAGGCGTTCCTCGCCCGCAACGGCGCGCATGCCGCGTTCAGCGACTACCTGGTGGCCAAGTTGTCGGAGACGGTGCCGTACCAGTTGCAGCAGGCCCATTTCGTGCCGCGGCAACGCGTGGCTCGCCTGATACTCGAGGTGTTGCTGCTGGCCGATCCCGGCGACCGGAGCCGTGCCCGGATTCCCTTCTCGCAGGACGCGCTTGCGAAGGCGCTGGGCTTGGCGCGCAGCACGGTCGCCGACCAGATCGCTGCGCTCCGAACGCTCGGTGCCTTGCGGTCGGGCCCTCGCATCATCGTCGGTGACGAACGGGTCCTCACCGAGGAGGCCCACGCCATCTCGCTGTGACCCACCTCACTCGAAACTGTCCGGTCGCGGACAGCCTCGGGCGCGTATCCCGCCCATCGTGTGGATCCGGTCCCGCTTGGGGAAGGAACCCGGAGAAGGAGAGTCATGGAACCGAAATTCCAGAGCGTTGAGTTGCCTCCGTACCGCGCCATCATGGTCGTCGACATGAAAAATTTCAGCGGTGAGAAGGGGCGTGACCACGCTCGCATCACCGAGAGCATCCCGATGATTCTGCGCAATGCGTTCAACGGGTGCGGTTGCGCGCAACTGTGGTCGGAGGTCCGGTTCCACGGCACGACCGGTGATGGGTACTTCGCCGGATTCGACACGCGGTGGACGCCGCTGCTGTTGAATCCGGTACTTCCTGCGCTCCAGGAGGAGCTGGAATATCAGAGTCAGGTGTACGGCGGTGACGGTCCGATTCGCATGCGGGTGAGCCTGACGGTGGGCCCGATGACCGACTCCGGGCGGAACTCGCTGAGTGACGGCAGTGGTGACACCAGGATCGAAGCCCACCGGATGCTCGATGACAAGGCCGTGCGTGCCGTGCTCGCCGATTCGAGCAGCGCCACGCGTGTCGCAGCCATCGTGTCGGAGCAGGTCTACCGCGACATCGTGCTCTCCGGCTACAGCGGTGACGATCCGGAGCTGTACGTCGATGTCGGAGTGAAGGTCAAGACCTACGAGGGGAAGGCGTATCTCCGAGTTCCCAAGCCGTCCGGTGACATCCTCCGGCGGGGACTGACCCGGCGCGGTGACGCAGCCGAGGCAGCGGGTGACGCCGCGCCGCCGACCGTGGCGGAGGGTGAGCGTGGTCGAGCGGCACCGAGTTATGTCGGCGTGGAAACGGCGCAGGGATCGGTCGGCACCGTGGTGACCGGTGAGGGCAATACGGTCAACTCCGGCGGCGGAAACCAGTTCAACGGCGTCGAGATCACCAGCCCCGGTCCGACGGTCCTCGGCACGAACCGCGGCCCGGCCCCTTCGGAGGAGTGACGTCCCGTGGCTGCTCTCTCTGACGGACAGGAAGGGCACGGCGCCGGCCGCCGGTACGTCGGTGTCGGTCATCTCACCGGATCGTTGGCGTCCGCGGTTGCCGGCACCAACAACACGGTGAACAACCACTTCTACCACTCGCACGGACCGGGTCCGGGCGGAACCGTCACATCGCGGGTGGATTCGCGCGGCTATCGGAAGTATCTCCGACCCCGGTTCGTTCGGCCCCTGCAGTTCGAAGCCGCAGGCCGAGCACTGGCGAAGCACGGCACGCTGTTTCTCAGCGGCGAGCCAGGGAGTGGGCGGAAGAGCGCGGCCCTGATGCTGCTGTGGGAACGATTCCCCGGTAGCGATGCCTCGTGCCGCAGGCTGTCCTTGGACGAGGATGACGGCGACGATCGACTCCATCCCGATTCGATCCAGCGTAACGACCGGTTGCTCCTCGACCTGACCGAGGAGCGGGACCCGGAACGGCTCAGCACGGTCGAGAAACGGTTGGCGACGTTCGTCGGGGCCGTCGAGGACATGGAGGCGGCGTTGGTCGTGCTCCTGCCGCCGAGGCGGGACCAGGATCCTCGCCTCCGTGAGCTGGCAGTCACGGAATCGACGGTCACCATCGAACGTCCGAACGGCACAGCGGTATTCACTGAGCATGTCCTCCAAGACATCGATGCCGACCTTGTCGACGGCCGAGCGGTACGCGAACTGGACGCTTTCCTGGCGGCGGTTCCGATGCGGGACGTCGCCGAGCTTGCCCGCCGCACCGTCGAGGCGAGGAACGTCCACCGGGATGCCGACTTCGCCTACTGGCTTGCCGAGGCGAGGAAGAGCGCTGAGGACTACCGGGAGGAGGTCACGGAAGCGATCGGAGCAACTGGCCCGGAACAACGGGCGCTGCTGCTGACCGTCGCGGTCCTCGAAGGCGGGCACACCGATGCGATCCATCGGGCGCAGCGTCAGCTCCTGGAGGAACTCCGTTTCTCGAGGGACGAGATCCACCTGCTCGAGCAGCGGGGGATCGAGGCCGCACTCGGCGACATCGGCGTCGTCGTCGACGCATCGCATGCGGTCCGGTTCGGCAAGGTTCGTTACCAGCAGGCGGTCGCTGATCACTTCTGGATGAACTACCCGGACATGCGGCAATCGTTGGCCACCTGGGTGGCGGCCTGCGTCGAGCTGGACGAACTGTCCGAAGAGGACCGCGGGAGAGTGGTCGAGCGGTTCGTCCGGCAAGCGTGCCGGCACAACCGGATTCCGGAGCTGTGCGCGGTGATCCGCCGGTGGGCCGGTTCCGGCAACCGTCCGGTACGCAAGAACCCGCCGATACGATGGGCTGACACCGCTCTCGACCTCGCCTTGCGCTGGGATGAGGACGCCGGACAAGCAGCCCAACAGGTGCGCCGGCAGATCTACGAGTGGGCAAGTGATGAGCAGCTGGGCGCCGGCCTGGCCCAGGTGCTGGTGGAAGTGTGCGCCGAAGTCGTGGCCGACACCCATCCCGATCAGGCGTTGGTGCGGCTCCGTCGGCTGGCCTGGCATCGGGATGACGCCGTCGCGACGAAGGCACGGAGTGCAGTGGTCACGCTCACCGGCGATACCCGTGTGCATCGCCGGTTCCTGTGGCGGATGGCCGACTGGATGGGCCAGGAACGGCCTTCGGATGTGACGCTGTTTCTCGAGGCATCGAGTGGCGAACGCGTGCTGCACAGGGCGCGGCCGCGTGCACCGATCGTGGACGCTCAGGCGCGGGAACAGTTGCGGAGATGCTGGGCAGGGGTACTGCCGCACGAACCATCGTGGTGGCGGGATCGCCTGCGTGAATGGCTCGACGAGGCGGTGAACTCGCCGCACAGGGACGCCGCACTCACGCTGCTACTCGACGCCAGCGGAGCCAACGTGGACATTCTGGCGCGACTCTATGTCGTCGCACGCGATTGGGCCGCTGGCGGAGACCCGGCGGACCGCGTGCGGCGCCGCGACGTGCTCGAACGATTGAACGCCGGTATCGCCCGGTCTCAGGGGCTGACGGAATCCGGCGGGACGAACGGAAGAGACAAGAACGGAGCATCGACATGATCATCGTTGCGCTGGCGGGACCTCCCGTGCTGTGGACCGGGCTCGGCCTGTTGTTCGGGTGGCAGATGTGGGTATGGGGCGTACTGATCCTCGCCACGTGGGTGGCGATGTGGGTGGCGTGGTGGCTCTGGTCCGTGATGGCAGCTCGGCCGGCAGTGCGGGCGGTGCCCGAGGTGCCGGCAACCGCGCCGCCGGCACCCGCGGCTCCGACACCGGCTCCGCCGGCGGAACATCCGATATCGAAGATGCAGGTGCGGACCGCTCACGATGACTACCACTTCCTGTTCTCCTGCGTGGTGCGCTGGCGGCCCGCGCAGGAAGGAGCGAGACAAAGCCATTCGAACCCGGCCGCGCTCGCCGTAAACGCGATCGCGGACCGGGCCGCCGGTATCGGCGCGGCCTTTGAACCGCGCGATGCCGACCGCGCCCGGTGCCTGTTGGAAGCCGAGCTCGGCACGGCCCGCAACGATGAGACCGGACAGCTGACGGTGTGGGCGGAATCGATGTCGCTCGAGTTGTCGGAGCGAGACCTGGCGCGACTCGACAAACTCGAGGAGGTGCGCAAGGAAGAGGAGCTGTTCGAGCGCGAGTGCGGGTTCGAGCGCAAGGTGCGGACCTATCTCGGCGACGATGTACTCACCAGCGTGAGCAATGCGGTCGTCTGGTGGTTGGCCCGCAACGAAACGGCCGAGAAGAAACGAGTGGAGGCCGCCGTCGGCCACATCGGCACGCTTCGTCAGCTCGTGAGTTCGGCCACGGGCGCCGTTGAGACCGAGGATGCGCCACCGGCGCGGGGACAGCTGACTCTGGACGATGCGCAGGTGGCGCTTTCATTCGAGACGACGACGCCGCCGTCACCGCCGGGCATGCCGGTGGCACGGCCCGAACCGGATGCCGTCGATCACGCGGTCGGCATCGTCGAGCACCTGCCGGATCCACAACACCAGGCGGTGTTCACGATGAATTTCGCGCGCCTGCTTCGGCAGCACGGGCTCGATGATGCGGCCGTGAGCATCACCGACCGGTTCGACCGCCCGCGGCCGGACGAGTCGGATTCCGAAGCGGACACCCCGGCGGAGGTGGACGACGACGGGACACCCGAGTTCGCGACGGGATGACGACGGCACCGGATGTCGGCGACCGGCCACCGGCGCCCTGCATTCCGGGTGCCGGTGGCCGGCCTGCGGGTGCGGGGCCGGTGCTCACTTGGCGTCGGCGTAGGAGTCGACGACGGCGGCCGGCATCGGGAACCGCACCGGGCAGGCGGGGCCGAACACGAGGCGGGTCGTCTCGTCGACCGCCTCACTGAGACAGGTGACGACGGTGTCGGCGAGCTCGGCGGGGGTGTGCACGAGCACCTCGTCGTGCACGAAGAACACCAGCCCAGCCGGTTCGGGCAGGCGGCGGCGCAGCGTGGCGAGCAGGACCGCCGTCCAGTCGGCCGCACTGGCCTGGACAGCGAAGTTCCGGGTGAACCTGCCCCAGTCCCGGGAGGCCCGCCGCGCGGTGTCCTCGGCGCCGTCGCCTCCGGTGAGCTCGCGCCATGCCTCCGACGGCGGCGGCGACGTGCGGCCCAGTCGGGAGCGGACGGTCCCGCCGCGTTCGCCCTCTGCCGCTGCGTTTTCCACATAGGACACCGCGGCCGGGAAACGGCGTCGCAGCAGGGCGAGCGTGGCCGCGGCCTCCCCCGCGGTTCCGCCGTACATCGCCGACAGCATCGCTATCTTGGCGTTCGGCCGGTGTTCGGCCGCCGCACCGGGATGCAGCTCGGCCGCCAGGCTCGTGTACAGGTCCTCCGACCGGGACACCTCGGCCAGTCGGCGGTCGCCGGACAACGCCGCCAGAATCCGTGGTTCGAGCTGCGCGGCATCGGCCACCACGAGCTTCCATCCCTCGTCGGCGGTCACACACCCGCGCAGCACCCGGGGGATCTGCAACGCCGCACCGCCTCGGCTCGCCCACCGGCCCGACACGACGCCGCCGACGACGTAGACCGGGCGGAACCGGTCGCCCCGCACCCACTGGTCCAGCCACGCCCACCCGTGCGCGGCGTGAAGCCGCGCCAGCTCCTTGTATTCGAGCAGCGGGGCCACCGCGGGGTGGTCGATCCGCCGCAGCACGTGGGCCCGCGCCGACGGCACGGCGAGCCCCGCCCTGCCGAACGCGCGCACGATGCTCTCCGGATGATCGGGATTGACCGGCCTGCCGAACGCCTCGTCGATGCGCTGCGCCAACGCCGCGAGCGCAGGTGGCCGCGAACCGGCCGGGACCCGTGGTCCGAGCAGCTCGGTCAACAACGCCTCGTGACGATCGCTGCGCCACGGCAGCCCGTCGGCCGACATCTCCACGGCCGCGAGCGCGCTGGCCGACTCGGCGGCCACCAGCAGCCGGAGCCGGCCCGACGGGTCCAGCCGGTCCAGCCGGACCCGCTGGTCGGCCAGCACGACCTCGGCGGCATCGGCCGGGTCGAGGCCGGGCGGCAGTCCCGAGCTCTGCGGGTCGAACAGCGCAGGCTGCTCATCGGGCGCGGCCACGTGCTCCGTCTCCACCGGCGGGGCGAGCCCGCGCACCCGCGCGTACGCGGCCGCGAGGGACCGTGACCGGTCGTGCGCGCCCGCGAACGCCAGCAACAGTCCTTCGACGAGCGCGAGATCGTGACAGCGCCGCAACCGGACCCCGCAGCCGACCAGCGCGGGGTAGTCGCGCTCCACCGACGGCAGCACCCACCTGGGCCGGCGTGGTTCCAGCCGCGCGGCGACTGCCGCCACCGCTTCGGCCGACAGTGCGGTGGCGACCACGGCACCCGTGCCGTCCCTGCGGAGCAGACCGCTCCCGACGAGCACACCGCTCCCAGAGACCGCACCGTCCCCGGCGAGGGCAGCGTTCCCGGCGAGGGCACCGTCCCCGGCGAGTGCGCAGTCCCGAGAGAGTGCACCGACGCTGCGGACCTCGTCGTCGAGTACGGGCCCGTCCTCGGCGGTCAACTCGCCGTCCGGGATGCGCAGCGAGAAGCGGCCTGCGGAGTCCCGGGCGACGATCACATGCACGCCGCCGATTCTGCTCCCCGCCACCGACAGTCCGCTCCGCGGCCGGCGTCGTACCGTGAGTGCCTCCCCGTGCGTCGGCGATCCCGGTGCAGAGGTGATGTGGGTGAGACGTCCGTTACTCCACAGGAACGTTCACCGTGGCGAGGGTTGATCCGATTGCCCTACTACCCGGTAGGTTATGCCGGACGAGCCCGAGGAGGTGCGCGGATGAAGACGCCGCCGGCGGTATCAGAGCTGGTCACGCGTGTGACGGAGAAGGCGCGCAGTGTCGGAGTCATGTGGCGGGCCGGCCTGCTGCCCTTTCCCCGCCTGGACGAGGGTGTGCGTTCGCTCGTCCTGACGAGCACGTACGGCCCGATCGCCGGTGCGGTCCGTATCGCCGCGCGCCGGAACCCGGCCGACATCGGCCTCGTCGACGAACGCGGCCCGCTGACCTTCGACGAACTCGAGCGCAAGTCGAACGCGCTCGCCCGCGCGTGGGCCGACCGCGGCGTGGGTCCGGGCGCGAGCATCGCCGCGCTGTGCCGGGACCACCGGGGTCTGGTGCTGACCATGCTCGCGGCCAACAAGCTGGGTGCGGCGCTGCTGCTGATGAACACCGGCTTCGCGCGTCCCCAGCTGACCGACGTCGCCGCCCGGGAGAAGGTGCGGGTGCTGGTCTACGACGAGGAGTTCGGCGAGCTGCTCGGCGGCATCGAGAACGTGGACCGCTACCTCGGCTGGGTCGACGACCCGGCTGCGACCGGCGGCGTCACCACCGTCGACGAGCTGATCGACGGCACCGACGACACGGCTCCCGAAGCGCCGCCGAAGCCGGGTGGGCTCGTGCTGCTCACCAGCGGCACCACCGGAACCCCGAAGGGGGCGCCGCGGCCGAAGATCTCCGGGCTCGACTCGGCACAGTTCCTCGACCGCATCCCACTGCGGGTCGGCGAGGCGACCTACATGGGCGCCCCGCTGTTCCACGGCACGGGCATCTCCCAGTTCATCCTGTCGCTCGCGTTGGGGAACACGGTCGTGGTGCGGCGCAAGTTCGATCCGGAGGAGGCGCTGCGCGGGGTCTCGCGGTACGACTGCACGGCTCTCGTACTGGTGCCGACCATGCTGCAGCGGATCATCGACCTGGGCCCCGAGATCATCGGCAAGTACGACACCTCGAGCCTGCGGATCATCTTCCTGGCCGGCTCGGCGCTGCCTCCGGACATCGGCAACCGTGCCACGGAGGTCTTCGGCCCCGTGATCCACAACCTGTACGGCTCGACCGAGGTCGCGGTCGCGGCAGTGGCCACGCCCGAGGACTGGGCCAAGGCACCGGGGACGGTCGGCAGGCCGCCGGTCGGCTGCCGGGTGGCGCTCTACGACGAGCGGGGCACCCGGATCACCGACCCGCACGTCACCGGCCGGGTCTTCGTCGGCAGCGGGCTGGCGTTCGAGGGCTACACCGACGGCCGCAACAAGGAGATCATCGACGGCCTGCTTGCCAGCGGCGACGTCGGCCACTTCGATGAGGACGGGCTGCTGTTCATCGACGGCCGGGACGACGAGATGATCGTCTCCGGCGGGGAGAACGTGTATCCCATCGAGGTCGAGAACCTGCTCGTCGAGCATCCCGAGATTCTCGAGGCGGGGGTCGTGGGCGTGCCCGACGAGGAGTTCGGCCAGCGACTCAAGGCGGTCGTGGCGAGGGGCGAAGGGTCCACACTGGATGCCGACGCGGTGCGTTCGTTCGTCAAGGACAACCTCGCCCGCTACAAGGTGCCGCGGGATGTGGAGTTCGTGGAGGCGCTGCCTCGGAACGCGACCGGGAAACTGTTGCGCGACAAGCTCGGCTGAGCATCCACCGCTGTCACGGCGCCGGAATCCGCGGGATTCCGGCGCCGTTTCGCGTTCGGCCGCCCACGGTCCGGTTCGGATTTCTCCGGCTCCGGGGCAATCGAGGAGTACGGGTACCGACGGAAGTTCCCGTCGAAATCGGACGACGGCGGCGAAATCGGATATGTGGTGCGGTATCCGGCAATCTGGTGCGACCGACGTCGCCTGCGGCGATCACACTCGGCGGGCCACGCTCGGTGATCGGACCGACGAAAGTCGCTACAGCCAGCCGATCCCGAAGACTCCGGGGCCGAAATCCACGGCGACGGCGTGTGCGCGCCCCAGGTCGTCGAGTGTGACGTCCTGGGACTCGGCCGTGCCGCCGTGGTTGCGGTAGGAATACCGCCAGCACTGCTCGGGCGGATGTGCCTGCTCGAAATCGACTTCGAGCAGGTATTCGGGGATGGGTTCCCAGAATTCCCGGAAATGCGCCTTCCGGGTGTCGGGACACGGATCGTGCCGATAGGACAGCGAGTATTCGACGAGATGCGTCTCGCCGGTGTCGATCGCGTTGCTGAAGATCAGCTCCGCGAGGGTGAGGTTCGTGGTGGGGTCGGCTTCGATGCGGCCCACCGAGCAGTTCCGTAACGCCGTGAGTTCCGGGGCTTCGTCGTCCGAGCCGTCCTGTCGGTAGGCCAGCAACCAGCGGTCCTGGCCGTCGGCGCGGGCGCGGAAGACGGCCTTGGCCGTCACGGTGCTGTGTGCACCTTCCCCGGGCAGGTCGCCCTCGGTGACCACGCAGTGGTCGTGCAGTCCGACGAGCGACACGTCGCGTGCATCGTCGAGGCTGAGGCGCCGTGAGCGGTCATCGAGTCTGCGCCGGGACGTGCTGCCGCGCGGCCGGGGCGGGGGCAGCAGACCGAGCAGGGTGCCGGTCGGTACGTCCAGAATCTCTTCGAGCGTGCGCACCGCGGAGATCGAACTCTGGCGTTCCGGTTGTCGTTTTCCGGATTGCCAATAGCTCAGCGCGGTGACGCTGATCGTGATGCCGTGATCCTGAAGTCGTGCCTGAATGCGGTCCAGACCGAGTCCGCTCGTGGCGATGGCGGAGCGCAGGGCCGCCGAGAACGCGGTGCCACTCACGTGCCGGATCGCCTCCCGATGCCGCACCGATAACGATATGGACAACGCTAGCAGGATCCTGTAACGCGTCAGTGGTTGACTGCACATAGTGACATTTAGACCATTCGGACTATCGCTCATTACGGTGTTCAGTCCACAACTGGTAACTGTGAATCATTGCCACTGGGCTTACCGCGCCGCTTGCATGAGTCGCGAACCTGCCGGGATAACGGAAGGAATCCGAATGGGTAACTCTCGCAAGCTGAGGCGGAGCCTGAACGTGGGCGTCGTGGCGGCCGGTGTGACCGGACTGGTCGCGGCCGGCCTGGGGTCCGCCGCTGCGGCGCCGGAGGGGAAGATCCTCTCGGCGAACACGCCCAACGCGGTCGACGGCAGCTACATCGTCGTCCTCGAGGACGGGACGAAGACGGCTTCGGTGTCGACGATGGCCACGCAGCTGGCCGGTGAGTACGGCACGAACGTGTCGAAGACCTACGACACCGTGCTGAACGGCTTCACCGTCAAGGCCGACGAGGCGGAGGCGAAGCGGCTGGCGGCCGACCCGTCCGTCGACTACGTCGTGCAGAACCAGCGGGTGCACGCGACCGAGACGCAGTCGCCGACCCCGTCGTGGGGTCTGGACCGCATCGACCAGGCGCAGCTGCCGCTGGACGACTCGTACACCTACAACACGCCGGCCGACAACGTCACCACGTACGTCATCGACACCGGTGTGGACGCCAGCCATGAGGACTTCGGCGACCGCGTGCAGCCCGGCAAGGACTTCATCGACAACGACGATGACGCCGACGACGAGCAGGGCCACGGCACGCACGTAGCCGGCACGGTCGCCGGCACCGAGTACGGCGTCGCCAAGGGTGCGAACATCGTGCCGGTGCGCGTGCTGGACGCGAACGGCTCGGGCACGACCGACGGCGTGATCTCCGGCGTCGAGTGGGTCGCCGAGAACGCCTCGGGTCCGGCCGTGGCCAACATGAGCCTCGGCGGCACCCCTGACGAGGCTCTCGACACCGCGGTGCAGGGTGCGATCGACGCCGGCGTGACGTTCGCCGTCGCCGCGGGCAACGAGAGCTCCGATGCGAGCGGCAGCTCGCCGGCGCGGGTCGAGGACGCCATCACGGTGGCGGCCTCGGGCGAGCAGGACGAGCAGGCCGACTTCTCCAACTACGGCGAGGTCGTCGACATCTACGCCCCGGGCGTGGACATCGTGTCGGCCCAGATGGGCGGCGGTGAGACGGCCCTGTCCGGCACGTCGATGGCCGCTCCGCACGTGGCCGGTGCCGCGGCGCTGTACCTGGCCGACAACCCGGAGGCCACCCCGGCCGAGGTGTCCGAGGCGCTGACGACGTCGGCGACGCCGGACGTCATCACCAACCCGACCGGCGCCACGCCGAACCTCCTGCTCAACACGGTGCAGCAGTGATCGGCTGTTGAGTGAAGCCCGCGGCAGCGGGCGGACTGCACCGGTGGCCCGGCGCCCGACGGCGCCGGGCCACCGGTCGTCGTGCACCTGGCCTTGTCCGCTGCGGGAGTGTGTTGTCACCGACACTCCGCACGCGGCGGCGGGCATGGCAGAGTTCGGCGCATGACCACCCGGAAGAGGATCCTGATCACCGGCGCCAGCTCGGGGCTCGGCGAGGGCATGGCCCGGCGGTTCGCCGCCGCGGGCCGGGACCTGGCGCTGTGCGCACGCCGCACCGACCGGCTGGACGCGTTGGCAGCGGAACTGACCGAACGGCACCCCGGAATCCGCGTGGCGGTGGCCGGTCTCGACGTGAACGCCCACGACGACGTGTTCACCGTGTTCCGATCGATGGCCGACGAGCTCGGCGGACTGGACCGGGTCATCGTCAACGCCGGTCTCGGCAAGGGACAGCCGATCGGCACCGGGTACTTCGCCGCGAACCGCCAGACGATCGAGACCAATCTGGTGGCAGCCCTGGCGCAGTGCGAGGCCGCGATGGAACTGTTCCGGGAGCAGAACGCCGGCCACCTCGTCGTGGTGTCGTCGTTCAGTGCGATCCGCGGCATGCCGCGCAACATGACGGCCTACGGCGCGTCGAAGGCCGGTGCGGCGGCGCTCGCCGACGGCATCAGGGCCGACGTGTACGGATCCCCGATCCGGGTCAGCACCGTGCTGCCGGGCTTCATCGAATCGGAGATGACCTCGCGCTCCGGTGGGCGCACCCCGCTGGTCGCCGGAGCGGACCGCGGTGCCGACGCGATGGTGAAGGCCGTCGAATCCGAGCGCGCCACCGCGTACGTGCCGTCGTGGCCCTGGACGCCGCTGTCGGTGTTGCTCAAGGCGCTACCGGTCGGTGTGTTCCGGAAGCTCGTCTGATGGGCGCGATCCACCTGGTGCGGCACGGGCAGGCGTCGTTCGGGGCAGCCGATTACGACAAGCTGTCCGACCTGGGCCGCGAGCAGGCCGGGTTGGTGGGCGTCGAGCTGGCGCGCAGGCAGGTGCGGGTCGACCAGGCGTGGTGCGGTTCGCTGTCCCGGCAGCGGGACACCGCGGAGCTGGCCCTGGCCGAATGTGCGCCCGGCGTCACGGTGACCGAGGACCCGCGCTGGAACGAGTACGCCGACGGCGACGTCCTCGGCGCGCACGGTGACGGCAGGCCGCAGGACGCGCAGGATCCGCGGAGTTTCCAGCGCGTGCTGGAGGCGGCGCTCGCGGCGTGGGCGGCCGCAGGAACGCAAAGTGATGCGGCCGAGACGTGGACCGCGTTCCGCGACCGCGTCGAGGCAGCCGTCACCGAGGTGGCCGGCGCGCTCGGCAAAGGTGAGCAGGCCGTCGTGTTCACCTCGGGCGGTGTGATCGCGACGCTGTGCGGGCTGTTGCTCGGCACTCCGGAGACCCACTTGGTGCCGCTGAGCCGCGTCGCGGTGAACGCCGGGATCAGCAAGCTCGCCACCGGCCGCTCGGGCCTGACGCTCGTGTCGTTCAACGAACACGGCCACTTCGACGGCCCGACCGCCGACCACGTGACCTACCGCTAGTCGGACGAACAAATGCCGTTAGTGCGCCGGATTCGGTGCGATCACCTGTCCGATTCGGACGGTTGCGCAGGGGAGGGCGGGGCGATTCGTGCCCGCAGGCGCCGGAGGACTGCGTTCCCGTGGGTGGTGTGGTTCCCGTGACGGCACCGTTCCCGTGGACGCGGTCGTGGTGAGGGCGGTCCGTCCGGGTCCCGGCGGGCGCCGGAGCTGTATCGCACGGGTGTGATCGGTGGTTCGACCGGCCGTCCCGGCTGGTGTCACGGCGACCGCGATGACGCGCGGCCCGCCGCCGATGTCCGCCGTCGCCGCCCGTGTCCCGGGGTGATCGGGCGCCCCGTTCCTGGTCTCGAACCTTCCGGTGCTCATTCCCGGGGCCGCGTGCGATCTCGGTCGGCTCGGCGCCTTGACATCTCCCAGAGCCGCGGCTCAAAGTTACGGATAGCGAAAGTTTTAGTCCGTGATGCGAGAAGAGGAGTCGATGACGCTCGAGGAGTTCAACAGCCTCGCCGTCGCTGAGGCGGTGGAGGCGCTCCGGCCGTGCCTCGACGTCGACCGCTGGATCCACGCGGTGGCCGACGGGCGTCCCTACACCGACGTCGAGTCCTGCGTGGCCGCGGCGCGGCAGGTCGCGCACCCGCTGCGGCCCGCGGAGATCGAGGCCGCTCTGGCCCATCATCCGAGGATCGGGGAGCGGTCGAAGGGCGGCTCGGCCGAGGCCCGCCACTCCCGCCGGGAGCAGGCGGGACTCGGGGAGGCCGACGCCGACGTCGAACAGCGTCTGGCCGCGGGTAACGCCGCCTACGAGGAGCGCTTCGGGCGGGTCTTCCTCATCCGCGCCGCAGGCCGGAGTCACCGCGAGATCCTCGACGAACTCGAACGCCGGCTGGAGCAGGATCCCGACGACGAGCTCGCCGAGACCGGTGAGCAGCTCGAGCAGATCGCCGCCCTGCGACTGGAAGGACTTCTCCGATGAGCTTCATCACCGCCCACGTGCTCGACTCCACCAGCGGCACACCCGCCGCCGGCGTCGACGTCGAGCTGTACGCCGCCGACGGCGCGCGTATCGCCGCAGCCCGGACCGACCAGGACGGTCGCGTCTCCGAACTCGGCCCACAGACCCTGGAGTCCGGCGACTACCGGATCACCTTCCGGACGGGTTCCTATTTCGCCGCACGGGGGCAGGCGCACTTCCACCCGTCGGTGACCGTGGACTTCACGGTGCAGCCGGGGGAGAAGCACTACCACATCCCGCTGCTGCTGAGTCCGTTCGCCTATTCCACGTATCGCGGCAGCTGACCCAGGAGTCGGCGGGACGGTGCGGATCGGGCACGAGGGAGCACTCGGCCACGCGGCGTTCCCCGGCGGCTGGCGCGGGACATCCTTCGAGAACAGGAGCACGCGATGAGCGCTGTGAAGCTCACGAGCAACCAGTACGGCAAGGCCGAGAACCACGTGGTCCGGGTGTACCGGGACACCCCGCGCCACGAACTGCGGGATCTGAACGTCACCTCGCAACTGCACGGCGACTTCGAGGCGGCGCACACCGAAGGCGACAACGGGCACGTGGTCGCCACCGACACCCAGAAGAACACGGTCTTCGCCAAGGCCAAGGAGGAGGGTGTCGACTCGCCCGAGCGGTTCCTGCTGACCCTGGCGGGCCACTTCACCGCCTCCTTCGACTGGGTCACCGGCGGTCGCTGGTCCGCCGAGGAGTACGGCTGGTCGCGGATCGACGGCCACGACCACTCGTTCTTCCGCTCCGAGCCGGAGGTGCGCACCGCCGTGCTGGTGCGCGACGGCGCCGACGACCAGCTGGTCGCCGGCTTCTACGGGCTCACGGTGCTCAAGACGACGGAGTCGGGATTCGTGGGCTATCCGAAGGACAAGTACACGACGCTGGGCGAGACCGAGGACCGGATCCTGGCCACCGACATCTCGACCCGCTGGCGATACAACACCACCGACGTGGACTTCGACGCGGTCTACCGGCAGGTGCGCGGCATCATCCTGTCGACGTTCACCGACCACTACTCCAAGGCGCTGCAGCACACGCTGTACCAGATGGGTCAGAACGTGATCGACGCCGTCGACGAGATCGAGGAGATCCGTTTCTCCTGCCCGAACAAGCACCACTTCGTCTCGGACCTCTCGCCGTTCGGGCTGGAGAACCCCAACGAGGTGTTCTACGCCGCCGACCGGCCCTACGGCCTGATCGAGGCGACCATCGCGCGCGAGGAGGCGACCGAACGGCCGGATGTCTGGGCCGTCGTCAACGGCTTCTGCTGAGCCGGCGCGACTCGTCGCCCGGCCGCGTTGCCTCCTCGGCGCGCGTCCGGGCGACGGCCAGGCCGCCGGTGGGGCGATGCACTGCCGGGTGACGGGCCGGTGGGGCGATGCGTCGCCGGGGTGATGAACTGTCGGGGTGATGGGCCGGTGGGCGATGTGCGTGTCGGCGGAGCCGGCTGGTCATGCCTGCGCGAGGGCCTCGGAGATCTGCTCGGCGCAGCGCTGCAGTAGCGGGACGGCGCGATCGGCGAAGTCCTCGCCCACACGGCTGGTGGGACCCGAGACGGAGATCGCCAGCGGCGTCGGCGCGTTCGGCACCGCCGTGGCGTAGCAGCGCACTCCGAGCTCCTGCTCCTGCTCGTCGACGGAGTAGCCCCGCTCGCGGATGCGGTCGAGCTCCTCCTCCAGTTCTTCGAGCGAACGGATGCTGTGATCGGTGTGCGGCGGCAGGCCGGCGGTGTTGATGATCTGGCGGACCTGCTCGACGGGCAGCTGCGCGAGGATCGCCTTGCCCGCGCCGGTGTCGTGGGTGTGGGCGCGGCGGCCCACCTCGGTGAACATGCGCATCTGGTGCGGCGACGGGACCTGGTCGACGTAGACGACCATGTCGCCGTCGAGGGTGGCGACGTTGGCGCTCTCGCCGAGCTGATCGACCAGCGTGCGCAGATGAGGCCGGATGAGCGCGCCCAGCTGACGTCCGGCGAGTTCGCCCAGGCGTGCCAGCTCCGGGCCCAGGGCGTAGCCCCGGTCGGGTAGCTGCCGCACCACACCGATGCCGAGTAGCGTCTTCAGCAGGCGGTGGATCGTGGGAATCGGCAGGTCGACGGCCGCGGCCAGCTCGCTGAGTGTGGTGCGGCCACCGGAGGCGGCGATCACCGAGAGCAGGTCGAAGACGCGCTCGACGGATTGGACTCCGCCGCGCGTCGGCCGGTCGGCAGGGGTGCTGCTGACCATGGCGTCGGCGTCCTCCTCGAGGTCGGGAGTGGGCGCGGCGGGCTCCACCGGCACTCTAGATCGACTCTGGTGTGTCCGACTCTATCCGGTATCGGCCTCCGAGCCCCGACGGGGCGTTGCGGTGCGGCCGGATTCGCGCTGTGGGGTGGGCGGCGAGAGCCATCTAAGTTACCGTATCGCGGAGAGTATAGTTCGCATTGCGGAAAACCCTCCGGTGTTGAACCTCCCTGTGGAACGATGATCACTGTTGATCGGAAAGGCCCACTCCATGACACAGCCGAGCCCCGGACACTCCATCACGCTGCGGGTGGCGACACCCGCCGGACCGTCGTCGGCCACCGATCTGGTGGCGGCGGTCGCGGATGCCGGCGCGGCGCTGACCGCCTTCGACGTCGTCGAAGCCGCTCAGAACGAGCTGCTCGTCGACATCACCTGCGACACCCTCGGCGCCGAGCACGCCGCAGAGGTGGCCTCCGTCCTCTCCGCACTCGAGGGCGTGACGGTGAAGAAGTCCTCGGACCGCACGTTCCTGGTCCACCTCGGTGGCAAGCTGGAATCGACGCCGAAGGCGCCGATCCGCACCCGCGACGACCTCTCCCGCGCCTACACCCCGGGCGTCGCGCGCGTCTGCCGCGCCATCGCGGCCAACCCCGCCGACGCCCGCCGGCTCACCATCAAGCGCAACACCGTCGCCGTCGTCACCGACGGCTCCGCGGTGCTGGGACTCGGTGACATCGGCCCCGAGGCCTCCATGCCCGTCATGGAGGGCAAGGCCGTGCTCTTCAAAGAGTTCGCCGGCGTCGACGCCTGGCCGGTACCCCTCAACGCCCGCGACACCGAGCAGATCATCACGATCTGCAAGGCTCTCGCCCCGGCCTACGGCGGCATCAACCTGGAGGACATCGCCGCGCCCCGCTGCTTCGAGATCGAAGCCCGGCTGCGCGAGGAACTCGACATCCCGGTGTTCCACGACGACCAGCACGGCACCGCCATCGTCACGTTGGCGGCCCTGAGGAACGCGCTGAAGGTCGTGACCAAGCGGCTCGACGACGTCCGCATCGTGATCTCCGGGGCCGGCGCGGCCGGCCACGCCATCGCGAAGCTGCTGCAGGCCGCCGGCGCGCGCGACATCGTCGTCTGCGGCCGCAGTGGTGTGCTCGACCCGCGGGCCGAGTACGCCGACGCCCACCGCGGCTGGCTGGCCACACACACCAACCCGGAGGGCGTCACCGGCACGCTGAAGGAAGCCGTGGTCGGCGCCGACGTGTTCATCGGTGTCTCCGCACCCGACCTGCTGGACGGCGCCGACATCGCGGCGATGGCCTCGGACGCGGTGGTCTTCGCGATGTCCAACCCGGACCCCGAGGTCGACCCCGCGGTGGCGGGCCGCACCGCCGCCGTCGTGGCCACCGGGCGCAGCGACTACCCGAACCAGATCAACAACGTGCTGGCCTTCCCCGGCTTCTTCCGCGGCCTGCTGGACGCGGGGGCCAGCGACATCACCGATGACATGCTGGTCGCCGCCGCCGAGGCGATCGCGGGGTGCATCTCCGGCGAGGCGCTGAATCCGCACCACATCATTCCCACGGTCTTCGAACACGGGGTGGCCGAGCGCGTCGCAGCCGCCGTCGCCGAGGCCGCGCGCCGGGACGCGGTCGCGGCACGGTCCGCCGCGAAGGTCGTCGAGGACCACGCCCCGGTCGTCGCCGAGGGGGCGAGTGCATGAGTGCGCCGAGTTTCCACGGCGTGCTCGGCGAGGAGCTCGCCGCGGACCTGGATACGCGTCTGGCCGGTGTCGACGCCGAACTGGCAGCCCGCCACGACGGGGTCGCCGCACCGCAGCCGGTCCACACCGTCTACGTCCCCGCCGACTCCTGGCACCCGGGCCTGCCCGGGGAATGGGGCGAGCGCGCCCTCACGGCCGTCGAGCGACACGGCGGTATGCAGGCGCTGGCCGAGCGTGTGCTGCGCGCCGCGGAACGGGAGCCCGGCCCGGTGCGCACCACCGGATCGGCGCCGGACTCACCGGCCGGTGCGGCAGCCCGCGAGCAGGCGGCCGCCGGGCTCGCCGAGGCGGTGACCGCCAAGCTGCACAGCGAGCCGATCGAAGACCTGCGACTGGACTTCGAGGACGGTTTCGGCGACCGGAGCGACGAGGAGGAGGACCACTGGGCCGCCGAGGCGGGCCGCCGCGTCGGCCGGACATCGGGAGCGCCGGCTCCTCGCCGGATCGGACTGCGGATCAAATGCTTCGAGGCCCCGGTACGCCGCCGCGCACTGCGCACCCTCGACCTGTTCGTGGCCCACGTGCTCGAGGCCGCAGGGACCTGGCCGCGCGGCCTGGTGATCACACTGCCGAAGGTCTCCACCCCAGAACAGGTCAGCGCCATGGTGCAGGTCTGCCGCACGCTCGAGCGGGCCCACGGCCTCGGCGACGGCGTCATCGGGTTTGAGATCCAGGTCGAGACGCCACGGTTGATCCTCGGGCCCGACGGGACGGTGCCGCTGGCCGCGGCCGTGCGGGCCGGCGAGGGCCGGGTCACCGGGCTGCACTACGGCACGTTCGACTACAGCGCCGCCGTCGGAGTGCCGGCGGCGCAGCAGGCGCCCGATCACCCGGTGGCCGACGTCGCCAAGCACCAGATGCTGTTGGCCGTCGCAGGCACCGGCGTCGAGATCTCCGACGGGTCGACCAACGTGCTGCCCCTCGGCGACGACGACGCCGTGCTGGCCGCCTGGGACCTGCACGCCGCGCTGGTGCGGCGGCAACTGCAGCACGGCATCCGGCAGGGTTGGGACATGCACCCGCACCACCTGCCCACGCGGCACCTGGCGACCTTCCACTTCTTCCGGCTCGGTTTCGGCCCGGCCGCCGCCCGGCTCCGCGCCTACGTCCGCCGCGAGCACGGCGCGGTGCTCGACGAACCGGCGACCGCGATGGCCCTCGCAGGCCACATCCGCCGCGGACTCGACTGCGGCGCACTCGCCGTCGCCGACCTGGAGTGCTCGGTCGGCATCGACCGGGAGGAGCTGGAACACCTCACACGCACCGGACGGACGAGGATGCCCGGCTGAGCACATTCGGTTCCCTGACCGTCGTCCCTTCGAGGAAGGAGCCCCTGTGGCAGACCATCGAGACGCACCGGAGCGGCCCGCGGCCACGACCGGCTACTACGCCCCGCACGGCGGCCACCCGCCGCAGACCGACCTGCTCACCGACCGGGCGCGGGTCACCGAGGCATACACGGTGATCCCGCGTGGGGTGCTGCGCGACATCGTCACCACCGTGCTGCCGGAATGGCGCGACACCCGGGCGTGGGTGCTCCACCGGCCGGTCGCCGGGGGAGCGGTGACCTTCTCGCAGACCATCCTCGAGATCTCCCCGGGCGGCGGTTCCGACGATCCCGAGCCGCAGCCGGAGGTCGAAGGTCTGCTCTTCGTCATGGAGGGCGAGCTGGACCTGACCCTCGACGGCGCCGCGCATCGTCTCGGCCCCGGCGGATACGCCTTCGTGCCGCCTGCGGCGGCGTGGACGCTGCACGCCGCCGGCGAGCAGCCGGCCCGGCTGCACTGGTTGCGCAAACGGCACCAGCCGCTGCCGGGCAGGCGGCCCGGCCCCGTCGTCGGGCGGGAACAGGACATCGAGCCCAGCCCGATGCCGGGCACGGAGGGGCGGTGGCGCACCACGCGGCTGCTCGATCCGCAGGACGTCGCCTACGACATGCACGTCAACATCGTCACCTTCGAGCCCGGCGCGGTGATTCCCTTCTCCGAGACGCACGAGATGGAGCACGGGCTGTACGTGTTGCAGGGCAAGGCCGTCTACCGGCTCAACGAGGACTGGGTGGAGGTCCAGGAGGGGGATTTCCTCTCGCTGCGCGCCTTCTGCCCGCAGGCCTGCTACGCCGGTGGCCCCGGTCCCTTCCGTTACCTGCTCTACAAGGACGTCAACCGGCAAGTGATGCTGTGAGCGCGACGGCAGGCTGACCACCGCGTCGTTCCGCCGGCAGCTGCCGGTTTCGTCGCCGGTTCGTCGCGGCGGTCTGCGGCGCCCGGGCCGAGGTTTCGCACATCGGCCCGGGCGCCGTCGTGTCCGGACCGTCGTTCGTGGACAGCCGCTCCCCGGGCAGCCGGTTTGGGGAGGGCCGGTGGGCCGACGGTTCCGGGGGTCCGTGGGGCCCGGACCGTGTCGCGTGCGCCGGCGTAACGGCAGCGGGGACGACGGCTGCCGCCGTGTCTCGAAGCCGCGGCGTGCAACCCGCAACAGGCGCACACCCCGAACCCGCAACACGAGCCCCGACATCCGCAACACGGCCCCCGGAAAGCGCGACACGGCCCCCGGAAAGCGCAACACGATGGCGGGGCCGAGGTGCGTGCTGCACCTCGGCCCCGGATGTTCGTCGCCGCCCCGTGCCCGTACCCGCGTCCGGCAGGCCGGTGTGCGGCCGGTTCAGTCCTGGCGTTCGGCCGTGCCGTGGACCTGGGGCTCGCGCCGGGGCCGGGGCGGCTCCTGCGCGGCGCCTGTCTCGTCGGTGCGTCCGGTGCCGCCGCCGTCGGGTCCTGCATCCGACGGGTCGTCTCCGTCGGGGGCGACCACCTCGGGAATCTGGCTGGTGTCGGTGATCTCGCCGCACTCGATCTTCGCGCGGACCTCCTCGAGCTTGTCGTCGGGCACCAGCGGGACCTCCTCGCCGTCGCAGTCGACGAACCGCCCGTCGACGAACACGTCGCCTTCGCGCAGGTCCCGCAGATCCGACGGGGAGAGCACCCGCACCGGTTTGGCGGCGAACACCGACGGGTTGCGGGAATTGCCGGCGGTGAGCTCGTTGAACAACAGGTTCAGCAGCACCGCCATGATGGCCGCCGACGAGATGCCGGAGTGGAAGATCGTCTGGAACCACTCGGGGAAGTGGTGGTAAAAGTCCTCCTTCACCACCGGGATCATCGCGAACGCCAGCGAGGTCGACACGATGATGAGGTTCATGTTGCCGTCGTAGGACACGCTGCGCAGGTTCCGGATGCCGGACCCGGTCACCGTGCCGAACAGGACGACGCCGGCCCCGCCGAGCACCGGCATCGGGATCGCCGAGATGACCTGGCCGAAGATCGGCAGCAGCCCCAGCACGATCATGATGACACCACTGCTGGCGACCACGAAGCGGCTCTTGACCCCGGTCAGGGCCACGAGGCCGACGTTCTGGGCGAAGGCGGACTGGGTGAAGGAACCGAACAGCGGGGCCGCGGCCGAGGAGAGCATGTCGGCGCGCAGACCGTTGGCGATCCGGCGGCGGTCGACCGACGTGCCGATGATCTCGCCGACCGCGATGATGTCGGCGGCGGTCTCGGTCTTGATCACCAGGATGACGATGGTCATCGAGATGATCGAGGCGATGTCGAATTCCGGCACGCCGAAGGCCAGGAACTCCGGTGCGGCGACCGGCGAGCCGGAGCCCACCTCGCTGAAATCGGTCAGCCCGAGCAGTGCGCCGACGAGGGTTCCGCCGACGAGACCCAGCAAAATGGACAGTCGCGACAGCGTCGCCGAGCCGACCTTGCTCAGCAGCAGGATGATCACGAGCGTCAGGAACGCCAGGCCGATGTTGGCCAGCGAACCGTAGTCGTCGGACTCGGAGTCACCGCCCATCGCCCAGTCCGCGGCCACCGGTACCAGCGTCAGGCCGATGGCGGTGATGACCACTCCGGTGACCACCGGTGGGAAGAACCGGATGATACGGGCGAAGAACGGCGCCACCACGAAACCCAGGATGCTGGCCGCGACGATGGAGCCCGCCACCGTGGACAGGTCGTTGCCGGGTCCGGCGAGGATCGCCACCATCGTCGCGACCGACGCGAAGGACACGCCCTGCACCAGGGGCAGTTTGGAGCCGAGGAACGGTAGTCCCACGCTCTGCAGCACCGTGGCCAGGCCGCCGATGAACAGGCTCGCGGTGACGAGCACCGCCGTGCGGTCGGCACTCAGCCCGGCGGCCCCGCCGACGATCAGGGGGACGGCGATCAGCCCGCCGTACATCGTGAGCACGTGCTGCAACCCGAACGTGGCGAGCTTGCCGAGGGGCAGCCGTTCATCCTCCGGGCGCACCGGGGAGGGCGGGTTCGCCTGCCGCGGCTGCGCGTCTCGGGAGGTCTTCTTGCTCATCGTTGAGCACCTTTCTGAGGTGTCGTGCCTACCGCCGCCCGGGTCGTACGGCATCGATGGGGCTCGCGGCGGCGCGGGCGCCGGAGGCCGTGGGGCGGCGGTCTTGCACGGTCGAAGCTTGAACTCCGCGATGCGATATTGGCATTCCGTATGGTGATTCAGTCACCTGCTCGCGGTCAACAGGCGATGCGCCGACGCCTTGCGAGTTCAGCGATGAGCGACCGGCGTGACGGCGGCCGCGCTTCTGATGTGAATCGGATCGTCCCTGTTCGCGGCGGGTTCCACGGCGACTTCAGGCTGGCCGCGCCGCCGGTCCGGAATGTCTCCGGGGGTGTCGGTCATCCGTCCGTCGTCCGGGGTCGACCGGAGTGGGGTGGTTGACCACGCTTCGGCCCCCGCCCTATGCTTTTTTCATCTTACGGAGTCAAACTTCCACAATGTGGAGTTCTCCGCATTTGGATGTCCCACTCAGGTGTCCCACCGAGATCCCCACAGGAGGCCCTCATGGCATCGCGCATGAACGTCACCTCACCCGAGAGCTACATCGTCAACTGCTCGACACTGCTGACCGAGCATGCGGTCGTCGATCGCGCCGCGGCGGCTGCCCGTGCCGGCTTCACCCGCGTCGAGTTCTGGTGGCCGTTCGACGGCGAGCCCCACCCCTCCGACGCCGACGTCGACGCCTTCGTCGATTCGCTCTCCGCCGCCGGGGTTTCCTTGGCAGGCCTGAACTTCTGGGCCGGCAACATGGCGGGCGGTGACCGCGGCATGGTCTCGGTGGCGGGCCACCGCGCCGAATTCGCCGACAACGCCGCCCTCGCCGCCGAGATCGGCCGTCGCACCGGCTGCACGGCGTTCAACGCCCTGTACGGGCTGCGTCAGGGCGACCAGGAGCCGCAGGCCCAGGACGAGCTCGCCGTCGAGAACCTGATCACCGCCGCCCAGGCGGTGGCGCCCATCGGCGGCACCGTCCTCGTCGAGCCGGTGTCCGGCGCGGAGGCCTACCCGCTGAAGACCGCCGCCGACGCCCTCGCCGTCGTCGAGAAGGTCCACCGAGCGGGGGCGACCAACGTCGCGCTGCTGGCGGACTTCTTCCACATGGCCGTCAACGGCGACGACGTCGCCGCGGTCATCGAGCAGCACGCGCCGCAGTTCGGTCACGTGCAGATCGCCGACTCCCCGGGCCGCGGCGCGCCGGGCACCGGTGACCTGCCGCTGCAGGAGTGGATCGACCTCGCCTACGCCCGCGGCTACACCGGCTCCGTGGCGTTGGAATACAAGCAGGAGCAGGACACCGCGTTCGACTGGCTCCGGCAGCCCGCCGGTAGCTCGCTGGGCTGATCACCGGCCCGCGCGGACGCGCATACATCGCACCACCCGCCCCGCGCCGGGGGAGGCCGGCGTGGGGGACACACGTCGAGAGGACACCGAACTCATGAGCAAGAACATCGCCGTCATCGGACTGGGCATCATGGGCCTGCCGATGGCCAAGAACCTTGTCGGCGCCGGCTTCGCGGTCAGCGGCTACAACCGCTCCCCGGAGAAGGCGAAGGCGCTCGCCGCCGCGGGCGGCACCGCCGCCGGCTCGATCGCCGAGGCCGTCGCCGAGGCCGACGTCATCATCACCATGGTCCCGGACTCCCCGGACGTCGAGGCCGTGTTGACCGGTGACGACGGCATCCTCGCCAACGCCAGGGCGGGGACCACCTGGATCGACGCCTCCACGATCCGTCCGGACACGGCAATCGAGCTTGCCCGCCAGGCCCGCGAGGCCGGTCTCAAGCCGCTCGACGCCCCGGTTTCCGGCGGCGAACAGGGCGCGATCGACGGCGTGCTGTCCATCATGGTCGGCGGCGAGCAGGCCGACTTCGACGCCATGGCCGAGGTCTTCGACGCCGTCGGCAAGACGATCGTGCGCGTCGGCCCCTCCGGCTCCGGGCAGACCGTCAAGGCCGCCAACCAGCTCATTGTCGCGGTGAACATCCAGGCGCTCGCCGAGGCCGTGGCCTTCCTCGAGGCGTACGGCGTGGACACCACGGCGGCGTTGCAGGTCCTCGGCGGTGGGCTGGCGGGTTCCAAGGTGCTCGACCAGAAGGGCCAGAAGATGCTCGACCGTTCCTTCGAGCCGGGCTTCCGGCTCCAGCTGCACCACAAGGACATGGGCATCGTCACCTCCGCCGCCCGCGAAGCCGGCGTCGCGACGCCGCTGGCCGCGTCCGTGGCCCAGCTGGTCGCCGCGACGGTCCAGCAGGGCAACGGCCACCTCGACCACTCAGGGCTGTTCACCCTCGTCGAGCAGCTCTCCAGCGGTTCAGGGGACTCCGGCAGCACGCGGAACGTCGCCTGACCGGCGGCGGATCCGTGGTCGTGTCCCAACCACCCAGCCACGATCCACATCCCAGCAGACGTCCCACAGAGAAGGAGGCGCGCGATGACACGCATGCGCGCAGTTGATGCGATAGCGCTCATCCTCGAGAAGGAGGGCGCTGTGGAGACCTTCGGGCTGCCCGGTGCGGCGATCAACCCGCTGTACTCGGCGATGAAGGCCCGCGGAGGGATCCGCCACACGCTGGCGCGCCATGTGGAGGGCGCCTCCCACATGGCCGACGGCTACACCCGCGCTGCCCCGGGCAACATCGGGGTCTGCATCGGGACGTCGGGCCCAGCGGGCACCGACATGATCACCGGCCTCTACGCCGCGCAGGCCGACTCGCAGCCCATCCTGTGCATCACGGGACAGGCGCCGGTGGCCGTGCTGGACAAGGAGGACTTCCAGGCGGTGGACATCGCCTCCATCGCGGCGCCGCTGACCAAGATGGCCAAGACGGTGCTGGAGGCCGCCCAGGTCCCCGGCACGTTCCAGAAGGCCTTCCAGCTGATGCGGTCCTCGCGGCCGGGGCCGGTGCTCATCGACCTGCCGCTGGACGTCCAGCAGACCGAGATCGAGTTCGACATCGACACCTACGAGCCGCTGCCGGTGATCACGCCGAGGGCCACCGAGGCCCAGGCGGAGAAGATCCTGGACATGCTCGCGGAGGCCGAGCGGCCGCTGATCGTCGCCGGCGGGGGCGTGCTGAACGCCGACGCGGCCGATGAGCTGGTCGAACTCGCCGAGCTGCTGGACATCCCGGTCTCGCCCACGCTGATGGGCTGGGGTGCCATCCCGGACGACCACCCGTTGATGGCGGGCATGGTCGGCATCCAGACCCACACCCGCTACGGCAACGCCACGTTCCTCGAATCCGACGTGGTGTTGGGTCTGGGCAACCGCTGGGCCAACCGGCACACAGGCGACCTGGAGACCTACCGGTCGGGACGGCGCTTCATCCACGTCGACATCGAGCCCACCCAGATCGGAAGGGTGTTCGCGCCCGACTACTCGGTGGTCTCGGACGCGGGAGCCGCGCTGGAGGCCCTGTTGACGGCCGCGCGCCGTCGAGCGGAGGGCGGCCGCGGGCTCGGCTTCGCCGACTGGGCGCGCCGGTGCGCCGCACGCAAGGGCACGCTGCAGCGCAAGACTCACTTCGAGGACGTGCCGATCAAGCCGCAGCGGGTCTACCAGGAGATGAACGCGGCCTTCGGGCGCGAGGTCACCTACGTGACCACCATCGGACTCAGCCAGATCGCCGGTGCGCAGATGCTGCACGCCTACCGGCCGCGGTCCTGGATCAACGCCGGCCAGGCAGGGCCGCTCGGATGGACCGGGCCCGCGGCGCTCGGGGTGGCCCGCGCCCTGCCGGACACGACCGTCGTCGCGCTCTCGGGCGACTACGACTTCCAGTTCATGGTCGAGGAGCTCGCCGTCGGTGCCCAGCACCGGATCCCGTACGTCCACGTCGTGGTCAACAATTCGTACCTGGGGCTGATCCGCCAGGCCCAGCGCGGCTTCGAGATGGACTACGAGGTCTCCCTCGCCTTCGACAACATCAACGCGACGGGGCGCAACGCCGGTTACGGCGTGGACCACGTCGCCGTCGCCGAGGGGCTCGGCTGCAAGGCCCTCCGCGTCGAGGACCCGGAGAAGATCCGCGGGGCCCTCGAGAAGGCGGTGAGCCAGGCCGAGGAGTACCGGGTGCCGGTGGTCGTGGAGGTGATCCTCGAGCGTGTCACCAACATCTCGATGGGCACCTCGTTGAGCGCCATCAACGAGTTCGAGCCGATGGCCGAGCGGCCGGAGGACGCGCCCACGGCGCTCACGGCGCTCGCCGTCTCGGAGTGACGCCGATGGCGGGGGCGGCGGCCGGCGGGTCACCGGGCGGGTGCGCGGGCCGATCACCGGGCACGGTGGTGATCGCTCCGGACACGTTCAAGGGCTCCGTCCCCGCCCGGGACGTGGCGGCGGCGCTGAGCTCCGGGATCCGCCGGGCAGCACCGTCGGCCCGGGTGGTGGCCGTCCCGATGGCGGACGGGGGCGAGGGCACACTCGCGGCCGTGACCGCGGACGGGGAGGCGGACTGGGACATCGAGGTCCACCGGGTCACCGGCCCGGACGGGCGACCGGTCCCGGCACGGTGGGGTACCCGTGCCGGGACCGGGGGCACGCTCGCGGTCGTGGAGCTGGCCGAGGCATCCGGGCTGGGCGACATGGGCCCCGACGCGGATCCCATGCGTGCCACCAGCCGCGGGACCGGGGAACTGGTGCGGGCGGCGCTGGACCGTGGAGCGCGCAGCATCGTGCTGGCGCTCGGCGGAAGCGCCTGCAGCGACGGCGGAGCGGGGTTGCTGTCCGCGCTCGGAGCCCGGCTGCTGGACCACTCAGGACGGCCCGTCACCGAGGGGGCGGCGGGGGTGGCCGACCTCGCCGCGGCGGACCTGCGAACGCTGGATCCCCGGTTGCGGGACACCCGGATCGTCATCGCCGCCGACGTGGATTCACCGCTGGCCGGCCCGGGTGGGGCGGCCGAGGTCTTCGGTCCGCAGAAGGGACTCGACGCGCAGCAGGTGCGCCGCACCGCGCAGGCCCTCCGCAGGGCCGTGCCGATCCTGGCGGAGGCGGCGCGGCGGTCCGGGGGAGTGGCCTGGTCCGAACGGGTCGTCGGCGCCGCGGACGAACCCGGCGCGGGGGCGGCGGGTGGTGTCGGCTTCGCCGCGCTGGGACTGCTCGGGGCGGTCCGCCGACCGGGCGTGGAGGTCGTCTCCGAGCTCGTGGGGCTCGAGGACAAGGTCGCGACCGCGGATCTGGTGGTCACGGGCGAGGGCAGTTTGGACACGCAGTCGCTGGCGGGCAAGGTCCCGGTCGGGGTCGCAGGGTGCGCCGCCCGCCGCGGCGTCCCGGTGGTCGCGGTATGCGGGCGCAACGTCCTGGACCCGGCACAGTCGGCGGCCGCGGGGATCGACCGCGTCTGGGCGCTGAGCGACCTGGCCGCCGACGAGACGGAGTCGATGGCCCGGGCACGTGAGCTGCTGGAGACCGTGGGGAGTCGGATCGCGAGCGACCGTAGCCGCCTCGCCGCGGGGGTACCGGTGCAGGCCGGCTCCGGGGGCTCCCGGGAGGAGTGACGAGCGCTGCGCGGGTTCGGCGCTGCTGTCGGCCGGATGCCGGGCCGCAGAGAGCACCGCGACGGCCGGTGATCGCCACGGCGGCCGGTGCTCCGGCTCGGCCGCGCCGCCGGTCGCCGTCCGGTCGCCGTCCGGTCGGTGCACGCCCCAGAGCCGGACTGCACGGGCGACCATTCGACGACGCGGGTCCCGGCCGATTCAGGCCGGAACCCGCGTCGTCGGTGTGACCGTGCTCAGACTCCGAGCGTGCGCCGCAGCTCGGCGACGTGGCCCTGTGCGTCGACCTCGTAGGCGACGTGCGCGAGGGTGCCGTCGGGACCGATGACGAACGTGGACCGCAGCGTGCCCTCCACGGTGCGGTTGCCGAGCGTCTTGGTGCCGTACGTGCCGTAGGCGCGCGCCACGGACTGGTCGGTGTCGGAGAGCAACGGGAACGTGAGTGCCTGATCGTCGATGAACGTCCGCAGCGCCTCGGGCTCGTCGGGCGAGATCCCGACGACGGCGTAACCGGCGGCCTCCAGGGACGCCAGGTTGTCGCGGAAGTCGCAGGCCTCGGTGGTGCAGCCCGGGGTGGCGGCCTTGGGATAGAAGTAGACGATCAGGTGCCGGCCGGCGTAGTCGGCCGAGCTGACCTGCTGCTGACGGGCATCGGTCAGGGTGAAGGCGGGGGCCGGCTGACCGGCCTGCAGTCGAGTCATGGGGCACTCCTGGTCCGACGAAAGATGACACCCAACCCTATCGCAATGCAGAAGAAGTTATCCACGATGCGAAGTTTCGATGTCGGGGTGTCGATGCTCCAGGGCATGCGGCCACACCCCGGGTCGGACCGGGGGACGGGTACGGACCTGGCGTTACTCGGACTGATTGCGGGCGCGCGGGATCACGTCCGCGACGAGTGTGCGGAGCACGTGGGACAGCACCGTGTGCACCTGACCGCGGTTGAGCGTCTCGCGGTCGAGCCATTCGCGGCTGGCGGCCTTCACCATGCCCGCGTAGGTGCGCACGATCGCGATCAGCTGCTCCCAGCGCTCGTCCCCGCGGTCGAACCCCATCGCTTCCAGCACCAGACCCGCCGCCTCGCGATCGGCCTCGTCGAGGATGCGCTCGACCTCCTCGTCGCGGCCGATGCCTTCCGGGGTGATCGCGGCCAGCCACGTCTTCTGCTGTTTGCTGACCATGTCGAGGAACCAGTCGACGGCCGCGTCGGTGCGTTCGGTGAGGGAACCGTCCGGCAGGGTGGCCACGGCCGACGGCGGCAGGGTCAGCGCCCGCCGGACGACCGCGAGATACAGCTCCCGCTTCGTGCCGAAGTAGTGGTTGATCAGCCCGCGGGCGACACCGGCACGCGCCGCGATATCGCCAGTGGACACGGCGGCGTACGGCCGCTCGCCGAACAGCTCGGCGGCGCAGGCGAAGATCTGCTCCCTGCGTTCGTCGGGCTCGAGCCTGCGCCACTTCGGCGCGGATCCGGCGGTCATGCCGTGCAGTTTCGCATGTGCGCGTCCGGTTCACGCCGGTGACAGGGGGAGCCGCAGCGCACCCGGCGCGGCCTCGGGGACAACCGGGTTCTTCGGGGGCACCGCCCGGACGCGGCGGTAGTCGGAGCCGAGCGCGGGCCGCGGATCGGGCTCGCCCTTGTTGGGCCACAGCGCCATCGCTCGCTCGGCCTGCGCTGTGATGGTCAGCGACGGGTTCACTCCGAGGTTCGCCGAGATCGTCGAACCGTCCACGACGTGCAGTCCCTCGTACCCGTAGAGCCGCTGGTAGGGATCGACGACACCGGTCTCCGCGGAGTCGCCGATGGTGCAGCCGCCGATGAAGTGCCCGGTCAGCGGGACGTTGGCCAGGTCGTTCCAGCCGCCGCCGGGCAGTCCGCCGATCTTGTCGGCCACTCGCCGGGTGACATCGTGACCCGCGGGGATCCACGTCGGGTTGGGTTCGCCGACGCCCTGTCTCGTCCTGAGCCTGCCGCGCCTGGTGTAGGTGGTGACCGAGTTGTCGAGGGTCTGCATCACCAGGAGTGCGATCGTCTGCTCCGACCAGCGTTTCGGGTTGTGCAGTTTCGGCAGGTCCCGCCGCCGGCGCCACATCTCCAGCAGTCCGAGCAGCCAGCGCGGCCTGCCGGGCTTCGGGTCGACGAGCACCGCACCGAGCAGGGCGAGCAGGTTGCTGCCCTTGCCGTAGCGCACGGGTTCGACGTGTGTCACCTCGTCGGGGTGGATCGACGAGGTGATGGCGACGCCGCGGTGGTACTCGGTGTCCTCCCGGAGGGAGCGGGCGGCGAGAATCGCCTCCGAGTTGGTGCGTGCCAGTACCCCGAGCCGGTCCGAGAGCCGCGGCAGAACGCCGCGGTCGCGCATGCGGTGCAGCAGCCGTTGTGTGCCGAGGGCGGCCGCCGAGAAGACGACCTGTTCGGCGTGCAGCGTCCGCTTCCGCCATGGTTTCCCGGTGGCGGCGGTCTCGACGGCGTAGCCACCGCCGGGCCGGGGCCGCACCGCGGTCACGGTGGTGAGCGGGTGGACCCGTGCGCCAGCCCGTTCGGCCAGATACAGGTAATTCTTGACGGTCGTGTTCTTGGCGTTGTGGCGGCAGCCCGTCATGCACTCGCCGCAGTGGGTGCAGGTGCGCCGGTGCGGACCGGCGCCGCCGAAGTAGGGATCGGGCACGGTCACGCCGCGTTTCGTGCCCTCCTCACCGAAGAACACGCCGACCGGTGCGGGGCCGTGGGTGTCGCCGATCCCCATGTCGTCGGCGACCGAGCGCATGACCTCGTCGGCGGGCGTCGTGCACGGATAGTTGGTGACTCCGAGCATGCGGCGCGCCTGGTCGTAGTACGGCTCGAGCTCGGTCTTCCAATCGGTGATGTGAGCCCACTGCGGGTCGGCGTAGAACGCGTCGGGCGGTTGGTAGAGCGTGTTGGCGTAGACCAGTGACCCGCCGCCGACGCCCGCCCCGGAGAGGATCATCGCCTCCGTGAGTGGGGTGATGCGCAGAATGCCCGTGCAGCCCAGCGCGGGCGCGAACACGTAGTCGCGCAGCCGCCACGAGGTCCGGGGCAGTTCGTGGTCGGCGAACCGGCGGCCCTGTTCGAGAACACCGACCGAGTAGCCCTTCTCCGTCAGCCTGAGTGCGCTCACGCTGCCGCCGAAGCCGGAGCCGATGACCAGGACGTCGTAGTCGAACTGCGTCATGAGCACACGCTCGCCACTTGTTGGCGAAGTGTCAAGAGGAGGAGGTCGCGCGGCCGGGTCTTCGGTTGTGTGCGCGGAGTGCGGAGGTGCCGCGCCCCTCCCGTCCCGACCGGTGGTACGGGTGGGTGCATCCGGGTTTACCTAAGGGTAGCCTTACTTCTGGGAACGACGTGAGGTGAGGAGTGCACGGATGGTCGAGAAGCGAGGTCGCAGTAGGCCGGTGATGCGCGCCGAGGTGCGGCGCACCGAACGTCTCACCCCGCACCTGATCCGCGTCGTCTGTGGCGGCGACGGCCTCGCGGCGTTCACGCCGAACACGTGCACCGACAGCTACGTCAAGGTGCTGTTCGCGCCGGACGGGGTGACCTATCCGGATCCGCTCGACCTGGCCGACCTGCCCGCCGAGCAGCGGCCCCGGATGCGGACCTACACCGTGCGCGGATTCGATCCGGATGCCCGCGAACTCGTCCTCGACTTCGTCCATCACGGCGATCGCGGGCTGGCGGGCCCGTGGGCGGCCCGGTTGGACAAGGGCGACGAGGTGCTGCTGGTCGGTCCCGGCGGCGGCTACGCGCCGTCGGACGAGGCCGACTGTCACCTGCTCGTGGGCGACGAGAGTGCGCTGCCGGCCATCGCCAACGCGCTCGAGGCGATGCCGGACGGTGCCGATGCCCGGGTCTTCGTACTGGTCGAGGACGAGCACGAACAGCTGCCGCTCGTGACGAAGGCCGACGCCCAGGTGCACTGGTTGCACCGGTCCCGCGGCGACGACCTCGTCGCCGCGGTGCGCGAGCTCGACTTCCCCGCGGCAGGGGTGCAGGCGTTCGTCCACGGCGAGGCGGGGTTCGTCCGCGACCTGCGCCGGTACCTGCTGCACGAGTGCGATGTCTCCCGCGACCGGGTGTCGATCTCCGGGTACTGGCGCCGCGGCGCCGACGACGAGACCTGGCGCGAGGAGAAGGCCGCCGAGCGGGCGGCCGAGGAGGCCGCCAACGGCTGACACACCGTCGGAACTGTCGGTGGCCGCGTCCGGAGGTCGTCCGAGAGGCGGACGGCGGGCCCGGATCGTGGGCCGGGCGGCGGCCACGATGCCGACGGCAGCGGTCGCGTCCGGTCGAGACGTGGCTGGCCGGTGTTCCGGCGGCCGAACCGCCGGAACACCGGCCGGGGTCATGCGGCGAGCTTGCCGATGACGTCGCGGCCGTAGGCTCGCAGTGTCTCCTCGCGCCGGTCGTGCATGAGGTAGACGGCGAACTGGTCGACACCCAGCTCGGCGAGTTCCTCCAGTCGCCGGACATGGGCCTCGGCGGGACCGGTCAGGCAGAATCGGTCGACGATCTCGTCCGGTACGAAATCCGTCGACGGGTTGCCGGCGCGACCGTGATGGGCGTAGTCGTACCCGTCCCGCGCCGCGATGTAGTCGGTCAGCTCCTTCGGCACGGGCCCCGAGTCGCCGTAGCGTGCGACGAGGTCGGCCACATGGTTGCCGACCATGCCGCCGAACCAGCGCAACTGCTCCCGTTGGTGCGCCACGTTGTCGCCGACGTAGGCTGGAGCAGCGACACAGATCGTGATGCCCTCCGGATCACGGCCCGCGGCGCTCGCCGCGTCGCGCACGGCACCGATCGTCCACCGTGCGATGGCCGGGTCCGCGCACTGCAGGATGAAACCGTCGGCGTGTTGTCCGACCGTTTGCAGCGCCTTCGGCCCGTAACCGGCCATCCACATCTCCAGCCTGCCGCCCGACACCCACGGTATGCGCACCGCGGTGTCGTGCAGGGTCGTCTCGCGGCCCTCGGCCAGATCCTTCACGGTAGCCATGCAGTCGCGGAGGGTGGCCAATGTGGACGGAGGTTTGCCGATGACGCGGTGCGCCGAATCGCCGCGGCCGATGCCGCACACCGTGCGGTTGCCGTACATCTCGTTGAGCGTCGCGAACAGTGAGGCCAGCACCGACCAGTCCCGCGTACCGGGGCTGGTCACCATCGGCCCGACCGTCATCGACGACGTCGCGGCGAGGATCTGCGAATAGATGACGAACGGTTCCTGCCACAGCACCACCGAGTCGAACGTCCACCCGTAGCGGAAACCCTCGTCCTCGGCCAGGTCAGCCAGCCGCACGACGTCCCGCGCGGGCGGATCGGTCTGCAGCACCACTCCGAAGTCCACACCCGGCTCCTCTCAGTTCAGGTACTGGCACAGGTCGCGTTCGAGGAACCGGCCGTGTCCCGCTCGGCCGTGGTAGGTGCCGCGGTCGACCACGACGCTGCCGCGGGAGAGCACGGTCTCGCACCGGCCGGTGACCGTCATGCCCTCGTATGCGGAGTAGTCGACGTTCATGTGATGCGTCTCGGCCGAGATGGTCTGCTCGGCCGCCGGGTCGTAGACGACGATGTCGGCGTCGGCGCCCGGTGCGATCACGCCCTTGCGGGGATACAACCCGAACATGAGGGCCGGCGTCGTCGAACACGCTTCGACCCAGCGGGCCAGGGAGATCTCGCCGGCCACCACACCCTGGTGCAGCAGGTCGATGCGGTGCTCGACACCGGGTATGCCGTTCGGGATCTTGGTGAAGTCGCCGCGCCCGAGCTCCTTCTGGTCCTTGAAGCAGAACGGGCAGTGGTCGGTGGAGACCACCGACAGGTCGTTGGTACGCAGGCCCCGCCACAGGTCGGGCTGGTGGTGCTTCTCGCGCAGCGGGGGAGAGGCGACGTACTTGGCTCCTTCGAAATCGGGCTTTCCGAGGTCCTCGATGGACAGGTACAGATACTGCGGGCACGTCTCGGCGAAGACGTTCTGCCCCTCGTCCCGCGCCTCGGCCACGGCCGAGAGTGCCTGTGCGGCCGACAGGTGCACGATGTACAGCGGTGACCCGGTGACCTTGGCGAGGGTGATCGCACGCGACGTCGCTTCGCCCTCCAGCTCCGGGGGACGGGTGACACCGTGTTGGTACGGCTCGCTCCTGCCCTCGGCGAGCGCGCGGGCGACGAGTTCGTCGATCGCGATGCCGTTCTCGGCGTGCATCGCGATCGTGCCGCCGATGTCGGCCGCCTTGTTCATCGCGCGCAGGATCTCGCCGTCGGTCGAGTAGAACACCCCGGGATAGGCCATGAACATCTTGAAGCTGCTCACCCCGGCGGCCACGCACGACTCCATCTCCTTGAGCGTCGCGTCGTTGACGTCGGAGACGATCATGTGGAAACCGTAGTCGACGGCACAGTCGCCGTCGGCCTTCTCGTGCCAGTTGTCCAGTGTGGACAACAGGGAACTGCCCTTGGGCTGGACGGCGAAGTCGATGATCGTCGTCGTTCCGCCCCACGCGGCGGCACGGGTTCCCGTCTCGAACGTGTCGGCCGAGAACGTGCCCCCGAACGGCATCTCCATGTGCGTGTGGGCGTCGATCCCGCCCGGCATGACGTACTTGCCCGTGGCGTCGAACTCGGTGTCGACCTCCACGTTCTGCCCGGCCAGCATGCCCGGGGCGGTCACGGCGGCGATCGTCTCGCCGTCGACGAGGACGTCGGCGGTCACGGCACCGGTGCTGCTGAGCACGGTGCCGCCGCGGATCAGGGTGCGCATCGGATCGGCCTCCTCAGGGTTTCACCAGCGGGTCGTACGAGTCGGGCCTACGGTCGCGGTAGAACGCCCACAGGTTCCGCACCTCGGCGAGCTTGCCCATGTCCAGGTCACGCACGACGACCTCGTCGTCGGTGTCCGAGGCCGCGTCACCGACCAGCTGTCCCCGCGGGTCGGCGAAATAGGTCTGGCCGTAGAAATCGTTGTCGCCCAACGGTTCCACGCCGACCCGGTTGATCGCGCCGACGTAGTACTCGTTGGCCACCGCCGCGGCGGGCTGCTCGAGCCGCCAGAGGTACTGCGACAGGCCGCGGCTCGTCGCCGACGGGTTGAACACGATCTTCGCGCCCGCCAGGCCCAACGCCCGCCAGCCCTCCGGGAAGTGCCGGTCGTAACAGATGTACACCCCGATGCGCCCCACGGCCGTGTCGAACACCGGATAGCCCGTGTTGCCGGGACGGAAGTAGAACTTCTCCCAGAATCCCTTCACCTGGGGAATGTGGTTCTTGCGGTACTTGCCGAGATAGGTGCCGTCCGCGTCGATCACCGCTGCCGTGTTGTACAGCAGGCCCGGCTGCTCCTGCTCGTACATCGGGGCGACGACCACGATGCCGTGCCGTTCGGCCACCTCCTGCATGAGCCGGGTCGTCGGGCCGTCGGGAACCGCTTCGGTGTAGGAGTAGTACTCGGTGTCCTGTACCTGGCAGAAGTAGGGTCCGTAGAACAGTTCCTGCAGGCACACCACCTGCGCGCCCTGCGAGGCCGCCGAGGCGATGGCGTCGACGGACGCCTGGATCATCGAATCCTTGTCACCGGTCCACCGCTGCTGGACCAGGGCGGCCCTCACCACTTCGTTCACCTGTTTCCTCCTCCGGAATCGGGTTGTGCGACTTGGGGTTGTCCGAGGTCGGGTTGTTCGACCCGCCGCCACCGGGCAGCGAGAGCGCGAGGAATGCCAGGAACGCGACCACGAGGCCGACGATCCAGCTGTAGTCGTAGAGGGGCTGAAGAATCGGGATGAGCCCGTCCGCGGGGAACGGCCCCTCGCCCGGCGCGGAGTACGCCCCGCCGACGGCGAAGACCGCACCGATGACAGTCGCCGCGAGGGCGCGCCAGTTCCAGCCGCCCGTGAACCAGTAGCGTCCGCCGCCGTCGGCGAACAGATCGGTCAGCGACAGCGTTCGGCGTGCCTGGACCCAGTACCCCGCGGCGAGCACTCCTGCGGTCGTGGCGAGCACGCCGCCGTAGAAGCCCAGCCAGGCGTAGATGTAGATGTTCGGATCGGAGATGAGCCGCCACGGCTGGATCACGACGCCGATGACGCCGGTGATCAGCCCGCCCATGCGGAAGCTGATCCTGCGCGGGAACGCGTTGGAGAAGTCGTAGGAGGGGCTGACCGTGTTCGCCGCCAGGTTGGTGGTGATCGTGGCGAGCACGATGCCGAGGAGTGCGGCGATCACCACGATCGGCGAGTCGAACCGGCTGGCCAGTTCGACGGGGTCCCAGATGGCCTCGCCGTAGACCACCATGCCGCCCGAGGTGATCATGATCGACATGATCGCGATGAACGACATCGTGGTCGGCAGCCCGAGCACCTGCCCCCACGCCTGTTTCCGCTGGCCCTGCCCGAACCGCGTGAAGTCCGGCATGTTCAACGACAGCGTCGCCCAGAAGGCGATCATGCCGGTCAGCGACGGCGCGAACACCGCCCAGAACTCCGCGCCCCAGCCCAGCTGCGACTCCTGCGAGAAGATCGGGCCGAAACCGCCGGCCTTGATGAGGATCCAGATCAGCAGGATCACGAAACCGACGGTGACCAGCGGTGCGGCCCAGCTCTCGAGCCGTTTGATGGCCTCCATGCCGCGCCAGATGATCGCCATCTGCAGCGCCCAGAACGCGGCGAAGCACAGCCACAGGGTCCACGGCTGGTCGTAGAACTCCGCGGCGCCGGTCCAGCCGTCACCGAACAGTTTGCCGAGGATGACGAAGACGGCCTGGCCGCCGACCCAGGTCTGGATGCCGAACCAGCCACAGGCCACGAGCCCGCGCAGCAGCGCGGCCAGATTCGCGCCGCGAACACCGAAAAACGCCCGGGCGAAGACGGGGAACGGAATACCATATTTCGTTCCCGCGTGGCTGTTGAGCAGCATCGGCACGAGAACGATCACATTGCCGATCGCGATCGTCATGAAGGCCTGCACCCAGTTCATGCCGATGGCGATCAGGCCGGACGCGAGCAGATAGGACGGAAGGTTGAAGGCCATTCCGTTCCACAATGCGAAGTAGTTGTAGGTGGTCCAGGTTCGTCGCTCGACGGGTACCGGGGCTAGTTCGTCGTTGAAGAACCGGCTTCCGTGAAGTGACGACGCATCGCGTAGTTCCACCCGACCGTCCGGGTGGCGGAGTTGTGCGGTCGTCGACGCCATTGGCGCATCGTGCGCGCCGTGGCGTGACGGCAGGGATTGGCAGAGTGTTCAAAGATGTGTGACCGCGGCAACAGAATGTCGATTGCGCCGCTCGGGGAAACCCGGCCGATATCACGCACGAAACCGTTGAGAAACGAGAATACCGGGTCCGATCGCCACCGGCGGATGCCGGTGGCGACGGCGGCCTCCGGGAGGGAGTCAGAACCCGAACACACCGCCGGACTCGACGTCGGCGAGACACGCGTTGTTGTAGGTCGTGGTGAAGTGCACCGGCTCGCCGCGCCAGTGCCCGTGGGCCGAGGCACGCACCGGCGCGTGGATCATCGGGCATGCGGTGCCGGGTCGCACGGCTTCGAGAGCCGCGGGCTCGCCACCGGCGTCGTCGAGCGCCGCGCAGGCCTGGGCGCTGGCCGGGTGTGACCCTCCCGCCGGGTCGCAGAGCAGCTGCGTGATGGCGACCGCGCCGTCGTTGTGATGCAACGACAGGGTCAAGGACGATTCCGGCGGTGCGGCGGTCGCCTGGCTGCCCAGTCCGAGCACGGCGAACGTGCACGCGGCGGTGGTCAGGGTCCGGGACAGGCGGGCGCTGAACGTACGCATGCCCTCCCTATCGGCAGGCCCGCGGGGTCGACTGTGCTACTCCGTCGAGTGGTTGTTATCGCCCGATGGGGTGAGTACGTCGTGGATCAGCAGGGCGACATGCAGTGAGACGAGGGACTCCGGGTCCTCGAGCGAGACGTTCAGCGCCGCTTCGATGCGCGCCAATTGCTGGTAGTACGCCGTCCGTGAGGTGTGTGCCGCCGCGGCCGCCGCCGACTTGTTGCCGCCGTGGTCGCAGAACCGGCGCAGCGCTTCGACGAGGCGGCTGCCGGTCGCCGCGTCCTTCGCCAGCAACGGGCCGAGCTCGCGCCGGGCGAAAGCGCCCAGTCGGTCGTCGTCCGAGAGCAGATGCAGCAGACCGTGCAGCCGCACGTCGTCGAGCCGGTGATAGCCGCCGGGCGGATTCTCGTCGCGGTGCAGCGCCGCCGAGGCGACGTGCCCGGCCTCGGCGAGGCTGCGACCGGCGTCGGCGGGCCGGTCCACGGCGGTGCCGACGGCCAGCACGAGCGGCACCGCCTGCTTCGCCTGCCGCACCTCGCCGGCAAGACGGCGCAGTACCGCGTCCGTGTCGGCCCGGGGCGAGAGTGCCAGCAGTACATGGACGCCGATGCCGTCGAGGTCGGCGACCAGCGCGGCCGCGCGCGCCCGGCGGGTCGCCAGTGCCGTCGCCTCCGCGAGGTCGCGCAACAGTGGCCCGGTCGACGCCGCCGCAGGCGGGCCGGGCAGGTCCGACAGCCGCGGCCGGATCGCGGCGCCGATCAGGCGGTGGCCGGTCAGCGGCACGTGCAGCGCTTCGGCGCGCGCGACCAGCTCGGCGAGCGGGGTGACCGTCGACGGTGTGGCGAGCAGTTGCCGGAGCACGTCACGGTGGGCCTGCCGCTCCAGACTGTCGCCACCGGCGGCCAGCAGGTGGTGCACGGCGAGTGCCGACGCGGCACGTTCGGCCACCACGACGTGCCGGTGCGGCGGCTGCTCCCCGCACAGCAGCACCAGCCGTCCCCAGTCGCGCCCGCGGGCGCCCACGATGGCCACCAGCCTGCCCGAGGCGCGGTCGTATCCGGTGCGTTCGCCGGTCCGTACCCGGCGTGAGCGCTGCTGCCAGTCGGCCAGCAGCTCGGCCGGGTCCGCGCCCGCCGCGTCGTAGGCCAACACCTCGTGGCTGAGCGTTTCCAGCACCACGGCGTGCCCGGTCAGGCGCGCCACCTCGCGCAGCACCACCTGCGGTTCCGCGCCGGAGACGGTGAGCTCGGTGAACGTCTCGTGCACCTGAGCCGCGGCCCGCAGTTCGTCGACCTGGGCGTCGACGATGAGCCCGTTCACCGTCTCGGTCACCGTCACGTACCGCGTCTCCCGCGACAACGTCACCAGCGGCAGCCGGTGCTTGTCCGCCGCGACGACCAGCGCCTGCGGCAGCCGGTGGTGCCAGTGCCGCACGAGCTCCACGACCACGCCCGCCACGCCGACGGCGGCCAGGTCGTCGACGTACCGAGCCAGCGTCGCGTCGTCGTCCGGCAGCGCGACCCCGGTGGTGAGCACCAGCTCGCCGCCTTTCAACAGCGGGGCGATCTCGGCGATCTCGGCGACGTGGACCCATCGCACCGGGGTGTCGAGACCGTCGGCGCCCGCCACGACGTGGGGCCCGCCCTGCCGCATCACGGGCAGTGCGAGTACGTCGCCGACCGTCGGGTACATGTCACCTCCGCGAGGGACCTGCCGGAACGGCAGACTGTACGGGCCCCGAGGGGAGTCCGTACAGATTGTGTGTGGCCTCGGTGCACGGCGCGCGCCGAAACTCGGAGGCATGACGGAACCGGACCTGTCGCGAAGCCACCCGCCCGACCGCCCCCTGCTCGACCGTCACCGTGCCGTGCTGCCGAGCTGGCTGTCCCTCTACTACGACGAGCCGATCGAGATCGTGAGCGCCGACGGCAGGCGGGTCACCGACGGCGACGGCCGGACCTACCTCGACTTCTTCGCCGGCATCCTCACCAACGCGATCGGCTACGACGTGGCCGAGATCTCCGACGCCGTGCGCCGGCAGCTCGACTCGGGCGTGCTGCACACCTCGACGCTGTATCTGATCCGCAAGCAGGTCGAACTCGCCGAGCGCATCGCCGAGCTGTCGGGCATCCCGGACGCGAAGGTGTTCTTCACCAACTCCGGCACGGAGGCGAACGAGACCGCGCTGATGCTGGCCACGCAGTACCGGCGCAGCAACCAGATCCTGGCGTTGCGCAACTCGTACCACGGCAGGGCGTTCGGCACGGTCGGCATCACCGGCAACCGCGGGTGGTCGGCGAGTTCGCTCTCCCCGGTGAAGGTCAGCTACGTGCACGGTGGCTACCGCTACCGCGGTCCGTTCTCCGGATTCGACGACGCCGGCTACATCGAGGCCTGCACCGAGGATCTGCGCGACGTACTGCGCACGACCACCTCCGGTGACGTGGCGGCGCTCATCGCCGAGCCGATCCAGGGCGTCGGCGGTTTCGCCACGCCGCCCGACGGCCTGTTCGGCGCGTTCAAGGAGGTGCTCGACGAGCACGGCATCCTGCTGATCTCCGACGAGGTCCAGACCGGTTGGGGCCGCACCGGCGAACACTTCTGGGGCATCGACGCGCACGGCGTGACGCCGGACATCATGACGTTCGCCAAGGGGCTGGGCAACGGCCTGGCCATCGGCGGTGTCGTCGCCCGCGGCGAGGTCATGGACTGCCTCGGGGCGAACTCGATCTCCACGTTCGGCGGCAACCCGATCGCCACGGCGGGAGCGCAGGCGACCCTCGAGTACGTGCTCGACCACGACCTGCAGGGCAACGCCGCGAAACAGGGCGCGGCGCTGATGGTCGGCCTGCGGGACATCCAGGGCAGGTACGCCCTCGTCGGCGACGTCCGGGGCAAGGGCCTGATGATCGGGATCGAACTGGTGCGGCCAGGCGGCGACGAACCGGACCCGGCCGCTGCGGGCAGGGTCCTGGAGGAGACCAAGGCGCGCGGCCTGCTCATCGGCAAGGGCGGACTGCACGGCAACGTGCTGCGCCTCGCCCCGCCGATGACGCTCGCCGACGAGGAGACCACCGAGGCGCTCGGCATCCTCGGCGAGTCGATCGCCGCCGTCTGAGCTCACCGGCCGCCCACCGGCTCGCACCGTCCACCCGATCGCATCGAACGCCGAGGAGTACGTCGTGACCGAGCACATCACCCACCGGATCGCGGGCAAGCCGTGGAACGGAACCGCCGAGCGCACGGGGGAGGTGTACGACCCGGCCACCGGCAGCGTTCGGGCCTCGGTGGACTTCGCGGGGCCCGCCGAGGTCGGCGAGGCCGTGCGTGCCGCAGCCGCCGCCTTCCCCGCGTGGCGCGACACCTCGCTCGCCGGCCGCGGTCGGGTGCTGTTCCGGTTCCGCGAGCTGCTCGCGCAGCGGCAGGACGAGCTCGCCCGGCTGATCACCGCCGAGCACGGCAAGGTCGTCTCCGACGCCGCTGGCGAGGTCGCACGGGCACTGGAGAACGTCGAATACGCCTGCAGTGCACCGCAGCTGCTGAAAGGTGAGTTCAGCGAGAACGCCTCGACGGGTGTCGACGTGCACTCCACGGCCCAGCCGCTCGGGGTCGTCGGCGTGATCTCGCCGTTCAACTTCCCGGCGATGGTGCCGCTGTGGTTCGTGCCGGGCGCGATCGCCTGCGGCAACACCGTCGTCCTCAAGCCCAGCGAGAAGGATCCCTCGGCGTCGCTGCTGATCGCCGAGCTGCTCGCCGAGGCGGGCCTGCCCGACGGTGTGCTGAACGTCGTCCACGGCGACAAGACGGCGGTCGACGCGGTGCTCGAGCACCCCGAGGTGGCGGCCGTATCGTTCGTGGGCTCCACCCCGATCGCGCGCTACGTCTACGAGAAGGCCACCGCTGCGGGCAAGCGCTGTCAGGCCCTGGGTGGTGCGAAGAACCACATGGCCGTACTGCCCGACGCGGACCTCGACGGTGCCGCCGACGCCGCCGTGTCGGCCGGCTTCGGCTCGGCGGGGGAACGGTGCATGGCCGTGTCGGTCGTCGTGGCCGTCGACCCGATCGGCGACGAGCTCGTGGCGAAGATCACCGAGCGGATGCGCAGGCTGCGCGTCGGCGACGGCCGCGACCCGGACTCGGAGATGGGACCGCTGGTGACGGCCGCACATCGCGAGCGGGTCGCCTCCTACGTCGACGCCGGGGCCCAGGCGGGGGCCACCCTCGCCGTCGACGGCCGTGAGCCCGGCATCGACGGGGACGGATTCTGGCTCGGGCCGACCCTGTTCGACCACGTCCGGCCGGAGATGTCGATCTACACCGACGAGATCTTCGGCCCGGTGCTGTCGGTGGTGCGGGCCGAATCGCTGGACGCGGCGCTGGAGCTGATCAACGCCGGTCACTACGGCAACGGCACCGCCGTGTTCACCGGCGACGGCGCCGCCGCCCGCCGGTTCACGCGGGAGGTCGAGGTCGGCATGGTCGGCGTCAACGTGCCCATCCCGGTGCCGGTCGGCTACTACAGCTTCGGCGGGTGGAAGGACTCGCTGTTCGGCGACAGTCACGCCTACGGCCCCGAGGGTTTCCACTTCTACACCCGCCGCAAGGTCGTCACCTCGCGCTGGCCGTCCCCGTCGACCGCCGCGGCCGGCGGTGTCAACCTGCGGTTCCCCGGCAACACGTGACCCGCTCGCCGGCGCGTGGCCCGTAAACTCGTCGGGTGAGAGGCTCCGGTGACCCCGGCGGGCGGCGCCCGCCGGGGCGGCCGGTCCCGACGGGTGAGGAGGTGCTTGGTGGCCAGCGCTGACGAGCGACGGTTCGAGGTGCTGCGCGCGATCGTCGCCGACTACGTGTCCGAACAGGAACCGGTCGGTTCCAAGGCCCTGGTCGACCGGCACAACCTCGGCGTGTCCAGCGCCACGGTGCGCAACGACATGGCCACGCTGGAGGAGGACGGCTACATCACGCAGCCGCACACCAGTGCGGGCCGGATCCCCACCGACAAGGGGTACCGGCTGTTCGTCGACCGGCTCTCGGAGATCAAGCCGCTCTCCACAGCCGAGCGCAGGGCGATCCACCGGTTCCTCGACGGTGCGAGCGACCTGGACGACGTGCTGCGCCGGTCGGTGCGGCTGCTGGCCCAGCTGACGCGCCAGGTCGCCGTCGTGCAGTACCCGACACTGACCAACTCGACCGTGCGGCACGTCGAGGTGGTGCCGCTCACGTCGGCGCGGCTGATGCTGGTGCTGATCACCGACACCGGCCGGGTCGACCAGCGCAACGTCGACCTCGGCGATGTCGTCGCCGAGGACTCCGTGGCGCTGCTGCGCGACCAGCTCAACAACGCGCTGGCCGGCCGTAAACTGGCGGACGCGGCGGCGAAGGTGTCGGACCTGCCCGAACAGGGCCCGCCGGAGCTCCGCGACGTCATGACCAGGGTCGCGACGACGCTGGTCGAGTCGCTGGTCGAGGACCCCGAGGACCGGCTCGTGCTCGGCGGCACGGCGAACCTGACCAACAACGTCGCGGACTTCCCCGATTCGCTGCGAGAGGTCCTCGAAGCGCTCGAGGAACAGGTCGTCGTGCTGAAGCTGCTGGCGGCCGCCCGCAACCCCGGTTCGGTGACGGTGCGCATCGGTGAGGAGAATGAGGACGCGCAGATGCGGAGCACCTCGGTCGTGTCGATCGGGTACGGGTCCGACGATCTGTTGCTGGGTGGCATGGGCGTGGTCGGTCCGACACGGATGGACTACCCCGGGACGATCGCCGCGGTACGCGCGGTGGCCAATTACGTGGGCCGGATCCTGGCCGGCGGCTGACCCCGGTTTCAGGTGCGGTACTAGGAGGACGTCGAAACGGTGGCGAGGGACTACTACGGAACTCTGGGCGTGTCGAAAGACGCGAGCGACCAGGAGATCAAGCGGGCCTACCGCAAGCTCGCGCGTGAGTTGCACCCCGACGTCAACCCGTCCGAGGACGCGCAACAGAAGTTCGGCGAGGTCACGACCGCCTACGAGGTGCTGTCCGACCCCCAGAAGCGCAAGGTCGTCGACCTGGGCGGCGACCCGATGGACGGCGGCGCGGGCGGCGCCCGTGGCGGCGGCGATCCGTTCGGCGGCTTCGGCGGACTGGGCGACATCATGGACGCCTTCTTCGGCGCGGCTGCGGGTGGCGGCCGGGGCCGGGGACCGCGCAGCCGGGTCCAGCCCGGTTCGGACGCGCTGATCCGGCTGCGGCTGACGCTCGAAGAGTGCGCGACGGGTATCGACAAGGAGATCGCCGTCGACACGGCCGTGCTGTGCGACGAGTGCCGCGGTGCCGGTATGGGCGAGAACGGCTCGGTGGCCACCTGCGACACCTGCGGTGGCCAGGGCGAGGTGCAGTCGGTGCAGCGCTCGTTCCTGGGTCAGGTCGTCACGGCGCGGCCGTGCCCCGCGTGCCAGGGCCTCGGCGAGACGATCACCGATCCGTGCCGCAAGTGCAGCGGCGACGGCCGGGTGCGCGCCCGGCGCAACGTCACCGCCAAGATCCCCGCCGGTGTCGGCGACGGCATGCGCATCCGGCTGTCCGGGCAGGGTGAGGTCGGCCCCGGTGGCGGCCCCGCGGGTGATCTCTACGTCGAGGTCGACGAGGAACCGAACGAGGTCTTCGAGCGCCAGGGCAACGACCTGCACTGCCGGCTGCGGATTCCGATGACCAGCGCTGCGCTCGGCGCGTCCGTGCCGCTCGAGACGCTCATCGACGGCGAGGTGGACGTCGAGATCGAACCGGGCACGCAGCCGGAGACCGAGCTGGTGTTCACCGGCAAGGGTATGCCGCGGCTCCGGTCGTCCGGCCGTGTCGACGGCCGTGGCGACCTGCATGTGCACGTCGACGTCGTCGTGCCGTCGAAGGTGGATGACGAGCAGGCTGAGCTGCTGCGGCAGCTGGCGAAGCTGCGCGGCGAGGAGGCGCCCGAGCTCGCGGGCAGCAGTGCCCACCGCGGCGGGCTGTTCTCCAAGCTGCGCGCCAAGAAGTGACCGTGACCGGCGGTGACGACGCCGGCGGTGACACCGGCCGGCACGCGCCGGAACCGGAGTCGACACCGCCGGTGTTCCTGGTCGACGCGCTCCCTCCGGGGGAGCACGCCGTGCTCGACGGCGAGGAGGCGCGGCACGCGGTCACCGTGCGCCGCACGCGCGCAGGCGAGCGGCTGACGCTCTCGGACGGTGCCGGCGGGCTCGCCGACTGCGTCGTCGACGCGGTCGCGCCGGGCAGGCACCCGTCGCTCGAGGTCACGGTCCGCGGCAGGCGTGCGGATCCGCCGCCGGAGCTGCGCGTCACCATCGTGCAGGCGCTGGCGAAAGGCGATCGCGGTGAGCTCGCCGTCGAACTGGCCACCGAGGCCGGGGCGGACGCGGTGCTGCCGTGGCGCGCCGCCCGCAGCGTCGCGCGCTGGGACGACGGCCCGCGGGGCGCGAAGGCGCTCGCCCGTTGGCGCACGGCCGCCCGCTCGGCGGCGAAACAGGCGCGGCGCGGCCGGGTGCCCGAGGTGCCCGAGCCGGTCGACACGGCCGGTCTGGCCGCACTCGTGGCCGAGGCCGACGGCGGGTACCTGCTCGAGGCCACGGCCGAGACGGGGTTGAAGGACGTGTCGCTGCCGGAACGCGGCGAGCTGTACCTGATCGTCGGTCCGGAAGGCGGAGTCACCGGCGAGGAGCTGACGGCGCTCACCCGCGCCGGCGCGATCGGGGTGCGGCTCGGTCCGACCGTGCTGCGGACGTCGACCGCGGGCGCGGTGGCGCTCGGCACGCTCGGCGCGCTGACCGCACGGTGGTGACCGCTCACCGAGACACGGCGACGACGAGCGGTCACCGTGGTCGCTCGTTCGCGGAGAAACAGTTACGCTGGTTAACGATCGGCCGGATCCCCTGCATGCGGCCGATTCGTCGAGACCACGCCGGGCACCTCCCCCTCGGCCCGGCGGAGCCGCGGCGCGGGTGGCGCGCGTCCCCCACGTTCCACCCGCGCCGCGGTGTTTCGGTCACCGGATCATCCCGGTCCCCACGGTGCGGTGCTTTTCGGCGCGCCGCAGGCCTCCCCGCTCTCCGGTCCCCACCCGCTGTGTCCCGACCGCTACAGTTCCCGCCATGACTGAGTCCGACCCGTCGGAAACCCTGTTCGAACGGATCATCGCGCGCGAGATCCCGGCCGACATCGTCCACGAAACGGCCACCACATTGGCGTTCCGCGACATCTCCCCGCAGGCGGATACGCACGTGCTCGTCGTGCCGAAGACGCGGTACCGCAACGTGGGTGAGCTCGCGGCCGCCGATCCGGCGCTGCTCGCCGACGTGATCGCCACCGCGCACCGTGTCGCCGAACTCGACGGTCTGGTCGACAGCGGCTACCGCGTCGTGTTCAACACCGGTGCCGATGCCGGGCAGACCGTCTTCCACGTGCACGCTCACGTGCTGGGCGGGGAACAGCTCGGCTTCTTCGGGCGTTACCGGGACGAGGCCGACGACGACTGACGTCGACGTGGGTGAGGGCGCCACAGGGCGCGGGGGAGCCGAGAATCCGGGCGCCCACGTGCCGGTGCGGCCGTTAGCATGACAGGCAGACATCCGTTATCGATCGGCACGATGAGTGCAGAAGGCAGGCCAGAGGCCACGTGGCCGGAACCGTTCCGCAGCAGACCCCCGACAGCGGCGGCACCCAGGCGCGCTCGAAGTTCCCGATTCCCGACGCGGCAACGCTGGCGCTGCTCGGGTCGAGCGATGAGAACCTGCGCGTCATCGAGGAGCTGCTCGACGCCGATGTGCACGTACGGGGCAACGAGGTCACGCTGACCGGCGAGCCCGGCGAGATCGCCTTCGCCGAGCGGGCGCTGAGTGAACTCGTCACCCTGGCCTCCAAAGGACAGCCGCTCGGCCCGGACGCGGTGCGCCGCACCGTCGGCATGCTGTCGGCGGGTAATGCGGAGTCGCCTGCCGAGGTCCTGAGCATGGACATCGTGTCCCGGCGCGGGCGCACCATCCGGCCGAAGACGCTGAACCAGAAGCGTTACGTCGAGGCCATCGACCAGCACACGATCGTGTTCGGCATCGGGCCTGCCGGTACCGGCAAGACGTATCTGGCCATGGCGAAGGCCGTCCAGGCACTGCAGGCGAAGCAGGTCAACCGCATCATTCTCACGCGCCCGGCCGTCGAGGCGGGGGAGCGGCTCGGCTATCTGCCGGGAACGCTCAACGAGAAGATCGATCCGTACCTGCGACCGCTGTACGACGCGCTGCACGACATGGTCGATCCCGAGTCGATCCCGCGTCTCACGCAGGCGGGCACCATAGAGATCGCCCCGCTCGCCTACATGCGCGGCCGGTCCCTCAACGATGCCTTCGTCATTCTCGACGAGGCCCAGAACACCACGCCCGAGCAGATGAAGATGTTTCTGACCCGGCTCGGGTTCGGCTCGAAGGTCGTCGTGACCGGCGACATCACCCAGGTCGACCTGCCGGGAGGCCAGCGCAGCGGACTGCGGATCGTGCGCGAGATCCTCGACGGGGTCGACGACCTGCACTTCTCCACCCTGACCAGCACCGACGTCGTGCGGCACAAGCTCGTCGGCGACATCGTGGACGCCTACGAGAAGTGGCAGGCCACGCAGGACGCCGCGGCCGGCGAGGCGTCCGGGGCCGCTGCTGCGGACGGCCGCGGTGCCGGCGGCCGGGGCCGTGACGGGGCTGCGGGCAACGGCAAGCACAACGAGGATCGCGCGTGAGTATCGAGATCGCCAACGAGTCCGGGGTCGGGGTCGACGAGGAGTCGATCGTGTCGGCCGCCCGGTTCGCACTGGACCAGATGGAGGTGAGCCCGCTCGCCGAGCTGTCGGTGCTGCTGGTGAACCTCGACGTGATGGAGGACCTCCACGAACGGTGGATGGACCTGCCGGGCCCGACCGACGTCATGGCGTTCCCCATGGACGAGATGGAGGGCACGCGCAGGCCCGACGCGCCGGACGACACCTCGGCGCTGCTCGGTGACATCGTGCTGTGCCCGGCGTTCGCGCGCGACCAGGCCAAGAAGGCGGGTCATTCGCTGATGGACGAGCTGCACCTGCTGACCGTCCACGGCACGCTGCACCTGCTCGGCTACGACCACGCCGAGCCCGCCGAGGAACGCGAGATGTTCGGCCTGCAGAACCGCATCCTCGCCGACTACCAGGCGGCGCGGCTGGAGGCGTCCCGCCGGGAGGCGCAGCGCAGCGTCGACGACCGTCTGCTCGGCGCGGCCGGGCTCGACGGAGGGACGGATCAGGAGACGCCGTGAGCAGTACCGCGGCCCTGCTGCTGGCCGTCGTGCTGGTGTTGTTGGGCGGGGTGTTCGCCGCGGCGGACTCCGCGGTGAGTGCTGTGTCGCAGGCCCGCGCCGAGGGCATGGTCCGCGCGGGCCGCACCGGTGCCCGTCAGCTCGTGGCCGTCATCGGCGAACGCAGCAGGCACATCAACCTGCTGATGCTGCTCCGGCTCGCGTGCGAATTGACGGCGACGGTCCTGGTCACGGTCGTCAGCATCCGCTGGTTCCAGCAGGACTGGTTCGCCGTCGCCGGTGCGGGCGTGGTGATGGTGGTGGTCAGCTACGTGCTGGTCGGCGTCGGCCCGCGCACGATCGGCAGGCAGCATCCCTATCCCGTCGGACTGGTGGTGGCCGGTCCGGTGCGCGTGCTGGGGAAGGTGCTGGGGCCGCTGAGCAGGCTGCTCATCGCGGTCGGCAATGCGATCACACCGGGCAAGGGCTTCCGCGAGGGCCCGTTCACCACGGAGGCCGAACTCCGCGAGCTCGTCGACCTCGCGGGGGAGCGGGGCGTCGTCGGGACCGACGAGCGGGAGATGATCCACTCGGTGTTCGAACTCGGCGACACCGTGGCCCGCGGGGTGATGGTGCCACGCACCGAGATCGTGTGGATCGAGCAGATCAAGACCGTGCGGCAGGCGCTGGCGCTGTCGATGCGGACCGGGTTCACACGATTGCCGGTGATCGGTGACACGGCCGATGACGTCGTCGGCGTGGTGAACCTGAAGGATCTGGTGCACGCCTCGATGTCCCCAGGCGGCAACGCCCGTTCGGTGGCCGAGGTGATGAGCCCGGCGGCGTTCGTGCCCGATTCGAAGCGCCTCGACAGCCTGCTCAAAGAGATGCAGGTCTCCCGGCACCACCTGGTCATCGCGGTCGACGAGTACGGTGGCACGGCAGGGTTGCTGACCATCGAGGACGTCCTCGAGGAGATCGTCGGTGACATCACCGACGAGTCCGACACCGAGGAACGCCCCGACGTCGAAGAGCTGGACGACGGCGCCGTGCGGGTGTCGGCGCGGTTGGGTGTCGACGACCTGAGCGAACTGTTCGACGTCGATCTGTCCGATCACGACGTCGAAACGGTCGGCGGACTGATGGCGCAGCGGCTGGGAAGGGTGCCGCTGCCCGGTGCCGAGGCGGAGATCGGCGAGTTGCGGCTGCGCGCCGAGGGCGGCAAGGATCGCCGCGGCCGGATGCGGATCACGACGGTCGTCGTGCGTTCCACCGACGAGAACGCGGACCGGCCGCAGCGCACCAACGGAAGCGACGAGAGTGACAGCGATAGGAGCGTCGAACATGCCTGACCTCGACCCGGAGGACGAGAAGCTCGTCATTCTGGCCCGCTCGACGAGGGCGCGGATCCAGGCCGCCGAGGGCGCCGCGGTGCGCGACACCGACGGGCGGACCTACGCGGCGGCAACGATCGACCTGCCGTCGCTGAAGCTCACCGCGCTGCAGGCCGCCGTCGCGGCCGCGGTGTCGAGCGGGGCCGAGGGACTCGAGGCGGCGGCCGTGGTGACGGCGGAACCGCTCGTGGCTGAGACATCGGTGCACGCGGTGCGTGACCTGGCGGCCGACGCGCCGGTGCTGCGCGCCGACGCCGCCGGGGACGTGCAGGAGACCGTCCGGTGACCGCTGGCGGCGGTCGCGGCCGGGACGACACCGGTGGCACGGACGAGCCGGGCGACGACCTCGCCGCGAAGCTGCGCGAGGCCGGCATCCAGGACACCGGATGGCGCGAGACGCCGGCCGAACACCGGTCGGGGTTTGCCTGTTTCGTCGGACGCCCCAACGCGGGCAAGTCGACGCTGACCAACGCGCTGGTCGGCACGAAGATCGCGATCACGTCCAACAAGCCGCAGACCACGCGGCACGCAGTGCGCGGCATCGTGCACCGCGACGACGCGCAGCTGATCATTGTGGACACTCCGGGGCTGCACCGGCCGCGCACGCTGCTGGGAGAGCGCCTCAACGACGTCGTGCGCGCCACGTGGTCCGAAGTGGACGTCGTCGGGTTCTGCGTGCCCGCGGGCGAGAAGATCGGACCGGGCGACAAGTACATCGCGGCGGAACTGGCCAAGATCGCGCGGCGCACACCCGTCATCGGGATCGTCACGAAGACCGACCTCGTCAAGCCGGAGGTCGTGGCCGAGCAGCTGCTCGAGCTGCAGCACGTGATGGAGTTCGCCGACCTCGTTCCGGTGTCCGCCACCGGCGGCTACCAGGTCGACACGGTCGCCGACGTGCTGGTGAGCCAGCTGCCCGAGGGCCCGCAGCTGTATCCGGACGGCGACCTGACCGACGAACCGGAACAGCGGCTCGTCGCCGAACTCATCCGCGAGGCCGCGCTGGAGGACGTGCGCGACGAACTGCCGCATTCGATCGCCGTCACGGTCGAGGAGATGATCCCGCGCGAGGGCCGCGACGACATGGTCGACATCTACGCGCACCTGTTCGTGGAACGGCCGAGTCAGAAGGCCATCGTGCTGGGCCACAAAGGGAGCAGGCTCAAGCAGGTCGGTGCCAACGCCCGCACGCACATCGAGGCGCTGCTCGGGTCGAAGGTCTACCTCGACCTGCACATCAAGGTGGCCAAGGAGTGGCAGCGGGACCCGAAGCAGTTGGGCCGCCTGGGCTTCTAGGGCCTCGACGTGACCGACCGTTATCCGCCTTACCCCTTCGCAAGCGCTGGCGTGCCGCCGTCCGGAGGTGGGCCTGACCGCCCGGAGATCATCACTCCGGGAGCATGGATCCGGTTCCCTGGAACCGGGCCGCTCGTGCTTGCCACGATGGGCAGCAGGTTCGTTGCACGTTTGGTGGACGCGGCCATCCTCGTGATCCCGGCAGGAGCCGGATTCGTCGGATTGCTGTTGGCAGTGGTGGTCCACCAGCCGCGCCTGTGGTGGACGTTGCTGCTCATCGCACCTGCCACCTTGATCGTCTGGTTCGGTTACGAGGGACTGTCGATCGGTCTGTGCGGCGCGACCGTCGGGAAGACGGTCGCGGGGCTGCGGGTCGTCACGGCACGTTCGGCCGCGGCTCAGCGCGGAGGCCCTGGAGTCGGTGCGGGGATGGCCAGGGCGGCGATGCTCCTGCTGCCCGGGCTGGTGCCGTGCCTCGGGGGCTTCATCACAGTGCTCGTGAGTGTGTCGCCGTTCTTCGACGAGTTCGCCCGTCAGGGTTGGCCGGACAAGGCCGCGGGAACATACGTGGTGTCGACCAAACCGGTGCATTACTGACGTTCCTGGTGAAAGCCCGGAAAGGGGCAGATTACGGGGCGTCTCGCCGGGTGCGTCCATGGGGTACTCTCTCGCGCGATCATCGCCGCAAGGGGGAGACAGACCCGAATGACCAATCCTTACAACCAGCAACCCTATGGTCAGCAGCCGTACGGACAACAGCCCGGCCAGGGGCAGCAGCCGTACGGACAGCAGCCTGGTCAGGGGCAGCAGCCGTACGGCCAACAGCCTGGCCAGCCGTACGGACAGGGTGCGCCGGGGCAGTACGGACAGCCCCAATCGGGAGGCTTTCAGCAGCCGAATCCCCAGTCCGGTGGGTTCCAGCAACCCGGCGCGCCGGGCCAGCAGCCGTACGGACAGCCTGCGCCCGGGCAGCAGCCGTTCGGGCAGCAGCAGCCCTACGGGCAGCAGCCGTACGGCCAACCGGGAGGATTCCCCGGTCAGCAGCCCGGCGGTTTTGGGAGCGGCCAGATGGTGGCCGGTCAGGCCCGGATCATCGTGCCCGGCGCGCAGATCCAGTTCCCGAACACCGGCCCGCTGGTGCTCGGCACCATGGGTAGCCGGTTTCTCGCCAGGCTTGTCGACGGTCTGATCGTCGTGCTGCCGTTCGCGATCCTCATGATGGTTGTCCAGTTCGCCGTCATCGCCACGGATCCGGACCTGTACTGGATCCTCTTTTTGCTGGCGCCGCTGCCGTTCATCGGGTTGGTCCTGTACGAGGGCCTCATGCTCGGCTCCCGGGGGGCTACCGTCGGCAAGAGTGTCGCGGGCCTGCGGGTCATGACCGAGCTGAGCAGCATGCAGCAACAACCCGGAATCGGGAGCGGGCCGGCGTTCACCCGCGTCGCAACTCAGATGGCACCGGGCATCATCCCCTGCATCGGGGGGCTGGTGTCGTTGCTCATGAATCTCTCGCCGTTCTTCGACGAGCAGGCTCGGCAGGGCTGGCACGACAAGGCTGCCAAGACCTATGTCGTCTCGACGAAACCGGTCAACTACTGACATGACGTCTCCGCGGGTGGTCCGGCCGTGGCACGCCATGCGTGTCACGCCGGCGCTTGCGGGCGGTGGCCTGCTCGTCGGCATGGCGCTGGGTACCGGCGTCGTGGTGGTGCCGTGCTGGTTCCGCGCACTCACCGGGATCGATTGCCCGTTCTGCGGCGGTAGCCGTGCCATCGGGGACCTGTTGCGCGGCGACCTGCTCGCCGCCGTCGGGCACAACGCCTTCGCCGTCGCCGTGCTGGTGCCGTTGGCGGCAGTTGTGTTGTTCGCGTTGGCTCGCTGGGAAACCGGGCGGGCGCAGCGGTGGTGGCCGGCAGGGCGCGCCGGGCGAGCTGCGTTGATCACGCTCGTGGTCGTGACCGTCGCGTGGTGGGGGTTTCGCGGCCTGCCTGCGGGTGAGTGGTTCCGTTCCACGTGATCGGGAAGGCGTTCGGTGGGTACCGCTGTCCGCTGCGGCTCGCGTCGCCGCGGCCCCACCCGCCGTTGCGTCCGCGGCGATGAGTGTCACGCCTCGGCGCTGCTGGCCACGGGGTTGTCGCCCGGGCGTGGGATCATGGTCCGGTGAGCTTGTATCGGGACACCGGCGTGGTGCTGCGCGTGCACAAGCTCGGTGAGGCCGACCGCATCATCACCCTGCTGACGCGCCGCAACGGCAAGGTGCGCGCCGTCGCCAAGGGCGTGCGGCGGACGACGTCCCGGTTCGGTGCGAGGCTCGAACCGTTCGGGCACGTCGACGTGCAGTTCTACACCGGCCGCACGCTCGACGTCGTCACGCAGGTGCAGACGGTCGACGCGTTCGCACTACCCATCGTGAGCGACTACCAGGCGTACACGGCGGCCGCCGCGATCGTGGAGACCGCCGACCGGCTGACCGCCGAGGAGGAACAGCCCGCGCTGAAGTTGTATCTCCTCGTCGTCGGCGCGCTGCGGGCGCTCGCCGGCGGCCAGCGCGACTCGTCGCTCGTGCTCGACGCGTTTCTGCTGCGCGCCATGGCGTTCGCAGGCTGGGAGCCGGCACTCACCGAATGCGCCCGCTGCGGCGAACGCGGCCCGCACGCCGCGTTCAACGTGCAGGCGGGCGGCCTGCTGTGCCCGCGCTGTCGCGTCCCCGGTTCCGTGCACCCCGCACCGGACGTGCTGGCCGTGATGGCGGCGCTGCTGCACGGCGACTGGCCCGTCGCCGAGGACAGCACCCAGTCCGTGCGCCGCGACGTCAGCGGCCTGGTCGCGGCGCATCTGCAATGGCACCTGGAACGCCGCCTGCGCTCCCTGCCGTTCGTGGAACGCCGTGCCCGCGAGGCGCCGCTGACCGCCGCGTTAGGGTCGGACCCGCATGCCAGCGGTGACACCGACGACGGCACCGACGATCCGGGCACCGGTGCCGCCGACCCGGCAGCGGTCCACCCGGAACAACAGGCCCCAGAACAACAGGCCCCGGAACAACAGGCCCGGGCACCACAGGACCCGGCAGAACACGGCCCGGCACACTCGGACGCCGCACACTCGAACACTGCGGTGACTGCGGCGACGTCCACCGCGTCGACCGGTGGCCGGGAAGCAGGCGGCGAGCCGGCGGCAGCCTCCGACGACGAGGAGTTCGGGACGGTCGCAACGGCGTGGACGGACACGGCACGGGCGACCGCGCCCGGCGAGGTGGAGGTGACAGGTGCGCTGGAAGGCTCGCGACGCGACACGCATCCAGGAGGTGCGGGAACCTGACCCGCACCCGTCGGGTGCCCGTCCGCCCCGGATCCCGTCGGAACTGGTGCCGAACCACGTCGCCCTCGTGATGGACGGCAACGGCCGGTGGGCCAACCAGCGCGGCATGCCGCGCATCGAAGGCCACAAGCGCGGCGAGTCGGTGATGATCGACGTCGCCAGCGGCGCGGTGGAACTCGGCGTCAAGTGGCTGTCGGTGTACGCCTTCTCGACGGAGAACTGGAAGCGCAGTCCCGACGAGGTGCGTTTCCTGATGGGCTTCAACCGCGACACGATTCGCCGCCAGGTCGACTACCTCGGCTCCATCGGCGTGCGCATCCGGTGGGCGGGCCGCAGGCCCAAGCTGTGGCGCAGCGTGATCAAGGAACTCGAGGCCGCCGAGGAGAAGACCAAGCACAACACGCGCATGAACATGACCATGTGCGTCAACTACGGCGGTCGCGCCGAGATCGGCGACGCGGCGCGGCACATCGCGCGGCTGGCGGCCGAGGGCAAGATCAACCCCGACAAGGTCGACGAGCGCACCGTCGCCAAATACCTGTACCAGCCGCAGATGCCGGACGTGGACCTGTTCCTGCGGCCCTCCGGCGAACTGCGCACCTCGAATTTCCTGCTGTGGGAGTCGGCCTACGCCGAGTTCGTCTTCCAGGACACGCTGTTCCCCGACTTCGACCGCACCCAGCTGTGGGACGCGTGCCTCGAATACGCCAAGCGCGACCGCCGGTTCGGCGGCGCCGTCGACCAGAGCGACGGCACCGACGCCGCCGACACCACCGCCGAACCCGGGAAGGACACCGCATGACCTCTGAGGCCGCCGACACCGCCCAGCTGCTCGCCGCAGCCAAGGAAGCGCTCGAGAACTACCTGGACGTGCAGGTCGACGACGACGGCACGCTCACGTTCAAACACTCCGACGTGCCGTGCGTCGTGCAGGCGATGCAGCTGGCCGACGGCCTGCTGGTGCTGAGCCTGACGTGTGTCGTGGCGTGGGACCTGCCGGACGATCCGAAGCTGGCCGCGGTCGTGGCCGAGCGTGCGGGGCAGGGCCTGTTCGGCACGCTCGGCATCGTGCACGGCGACAGCGGCACGGACGTCACGCTGCGGTACGCGTTCCCCGCGCAGGGGCTCGACCCGGGGCCGCTCGGCACGCTGCTGATGCTCGTCGTGTCGACGGCTTCGCAGGTGCGCTCGGAGCTCGTCAGCGCCTGAAGGGCCGCGGAACGTCGCCTGGCATGATGGCGCACTGATGGAAACCGTTGTCGACAGTGCGCGCCGGGCAGGCCGGCCGGGCAGGCGGTGGCGCATCACCTCGATGCAGGTGCTGTGCGCGCTGTTGGTGCTGGCGATCCTCGCGCAGGATCAGCTCCGCGAGGCCGTCGACGTCCCGGTGCTGCAGACGGCGACGACGGTGTTCGTGGCGATCTGCGTGCAGGCGTTGCCGTTCCTCGTGCTCGGGGTGCTGCTCAGCGGGGCGATCGCCGCGTTCGTGCCCGCGCGGGCGCTACGCCGGGTGCTGCCGCGCAGGGACTCGGCCGCCGTCGGCGTCGCCGGAGTGTCGGGCGTCGTGCTGGCCGGGTGCGAATGCGCGTCGGTGCCCGTGGCGCGCCGACTGATCGGACAGGGCGTCGCCCCGGCGGCCGCGCTGGCGTTCCTGCTGGCGGCACCCGCGGTGAACCCCATCGTGCTCGTCTCGACCGCTGTGGCGTTCCCCGGCGAACCCGCCATGGTGGCCGCCCGTTTCGCAGGCTCGCTCGCCACGGCGCTGATCATGGGCTGGTTGTGGCTGCGCTGGGGCAAACTCGACTGGATCGCCGAGCGCGCCCTGCGGCGGCTGCCCGACACGGCAGGGCGCGACCGGTGGCGCGTGTTCGCCGAGACCGCCAGGGCCGACCTCGTCGACGCGGGTGGTTTCCTCGTGCTGGGCGGTCTGGTCGCTGCGGCGTTCGGCGTGGTTATCCCCGCGGACTGGTTCTCCTCCCTCGGTGAGCAGATCGTGCTGGGTGTCCTGGTCATGGCGGTGCTGGCCGTGGTGCTGTCGCTGTGCAGCGAGGCCGATGCGTTCGTCGCCGCGTCACTGTCGGCGCTGCCGCTGCTGCCGCGGCTGGTGTTCCTCGTCGTCGGCCCCGCCATCGACGCGAAGCTGTTCGCCCTGCAGGCCGGCACGTTCGGCCGGGCGTTCGCGCTGCGGTTCGCGCCGGTCACGTTCGTGGTGGCGATCGGCTGTGCCGTCGTGTCGGGATTGGTCTTCCTGGGAGGCGTGCGGTGAGGCGCGAGACCCAGAACGTCCTGCTGCTACTGCTCGGCGGTGCGCTGCTGAAGATCGCCGTGACCGGCGACTACCTGCGCTATGTCAAGCCCACACACCAGCCGTGGCTGGTCGGTGCGGGCATCGTCATGCTCGTGCTGGCGGGCGTGGCGATCGTGCGGGACGTCCGCGACGGAGCGCGCGCTGCGGCGGGAGACACCGACGAAACCGACGACGCCGGTGACGGCCGTGGCTGCGCGCCCGACGCGTGCGCGGGGGAGGGCGGACACGAACACACCGCGCGTTCGGCGTGGCTGATCGTCGTGCCCGTGCTCGCCGTGCTGCTCGTGGCGCCCCCGGCGCTGGGCGCCGACTCGGTGCTGCGGACCAGGCAGAACACCGAACCCGGAAACACGGAGTTCGCACCGCTCCCGCCCCGCGAGGTCGTGTCGCTGCCGGTGGGCGATTTCGTCGCCCGCGCCGGATGGGACGAACGCGATTCCCTCGACGGACGCACGGTGCGGCTCACCGGCTTCGTCGTGCAGACCGCCGACGGTCCGCAGTTGGCGCGCATGACCATGAGCTGTTGCGCGGCGGACGCGTTCGCCGTCCGCACCGGCCTCACCGGTGGGCAGGCGGACCTGCTGCCGTCGGACACGTGGGTCGAGGTCACGGGACAGCTGGTGCCCGCCGACGACACGCGCGCCCGCGACTACGTCCCCGACCTTGCCGTGCGCACGCTGCGGGAGATTCCCCGGCCGGAGGAGCCGTACGAGACGTGACCGGTCAGCTCGCCTGCTGCGCGGCGCAGGTCGAGCAGGTGCCCATGATCTCGATCATGTGGCTGATGTCGGAGAAACCGTTGCCGGAGGCGATCGCCTCGGCCCAGCGTTCCACGGCCGGTCCCTCCACTTCGACCGTATAGCCGCAGCTGCGGCACACCAGGTGGTGGTGATGGTGTTCCGAACAGCGTCGGTACAGCGCCTCGCCGGAGTCGGTGCGCAGCACGTCGATCTCGTCGGCGTCGCTCAGCGACTGGAGTGTCCGGTACACGGTCGTGAGGCCGATGCCCTCGCCGCGGCGGCGCAGTTCGTCGTGCAGCTCCTGCGCCGACCGGAAATCGTCCACCTCGGCCAGCAGCTCGACGACCGCGGCCCGCTGCCGGGTCGCCCTGCGCCCCGGCAGCGGGGCCTTGGACGCCTTGGCTCCCGCCGAGGTGCTGTCGGCCGACGAGCTGCTCGTCGAAGTGCTCATCGCTTCGCCTCCTCCTGCACGTGTGCGACGGCGTCCACCACGATATGTGCCAGGTGATCGTCGACCAGTCGGTAGGCGACCTCGCGTCCGCGTCGCTGACCGTGTACAACGCCGGCCGCCTTGAGGACACGCAGGTGCTGGCTGATCAGCGGCTGGGCCACGTCCAGGGCGTCCACCAGGTCGTGCACGCACCGGTCGCCGTCCCGCAGCTGCAGCACGATGGCGATCCGCACCGGTGCGGCCAGTGCCCGCAGCAGCTCGCCCGCATCGGTCAGCGCGGTCGGTGACGGCGGCGGCGTCAGCGGCACCGGACCGCCCGGGTGATCGTGCCCCGCGACATCGTGCCCTGCGACATCGTGTCCGGTGTCGTCGGGATGCGGGTGACCGTCGCGGTGGCCCGGTACGGCCGGGTCGTGGCCGGCGTCGACGTGACCGTCCGCGCCCGTCTCACCGGGGCCGGGTGGGCCCGCGGGCGCCGCGTCGGAACTCGCCGTCGCCATGTCGCATGCTCCAGCCTGCGTCCGCCGTGTGCCGGCACACGGCTCTCCGGTGGGTGATCTGTGTTGTGCGGTCGCTGTGTTGTGCGGTCGTGGTCGGTTGATGGGTGTGTGCGCGTCCATCCTAGTGCGCCGACGCGGCCGGTCCCGTCGCTCGGCCGCGGAGCGGCGAGCCGGGTGCACGGGTGGGGCCGGCGCCGGTGGCCGGACGCTGCGGATCGGCGGCCCCGCGGGAGCGGCCCGCCCCTCGCAGGAGCGGCCGCGGCCTCGGGCTAGTCTGGTGCTTCACATAATCCGACCCACCACTGCGATAGTTCCCACGGAGCGTGGAGTGCCCGCCAACAACATCGAGACCGTCGTCAACCTCTGCAAGCGTCGTGGCTTCGTCTTCCCCTCGGGGGAGATCTACGGCGGTACCCGGTCGGCGTGGGACTACGGACCGCTCGGCGTCGAGCTGAAGGACAACATCAAACGCCAGTGGTGGAAGACCGTGGTGCAGGGCCGTGAGGACGTCGTCGGCATCGACTCGTCGGTCATCCTGCCGCGTCAGGTGTGGGAGGCCTCCGGCCACGTCGGCGCGTTCCACGACCCGCTGGTCGAATGCCTGGAGTGCCACCGCCGGTTCCGTTCCGACCAGCTGGCCGAGGACTACGCCGAGCGCACGGGCACGCCGATCAACGAGGACGACCTCTCCGACGTGCCGTGCCCCAACTGCGGCAACCGCGGCCGGTACACCGAGCCGCGCGAGTTCAACATGATGCTCAAGACGTTCCTCGGTCCCGTCGAGTCCGAGGAGGGGCTGCACTACCTGCGCCCCGAGACCGCGCAGGGCATCTTCGTGAACTTCCTCAACGTGCAGACGACGGCCCGAAAGAAGCCGCCGTTCGGCATCGGCCAGATCGGCAAGTCGTTCCGCAACGAGATCACGCCCGGCAACTTCATCTTCCGCACGCGCGAGTTCGAGCAGATGGAGATGGAGTTCTTCGTCGAACCGGGCGAGGACGAGTCGTGGCACGAGTACTGGATCGAGCAGCGCAAGGCCTGGTACGTCGACCTCGGCATCCGGGAGGAGAACCTGCGGCTGTACGAGCACCCGCAGGAGAAGCTGTCCCACTACTCGAAGCGGACCGTCGACGTCGAGTACCGATTCCAGTTCTCCGCGGGCCAGGAGTGGGGTGAACTCGAGGGCATCGCCAACCGCACCGACTTCGACCTCACGACCCACTCGAACCACTCGGGTGTCGACCTGTCCTACTTCGACCAGGCTGGCGGTGAGCGGTACCGGCCGTTCGTGATCGAGCCCGCGGCGGGTGTCGGCCGTCCGATGATGGCGTTCCTGCTCGACGCCTACACCGAGGACGAGGTGCCGAACGCCAAGGGCGGCGTCGACAAGCGCACGGTGCTGAAGATCGACCCGCGGCTGGCGCCGTACAAGGTCGCGGTGCTGCCGCTGTCGCGCAACTCCGACCTGACGCCGAAAGCTCGGGACATCGCGGCGATGCTGCGCAAGCACTGGAACGTCGACTTCGACGACGCGCAGTCCATCGGAAAGCGGTACCGGCGCCAGGAGGAGATCGGCACGCCGTTCTGCATCACGGTCGACTTCGACACGCTCGACGACCACGCGGTGACGGTGCGTGAGCGCGACACGATGAGCCAGGAACGCATCGCCATCGACAAGCTCGAGTCGTATCTGGCGGCTCGCCTCATCGGCTGCTGAGAGGCGTTGCCGTGGGGGTGACGCGGTGGATCCGCCGCGCCGTCGCCGGTGTCCTGATCATGGCGCTCGTGCTGGTCGGCGGTACGGCACTACGGGTGTGGTACGTGGCGCGTGCCGACGAACGCCCGCAGGTCGACGCGATCGTGGTGCTCGGCGCCGCGCAGTACAACGGCACGCCATCGCAGGTGTTCGCCTATCGTCTCGGCCAGGCGAAGGAGCTGTACGACCAGGGCGTCGCGCCGCGCATCGTCACGACGGGCGGACGCGCTCCCGGGGACACCTACAGCGAGGCCGAATCGGGTGCCCGGTGGCTCACCGACAACGGCGTTCCGGAGAAGGACGTGCTGACGGTGCCGGAGGGTGCCGACACGTTGCGGTCGTTGCAGGCTGCGGCGCGGGAGCTGCAGGACCGCGGCTGGGCCACGACAGTGATCGTCAGCGATCCGTGGCACTCGCTGCGGGCCCGCACGATGGCCGAGGACGCCGGTCTCGAGGCGTGGACGTCGCCGACGCACTCGGGGCCGATCGTGCGGACACGGGAGACGCAGGCCTGGTACATCGGGCGGGAGACCGTCGCGTTGCTGTACTACCACCTATTCGGCACCGACAGCATTCGGTAGTGACGACCGGCGGGGCCCGACTGCCGAGGTCGCGGACCGGCGCGCCCGCGGCCGCCGCGGCGCGCTTGCCGTGACAGGACGGGCCGGGTTCGTAGACTGACGCGGGTGTCGTACACCGAGCAGGACCGCGCACGGTTGCATCCCGAACCGGCCAAGGGCGGTGCACTGAGCGGAGCGCGGGAGGACACCCGGTCGCCGTTCGCCAGGGACCGCGCCCGCGTGCTGCATTCGGCGGCGCTGCGCAGGCTGGCCGGCAAGACCCAGGTCGTCGGCCCGGGGGAGGGGGCCGAGGTGAGCGGTGTGCCGCGAACCCGGCTCACCCATTCCCTTGAAGTCGCTCAGATCGGCAGGGGGATCGCCGAGGACCTCGGTGCCGATCCGGACATCGTCGACACGGCGGGGCTGGCCCACGACATCGGACATCCGCCGTTCGGCCACAACGGCGAGCACGCCCTCAACGAGGCGGCGGAGCCGTGCGGCGGTTTCGAAGGCAACGCCCAGACCCTGCGCATCCTCACCCGGCTCGAACCGAAGATCCTGGGCGGCGACCCGGATGTCGCCCCCGGACTCGCGGACACGGTCACCGGTGGGCTCAACCTCACGCGCGCCAGCCTCGACGCCGCGACCAAGTATCCGTGGCCGCGGCGGCCCGGCACGGCGAAGTTCGGGGTGTACGCCGACGATCTGGCCGTGTTCCGCTGGCTCCGCGGTGGTGGTGGCGGCGACGGTGGTGGCGACGACGACGGCGTCCGCACGCACGGCAACACGGGCAGCGACCCCACGAACCGCGACCCCACGAACGGCGACCCCACGAACCGCGACCCCACGGGCAGCGACGGCGGGACCGGCGACGAGGCAGGGCCACACGGTGGCCGGCGGTGTCTCGAGGCACAGATCATGGACTGGGCCGACGACGTCGCCTACTCGGTGCACGACGTCGAGGACGCGGTCCGGGCGGGCCGGATCTCGTTCGGGATGCTCGCCGACCCCGTCGAACGGGCCGCCGTCGCGGCGCTCGCGGCGAAACACTTCACGGCCGAACCGGTGTCGGCGGTGGAGGACGCCGCGGCGGAACTGCTCACGTTGCCGGTCGTGGCCGAGCTCGCCGCGCGCGGCTACGACTCGACCCTGGGCGCGCAGGTCACGCTGAAACGGCTCACCAGCGAGCTCGTCGGACGGTTCGCCTCCGCGGCCGTGACCGCCACCCGCGAGGAGTACGGGCACCGCCCGCTGGGGCGTTACGAGGCCGACCTGCGGGTGCCCGCCCGCGTGGCGGCCGAGGTCGCGCTGCTGAAGGCGATGGCGCTGCGGTACGTCATGAGTGACCGGCGCAGGCTTGCGCTGCAGGAGGGGCAGCGGCAGCTGCTCGCCGAGCTGATCGACGTGCTGCTCGCGCGGTCCCCCGAGGCACTCGAGCCGGTGTTCCGGCAGATGTGGTCCGGCGCCGAGAGCGACGCCGAACGGCTGCGTGTGGTGATCGACCAGGTGGCGACGCTCACCGATGCGCAGGCGCACGCCTGGCATTCCTGGCACACGGGCCGCCACGCATAACCGCGCCGGATGACGATACGGTCACGGAATGGAGGTCACGACGGACCCGGCGGAAGCCGCGCACCGGACGTTCGCGCTCGCCGTGCATCGTGCGACCGCGGGGGACCCCGGAACCGACGACGCCTGCGTGTCGCCGTACTCGGCGGCGGGCGCGTTGGGGCTCGTGGCCGACGGTGCACGGGGTGAGACCGCCGACGAGATCACCGCGCTGGTCGCCGGACAGACGTCCGCGCTCGCGGACCAGACCCGGCTGCTGGACGCCGCTGCGGTGCTCGAGGCCAGGACCGGCCAGGAGGAACCGGTGCTCGCCGTGTCGAACACGCTGTGGGCGTGGGACGGCCTGGCCGTCGAGGACGGCTACGCGGAGGCGCTCGAACAGCGGGCTTCGGGCCGGGTCGCGGCCGCGCCGTTCGTCGACGACCCCGAGGCCGCCCGGGCCGCGATCAACGCCGACGTGGCCGCCACGACGCGGGACCTGATTCCCGAGCTGCTGCCACCGGGCTCGGTCGGCCCGGACACGGTCGCCACGCTGGTCAACGCGCTGTACCTGCGCTGCGCCTGGCGGCATCCGTTCCCCACCGACGCCACGGCCGACGCCGATTTCCACGGGCCCGACGGGCCGCTGACCGTGCCGATGATGCGGCAGACGGCGCGGATGCGTTACGCCGAGTTCGGGGGCTGGCAGGCCGTCGCCGTGCCCGCGGTCGGCGGTGTCGAGGCGGTGGTCCTCCTACCGGACCGCAGGCTCGCCGACGCCGAGGTCGCCCTGGACGAGACCGCGCTGGCCGACCTGCTCGCGGCGCTGGCACCGGAACAGGTGCGGTTGACGATGCCGCGGGTGTCGCTCGACGTGCCGGTTCCGCTCGGTGACGCGTTGCGGGGCCTCGGGGTGCGGCGCATGTTCACCCCGCAGGCCGATCTCGGCGGCCTGTCCGGCGATCCGCGGCTGCATGTCTCCGATGTACTGCACCGGGCGGTGCTGCGACTGGACGAGCACGGCCTCGAAGGTGCCGCGGCGACGGCGGCCACGATGCGACTCGTGTCCATGCCGACCGGTGAACCCGTGGTCGTCGACGTCAACCGGCCCTTCCTGTTGCTGGTACGCCACGCCGGTACCGGCGCCGTCTACTTCGTCGCGCGGGTGGTCACGCCGTGACATGCGCGTCGCCCGCCGCACCCTCCCGGGTGCGGCTCGACACGCGCGCCCGCGGCCGCATCGCCGACCTGCTCGTCGTGCTGGCCTGCGTGGCGGCGGCGCTGCTGGTCTACCGCGGGTTGTGGCAGAACCTCGACTCCGGCTACCTGGCGGGCAGCGGGCAGGACCAGAACATGTGGGAGTGGTTCTTCGCCGTCGCCGCGAAGAACGTGCTGACGCTGTCGAATCCGCTGCACACCGATCTGCAGAACCATCCGCTCGGCGTCAACCTCATGGCCAACACGGCGATGCTCGGCGTCGGCATCCCGCTGACGCCGGTGACCGTCCTGTTCGGACCGACCGTGACGTGGGCGCTCACCCTCACCGGCGGGCTCGCCGGGACGGCCGTCGCCTGGTACTGGCTGCTGTCCCGGCACGTCGTCGCCAGCCGAGGTGCCGCAGCGATCGGCGCGGCGCTCGCCGGGTTCGCTCCGCCCATCATCTCCCACGCCAACGCCCACCCCAACTTCGTCGTGCTGCTGCTGGTACCGCTGCTGGTGCACCGGTTGTTGTTGCTGGCGCGCGGTGAGCGGCCGGTCGCGGGCGGCGTGATCCTCGGACTGCTGGCGGCGTACCAGGTGCTGCTGGGCGAGGAGCCGCTGCTGATCGCGGCGCTGGCGCTGACGGTGTTCGCGCTGGTGTACGCGCTGTCGAGGCCCGCGGAGATCGGGCCGATGGTGCGCCCGCTCGGTACGGGCATCGGTATCGGCGCGATCGTCGCGGGCGCGATCGTGGCGGTGCCACTGTGGTGGCAGTTCGCCGGTCCGCAGAGTTACACGGGGATCGAGCACGGCTTCCAGGGCAACGATCTCGGTGCATTCACCGCGTACGCGACGGCATCGCTGGCGGGCACCGAGTCGTCGGCCGTGGACCTGTCGCTCAACCGCACCGAGGAGAACGCGTTCTTCGGCTGGCCGCTCGTGCTGGTGCTGCTCGGCGTGACGGTCGCGCTGTGGCGGGTCGCCGCCGCCCGCGCGGTCGCCGTCTCGATGCTGGCGATGGCGTGGTTGTCCACGGGGGTGCTGCTCGTCGTGAACGGCACGGGGACGTCGATTCCCGGGCCGTGGCTGTTGCTGGTCGACGCGCCGCTCGTGTCGTCGGTGCTCGAATCCCGGTTCGCGATGGCGTGCGCGCCGTTGGGCGGCATCCTGCTCGCGCTGGCCACCGAGCGCGTGCTGCGCCTGCCGTGGCTCCGGGAGTGGGCGTACGTCGCGCGGGTGGGCTGGTTCGGCGCGCTGCTGGTCGCGCTCGTGCCGATCATGCCCACCGAACTTCCCGTGGCAGAACGCGAGCCGGTGCCCGAGTTCCTCGCGTCCGGCCAGTGGGCCGACCATGTGAGGGACGGCCGATCGGTCGCCGTCGTGCCGCTGCCCGACACCGGCTACGCCGATCCGCTGCACTGGCAGGTCAGCCAGGGGCTCGGCTTCCCCCTCGCGGAGGGCTACTTCGTCGGCCCCGCCGAGGACGGTTCCGGCATCTACGGGGCGCAGCGCACGCTGCTGTCGTCGATCCTCGACGAGGTCGACGAGAGCGGTATCGCCGCCGACGTGGGAGAGGCCGAACGCACGCAGGCCGAGGCGGATCTTCGGCAGTGGCGGACCGACCTGGTCGTACTGGACGCGGATCACCCCCACGCGGAAGCGCTCCGCAGCACGACCGAAGGGCTGATCGGCAAGCCCGGACAGTTCCGTGGGGACATGTGGATCTGGGACGTCCGGTCGCTCACGTCCCCCTGAACGCGGCGGGCCCGGCTGTCGACCGTGTGCGGCAGGCGGGCGGAGCTCGAGGCACGGCCCTGCCCGAGGTACCGGCCTTCGACGTGGCGGCCGTAGGCGTGCCTGGCGCGCCGATCGGGGCTTCGACGCGGCATCCCCGTGCTGTCACATCGGCAGGCGCCGTCTCGTCCCCAGGGTGAGAATCGATCGCACACCCGAGGAGGAATCGCCATGCCCCGCATTCCCGTCGTCACCGCCGACCAGGCAGGCCCGGTGACGCGTGTGCTGTACCGCGTCGTCGCACGCAAGTACGGCGCCGTGCCGGAGCCGTTCGCCGTGACCGCCCACCACCCGAAACTGATGCGCGCCTACGGCGTGTTCGAGATGCTCGCCGAACGCGCCTCGACCGTGCTGCCGACCAGCGTGCGCGAGTTGGCCGTCTATCGGGTCGCGGTGCGGCTGGGCTGCTCGTGGTGCATCGACTTCGGGACGATGCTGCAGCAGCACGACGGACTCGACATCGACCGGTTGAAGGACATCGACCACTACGCCACCTCGCCGTTGTACACGCGGCCGGAACGGCTGGCGCTGGCCTACGCCGACGCCATGACCGACACACCGATCGCGGTGACCGACGAGCAGGTCGCCGAACTGGAACGCGAGTTCGGCCCGGCGGGTGTGGTCGAACTGTCGCTGCAGATCGGACTGGAGAACATGCGCGGACGGTCGAACGCCGCGCTCGGCATCGTCGACCAGGGGTTCACCTCCGGCGACGCCTGCCGGGTGGAACTCGGCGAGGTCAGGCGGGAGGGGACGGCAGGCGCGTGAGCTTGTCGGGGTTTACCTGGTCGTAGATCGCCACGATCCGGCCGCCGGCGACGGCGACCGTCTGCACGTGGGCGTCGAGGTCGTGGTAACCCTCGCCGCCCGGCACCGGCGGCAGGTACACGCCGAGGTCACCGTTGACCATCACCGGCCGGGCCGCCGCGAAAGCGCCCGGCCGGTAGACGGTGAGCAGGCCCACGAAGAACCGTGCGATCCTGTCGGCCCCCGACATGACGCGCCGCGCGGTGCGGGCCTTGCCGTCGGAATCGCCGATGAGCACCACGTCGGGGTGCAGCACGCGGGCGACCGCCTGGACGTCACCGGTTGCCATGGCGGTGAGCAGCTGCTCGACGACCCGCCGGTGGTCGTCGCCGGCGCGCGGCGGCGGATCCGCATCGCGCACCGTGCGCCTGCCACGGGAGGCGTACTGCCGCGCCGCGTCGGAGCTGCAGCCGAGGGTCTCGGCGATCTCGGCGAACGGCACCCCGAACGCGTCGTGGAGCACGAACGCCAGGCGCTGCTCGGGTGGCAGGGTGTCGAGCACGACCATGGCCGCCATGCGGGCGCCGTCGTCGGCCACCACGGCCTCGAGGGGGTCGGGCCTGCCGTCGGTGGCGGTCACGACCGGTTCGGGCAGCCACGGGCCGACATACCGTTCGCGGCGGGTGGCCGCCGACCGGAGCCGGTCCAGGCACAGCCGGGCGACGACGGTCGTCAGCCAGGCCGTCAGGTCGTGGATCGCCGCGCGCCGGTCGTCGTCGAGCGAGGTCAGTCGCAGCCACGCGTCCTGCACGGCGTCCTCGGCGTCGGCCAGAGAGCCGGTCAGCCGGTATCCGACGCCGACGAGATGGGCGCGTACGGCGGTGAAACGGGCGGCCTCGTCGGACGCCGCCGGAGTGTCGGGCATGGGCAGAGTATGCCCGGTCGGAGGCGATCGGGTCCTGGCCTAAAGTGGGGGCGTGGCGGGACGGATCCGGGACAGCGACATCGCGCAGGTACGCGAGCGCAATCGGATCGACGACGTCGTCGGCGAGTATGTGGGGTTGCGCCGAGCCGGTGGCGGGGCGCTGAAGGGCCTGTGCCCGTTCCACGAGGAGAAGACGCCGTCGATGAACGTGCGCCCGACGCACGGGACCTTCCACTGCTTCGGCTGTGGCGAGGGCGGCGACGTCATCAAATTCATCATGCAGATCGAGCACCTGCCGTTCGTGGAGGCGGTCGAACGGCTGGCCGACCGCATCGGGCTGCAGCTGACCTACGAGGGCGGCGGCCGTGACGTCCGCAGGGAGAACCGTGGCACGCGGCTGCGGCTGGTCGAGGTGCACAAGGCGGCACAGGCGTTCTACGCCGAGCAGCTCACCACGCCCGAGGCGGAGACGGCGCGGACGTTCCTGAAGGAACGCGGGTTCGATCAGGCGGCGGCGGCCCGGTTCGGCTGCGGGTTCGCCCCCGGCGGGTGGGACAAGCTCACCAAGCATCTGCTGAACCAGGGTTTCGAACTGGGGGAGCTGTACAAGGCGCAAATCTCCAAGGAGGGCCGTAACGGGCCGATCGACCGGTTCCACCGCCGCCTGGTGTGGCCGATCAAGGACCGCGGCGGTGACGTCGTCGGGTTCGGCGCGCGCCGGTTGTTCGACGACGACCCGATCCAGGCCAAGTACCTGAACACGAGCGAGAGCCCGATCTACAAGAAGTCACAGGTGCTGTTCGGGCTCGACCTGGCCAAACGGGAGATCGCCAAACGGCATCAGGTGGTCGTCGTCGAGGGCTACACCGACGTGATGGCGATGCACGAGGCGGGTGTGCCCACCGCGGTCGCCTCGTCGGGTACCGCGTTCGGCGAGGAGCACATGCGGGTGCTGCGCCAGCTGATGATGGACGACGACGCGTTCCGCGGCGAGGTCATCTTCACGTTCGACGGCGACGAGGCCGGTAAGAAGGCGGCGCTGAAGGCGTTCGAGGGCGACCAGACGTTCGCGGGGCAGACCTACATCGCGATCGCCCCCGAGGGCATGGACCCGTGCGAGTTGCGCCTGAACAAGGGCGACTCGGCGGTGCGAGACCTGGTGTCGCGCCGGACCCCGCTGTTCGAGTTCGCGATCCGCAGCCTGCTGGCCGAGTACGACCTCGACTCCGTGGACGGCCAGGTTGCCGCGCTGCAGCGCACCGTCCCGCTCGTCGCCCAGATCAGGGACCGCGCCAAGCGGGACGGCTACGCGACGAAGCTCGCGTGGTGGACCGGCTGGCAGGACGAGGCGATGGTCGTGCGGCGGGTGCGCGAGAGCGCGGGTGCGCCGGTGAAGGCGAGCGGGCGGAAACAGCCCTCGCGCGGTGCCGGCGCCGAGAACGGCGAGGCGCCCGCGTTCGCCCGGCCCGATCCGCGTGATCCCGAGCGCACGGCGCAGCGCGAGGTGCTGAAGGCGGCGCTGCAGGAACCCGCGCTGGCGGGCCCGCAGTACGACACGTTGCCCGAGGATGCCTTCACCCATCCCGCGTACGTCGCGGTGCACCGGGCCGTGCTCGCCGCCGGCGGCACCGGTTCCGGACTGTCCGGCCCCGCGCTGCTCGAGGCCGCGGCGCAGCACGCCGAGAACGCGGGGGTGGCGTCGCTGCTCTCGGAGCTGGCCGTCGAGCCGCCGCAGTCGGTGGGGGACGCCGATGCGCGCTACGTGCAGTCGATGTTCTCGGCCGTGCAGGAGAATCTCGTTGGCCGTCAGATCGGTGAACTGAAGTCGAAGCTCCAGCGACTGTCCCCTGTGGACTCACCGGACGAGTACCGGGACCTGTTCGGTGACCTCGTCGCGCTCGAGGAGTACCGGAAGGCCCTCAAAGGCCAGGCCGCGGGCGGGTTCGAATGACGGTGTCGCGGTGGTGGCGCAGGCTGTCGGGGCCGTCGGTGCCGGAGGAGATCCGGGCCGTGCTGGAGCGCGGCGAGGACGTCGTCGCCGCTGCGGAGGCCGACCGTGGTCACGTGGTGGTGACGCGGCTCGGGTTGTGGTTGCCCGGACAGGACGGTCCGCGGCGGGTGGACTGGCACCTGGTGAGCAAGGCCGGGTGGGACGCCGGGACGCTCACGGTGGTCGAAGCCGAGGAGGCCGAGGAGGTGGGCGGCGCGGTTCTGCTTCGTGATCGGCCACCGGTGCGGGTCGGGCTTCCGCGTGCGGGACGGCTGCCGGAGCTCGTGCGACGGCGCGTGGAAGGGTCCATTCGGGCGCGGCACCGCACCGACCTCGCCGACGGCGGGGGAGCGTGGTTCGTGCTGCGCAAGGTGCCCGGCGCCGACGGTGTGATGCTGCAGGCCCGGCCCGATCCCGGCACCGACGTCGACGCGGTGCGGGCCATGGCCAGGGAGGCCGCCGAACGCCTCTCCGGTGGACAGTCCTGAGGCCGGTGCCGACCGGGTCCCGGTGGCCGCGGATGGTGGGTTGTGACGCCGCCCGCCGCAGCAGTACGGTTGTACGGTATGTGGGATCCTGCTGCGTATCTGACCTACGGTGACCTGCGTGGCAGGCCCTTCCACGAGCTCGTCGCGCGGGTGCCGGCCGAGCGGCCACGACGGGTCGTCGACGCCGGCTGCGGGCCCGGCAACCTGACGGCGAGCCTGGCGCGGCGGTGGCCTTCGGCGCAGCTCGAGGCGTTCGACAGCTCACCGGAGATGGTCGAGGCGGCCCGTGCCGCGGGGATCGCGGCCGAGGTCGCCGATGTCGGCACCTGGACACCGAAACCCGACACCGACGTGCTGGTGAGTAACGCGGTGCTGCATTGGGTCAGCGGGCACGGCGACCTGTTGCGGCGCTGGGCGCGGCAGCTGCCGTCCGGGGCGTGGCTGGCGATGCAGGTGCCGGGCAACTTCAACGCGCCCTCCCATGTGCTCACCCGCAGGCTCGCCGCGAGCGAGCGGTGGCGGAGCAGATTGGCGAGCGTGTCACTGCGCGGTGCCGATGCGGTCGACGACCCCGAGGACTACGCCGACCTGTTGGCCGATGCCGGGTGCACGGTCGACGCCTGGGAAACGACCTACGTGCAGCCGCTGCACGGCGACGACGCGGTACTGGAGTGGATCACCGGCACCGCGCTGCGGCCGATCAGGGCGGCGCTCGCCGACGCCGACTGGGACGAGTTCCGCGGCGAGCTCGCCGAGCTGCTCGCCGAGGCCTACCCACAGCGGGCCGACGGGACGACGTGGCTGCCGTTCCGGCGCGTGTTCGTCGTCGCACGGACGCCGTGACCGACCCGGAGCGACCCGGCGTGGCCCGCGGCGATCTCGGCGCCGGACTGCCGCAGCGCCCGGCGCCGAGCCGGGTCAGTGCTGGGCCGACCGCCCGAACGGAACGCGTTCGCCCATCTTCTCGCCGAGCTTGGCACGCGCGACCCCCGCGGCACCCTGCACGGCGGGGTGATCGGCGACCTTGCGGTACGTCCGCACGATCTGCTCGTACCGGGTGCGCCCGGCGCGAGCGCCCAGGACATAGCCGACGGCCGCACCCAGCAGGAACTTGTTCATGGCGGTGAGCCTCCTCGTGCTGTTTCCTTGAAGCGCTCATTCTCCACCGGCCCCGTCCACGCCGAGGCACCTGGCCACCGGAAACGGTGGCGGCGCACCGGAGGGGGACCCCGTGTGAAGGCGCCAGCGGCCATGGTCTAAAGTTACTACCCGTCGACAGCGAGAGCGCCGACGACAACAGAACATTCCCCCATAGCTCAATTGGCAGAGCATTCGGCTGTTAACCGGAGGGTTGTTGGTTCGAATCCAACTGGGGGAGCAAACGCCCAGGTCGTAGACCTGGGCTTGTTTTTTGTCCGAGGTCGAGCCGGAGGGGCCCACGCGTCCCTCCGGTGCTGCGGGGACACGCCTCGATCACAGCCGATCGCCGTACCGGACGGTGCCGGGCCGTGCGCCGCGTCGTGGTGGGGGCCGTGCCGGCTCGGCGGGCCGTGGCAGGGGAGTCGGCGTGCGTCGCGGTGCGGCGTCCAAGGGGATCCACAGTGGACCGCGGGTGCGACCGCGGTGGCTGCGCCGTGACGACGTCGGTACACCCGGTGAATGCGCGACCGGAACCGGGACGATCCGGGCGCGCTGGGTACGCTGCTGCGGCGATTCGGCGGAAAGAGGGGCCCATGGAAACAGCAGCGATCTATCTCGTCGCCGCGTTCGCGGCCGGCGGCCTGGCATTGCTCGTGAAACTCCCACCGCTGGTGGGGTTCCTCGTCGCCGGTTTCGGTCTGCAGGCCGCGGGGGTCGACCACATGCCCGGCCTGCAGACACTCGCCGACCTCGGCGTGACCCTGCTGCTGTTCGGCATCGGCCTCAAACTCGACGTGCGGTCGCTGCTCAAGGCCAGGGTGTGGCTGACGTCGCTGGCGCACATGGCCTTCAGCGTCCTGCTGGGCGTCGCCATGCTGTTGGCCATCGCCCCGTTCGGCTTCGCACTGCTGGGCGAGGCCGACCTGACGGAGATGGCGATCGTCGCGCTCGCGCTGTCGTTCTCGTCGACGGTGTTCGTCGTCAAGGTGCTCGACGAACGCCGGGACAACCAGACGCTGTACGGCCGCATCGCCATCGGCGTGCTGATCATGCAGGACATCGTCGCCGTGATCGTGCTGACCGTGTCCAAGGGAACGCTGCCCTCGCCGTGGGCGCTGGCGCTCGTGCTGCTCGTGCCGGGAGTCTGGCTGGCCGGCAAGGCCTGGGACCGCATCGACTCGGTCGAACTCGGTGCCCTGTTCGGCCTGACGATGGCGCTCGTGCCCGGATACGTGCTGTTCGACCTGGTCGGGCTCAAAGGCGACCTGGGCGCACTGATCATCGGCGCGCTGCTGGCCGGTCACCGCCGCGCGGGGGACCTGGCACGGCTGCTGCTGACCGGCAAGGAAGTGCTGCTGATCGCCTTCTTCGTCAGCATCGGCCTGACGGGCACGCCCACGTGGGAGGCCGTCGGCATCGCCGCGCTGCTGGCCGTGCTGATCCCCGTGAAGTCGCTGGCGTTCTTCACGCTGCTGTGGCTGATGCGCCTGCGCTACCGCACCGCCACGCTCGCGTCCCTCGCGCTCGGCAACTACTCCGAGTTCGCCCTCATCGTCGCCACGGTCGTCGCCGCCACCGGAGGCATCTCCGAGGACTGGGTCGTCGTGCTGGCACTCGCCGTGGCGCTGAGTTTCCTCCTCTCGGCCGTGCTCAACCGGCTCGCCCCCGGAATCGAGGCGTGGGTGACGCGGCGGCTGCCCGAACGCGACGCCGAATCCCTCGCCCCGGACGACCGGCCGATCGACCTCGGCGACGCCGACACCCTGGTGCTCGGCATGGGCAGGGTGGGCCAGGCCGCCGTCCAACAGCTCCACGAGGTGCACGGCCGCAGGGCCGTCGGCGTCGAGCACGACAGCGGCCGTGCCGGGCAGCTGCGGGAACGCGGCTTCGACGTCGTCGAAGCCGACGCGACCGATCTGGACTTCTGGGCCCGAGTCAGGCGCTCGGGCCGGGTCGAGCTGATTCTGCTGGCCATGCCGTTCCACGGGGAGAACCTGCTCGTGCTCGACCTGCTCCGCAAGAAGGGTTTCACCGGAAGGGTGGCCGCGATCGCGCAACGCGGCGAGGAACTCGACGACCTGCGTTCCCGCGGCATCGACGCGGCCTTCAACCTCTACGGCAGCGCCGGCATCAACCTCGCCGACCATGCCGTCGAACAGACCTCGGCCGACTGACGGTCCGCCGCGCGCCTGCGGTGAGGCCTCACACGTCGGCGGTGAGGAAGTCGAGCACGAGCGGCCCGGCGATGTCGCGGCGCTCTTCGAAGTACGCGTGCCGTGCCCCCGGTATCAGGCGCAGCGTGGCGCCGGGGATGCGCTCGGCGAGCAGCGGGGCATTGGCCGCCGGGTTGAACACGTCGTCGGTGCCGTGGACGACGAGGGTCGGTGCGGTGATGTCGGGCAGCACGTCCCACGCGTCGTGCCGGTGACTGGCGATACGGTGCCGCCGCAGCACGTGCGGGGGCGTGTCGCGTTCGCCGATCGTGCGGTACGGCCCGGGATGGGCCGCCAGCCAGGCCGGGGTGTACATCAGATCGAGCAGTGCCTGCCGGACGGCTGCGGCGTCGTGTTGTGCGAGCCGCCGTGTCACGTCCGGGTCGCGGTCGACCGCGTGCGACCCACCGGGCGAGGTGCAGCCCAGCACGAGCCTGTCGACCCGCTCGGGGTGGTCGGCGGCCAGCCATTGCGCGACCCGCCCGCCCATCGACGTGCCGTAGACGTGTGCGCGTCCTGCTCCGGCGGCGTCCAGTACGGCGACCGCGTCCTCGGCGACCCGCGGTG
>NZ_JACIBS010000003.1:140000-194371 GCF_014195435.1 Prauserella sediminis | reverse complement strand
GCCAGCGGCTGACCGCCGCCTTGTTCGCGGGCCTGCCCGCGAGCGCCAGTTCCTCGCCGACGACGACGCGCAGCGGCAGTGCGTCGTCGGGTTCGCTGACACCGGGGGCGTCGACAACCGCGACCCGGGCCGCCACGGCTCCGGGCGCCGTGATCGGGGAGTCCGCGGATCGTCCGGCTCGTCGGCCGGTCTCCTCACCCGTGTCGGCCCCGCCGTCCACCGCGTCCGTGTCCGCCGCGTCCGTGTCGGCCGTGTCCACGGCGTCGTCGGTGGGGGCGTCGCCGGGCTCCGCGTCCTCGGGAAGCGCGACGACTCCGTTGCCGGCGTCGCCGGGGTCGCCCTGCTCGTCGCCGGGGATGTCGGTAGGGGACTCGTCGGCTGGGGAGTCGTCCGGCGTGGCCGGTTCGTCGGTGTCGTCGTGAACGGTGACGGTGCCGGTCGACGGCCGGAGTCGCCCTGCGAGGGCGAGGCCGAACGCCGAGATGCCGGTTCCGGGGTCGCCCTTCACAATGACGAGCTCACCGGAGGCCACGGTGAGCGAAGTCTGTGGCACGAGGGGGCCGTGGGGGCCGTCGATTCCGACCCGGTCGGCGATCAGCTGCATACGTCATCCTTTTGAACTGACTGGTCAGTTCAAATAGTAGAGCGTGCCTGGCCGCGGCGCAGTGTGGGGTGCCGGGCGCGTGTCGCCGGCGGACGGTCAGGAGACCCGCTGGGTGCGGAAGATCGCGGTGCCGGGGAACAGCTTGCCGCGCAGCGGGCTCCACTGGCCCCAGACCCGGGTGTGTCCCTCCGGCCATTCCGGCTCGACCAGGTCCAGCAGGCGGAAGCCGGTGGACGTCAGCGCGCGGACGTAGTCGCCGAGCGTGCGGTGGTACTCGACGTAGGTGGCGATGCCGCGCCCGTCCTGTTCGACGTACGGCGTGCGGTCGAAGTACGGCTCGACGGCCGTCAGGCCGGTCGGCCCCGGATCATCGGGAAAGATCCACCGCATCGGGTGGGTCACCGAGAACACCCAGCTGCCGCCGGGTCGCAGAATGCGCGCCACCTCGGCGAACACGGTCTCGAGCGACGGGACGAACATCAGGGCCCCGAACGACGAGCACGCGATGTCGAACCCGCCCGCGCGTAGTGGCAGGGCTTCGGCGTTGGCCTGCAGCAGGGTCGGTGCCAGGCCGGTGCGCCGCTCCGCGGCGCGGGCGTGCTGCAGCATGCCCGCCGACAGGTCCAGCGCGACCACGCCGGCGCCCTGCGCGGTGAGCCAGCGGGCGCAGGGTGCGGATCCGCAGCCGAGCTCGAGTACGTCGGCTCCGTCGAGGGCGTCGGCGGGGCCGAGCAGCCGGGCCTGCTCCTCTCGGACGCCTTCCGGGCACCACACGAAATCCGCCTCGCCGAGGAGCTCACCGTGCTCGCCGAGATAGGTGTCGGCGTCGGCGTCCCACCAGGCCAGGCTGGCGCGTTCGGCCTCGGCCGAGCCGACGGTGCGGTAGGCGACCCGCGCGGTGCCGAGAGCGCGCTCGGTGTCCGCATACCGTGGGTCGCGCGCGGCGGAACCGGCGGCGGAAGGTGTCTCGGACACGACGGCATTCTCCTCCGCGAAGCGGTGTGATCACGCGTGCACCCCTGATTGTGCGGGTCACAACCGGCCGCGTACGATGATTGTCAGCGCAGTGGGTTTCGCGCTTCCTCTCGCCTCCCGAGTTTCGTGCGAGGTGGTGTGGTCGCGCACCTCGAGATGATCCTCGGCGGCCGTTGCGGCGCAGTGGCGCGATCAGCGTCGGAGACGCCTGGACGAATGCACGGTCATCACCCGGTGACCCGTCCTGCGCTGCCCGACGTCGATGTATCGGCCGTCCCCGCATCACCGAGGCCGGTCACGTCAGATGCCGGGCTTCGGCAAACTGCAAACCCCACGACATCTATCCGCTACCGGAGCAACCCACCTAATGACCATCGACACCACCACCGCCCCGAGTGCCGAGCAGGCCCAGGTCGCCGTCAACGACATCGGGACGGAGGAAGACTTCCTCGCCGCGATCGACAAGACCATCAAGTACTTCAACGATGGTGACATCGTCGAAGGCACGATCGTCAAGGTCGACCGCGACGAAGTGCTGCTCGACATCGGTTACAAGACCGAGGGCGTCATCCCCTCTCGTGAGCTGTCCATCAAGCACGATGTCGACCCGGCCGAGGTTGTCGCCGTCGGTGACGAGGTGGAGGCCCTTGTCCTGCAGAAGGAGGACAAGGAAGGTCGGCTGATCCTGTCCAAGAAGCGCGCCCAGTACGAGCGCGCCTGGGGCACGATCGAGGACCTCAAGGAGAAGGACGAGCCCGTCAAGGGCACCGTCATCGAGGTCGTCAAGGGCGGCCTCATCCTCGACATCGGCCTCCGTGGCTTCCTGCCCGCCTCGCTCGTCGAGATGCGCCGTGTGCGCGATCTGCAGCCGTATGTCGGCCGTGAGCTCGAGGCCAAGATCATCGAGCTGGACAAGAACCGCAACAACGTGGTCCTGTCCCGCCGCGCCTACCTGGAGCAGACCCAGTCCGAGGTCCGCAGCGAGTTCCTCAACGCGCTCGCCAAGGGCCAGGTCCGCAAGGGCGTCGTCTCCTCGATCGTCAACTTCGGTGCGTTCGTGGACCTCGGCGGCGTCGACGGCCTGGTGCACGTCTCGGAGCTGTCCTGGAAGCACATCGACCACCCGTCCGAGGTCGTCGAGGTCGGCCAGGAGGTCACGGTCGAGGTGCTCGAGGTCGACATGGACCGCGAGCGCGTGTCCCTGTCGCTGAAGGCGACCCAGGAAGACCCGTGGCGTCAGTTCGCCCGTACGCACGCGATCGGCCAGATCGTCCCGGGCAAGGTCACCAAGCTCGTCCCGTTCGGCGCGTTCGTCCGTGTCGAGGAGGGCATCGAGGGCCTGGTGCACATCTCCGAGCTGGCCGAGCGCCACGTGGAGATCCCGGAGCAGGTCGTCCAGGTCGGCACCGAGGTCATGGTCAAGGTCATCGACATCGACCTCGAGCGTCGCCGCATCTCGCTCTCGCTGAAGCAGGCGAACGAGGGCTTCACGCCGGACGCCGACTTCGACCCGACGCAGTACGGCATGGCCGCCGAGTACGACGACCAGGGCAACTACATCTACCCCGAGGGCTTCGACCCCGACACGCAGGAATGGCAGGAGGGCTACGACGCCCAGCGTGAGGAGTGGGAGAAGCAGTACGCCGAGGCGCACGCCCGCTACGAGCAGCACATGAAGCAGGTCGCCGAGGCGGCCGCTGCCAACGCCGCCGCGGCGGCCGACGCCGCGACCGGCGTCGAGGGCGGCGACCAGAGCTACACCTCCGGTGGCGGAGCGTCGACGTCCTCGACGCCCTCGACGGGTTCCTCCTCGGCCTCGTCGGAGCAGCAGCCCGCCCAGAGCGGTGGCACGCTGGCCAGCGACGAGCAGCTCGCGGCGCTGCGGGAGAAGCTCTCCGGCGGTGCGTGAGTAGCGTGAACGCCTCGTCGAGGCGTCAGCTCGCGCGCTGAGCAGTCGAACGGTGGCCCCGGTCCGATCGCGGACCGGGGCCACCGTCGTTTGTGCGGCGCCGTCGAAGGGCGTCGCGGGTGACCGGTTGGCCGTCGGCGGTGCTGCAAGGCGAAACGAAAACGGCCCATTGCCGCGTCGTGCGGCAATGGGCCAGGGGCCGTGCGTTACGGAGGAGGGCGCGCCGGGACGTCAGGCGGTAGCGGTCACGTGGTCGTGGACTGTGGTCGCGAGCTCAGGCGGTGGCGCGGGCGGGGGCGGGCGCCCAGGCGCGTTCGTGTGCCGCGGCGCGGGCTCGGCGGCGAAGACCCGCCAGGCTGTGTTTGGCCGGCACGAGCAGTGCGGTCAGCCAGTTGCGCCGGTGCTCGTCGAGCGCCTTCGCGACAGCCTGGTGCATGACGCAGTGCACCAGGCCTGGAGTACCCAGGCGATGTTTCCCGACGTATGTGGTGGTAGGCATCGTTCCTCCGTGTGGGCGATAGCCGTTGCGCGGAAGAGTAGGTAACCAGCGCCGGACAGTGGTGGAACACGTCGGCGTGTCACCCGAATTTGCTGGATAACGGTTTGATCGACGCCGGACGGTGCGTCACTGATGGCAACTGGTTGAATGCGCCCATGCTGCGTGTAGGGCTGACCGGTGGAATCGGTGCGGGTAAGTCGACGGTGGCGGCCAGGTTGGCCGAACTCGGGGCCACGGTGATCGATGCGGATCGCATCGCCAGGGAGGTCGTCGAACCGGGGACCGACGGATTGGCCGAGGTGGTCGAGACGTTCGGCGAGGACGTGCTCACGCCCGAGGGCGAACTGGACCGCGCGGCCCTCGCCGCGAAGGCGTTCGCCGACGACGAGTCACGGGCCCGACTGAACGCGATCACGCACCCGAGAATCGGCAGGCGGACCGTCGAACTGATGGGGCAGGCAACCGCCGACGCCATCGTCGTGCACGACGTCCCGCTGCTGGTCGAAGGCGGCATGGGGGCCAACTACCACCTTGTGCTTGTCGTGGACGCCGACGAGGATCTCCGTGTCCGGCGGCTAGGGGAGAGCCGGGGGATGGACGCCGAGGACGCGCGAGCCCGTATCGCCGCGCAGGCGACGCGCGAGCAGCGCGCAGCCGCGGCCGACGTGTGGCTCGACAACAGCGGAACCGCCGACCTGGTCCAGGCCCAGGTCGATGCGCTCTGGCACGAGCGGCTCGTGCCCTTCGAAGCCAACGTGCGCCGGCGGCGCCCCCGCGCCCCGAAGCCGCCCGCACTCGTCGAACCCGATCCGACGTGGCCCGCGCAGGCCGAACGGCTCCTGTCCCGGGTACGCGCGGCCGCCGGCGACAAGGCCGTCCGCGCCGACCACATCGGGTCGACGGCCGTGCCCGGTCTGGTCGCCAAGGACACCCTCGACCTGCAGCTCACCGTGCGCTCGCTCGACGAAGCCGACCTGATCTCGGAGGCGCTGTCCGACGCCGGATTCGTACGTGCCGAGGGACACTGGTTCGACCAGCCGCAGGACGAGGCGACCGCGCCTGCCCGGTGGGACAAGCGCTTCCACTACGGCGCCGATCCGCAGCGGCCCGTGAACCTTCACGTCCGATCGGCCGAGGGGCCGGCGTGGCGGCTCGCGCTCCTGTTCCGCGACTGGCTGCAGGCCAACCCGGCCGAGGCACGGGTGTACGCCGACATCAAACAGCGGCTCGCCCGTGCCCACGCGGGCGATGCGAGCTCGCTGAACTACTCCGAGGAGAAGCAGTCCTGGGTGGACGCCGCGTTCGTCCGCGCCGAACGCTGGGCGGTCGAGACCGGCTGGGAGGTCTGAACGACCCGGTTCGCCCCACGGCGCTGCGGCGGACGGGAGTGGGCCGGGGTCGCCGCACGGGAACCGCCGGCCCTACGGGTGGCGTTTCCAGGTGAGCGTGATGCCCTGGGTCGCGAGCCAGGCGCCGAGGTCGTGGCCGTGGCGGGCGAGCGCGCCCACCGTGCTGTAGGCGGTCTCCAGCGCGCCGGTCGCTTCGCCGCAGCTCACGAGGCCGTCCTGCACCGCCTCCAGCAGCTCACCGGTGTCGATCACATCGACGCCGCGGTGCTGCCGGAGTACGAGATCCAGGTACAGGTCGGTGGTGTGCCAGGCCCCGCCGCGGTCGGTCGTGACACCGACGACGTCGAGGTAGAAGTCCTGGTCCCGTTCGTGACCGGGGTTGAACCAGAAGTCGCTGATCCGCAGTCCGAGGGACGGCAGCAGCCACGACTCGAGGTAGCGGAACTGGCGCCGTCCCGGCGTCGGCCGCGCCATGTACAGGCCGAAGTCCTCGACGCGGTACTCGTCGACGTCGCGCACGACGCCCTTGGGGTCGGTGTTGGTGCCGGCTGCAACGTCGAACGTTTCCCGCTTCGGCGGATGCATGACGGCCATCTTGCTGTGCCGACCGGACCGCGTCGAGCCGGAACGTGCCATCGGCGGCGTGTGGCTAGGATACGAATCCGCTGAATGGGGGTCGAGGCATGTTCGGAATCATCAGGCCGTGCCGGCATCGCTTGTCCGAACGGCTCCGGACGGAGTGGATGGCGCACCTGTGCGGGCTGTGCCTGGCGCTGCGGGACGAGCACGGGCAGCTGGCGCGTACGGCGACCAACTACGACGGGCTGCTGATCTCGGCGCTCGTGGATGCCCAGTCCGACACCGGCCCTGCGCGGCGGACGGCAGGGCCGTGCGCGTTGCGCGGCATGCGCGGTGCCTCGGTGGCCGTCGGCGACGGCGCGCGGCTCGCGGCATCGGTGTCGCTGGTACTGGCGTCGGCGAAGGTGTCCGACCACGTCGTGGACGGCGACGGGATGCTCGGCCGGCGCGCCGTCGGACCGGTCGCCCAGCGCGTCGCGGCCGGCTGGGCGGACCGCGCGGCCGAAGCGGGCGGACGGCTCGGTCTCGACACGGCGGCCCTCGCGTCCTCGATCGGTGCGCAGCCTGCGATCGAACGGGACCTGACCGTCGGCGACTCCGTGCTTGCCGCGACCGCGCCGACCGAGCACGCGACGGCGGCTGCCTTCGCGCACACGGCCGTGCTGGCGGGCAGGCCCGAGAATGCGGACGCACTGGCCGAGGCGGGCCGCCTGTTCGGGCGTATCGCACACCTGCTCGACGCCGTCGAGGACCTCGCGGCGGACGCGGCGACGGGCACGTGGAACCCCCTGCCGGCGGCCGGCACCGACCTGGCCGAGGCGCGGCGGCTGTGCGACGACGCGGTACTGGGGGTCCGGCTCACGCTCGACCAGGTCCCGCTGAGCCACCACGGGCTCGTGCACGCGTTGCTCGTGCACGAGCTGGAACGGGCGGTCACGCGGACGTTCGGCCATGCGGGCAGCGCAGGCGGCTTCGACGGCCAGGCCGGTGCCGCGCGAACCGGCAGCGAGTCCCGCCACGTGTCGGGTCCGAGCGCCGCGGCGAAAGACAGGCCCGGACCGGTGCAGGACGGGCAGGGCGGCGGGCTGTGGTTACCGAAATTCCGGGTTCCGCCCCACCGGCGCAATCCGGCCCTGGGCTGCTGCGTCGGCCTCTACATGTGCTGCAGCTGCCAGTTCTGCTGCCGCGATCCGTATCCCGGCCCGTGCGACGGAAAGCCGAAAGGCTCCTGCGACTGCGACTGTTGCGATTCGTCCTGCTGTGACTGCTGATGCGACAGTGACAGCTGTTGCCGCTGTGACGGTTGGTGCGGTGACCGGTGGTGCCGGTGACCGGTGGTGCGGTGCCATGTGGTGCGGTGACCGTTGGTGCCGCGGCGGATCGCCGTCGCCGGCGAGGTCACGGTGTGCACGCTGAGCGACTGCGACTGCCGGGCGGAAGTTGTCGGTGGGCACGCCTACCCTGGAGGGCGTGGCATTCGCGACCGAACACCCCGTGCTGGCGCACTCCGAGTTCCGCCCTGTCTCCGACATCCCGCGCAAGGGTGGCCGGTTCGAGGTCGTCAGCGAGTACGAGCCCGCCGGTGACCAGCCGGCCGCGATCGAGGAACTGGACCGCAGGCTGACCGCGGGCGAGAAGGACGTCGTGCTGCTCGGCGCCACCGGTACGGGCAAGTCGGCGACCACGGCGTGGCTGGTGGAGCGAGTGCAGCGCCCGACGCTGGTGCTCCAGCCGAACAAGACGCTCGCCGCGCAAATGGCCAACGAGCTGCGGGAACTGTTCCCGAACAACGCCGTCGAGTACTTCGTCAGCTACTACGACTACTACCAGCCCGAGGCGTACGTTCCGCAGACGGACACCTACATCGAGAAGGACTCGTCGATCAACGACGACGTCGAACGGCTGCGCCACTCGGCGACGATGAACCTGCTCTCGCGCCGCGACACGATCGTGGTGGCCAGTGTGTCCTGCATCTACGGTCTCGGCACACCGCAGTCGTACCTCGACCGGTCGTCACGGTTGGCGGTCGGGGAGGAGGTCGACCGCGACGTGTTCCTGCGGGCGTTGGTCGACGTCCAGTACACGCGCAACGACCTGGCTTTCGCCCGCGGCACGTTCCGCGTACGCGGTGACACCGTCGAGATCATCCCCGCCTACGAGGAACTCGCGATCCGGGTCGAGTTCTTCGGCGACGAGATCGACAGCCTCTACTACCTGCACCCGCTGACCGGTGACATCGTCAGCGAGGTCGACGAGGTGCGCATCTTCCCGGCCACGCACTACGTCGCAGGGCCCGAGCGGATGGAAAAGGCCGTGCACGCGATCGAGTCCGAACTCGAGGAGCGGCTGGCCGAGCTCGAGAAGCAGAACAAGCTCCTCGAGGCCCAGCGACTGCGCATGCGCACGAGCTACGACATCGAGATGATGCGGCAGGTCGGACTCTGTTCCGGCATCGAGAACTACTCGCGCCACATCGACGCCCGCGCGCCCGGATCGGCGCCGGCGACGCTGATCGACTACTTCCCCGAGGACTTCCTGCTCGTGATCGACGAGTCGCACCAGACGGTGCCGCAGATCGGCGCGATGTTCGAAGGCGACATGTCCCGTAAACGCACGCTGGTCGACCACGGCTTCCGCCTGCCGAGCGCGCTCGACAACCGGCCCCTGACGTGGGAGGAGTTCGCCGACCGCATCGGCCAGACCGTGTACCTGTCGGCCACGCCCGGCCCGTACGAGATGGGCCAGGCGGGCGGCGAGTTCGTCGAGCAGGTCATCCGCCCGACCGGACTGGTCGACCCGGAGGTCGTCGTCAAGCCGACCGAGGGCCAGATCGACGACCTGGTGCACGAGATCCGCACCCGCGCCGAGAAGAACGAGCGGACACTGGTCACCACGCTCACGAAGAAGATGGCCGAGGACCTCACCGACTATCTGCTCGAACTGGGCATCCGCGTGCGTTACCTGCACTCCGAGGTCGACACGCTGCGCCGGGTCGAACTGCTGCGGCAACTGCGCTCCGGCGACTTCGACGTGCTCGTCGGCATCAACCTGCTGCGGGAGGGCCTCGACCTGCCCGAGGTGTCACTGGTGGCGATCCTCGACGCCGACAAGGAAGGTTTCCTGCGCAGCGGTACGTCCCTGGTTCAGACGATCGGCCGTGCGGCGCGGAACGTGTCCGGCCAGGTGCACATGTACGCCGACAGGGTCACCGACTCGATGCAGTACGCCATCGACGAGACGAACCGGCGACGCGAGAAGCAGGTCGCCTACAACACCGAGCGCGGTATCGACCCGCAGCCCCTGCGCAAGAAGATCGCCGACATCCTCGACCGCGTCTACACCGAGGCCGAGGACTCCGAGGAGGAGGTCGACGTCGGAGGGTCCGGCCGCAACGCCTCGCGCGGCAAGAAGCCGGAACAGGGCGACAAGGTGCGCAGCTCGGGCGTGCTCGTGGACCGCGAACCCAGTTCGATGCCCCGGGCCGAACTCGCCGACCTCATCCAGCAGATGACCGACCAGATGATGCAGGCCGCCCGCGACCTGCAGTTCGAGCTGGCGGCCCGGCTGCGTGACGAGATCTCCGAGCTGAAGAAGGAGCTCCGCGGCATGGACGCCGCCGGCCAACAGTGACCGGCGGCCGCGGGCGACCTGCGGCCGCCGGCGGTGTCAGCCCGCGCTCGGGTCGGGTTCCAACATGCCGAAGAGCGTGCCTTCCGGGTCACGGCAGTAGACGAGTCTGCCGAGCTCGGGGACGGTCTGTTCGGGACCGGCGAGCGAGCCGCCCGCCTGCTGCACCTCGCGCACCATCAGGTCCAGGTCGTCGACCTCCATCGTGAGCGAACACGTCGTCGAGGCCGCGCCGTTCTCCGGCGGAGGCCCGTCCCGCTGGACGAGAGTGCCGTCGATGCCGGCGCCACTGCCCGTGGTGATCTCCCACGACGCGTTCGGCGCCCATCTTTCGAAATGCCACTCGAAAACGGTCGTGTAGAACGTGATCGCCCGTTCGGGGTCGCTCGCGTAGACCTCGAAGTACACGGGACGAGGCATGGTGGCCTCCTTGCCGGGTGTGGGGCCGCATGCGGCGGTGACGATCCTGTTTCGGAATTGTCGGTCATTCCGGGCCGGATGTCATGCCCTCGACGTTCGTTGCGGCCCCTCACCGGCGAGCGCGCCGGTACCCGTGCCCCGCCGACGCGCGCGCCGCGCGAAACCCGCGCCTCGCGGCCTCAGCTGGTGACGTCCTTCGTGGCGAATCTGCGCGCGGCGAGGAGTCCGAACACGGTGGCGAACAGCGTCGCCGACAGGGCGCCGGAGGCCATGCGGGTCCACTCGACGTCGGTGGCGATCAGGTCCATCCATGCGAACGAGAAGTGCGTCGGCAAGAAGTCCCGCAGATCGCCGAGCGCGGTGATCCGGTTGAGGATCTGCGACAGGATCGACACCAGCACCGCGCCGCCGACCGCGCCCAGCGGGGCGTCGGTCGAGACGCTCAGCAGCAGGGCCAGTCCCGCCACCCATGCCAGGTGGACGAGCAGGTAGGCCGTCGCCAGCGCGAGCGCGAGGAGGCTGTCCGGGAACGGAATCGAGTCGCCCGTAGGGCTGACAGCCTCGCCCGTGCCGTACCAGATCGTCCCTGCGACGAGTGCCGACACCGGCAGGAGCGCGATCGTCAACGCCGACAGCAGCGCCGACGCGACCGCCTTCTGCCGCAGCAGCCGGTGCCGGGGCACGGGAATGGCCAGCAGGTACTTGAGGCTGGACCACGAGGACTCGCTTGCGATCGTGTCGCCGAAGTACAGCGCCACGATCATCGGCAGCAGGAACGAGCCGGACACGAACAGTGCCACGACGACGAAGTTCGGGGCGCTGGCCGTGGCCAGGTCGATGAACCCGCCCGAGCGCGGGTTGGCCTCCGCCTCGCCGATCTCGAACGCCGCGACCAGGATGAACGGCAGCAGCATGACGAACGCCAGCAGCAGCTGGGTCCGCCGCCTGCGCAGCTGTCGCCGCAGTTCCACGCCGAGCCGGAGTGTCCGTGCTGCGCGGTAGCCGGTCACGGCCCCGTCCGGTCCGAGTCCCGTGGTCGGTTCGGCACCGGCCACGTCGGTGAGCTCGTCCAGTGCGGCGGGGTCGGTGTGCACGCCGTGTTGGTCCACGGCGTGCGCGTGCGCCTCGGTTCCCGCCGCGTCCGGTGCGGCGCGTTCGACGTCGCTCATCAGCCCTCACCTTCCCCGACGAGTTGCAGGAACGCGTCTTCGAGCCGGCGGCGTGGTCCTGCCTGTTCGACCGACACGTCGCCGCGCACGAGCGTCGCGACGGCCGCACTGCGCGGCAGCTCGCCGAGGTCGGCGTGCACGAGGCCGTCGGTGATCTCCACATCGGACACGCCGTCGAGCCCGCGCAGGATCTCCGCGGCGCGTTCGGCGTCGTCCACGCGGAACGTCGCCTCGCCGCCCGCCGCGATGATGTCGTGGACCCCACCGGAGGCGATCAGCCTGCCACGGTGCATCACCACCACATCCGTACACGTCTGCTCGACCTCGGCCAGCAGGTGACTGGACACCACGACCGTGCGGCCGGTCGCCGCATACCGGCGCAGCACCTCGCGCATCTGGTGGATCTGGGGCGGATCGAGGCCGTTGGTGGGCTCGTCGAGCACGAGCAGCTCCGGCAGCCCGAGCATCGCCTGTGCGATGGCGAGCCGCTGGCGCATGCCCTGGCTGTAGGTGCGGACCTTGCGGTGCACCGCATCGCCCAGGCCTGCGATCTCGAGCGCTTCGTCGATGTGGGCCTTGTCGGCGGGACGGCCGGTCGCCTGCCAGAAGAGTTCGAGATTCGCCGCTCCCGACAGATGCGGCAGGAATCCGGAGCCTTCGACGAACGAGCCGATGCGCGACAGCACCGGGGCGCCCGGTGTGACGCGGTGGCCGAACACGCGGATCTCGCCCGCTGTCGGCGTGATCAGGCCCATCAACATGCGCAGCGTCGTGGTCTTGCCTGCGCCGTTGGGCCCGAGCAGACCGAGGACCTGTCCGGGCTCGACCCGGAACGACAGGTCGCTGACGGCGGTCAGTCCGCCCGGGTAGGACTTCGTCAGGCCGGAGATCACCATCGGGGTGTCGGCCAGGTCCGGGTCGACCCGGTGCGAACGCCTGCGGCGGATCCTGCCGATCACGCCGACCAGTACCGCGAGGGCGAGCGCACCGCCGATGCCCGCGAGCTGGGCGACGGGCCAGCCGGACGTCGCCGTCGTCCCCGGGACCGCCGGTACCGACAGCTCGGCGGACCGCCCGAGCGCGATGCGGAATCCTGCGGGCTGGTCAGGTGTGTTGTACGACTGGTCCGTCGTGGTGATCACGAGTTGCAGTCGGTGGTCGGTCTCGACCGGCCGGACGATGCCGGGCAGGGTGACGGTCACGTCCGTCGGTGAACCGTCGGCGGCGAGGGGCACCCTGATGGGAGACACGGCGTTGCCCGGCAGGGTGCGGGTTCCGTCGGGGCCGACGTCGTACACCTTGGCGAACAGCACCGCCTCGGACGGGGTGAAGCCGCCGCCCTGCGCGTTCGCGCCGTTCCGGTCCGTCGCATCGGGGTCGGACCGGCCGCCTCCCGAACCGTTCCGCTCGGAGTCGCCGCCGTCCTGTGCGCGATCGCCGTTGCCGGCCCCACCGTCGTTGCCGGTACCGCCGTTGTCGCCGTTGCCGCCGGTGCCGTTGTCGCCGGAGGGTGAGGACCCCGGCATCGATGCGGGCTGCGGCGTGACGGACAGGCGCACGGTCGAGGCGCCCGTGACGAGCAGCTGCTCGGTCATGGGCCGCGAGGTGAACACGGCGGCCTGACCGGGCGGATCGATCGCGAACAGGCCCGACAGCTGGGACGAGCCCGACACGATGCGGTTCAGCCCGGGGATGCCGCTCACCGACGCGGGCGTGCCGCCCGGCGGGCGGACGACGGTCTGGTCTTCGCCGACGAGGCGCACGGCTCGGCGCTGGACGTCACGGCCGTTGACGCCGGGGTAGGAGCCGGCTTCGACGTTGCGGACCGACGGGGCGCCGTCGGGCCGGATCGCACCGGTCACGTCGTAGGAGAACGGGGCCGCGGGATCGTCGCCCTCGCCCGTCAGGTGATGCCAGAGGAAATCGGCCATCAGACCGCGGAGCTGCGAGCCGGGTCCGCCGCCGTCGTGGCCGCCCGCGTACCAGACGACCGACACCTCGCCTCCCGCATCGGCGATCTGGCGGGCGTTGGCGTCGGCCTGATCGAGACCGAACAAAGTGTCGTGCTCGCCCTGCACCAGCATCGTCGGCACGGTGATGTCGTCGGCGACGGACGCGGGGGAGACGCGGTGGAGCAGGTCGAGCGTCTCGGGCTCGGCGGCCCCGTCGGTGGCCACGTCGACGTAGGCCGCGCAGACCTCGGCGCTGAACCGGCCGCAGCCTCGGTCGCCGCCGTCGGTGTTCCCTCCGGAGCCGTCTTGTGGCCGGCCCGGATCGGGAGCCTGCCCCGTGCCGTTGCCCTGGCCCGGTGCTGCGGCCGCGTCGTCGCTGTCCCCGTCGTCGCCCGGTTCGACGGCGTCGGGTCCTGCGCCCGCTGTCGTAGACGGGGCTCCCGAGCCCGCCGAGAAGAGCGTGCCGATCCAGGACCGTTTGAGCACCCCGGTACCCGTGTCCGCGCCGGGCGCGGGGGTCGCGGTCGCGAGGTCGTCGTCGGTGGCGTTGTTCGGCAGCAGCGACTGCCGTAGATCGTTGTACGTGATCGCCGGTGCGATGGCGTCCACGCGCGGGTCCGTGCCCGCCAGCAGCAGTGCCAGCGCACCGCCGTAGGAGGCACCGGTGACGCCGACACGGGGGTCGCCGTCGTCGTCGGAGACCACCTCGGGCATGCCGGCCAGGTGGTCGAGCAGCCGGGAGGCGTCGGCCACCTCGCGATCGGGAGCACCGAGTGAGATCGTGCCGGTGCTGTTGCCGAAACCGCGCGCGGACCAGGTCAGCACGACGAACCCGCGTTCGGCGAGCTCGCGGGCGTCGCGGGCGACGCTGTCCTTGTCACCGCCGAAACCGTGCGGCAGGAGCACGGCGGGTGCGGGCGTCTCCTCCGGCACGTAGACGGTGGTGTCGAGCTGCTCGCGGTCGGCCGAACCGGGCGAGGCCGCGACGTCGATCGTCGCGGCCTGCGTGCGGTAGGTGGGCGGTCGTTCGCCGTCACGGAACAGCAGGAGACCGCCGGCGGCGAGAAGCACGACGACGGCGGCCAATGCCGTCAGGCGTCGGCCGCGGCTGCGGAGAAGGCGGGACACGGTGCTCACACTATTGGGGCGGGACGTAGGCGGTTCGTCCGGGCATGCCCGGTTTCCGGGGTCGGGACTGTCATGTGTGATCGATGTTACGCGTGGGGTGACGAACCGGATGGTGGCTACAAGTAGCGCGGCGCCGCAGCGCGGGGTAAGGATGGAACGGTTGTGTTCCCCACGGAGGGGAGTATTCCGTCACGGCGACGTCGTCAGCACGGCTGCGATCCCGACGCACCCGGCGCCGCCGGCCCACGAGTCTGCCGAAGGCCTGCGGGCGGAAGAGACCTCCGGATAGCACCGTCGCGCTAACCGGAGGAAATCGTCCATGTCCGTGCCGTTCTGGCTGTGGGCCGCCACCATCGGCGGCCTGATCGTGCTGCTCGTGATCGACCTGGTGATCGTCGACCGCAAACCCCACGAGGTCACCACGGGTGAGGCGGCTCGCTGGGTGGTGTTCTACGTCTCCTGCGCCGTGGCGTTCGGCGTCGGGTTGTGGTTGTTGGCCGGGCACGGTCCCGGTGTCGAGTTCTTCACCGGTTACATCACCGAGTACTCGTTGTCGGTCGACAACCTGTTCATCTTCATGGTGATCATGTCGTCGTTCAAGGTCCCGGCGATCCATCAGCACCGGGTGCTGCTGATCGGCATCGTGATCGCGCTGGCCATGCGCAGCGTGTTCATCGCGATCGGCGCGTGGGCGATCGCGCAGGTCGTGTGGATCTTCTTCCTGTTCGGCGGGTTCCTGATCTTCACTGCGATCAACATGGTGCGGCAGAAGGACGAGGACGAGGAGTACCACGAGAACCTGGTCACGCGCCTGACCAGGAAGGCGTTCCGGGTGACCGACGACTACGAGGGGCACCACTCGATCGTCAAGCGCGATGGCAAGCGGTATCTGACGCCGATGGCACTCGTGATCGTCGCGATCGGTAGTGCGGACCTGCTCTTCGCGGTCGACTCCATCCCGGCGATCTTCGGGATCACGCAGGAGGCGTTCCTCGTCTTCACGGCCAACGCGTTCGCGCTGATGGGCTTGCGGCAGCTGTACTTCCTGCTCGGCGGCCTCGTCAGCAAACTCGTGTACCTGTCGCAGGGGTTGGCGATCATCCTGGCGTTCATCGGCGTGAAGCTCGTGCTCCACGCGCTGCACGAGTACCATGTCACGCCCGCGTGGCTGGAGATCAACAACTGGATGTCCCTCGGTGTCATCGTCGTGGTGCTGACGGTGACGACCGTGGCGAGCCTCGCGAAGGCCAAGCGCGATCCGAGCGTGGTCGGCCAGTCGGGGCTGAACCTCCATGCCGCGGCGCCGGAGGAGAAGTCCGCCGATCGTGCGGTGCCGGACGACGAGCGATGAGGGCCGGAGCGATGAGGGCCGGAGCGATGAGGGCCGGAGCGATGAGGGCCGCGGTGGTGAGGTCGTGGTGATGAGGGCCGTGGTGGTGAGGGCCAGGGCTGCCAGCGCCGCGGTTCGACGGAAAAGGTCGTTAGCGCCGCTAAAGGTCAGGTAGGCTGCGCGTCGTGCGCCCTACCGATATCGAACTGCAGCAGGTCCCCGGCAGGCCCGCCCTGTCAGGGGAGCTCCTCCTCGTTTCCGTCACCCGTCCCGATGTCGCCGCGAACGCCTACGTCGGCGGACTGCACCGCGTCGGCCACGACGGGGTGACGGCCTGGACCCGTGGCGCCGACCAGAGCGGTGCGCGCCGCGACAGCGACGCCGGTCCGGACCACCGCCACGACTCCGCACCGGCGATCTCGCCGGACGCCCGTTGGGTCGCGTTCCTCCGCAGCGAGGGCGGTGACCCCGCGCAGCTGCGTGTCATGCCGGCCGCCGGTGGCGAGTCGTGGGCGTTGACCGCGTTGCCGCTTGGCGCGGGCACGCCCGTCTGGGCTCCGGATTCGCGCCGGATCGCGTTCGTCGCGCGGGTGCCGGAGGCCGGCCGGTACGGCACCGCCGACGGTGAGGGGACCCCGGAACCCGGGGAGGAAGCGCCGCGGCGGATCACGCGATACGACTACCGCATCGACAACGTCGGGTTCCTCCGCGACCGTCCGCAGCGGCTGTTCGTGATCGACGCGCTGGCCGAGGAACCGGATCTCGAACCCCAACCGCTGACCGACGACGCGGCGTCGGTGGCCGACCCGGCGTGGACTCCGGACGGCGAGACGGTGCTGGTGGCCGCGCCGCGCGAGTGGGACCGGGTCGAGACGATGCACGCCGATCTCTACGCCGTGCCCGCGGGAGGCGGGGCGCCGCGCCTGGTCGTGCGGACCGAGGGCCGGGCGGAGAACCCCGCCGTGACCGCCGACGGCACGGTCCTGTTCTACGCGGCCGCGTTCGACGGGTTCGCGCGCGCGGCGACCAACACCGGCCTCTGGTCGGCCCCGCTGGACGGATCGCATCCGCCGCGCAGGCTCACCGACGCCGAATCGGTCGACTGCGTGGCTGTCGCGGGACCGCCCGCGCCGTACGGCGACGACGTGCTCGTGGTCGTCGCCAACCGTGGTGCGGCCGAGCTGCGGCGAGTGCCGCGAACGGGGTCGGAGGCCGCGCTGGTGGAGCTTCCGGTCGTCACCGGGGAACGGGCGGCCGTGCGGTCGTTCACGGTGGCGGGCGACCGGGTCGCAGTGGTGCAGGCCGGGCCCGAGGACGCGGGCGAGGTGCTGCTCGACGACGGTGACGGTGCGTTCACGACGCTCACGGGCTTCTCCGAACGGCTGCGCCGCCGCGCGATCCGTCCCGCCGACGAGGTCACGGCGACCTCCGCCGACGGCTACCCGGTACACGGTTGGGTCGTCACACCCGAGGGGGACGGGCCCCATCCGGTACTGCTCGTCGTCCACGGTGGGCCGTTCGCGGCCTACGAGTGGAGCCTGTTCGACGAGGCACAGGTGTACGCCGCGGCCGGCTACACCGTCGTGTTGGGCAACCCGCGCGGCTCGGCGGGCTACGGCGAATCGCACGGCAGGGCCGTACTGCACGCGCTCGGCACCGTCGACGCCGACGACCTGTTGGCGCTGCTCGACGCCGTCCTCGAACGCCCCGACGCCGACGCCGATCGGGTCGGGGTGATGGGCGGTTCGTACGGCGGGTTCATGACCGGCTGGCTCGCCGCGCATCACGGGGAGCGGTTCCGCGCGGCGTGGAGTGAGCGTGCCGTCAACGCGTGGGACTCGTTCGCCGGAAGCTCCGACATCGGCTGGACGTTCACCGACGTCTACGTCGGCGGCGACCCGGACGAACAGCGCAAGCGCAGCCCGCTGACCTACGCGGCCGACGTCCGCATCCCGTTCGCGGTGGTGCATTCCGAACAGGACTGGCGCTGTCCACTGGAACAGGCCCAGCGGCTGTTCGTCGCCCTGAAGAAGGCGGGGGCGGAGACCGAGTTCCTGCTGTTCCCCGGCGAGGGACACGAACTGAGTCGCAGCGGCAAGCCGCGGCACCGGGTGCAGCGGTTCGAGGCCGTGCTCGACTGGTGGGCGCGCCACCTGCCGGTGCGCTGAGGCCGCCCCGACCATCTCGATCGTCTCGTCCGCGGGGACTCGCGGACGAGACGATCGAGGACGGGACCCGTCGGGTCAGATGGTGAAGGCCAGGTTGCGCACGATCCGCCTGCCGAGTTCCGTGTCTCCGGAGTACTCCACATCGGACAGCCGGTCCTCGGCGGCCACACGGCCACCGGCGAGCCGCGCGAACAGTCCCGCTTCCAGCCGCAGCGTGGCGGTGGCCGGACCCGGGAGCTCGGGCACCACGGCGGCCCTGCCGTCGACGGCGACGTGCACGGTGCGTCGCAGCGGTCCGGTGAGCTCCAGGGTCACACCGGCTCCGTCCGGGGCAGCCGCCCGCTTACCGATGACGAAGCCGAGCGATTCGGCGAGCTCGTCGAACGACTGCTCCGCGCACGGACCGGCCTCGTGCCCCGGCAGGCCGACCGCGTCACGGACGTCCTGCTCGTGCAGCCAGGTGTCGAAGACCCGGATGCGCATGAACCGGCCGTACGTGCCGCGTCCCACCGGGGTCCACGACGGCGCGTCGAAGTCCTCCTGCGTCATCGCCCGCAGGGCCTCGCCGCGGCGGGAGACGACGTCGCGGAACCGGTCGAGCATCCGCGGTGCGTCCCAGTCCCGCATGGACTGCACCCAGCGTTCGTTGAACGCCGCGATTTCGTTGCGCACGTGGGGCAGTTCGGTCACGTCGATGTCCGGGTCCGGAGTCTGCTCGCCGAGCAGCGATGCCTCGGTGCCGATGACGTGCGCGACGACGTCGCGTACGGTCCAGCCGGGCAGTGCGCTCGGCCGGTCCCATGCCGCCGCGGGCAACGACGCCAGTAGGGCGTCCAGTGACTCCCACTGCGCGGCGAGCGCCCCGGTGATCGCGTCCTTGTCGAAGCCGGTCGTCGTGGTCACGAGGTGGTCTCCCGTTCGTCTCCGAGTTCGATGATCCGTCCTCTGTCGACGCTCACCCAGTCCCTGCCGCGCAGGTACGGGTCGAGCGCGTCGGCGATGGCCCGTTCGTCGCGGGCGGCCTTGGGCCGCTGCAACTCGTAGACGTGCGGGAACTCCAGCATGCCGGTGACGACATCCCACAGCCGCACGGCGGCGGCACCGTCGGGTGGGTCCACCAGCACCGGGCCGAACAGGCACTGCCCGTCGGGGAACAGCAGCGTGGGCACGCCGAAACCGCCCGCGTCCAGCACACGCTGGTGGTCGGCCTTGATGTCGTCGTGGGTGGACGGGTCGGCGAGCGCCTCGTTCAGCAGTGCGGCGTCCGCGCCGATCTCGGTGAGCAGCCGCCGCGCCGTGTCCGGCTCGTGCGGTGTGCCGCCGTCCAGGTGGAGCTCCCGGCCGATCCTCGCGTACCAGGCGTCGAGCAGCGCGGCGTCGCGGCGGCGCAGCAGTGCGGCGATGCGCATCAGGGACCAGCCGTACGACCACGACCGTTCCCACGGGTGTTTCTTGCCCTCGAACCGGTTGATCTCTTCCAGGCTGAAGAACCGCCAGTTGACCGTCAGTCCGGTGTGTGCGCGGACCTCTCGGATCCAGCGTGAGGTGTGGTAGGCGAACGGGCACATCGGGTCGAAGTGGAAGTCCACCTCGGACCGCGCGGACTGCACTGTCATACCGCCCCTTCTCGCAGATGCACGTCGATGAGGTCGTGCAGCGTCGTGGCGACGTCGGCCGCGGAGTGACCGCCGACCTTCGCCAGCAGGATCTGGCCCTGGGTGTGGGCGAGCAGGGAGTGCGCCAGCCGGTCGGGGTCCACCCCGTCGCGCAGTGCGCCGTCCTGCTGTGCCCGGTGGCAGATCACGGCGAACTCGCGCTCCCATCGTGCGAAAGCCGAGGCCAGGTGGTCGCGCAACGCGTCGTCGACGGTGGACAACTCGGCGGCGAGGTTGCCGAATGGGCAGCCGACCACCCTGCCGAAGGTGGACTCGAAACGGGCCTGGATGGCTCCCACGGCGTCGGCGACCCCGTGGAGCCGCGCCGCCGCTGACTCGCCGGAGGTGGCCGCGAGCCGGTCGATCAGCGCGTCGGTGTGGAGGTCCACGACGGCCTTCGCCAGCTCGGCCTTCGAGGGGAAGAAGTGGTAGAAGCTGCCTTTTCGCACGTCGGCCGCGGTGCATACGTCGTCCACGCTCACCGAGCCGTAGCTGCGGGACAGCAGCAGCCGGGCGGACGTGCGAACGATCCGCTCGCGGGTGTCGCCGGTCCGTCCCATGGCGAGACCGTAGCGCTAGTTGACCGGTCGGTCAACGGAAATGGCATGGAGGCCGGACGCGAGCGGCGCTGCGCTCGGCGGTTCCGGTGGATGCGGTGGCGCGGGAGGCTCAGTCGAGGAGGACGTAGCCGAGTTCGCGGCACACCCGCGCCAGCGGTACGTCCAGCCCCGGGTGATCGAGTCCCAGCAGGATGTCGGGTGACGCCGGCAGAGCCGAGCTTGCCGGGGGATCCCAGAGGCACACCGCGGGTTCCCCGCCGTCCATCGACGAGCGGTACCAGAGCCCGTCGAGGTCGGGCAGTTCGGCGCGGACCGCCCGTGCCCACGCCTGGGTGACCTTCTTCGGTCCGCTGGAGATCTCCTGGGACGCGCCGACCCGCGTGGGCCACAGGCCGGACAGGTCGAGCAGGTGCAGTGTGCGGGACGGCCGGACGACGACGAGGTGAGGTCCTCGCGTCCTGCGGTCCACTGTGGATGTCGTCTGGAAGACCTCGGCGATGCTCGTGCGCACCGACAGTCCGAAGTAGAGGACGCCGTGGTCGGGCCGGTGCTCCGGCGTTTCCGCGACGGGGTGCGGATCGAACCGGGCGTGGGCGATCGGCCCCGTGCGGCGGAACGTGTCCCAGCGTTGGGGATGGTTGCCACGTGCCGCGAAGACGCGCACGAGCCGTGTGGCCGGATGGACCGCGACGATGTCCTCGTCCCGGCGGAGGTGCTCGCGGAGGACCTCGCCCGGGGGAGGCAGGGGTAACCGTGCCATGACTGTGCCGACGTGCTCCTCGGTGCGCGGTCGGGGGATGAATGCGGTCGGGAACGGGGCGTAGCCCGACAGGGCTCAGGCGGGCGTTCCGAGGGTAGCGGCCAGTTCGGCGACGCGCGCGGGGTCACCGCCTGCGAGTAGCCAGTCGCGGGGTGTCGCGGGCGTGTCCCCGATGAGCAGGTCGGGCTGTGGCGTGGTCATGAACCCGGCGACGGCCAGCGCGGGCTGGTCGTCGGGGACGGCGCGCAGCACGACGTCGAGGCCGGGTACGGCGCCGTCGGCGGTGAACTGCCATGCGGGCAGTCGCCATCCGCCGTGTCCCTTCCAGCCGGCCAGGCGGTGCTGCTTGAGGCGGTGGCGGACGCGGCTGTCGTCGACGCCGAGCCGTGCGGCCGTCTCGGTGACGGTCAGCGCGGAGTCGGCGAACACCGCCTGTGTGGCGACGGCGTTGGCGCGCGGATCCGGTTCGGCCGCGCCGGCGGCCGACAGGTCGAGGCCCACGTCGGTGAGGACGTCGCGTTGTGCGGCCGAGAAGAAGTGTGCCGGGTCCGGGTCGCCGGGGGACAGGCGTCGTGCGGCCTGCTCGACGAGCGCCAGGAACTCGGTGGCGTCCACCTTGAGTCCGGTGCGGGCGAGCACGTCCTCCAAGGCTGTCGTCGCGCTGGTCATGCGCCCAGGTTAACACGCGCGTGCGCATTCGTGCGCTCGAAAGATGTGGGTCCCGTGGACAGAATATGCCGAGGTAGTTATATTACTGATGTGGCAAATACGTTCGAAGTGCTCGCGGAGCCACGGCGACGGGAGATCCTGGACCTGCTGCGTGGGAGCGAATGCCTGGTCGGTGAGCTGGCGGGGCGGCTCGACCTGACGCAGCCTGCCGTGTCGAAACACCTGCGCGTGTTGCGGGAGGCCGGACTGGTCTCCGTGCGGCAGGACGCGCAACGACGGTGGTACCGGCTGCGGCCGCAGCCGCTCGCGGAGATCGACGCCTGGCTCGAGCCGTACCGCAGGCTGTGGTCCGACAGTCTCGACGCGCTCGAACGCCACCTCGACGAGATGCCGGACCACCCCGAGACGGAGGAGTAGACGTGACCGACACCCAACGGCGCATCGACGGTGGCTGGCAGCTGCGGTTCGAACGCCGGTACGCCCACCCGCCCGCCAAGGTGTGGCGAGCGCTGACCGACCCCGAGCATCTCAGCGCCTGGTATCCGTTCCCGGTCGCCGAACTCGACCTGCGGGTCGGCGGCATCATCCGGTTCCGCGAACCGGACGGCACCCCGACCGACCTCCACGCCGAGATCACCGAGCTGGAGCCGCATCGCCGCCTGGCCTTCACCGAGTTCGACGAGGAGACCGGTGAGCACCGACTGCGGCTGACGCTGGAGCCGGACGGCAGCGGCTGTGTGCTGACGTTCGAGCACACGTTCGCGGACAATCCGTGGGCCGAGCAGACCTTCACCGGTTGGCAGGGCTGCCTCGACGCGCTGCAGGCCACGGTGCGCCGGATCGACCTCGGAGCGCTTGACGACATCGACGGCAGGCCCGTGCTGCGGTTCGAGCGCAGCCTGGCCCACCCTCCGGAACGCGTGTGGCGTGCCCTCACCGACCCTGCCGAGGTGGCGCAGTGGTTCCCGGTGGGCGTTGACACCGTCCCCGAAGTCGGCACCGTCCCCGAAGTCGACACCGTCCCCGAAGTCGGCGCACCGATGCGGTTCACCACGGACATGCGCGGGGAGTTCGCGGAGGGGCAGGTCCTCGAATGCGAGCCGCCGAAGGTCTACGCCTTCCGTTGGGCGCGGTCGGTGTTGCGGTTCGAGCTCGTGGCCGAGGCCGGTGGCTGCCTGCTGCGGTTCAGTCACACGCTCAACGGCACCGACACCACGGGAGATCGGCCGTCGGTGGCACGGCAGGGCCCCGGCTGGGAACAGTGCCTCGACGGGCTCGCCGCCGTGCTCGACGGCACCGCGCCGCCGGACCGCGACAGGCTGTGGTTCCTGGGCCGCGCGGAGACTTACGTCGAGGAGTACCGCCTCGCCGACGGCACGTGGTCGCGCAACGGGGACACCGTCGAGATGCGTGTCGAACGCGATCTCGTGCAGAACCCGGAGGTGGTGTGGTCCACGCTCACCGAGGGGGACCCGCCGGTGGTCGGCGCAGCGGCGCCGGTGCGCTTCACCCACGGCTACCTGGAGCCTGGCGCGGTGACCGGTGTCGAACCGGGCCGGGCTGTCGACTACGCCGTGGCGGGCGGTGCCGTCCGATTTGAGTTGCGCGACCAGGAGCCGATCGGCACGCGGCTCGTCGTCACGCAGACCCTGCCGGTCTCGGCCGATGCGGCGCTCGCGCTCGCGGCCTGGCACACGCACCTGGAGCTGCTGTTCGCCGCGCTGCACGGCGACGTGCGCTGCCCGTGGCCGGAGGAACGGACCGAACAGCTGCGCCGCCGGTACGCCGAACGGGACGGACGGCAGGCTTCGGCAGGGGAGTAGGCCCGCCGGGTCGCCCGGTCCCGCGTCGGGCGCAGCGCTCGCGGTGCTGAACGCAGGACACGCGGTGCTGAACGCAGGACACGCGGTGGGCCGGCGGATCTCCGTCCACCGGCCCACCGCCTGCAGCACTCGTTACGCCCCCGCCTCCCGGAGGAGGATGTCGACCGCCTGGTCGTTGCGCTCGGTCTCCGGCGCGATGTCCTCGTCGTCGGGGTAGAACCCGTCGAGTCCGAAGCCGTCGGCCGGGTACATCTCGAACGTGAAGCTCAGGATCCGGTGCTCGCCCCACATCCAGCCGTTGACGTCGCCGTCGGTGACGTAGAGATCGCTCGACTGCTGCGGGGTGTAGCCGTTGCTGTCGGCCAACTCCCGGCCCACGTCCTGGAACCGCTGTGCCTGCTGTTCGGTCATGTCCTCGGTGACGTCGTCGGTGGTGTGCCCGAACGGCCACAGCACCAGCTCACCGTAGGTGTGGAAGTCGATGTGTCCCTCGAGCTGTTGCTCGCCTCCGACGACGCGGGAGTTCACGAAGTCGCGCACCGCCGCCGTCTCGGGCGCGGAGAACCCGGACTCGCCGCGGTAGGTGTCGGAAGCCGGATCACCGCTGGATCCGTCGCAGCAGCCCCACTTGTAACCCCAGTTGCGGTTGAGATCGGTGCCCTGGCCCTGCCGGTTCTTCCGCCAGCCCTGGTATTGGCCGCCTTCGATGTCGTGCTCGGAGCCGTCCGGGTTGACCGTCGGGATCACGTAGATCTCGCGGCTGTCGACGAAGTCGGTGACGGTTTGGTCGGTGCCGTAGCCGTCGGTGAAGCGCTCGACGATGCGCAGGCACATCTCTGTGGTCAGGTGTTCGCGGGCGTGCTGGTTGCAGGTGAACAGCACTTCGGGTTCGTCGGAGTCCTGCGCTGCGTCGGCGCTGATCTTCATGAGCGGGATCGTGCGGCCCTCGTGGCTGCTGCCGACGTCGGAGAGCTGTGTGATGTCCGGGTGGTCGGCCGCAGCGTTCTCGAGCAGCGTGGTCAGTTCGGAGTAGGTGTGGAATCCCTCGTCGCCCTCGGGGAACTCGTCCGCGGCGGCCCTCGCCTCCGACGGGTCGGGATTGCGTTCGGCGAGCATCGCGTCGAAGTCGCCGATCGTGGTGAGGTCGACCCCTGCACCGCGCAGCTGCGAGGCCTGCGCCGGGTCGGCGACGACGGTGAGCGTGTCGCCGCGGGAGCCGAGGACGTCGACGCCCGACCGGGAGATCGCACCCCGGTCGGCTGCGTCGGGGGTGATCTCGTAGACGCCGCGGTCGGGGGCCGTCGCGCCCTCATCCGTCGCCGGGCCCTGGGCACCCGCGGGTGCCGCCGTGGCGAGCAGTAACAACAGTCCGGTGGTCACGCTGAGTGTCCGACGTGTGATCCGCATGTGATCAGGCTGGTCGCGGACTCACGGGCCGACAACCAACCTAAGTCGCGCGTCGTTCCCATCGGGCGCGCCGCGGATGTCTTGACCTCCAGGGCGCTCGAGGTTGCACGCTGGACTCGGGCCGCCCGGCCGATCGGCCGGAACTCCGGACCGCCGCGCCAGTCGAATCACCCCGCTCGGCCGCACGATCGGATGACTGGGCAGCCCGGGGAGCGGCCAGACAGAGCCGCCTACAAGACAGAGCCACCCGAGTCACCTACCAAGGGGAGCGTCATGACGGAAACGGTCGGACGGGAGATCTTCGAGAGCGCCTACGCCGAGGGGACGCCGGACTGGGTGATCGGCCAGGCGCAGCCCGCGGTCGTCGAGCTGGAACAGGCGGGGCGGATCACCGGCCGGGTGCTCGACGCGGGCTGCGGCGCCGGAGAACACACGATCCACCTGGCCGAACGCGGCCACGACGTGCTGGGCATCGACTTCTCCGACGGGGCGATCGCGTTGGCCCGTCGCATCGCGGCCGAACGCGGCGTGGCGGCCACGTTCCGGGTGGCCGACGCACTCGCCCTCGGCGACGGCGCGGCAGGAGGGGACCTCGGCGCGCCGTTCGACACCGTCGTCGACAGCGCCCTGTTCCACGTCTTCGGAGCCGCCGACCGGCGTCGTTACGCGGACGCGCTGCACCGGGTCACGCGGACGGGCGCGACGGTGCACCTGGTCGCGCTCGCCGAGACAGAGGAGCCGGGTTTCGGTCCGAGGATCAGCGATTCGGCGATCCGGGAGGCGTTCACCGACGGGTGGACGGTCGACGAGCTGACGGCTCACCGGTATCGCGCGGTGGCTCATTCCCAGGAACACGCGGACGGGCTCGGCGTCCGGCCGGGCGAGCTGGTGGATCTGCCCGCGTGGCTGGCACGCATCCGCCGCCACTGAGGTTTCACCAGCAGCGGCGGTTCACCAGCCCCGGTCGCGCCACTCCGCCAGCTTCGGACGTTCGGCCCCGAGCGTGGAATCGTCGCCGTGGCCGGGGTAGAACCACGTCTCGTCCGGCAGCTCGCCGAACACCCGCGTCTCGACGTCGTCCAGCAGCGAGCGGAACTCCTCCTCGGAGTTCGTCTTGCCCACCCCGCCCGGGAACAGCGAGTCACCGGTGAACAGGTGCGGGCCGCCGGTCGGATCGCGGTACAGCAGTGCGATCGAGCCCGGGGTGTGCCCGCGCAGGTGGATCACCTCGAGGGTGGAGTCCCCGACCGAAACCGTGTCCCCGTGCTCGACCAGGTGGTCCGGAGGCACGGGCAGCGGATCGGCGTCGGCGGGGTGCGCCGCGGTGTAGGCCCCGTTCGCGCCCGCCACCGCGCCGAGTGCCTGCCAGTGATCGGGGTGCTGATGCGTCGTGACGATCGTGCGCAGCGTCGGCCGGTCCTCGGCGTGGCCGATCAGATCCGAGATGCGCTCGGGGTCGTTGGCTGCGTCGACCAGCAGTGCCTCGTTCGTCGCCCGGCACACCAACAGGTACGCGTTGTTGTCCATCGGGCCGACCGACAGTTTCGTGATGGTCAGCGCATCGAGGGTGCGGCGGGCGGCGTCCCCGCCCGGCTCGACGTGACCGGTGTAGGACTCGACGACGTTCACGCTCCACACCGTATTACGTGCCCCGGGGCGGAGGCGACGGGCACCGTCGCTACAGTCCCAGGTCCGGACCAGGCTGCACCGACGGGCGGGCGGCGATGTCGGAGGGGGAGCGACGTGACCTCAGCGGCACCGGACCGGGGCGCCACCACGAACCGGCGTATGAGCTGGGACGTCATCCGGGTCGTCGCGATCACCTTCGTCGTGGCCGGGCATGTCACCGGTGGAGCCGCGCTGATCCCCGACATCGAGGCGTACCCGGTGTCGCTGCGGCTGCCGTTCGGCACGTTCACCCTGCTCGTGCTGTCGGGCTACTTCATGGGGCCGACCGTGCGGAAACTGAGCGCGGGCCGGTGGCTGCAGTCCCGGTTGGCGCGCATCCTGCCGGCCTACGTGGTCGCGATGCTGGTCACGTTCCTCGTGTTGCGGATCGTCGCGCCGATCTTCAACGGCGAGGAGGAGGGCCCCTGGTACCTGCCGGGGGCGGGCGATCTGGTGCGGAACCTGCTGCTCGTGCACGAGTGGACGGGGAACATGCACCGCAGGATCGACGCGTCGTACTGGACGCTGCCGGTGCAGGTCGCGGCGTTCGGCGCGGCGGCTGCGCTGTGCTGGTACTGGCGCCGCCACGGGGCGCACCGGTTCCGGCCCGCGGTCGCGGTGTGGGGTGTGATCGCGGTGTCCGCAGTCTCGCCGGTGCTGAGCGGGATCGCCAGGGTCGTGCCGACGGCGACCGGACTGTACTTCGCGCACCTGTTCGCGGCCGGTGCGGCGATCTGGCTGTGGTCGCAGCGCCGGCTCGCCGGGCCGAACCTCGCCGCGATGCTGGCCGCGGTTCTGGGGCTCCAGCTGTTCCGATCGAGTGAGCCGCAGTGGCTGATCGTCACCTGCCTCGGGGTGATGCTCGGGCTGATGTGTCTGGCGGCACGGGGGCCGGACTGGGACCGGGTGCTGGGGCTGCTGCGGAGGCCGATCTCGTGGCTGGCCGGGATCAGCTTCGGCATCTACCTCGTGCACCAGAAGCTCGGTTATGTCGTCGCGCGGGTGCTCACCGGCATGGAGATCGAGCCGTGGTGGCTCCGGATGGGCCTGGTGCTGACGGCGATCGTGCTGGCGGCGTGGGCGCTGACCGTTCTCGTCGAACGTCCGCTGTACCGGTTGCTGGGGCCGTCGAAGAGGCGGCAGGCCGAAACCCGCCCGGACGTCGGCACCGGCCGCGCGGGCCGGGATGTGGCCACCGCGGCGGACGCCGGCGAGGGTTCCGGGCCCGGCGAGGCCGCCGTCCCCACCCGCGGGTGAGCCGCGCCGCGCGACGGCGGCGCCGATTCTGTCGGGGGGCCGACCTAGCATGGAGAGCGCCGGGGCCCGCGTTCTGCTCGCCCCGTGTCCGACCTCGCGTCACGCGGGCCCTGTCGCGGCCCGCACCGCCATGCACCAGTGAAGGGACCATCGCCGGTGGCTGACAGTCTTGTAATCCGCGGCGCCCGCGAGCACAACCTGCGCGGGATCGACATCGACCTGCCGCGCGACAGCCTCATCGTGTTCACGGGACTGTCCGGATCGGGCAAGTCGAGCCTGGCGTTCGACACGATCTTCGCGGAGGGGCAGCGGCGTTACGTCGAATCGCTGTCGGCCTACGCACGGCAGTTCCTCGGCCAGATGGACAAGCCCGACGTCGACTTCATCGAGGGCCTCTCGCCCGCGGTGTCGATCGACCAGAAGTCCACGTCGCGGAACCCGCGCTCGACGGTCGGCACGATCACCGAGGTCTACGACTACCTGCGGCTGCTGTACGCGCGGGCGGGCAAGGCGCACTGCCCGCAGTGCGGCGAGGCGATCAGCAAGCAGACCCCGCAGCAGATCGTCGACCAGGTACTGGACATGGAGGCCGACGTGCGCTTCCAGGTCCTCGCGCCGGTGGTCCGCGGCCGCAAGGGCGAGTACGTGGACCTGTTCTCCAACCTCCAGCAGCAGGGCTACGCGCGGGCCCGCGTGGACGGCACGGTGTACTCGCTGACCGAGCCGCCGAAGCTGAAGAAGCAGGAGAAGCACGACATCGGCGTCGTCGTCGACCGGCTCAAGGTCAAGCCGAGCGCCAAGCAGCGGCTCACCGACTCGGTCGAGACCGCGCTGCGCCTGGCCGACGGGCTCGTCGAGCTGGAGTTCGTCGATCTGCCGGAGGACGATCCGCACCGCATCCGCGGCTTCTCCGAGAACCTCGCGTGCCCGAACGGGCACGCCCTCACGGTCGAGGACCTCGAACCCCGGTCGTTCTCCTTCAACTCGCCCTACGGTGCCTGCCCGGACTGCACGGGCATCGGCATCCGCAAGGAGGTCGACCCGGAACTGATCGTCCCTGACGAGGACCTCGCACTCGGCGACGGCGCGGTCCAGCCGTGGAGCGGCGGGCAGAGCGCCGACTACTTCGAACGGCTGCTGACGTCGCTGTCGGAGGCGATGGGTTTCCGCATGGACACGCCGTGGCGCAAGCTGCCGGCCAAGGTGCAGAAGGCCGTGCTCTACGGCGTCGACGAACAGGTCCACGTGCAGTACCGCAACCGGTACGGCAGGCGGCGCAGCTACTACGCGAACTTCGAAGGTGTCATCCCGTTCCTGGAACGGCGACACGAACAGACCGAGTCCGAGCACACGCGGGAGCGTTACGAGGGCTACATGCGCGAGGTGCCGTGCCCGTCGTGCCAGGGCACGCGCCTCAAACCGGAGATCCTCGCCGTCACCCTCGAACACGGCGACTACGGCGAGCGGTCGATCGCCGACGTCTGCGCCCTGTCGGTGTCCGAGGCCTCGGAATTCCTCGACGGGCTCGTGCTCGGCGAGCGGCAGGCGATGATCGCCGGAGCGGTGCTCAAGGAGATCCAGGCCCGGCTGCACTTCCTGCTCGACGTCGGACTCGACTACCTCTCGCTCGACCGCGGCGCGGGCACCCTGTCCGGCGGCGAGGCGCAGCGCATCCGGCTGGCCACGCAGATCGGCTCCGGCCTCGTCGGCGTGCTGTACGTGCTGGACGAGCCGTCCATCGGCCTGCACCAGCGGGACAACCAGCGACTGATCGACACGCTCAGCAGGCTGCGCGACCTGGGCAACACGCTCATCGTCGTCGAGCACGACGAGGACACCATCAAGGCCAGCGACTGGGTCGTCGACATCGGCCCCGGCGCCGGCGAGCACGGTGGGCGGGTCGTGCACAGCGGGCCGTACTCGAAGCTGGTGAAGAGCAAGAAGTCCGTCACCGGTGATTACCTGGCCGGCCGCAAGGAGATCCCGGTGCCGGACATCCGGCGGCCGGTGAACAAGAAGCGCCAGCTGACGGTCGTGGGCGCGCGCGAGCACAACCTGCGCAGCATCGACGTCTCGTTCCCGCTCGGCACGATGATCTCCGTGACGGGGGTGTCCGGTTCCGGCAAGTCGACGCTCGTGAACGAGATCCTCGCGACCGTGCTGGCGAACAAGCTCAACAACGCCCGCCAGGTGCCGGGCAGGCACACCCGTGTCAACGGGATGGCGAACGTGGACAAGCTCGTGCGCGTGGACCAGTCGCCGATCGGCCGTACCCCGCGTTCCAATCCGGCGACCTACACGGGCGTGTGGGACCGGCTGCGCAAGCTGTTCGCCGAGACGACCGAGGCCAAGGTGCGCGGCTACCAGGCGGGCCGGTTCTCGTTCAACGTCAAGGGCGGCCGCTGCGAGGCGTGCGCGGGCGACGGCACCCTGAAGATCGAGATGAACTTCCTGCCGGACGTCTACGTCCCGTGCGAGGTGTGCAAGGGCGCCCGGTACAACCGCGAGACCCTCGAGGTGCACTACAAGGGCAAGACGGTGGCCGAGGTCCTCGACATGCCGATCGAGGAGGCCGCGGAGTTCTTCGAGCCGATCAAGCCCATCCACCGGTACCTGTCGACGCTGGTCGACGTCGGGCTGGGATACGTGCGGCTCGGCCAGCCCGCGCCGACGCTGTCGGGCGGTGAGGCCCAGCGTGTCAAGCTCGCCAGCGAGCTGCAGAAGCGTTCCACCGGGCAGACGGTCTACATCCTCGACGAGCCGACGACCGGTCTGCACTTCGAGGACATCCGCCGGTTGCTGGACGTGGTGCAGGGCCTGGTGGACAAGGGCAACACGGTGATCGTCATCGAGCACAACCTCGACGTCATCAAGACCTCGGACTGGGTCATCGACATGGGGCCCGAAGGCGGCAGCGGCGGCGGAACCCTCGTCGCGGAGGGCACCCCCGAGGACGTGGCGGCCAACCCGGACAGCTACACGGGCCGGTTCCTCAAGCCGTACCTCGACCGCTGACCGGCCGGCCCGCCGACGGATCGGGTCACACCGGTCATCGCCGGACGCGAGTGTCGCGCTGCTGGGCCACCACGCGGATTGCTGGGACACTACGAGGCGTGTCGCTGAACCGCTATCAGTTCCGAACCTCGTGGTTGGTGCCGTCCCCGTCGCACGCCGTGTTCGCGGCACTCGTCGACCTCGCCGGATACCCGGAGTGGTGGCCGGACGTGCGGTCGGTGACCAAAGTGGATGACGACACGGCCGAACTGGTCTGCCGCGCGAGCCTGCCGTTGGCGTTGCGGTTGCGCATGACGCGGGTCGAGGAGAACGAGTCCGCCGGCCGGGTGGCTGTGGCACTGTCGGGCGATCTCGAGGGCACGCTGACCGGACGGCTGGAACCGGGCGGCTGCGGTACACGCCTGGACATCCGGCAGCAGGTCGTGGCGCGGAAACCGGTGCTGCGGACGCTGTCGCCGGTGGCCCATCCGGTGTTCCGGCTCAACCACGCGCTGATGATGCGCCGCGGCCTCCGTGGCCTGCGTGCGTACCTGACGGCGACCACGACCTGACGCCACGCGAGGGCCGCGGGGACCTGCCGGCGCGCAAGCCGGTCCCCGCGGCGATATGGCGGACCCGCGTGCGCCGGGTGGCACGCGGGTCCGCATCACCGCGGCGGATCAGACCGTCGCCGGCTGCCTGTCCTGCCGTTCCGCCTCGGGACCGTCGCCCGTGGCGTCACCGGCGTCGCCGGCACCGGAGCCGTCGGCACCCGGGGAACCGTGGTCGTCGATCAGGGTCGCCTCGTTGAACGGGTCCTGTTTGGTCAGCACGCGGTGCAGCTGGTCGCGGTCGAGTCCCTTGGTGATCGATCCGATGAGGACGGTGGCCACGGCGTTGCCCGCGAAGTTCGTCAGTGCACGCGCCTCCGACATGAACCGGTCGATACCGAGGATGAATCCGACACCGTCCACGAGTTCGGGCCGGTGCGACTGCAGACCGCCCGCGAGGGTCGCGATGCCCGCCCCGGACACGCCTGCGGCCCCCTTCGACGCGATGATCATGAACACCAGCAGCGAGATCTGCTCGCCGATCGACAGCGGGCTGCCCTGGGCGGTCGCGATGAACAGGGTCGCCATCGTCAGGTAGATCGCCGTGCCGTCGAGGTTGAACGAGTACCCGGTCGGCACCGTGATGCCGACGACCGGTTTCGAGACGCCGAGGTGCTCCATCTTCGCGATGAGCCGCGGCAGCGCCGACTCGGACGACGAGGTCGACACGATCAGCAGGAACTCGCGGCCCAGGTAGCCGAGGAGCTTGAAGATGTTCACCCGCGCGCCGAGCCACAGCACCGTGCCGAGTACGGCGAAGATGAACACCAGGCAGGTCAGGTAGAACCCGATCATGATCACGGCGAGGCTGCGCAGCGCCTCCCAGCCGGTCTCGCCGACCACCGCCGCGATCGCTCCGAACGCGCCGACCGGGGCCACCCACATGATCATCGCAAGGACCCGGAACACGAGGCGCTGGATGTGCTCGATACCCCGTAGCACCGGCTTGCCCGTGGGTCCCATCTTCTGCAGTGCGAACCCGACCAGCAGCGCGACGAGCAGCGTCTGCAGTACCGAGCCGTCGGTGAACGCCGACACCATCGATTCGGGAATGATCCCGAGCAGGAAGTCGACGGTGCCCTCACCGCCTTCGGACGCCTGGTTCTGGACCTCGGACACGGCGTTCGGGTCCAACTGCATCCCCTCACCGGGGTGCAGGATGTTGCCGACGACCAGGCCGATGCCGAGCGCGAAGGTCGACATGACCAGGAAGTAGCCGACCGCCAGCACGCCGACCTTGCCGACGCTCGCGGCCTTCGCGACCGAGCCGATACCCAGCACGATGGTGCAGAAGATGATCGGGCTGATCATCATCTTGATCAGATCGACGAAACCGCTCCCGAGCGGTTTGAGATTCGTCGCGGTCTCGGGAAACGCGAAACCGACGACGATACCGAGCAGCACTGCGACGATCACGAAGATGTACAGGTAGTGCATCCTGTCTCGGCGTTTGGGCGCCTGCTCGGAGATCTCGGGCTCCGTCGTGGACGATTCGGGCAACGTTGCCTCCTCACGAAATGTCGCCTGCGATGAGGTCGTGACGTGCCGCGTTCCGGCAGCGGGTGCGGACGTGCGTGACCGCCACGGAGATCACCACTGGATTACCGGCGACTATCGGCGGCGCCGTGAGCGAAGTCCACCTTGTGTTCATTTCGTTCGCGGGCGCCTGCTCTCATGGGAGTCGTGCGTGTTCGATCGACCGCGCCACCGAGACGGTGGAGCCTGGCGCGGCAGCTCCTGGTGTTGCAGCTGGTCGTGGTGGCCGTCCTGGTCGCGGTCGGCGCGGTCCTGGCGTACATCGACGCCTCGGACGCGACCGAGGAGGCCGCGAGGGAGGAGGTGACGTCGGTCGCGGTGACGCTGGCCGATTCGCCGGACGTGCCCCAGGCCGTTGCACGGCGGGACCCCAGTAGCGCGCTCCAGCCCTTCGCGGAGAAAGTGCGCGCCGACACCGGCGTCGACTTCATCACGATCATGGCGCCGGACCGGACCCGGATCACGCATCCGGATCCGCGGCGCATCGGGCAGCCGTTCATCGGGACCGTCGGACCTGCGCTGCAGGGGCGGCTGCTGACCGAGACCTACACCGGCACCCTCGGCCCTTCGGTGCGTGCGGTGGCGCCGGTACGGGATGCGCAGGGCAGGATCGTGGCGCTGGTAGCCGTGGGCATCACGCTGAAGGCGCTGTCGCACGAGCTCACCGGCCGGCTCGTGCTCGTGGCGCTCGTGGCGGGCGGCGTGCTGCTCATCGGCGGTGCGGGCAGCTACCTCGTCAGCAGACGGCTCGCACGGCAGACCCGGGGCGTCGCTCCGGCGCAACTGTCGTCGATGTTCGAGTACTACGAGGCGATCCTGCGGTCGGTGAGGGAAGGCCTCGTGCTCGTCGACGGTGACGGCGTCGTGGTGTTGTGCAACGACGCCGCGCGCGAGCTGCTCGGCGTGGCGACCGATCCCGCGGGGACCGCCGTGAGCGATCTGGACCTCGCCGCCGACCTCGCGCGCACGTTCGTCTCGCGCGAGCCCGCCACCGACGAACTGCACATCACCGACACGCGGGTGCTGCTCGTGAACACCGCGCCGGTGCACGCGCGGGACCGGGCGATGGGCAACGTCGTGACCCTCCGCGACCACACCGAGTTGCAGTCACTCACCGGCGAGCTCGACACGGTGCGCGGTTTCGCCGAGTCGCTGCGTTCCCAAGCGCACGAATCGGCCAACCGGCTGCACGCGGTGGTCTCGCTCGTCGAACTCGGCAGGACCGACCAGGCCGTGGCGCTGGCGACGGCCGAACTGGAAACGGCGCAGGAGCTGACCGACCGGGTGGTGGGCGCGGTCTCCGAGCCGGTGCTGGCGGCGTTGCTGCTGGGAAAGTCCAGCGAGGCCGCCGAGCGCGGCGCCGATCTGACGCTGACCCCCGACAGTTCGGTGGACGAGACCGCACTCGCCGTGCCGGCCAGGGATCTCATCACGATCCTCGGCAACCTGATCGACAACGCCGTCGACGCGGCCGTCGACCACGCGGCCGAGCGCGCACCGCGAGTGGCCGTCACCGTGCGAGCCGACGAGACCGAACTGCTGCTGCGTGTCGCCGACAGCGGTGCCGGCCTCGAACCGGACGTCGTACCGGGCATCTTCCGGCGAGGCTGGTCGACCAAGCCGGACGGGACCGCCGGCGACCGGGGGCTAGGGCTGGCCCTCGTCGGGCAGACCGTGCGCCGGCACGGTGGCACGGTCGACGTCTCCCGCGGTGACGAGGGCGCCGCCGACGTGGGTGGTGCGGTGTTCACCGCGCGGATTCCGCTGGGCCGGTCCACGGCACGCACCCCGGACGACACCGTTGCCCCGGACGACACCGCCGCCGGGGACGACATCGGAGCCGCGGACCCGGCGGGTGGAGCCGGCGACCAGGACGGCGGCGCCGGCCGGGACGGCAGTGCCGGTTGAGTCGTACTGGGTAGGCTTCGCGGCAGGATGATTGCGGTGCTGGTGGTGGAGGACGATCCGGTCGCGGCCGAGGCGCACCGTGCGTACGTCGAGCGACTTCCCGGCTTCACCGTCGCCGGGGTCGTCCATTCCGGTGCCGAGACGGTGCGGTTCTGCCGCACCCGGCCCGTGGATCTCGTCCTGCTGGACTTCTACCTGCCCGACACCCACGGCCTCGCCGTGTGCCGCACCCTGCGGGCCGACGGCAACACGGTCGACGTCATCGCCGTTACCTCCGCCCGCGACCTGGGCGTCGTGCGCGCCGCGGTGTCGGCAGGGGTGGTGCAGTACCTGTTGAAACCGTTCACGTTCGCGGCGTTGCGGGACAAACTCGAGAGCTACGCGCGGTTCCGCGACAGCGCCGCCCAGCCCGGCGAGGTCGACGGGCAGGCGGAGGTCGACCGGATGCTCGCCACGTTGCGCACCACCGAGCACGCCGCCCTGCCGAAAGGCATGAGCGGCGAGACGCTCGAGGCGATCTCGGCCGTACTCGCCGATGCCGCGCGCGAGGACGCGTCCGACGACGGCGAGGGCATGTCGGCGGCCGCGGTGGCCGACGCGGTCGGCGTCGCCAGGGTCACCGCGCGCCGGTACCTGGAGTACCTCGCCGACAGCGGACTCGCCCGGCGTAAGCCGCACTACGGCGGGGTCGGCAGGCCCGAGGTGCGCTACGCGGCGATGTCGCGGAAGGCGTGACGGCGGCCGGGATCGTCCTCGGTGGCGGCCAGCCGGGCCGCGAACGCGCGGCACCACGCCCACAACCGCTCCACGTCGACGTCGATCAGGTCCGCGAGCTCCCCAGCCGTGGCGCGCCAGCGCGCGGGGTCGCCGAGGACGACCCAGTCGATCGCGTCGGAAGCCGGGTCGGCGAGGCACGGCCGCGGGTCGATCGCCACGAGCCCGCGCGCCGCGTTCCCGGGCGGCAGCACGTTGCCCGGATGCAGGTCGCCGTGGGCGAGCACGAGCCGCGGCGGCGCCGCGGCGAGTTCCCGTGCCAGCGCGTGCCCCCGTGCGAGCGCCGCGACCTGGTCGGGATCGCCTGCCGCACGGTCCTGCCACAGTGTGAACAGCAGGTCCGTACGGTCCGTCGGCGGGCCGAAACCCCGATCGGCGGCGCGGTCCGCCGAGCTGCTCCCGTGGAGCGCGCGGATCAGGTCCGCCACGTCGTGGAGCGGGGCCGGTGCCGGCCGGTCTGCCAGCGTGGTCTCCGAAGGGAGCGCCTCGAGGAGCAACGCGCCGCCGGCCTCGGCGTACACGGCCGGCACCCGGCCGGTCGGCGCCCACACCCGAAGTGCCGCCGCCTCCGCCGTCGCGATCGCGGCGTCGGGAGTGATCTTGAGGATCGCGGCGCGGCCCGCGGTGCGGCATCGCAGGACCAGCGACGTGTTGCCGCTGCCCACCGGTTCGCCGAGGTCCAGTTCCCAACGTGCAGCCAGGTCGCGCAACAGCCCGGGCATTTCGGCCCACCACGTGTCGGCGGCGGAACCGAACCGCCTGCGGAGGCGGTCCCGTGCGGCCGCGGCACGGGCCGAGAACAGGTCCATCGCCAGTCTTTCGATCCGTAGGGTGGACGGCCATGACGAGCATCAGTACCGGCAGAGCGCCGAAGCCGGTCGCCAACTACTCACAGGCTCGGCGCAAGGGAAACATCGTGCAGGTCGCGGGCCAGGTCGGCATCGACCCGGCGACCGGCGAGGTCGTGGCGGGCGATGTCGGCAGCCAAACCCGGCAGGTGCTGGCGAACATCGAGGCGATCCTCGACGAGGCGGGCGCGAGTATGACCGACGTCGTCATGCTGCGCGTCTATCTCACCGAACCGGCGCACTTCGCCGAGATGAACGCCGCCTACAACGCGCTCGTCCCGGAACCGTTCCCGGCGCGGACCACCGTCTACGTCGGCCTGCCGCCCGGTTTCCTGGTGGAGATCGACGCCATGGCCGTGCTCGGTTAGGCGGCTGCCCTGCTGAGGCGTCCGAGCGGGTCGTCGGCGGCGGATCGGACTCGCGGCAACAGCCGCTCGTCGAGGTGCGGCTCAGTGCACGGGGCCGGTGTACTTCTCGCCGGGACCCTGGCCGGGGGCGTCGGGGACGGCGGACGCCTCGCGGAACGCCTTCTGCAGCGACTGCAGACCGTCCCGCAGGGGAGCGGCGTGCACGCCCAGGTACTCGGCCGAGGCGGTGATCAGGCCTGCCAGCGCGGTGATGAGTCTGCGGGCCTCGTCCAGGTCGCGGCGCGGGCTGGACTCCGGGTCCTCGTCGGCGAGGCCGAGCCGCTCGGCCGCCGCCGACAGCAGCATCACCGCCGCGCGGCTGATGACCTCGACGCTGGGGATCTCCTCGAGCTCACGCACGGCCTCGGCCGGGTCCGCGGCGTCCGGGGAGACCGCCGAGGCGGCCGCTCCGGCTACGGGATTATCGCCGGTTTCCGGTGTGTTGAAAGAGTCGTCGACCACGTCTGGTACCCTTCCATGTGCGACCAGCTCCCGAGCGATCGGGGGCCGCAAGTGGAGCCCCGCTCCCACCCGCGTCGCCGCCATGCGAAGGCGGCCGGGTCCGGTCCCGCAGTATTCGCCGTCCGGTGAATGCCAGCGGAACGTCTCGTGGCAACGCAGCACCGCTGCAAAGCTTCGAGGCCGCGATCGGATTGATGGGCCCCGCACCGAGGTACTCAGAGTACCGGTGACCGGGGCCCGTGGTATGTGGGCACTGTGGGCACCAGGGTCGAACGAGAACCAGCGACACTTGGACCAAGGAGGCCCCATCAGCTCCGAGACGCGCATCAATGAGCGCATCCGAGTCCCCGAGGTTCGCCTCGTGGGACCGAACGGCGAGCAGGTCGGCATCGTCCGCATCGAGGACGCCCTGCGGCTCGCCGAAGAGGCCGATCTCGACCTCGTCGAGGTGGCCCCGCAGGCGCGGCCGCCGGTAGCCCGGCTCATGGACTACGGAAAGTTCAAGTACGAGTCCGCGCAGAAGGCCCGCGAGTCGCGCCGCAACCAGCAGATGACCGTCATCAAGGAACAGAAGCTGCGGCCGAAGATCGACCCGCATGACTACGAGACGAAGAAGGGGCACGTGTCCCGCTTCCTCGCTCAGGGCAACAAGGTCAAGGTCACGATCATGTTCCGCGGTCGCGAGCAATCCCGCCCGGAGCTGGGGTTCCGTCTGCTGGAGAGGCTTGCCGAGGACGTGTCGGATCTCGCCTTCATCGAGTCGAAGCCGAAGCAGGACGGCCGCAACATGATCATGGTGCTGGCCCCGCACAAGAAGACGAAGACCAAGTCGAAGGCGACGAAGGAAGCCGAGGGCGCCGAGTCCTGACCGGCCCCCATCACGGCAGCTCGCCCGGGAGCGATACGGACGCTTCCGGGCGGCCACGTGTGCAGCACGCCGCGAGCCGGCGTGCTGCCGTTCGAAAGAGGGAAGAATGCCGAAGAACAAGACGCACAAGGGGACGGCCAAGCGCGTCCGCGTGACGGGCAAGGGCAAGCTCCGTCGTCAGCGTGTCGGTCGCCGGCACCTGATGGAGCACAAGCCCACCAAGCTCACCCGGCGCCTCGAGGGCACGACCGACGTCGCCGCTTCCGACGTGCCCCGCGTCAAGCGGCTCCTCGGTCGCTGACTTTCCCGCACCCGCCGTAACCACCGGGGCGCCAGGCGCCCCCCGAACGACAGGATGGATCCGTGGCACGCGTCAAGCGGGCGGTGAACGCCCAGAAGAAGCGTCGCGCAACACTCGACATGGCCAGCGGCTACCGCGGCCAGCGTTCGCGGCTGTACCGCAAGGCCAAGGAGCAGACGCTCCACTCGTTCCAGTACTCGTACCGGGACCGCCGTGCCCGCAAGGGTGACTTCCGCCAGCTGTGGATCACCCGGATCAACGCGGCCGCCCGTCAGAACGGCATCACCTACAACCGGCTCATCCAGGGCCTGAAGGCCGCCGGTGTCGAGGTCGACCGCAAGATCCTGGCCGAGCTCGCCGTGAACGACGCCGAGGCGTTCGCCTCGCTGGCCGAGGTGGCCAAGCAGCACGTCAACACCGACGAGAAGAAGTCGGCCTGACCGCGCGCACGTCACGACCCGGGGCTGTCACCGTGTTCACGCACAAGACGCCCCGGGTCGTTGCTGCTCGGCGCCTGACCACGAAGTCGGGCCGCGACGACGCCGGGCGTTTCCTCGCCGAGGGCGCCCAGGCCGTGCGCGAGGCCCTGCGCTTCGGACGGGTGCACGAGTTGTTCGTGACCGAGACGGCTGCCGAGCGGCACGCCGACCTCGTCGCCGAGGCGCCACGGGTGTCGCTGATCGACCGCCGCGCCGCCGAACTGCTGTCCGAGACGGTCTCACCGCAGGGGCTTATCGCGGTGTGCGACACCGTGACGGTGCCGCTCGACGAGGCGCTCAGCGGGCAGCCACGCCTGGTCGCGGTGCTCTGCGACATCGCCGATCCCGGCAACGCGGGCACGGTGCTGCGCGTGGCCGATGCCGCCGGTGCCGATGCCGTCGTGTTCGCGGGTGACGCGGTCGACGCGCACAACGGCAAGTGTGTCCGCGCTTCCACCGGCAGCCTGTTCCACCTGCCGGTCGCCAGGGAACGAGACACGGCCGCCGTGCTCGAGGCCTGCGGCCGGGCCGGGCTGCGCACGATCGCGACGGACGGCCACGCGGAGCAGGAGCTGCCCGAGGTCTCGCTCGACGGTCCGATCGCGTGGCTGTTCGGCAACGAGGCCCACGGCCTGCCCGCCGAGGTGACCGCGGCCGCCGACGACGCGGTGCGCGTCCCGATCGCCGGTCGTGCCGAGAGTCTGAACCTCGCGACCGCTGCCGCGGTGTGCCTGTACGCCCGCGTGGTCCGCGACGGGTGAGCCGTCCGCGGCGTCCTGTTGTGCGCACCGAGGGTGATCGGTGGCAGCGCAGGGCCGGTCATTAGAATCCGAAGAGGCGTCGGCAGACGCCGCGGGGCATGTCCCGTGTCCTGACGATCTCACCAGCTCACGCGCCGAGGAGACATGTCCGAAGCCAGCGATAAGCAGTCCGCCATCGGGGGAGAGGCACTTGCACCCGAGACGTTGCAGGCGGCGGTGACCGCGGCCGAGCAGGCCTTCGCCGCTGCGGCAGACCTCGACGAGCTGGCGGCGGTCAAGCCCGCTCACCTCGGCGACCAGGCGCCCGTGCCGCAGGCGCGCCGCGCGATCGGCTCGCTGCCCAAGGAGGAGAAGGCCGACGCGGGCAAGCGCGTGAACGAGGCGCGGCAGGCGGTGCAGACCGCCTACGACGAGCGCCTGGCCGCCCTCAAGGCCGAGCGGGACGAGAAGGTGCTCCAGGACGAGGCCGTCGACGTCACGCTGCCCTGGGACCGGGTGCCCCGCGGTGCCCGGCACCCGGTGACGACGATCGCCGAGCGCATCGCCGACGTGTTCGTCGGCATGGGCTACGAGATCGCCGAAGGCCCCGAGCTCGAAGCCGAGTGGTTCAACTTCGACGCGCTGAACTTCGGCAAGGACCACCCGGCGCGGCAGCTGGCCGACACGTTCTACGCGGGCGAGGAGGACTCCAACCTCGTGCTGCGTACCCACACCTCACCGGTGCAGGCGCGCACACTGCTGCACCGCGACCTGCCCGTCTACATCGTGTGCCCGGGTCGCACCTTCCGTACCGACGAGCTCGACGCGACTCACACGCCCGTGTTCCACCAGGTCGAAGGTCTCGCCGTGGACAAGGGCCTGACGATGGCGAACCTGCGCGGCACGCTCGACGCGTTCGCGAAGGCGATCTTCGGTGAGGAGTCGGGAACGCGGTTCCGCCCCCACTTCTTCCCGTTCACCGAGCCGTCCGCCGAGGTGGACGTGTGGTTCCCGGAGAAGAAGGGCGGCGCGGGCTGGGTCGAATGGGGCGGCTGCGGCATGGTGAACCCCAATGTGCTGCGTGCGTGCGGCGTCGACCCCGAGATCTACTCCGGCTTCGCGTTCGGCATGGGGCTCGAGCGGACGCTGATGTTCCGCAACGGCATCCCCGACATGCGGGACATGGTGGAAGGCGACATCCGGTTCACCGCGCCGTTCGGGACGGAGGCCTGATGGCCCGCCCCGGACCCCGGCACGGCACCGTGACCGGCGCCCGTTCCCACCACCGTTCCGGTAACCCTGCGATGCGGATTCCGATGCGTCCGCACCGTGGCAGCAAGGAGGCGTAGTGCGAGTCCCCGTCAGCTGGCTGACCGAACACCTCGAGCTCGACGACGAGGTCACCCCCGACACACTCGTCGAGGCGTTCGTGAACCTCGGTGTGGAGGTCGAGTCGGTCGAGCGCGTCGGCGAGGTCACCGGGCCGCTCGTGGTGGGCAGGGTCGCCGAGGTCGAGGAACTGACCGAGTTCAAGAAGCCGATCCGCTACTGCCGGGTGGAGATCGGCGAGGCCGGTTCCGACGAGACCGATGACACCGACGAGGCGGACACGGCGGACGCCGAGGGCGACGACGCGGACGAGACCGAGGTCGATGCCGGGCTGCCGAAGCCGCGGACCAACGGCATCGTGTGCGGCGCCACCAACTTCGCGGAAGGCGACCTGGTCGTCGTCGCGCTGCCGGGTGCGACGTTGCCCGGTGACTTCACGATCAGCGAGCGCAAGACCTACGGGCGCCTCAGCCAGGGCATGATCTGCTCGGCCAGAGAACTGGGCATCGGTGAGGACCACTCCGGCATCCTGGTGCTGCCCCCCGGCACAGCCTCGCCCGGCGACGACGCACGCGAGATCCTCGACCTCGACGACACGGTCCTCGAGCTGACGCCGACGCCGGACCGCGGCTACACGCTGTCGGTACGCGGGCTGGCGCGGGAGCTCTCGTGCGCGCTGAACGTGCCGTTCGGCGATCCGGCGAAGCTCGACGTGCCCGAGCCCGAGGGAGAGGCGTGGCCGGTGCGGGTCGAGGATCCGCAGGGCTGCCCGCGGTTCGTGCTGCGCCGCGTGACCGGCCTCGACGCGGGCGCGCCGACGCCGTGGTGGATTCGCCGCCGGCTGCTGCTCGCGGGGATGCGACCGATCTCGCTCGCCGTCGACGTGACGAACTACGTGATGCTCGAGCTCGGCCATCCGCTGCACGCGTTCGACACCGGCGCGATCAAGGGCGACATCGTGGTGCGCAGGGCCGAGGAGGGCGAGAAACTCACGACGCTCGACGACGCCGAGCGTGCTCTCGACCCGGACGACGTGGTGATCGCCGACGACACGGGCGTCATCTCGCTCGCCGGCACGATGGGCGGTGCCACCACGGAGATCGGCACCGAGAGCACGGACGTGCTGCTGGAAGCGGCCCACTGGGATCCCGCGTCGATCAGCCGCACCGCGCGGAGGCACCGGCTGTTCTCCGAAGCCGCGAAGCGGTTCGAGCGGTTCACCGATCCCCAGCTGTGCGAGGCCGCGGTGGAGCGGGCGGCGAAGCTGCTGCGCCAGCACGGTGACGGCAGCATCCAGCCCGGCCGTACCGTGGTCGGCGAGGTCGAGCCCGCGCCCGCGGTGACGATGCCGATCAACCTGCCGGACCGGGTCGCGGGCGTGCGCTACGAGCGCGGCGTCACCGTCGGCAGGCTGACGCAGATCGGCTGCAAGGTGGCCGTGGACACGGCCGACGACGGCACCACCCTCGTGCACGCCGTACCGCCGAGCTGGCGCAGCGACCTGATCCAGCCCGCCGACCTGGTCGAAGAGGTGCTGCGGCTCGAGGGCTACGACAGCATTCCGTCGGAGCTGCCGCCCGCACCCGCGGGACGAGGGCTGACCGAGGCCCAGCGGCGGGAGCGCGCCGTATCGCGGGCGCTGGCCGAGGCAGGTTACGTCGAGGTGCTGCCGTTCCCGTTCGTGTCGGCATCGGTGTGGGACGCGTTGTCCCTGCCCGCCGACGACCCCCGGCGCAGCACCGTCGCGGTGCGGAACCCGCTCGAGGCGGACAAGAACCAGCTGACGACGACGCTGCTGCCGGGGCTGCTCGACACGGTGCAGCGCAACATCTCCCGCGGCACACGGGACGTCTCGCTGTTCCACATCGGACAGGTCGTGCTGGGCGGCGACGAGCGCGCCGCCGCGCCGGACCCCGGAGTCGACGGTCGTCCGAACCCCGACGAGCTGGCGGCGCTCGAGGCCGCCGTGCCCGAACAGCCGCGGCACGTCGCCGTGGTCCTCGCGGGGCAGCGGCTGCGTGACGGCTGGTGGGGCAAAGGCGAACCGGCGGGTTGGGCCGACGCCATCCAGGCGGCGCGCCTCGTCGCTGCGGCGGCGAGGACCGATCTGGAGATCGAGGCCGCCGATACGCTGCCGTGGCACCCGGGCCGCTGTGCCCGGCTGATCGCCGACGGCGAGACCGTCGGTTACGCCGGCGAGCTTCACCCGAAGGTGCTCGAGGCACTGGAACTGCCGAAGCGCACGGTCGCGATGGAGCTTAACCTCGACGGGTTGCCGTTGCGAGAGGTGCGGCCCGCGCCGTCGATCTCGGCGTTCCCTCCCGTGCTGCTCGACGTGGCGCTGGTCGTCGACGCGGACGTGCCGTCGGCGCAGGTGGCCGCGGCGTTGCGCGACGGCGGTGGGGAGCTGCTCGAAGACGTGGCGCTGTTCGACCTCTACACCGGCGAGCAGGTCGGCGAGGGCAAGCGGTCATTGGCGTACAAGTTGCGGTTCCGAGCGGGCGACCGCACGCTCACGGCCGAGGAGGCCAACGAGGCGCGGGACGCCGCGGTCGCCGCGGTCACCGAACGGTTCGGCGCCACGCTGCGCAGCTGAGGCACTGTCCGGTTGTGGCACAGCACGCCTGAGACACCGCGCGGTGGATCGACTTCGGGGTTGTAGCGCTGCGGTGTCGTGGCGCTGCGGGGTTGTGGCGCTGCGGGGTTGATCCACAGCGGCGCTGACGAGACTGTGCTGTCGAGTCGCGGCGTGGTTGAGTCGCGGTTGCGTAGCGCGCTGTGGTGAGTTGACGCCGTTGCGTCCCTGGTGTTCGAACCCGTGACGTGTGGTGCTGTGACGTGAGGCGCCCTGACGTTGTGGGGTGTCCTGACGCGGTGGTGACGTCGCGGGGCGCCGTGGTGACGTCGTCGCGGGGCGCGGGGGTGACGTCGCGTTGTGGTGAAGCCGAGCTGCAGCGCTCGCGCGGGGCGGGTGCTCATCCGATGGCGTGGTGTCCGTCGCCCCGACTGTATTGGACTTGCATCGTCATGCATAATCATTCGTATGACGGTGAAGGTTGCGGTGGCCGGCGCCACCGGATATGCCGGTGGCGAGCTGCTGCGGCTGTTGCTAGCCCATCCGGACGTGGAGATCGGCGCGCTGACGGCCGCCAGCAGTGCGGGTACCCCGCTCGGAAGTCTGCAACCACATCTGCCGCCGTTGGCCGACCGTGTGGTCGGCGAGACGTCGGCCGACACGCTCGGCGGGCACGACGTGGTGTTCCTCGCACTTCCGCACGGTCATTCCGGTGCGATCGCGGAGCAGCTCGGTCCGGATGTACTGGTCGTGGACCTGGGCGCGGACCATCGGTTGCGCGACGCCGCCGACTGGCAGCACTGGTACGGGGGCGAGCACGCCGGTACCTGGCCGTACGGCCTCCCGGAGCTGCCCGGTGCCCGCGAACGGTTGCACGGGACGCGCCGTGTCGCGGTGCCCGGTTGCTTCCCGACGGGCGGTTCGCTGGCGCTAGCGCCAGCCGTGGCCGCGGGGTTGGTGACGACGGACGTGACGATCGTGTCGGTGACGGGCACGTCGGGGGCCGGTAAGAGCCTGAAGCCGCACCTGCTCGGATCCGAGGTCATGGGCAGCACGAGTGCGTACGGCGTGGCCGGCGCGCACCGGCACACCCCGGAGTTCGTGCAGAACCTGAGCGCGGTCGCGGGCCGGAAGGTCACCGTGTCGTTCACGCCGGTGCTGGCTCCGATGCCGCGGGGGATCCTCACGACGGCGAGTGCACCGCTGACCGGCGACGCGGCCGCGGCTCGGCGGGTGTACGAGGCGGCCTACGCCGACGAACCGTTCGTGCAGGTGTTGCCGGAGGGGCAGTGGCCGACGACGTCGGCGACCGTGGGGTCGAACACGGTGCAACTCCAGGTTTCGGTCGACGAGCAGGCGGGCCGGCTGGTGGTCGTGGCGGCGATCGACAATCTGACGAAGGGCACCGCGGGCGGTGCGGTGCAGTCGATGAACATCGCGCTCGGTCTCGACGAGACGACCGGGTTGCCGACGGCGGGGGTCGCGCCGTGACCGCCGACGTACTTGTTCCCGCGGAGGCGGCCGGGGTGACCGCCGACGTACTTGTTCCCGCGGAGGCGGCCGGGGTGACCGCCGACGTACTTGTTCCCGCGGAGGCGGTGGAGCATGCCGCCGACGTACCTGTAGGCGCGGATGCGGCGCAGGGGGCTGCGGCCGCATCGCGAACGTTGGAGGCGACACCATGACGATCACGTCTCCCCAGGGCTTTCGGGCGTCGGGGGTCACGGCGGGGCTGAAGGCGAGTGGCACGTCCGATGTGGCGCTCGTGGTGAACGACGGTCCGTCCGATGTGGCGGCGTGTGTCTACACGTCGAATCGGTGCAAGGCGAATCCGGTGTTGTGGAGTGAGCAGGTTACCGCGGACGGCCGGGCGAAGGCCGTGGTGCTCAACTCCGGTGGTGCGAACTGTTACACGGGGCCGGAGGGATTCCAGACGACGCATGCCAGTGCCGAGCTGGTGGCCGAGCGGTTGGGCATGGGTGCGATCGACGTCGTCGTGTGTTCGACGGGCCTGATCGGTGACCAGCTGGACCGCGACAAGCTTTCGGCGGGTATCGAGCGTGCGGCGGATGCGTTGTCGGCCGGCGGTGGGACCGCGGCTGCCGAGGCGATCATGACGACGGACACGCGAAGCAAGGAGTCGGAGCGTTCCGGCGACGGCTGGACGGTCGGCGGGATGGCGAAGGGTGCGGGCATGCTCGCCCCGGCGCTGGCCACGATGCTGGTGGTGATCACGACCGATGCGCAGCTGGATTCCGCGGTGGCGGACCGCGCGTTGCGGGCGGCGACGCGGGTGACCTTCGATCGCCTCGATTCGGACGGCTGTATGTCCACGAACGACACGGTGTTGCTCATGAGCAGCGGCGCCTCGGGGGTCAAGCCCGACGAGGCGGTGTTCACGGCGCGGCTGACCGAGGTGTGCCACGACCTGGCCCAGCAGTTGCTGTCCGATGCGGAGGGTGCCGATCACGACATCGCCATCGAGGTCGTGAACGCGGCGTCGGAGGACGACGCGGTCGAGGTGGGCCGGTCGGTCGCACGGAGCAACCTGTTCAAGGCGGCGGTGTTCGGGAAGGACCCGAACTGGGGCCGGATCCTCGCGTCGGTCGGGACGACCGGCGCGGTGTTCGAGCCTGGTGAGCTCGACGTGGCGATGAACGGCGTGTGGATCTGCCGCGGCGGCGAGCCGGGGGACTCGCGCGAACTGGTGGACCTGAACGAGCGCGAGGTCAGCGTGACGGTCGACCTGAAGGCGGGGACGGAGTCGGCCACGATCTGGACCAACGATCTGACGCACGCGTACGTGCACGAGAATTCGGCGTATTCGACATGAGTGATCCGGAATCCCTGGTCCCCGCCGACGAGCGCCTGGCCACGGCGTCGGAGAAGGCGGGCGTGCTGATCGAGGCGCTGCCGTGGCTGCAGCGGTTCCACGGCGCGACGGTCGTCGTCAAGTACGGCGGCAACGCGATGGTCGACGACGAGCTCAAGCGCGCGTTCGCCGAGGACATGGTGTTCCTGCGGCTGGCGGGCGTGCACCCGGTCGTGGTGCACGGTGGCGGGCCGCAGATCAGCTCGATGCTGGACCGACTCGGCATCGATGGCGAGTTCAAGGGCGGGTTGCGCGTCACGACGCCGGAGACCATGGACGTGGTGCGGATGGTATTGGTCGGCCAGGTCAGCAGGGAGCTGGTGGGCCTGATCAACGCGCACGGTCCGTACGCGGTCGGTATCTCGGGGGAGGACGCGCGCCTGTTCACCGCCGAACGGAAACAGGCCACGGTGGACGGCGAGAGTGTCGACATCGGGTTGGTCGGCGAGGTCGCCGGGGTGAATCCGGATGCGGTGCAGGACATCGTCAACGCCGGTCGGATCCCCGTGGTGTCGACGGTCGCCCCGGACGCCGACGGTGTGGTGCACAACGTGAACGCCGACACGGCGGCGGGTGCGCTCGCGGATGCGCTCGGGGCCGAGAAGCTCGTCGTGCTGACCGACGTCGAAGGCCTGTACGCCAACTGGCCGGACCGTTCGTCGCTGATCGACAAGATCGGGGTGAGCCGGCTCGAGGTGATGCTGCCGGAGCTGGCCAGCGGGATGATCCCGAAGATGGAGGCGTGCGTGCGCGCCATCCGCGGTGGTGTCAGCAGCGGGCACGTGATCGACGGCCGGATCCCGCACTCGGTGTTGCTCGAGGTGTTCACCGAACGCGGCATCGGCACGATGGTGTTGCCCGACGGTTCGCAGGAGGGCTTGTAATGTCCAATCAGGACTATCAGCGGCGGTGGCAGGCCGCGATGATGAACAATTACGGCACTCCGCAGCTGTCGCTGGCGCGCGGCGAGGGCGCGGTGGTGTGGGACGCCGACGGCACGCGGTATCTGGATTTCCTCACCGGCATCGCGGTGAACGCGCTCGGCCACGCGCACCCGGCTGTGACCGAGGCGGTGACGCGCCAGGTCGGCACGCTCGGCCACACGTCCAACCTCTACATCAACGAGCCTGCGCTGACGCTCGCCGAACGGCTGCTGGAGCTGTCCGGTGCTGCCGGCGGCAAGGCGTTGTTCTGCAACTCGGGCGCCGAGGCGAACGAGACGGCGTTCAAGCTCACCCGGCGTACCGGCCGCACCAAGGTCGTCGCCACCGACGGCGGGTTCCACGGCCGCACGATGGGCGCACTCGCGCTCACCGGCCAGCCATCCAAACGGGAGCCGTTCGAACCGCTCGTGCCCGGTGTCGAACACATCCCGTACGGCGACGTCGCCGCGCTCGAGGCAGCCATCGACGACGACACCGCGGCGTTCGTCGTCGAGCCGGTGCAGGGCGAGAACGGTGTCGTCGTCCCGCCGGAGGGATACCTGCAGGCGGCACGGGAGATCACGAGAGCCCGAGGTGCGCTGCTCGTGGTCGACGAGGTGCAGACCGGCATCGGCAGGCTCGGCAGCTGGTTCGGGTATCAGCAGGCGGGCATCACGCCGGACATCGTCACCCTCGCGAAAGGCCTCGGCGGCGGACTGCCCCTCGGCGCGTGCCTGGCCTTCGGTGACGCGGCGAGCCTGTTCGAGCCCGGTCAGCACGGGACGACGTTCGGCGGCAACCCGGTGTGTTGCGCCGCGGGCCTGGCCGTGCTGGACACGATTTCCACCGACGGGCTGCTCGATCACGTGCAGACGGTCGGCAAGGATCTCGCCGCCGGTGTCGAGGCGCTCGACCATCCGCTCGTCGCGGGTGTGCGCGGCCGCGGCGTGTTGCTCGGTGTGCAGCTGACCGAAGCGGTCGCGGGCAAGGCCGCGGCAGCCGCCCAGCAAGCCGGTTTCCTCATCAACCCCATCCAGCCGGACGTGATCCGGCTCGCGCCGCCGCTGGTCCTGTCCCGGGATCAGGCCGGTGAGCTCGTGTCGGCGCTGCCGGCCGTGCTGACCTCGGCGCTCGAGGCAAAGGACTGACATGCCACGCCATTTCCTCCGTGACGACGATCTGACACCGGACGAGCAGTCCGCGATCCTCGATCTGGCCGACGAACTGAAGAAGCGGCCGCACGGCGACCAGCTCGCCGGTCCGCGAGCCATCGCGGTGATCTTCGAGAAGAACTCCACGCGCACGCGGTTCTCGTTCGAGGTGGGCATCGCCCAGCTCGGCGGGCATCCGGTCGTCGTCGACGGGCGCAGCATGCAGTTGGGGCGCGAGGAGACGATCGAGGACACCGCGCGGGTGCTGGCCAGGTACGTCGACGCCGTCGTGTGGCGTACGTTCGCCCAGGCGCGCATCGACAAGCTCGCGTCGGTGGCCACGGTGCCGGTGATCAACGCGCTCACCGACGAGTTCCATCCGTGCCAGATCCTCGCCGACCTGCAGACCGTGCGGGAGCGGAAGGGCTCGCTCGCCGGGCTGACCCTGACCTATCTCGGGGACGGCGCCAACAACATGGCCCATTCGCTGCTGCTGGGCGGGGTCACCGCGGGCATGCATGTGCGGGTGGCGGCCCCCGCGGGGTTCCACCCGATGCCGTGGGTGCTGGACGCGGTGCACAAGCGTGCCGCCGAAACGGGCGGCAGCGCCTCGGTGCTGACCGATCCGCACGCGGCCGTGGACGGTGCCGACGTCGTGACGACCGACTCCTGGACGTCGATGGGCCAGGAGAACGACGGCAAGGACCGGGTCGCCCCGTTCCGGCCGTACCAGGTCAACGGCGATCTGCTCCGCCGCACGGGGAAGGACACGATCGTGCTCCACGACCTGCCCGCGCACCGCGGCTGGGAGATCACCGACGAGGTGATCGACGGCCCGGCGAGCGCGGTGTGGGACGAGGCGGAGAACCGGCTGCACGCCCAGAAGGCGCTGCTGACGTGGTTGATGGACCGTGAGGAGGCTGCGTGAGCGACGATGGCGGAGCTTGCGGAGCCTGGCTCACCAAAGCCGACCGGGTTGGGCCCCTGTTGTGGCACGCTTTCGCGCCACAACAGGGGAGGGTGTCCAGCAGGACACGACGATGACTCATTCCCGAGTGGCGCGGCAGGCCAGGATCACCGAGCTGGTGTCGACCGTGGCGATCCGTAGCCAGACCGAACTGGCGAAGCTGTTGGCGGCCGAAGGCGTCGAGGTGACACAGGCTACGTTGTCGCGGGATCTCGACGAGCTGGGCGCCGTGAAGCTCCGCGGTGCCGACTCCGGCGCACCGGTGTACGTGATCCCGGAGGACGGCAGTCCGGTCAAGGGCGTGCAGGGCGGCACGTCGCGGCTGTCGCGGCTGCTCGGTGAGCTGCTGGTGTCGGCGGAGGGTTCGGCCAACCTCACCGTGGTGCGCACCCCGCCCGGTGCGGCGCAGTTCCTGGCGAGCGCGATCGACAGGGCGGCGCTGGGCGACGTGCTCGGCACCATCGCGGGCGACGACACCGTCATGGTGATCGCCCGCGAACCTGCGGGTGGCCCCGCACTGGCCCGCCTGCTGACCGAGCTGGCCGACCGTCACCCGACCGACCCCGACTGACCCCAGAACGTAAGGAAGCGAAATTGAGCAAGGTTCTCATGTCCCTGCCGAAGGGCGAGCGCGTCGGCATCGCGTTCTCCGGCGGTCTCGACACATCCGTGGCCGCGGCGTGGATGCGTGACAAGGGCGCGGTGCCGTGCACCTACACGGCCGACATCGGGCAGTACGACGAGGACGACATCGACGGCCTGCCCGGCCGCGCGAAGGACTACGGCGCGGAGATCGCCCGCATCGTCGACTGCAAGCGGCAGTTGGTCGACGAGGGGCTGGCCGCGCTGGCCTGCGGTGCGTTCCACCTGCGTTCCGGTGGGCGGGCGTACTTCAACACCACACCGCTCGGCCGCGCGGTCACCGGCACGATGCTGGTCCGTGCGATGCAGGCCGACGGAGTCGACATCTGGGGCGACGGCTCGACGTTCAAGGGCAACGACATCGAGCGGTTCTACCGCTACGGCCTGCTGGCCAACCCGGAGCTGCGCATCTACAAGCCGTGGCTGGACCCGGACTTCGTGCGTGAGCTGGGCGGGCGCCAGGAGATGAGCGAGTGGCTCACCGAGCACGGCCTGCCGTACCGCGATCCGGCGGAGAAGGCCTACTCCACCGACGCCAACATCTGGGGCGCCACGCACGAGGCGAAGACCCTCGAGCACCTCGACGTCTCGCTGGAGACCGTCGACCCGATCATGGGCGTGAAGTTCTGGGATGACGATGTACGGATCCCGGCCGAGGACGTCACGGTGCGGTTCGAGGCGGGCCGGCCGGTGGCGATCAACGGCCGGACCTTCGACGACCCGGTCGCCCTCGTGGTCGAGGCCAACGCCATCGGTGGCCGCCACGGCCTGGGCATGTCCGACCAGATCGAGAACCGGATCATCGAGGCCAAGTCCCGCGGGATCTACGAGGCGCCGGGCATGGCACTGCTGTGGATCACCTACGAGCGGCTGCTCAACGCGATTCACAACGAGGACACGGTCGAGAACTATCACACCGAGGGCCGCAAGCTCGGCAGGTTGCTCTACGAGGGCCGGTGGCTGGACCCGCAGGCGCTGATGATGCGGGAGGCGATTCAGCGATGGATCGCCTCGCTGGTCACCGGCGAGGTGACGTTGCGACTGCGCCGCGGCGAGGACTACACGATCCTGGCCACGGAGGGCGCCAACTTCTCGTATCACCCCGAGCGCCTGTCGATGGAGCGGGTCGAGGGCGCCGCGTTCGGCCCCACCGACCGCATCGGCCAGCTGACCATGCGCAACCTCGACATCGCCGACTCGCGGCACAAGCTCGAGTTCTACGCGCAGCAGCCGCTCGACCAGGGCCAGGTGCTCGTCGAGAACGGCACGCTGTTCGGCGAACTGCCCTCGGGCGGCGCCGACCGCATCACCGACAACCCCGAGGCCTCGAGCGAGACGCCCACGCCGCTCGACGAGGCCGCCATGGAGTACGGGACCGACTGATGAACGACAACGTCAAGCTCTGGGGCGGGCGGTTCGCCAGCGGCCCAGCCGACGCCATGGCTGCGCTGTCGGCGTCGACGCACTTCGACTGGGTGCTGGCTCCGTACGACATCGCGGGATCGCGGGCGCACGCCCGGGTGCTGCACCGTGCCGGGCTGCTCAGCTCCGGCGAACTGGAGAGCATGCTCGCGGCGCTGGACACACTCGCCGAGGACGTGGCCTCCGGCGCGTTCACGCCGACGATCGCCGACGAGGACGTGCACACCGCACTGGAACGGGGGCTGCTCGAGCGGGCTGGCGCCGAGCTGGGCGGGAAGCTGCGCGCGGGCCGGTCCCGCAACGACCAGGTGGCGACCCAGTTCCGCATGTGGTTGCGGGACGCCGCCCGGCGCATCGTGACCGGCGCCCTCGACGTCGTCGACGCGCTGGTCGCGCAGGCGCACCGGCATCCGGACGCCGTACTGCCGGGCCGAACGCATCTGCAGCACGCCCAGCCCGTGCTGTTGGCGCACCACCTGCTGGCACACGCGCAGGCGCTGCTGCGGGACGTGAGCAGGCTCCGCGACTGGGACGCCCGCACGGCCGAGTCGCCGTACGGATCGGGTGCGCTCGCGGGGTCGTCGCTCGGTCTCGACCCGGAGGCGGTCGCCGCCGAACTCGGCTTCGACGGCAGCGTCGACAACTCCATCGACGGCACCGCGTCGCGGGACTTCGCCGCGGAGTTCGCGTTCGCCGTCGCGATGCTCGGGGTGAACCTGTCGCGGATCGCCGAAGAGGTCATCCTCTGGAACACCGCGGAGTTCGGCTACGTGACGCTGGACGACGCGTGGGCCACCGGCAGTTCGATCATGCCGCAGAAGAAGAACCCGGACGTCGCCGAGCTCACCCGCGGCAAGTCGGGCAAGCTCATCGGCAATCTGTCGGGCCTGCTGGCGACGCTCAAGGCGCAGCCGCTCGCGTACAACCGCGACCTGCAGGAGGACAAGGAGCCGGTCTTCGACTCGGTGGCGCACCTCGAGCTGCTGCTGCCCGCGCTCGCGGGAATGCTGGGCACGCTGACGTTCCACACCGACCGGATGGCCGCGCTGGCGCCGGCCGGGTTCACGCTCGCCACCGACGTCGCCGAGTGGCTGGTGCGCAAGGGGGTGCCGTTCCGCAGCGCCCACGAGGCGGCGGGCGAGTGCGTCCGGGTGGCCGAAGGGCGCGGTGTCGGTCTCGACGACCTGACCGACGACGAGTTGTCGGCGATCCACCAGGAGTTGACGGCGGACGTGCGCGAGGTGCTGACCGTCGCGGGCTCGGTGGCCTCCCGTGACGCCAAGGGCGGGACCGCCCCGGCGAGGGTGGCCGAGCAGCGGGACCGGCTCGTCGAACGTGCCTCCGGGCACCGGGCGTGGGCGGCCACGCCCGCGCGGGCGGACGGGCGGCCGTGACGATGACGCTATCCTGCCCGGCATGATCGACGACGCAGTGCGGGTGGTGAGCCGTGACGACCTCGCCGTCGATCCGGTCGCCTTGGCGCCGTGGCTGCTGGGCTGTGTGCTCGAATCGCGCAGCGACGAGGGCACGGTGCGGGTGCGGCTCGCCGAGGTCGAGGCCTACCGCGGACTCGACGACCCGGCGTCGCACTGCTACCGCGGCCGGACGCCCCGCAACGACGTGATGTGGGGCCCGGCCGGGCATCTGTACGTCTACTTCGTCTACGGCATGCACTTCTGTGCCAATGTCGTGGGACTCACCGACGGCAAGCCGGGCGCCGTGCTCGTGCGGGCCGGTGAGGTGATCGAGGGCCGGGAGCTGGCGCGATCGCGGCGGCCCACCGCCCGCGGTAACGGTGCCGTCGCCAAGGGGCCCGCGGTCCTGACCTCACTGCTGGGGCTCGACGCGGCGCACAACGGCGTCGATCTCACCGACGGGGCGTCGCCGGTGCGGCTGCTGCAGGGCGACGACGTCGCGGCCGAACGCATCCGCACCGGGCCGCGGGTCGGGGTCGCCGCGGCCCAGGACGTGCCGTGGCGGTTCTGGATCGACGGGTCGCCCGCCGTGAGCACCTACCGGCGCGGCGGTCGCGCGCGCCGGTGACCGGGGCCGCAGCGGTCCGCGGCGGCGGGCCGGGGACAATGGGCGCGTGAGTGAGCACATCCTTGACGAGCTGACCTGGCGGGGACTGATCACCCAGTCCACGGACATCGAGACGCTGCGGCGCGATCTCAGCGCCGGCCCCGTGTCCGTCTACACGGGATTCGACCCGACCGCGCCCAGCCTCCACGCCGGGCATCTCGTGCAGATGCTGACCCTGCGCCGCTTCCAGAACGCCGGCTACCGGCCCGTCCTGCTCGCGGGCGGGGGAACCGGCCTGATCGGCGATCCGCGGGACGTGGGGGAGCGCACGCTCAACTCGGAGGAAACCGTCCGCGAATGGGCGCAGCGCCTCCGCGGCCAGCTGGCCCGGTTCGTGGACTTCGACGACCCCGACCTGAAGCCGGTCGAGGTCAACAACCTCGACTGGCTCGGATCCATGTCCCTGCCGACCTTCCTCCGGGACGTGGGCAAGCACTTCTCGATCAACACGATGCTGGCCCGCGACACGGTCAAGCGCAGGCTCGAAGGCGACGGCATGTCGTACACCGAGTTCAGCTACATGCTTCTGCAGGCGCACGACTACCGGGAGCTCTACGAGCGGCACGGGGTCACGCTCCAGGTCGGCGGGTCCGACCAGTGGGGCAACATCGTCGCGGGCGTCGACCTGGTCCGGCGAGTGCACGGTGCGCAGGTCCACGGGTTGACCACGCCGCTGGTCACCGACGCCGACGGCCGCAAGCTCGGCAAGTCCACCGGCGGCGGCAACGTGTGGCTCGACCCGGAACTGACCTCGCCGTACGCCTGGTACCAGTACTTCCTCAACCTGCCGGACGCGAGTGTGTCCGAGTACCTCAAGTTGCTGACCTTCCTCGACCGCGACGAGATCGCCGAACTCGAGACGGCGACGGCGGAGCGGCCCGCCGCCAGAGCGGGGCAGCGGCGGCTGGCGCAGGAGCTGACCGATCTGGTTCACGGGCCGGAGCAGACGGCCCAGGTCGTCGCGGCGAGCCA
>NZ_JACIBS010000003.1:0-137500 GCF_014195435.1 Prauserella sediminis | reverse complement strand
CGATAAGCCTCGGGGAGTTGTCAACCGAGCTGTGATCCGAGGATGTCCGAATGGGGAAACCCGGCACCCGTGATGGGGTGTCACCCGCCGGTGAATATATAGCCGGTGTGGAGGGAACGCGGGGAAGTGAAACATCTCAGTACCCGTAGGAAGAGAAAACACTAGTGATTCCGTGAGTAGTGGCGAGCGAAAGCGGAGGAGGCTAAACCGTATGCGTGTCAAGCTGTCAGGCGTTGCGTGTGCGGGGTTGTGAGACCTGCCGTCCGGGGACTGACATTCCTGGGGATGGTTTGCATGGTTAGTGGAACACGTTGGGATGCGTGGCCGTAGTGGGTGAGAGTCCCGTACGCGAAAACTGTGTGGAATCGTTGTGGTGGTGTTCTCGAGTAGCAGCGTTTCCGTGGAGGGCGCTGTGAATCTGCCGGGACCACTCGGTAAGCCTAAATACTTCCTGGTGACCGATAGCGGACAAGTACCGTGAGGGAAAGATGAAAAGTACCCCGGGAGGGGAGTGAAAGAGTACCTGAAACCGTGTGCCTGCAAGCCGTCAGAGCCTTCGGGTGATGGCGTGCCTTTTGAAGAATGAGCCTGCGAGTTCGTGCTGCGTGGCGAGGTTAACCCGTGTGGGGTAGCCGTAGCGAAAGCGAGTCTGAAGAGGGCGTTGTAGTTGCGTGGTCGAGACCCGAAGCGAAGTGATCTACCCATGGCCAGGCTGAAGCGCCGGTAAGACGGTGTGGAGGGCCGAACCCACTTAGGTTGAAAACTGAGGGGATGAGCTGTGGGTAGGGGTGAAAGGCCAATCAAACTTCGTGATAGCTGGTTCTCCCCGAAATGCATTTAGGTGCAGCGTCGCGTGTTTCACTGTGGGGGTAGAGCTACTGGGTGGCTGATGGGCCTGATCGGGTTACTGACGTCAACCAAACTCCGAATACCATGGTGTGAGAGCGCGGCAGTGAGACAGCGGGGGATAAGCTTCGTTGTCGAGAGGGAAACAGCCCAGAACTCCGGCTAAGGCCCCTAAGTGTGTGCTTAGTGGAAAAGGATGTGGAATTGCAGAGACAACCAGGAGGTTGGCTTAGAAGCAGCCATCCTTGAAAGAGTGCGTAATAGCTCACTGGTCAAGTGGTTCTGCGCCGATAATGTAGCGGGGCTGAAGTACACCGCCGAAGCCGAGTCACTGCAACAACTGCTAACGCGGGTTGTGGTGGGTAGGGGAGCGTCCTGGGCCCGATGAAGCAGCCGGGTAACCGAGTTGTGGAGGGTGTGGGAGTGAGAATGCAGGCATGAGTAGCGAATGTACAGTGAGAATCTGTACCGCCGGATGACCAAGGGTTCCTGGGCCAGGTTGTTCCGCCCAGGGTAAGTCGGGACCTAAGGCGAGGCCGTCAGGCGTAGTCGATGGAGAACGGGTTGATATTCCCGTACCCGCGTGTGTGCGTCCATGGTGAGGCGTCGGATACTAACCACCCGAAGCCGCATCGTATCCTTCGGGATGTGGTGTGTGTGGAGCGTGGGACCTGATGGCGTAGTAGTCAAGTGATGGGGTGACGCAGGAAGGTAGCTCCGCCAGTGAGTGGTAGTACTGGTGTAAGCGTGTGGCCCGCAGAATAGGCAAATCCGTTCTGCATGTGGGTGAGGCGTGATGCGTAGCCGTTGTGGTGAAGTAGAGTGATCCTATGCTGTCGAGAAAAGCCTCTAGCGAGTGCGTGCGTGGCCCGTACCCGAAACCGACACAGGTGGTCAGGTAGAGAATACTAAGGCGATCGGGTGAACTGTGGTTAAGGAACTCGGCAAATTGCCCCCGTAACTTCGGGAGAAGGGGGGCCAGCCATCTTGAAACCCTTTGCGGGTTAGGGGTGGCGGGCCGCAGAGACCAGCGGAAAGCGACTGTTTACTAAAAACACAGGTCCATGCGAAGACGCAAGTCGAGGTATATGGACTGACGCCTGCCCGGTGCTGGAACGTTAAGAGGACCGGTTAACCATTTCGGTGGTGAAGCTGAGAATTTAAGCGCCAGTAAACGGCGGTGGTAACTATAACCATCCTAAGGTAGCGAAATTCCTTGTCGGGTAAGTTCCGACCTGCACGAATGGCGTAACGACTTTCCGGCTGTCTCAACCACAGGCCCGGCGAAATTGCACTACGAGTAAAGATGCTCGTTTCGCGCGGCAGGACGGAAAGACCCCGGGACCTTTACTATAGCTTGGTATTGGTTTTCGGTTCGGCTTGTGTAGGATAGGTGGGAGACTGTGAAGCTGACACGCTAGTGTTGGTGGAGTCGTTGTTGAAATACCACTCTGGTCGTGCTGGGAATCTAACTTCGGACCATGATCTGGTTCAGGGACAGTGCCTGGTGGGTAGTTTAACTGGGGCGGTTGCCTCCTAAAGGGTAACGGAGGCGCCCAAAGGTTCCCTCAGCTTGGTTGGTAATCAGGTGTTGAGTGTAAGTGCACAAGGGAGCTTGACTGTGAGACTGACGGGTCGAGCAGGGACGAAAGTCGGGACTAGTGATCCGGCACCTCCTGGTGGAAGGGGTGTCGCTCAACGGATAAAAGGTACCCCGGGGATAACAGGCTGATCTTGCCCAAGAGTCCATATCGACGGCATGGTTTGGCACCTCGATGTCGGCTCGTCGCATCCTGGGGCTGGAGTTGGTCCCAAGGGTTGGGCTGTTCGCCCATTAAAGCGGCACGCGAGCTGGGTTTAGAACGTCGTGAGACAGTTCGGTCCCTATCCGCCGCGCGCGTAGGAGACTTGCGGAAGGCTGTCCCTAGTACGAGAGGACCGGGACGGACGAACCTCTGGTATGCCAGTTGTCCCGCCAGGGGCATGGCTGGTTGGCTACGTTCGGAAGGGATAACCGCTGAAGGCATCTAAGCGGGAAGCCTGTTCCTAGATGAGGTCTCCCACCCGTGATGGGTTAAGGCCCCCAAGAGATGATTGGGTTGATAGGCCAGACATGGAAGCGCAGTAATGTGTGTTTGAGTGGACTGGTACTAATCGGCCGAGGACTTGCCTACAAAGGTTGCTACGCACCCACTCTACGATCCTGAAACACCACACCACCCCACACACGTGGGTTGTGTGTGGGGAGACAACAGTCAGTGTGTTGTTTCGTAGTGTTTCGGTGGTGATAGCGGTAGGGGTACGCCCGGTCCCATTCCGAACCCGGAAGCTAAGCCTGCCAGCGCCGATGGTACTGCATCCGAAGGGGTGTGGGAGAGTAGGACACCGCCGAACTTACTTACAGTGGCAGGGCCCGCCGGAAGCGACTATCCCGACAGGGATGGGCGCCCGGCGGGCCCTAGCCGTATGCTCAACCAGAACTTCAACAGTGGGAGGACCCGTGTCCGACAAGAGCGGGCGCGACCGTTCGGGCCGCGACGACCGTGGCCGATCCGAGCGTTCCGGCGGCGCCGGCAGTTCCGGCAATCGTGGCCGGGGCAATCCCGGGCAGCCGGGACAACAGGGCCGAGGCCGTCCCGACGGCGCACGAGGTGGTGCCGGCGGCGGCCGATCAGGCGGCCGCGGTGACGACTCCCGTGGTGGCCGGGGCGGTTACGGACGCGGGTCCGACGACCGGCGAGGCGGCCGCAACGACGATCGGCGTGGTGACGACCGCCGCGGTGGCGGGGGTGGCTACGGCCGAGGTTCGGACGAGCGCGGACGGGGCGGCGAACGTGATGACCGGCGCCGCCAGTCCGGTGGTCGCGACGATCGCCGGGACCGGTCGCGGGACGATCGCACCCGTGACGATCGCGAGCGTGGTCGGGACGAGCGGAAGTTCGGGGACCGGAAGGCTGGCCGGGACGACCGCGGCCGCAGCGGTGGTCCGCGCGACGATCGCGGTCCCCGCGACGGCAAGGGCAGGCCCGGCGGGGACTCGCGTCGGAGGGACGACTCGCGGTCGGGCTACGGCGAGCGGCGCTCCGGCGGCGGAGACCGGACGTTCCGGGACGATCGGAAGCGCGATGACCGAACCCGCGACCAGCGAAACCGGGACGACCGTGGAGGGGACGACCGCAACCGGAGTGACGGCCGCACGTTCGGCGACAACAAGCGTCGGGACGATCGCCGTCCCGACCGCGGCGGACCCCGCCCCGGTGGCAAGCCCGAAGCCGGGAAAACCGAGCGTAGCGGTCCGCGTGACGTGCCGAGGGAGCCGGACCTTCCCGACGAGGCCGAATACTCGATGCTCGACGCGGAGGCGAAGCGGGAACTCCGCGCGTTGCCGAAGGACTTCGCCGAGCGGATCGGCCGGCACCTGGTTGCTGCGGGCATGCTGCTCGACACGGACCCGGATGCGGCGCTGTCCCACGCACGCTATGCCAAGAAGCGCGCCTCGCGGTTCCCCGTCGCGCGGGAGGCGCTCGGGCTGGCCGCCTATCACACCGGCAACTGGTCCGAAGCGCTCTCGGAACTCCGGGCGGTACGGCGCATGACCCACACCGACGCGCACATCGCGGTGATCGCCGACTCCGAACGAGCGATGGGCAGACCGGAACGGGCGATCGACATCGCCAAGGAGACCGACCTCGCGGGCCTGCCGAAGGAGACCGCCGTCGAGCTGAAGATCGTCGAGGCCGGTGCACGCCGTGACCTCGGCCAGCTCGACGCCGCGGTGGTCACGCTGCAGGGCAGCGACCTGGATCCGCAGCGCCCGCAGCCGTGGAGTGTTCGGTTGTTCTACGCCTACGCCGACAACCTCGCCGCGGCGGGACGCACGGCCGAGGCGGTGCAATGGTTCCTGCGGGCCGCCGAGGTCGACGACGACATGCAGACCGACGCCGCCGAGCGGGCCTCGGAGCTGGCGGATGAATGATGCCGCGACGCTGTTCGACGCCTGCGACGCGTTGCTGTTCGACCTGGACGGCACGATCTATCGTGGCGGCGACCCCGTACCGGGAGCCGCCGACGCGGTCACGCGGGCGCGTGGCCGCGGCACGCCGGTCCGGTTCGTGACGAACAACGCGTCGAAAGCGCCGGACGCCGTGGTGGCGCACCTGGCGGACGTCGGTGTGCCCGCGGGCGATGACGAGGTGAGCACGAGCGCACAGGCAGGCGCGCGACTGCTCGCCGAACGGCTGCCGTCCGGATCGACGGTGCTCGTCGTCGGCACCGAGGCGCTCGCCGACCAGGTCGCCGCTGCCGGACTGAAGCCCGTGCGGACCGCCGATGACCACGTGGCCGGTGTCGTGCAGGGACATTCACCCGAAACGGCGTGGCCCGTGCTGGCCGAGGCCTGCCTGGCGATCAGGGCGGGCGCGGTGTGGGTCGCGTGCAACGAGGACACGACGCTGCCCGCGGAACGGGGCCTGCTCCCCGGCAACGGCGCCATGGTCGCCGCGCTGCGGGCCGCCACGGGGGAGGCTCCGCTCGTAGCGGGCAAACCGGAGACGCCGCTGCTGCGCCTCGCCGCGGACTCGGCCGAGAGCACGCACCCACTCGTCGTCGGGGACCGGCTCGACACCGACATCGCCGGCGCCGTCGCCGCGGGGATGGACTCGCTCGCCGTCCTGACCGGCGTGGTGACACCGGCAGGCCTGGTGACGGCCGAGCCGACCGAACGACCCCGATACATCGCCGCCGACCTCGCCGCACTGGACGAACCCGCTGCGCTCGTTGCGGTCGGACCGCAGCAGGCCTGGCACGTCGACACCGGTGGCGACGCCCTGACGGTCACGACGGCCGGAACGGGAGAGCACGCCGGACCGGTCGCGCTGCTGCGCGGCCTGTGCGACGCGGCGTGGCGCACCGGAACGACCGCGGTGCGCGCGGGCGACACCGCGGCGGAGACCGCCCTGGCCGAGCTCGGCCTCGGCTGAACGACCCGTCCCCAGCCGGACGCGTCCGTGGCCGGACCCGGCGCCGTGCGCAGGTCCTGGCGGCAACGGCCGCCCACGCCGGATCGGATAGCGTTGGGGCGTGCACGACGACAGCCCGGTGCCCGGCCCGCCGCAGGAGGCCGGCCAGGAGACGCCACCGAACCACGATGCGGCAGCGGCCCAGGACACCGACCCGAAGGCCGGTATCGACGACGCCGTCGCCGCTCTCGACGACCTCGACGAGGTTCCGGTGGCCGAACACGTCGAACGGTTCGAGGCCGTGCACACCGAGCTCACGGTGGCTCTGTCCAGCATCGACAAGGTGTGACCGTGACAGCCAGCGGCTCGGGCACACCGATGTACCGGCGGGGAAAGCGGTCGGGCCATGCCGCGTAGGGCACGGCTCGACGCCGAGCTGGTGCGACGCGGCCTCGCGCGATCCCGCGACCAGGCCAGCGCGCTGATCGGCGAAGGCAAGGTCACCGTCCGCGGCATGGTGGCGACCAAAGCGGCGACGAGCGTCGAGCCGGACGCGCCCATCGTGGTCCGCAGCGACGACGATCCCGGCTGGGCGTCGCGGGGTGCGCACAAACTGCTCGGCGCGCTCGAGGCGTTCACCCCGGAAGGGCTGACCGTCGCCGGTACCCGCTGCCTGGACGCGGGAGCGTCGACCGGCGGGTTCACCGACGTACTGCTGCGGGAAGGTGCCCGCGAGGTCGTGGCCGCCGACGTCGGCCGCGGGCTCCTCGACTGGCGTCTCCGCACCGACGAACGCGTCCTGGTGCTGGACAAGACCAACGTCCGCAGTCTCACCCCCGACGACATCGGCGGTCAGGTGGACCTGGTCGTCGCGGACCTGTCGTTCATCTCGCTCAAGCTCGTTCTCGGCGCGCTCGCTGCGTGCGCGGCCGACGGCGCCGACCTACTGCCGATGGTGAAACCGCAGTTCGAGGTGGGGAAGCAGCGGCTGGGCAGCGGTGGTGTCGTACGCGACCCCGAGCTGCGCGCCGAGGCCGTGCGGGACGTGCTGGCGTCGGCGGCCGAGCACGGTCTGCATCCGCGCGGCGTAACGGCCAGCCCGCTGCCCGGGCCCTCCGGCAACGTCGAATTCTTCGCCTGGCTGCGCAAGGCCGGGCCGGACGCCGGTGCCGAACGGCCCGATCCGGAGCAGCTAGTGCGCACCGCGGTCGAGAAGGGGCCGCAGTGACGGAGACGACGGTGAGGGGGCCGCAATGAGTTTCGGGCCTCGCGAAGTGCTGCTCGTGGTGCATCCGGACCGCGAGTCGACCCAGGACGCCGCGCGCGCGGTCGCCGCGCGGCTGGCCGGCGCCGGGATCGGCCTGCGCGTCGTCGACGACGAGGTGCGTCAGCTCGTCGGCCGAGCGGGGGACACGCCGTGTGTCGTGGTCGACCCGGATCACCGCCCGGCAGACGGGGCCGAACTGGTGCTCGTGCTCGGCGGTGACGGCACCCTGTTGCGGGCGGCCGAACTGGCACGCCCCGCCGGGGTCCCGGTGCTGGGCGTGAACCTGGGCCGCGTCGGATTCCTCACCGAGGCCGATTCGCACGCCCTGGCCGACACCGTCGAACGCGTCGTACGGGGTGCCTACCGCATCGAAGAGCGGATGACGATCGACGTCACGGTGACCCGCGGCGACGAGGTCGTGGCGGCGACGTGGGCGCTCAACGAGGCGAGCGTGGAGAAGTCCACCCGGGAACGCATCCTCGACGCGCTGATCGAGGTCGACGGGCGGCCGGTGTCGGCGTTCGGCTGCGACGGCGTGCTGTGCTCGACGCCGACCGGCTCGACCGCGTACGCGTTCTCGGCGGGCGGGCCGGTGGTGTGGCCGGACGTCGAGGCGTTGCTCGTGGTGCCCAGCAACGCGCACGCCATGTTCTCGCGGCCGCTCGTGGTCTCGCGCGAGTCGATCATCACGGTGAGCGTCGACCCCGACGGTTCGCCCGCGGTGCTGACCTGCGACGGACTGCGTCACATCGAACTCGACGCCGGCATGCAGGTACGAGTCGTGGCGGGCACGGTGCCCGTCCGGCTGGCACACCTGTGGGACGGGCCGTTCACCGACCGTCTCGTGCACAAGTTCTCGCTCCCGGTGAAGAGCTGGCGCGAGCGGCACGATCGCGGCGACCCGAGCTGACCGCGAGGTTCGGCGAGCCGTGCCACGGAGGCACGACACGGGGTCGCGTACCGACCTCCTGCGGGCGAGTCGTGGCACGGAACCGCTGCGTGACGCGGGCCGAGGAGCGGTATCGACAGGAGTCCGACCGGACCGCGTACGCGATGTCTCACCCGTGCATCCTCCCGGTTGTCGGTGACTGCCGATACGGTGGTGCGCGTGCTGGCCGAGATGCGAATCCAGGGCCTCGGAGTGATCGAGGACGCCCTGCTCGAACTGCACCCGGGTCTCACCGTCGTCACCGGTGAGACCGGGGCGGGCAAAACCATGGTCGTCACCGGACTGCACCTGTTGTCGGGTGGCCGTTCGGAGGCGTCGAAAGTGCGCGCGGGAGCGGCCAAGGCGACCGTCGAAGGGCGCTTCGAGGGGATCGACGCGTCGGGTGACCGTGCGCCGACGATCGTCACCGACGCGGGTGCCGACATGGACGAGGACGGCAGCGTCATCGCGCTCCGCTCGGTCGGCGCCGACGGCCGCTCGCGGGCCCACCTCGGCGGCCGGTCCGTACCGGTCGGAGTGCTCGGCGATCTGGCCGAGCAGCTGATCGCCGTCCACGGGCAGAACGACCAGCTGAAACTGCTGCGCGCGGCGCAGCAGCGCGCCGTGCTCGACCGGTTCGCCGGTGACCCCGTCACGACGCCGCTCGCCGAGTACCGGCGGATCCGGCGTGAATGGCTCGACGTGATCACCGAGCTCGAGGAGCGGTCGTCCCGGTCGCGGGAACTGGCGCAGCAGGCCGACATGCTTCGGCACGGCCTCGCCGAGATCGAATCGGTCGCCCCGGAACCCGGCGAGGACACCGAACTGACCGAGCAGGTCAAACGCCTGTCCGCGGTTGACGAGCTGCGGGAGGCGGCGTCCGCTGCGTCGGCGGCCGTCTCGGGCGCAACCGACGGCGAGCCGGACGTTCCCGGCGCGCTCGGGCTGCTCGCCGAGGCCCGGCGCAGGCTGTCCGCGGCCGACGACACGGTGCTGCGGGACCTGGAACCACGCCTGGCCGAGGCCGCCACGCTGCTGTCCGACGTCGGCGCCGAGCTCACCGGCTACCTCGACGGTCTCGAAGCCGACCCGGCGCGGCTGGAGCAGATCCTGGCCAGGCAGTCGGACCTGAAGAAGCTGACCCGCAAGTACGCGGCCGACGTCGACGGCGTCCTCGCGTGGGCCGATGACGCGCGCGAACGGCTGGCGGGCCTGGACACCTCCGACGAGGCCCTGGGCGAACTCGCCGCCCGCCGGGACGAGCTGGCCGGACAGCTGGCGGCGCACGCCGAGGCGGTCAGCACGGCCCGGCGCGCCGCCGCGGCCGACCTCGCTAGCCGGATCACCACGGAGCTCGCGGGGCTGGCCATGGGGCAGGCCGAGGTCGAACTGGTCGTCGGTGCCAAGACCGCTGACGAGGCCGACCCGCACGCCCTGACCGTGGCCGGCCAGCGCGTGCACGCCGGCACCGACGGTGTCGACGAGGTGGAGCTGGTGCTGAAGGCCCACTCCGGGGCTCAGCCGATGCCGGTGCACAAGGCCGCGTCCGGCGGCGAGTTGTCGCGCGTGATGCTGGCGATCGAGGTCGTGCTGGCCCATGCGGACCCGGTGCAGACGCTCGTATTCGACGAGGTGGACGCCGGTGTCGGGGGTCGTGCCGCGGTGGAGATCGGTAAGCGGCTCGCCACGTTGGCGCGCACCCACCAGGTGCTCGTGGTGACCCACCTGCCGCAGGTGGCGGCCTTCGCCGACCGGCATCTCGTGGTGGACAAGGGTACGGCCGAGGGCATCACGCGCAGCGGTGTGACCGTGCTGGACCCGGGACACCGCGTGGACGAGCTCGCGCGCATGCTGGCCGGCCTCGACGACAGCGAAGCCGGCCGCGCCCACGCCGAGGAGCTCATCGCCACCGCGGATACGTACAAATCGGACCCCGCACCGCGCGGCGCCGGCACGCCCGGTTCGACGTCTCGCGCCGGTGCGAAGGCCGCCGGAGCGAAGGGCGCCGCTGCGAAGGGTGCCGGAGCGAAGGGTGCCGGAGCGAAGGCCGCTGGTTCGGACACCACGGCGCGGCGGAAGGCCTCACCGGCCGCGTCGAGCGGCGGAAAGAAGACGTCCGGAAAGTCGGCGACCGAAAAGAAGTCGGGCGCTCGCGACCGGACGTGACCCGTCCGAAGTGGATCTCCGCCGAGGGCGGCGGTGGCTTCGGAACCTGCCGGCTGCGGCGCGCCCACCGACGGTGAGACCCGTTCCCGGCCGCCACGGGTGGTGTGATCCTTGGCGCGAATGACGGTGATCGTCGGCCCTCCCCGGCGCGTCGCCGCCGTTTTCGGCGAGTTCGTTTGCCAGTATCGAGCCATGAAACTCTCCGGCTTGCTCACCCGGGCCAAGGAAACGCTGCCCGGCACCAGCGGAGTGGCACGCGTCGACCGGCGCACCCGGGAGTTGTTGCGGCGGGTGGGCTCCGGGGACGTCGTCGTCATGGACGAGGTCGACATCGACCGTGCCACGGCGGATGTACTCGTCGCGGCCGAGGTGGCGGCGGTCGTGAACGCGGCACCGTCCATTTCGGGGCGCTTTCCCAACCTCGGCCCGGAGATCCTCGTCGAAGCGGGCATCCCGCTGATCGACAACGTCGGTGCCGACGTGGTGCAGCGCATCAAGGACGGCAGCAAGGTTCGCCTCCACGAAGGCACGCTGTACTCGGGGGATGAGGCGGTCGCGTCCGGCACGGTGCAGACGGCCGAGAGCGTCGCCGACGCGATGATCGAGGCCAAGGCCGGCATGTCCACCCAGCTGGAGGCGTTCTCGGCCAACACGATCGAGTTCCTCCGGCGGGAGCGCGCCCTGATCCTCGACGGCGTGGGCGTGCCCGAGTTGCGTGTGCAGCTGAAGGACCGGCACGTGCTGGTCGTGGCGCCGGGCAACGAGCACGCCGAGGACCTCAAGGCGCTGAAGAAGTACATCAACGAGCACCGGCCCGCGCTGATCGGCGTGGATGCGGCCGCCGACACGTTGCGTGAACTCGGGTACACCCCGGACGTGGTCGTGGGCGATCCCAGCGGTATCGGGGCGCAGACACTCAAGGAATGCCACGAGGTCGTGGTGCCGGCCCAGCCGGACGGCTACGCGCCGGGCGTCGAACGCATCCAGGATCTCGGAATCGGCGCGGTGACGTTCCCGGCATCGGGCAACTCGGAGGACCTGGCCCTGCTGCTTGCGGACACCCACGAGGCGGGCCTCGTCGTCACGATCGGGTTTCAGGCCACGCTGCGGGAGTTTCTCGACCACGGCCGGTCCGGGTCGAACCCGTCCACGTTCCTGACACGGCTCAAACTCGGCACGAAACTCGTCGACGGCAAGGCAGTCGCCACGTTGCACCGCAACCGCGTGTCGATGAGCGCCGTCGTGCTGCTGGTGCTGGCCGCGCTGGCGGTGGTCGCAGCCGCGCTGCTCGTCTCCGACGTCGGCAGCGTGTACGCCGACTGGCTGCGGGACACCTGGAATTCGTTCGCGTCCTGGGTCAGGGGGCTGCTGTCGTGATCTCGCTGCGGTACCACATCGTTTCCATCGCCGCGGCGTTCCTCGCACTGGCGATCGGCGTCGTGCTCGGTTCGACCGCGCTGAACGGGACGCTGCTGTCCGGGCTCTCGGACGAGCGCGGAGAGCTCGCCGCCAAGGTCAGTGATCTCGAATCGCAGCGCAACGCGTTGGAGGCACAGCTCGCGGACGCGGACGAGTTCACCGGGTCGATCGGCGGCAGCGTCGTCGACGGGCAGCTCGACAAGCGGTCGGTCGTGTTCATCACCACGCCGGACGCGAGTTCGGCCGACCGGGACGCGCTGACCGAGCGGGTCGAGCAGGCGGGTGCCGAGGTCACCGGTGAGGTGCAGCTGACGGAAGCGTTCACCGATCCCGGCCAGTCCGACCAGCTCCGCGAGATCGCCACGCGGTTGCAGCCGTCGGGGGCGAAGTTCCCGACGGCGGGGGACCCGGGCACCCTCGCCGGGGCGCTCGCCGGCTCGGTGCTGTTGCTCGACGGCAAGAACGCGAAGCCACAGGCGTCCGGTGACGAACGGCAGGCCGCGCTGTCCGGGCTGACCGAGAGCGGGTTCGTCAATCCGAGCGAGGATTCGGTGAAACCGGCTCAGCTGGCGATCGTGTTGACCGGCGGTGAGGCCACGGGCGAGGGCGCGGGCAACAAGGCCGCGACGATGGCGCGGTTCGCCGCCCAGCTCGACCGTTCCGGTGCGGGTGCCGTGCTGGCCGGCAAAGAGGGTTCCGCGGGTGGCAGCGGTGCCGTGGGCGTGGCCAGGGCGGACACGGCGACGACGTCCGTGTTGACCACAGTGGACAACGTCGGTTCGCATTCCGGCCGGATCGCCACAGTGCTGGCGTTGCGTGAGCAGCTCGAGGGGGACGCCGGCCGCTACGGCACGGCCGGCAACGCCGAGGCTCCCGCACCGGGGGTGGACCGGGAGAACCGCTGACGCCCCGACATCGTGCGGTCCCCTCTGACATCGCGCGGTCCGGAGTCGTAGGCGCAACCCCGGTCGGAACCCGATCCGGTGAGCCGCGCCGTGTCGTTCCGGTGCCGCGTTCCGGTGGTGCGTCAGGCACCGCCGAGCATCGCGTGCCACGCGTCCACGAAGCCGGGGAACGTCTTGCCGACCGTGGCGGGGTTCTCCACCTCGACGCCGGGCACGCGCAGGCCCAGGACCGCACCCGCCATGACGAGCCGGTGGTCGTCGTAGGTGTGGAACGTGCCCGCGTGCAGCGGTGCCGGGTTGATGACAAGCCCGTCCGCCGTCTCGGTGACGTCGCCGCCGAGGGCGGTCAGCTCGGTCGCGAGCGCGGCCAGCCGGTCGGTCTCGTGGCCCCGCAGGTGCGCCACACCCGAGATACGCGAGGGGCCGTCGGCGAAACACAACATCGCCGCGACCACCGGTGTCAGCTCCCCGACCTCGTGTAGGTCCAGGTGCCGCCCGGCCAGCCGGCCGTCGCCGGTCACGCGGAGCAGGTCGGAGCCGTCGGCGCCGCGCTCGAACGTGGCCTCACCGCCGAGTTCGGCGACCAGGCTGCGCAGCCAGTCACCCGGCTGGGTGGTTTCTCGCGGCCAGCCCGCGATCCGCACGGTCCCGCCGGCCACCAGAGGAGCCGCGACGAACGGCGCCGCCGTCGACAGGTCCGGCTCGACGGTGTAGTCGGCGAGCGTCAGCGTGGCGGGCGGCACGTGCACCTCGCGGCCGTGCCGCTCCGGGGTCGCGCCGAACCGACGGAGCATGTCGAGGGTCATGGCGATGTGCGGCTCGCTGGGCACCTCGCCGAGTAGACGTACCGTCACCCCGCGGTCGAACGCGGGGGCGGCCAGCAGCAGGGCCGACAGGAACTGACTGGAGGCCGACGAGTCCAGGTCGACCTCGCCACCGGGCAGGCCGCCGTGGCCGCGGACGGTGAACGGGGGAGCACCCGGCTCTCCGGAACCGTCCTCGACGTCGGCCCCGAGCTCGCGCAGTGCACCCAGCAGCGGCGACAGCGGCCTGCGCCGAATCGCGGGGTCACCGTCGAACCGGACGGTCCGCTCGCCCAGCGCCGCGAGGGCAGGGGTGAACCGGGCCACCGTGCCCGCGTTGCCCAGCGCCACGTCGGCCGCACCGCTACCGGACGTGAGCGGACGGATACGCACCCCGTCGGCGGTGTGCTCGGCCGACGCGCCGAGCTCGCGCAGCGCACCGAGCATCAGGCGGGCGTCCCGCGAATCGAGCGGTTCGCGCACCAGCGTCCTCGCGGTCGACAGGGCTGCGAGGACGTACGCCCGGTTGGTGATGGACTTCGACCCGGGTACACGCACCGTGGCGTAGAGGGCGGTGTCGTCCGCCGCGGCGGGCGCGTGCGGCGCCGTCGGTGCGGTCCAGGAAGGGCCGGTGGACTCGGGGTCGTCGGTGGACACGGAGCCACTGTCGCATGTGCGGCGCCAAGCGGCGCGCGTGAGGCGCCTGCGCACGAATCCGGCAACGTGAGTTAAGGTGGAAGCCCGTGGGACTTCAGCCGCGGACAACCAAGTACGTCTTCGTCACCGGAGGCGTCGCCTCCTCGCTCGGTAAGGGGCTTACCGCCTCCAGCCTGGGCCAGCTTCTCACCGCTCGTGGACTCCGCGTCACGATGCAGAAGCTGGATCCGTATCTCAACGTCGACCCGGGCACCATGAACCCGTTCCAGCACGGTGAGGTGTTCGTCACCGACGACGGCGCCGAGACCGATCTGGACATCGGGCACTACGAACGCTTCCTCGACCGTGACCTCACCGGTTCGGCCAATGTGACCACCGGCCAGGTGTACTCGTCCGTGATCGCCAAGGAGCGCCGGGGCGAGTACCTGGGCGACACGGTGCAGGTCATTCCGCACATCACGGACGAGATCAAGGCGCGCATCATGGCCGTCGCCGACGGCGACGGCAGTGGCAAACGGCCCGATGTCGTGATCACCGAGGTCGGCGGCACCGTGGGCGACATCGAGTCGCTGCCGTTCCTCGAGGCGTGTCGCCAGGTGCGCCACGACGTCGGCCGGGACAACTGCTTCTTCCTGCACGTCTCGCTCGTGCCGTACCTGGCACCGTCCGGCGAGCTCAAGACGAAGCCGACCCAGCACTCGGTGGCCGCGCTGCGCAACATCGGTATCCAGCCGGACGCACTGGTGTGCCGCGCCGACCGTGAGCTCTCCGAAGAGGTCAAGAACAAGATCGGCTTGATGTCCGATGTGGACAGCGAGGCCGTCATCGCCTGCCCGGACGCGCCGTCCATCTACGACATCCCGAAGGTGCTGCACGCGGAGGCGCTCGACGCCTACGTGGTGCGCAGGCTCGGGCTGCCGTTCCGCGATGTCGACTGGACCGTGTGGGGCGACCTGCTCGAGCGCGTGCACAACCCGAGCGAGACGGTGCGGATCGCGCTGGTCGGCAAGTACATCGACCTGCCGGACGCCTATCTGTCGGTGACCGAGGCGCTGCGCGCGGGCGGCTTCGCCCACCACGCCAAGGTGAAGATCGTATGGGTGGCCTCGGACGACCTGCTGACCGAGTCCGGCGCGGCCGCTGCGCTGTCCGATGTGGATGGCGTGCTGATTCCCGGCGGATTCGGCATCCGCGGTATCGAGGGCAAGATCGGCGCGATCAAGTTCGCCCGTGAGCGCAAGATCCCGGTGCTGGGGCTGTGCCTGGGGCTGCAGTGCATGGTCGTGGAGGCGGCTCGCAACCTCGCCGGGATCGACGGCGCCGACTCGGCCGAGTTCGACCAGGCGACCGCCCACCCGGTGATCTCCACGATGGCCGATCAGAAGCAGGTCGTCGCGGGGGAGAAGGACATGGGCGGCACGATGCGGCTCGGTGCCTACCCGGCGACGCTGCAGGCCGGTTCGCAGGTCGCGGCCGCTTACGGCGAGACGGAGATCTCCGAGCGGCACCGCCACCGCTACGAGGTCAACAACGCCTACCGCGACCGGCTGGCGAAGGCGGGCCTGGTGTTCTCCGGCACCTCGCCCGACGACCGGCTCGTCGAGTTCGTGGAGCTGCCCGCCGAGGACCACCCGTTCTTCGTCGCCACGCAGGCGCACCCCGAACTCAAGAGCAGGCCTACCCGCCCGCACCCGCTGTTCAGTGCGTTCGTCCGGGCGGCGGTCGAGTACCACACGGCCGAGCGGCTGCCCGTCGAGCTGCCGGAATCGGCGGGTACGCGGTGACGGAACCGGGAACGCACGCATTCGATGTGGTGTCCACGCAGGACATCCACATCGGACGCGTCGTGGGACTGCGGGTCGACGAGGTGTCGATGCCGGGCGGTCGGATGGCACGGCGCGAGGTGGTCGAACACCTCGGGGCCGTGGCCGTCTGCGCCGTCGACGACGACGGCTGCGTGACGCTCATCCACCAGTACCGCCATCCGGTGCAGGACCGGCTGTGGGAACTGCCCGCGGGCCTGCTGGACGTCGACGGTGAGGATCCGGTGGACACCGCGGCACGCGAGCTCGTCGAGGAGGCCGGACTGGCCGCGGCGCGGTGGGACACGCTCGTCGAGGTCGCGGCGTCCCCTGGCTTCACCGACGAGGTGGTGCGCGTCTACCTGGCGCGCGAGCTGACGCCGGTGCCGCGGCAGGCCCACGGGGACGAGGAGGCGGATCTGACGATCACGACCGTCCCCCTGGACGATGCGGTCGGCATGGTGCTGGCCGGCGAGATCGTCAACGGGGCGAGCGTCGGGGGAATCCTCGCGGCGCACGCCGTCATCACCGGGCAGCGCTCCCCGCGTGGGCCGCACGCCCCGTGGCGGCACCGGCCGATGACGTTCGCCGAACGGCTTCGCGACGACTGACGCCCGGCCGCGGGGCCGGCGGCCGGCGTCGAGATCAGTCGCGGAGCCGGCGGCCGTTGCCGTCGACCCCGCCCTTGGCCAGTAGCACGATCCCGTCGATGAACGGCCAGATCGCGCCCAGGCCGAGCGTCAGCAGCGTCACGAACAACTGGGCGAGCGCCAAGCCGGTGTGTCCCGTGTAGAACCTGCCGATGCCGAACGGCAGCAGGATCTGCAGCACTCCGGCGGCTATTCTCGACTTGTCGGACGGAGGCAGCACATCGGCCGTACGGCCCGCGGTGGGCACCGAACCGGGGTGGTGCGTCGTCGGCGGGAGCGACGCCTGCGGAGGCCGGAGGAAGGTCGGGTGCGGCGCGGGAAGGTCGTCGAACAGTCCGCTCAGATCAGCACGCGTCCGTGCCGCGGCGGCCGCGGCCACGCGGTCTTCGTACTCGTCCATCGACAGCCTGCCGGAGCTGAAGTGGTCGGCGAGCACGCGGGAGGCTTCCTCCCGTTCGGTGTGTCCGACGCGGAGCTCGTTCGGATCCTGCGTCATGGGCTCGACGCTACCGTTTCGACCGTTTCGACGCCGGTTCGGCGCGCTTCGTCGGCCGGCCCGGCTCGCCCCGCGAACGAGGGGGAACAGGCCCGGGTGAATGTGCCTGCCGACGGGGCCGATCCGTCTAGAGTGTCCGCGTGACACGCTCGCGAGGCTCCGTCGAACACGTCGTGGCGACCTATCTCGACCACCTCGCGGTGGAGCGCGGCACGTCGAAGAACACGCTCGACGGGTACGCCCGTGATCTGCGCCGCTACGTCGAGTTCCTGCAGCGCAACGGCATCACCGACCCGGCGGCAGTGGAGGCCGCGCACGTCGCCGAGTTCGGCGCCGTGTTGCGGGAGGGCGATGACGAGCACCGGCCGCTGGCGGCGTCGTCGGCGGCCCGGGCGCTGGTGGCGGTGCGCGGGTTGCACAAGTTCGCCAGTGCGGACGGCATCACCACCCACGACCCCGCCCGCGACGTGCATCCCCCCGCGCCCGCGCGGCGGTTGCCGAAGGCGCTGCCGGTCGACGACGTGTTGCGCCTGCTCGCCACTCCCGCGCCGGACGGGGAACGCCCGTTGCGGGACCGTGCCCTGCTGGAACTGCTGTATTCGACCGGCGCCCGCATTTCCGAGGCGGTCGGTCTCGACGTCGACGACATCGACACCGGCGAGCGCACCGTGCTGCTCGACGGCAAGGGCGGCAGACAGCGGCTCGTGCCGATCGGCAGGCCCGCGCTGGAAGCGCTCGACGCCTATCTCGTCCGTGCGCGCCCGGTGCTGGCCAGGTCGGGGCGTGGCACGGCCGCGGTGTTCCTCAACGCGCGCGGCGGCAGGCTGTCGCGGCAGAGCGCGTGGCACGTGCTCAAGACCGCCGCGGAGCGGGCGGGGCTCAGCGCGACCGTGTCACCGCACACGCTGCGGCACTCGTTCGCCACCCACCTCATCGAAGGCGGTGCCGACGTGCGGGTGGTGCAGGAACTGCTCGGGCACGCCTCGGTGTCCACCACGCAGGTCTACACCCTCGTCACCGTGACCACGTTGCGCGAGGTGTACGCGACCGCCCACCCGCGCGCACTCCGCTGACCGCGCCGGCGTCGCTCGCAACCACCGGTGCCGTTGTGCGCGGCACCGGTACCGGTCGCGCACCCGTCCCGCGTTGCCGGTGCCACGCGGCACGCCTCTGCTCCTCGGCGTGTCCGGTCGCGGCCGAGCCGGGCGGGTCGGCGACAATCGGCTCGACGTGCGGCGAGCCTCTTTGCCGCTATGTCTACACCGCGAATAGGCTGACGGCGTTCTTGCCCCAAGGAGGAGCTTCCGCCCTATGTCGACCTCCCAGCAGCCGCGATCCGAGTCCGGCGACACGACCGCCGGGGGCAGCGGTACGACCGCAGGCGCCACGTCCGAACCCGCGGCCGGCCCCGGTTACTCCGGTGCGGCCGCGGCCGAAACGGCACCCGCCGCTGCCGGCGAGGACCAGACCGGCGGTGAGCAGGCCGAGGAGGTCAAGCTCGGCCCGACCGGCAGGCCGCTGCGGGAGATCCCCGAACCCCCGGAGTTGCACACGCACGGCCCGGCGACGGTGCTGGCGATGTGTAACCAAAAGGGTGGCGTGGGCAAGACCACGTCGACGATCAACCTCGGCGCCGCGCTCGCCGAGTACGGCAGGCGCGTGCTGCTCGTCGACTTCGATCCGCAGGGCGCCCTGTCGGTCGGTCTCGGTGTGCAGCCGCACGAGCTCGAGCAGAGCGTCTACAACGTGATCATGGAGCGGTCGCTGCCTGTCGACAGCGTCATCCGGAACACGAAGCTCGAGGGCATCGACCTGCTGCCGAGCAACATCGACCTGTCGGCGGCCGAGGTGCAGCTGGTCGCCGAGGTCGGGCGTGAGCACACGCTACTGAGGGTGCTGCATCCGGTGATGAAGCAGTACGACTATGTTCTTGTCGACTGCCAGCCGTCGCTGGGACTGCTCACCGTCAATGCGCTCACCGCGTCCGACGGCGTGATCATCCCGCTGGAGTGCGAGTTCTTCAGTCTGCGGGGCGTGGCGTTGCTGATCGACACCATCGATAAGGTGCGCGAGCGGCTCAACCCCAAACTGGACATCACCGGCATTCTCGCCACGATGTTCGACCCGAGGACGTTGCATTCGAAGGAGGTCATGGCGCGCGTGGTGGAGGCATTCGGCGACACCGTGTTCGACACGGTGATCAACCGCACCGTGCGGTTCCCGGAGACCACTGTGGCCGGTGAACCGATCACCAAGTGGGCTCCGCGCTCGGCCGGCGCAGCGGCATACCGACAGTTGGCACGTGAGGTGATCGGCCGGTGAGCAGGCGAGCATCCCTGCCCGGCGCGTCGGAACTGTTCCGCCGCACCAGCAACCCCGTGTTCGGGGACGGAGCTGTGACGCCCGCGGCCCCGCCCGCGCCCGCCTCGGCTCCGGAAGCCGAATCGGTCGAGGCGACGGCGGCCGACACCGCGGCACCGACGGCCGAGACGCCGGCACGAGCGGCCGACGAACAGGCCCCCGCGGCCGACAGCGACGCGGCCCGGAAGCCTGCGGCCTCGGAGAAGCCGCCGTCGACGACGTCGGGGTCGGCCGGCCTGGCGAAGGCCGGTGCCGGGCGTCGCGGCTCGGGCAGGCAGAAGCACGACGCGAAGATCACCGTGTATCTGTCCGGCGACGAGCTGGTCGCGATGGAACAGGCCCGGCTGGCCCTGCGTGCCTCGCACGACCTGGCGGTCGACCGTGGGCGCATCGTGCGTGAGGCGGTCGCCGTGCTGCTGGCCGACTTCGAGGCCCGCGGCGAGGACTCGGTGCTGGTGACGCGGCTGCGTGACGGCGACCTCGACGATCAGGAAGCCGCGAACTGATGAACCACGGGGCACAGCCCCAGCCTGACGCCGACGACACACCGGCCGACCCGGGAACGCCCGCGGCCGCTCCTGGCACCGGCGATGCGTCGGATCCCGGCACGGAACCCGACGCATCGACCGGTGGCAGCGACAGCACCGCCGGCACCGACGGCGAGGCCCGGCAGGCTGCAGACGGTGGCTCCGGTGCGGCCGCCGGTGCCGGTGACGCGGACCCCGGTGCCGCGGGTTCCGGGGACGCCGCGAACACGGGGGACACGGAGTCCTCGGACGGTACGCCGCGGTTCCAGGTGCGACTGGCGAACTTCGAAGGTCCGTTCGACCTGCTGCTGCAGCTGATCTCGCAGCATCAGCTGGACGTCACCGAGGTCGCGCTGCACCAGGTCACCGACGACTTCATCGCCCACACAAGGTCACTCGGCCAGGAATGGGACCTGGACGAGACCACCGAGTTCCTCGTCGTCGCGGCGACGTTGCTCGACCTGAAGGCCGCGCGGCTGCTGCCGTCGGCGGAGGTCGAGGACGAGGACGACCTGGCGTTGCTGGAGGCGCGCGACCTGCTGTTCGCGCGCGTGTTGCAGTACCGCGCCTACAAGCAGGTCGCGGCACTGTTCGGCGAGCTCGAGGCGGGCGCGCTCCGGCGTTACCCGCGGTCGGTCAGCCTGGAGGAACGGTATCTCGGCCTGCTGCCCGAGGTGATGCTCGGCGTCACCCCGGACAGGTTCGCCGACGTCGCGCTGGGGGTGTTCCGGCCCAAACCCGCGCCCGAGGTGTCGCTCGACCACCTGCACATGGGCAAGGTGTCGGTGCGCGAACATGCGGCCGTGCTGCGGATCCGGCTGGCCGAGCAGGGCGAGGGAACGTTCCGTGACCTCGTTGCCGACTGCGAGCACACGCTCGAGGTGGTCGCGCGGTTCCTGGCACTGCTCGAGCTTTACCGGGAGAAGTCCGTGAACCTCGAGCAGGAGGAGGCGCTGGGCGAGCTGCACGTGCGCTGGACGGGCGGTTCGGTCGAGGAGGCCACGGCGCGGGCCGAAGCCGACCGGGCAGCCGATACGGACGACGAGGAGTACGGGTGAGCGAGCCACACGACACCGATGCGAGGCCCGGAGCCGACCCCGGCGCCGAAGCCGCCGCAGACACCGACACCGACACCGACACCGACACCGACACCGCCGACGCCGGGACACCGGGCACCACGGAGACTGCTGCGGCCGAGTCCGGCGGCACGAACGGCCGTGCGGTCCCGGTCGGGCACGGCGACGACGAGGGGAACGGGCACACCGGGAGCGACGAGCGCCACGACGGATCCGTCGTCGGTGACCCCGCCGCCGGTGACCCCGCCGCCGGTGACCCCGCCGCCGGTGACCCCGCCGCCGGTGACCCCGCCGCCGGTGACTCCTCCGACAGCGCAGCGGCCGACGGTGATGCCGACACCGACACCGCGATCGACACCGACACCGAGGACGACACCGACACCGAGGACGACACCGACACCGAGGACGTCGCGGCGGACGTCGCGGATCGCTCTGGGGACGCCGGCGCCGGGGAACCCGGCCGTGACCGCGATACCGACCGCGGTGACCGCGACGACGGCGGCGATGGCCTCCCCGACGAGGGTGGCCCTGTCGACCTCGACCGCGATGCCGACGACAGCGGCGAGGACACGAGCCTGACGACGGTGGCGCAGGACCGGACGCTGCCGGACGTGTCCGACTACGACACGCTGGTGTCGGCGCTCGAGTCGATGCTGCTCGTCGTCGACGTGCCGGTGACCGAGGAAACGCTGGCCGGTGCGCTGGAACAGCCGGTCGACCGGGTCACCGAGACGTTGCGCACGATGGCCGAGGACTACACCGACCGCGGCAGCGGGTTCGACCTGCGCCGGTCGGCCGAGGGCTGGCGGTTCTACACCCGCGACACGTACGCCCCGTTCGTGGAGAAGCTGCTGCTCGACGGCCAGCGGTCGAAGCTCACGCGCGCCGCGCTCGAAACGCTCGCGGTCATCGCGTACCGGCAGCCGGTCACGCGCTCGAGGGTCGCGGCGGTACGCGGTGTGAACGTCGACGGCGTGATCCGTACGCTCGTACAGCGCGGTCTGATCGAGGAGAGCGGCGCCGACGGCGAGTCCGGCGGCACGCTGTACGTGACGACCGAGTTGTTCCTGGAGCGGTTGGGCCTGGAGTCGCTGAACGACCTGCCGCCCATCGCACCCTTGCTACCCGAGGTGGATTCGATCGATGACATCTAGCAACCCCGAAGGGGTTCGCCTGCAGAAAGTGCTCGCCCAGGCAGGCGTCGCGTCGCGGCGCGCGTCCGAGGAGCTGATCGCGCAGGGCCGGGTGAGCGTCGACGGCGAGACCGTGCGGGAACTCGGCAAGCGGGTGGACCCGGACACCGCGGTGATCCACGTGGACGGCGAACGCCTGATCGTGGACGACACGCTGGTCTACCTCGCGCTGAACAAGCCGAAAGGCGTCCACAGCACGATGTCCGACGAGGAGGGCAGGCTGTGCGTGGGCGACTACGTGCGGAACCGCAGGGAACGCCTGTTCCACGTCGGCAGGCTCGACGCCGAGACCGAGGGCCTGCTGCTGCTGACCAACGACGGTGATCTGGCGAACAAGCTGATGCACCCGTCGTTCCACGTGCCCAAGACGTACCTGGCCGAGGTCGACGGTGCCGTTCCGCGAGGGCTCGGCAAACGGCTTCGCAGCGGGATCGAGCTCGACGACGGCCCGGTGCGCGTGGACGAGTTCCGGGTCAAGGACGTCCAGGCCGGGCGAACGCTGGTGGAGCTCGTGCTGCACGAGGGCCGGAAGCACGTCGTGCGCCGGCTGCTGCGCGAGGTCGGCCACCCGGTCCGCAAGCTGGTCCGCACCGCGGTGGGCGGCGTGCAGCTGGGGCAGACCAAGCCGGGCGCGATCCGCAAGCTGAACCGCAAGGAGATCGGCTCGCTCTACAAGGCCGTCGGGTCGTAACGCCCGCTCGGTCACGAGCGGCTTCCGCGTGACGGCCCGGCCGGTCACGCCCGCCGCAGCGCACTCGGCTCGGACGCGGCCCCGCACGTCGGCGACGTGCGGGGCCGCGTGTCGTGTGCCTGCCGGGACGTGGCGCGAGCGCCCGCGCCGTCCAACGGCCGGGTGGTCAGGCGACGGTGGCGTCGACGGTCACCGGGATGTTGCCGCGGGTGGCGTTGGAGTACGGGCACATCGCGTGGGCGGCCTCGGCCAGCTCGTCGGCGGTGGCCTGGTCGACGCCCGACAGTTCGACGTGCAGGTCCGCGGCGAGGCCGAACCCGCCGCCGTCCTGTGACCGCAGCTGCACCTCGGCGATCACCGCCGAGTCGCTGATCGTCGTCTTACGCTCGGCCGCCACGGCCTTCAGCGCGGAGTGGAAGCACGCCGCCCAGCCTGCCGCGAACAGCTGTTCCGGGTTGGTGCCGCCGCCCGCGCCGCCCATCTCGGTGGGGACGGCGAGCGTGAGGTCGAGCGCCTCGTCGTTCGTGGCGGCCCTGCCGCCACGCCGGCCGTCGCCCGTCGATGTCGCGATTGCGGTGTACACGGCGTCTGACATGGAGTTCTCCTCGTTTTGACCTGATGTAGACTAACTAGTACGTCTACGACGTTAGCACCGAACGGGCGCACGTGCAGGCCACACTCGGAGCCGATCGACGACCGGGCAGGATGACGAAGGGAAGGCCGATGACGCCGCGAACGACCGAGGACCGGGCTGCGACAGCGGCGACGGAACGAGCGCAGCTCCCGGTGCGGGACCGGATCCTGGACGCGGCGGACGAGCTGTTCTACACCGACGGCATCCGTACCGTCAGCGCCGACCGGATCATCGCCGCCGCGAGCGTGAGCAAGGTGACGTTCTACCGGTACTTCCCGACGAAGGACGACCTGGTCGTCGCCTACCTCGAACTCCGCGCGTCCGTCGAGCGTGAGGCGATCGAGGCGATCCGCACGCGGCACGCCGGTGACCCGCAGGGGATGCTCACCGCGCTGGCGCAGGAGCTCGCGGTCGTCAGCTGTGCTCCCGGGTTCCGCGGTTGCCCGTACATCAACGCCGCCGCCGAGTACTCGGACCCGGAGCACGTCGTCCGGCGGACCGTGACCACCCACCGCGCATGGTTCGCGGGTGTACTGCAGGAGCAGCTGGACGCACTCGGCGTCACCGACCCGGCCGTCACCGACCAGCTGATGATGCTGCGTGACGGTGCGATGGTCCACGGCGACCTCGGCGGATCCGACGGGACGCGAGCGCGGACGCTGCTCGCCGCCGGGCGGGCGGTCATCCGCGCCGCGCGCTGACTCCCGGCGCGCCGCGCCCCACCCCGTGGTTCGGGCGTGTCGGGGGAGGCGTGCGGGTCACGAGCCCGTCGTGGCCGGGCGCGGCTGCAGGCGCCGGGCCACGGGCTCGACGACGCGGGCCGCTGTGGGGCCGAGGACCGCCATGAGCAGGACGTACGCGGTGGCGAGCGCGGCGAGTTCGCCTTCGACGGCGCCCGCGCTCACCGCGAGTCCGGCGATGACGATCGAGAACTCCCCGCGCGCCACGAGCGCCGCACCCGCCCGTGCCCGGCCGAGTCTGCCGACCCCGGAACGCCGCGCCGCCCACCACCCGGTGCCGATCTTCGTCAGCGTCGTCACGACCGCGAGTACGACGGCCCAGGCCAGCACCGGCGGGATCGACGCGGGATCGGTGCCCAGACCGAACACGACGAAGAACACGGCCGCGAACAGGTCGCGCAGTGGTTCCAGCAGTCGGGTGGCGTTCTCCGCCGTCGACCCGGAGATCGCGATACCGAGCAGGAACGCGCCCACGGCGGCCGACACCTGCAGTGCCTGTGCGAGTCCGGCCACGAGCAGCGCCGCTCCGAAGACGCGGAGCAGGAAGACCTCGCGGTCCTCGCTGTCCACGATCGCCGACACGAAGCGCCCGTACCTGATCGCGATGACCAGTACGACCGAGATGACCAGCAGCGAGATGCCCACCGCCGTCAGGCCGCCCAGCAGGCTCACCCCGCCGAGGACCGCGGTGAGGATCGGCAGGTACACCGCCATCGCCAGGTCCTCGAACACCAGGATCGACAGCACGACCGGGGTTTCGCGGTTACCGAGTCTGCCCAGGTCGCCGAGGACCTTGGCGATGATGCCGGACGAGGAGATGTAGGTGACACCGGCGAGCACCAGGGCGCCGATCGGGCCCCAGCCCAGCAGTAGCGCCACCACGGCGCCCGGCGCCGCGTTGGCGACGATGTCGACGACGCCGGCCAGCCACGAGCGTTTCATCCCGCCGACGAGTTCGGCGGCCGAGTATTCGAGGCCGAGCAGCAACAACAGCAGCACGACGCCGATCTCGCTGGCCAGGTGCGTGAACTGGCCGATGTCGCCCAGCTCGATCACGCCGCCTTCGCCGAAGAACAGCCCGCCCACGAGGTACAGCGGGATCGGCGACATCCCGACGCGCTGCGCGACCTTACCGAGCGCGCCGAGCAGGAAGAAGACCCCGCCGAGCTCGATCAGGGCGAGTGCGGTGTGGTCCACGGCGGGCCGTCACCCCTGGTGGAGGATCTTCGTGGCCGCGTCGAGCCCCTCCGCCGTGCCGACCGCCACGACGAGGTCGCCCGCCGTGAACACGAAGTCCGGAGTGGGGGACGGGTGGATCTGGCCCGCGCGCATCACCGCGACGACGGACACGCCGGTCCGGGTGCGGATCTCCGTGTCGGCCAGCGACCGGCCGTCGTAGGGCGAGGCGGCCTTGATGGTCAGCTGCCGGGTGCTGATGCCGGGCAGGTCCTTCTGCTCCTCGGTGAGTTGCGCGACCAGTTGGGGCGCACCGAGCAGGTTCGCCAGCGCGCCCGCCTCGTCGGCGGTCAGCGGCAGCGACGCCAGGCACGCGTCGGGATCGTCCGACTTGGAGACGATGAGGTCGGTCGTGCCGTCGCGGTGGTTGACGACGCCGATCCGACGGCCGTTGCCCGCGACGAATTCCTTCCGGACACCGATGCCCGGCAGTGGAGTCACTTCGACGTTCACGGCTCCACCGTAACCCTGGGCGCCGGAAGTGGGACGGAGGTCGGCACCGTCGCCGCGTGACCATCCATTCTGGCCGGTCGCGCGGAGTGATCGTTCAGTTCGTAGGATGTCGGTATTGCGGGCCGACCGAGGGGACGGTGAAACCGGGTGCTGGTGGCGATCGTGGCGCACTTCGCACTCGCCGCGGTCCTGCCGCTGGTCGCGCGCCGCTACGGCAGGGCCGCCTTCGTGGTCGGCGCTCTCGCTCCGGCTGCGACCCTGGTCTACGCGCTGGCCAGGGTTGGTGAGGCCGTCGGAGACGCTCCGCCGCTGGAGACGGTGGCCTGGGCACCCGCCATCGGCCTCGAATTCACCGCGCGCTTCGACGAACTCGCACTACTGCTGATCCTGCTGGTGAGCGGCATCGGCGCGGTCGTGCTCTGCTACTACGCCCGGTACGCCAAGGTCGACGATCACCGCACCACCGCCCGTGACTCGGCGCTGCTGGTCACATTCGCGGGCGCGATGCTCGGACTGGTCCTGGCCGACGACGTCATCTCGCTGTACCTGTTCTGGGAGCTCACCACGGTGTGCTCGTTCCTGCTCGTCGGCGGGGACGGGGTCGCGAAACGGCTGCGCACGTCCGCGACGCAGGCGCTGCTGGTGACGACGCTCGGCGGGCTGGCGATGCTGCTCGGACTCATCCTCCTGGGCACCGCCGCGGGCACGATGCGGATCTCGGAGATCCTGGCGGACCCGCCGTCGGGCGGCGTCGTCACCGCGGCGCTCCTGCTGATCCTGCTCGGCGCGCTGACCAAGTCCGCGCAGGTGCCGTTCCACCCGTGGCTGCCCAGCGCGATGGTCGCGCCGACGCCGGTCAGCGCGTATCTGCACGCCGCCGCGATGGTGAAGGCGGGCGTCTACCTCGTCGCCCGGTTCTCGCCGGCGTTCGCCGACCATCCCGCGTGGTGGATCCCCGTCGTCGGGTGCGGGTTGTGGACAATGCTGCTCGGCGGCTTCCGCGCGCTGCGGCAGTACGACCTCAAGACACTGCTGGCCTACGGCACGATCAGTCAGCTCGGGTTCCTCATGGTCATGCTCGGCTCGGGCACGTGGATGTCGGCGCTCGCGGCCGGCACGCTGATCCTCGCGCACGGACTGTTCAAATCGGCGCTGTTCTTGACCGTGGGCATCATCGACAAACGCGCGGGCACCCGCGACATCCGGGAACTGTCCGGCCTCGGCAGGCAGTGGCGGGTGCTCACGACCCTGGCGACGCTCGCGGCGATGTCGATGGCCGGGCTGCCCCCGTTGCTGGGATTCGTCGGCAAGGAGGTGGCGCTGGAGGCGCTGTTCGGCGGCGGCACCATCGACGTCCTCGTGGGGATCGGGGTCGCCGTGGGTTCGGTGCTGACGGTCGTCTACAGCCTGCGCTTCGTCCGCGGCGCGTTCGGCACCAAACCCGACACGGCGCCCGCGGCACCCGTGGCGTGCGGACGCATCATGACCGGCCTGGTGGCCGTGCCCTCCCTCGCCGGGCTGGCACTCGCGTTCGTGCCGGGCGTGATCGAGCCGATCGAGGCGGGCTACGCCGACCTCTACGGCAGCGATCCCGGCTATCACCTGGCGCTGTGGCACGGCATCACGCCGGCGCTGTTGATCAGCGCGGGCATCGTCGTCACCGGCGTGCTCGTGCACCGCTACGCGGGTGTGCAGCGCCTGGGCGGTCACGTGCCCGAGCCGCTGCGAGCCCAGACCTGGTACGGCAGGTCGGTCGACGGCCTCGAATTCCTGGCGCGGGGCGTCACCGGTCGCATCCAGGTCGGTTCCCTGCCGGTGTATCTGGGCGTCATTCTCACCACGCTCGTCGTCGTCCCCGGCGCGGGACTGCTCGCGGGCGGCGTCGAGTTCGGCGAGCTGCGACTGTTCGACAACTGGCTCCAGGTGCCGATCACGCTGCTGGTGCTGGTCGCCGCCGCCACGTCACTGCTGGCGCGGCGCCGGCTCACCGCGGTGCTGCTCGCGGGCGTCGTCGGATACGGCATCGGCGCGTGGTTCGTCGTCGACGGCGGCGCCGACCTCGCGCTGGCGCAGTTCCTCGTCGAAACGCTCACGCTCGTCGTGTTCGTGTTCGTCATCCGCCGCTTCCCACCCCGTTTCGCCGAGGACAAGGCGTACGTGCACGGCCGGTGGGTCAAAGCGGCGATCGCCGGGGTCGCGGGCACGTTCGTGGCGGTCCTGGCGGTGCTGTACTCGGGCTACACCGAGGGCATGCCGGAGGCGAGCCGGCAGTACATCGAACGAGCCGAGGACGAGACGGGCGCGACGAACGTGGTCAACGCGATCATCGTCGACTTCCGTGCCTTCGACACGATCGGCGAGATCACGGTGCTCGCGGTGGCGGCCACCGGTGCGGCGAGCCTCATCCTGGCGCGGTCGCGCAAGCGCGGCCGCACCGACGATCGTCCCGACACGGCGGACACCGGCGGTGCCGCCGACGGCTCCGCCACCGAGACGCCGGAGGTGAGGTCGTGATGGACCACCGCCCCGATGACGCGCGCAAGCCGGTGCCGTGGACCGAATGGGACACGCCCCGTGAACGCTGGCTGATGACCGAGCAGGACGCCTACTCGTGGCCCCGGTCGATGTTGCTCGAGGTCCTGGCCCGGGTCCTGTTCCCGACGGTGCTCGTGTTCTCGGTGTATCTGCTGCTCGCCGGGCACCACAACGCGGGCGGTGGGTTCAGCGGCGGTCTGGTCGCCGCGCTGGCGTTCGTGCTCCGCTACGTCGCGGGCGGTAGCGCCGAGCTGGCGATGATGGTGCGGGTGCGCCCGCCCGTCGTGATCGGCACCGGGCTGGCCATCTCGGTGCTCACCGCGCTCGCGCCGGTGTTGTTCGGCGAACCCGTGCTCGCGTCGGCGATGTGGAAACTGCATCTGCCCGTGCTCGGCGAGCTCAAGATCACCTCGAACCTGGCGCTCGACCTCGGTGTGTACCTGTTGATCATCGGCGTCGTCGTGGACCTGTTGCGGACCGTCGGCGCGGGCACGGAGGTCGGCGGCCCCGGTGTCGACGACGAGGAACTCGAGGAGGAGAGGGGATGAGGCGGCCGTGACCATCAACATCACCATGGCCGTGACCCTCGCCGGCCTCTACTCCATCGGTTTCTACCTGCTCATGCAGCGTTCGCTGATGCGCGTGATCCTGGGCATCGTGATCCTCGGCCACGGGGCGAACCTGTTCCTGCAGGTGGCGGGTGGTCCACCCGGTGAGCCGACGTTCGCGGGTACCGCCGTGCTCGAGGCGATGGTCGATCCGCTCCCGCAGGCGCTCGCCCTCACGGCCATCGTGATCACGTTCGCGCTCACGACGTTCCTGCTCGCGCTCGCCTATCGGTCCTGGGCGCTGCTCGGTCACGACGAGGTGCAGGACGACGTCGAGGACCGCCGCATCGCCGAGGCCGAACGCGCTGCCAGAGAGGTCGAGGAGGAGACGCCCGAGAGCGAGCGGGTCGCCGGGTTCGAGGCGCCGGAGGCGCCCGAGAGCCGGCCCGGCGAAGACGACGAGGAGGCCAGGCTCCGATGACGTTCCTCGTCGCACTTCCCGTGTTGTTGCCGTTGTTGGCGGCGGCACTCTCGCTGGTCGCGGGCCGCTCCCCGCGCGTGCAGCGACTGATGGGTGTCGTCGTGTTGACCGCCATCGCCGCGGTCGCGGCGGTGTTGCTCGTGCGCGCCGACAGCGAGGGGCCGGTCGTCCTGCGCCTTGGCGGGTACGGCCCGCCGTTCGGGATCACCCTCGTCGCCGACCGCCTCGCCGCGCTGCTGCTGCTCGTCTCGGCGCTCGTGACTCTCGCGGTGCTGATCTTCTCGGTCGGCCAGCGCATCACCGACTTCGGGCGGAGAACGGCCTCGACGGCGTTCCACCCGATGTACCTGGTGCTGTGCGCGGGCGTGTCCCTGGCGTACCTGACCGGCGACCTGTTCAACCTGTTCGTCGCGTTCGAGATCATGCTGGGCGCGTCGTACGTGCTGATCACGCGGCGCGTGACCGCCCAACGGGTTCGGCCGAGCATGACCTACGTCATCGTCAGCCTCACGTCGTCGCTGTTGTTCATCACGATGATCGCCCTGGTCTACACGGCCACGGGCACCGTCAATCTCGCCGCGATGCCGGAGAAGATCGCCGCGCTGCCGGCAGGGGTGCAGTCGAGCCTGGCGGTGTTCATCGTTGTCGTGTTCGGCATCAAGGCGGCGATCGTGCCGTTGCACTTCTGGCTGCCCGACAGCTACCCGACGGCACCCGCGCCGATCACCGCCGTGTTCGCGGCACTGCTGACCAAGGTCGGCGTGTACGCCCTGATCCGCACGCAGACGCTCGTGTTCGTGCACGACGACAGCTGGGCCGTGTTGCTCGGCGTGGCGCTGGTGACGATGCTTGTCGGGGCGCTCGGCGCGATCGCGCAGAACGACCTCAACCGTATGTTGTCGTTCCTGCTCGTCAGCCACATCGGGTACATGCTGTTCGGACTTGCGCTGTTCACCGTGATCGGCCTGGCCGGCGTGATCCTCTACGTCGTGCACCACATCACGGTGCAGGGTGCGTTGTTCCTGGTCAGCGGTCTCGTGACCCGGCACACCGGGACCGTGTCGTTGCAGGCGATGTCCGGGGTCGCCAGGGCGTATCCGCTGGTGGCGGTGCTGTTCGCGATTCCGGCGATGAGCCTCGCCGGCATTCCGCCGTTCTCCGGCTTCGTGGCCAAGATCGCGCTGCTGCAGGCGGGCGCCGCGGTGGGCACTCCGATGGCGATCGCCGTGACGGCAGGCGCTGTCGTGACGAGCCTGCTGACGCTCTACGCCGTCACGAAGATTTGGGTCGGCGCGTTCTGGGGACCGCCGACCGAACCGTTGCCGGACGACGATCCGAACGACGACGTGACCGTGGGCACGGGCTCGACCTCGGCGGCGATGCTCGGTGCGACGGGCGGTCTCGTCCTGATCAGCGTGTTGATCGCCGTGTTGGCGGGCCCACTCGCCGACATGAGTGCACGCGCGGCCCACGACCTGCTGCACGACGAGGGCTACCGCTCCGCGGTGCTCGGAGAGGGGAACGGCTGATGCCCCGGCGCGGCAGGCACGGCACCCGCGTCGCCCCGTCGCTGGTGATCTGGCTCGTCATCGTCTGGATGTTGCTGTGGGGCACGTTCGACGTGGCGACGGCGGTGTACGGCCTCGTCGTGGCGCTGATCGTCCTCGTGTTGTTCCCGTTGCCCTCGCACCGGTGGAACATCTTCCGCAGACCGTGGCGGCTGGCGGTGCTGGCCGGGTACGTCCTGGTCGACCTGTTCGGCTCGGCGCTGCGGTTCGTGGCGGATGCCGTGCGCAACTCGGGCAGGGTGTCCGCGGCGATCATCGCGGTCCCGGTGCTGTCCGACGTCGACCACATCATCGCGTCGGCCGCGAACGTCGTGTCCCTCGCGCCGGGCAAGTTCGTGCTGCAGATCGACCGGCCCGGCGGCATCTGGTACGTCTACACGACCGGCGTGCGCGCTGCACAGGACGCCCACAAGGCCTACGACGACGTGGTCGACATGCAGCGGGTCGTCGTGTGGGCGTTCGGCGACGAGCAGGAGGCGCCGGAGGCGCGAAGCCGTGCCGAGGAGGCGAAACGGCAGCGGGACCGCACCGCGGCCAGCAGGCCGCAGCAGCCGGCTCCCATCGAGGCGGTCGCCGAGTCGGAGGCCGAGGCCCGTGGCGCCGATGCCGATGCCGATGCCGGTGACGGTGACGAGAACAGGCGGGAGGACCGATGAGCATCGTCTTCGCGATCACGTTCGGCCTGTTGGCGGTGGCGGGCCTGCTGACGCTGCTGCGCATCGTGCGAGGTCCGCGCACGCTCGACCGGATCCTCGCCGTGGACGTGCTGGTGGTGCTGATCGTCGCGGGAACGGCGGTGGGCATGGCGATGTCGTCACGGGGCATCTACATCGCGCTGATCGTGGTCGTCGCGCTGCTCGGGTTCGTAGGCACGATCTCGGTGGTGCGGCTGGTCGAGCGCAGGGAGGAGTACCGATGAGCGTGCGGGACTGGATCAGCGCGGTGGGGCTCGTCTCTGGTGCGCTGTTCTGCGTGATCGGTGCCTGGGGCATGGTGCGGCTGCCGGACACGCTGAGCAGGCTGCAGGCGGCCACGAAGCCGCAGACGCTCGGGCTGCTGCTCATCCTCGCGGGCACGGCGGTGCGGCTCGAACCGCACTTCGCTGCCGGTCTCGTGCTGGCAGGGCTGTTCCAGGTCATCACCGCGCCGGTGCTGTCGCAGCTGTTCGGGCGCGCCGCCTACCGGACCGGTGGCGTCGACCGTTCGACACTGGTGGTCGACGAGCTCTCGCAGCGCCTGCGTGCCGGGCGGGAGTGACCACCAGGCAGAATGGGACGGCAGCACAGCGCGGCACGCGACCGGGACGCGGCGCGGCACGGATCGTGGTGCGCCGGCGACGGCGGCACGGGGCGGCGTGGGTGAGCGGTTCCCCGCGGGTGCACGTGAACGCAGGCGAGTAGCGAGGAGACGTCGGTGACGGGAGCCCTACGCGGCGTGGTCGCCCTCGACGGGCCGTCGGGGACGGGGAAGACCACGGTGGCGCGGAAACTGGCGGCCAAACTGGGCGCCGGGTACCTCGACACGGGTGCGATGTACCGCGTGGTGACGCTGGCGGTCCTCGATGCGGGTGTCGACCCGCACGACACGGACGCGGTGGTGGCGCTCGCGCGGTCGGTCCGGTTGGACGTGGCGACCGATCCGGGCAGGCCGGAGGCACGGCTCGACGGCACGGACGTGGGAGAGGCGATCCGGACGCCGCGGGTCGACGCCGCGGTCTCGGCAGTCTCGGCAGTGCCGGAGGTGCGGGACCTGCTGGTGCAGCGGCAGCGGACCCTCATCGAGGAGGCGTCGCGTGACGAGGGCGGCATCGTCGTCGACGGACGGGACATCGGCACCGTCGTAGCGCCGGACGCACCGCTGAAGGTGTTCCTCACCGCGGCGCCGGAGGTCCGCGCGGCGCGAAGGGGTGCCCAGGACACCGCGGCGGGGCGGGAGTCCAACCAGGCCACCGTGCTGGCGTCGGTGGAGCGCCGGGACCGGCTGGATTCGAGCCGTGCGGCCTCGCCGCTGCGGCCCGCCGACGACGCGGTCGAGTTCGACACGTCGGAGCTGTCGATCGAACAGGTGCTCGTGGCGCTGACCGAACTGGCCGGCACGCGTGGGCTGCTCGGCGAGGACGTGGCGGAGCCGTGCCGGTGAGCGGACCGGCGGATCCGGCGCGATCCGCCGAACTGCCGGACGGTGCCGTGCCGTGGTTGCACGACTTGGGCCGGACGATCGCCCGGCACCTGTACCGGCCCGCGTACCGGTTGCGCGTGGCTGGCATGGAGCGGGTGCCGCGCACCGGCCCCGTGGTGCTCGTGGCCAACCACAGCACGATGATCGAACCACAGTTGCTGTTCGGCCTGCTGCCACGGCGGTCGGTGTTCCTGGTCAAGGACGAGATGTTCGACGCGGCCGCGGGGCCGTGGCTGCGGCGGATCGGGCAGGTTCCGGTCACCAGGGGAGCTCCGGACCGGACGGCGCTGACGACGGCGACCGGCGTGTTGGCCCGTGGCGGGCTCGTGGGAGTCTTTCCCGAGGGCACCCGCGGCGCCGGTGAGGTGACCTCGGCACATCACGGTGCGGCATGGCTGGTGCGCAACTCCGGTGCGGTGGTGCAGCCCGTCGCGGTGCGCGGCACGTTGCGTCCGCCGGAGCTGCGGCGCAGACGGCTGCGCCCCGCGGTGGACGTCGTCGCGGGGGAACCGTTCACACTGGAGGTCGGGCGCGGCCGCAGCGGGCTGGCCGACGCGACCGAGCACATCCGCGGGACGCTCGCCGACCTGGTCTCCCGCGTCGACGCGACCAGGCACAGCGACAGGGAAGAGAAGCAGTAGCGATGACCGAAGCAGACGGCACGGCCTCCGGTGAGGTCGACGGCACCTGGTCCGACGAGGCCGAATTCGCCCGTCTCGACGAGCTGGGCGCCCAGTCCGGGACCGACGACGGGGAGGTCGTGGGCGCGCAACCCGTGCTGGCCGTGGTCGGCAGGCCGAACGTGGGCAAGTCGACGCTGGTCAACCGGATCCTGGGCCGCCGCGAGGCGGTCGTGCAGGACGTGCCGGGCGTGACCCGTGACCGGGTTGCCTACGACGCCCTCTGGGGCGGCAGGCGGTTCACGCTCGTCGACACCGGCGGCTGGGAACCGGACGCCGACGGCCTGCAGCGCTCGGTGGCCGCGCAGGCGGACCTGGCGATGTCCACATCGGACGCGGTGCTGCTGGTGGTCGACGCGACCGTCGGGGCGACCGCCACCGACGAGGCTGTCGCGAAGGTGTTGCGCCGGTCGAAGCGCCCGGTGATCCTCGCGGCGAACAAGGTCGACGACCAGCGGCTGATCGCCGAGACGGCGTCGCTGTGGTCGCTGGGCCTCGGTGAACCGCACCCGGTGAGCGCGCTGCACGGCCGCAGCTCCGGTGACCTGCTGGACACGATCCTGGAGGTGCTGCCGGAGGCGCCGCGGGAGCGGCGCGCACCCGTCGCGGGACCGCGCCGGGTGGCCCTCGTCGGCAAGCCCAACGTCGGGAAGTCGAGCCTGCTGAACAAACTCACCGGCGAAGAGCGGTCCGTTGTGGACGATGTCGCGGGTACGACGGTCGATCCGGTCGACTCGCTCGTGGAACTCGACGGGCAGGACTGGCGCTTCGTAGACACCGCGGGCCTGCGCAAGCGGGTCCAGACGGCCAGCGGCATGGAGTACTACGCGTCGCTGCGGACCAAGACCGCGATCGACGCGGCCGAAGTGGTGATCGTGTTGCTCGACGCGAGCGAACCACTGTCCGAACAGGATTTGCGGATCATCACGATGGTCTCCGAGGCGGGCCGCGCGCTCGTGCTCGCGTTCAACAAGTGGGACCTGGTCGACGACGACCGCAGGCATCAGCTGGAACGGGAGATCGATCGCGGCCTGGTGCGAGTACCGTGGGCGGAGCGGGTCAACGTGTCGGCGCTGACCGGGCGCGCGGTGCGCAAGCTCGCACCGTCGCTGCGGACGGCGCTCGCCTCGTGGGATCAGCGGGTCCCCACGGGTCAGCTGAACAGCTGGCTGTCGGATCTGGTCGCGGCGACGCCCCCGCCGGTGCGCGGCGGTAAACAGCCGAAGGTGCTGTTCGCGACCCAGGCGGGAATCCGGCCGCCTACGCTGGTGTTGTTCACGACGGGCTTCCTCGAGGCCGGCTACCGCCGGTTCGTCGAGCGCAAGTTCCGGGAGCGGTTCGGGTTCCACGGCTCACCGGTACGGATCAACGTCCGGGTGAGGGAGAAGAAGCCGAAGAAGCAGCGGTAGCGACGGGCGCACTGGGGCGCCGGCAACCACCCATCGCGGCTGGTGCGCGCCCCGCCTCGACACGGCCGGGCAGTGCGGATCGCGACGCGATGGGCCGAGGAGGAGGTGGCGACATGACCGATGCGGACGAGTTGTACGTGGTCGATTCCGACGTGCCGGTGCTCGACGGTGCGGTCCTGCTGTACCACCTGGACGGATACGTCGACGCGGGCAGCGCGGGCGAACTGCTGACCGAACACCTCACCGAGACGTTCGACGGTCCGGTGGTGGCGCGATTCGACGTCGACCGGCTGATCGACTATCGGTCGCGGCGGCCTGCGATGACGTGGGACGGCGACGGCTGGGCCGATTACCAGGTGCCGGAGTTGACGGTGCGGCTGCTGCACGACGCCGACGAGACCCCGATGTTGCTGCTCACGGGTCCGGAACCGGATCGCGAGTGGGAACTGTTCGCCGAGGCGGTGCGCCGGCTGGTCGAGCGGTGGAAGGTCCGGCTGAGTGTGCAGTTCCAGGGGATCCCGATGGCTGTGCCCCATACGCGACCGCTCGGGGTGACCGCACACGCGACGCGGACGGAGTTGGTGCGCCAGTTCAGCCCGACGTTCAACCGGGCCACGGTGCCGGGCAGCGCGGAGGCGCTCGTCGAGTTCCGGCTGGGGCAGGCGGGCCACGATGCGGCGGGGTTCGCCGCGCACGTGCCGCATTACCTGGCGCAGTCGCGCTATCCGGTGGCGGCCTTGACCCTGGTCGACGCGGTGCAGAAGGTCGCGGGTCTGCAGCTGCCGGACGACGCGCTGCGGGAGGCCGCGCGGCGCGCCGAGGTCGAGGTCGAACGCCAGGTCAAGGATTCGGACGAGGCGGCGAGCGTGGTGCACTCGCTCGAGGAGCAGTACGACGCGTTCACCTCGGCGGAGAACAACCTGCTGGTCGGCGACGCCGAGATGCCGACCGGCGACGAGCTGGCGACGGAGTTCGAGCAGTTCCTCGCCCAGCAGCCGGGCTCCGAGCAGGACTGACCCAGCAGGGCCGATCGGTCAGGTTGCCGGCGCCGCCCAGGCGTCGGCAACCTGACCGGGCGCCGGTGCCGGTCAGGTCATCCGGTCGGCGGCGAAATCCGCACGTTCCATGAGGGCCGAGACGGCGAGTCCGGCGAGCAGGCCCCAGAAGGCGGCGCTGATGTTCAGCGGGTCGACGTCGGAGACCGTCACGACGAAGGCGACGAGGGCGCCGAGGCTGAACCGGCCGCCGAAGGCGCTCACGAATGCCCCTTGCAGCGCGCGGAGCATGGCGAGGCCGCCGAGGACGGCGATGAATGCTTCGGGTGTGGCCAGCATGAGCCGCACGAACGCCGGTGCCAGCAGGCCGACGAGCATCGCGAGCACGCCGCACACCATGCCGGCGATGTAGTGGCGGCTACGTTGTCCGGACGCGGTGAGCAGTGCGTTCGTGGGCCCGGTCAGGCAGGTGGACACGGCGCCGACCGCGGCAGCGGGCAGTGACCACAGGCCGCAGGCCACGGTGGCGACGTTGATCGGCGGTCCGTGGCCCGCCTGCTTGAGCACGGCGATGCCCTGGCCGTTCTGTACGACGAGCACGGTGATCGCCAGTGGGACGACGAGTTCGACCATGGCCTGCCACGACCACTGCGGGGCCTGCAGCATCGGCTGGGCGAACCACGCGGCCTGGCCTGCCGGGTCGAACCGGCCGGAGAGCGCGACCGCAGCCACGCCGATGAGCAGCGCGCCGAGGATCGGCGGCATGTGCTTTCCGAGCCCGGTCACGACGCTGAGCAGCAGGAACGCCGCCACCATCGGCACGGCCAGGCCGGGATCGACACCGAACGCGCCGACGAGATCGAGGCCGAACTGCAGGAAGACGCCGGCGACCATCGCCATGACGATCGGCATGGGCAGCGCGGCCATGACGCGGCGTACCCACCCGGTGAGTCCGATGAGCAGGATCAGCAGCGCCGTGACGAGGAAGGCGCCGAGGACTTCGGCCCACGTCAGGTGATCGAGGGAGCCGCCGACCACGACGGTTCCGGGGATGGTCCAGAAGAACGCGAGCGGTTGGCGGTACAGCCAGGAGGCGAGCAGGGTCAGCAGGCCGTTGAGGAAGAAGATCCCGAAGATCCACGACGAGAGCTGCGGGGTGGACAGGCCGCCGGATACGCCGACGGACATGATTACCGCGATGGGGCCCGTGGCGGCGAACACCATACCGACGAGGCCGTTGGTGGCGTACACGGCGCCGGAATCGCGGCGCAGCGTGCGCAGGTCCGGCAACGGGCGGGGCGGGCGTTCGAATCGGTGCGTGGGTGGACCGGGTGGCGTGGCCGGTCGGTCGCCGTCGGTCCTGGTCATGCGCCCCTCCTCGGTCGCCTGGCCATCGTCGCGCGCCCGCGGTGGCGTGCTCGAGGGAGCGACGACCACAATGCGTACGCATACTGAACGTCCGTGCGAACAGCGTACAGAACGCGCGAGGTGGCACACCAGACGCGGCGGAGGCGTGGACGGTCAGGGGGACAGCCGAGGGCGAAGTCGTTCGAGGTAGTCCTCCGTCAGCGACTCGGCGTCGCGCCGGCCGATTCTGCCCGCCATCAACAGCGTTCCCAATCCGTGCGCGAGAGCCATGGCCTCCAGTGCGAGCAGGCGCGCGGACGCCGCGTCGAGGTGGGTGCCGGAGCGGAGTGTGTCGGCGAGGTGGTCGGCGAGCCCGTCGAGGTGCCGCTGGTAGGCGCGGCCCGCCGCGCCCGGTTGTGTGATCGCGAGGGCTTCGAGGGACACGCCGACCCGGTGGAAACCCCTGCTCGCCTCGTCGGTGGGCAATGCCTCGTGGAGGAAGTCCCGGACACGGCCGAGGGTCGACCGGGCCGGGTCGGCGGACAGGGAGCGCTCGCGCCACCGTTCGATACTGCGGTCGGCGAGGCGGTCGAGGGTCGCGCTCAGGAGTTCGTCCTTGGTGCGGCCGTAGTACTGCACGAGCCGGAGTGACACGCCGGCCTCGGTCGCCACGGCGCGCATGGTCACCGCGTCGATGCCGCCCCGCGCGAGGAGGCGTTCGACCGCACTCATGATCTCGTCCCTGCGCTGACCCTCGGACATCGACGGCTCCCTTCTCGCTCCGCTTGATACATTCGTATCATTCGTTGATACACCTGTATCAGGAAGGTGGTGCCCGCTGCGATGCGGCGACTCGGGCTGTGGGCGTCCTGTCTGGCGCAGCTGTCGGTGGTGCTGGACGTCTCCGTGGTGAACATCGCGCTGCCGTCGATCCAGGCCGAGCTGGGACTCGGGCGGGTCACGGCATCGTGGGTGGCGATGGCCTACAGCGTCGGCTTCGCCGGGGTACTTCTGGTGGGTGCGAGGCTGGCCGACGTCGTCGGCACCGCGCGGCTGCTCGCCTGGGGCTCCGGGGTCTTCGCCGTGGCCGGCACGATCGGCGGCCTCGCCACCGAGGGCTGGGTGCTCGTCACAGCGCGGGCCGCGCAGGGGCTCGCTGCCGCCGTCGTCTCGCCCGCTACGTTCACGCTGCTCACGGTCACCCATGCCGAAGGCCCGGTCCGCACCCGCGCGATCGCGATCTGGACCGCCGTCAGCCTGGCGGGAGGCGGTGTCGGCAACCTCGTCAGCGGGGTGCTCACCGATCTGGTGTCGTGGCGCCTCACCCTGCTGATCAACCTGCCCCTCGGTGGCGCCGTGGTGGCCGCCGCGGTCGTGCTGTACCGGCGGAACGTCGACGACCGCCGCGGCGGGCGGATCAGTCTCACCGGTGCCGGGTTGGCGACCGGCGCCTTCACGGGCGCCGCCTACGCACTGTCGTCGGCAGGGGAGCCGGCCGCCGGGGTGCTGCCCGTCCTGGCCGGAGGCGGCGCCGTCGTGCTGTTGGCGCTGCTCGTGATGCAGCAGCGGCGCAGCCGGTACCCGCTGGTGCCGACCGCGCTGCTGCGGGACCGGACCATCGCGGTCGGCAACGTCGCGACCGCGCTGACGGCTGCCTGTTTCCAGGTGGGACTGTGGTTCTTCCTCACCTACCGCATGCAGACCCAGCTGGGCTACACGCCGATGCAGGCCGGGATGGCCTTCGTCCCGTTGATCGTGGTCATGCTCGGAGTCAACCTCTGGGTCACGCCGCGCCTGATGCGGCGGCACTCGCCCCGGAGTCTCGTCGTCGCCGGGGTCGTGATCGCCGTGCCCGCGCTGTTCTGGTTCGCGGCGGTGGATCACGGCCCGTTCGCCGTGTCGTTCCTGGTACCGAGCGTCGCGATCGGGATCGGCGGGGGCCTGCTGAACACGCCGTTGGCCACCCTCGTCACCACCGGTGTCCGGGCAGGGCACACCGGTGCCGCGTCCGGCCTGATGAACACCTCGAAGCAGTTCGGCGGGGCGATCGGCCTCGCCGCGGCGTCCACCGCGACCGCCGCGGCCGGCACCGACACGGCCGCCTTCGTCCTGATGGCCCTCTCGCTGGTGGCCGTGGCCGCAGTCGTGGCCGGAATTCCCCGGCGTGACAGCACGTCGGCGCCCGTCCCCGCCGAGCGGAGCGGGTGAGGACGCCGAGCGGAGCGGGTGAGGGCGCCGAGTCCGGTCCCGGTGTTCGCCGCCCACGCAGCGGCGGGGGTGCGTGCCTGCCCCATCACCTGCCGCGGTAGCGGTCCAGTCCCCAGGCGTGATCGACGACCTCGTGGGTCAGCACGTCGGCGGGCGGGCCCTCGGCGAGGACGCGGCCTCCGGCGAGCAGCACGCAATGGTCGGCGCGATCCGCGTCGGCGAGGTCGTGGGTCACGTGGACCGCGGCGGTTCCGTCCGCGGCGGCACTGTGGAGTGCCGCGGCGATCGCGTCCTGGGCGGCGACGTCGAGCCCGGCGGCAGGTTCGTCGAGCAGCAGAACCTCGGAGTGCTGTACGAGTCCCTGGGCGACGAGCGCGCGCTGGCGTTGCCCGCCGGAGAGTGTGCTGAGGCGCCGTCGGGCGAGGTGGGCGATACCGAGGTGGTCGAGTGCGTCCTCGACGAGCCGGTGGTCGTCGCGGCGGAGCCGGCGCCACGGTCCGCGGCGGGCCCAGCGGCCCATGCGCACGACGTCCCGCACGGTGATCGGCAGCTGCTCGGGCAGGCCGGATTGCTGGACGACCAGTGCGGGCCTGGTGGCCGTTGGCGTGGTCACCCTGCCGGAATCGGGCCTGACCACGCCTGCGATCACACCGACCATTGTGGACTTCCCGGCGCCGTTGGGGCCCACGATCGCGGTGACGGCTCCGCAGGGGAGGCGGGCGGTCACCCCGTGCAGGACGGTCGTGCCGTCGTATCCGGCGGAGACCTCGTCGAGTGCGACCTCAGCCGGTTCGGGTGCCGTCGTGTCGTCCCCGTGCGACGGCAGTGCGGGGCCCGCTCGGACACCGGCGTCCGGAGTGCGGCGCCCCGGGGGTCCTGCACCGGTGTCGTTCGTCGTCTGTGTCATGGCTCTCCTCGGGCACGACGGACAACTGATTGAAATGAAATTCGTTTTCAGTTTAGGCTACCGCGTGTGGAGTGGTTGATCGCGCCGTTCGAGGTCTCGTTCGTCCAGCGGGCGATGTGGGGAGGGATCCTCGTCTCGGCGATCTGTGCCCTGGCCGGGACGTGGGTCGTCGTGCGCGGCATGGCCTTCCTCGGTGAGGCGATGGCCCACGGCATGCTGCCCGGCGTCGCGGTGGCCTCCCTGGCGGGCGGCAACCTGATGCTCGGCGGAGCGCTGAGCGCCGTCGCGATGGCCTGCGGTGTCACCGTGCTCGGCCGGTCGCGGCGGTTCGCCCAGGACACGGCTATCGGCCTGCTGTTCGTCGCCATGCTGGCCGCCGGCGTCATCATCGTGTCGCAGGCGGACTCGTTCGCGGTCGATCTCACCGGCATCCTCTTCGGTGACGTACTCGCGGTGCGCGCGCAGGATCTGCTGCAGCTCGTCGCGGCGCTGGCGCTCGCCGCCGTCGTGTCGGTCGGCGGGCACCGGGCGTTCGTCGCGCTCAGCGTCGACCGGAGGACCGCGGCGACCCTCGGGCTGCGGCCCCGCGTGGCACACGGTGCGCTGCTGTTGTTGCTGACGCTGGCGATCGTGTCGTCGCTCCATGTCGTCGGCACGCTGCTGGTCGTGGGGCTGCTGGTGGCCCCGCCCGCCGCGGCGATGTTCTGGGCAGACCGGATTCCGCTGGTCATGCTGGGTGCCGCGCTCATCGGCAGCGCCGCCACGATCATCGGGCTGCTCGTCTCGTGGCATGCGGGCACCGCCGCGGGCGCCACGATCGCGCTCGTCGCCGTGGCGCTGTTCGGCCTCTCCGCCTCGCTCTCCCGGTTGCGCCCGTGCCGCGACGCGCCGCGCGCCGTTTCCACCGAATCCATTCCGGAAAGGACACCGTGATACCGCACGTGACAACGACAGCGTTCCGGCCACGCGCCGCGACCGCGTTCGCCGCAGTCCTCTGTGGACTTGCGTTGACCGCCTGTGGCGGGAACGCCGAGCCGAGCGGATCGCCCGCGTCCAGCACTCCGCACGGCTACGTCGAGGGCGCCGAGGAGGGCACGGAACCCCAGCTGCGGCTGGTGGTCGCCGACGGCGACGGGCGGGGCGTGCGGGTCGTCGACCTGCTGACCGAGGAGGTGACCGACCTCCCCGGCGGGGAGAGTGTGACCGGAGCCGTCACCGACGGCCGGTTCGCCTTTCTCGCCGGCGACGGGCGCACACGCGTGGTTGACAGCGGTGCCTGGACCGTCGAACACGGCGACCACAACCACTACTACCGCACGCAGCCCGGCCGAGCCGGCGTCGTCGACGGCACGGTGACGGGGGCGTGGTCGGACAGCGCCGTCACCGCACTCGCCCGCGAGGACGGCACCACGGTGCTGCTCGACAGGGAGAAGCTCGAAGCGGGCGAGGTCGGCGAGCGCGAGACGATCGACGGCATCGCCGTGCCCTACGAACAGCACCTCGTGGTGGCAGGCGACGACGGCCTCGTCGTGCGGGAACGTGACGGTGGCACGGTTGCCGACGTCGACGCGACGTGCGCCCGGCCCGCCCACGCCGCCGCGACCAGCCGCGGCGTCGTGTTCGGCTGCGCCGACGGCGCGGTGCTCGTCGGGGAGGACGACGGCGAGTTCACCGCCGAGCACATCCCGTATCCCGAGGACGGCCCCGACGCAGCGACGTTCCACCAGCGGCCGGGCTCCGAGACCCTCGGCGCCGTCGGCGGCAGGCAGGGTGCGTGGATCCTCGACACCGGGGAGGGCGCGTGGACGTTCGTGAGGAGCGGCCCCGCCGCCGCCGTGGTGGCCACGGGTGCCGACGGGCCGCTGCTGGTCCTGACCGAGGACGGGGTGCTCCACGCCTATGACGCCGAGACCGGCGAGGAGACCGCGACGGCGCCGCTGCTCGACGGCGGCGCGCCCGACGGGGTCACCATCACGGCCGACACGAACCGCGCTTACGTCAACGATCCCGCCGCGTCGACCGTGCACGAGATCGACTACCACGACGATCTGCGCGTCGCTCGTACGTTCGACGTCGACGTCACGCCGTCGCAGCTCGTGGAGGCGGGCCGATGACGGCGTGGCGCGGGGGCCGGCTCGCGGCCGTGGTGGCCTCGCTGGTGTCGGTGGGCGCGCTGGCGCTGAGCGGGTGTTCGGCTGCGGGCGCCGGGGACGGCGGCATCGTGGTGACGACAAACATCCTCGGTGACGTCACGCGCGAGATCGCGGGGGACCAGACCGAGGTCACCGTGCTCATGCAGCCTGGTGCCGATCCGCATTCGTTCGCGATCTCGGCCCGGGAATCGGCGATCGTGGAACAGGCGGGCCTGCTCGTCCACAACGGGCTCGGCCTGGAGGAAGGCGTGCAGCGCAACGTCGATGCCGCGGTCGAGGCGGGCGTCCCGGCGCTGGCGGTGGCCGAGCAGGTCGACCCCGTCCGCTTCTCCGGCGGTGACTCCGGGGGAGAAGCGGACCCGCATTTCTGGACCGATCCGCAGCGCATGCGCACGGCCGTGGAGCACATCCGAGACCGCATCGTGTCCGATGTAGACGGAATCGACGAGGACGCGGTCCGTGCCAACGCGCGGGCGTACCTGGCGAAGCTGGACGAGTTGGACGGGTGGATGAACCGGCAGTTCGACCGCATCCCCGACGACCAGCGCACGTTGGTCACCAACCACCACGTCTTCGGATACCTCGCGCAGCGGTACGACTTCACCGTGCTGGGAGCGGTGATCCCCAGCGGCACGACACTCGCCTCGCCCAGCGCATCGGACCTCGAAGACCTGGCGGGCACGGTGCGCGAGGCCGGGGTGCGGGCGATCTTCGCCGACTCCTCGCAGCCGGACCGGCTCGCGCAGGTGCTGGCCGACCGTGCCGGCGTCGACGTGCAGGTGCGGTCGTTGCATTCGGAATCTCTCACCGGTGGCGACGGGGGCGCACCGACCTATCTCGCCATGATGCGCGCCAACACCGAGGCCATCGTCGACGGACTCACCGGCTCATGACCCTGCGCGGCGGGTCGAGCAGCGCCGCGCACACCGAATTGGTTCCCACCAGAAGGAGAAGAGATGAAGAGTACGGCCCGGACCAGGAGACTCGCCGCGGCCTCGGCGGCTGCCGCGATGGTCGCGGTGAGCGCCTGCGGCACGGACGAGCAAGCGGGCCAGGGCGGTGGTGGCGGTGAGCAGGGCGGTGGCGCCGATATCACCGAACCCGTGGTCACGACCTACGACGGCGGCATGTACGTACTCGACGGCGACACGCTCGAGGTGCAGGCCGACATCCCGCTGGAAGGCTTCAATCGGCTCAACCCGGCAGGGGACGACCGGCACGTCATGGTGTCCACATCGGAGGGTTTCCAGGTTCTCGACGCGGTGGGAGGGCAGCTGACCGACGTCACGTTCGGGGGTGCCGAGCCCGGCCACGTCGTGCGTCACGCGGACCGCACGGTCCTGTTCACCGACGGCACGGGCCAGGTGCGCAGCTTCGACCCGCACGACCTCGGCGACGGCAAGCCGGAGACGAAGGAGTACCGCACCGAGGAGCCGCACCACGGTGTGGCCGTCGAGCTGGACAACGGCGGCATGCTCGTCACCCTCGGCAACGAGGAGGAACGCAACGGCATCGCGATCCTCGACGAGAGCCGCGCCGAGGTCACCCGCAACGAGGACTGCCCCGAGGTGCACGGCGAATCGGCCGCCCAGGGCGGCGCCATCGCGGTCGGCTGCGAGGACGGCGTCCTGATCTACCGCGACGGGAAGATCACGAAGGTCGACAGCCCGACCGACTACGGCCGGATCGGCAACCAGGCGGGATCGCCCGAGTCGCCGATCGTTCTGGGTGACTACAAGCAGGACGAGGACGCCGAGCTCGAAAGGCCCGAGGAGATCGCACTCGTCGACACCGAGAACGCGCAGCTGCAGCGGGTCGACCTGCCGGCGAGCTACACCTTCCGCTCGCTCGCGCGGGGCCCGGAGGGCGAGGCGCTGGTGCTCGGCACGGACGGCAAGATCCATGTCGTCGACCCCGACAGCGGTGAGCTGACCGAGTCGATCCCGGTGCTCGACGAGGAGTGGTCCGAGCCGATCGAGTGGCAGGAACCGCGGCCGGCGCTCTTCGTCAGGGGCGGCACCGCGTACGTGTCGGACCCGGATCAGAAGCAGCTCCACGCCGTGGATCTCGAGTCCGGCGAGACGACCGCGACGGCAGACCTGGAGGCCGCCCCGAACGAGCTGAGCGGGGTGGTGCACGGGCACTGACGGCGCACTGGCTCCGGCCCGTCCCACGGGGCGGGCCTCGCACCGGAACCCGGCGGTCACGGATCGCCGGGTTCCGGCGTGCGGAAGTCCGCCTGCCGAGGTCCGTGTCGGTCGTGGCGGTTGCGGGGCGGCGGTGGTCGTGGTGGTTGGCGGTGGTCGCGGTCGAGACGACCCGGTCACCGCGTGCGGCGAACGTGGAAGAGCAGGGGCGTCGCTCGCACGATGCACCCGTCGGTGATGATGGAGGGGGCGCATTCGCCAACGTCACATCACGAGTCATGTCATCACCCAAGGGGGTCCATCGCCGATGGCGGAGCAGGCAGTGGAGTCGGAGCAGCAGGCCGAGACGCACGAGTTCCAGGCGGAGGCGCGGCAGCTGCTGCGCCTGATGGTGCATTCGATCTATTCGGACAAGGACGTGTTCCTGCGGGAACTGCTGTCCAACTCCTCGGACGCGCTGGACAAGTTGCGGCTCGAATCGCTCGTCGACAAAGACCTGGACGTCGACACCGAGGACCTGCACATCCAGCTGGAGCGTGACCCGGCAGCACGCACGCTGACGGTGCGCGACAACGGCATCGGCATGTCGCATGACGAGGTCGTCGGTCTCATCGGCACGATCGCCCGGTCCGGGACGGCCGAGCTTCTCGAGAAGCTCAAGTCGGCGCAGGAGACACAGGGCAGCGACCTCATCGGGCAGTTCGGCGTGGGCTTCTACTCGGCGTTCATGGTCGCCGACCGGGTCACCGTCGTGACCCGCAAGGCGGGCGAGACCGTCGGCACACGCTGGGAGTCCGAGGGCGAGGCGACCTACACGATCGCCGACGTCCCCGACGCGCCGCAGGGAACCGCGGTGACGCTGCACCTCAAGCCCGTCGACACCGACGACGGCATGCACGACTACACCGACACCGGCGTGCTGCGGCGGATCGTCACCCGTTACTCGGACTTCCTGGCCTGGCCGATCCGGATGGAGGTCGAGCGGGTCAAGAAGGGCGAGGACGGCGAGTCCGACGAGACCGTCGTCGAGCCGGAGACGCTGAACTCGATGAAGGCGCTGTGGGCACGGCCGCGCAGCGAGGTCACCGACGCCGAGTATCACGAGTTCTACAAGCACATCAGCCACGACTGGGCCGACCCGCTCGAGACGATGCGGCTGCAGGCCGAGGGCACGTTCGAGTACCAGGCGCTGCTGTTCCTGCCCTCGCGTGCGCCGTTCGACCTGTTCACCCGCGAGGCGAAGCGCGGCGTGCAGCTCTACGTCAAGCGCGTGTTCATCATGGACGACTGCGAGGAGCTCATGCCCGAGTACCTGCGCTTCGTCAAGGGTGTCGTCGACGCGCAGGACCTGTCGCTGAACGTCTCGCGCGAGATCCTGCAGCAGGACCGCCAGATTCGCGCCATGCGACGCAGGCTCGCCAAGAAGGTGCTGTCCACCGTGGCCGGTCTGGTGAAGTCGGAGGAGTCCGAGGACAGGGACAAGTACCGCACGTTCTGGAGCCAGTTCGGCACTTGCGTGAAGGAGGGTCTGGTCACCGACCCCGACAGCCGACAGGACATCCTCGATATCGCCTCGTTCGACTCGACCCGCTCGGCCGACGAGCAGACCACGCTCGCCGAGTACATCGAGCGCATGCCCGAGGGCCAGGAACACATCTACTACCTGACCGGCCGCTCGCGCGAGATGGTGGAGAAGTCGCCCCACATGGAGGCGTTCACCAGCAAGGGCATCGAGGTATTGATCCTCACCGACCAGGTCGACGAGATGTGGGTCGACTCGGGTGCCGAGTTCCAGGGCAAGACGTTCCGGTCGATCGCGAAGGGCGAAGTGGACCTGGACGGTGACGGCGAGGGCGACGACTCCACCGACGAGGCGACGAAGGAGCAGTTCGCGGGCCTGCTGGAGTGGCTGCGCGAGACGCTCTCGGACGAGGTGAAGGACGTGCGCCTGTCGTCGCGGCTGACGACCTCGCCCGCCTGCATCGTCGGCGACGAGGGGGACCTGAGCCCCGAGCTGGTCCGCATCTATCGCCAGCTGGGCCAGCCGCTGCCGGACGTCAAGCGCATCCTGGAGATCAATCCGGAGCACGCGCTCGTGACCGGGTTGCGCGAGTCGCACGCGACGAACGCCGACGATCCGTCGCTGCCGGAGGTCGCGCAGCTGCTGTACGGAACCACCCTGCTGGCCGAAGGGGAGGAGTTGCCGGATCCGCACCGGTTCGCGCAGCTGCTCGCGGGCAGGTTGGCCGCCGGCCTCGGCTGAACGGGCCGTCGCAACACCGCACGCCAGGGGCGGGCCGGGGCATCCCGGCCCGCCCCTCGTGTATGCGGCAGGGGTGCCGTTGGGGGAGAGCGGACAAGAATTCACGCCGACCTGGGAACCGGGCGGGGCCGTACCGCGTCATGAACTACGTACGAGCGGTGGCCGGCGGCCCGTGCGGCCGGCGGGCCACCGAACAGGCGAAGGAGTTGGGGACCATGACAGGCTTTGATGCCGTTCCTGACGAACTGCGCGGGACCGCGGGACGGATCGGTGAGACCGCGGGGGGCGCGGCGAACCTGGTCTGGCAGGGCCCGAGCGGTGACTACGGGAACGACGCGGTGCAACAGGCGTGGCAGCTCTACATCGAGAGCATGCGCAAGCACTTCGAGACGCTGAAGGGCAAGGCCGACGAACTGGGAGGCCAGCTCGGCTCGGCCGCCGCCCAGTACCTCGAATCCGATGACGACACGCGCTCGTCGCTGGACACACTGGGGAACGCGGTCGAGAGCGCGGCGGGCGGTATCGCCGCCGGTGGAGCCGTGGGCGGCGCGGTCGGCGGTGCGGTCGGCGGGATCGCAGGCGGCCTCGGCGGTGCGGTCGGCGGTGCCGCCGCGGGCGGCATCAGCGCCGTTCTCGACGGCGGTGCGGGTAGTGAGGGACAGGAGCGGTGATGGCGGAACTGGGGCAGACCGACGATCCGAAGGCGCTCGTTCCGGGTGAACCCGAGGTGATCTCGTCCGATCTCGGTTCGTTGGTCGATCCGATCAACGTCGCCGACGACATCGGTTCGACCCTCGGCACGATCGACCCGGCAGGCTGGGTCGGCGATGCGGCGACGAGTTTCCGTTCGGTCTTCGCGGAGGAGCCGCCCAAGTGGGGGCAGGCTGCGGAAGCCGTCGGCCAGGGCGGCGAGCAGCTGGCGAACTACGCCGACATCCTGAACTGGGGGCAGGGTGAGGCGCAGCGCGCGATCGAGCTGTACCACCAGGCGCGGGCTGCCAGCAGGGCGGCGAAGGCCCAGTACGACGCGCAGCGCGCGCTGGGCCCGATGATGGACGGCCCGATGACGCCGTTCGAGGACCCGGGCGCGCCCGCCATGGCGGAGGCGCAGCAGATCCTCGACGCCGCGCGGAAGGCCGTGGCCGCGGAGGGCGGCATCGCGGCCATGGCGCTCGGCATGACCCACGACGAGGAGGGCCGGTTCCAGCACGGGTTCGGCGAGCAGGAGTTCGGAGCCGAGAACCGGCAGACGCAGCGGCGGTTCAACCCGGAGACCGGCCAGTGGGAGGACGTCGACCCGGGCGGCTGGCAGACCGACGAGAACGGCAACCGCAGCTACCAGAACACGGTCGGCGACGAACCGGCCGACAAGCTCATGCACGACGGCGCCAGGGAGCTGTTCGACAGCCTGGGCATCGACCTCCCCGGCCCCGGCATGCTCGGCATCGACCCGGTGCGCCACGAGGTCGGTGACGACGTCGAGGTCGCGGGCGGCGAGTTCGATGTGGGCGCCGAGTACGGCGACATGTCGGCCGGTGCATCCGGCTCGGGTTCGGTGCTCGGCGCCGGAGCAGGCGCGTACGCCGAGGTCACCGAGGACGGTTTCGCCGCCGGTGCGAACGCCGAGGCTTACCTGGCCAAGGGCGAGGTGGAAGGTGAGTTCGACACCGGGATGGGCGTGTCGGGCAGCGGCAGCGCCAGCGGTTTCGTGGGCGGCGACGCCAACGCCGAGGCGAGCGTCGACGCGCTCGGGGCACAGGCCAGTGCCGAGGCGTTCGTCGGTGCCAGGGGCGATGTCGAGGGCGAGATGAACTTCGGCGACCACGCCAGCGTGTCGGCCAGTGGTGAGGCCATGGCGGGTGCCGAGGCCTCCGCCGACGCCAGCGTCGGCCTCACCGGCGCCGACGTCAGTGCCGAGGCGTTCGCCGGTGCCAAGGCCAGCGGTGACGTCGGTGGTGAGGTCGCCGGTGTCGGCGCAGGTGTCAACGGCGAGGCATGGGCCGGTGTCGGCGCCTCCGCCGACGCCCAGTTCGGTATGGGTGACGACGGCAAGTTCCACATCGGCGCATCCGCCGGCGCCGCGCTCGGCGTGGGTGGCAAGGTCGGTTTCGACGTGTCGGTCGACCCGGGTGGGGTCGTCGACGCGGCGACCAGTGCCGGCGAGGCCGTGAGCGGCGCGGGCCAGGCCGTGGGCGACGCGGTCGGCGGCGCCAAGGACAAGGCAGGCGATGCGATCAGTAGCGTGGGCAATGCACTCGGCTTCTGAGTGCGGTGACCGCCCGTCGACGAGGAAGAAGGCGTGAGCATGGCAACGACGATCCCGGTGCCGATCGAGTTCTCCCTGCCGGAGGGCTGGGTCTCGGTGTCGCCGGACGAGATCGGTACGCCGAACGCGGCGTTCGTGGCGTTGCGGCCCGACACGGGCGGGGACGGCTTCACCGCGAACATCACGATCACCGGCGAAGTGCGGGACGGCGACGTGCAACTGTCCGATGTGGCCGCCGAGGCGGCCGAGCGGTTGCGCGGCGGTGCGTACGAGGTCAAGGTCGGCAACACGCAGGCCACGGGTACCGCCGAGAACCCGGTGTACACGCAGCCGCTGCGGATTGACGCCGACGTGGCCGGTCGCCGCCGGTATCTGGTGCAGTATCAGGTGTTCATGGGATTCACCGACACGGCCGATCCGTCGCGTCGTGCGGTGATCGAGATCGTGCTCAGCTCCACACCGGAGACGTTCCAATCCGTGTTCGCCGATTTCGAGGAGTTCCTCGGCACGATCCGTCCCGATCAGGGCGGTGCCGGCAGCGGCTCCGGAACCACGGGAGGTTCGGCATGAACGAGACGGCCAAGCATCTGGTGCAGCGCATCCAGGCGGTCGACGACGCGGCGGCCGCGAACCGCAACCGGGCCGAGACCTACAAGGCCATGACCGAACAGTTGGCCGAGGTCACCGGCACGGCGAGCTCGCAGGACGGGATGGTGACGGTCGAGGCCGGACCGGACGGCACGGTCGAGCGGGTCACGTTCTCGGACGCGGTGCGCGGTGGCGTGGACCCGGCGGAGCTGTCCGCCAGGGTGCAACACACGATCGCGCTGGCGCGGGTGGCCGCCACCCGCGCGCAGGCCGAGGTGGTGCAGCGCGGTCTCGGCTCCAGCGACCTGCTGGACAAGGTGCTTGAGGAGGACAAGAAGCTGTTCGGCGACTCGCAACCGGTCGATCCGGGGCCGGATCCGCTCGGGGGCGGGTCGGCCCGCAGGCGGGGCGGGCGCGAACAGCTCAGCGACGACGAAGCCTTCGAGAGTTTCCGCGTGTTGCGGCGGAGCTGAGAACCCATGGACGAAACCGGGTGGCCGGGCAGCCGGCGCACCCGGTTTCGTGCGTCTGCCGACCGTGCGATGTGGAGGGTGTGACGAATGAGTGTGGGCGCGATCCTCGCGATCGTGTTCGGTGGCGTACTGCTGCTCGCCGCCGGGGTGATCGCGCTGATCGTCCTGGTGCGGCGCGCGGGCAAGGCCCGTGCGGCCATGTCGACGTCGGAGGCTCGGGCCGCGGTCCAGGCGAGAGGCTGGACCTTCGCCGAACGGGACGACTCGTACGTGCCGCTCTACGATCGGCAGTACGACCGCACGGGATGGGCCGAACCGTTCCACCGACCGCCGCGCGCGACGGGGGCGACGGACGTCATCACGGGCACGCATCGGGGCAGGCCGTTCGTCGCTGCCACGTTCCAGACCGTGCACGACGGGAAGCATCGGCCGGAACGTGCGATCTGGGTCGCCGCTCCCGCGCCGCACCCGATGCTGAGTGCGACGCGGATCGTCGGGCCACAGAACACGATCAACCGCACGATCGGTATGGGCGGCGTGCAGCTCGGCGACGAGGAGGTCGACCGGAGCTTCGAGGTGCATTGCGACGACGAGGCGTTCGCGCGCGCGGTGTTCGGCCCGGAGCTGAAGGCGCTGCTGCTGCACGATTCGCGCTCGTTCCGGGGCTTCGTGCTGCGTGGGGAGTATCTCGACGTGTTCGACCCGGTCAGTGATCACCGCGATCCCGAGGAGCTCGTCGCGGCTCTGGAGTTGCGCTGCGACATGCTCGACCGGATCCCGGTCTGGCCGCGCGGCTGACGTCCGAGCCCTTCGATCCTGCCCGCGACGGTGCCGTGGCGGCCGGACGCCGGTGGTTCGTCGCCGCGGTGGTTGTCGCCGTTCGTGCCGGTTCGCGGCCGGGCGGGGCACCGGTCGCTGTGGTCTAATGCCGTCCATGGTGGATAGTCGAGGCGCGTCCGACGCGGCGGGCAGCTGATGGCTTTCGGATCCGTGCGTCGTGTTCCGGCCACCACGGCGTCGACACGGGAGCTCCCGTGAGTGTGTCGCCGGTCGCGTTCGTCCCTGCAGCGTTGTCCTTCACGGCGTTCCTGATCAGCTTTCTGCGTGATCGGCGCAAACTGCGCAACGGGGTGTATCTGTTCCTCGCGTTGGCGTCCCTCGCCGTGGCGATGCTGCTGGTGGTGGGCACGGTCTCGGAGGGCGCGGCGCGGGTGCTGCTGGTGATCGGGGTGCTGCTGATCCCGTTGTCGGTGCTGGCGTTCGGGGTTTTCCTGATCGCCAGCGGCGTGACGATGCTCCGCCGAGAGGGACGGAGACTGGCGAACCTGGTGTCGCTACTGGCCGGGATCGGCATCGTGGCCTACGTCCCGGCCCAAGTTCTCGTCGGCCTGATCGACTGGAAGCCGCTGACGGTGACGGCCACGGCGGTGACGGGCGTGTTGTTCTACGTGTCGTTCCTGTTCGTGTGTTTCCTGCTGTACTCGGTGGTCTACGGCCGGATCTCCTCCAGGCGTCCCGTCGACTACGTCGTGGTGCTGGGGGCGGGGCTGCTGGACGGACGGCGGGTGCCGCCGCTACTGGCGAGCAGGCTCGGTCGCGGCCGTGAGGTGTTCGACGAACAACGTGCTCGCGGCGGCGACCCGATGCTCGTCACCTCGGGCGGGCAGGGACCGGACGAACAGGTCCCGGAGGCCCACGCCATGCGCGACCACCTCGTCTGCCGCGGTGTGCCCGCCGACCGGGTGCTCGTGGAGGATCGTTCCACGACGACGTGGGAGAACCTGACGTTCAGCGCCGAACTCATGCGGGCCCGCAAGGCCGATCACCGGTGTGTCGTCGTGACCAACAACTTCCACGTCCTGCGGGCCGCGCTGCTCGCGCGGAAGGCGAAGATCGACGGGCAGGTCGTCGGTGCGCCGACGGCGTGGTACTTCTGGTCCAGCGCGGTCGTCCGCGAGTTCATCGCGGTGCTGGTGGCGCACCGCGTGTTCAACGGCGTGGTGTGCGGCCTGATCGTCCTGTCGCAGGTGCTGGGCGCGCTGTAGGCGGGTTCGAGGCAGCACGCTGTGGCTCCGTCGGGCACCCACGTTGGGAGCCCTCGGGCCGCATCGGCGACCGACGGCGCCGCGCGTGGCCGCCCTCGGGTTCCGCCCACGCAGGTGAGTTGTTATGTGAAACGCTGTACGGTGACCGGTATGAGGCGGACGTCTTTCGCGAACTGGCCGTGTTCGATCGCCCGGACGATGGATCTGCTGGGCGACGTGTGGACCCCCCTGGCGTTGCGGGAGGCCTTCTACGGGATCCGTCGTTTCGACGACTTCCAGGAATCGCTGGGCATTGCGCGTAACACGCTGACCGATCGGTTACGGCGGCTGGTGGACGAGGGCCTGCTGGAAAAGCAGGCCTACCAGCATGTTCCGGTGCGGTACGACTACGTGTTGACCGAGAAGGGACGCGACTTCTACGGCGTGCTCGCTGCGATGAACCGTTGGGGCGATCGTTGGCTGGCGGGGGAGAAGGGGGTGCCCGTGGTCCTGCACCACGATCGGTGTGGCCACGACACCCAGCCCGAGATCGTGTGCGGGGCGTGCAAGGAGCCGCTGCGCGCGGAGGAAACCAGTAATCGGATGGGCCCGGGTTACCCGGCGGCGCTCGCCGAACGACCGGATGTGCAGCGGCGTTTCGCGGAGTGAGGCCGCAACCGGAGGAGCGGGATGCGGGTCCGCTCGGTGGTCGTTTCCGCCCGGCCGAGATGTTCCCGGCCGGGCGAGCGCTTGACGCGTGAGTTCAAATAAGCAACTCTGCTGGTCGGGAATTGTTGTGACGTGGGCCGAGGGGAAGAGGTCGGACGACTATGGAATGGACCGGCGCGCGGTACGAGGACATGCCGACGGTGCAGGTGGAGACCCGGATCAACGCTTCGCCGGAGCGGGTGTGGACGCTCGTGTCCGACATCGAGCTGATGCCCGAGTTGAGCCCGGAGCTTCAGTCGGTGGAGTGGCAGCACGGGGACACCGGGCCCGCCCTCGGGGCGCAGTTCATCGGGCGCAACGAGCACGACGCGCTGGGCAAGTGGAGCACGACCTCGCACATCGTGGACCTCGACCCGCCGAGGACGTTCGGCTGGGCGGTGGAGGATCCGGACAACCCCACCGCGACCTGGCGGTTCACGGTCGTGCCCGACGGTGACGGCACGCTGTTGCGGCAGTGGATGCAGCTGGGTCCTGCGCGTTCGGGGCTGTCGCTGGCGATCGATCGGATGCCCGACAAGGAGCAGAAGATCGTGTTCGTCCGGCTGCGGGAGTTCGAGACCAACATGACGGCCGCGGTCGAGGCGATCAAGAAGCTGGCGGAGGACACCGGGCAGGTGGACCGCTGATGCGGACGGCGACCACGATCGAAGGGTCGGGCGGTTCGTGGCAGGAGCTGGTCGAGTACGTGGTGGAGGCCGAGAAGCTCGGGCTGGACATCTGCTGGGTCGCCGAGGCGTGGGGTTCCGACGCGCCGTCCCCGCTCGGATATCTGGCGGCGCGCACGGATCGGATGTTGCTGGGTTCGGGGGGTCATGCAGGTGGGCACCAGGACACCGGTGGGCATCGCGCAGGCGGCGATCACGCTGTCGCAGCTGTCCCAGGGGCGCTTCCTGCTCGGGCTGGGGTCGTCGGGTCCGCAGGTGATCGAAGGACTGCACGGCGTGCCGTTCGCGCGCCCGTTGGCGCGCATGCGGGAGACCGTCGAGGTGATCCACCGGGTGCTGGCCGGGGAGAAGATTTCCTTCGAAGGGCGGCACGTCGCGATCCCGCTACCGGGCGGGGAGGGAAAGCCCATGCGGCTCTCGACGCGCGCGGAGCACGAGATCCCGATCTACCTGGCCACGTTGTCACCGGCCATGCTCACACTGACCGGCGAGATCGCGGACGGCTGGCTGGGCACCAGTTTCGTACCCGAAGGTGCCGCCGACGCATACTTCGCACATTTGGACGCCGGACTTGCCGAAGCCGGGCGTTCTCGTGCGGAGCTGGACATCTGCCAGGGCGCGGAGGTGGCGTTCGCCGACGATGAGGACGACTTGCGCGAGATGCTGGGTGAGCGGAAGAAGAAGCTCGCGTTCAGCCTGGGCGGCATGGGCTCGGCGAAGACCAACTTCTACTACAACGCCTACGGCCGGCAGGGCTGGGCCGATACCGCCGCAGAGATCCGGCAGCTGTGGCAGTCCGGGGACCGCGACGGCGCTGCCGAGCTCGTCACCGACGAGATGGTGCTGGGAACGACACTGATCGGCACCCGGGACATGGTCCGTGACCGACTGCGGGTGTGGCGGGACACCGGTGTGGACACGGTGCGGTTCTATCCCGCGGGCGACTCGCTCGAAGACCGATTGGACACGTTGGCCAACGCCATCGAGCTGGCGCGCGGCCTGGACTGAACCGCCTGGACACTCGGGCACCGGACGCCCGGGCACTCACCGGGGTGACCCGCGGCAGCGGAGTTTCCACTGCTTCCGCGCTGGTGGCCCGGTGGTGTGTGTCCTTCGTCATGTTGATCGAACTGCGGGCTCCGGATGAAGTGGACGGATCGCGTGTCGATCCGAGGTCGCGCGGCGGCCCGCTGCCGGTGGAAGTCGGTGGATGTCGGTGGAAGGAGTCCAGGTGGTCCTGCACGAGCGTCTCGAGCCCGTTTACGCGAACGTGGTGGAGCGCAACCGCGGTGAGGACGAGTTCCACCAGGCGGTCCGCGAGGTGCTGGAGAGCATCGGACCGGTCGTCGACCGGTACCCCGAGTACGCCGACCAGAAGATCATCGAACGGATCTGCGAGCCGGAACGCCAGGTCACCTTCCGGGTGCCGTGGGAGGACGACCACGGCGAGGTGCACATCAACCGCGGCTTCCGTGTCGAGTTCAACAGCGCCCTCGGCCCGTACAAGGGCGGTCTGCGTTTCCACCCCTCGGTCTATCAGGGCATCGTCAAGTTCCTCGGTTTCGAGCAGATCTTCAAGAACGCCCTCACCGGACTGCCGATCGGCGGCGGCAAGGGTGGTGCGGACTTCGACCCCAAGGGCCGCTCCGACCGGGAGATCATGCGGTTCTGCCAGAGCTTCATGACCGAGCTGCACCGGCACATCGGCGCCGACACCGATGTGCCCGCCGGCGACATCGGCGTCGGCGGCAGGGAGATCGGCTACCTGTTCGGCCAGTACAAGCGCATCACGAACCGGTACGAATCGGGGGTGCTGACCGGTAAACACCTCTCGTTCGGCGGTGCCCGTGTCCGCACGGAGGCCACCGGCTACGGCTGCGCGTACTTCGTGCGGGAGATGCTGGCCGCCCGCGGACGCTCGTTCGACGGGATGCAGGTCGTGGTCTCGGGCTCGGGCAACGTCGCCTGTTACGCCATGGAGAAGGTGCACCAGCTCGGCGGCGTCGTCGTCGCCTGTTCCGACTCCTCCGGTTACGTCTACGACGAGAACGGGATCGACGTCGAACTGGTCAAACGGCTCAAAGAGGTCGAGCGGACACGGATCGGCGACTACGTCGAGCGCCGGCAGGCCGCGAAGTTCGTCGCCGACCGCAGCATCTGGGAGGTGCCGTGCCAGGTGGCGCTTCCCTCCGCGACGCAGAACGAGCTCGACGCGACGGACGCGGCTCAGCTGATCGCGAACGGGTGTATCGCGGTCGGTGAAGGTGCGAACATGCCGGCGACTCCGGACGCGGTCCGGATGTTCCAGGAAGCCGGCGTCGCGTTCGGGCCGGGCAAGGCGGCGAACGCGGCCGGGGTGGCTACCTCGGCGCTCGAGATGCAGCAGAACGCCTCGCGCGACAGCTGGAGCTTCGAGTTCACCGAGCAGCGGCTCGAACAGATCATGAAGGACATCCACGCCCGCTGCTACACCACCGCCGACGAGTACGGCATGCCCGGAAACTACGTCGCCGGAGCCAACATCAACGGTTTCACCAACGTCGCGGACGCGATGCTGCGACTCGGCATCATCTGAGGAGCCGGTCAGCGGCCGAAGCCGGAGCCGCGGCCTGCTCTTGCTTCGACGGCCTCCCGGAATGGCCCATCGAACGGGAACGTTCCGCAGCGTCAGACAGGTCGAGGGGCGTGCACACGTGTTCCTGATGATCGCGTCCCCGCTCCGGCATCGCTGGTCGAGGGCACCACGACGGTGGGCGCGGCACCGGCCCGCGGTCGATCGAGACAGGCCCGGTGGGCCCCTCGATCTCGTCGGCCCGTCCGCTGGCGACCACCTCGTGGCGCCAGATCGGTCAGTACGGGTGGCCATGGTCCGCCGCCACCGGTGAGCAGCGGTGTGGGTCGCCCTGTCGTGCGCCGGCTCCTACTCTGACCCGGTGACTTCGATGGCAATGTTGCCCGAGCCCGCTCCGGCCACGCGAGAACTCGCCCGGCGACTGCTCGCACGGGCGCCCGAGCTGGCGAACCTGTTGCGCGACACGATCGTGCAGAACGACGACGTGTACGCGACCACGGACCGGGTAGCGCCCAAGGAGCTGCTCCGCTCGTGCCGGGACAACATGCTGCGTTCGTTACAGTCCCTGTCCGGCCAGGTGCCGGACGGCGACGATCTGTTCGACGCCGCACGGCTGACGGCGCGGCGCCGGGCTGACGCCGGCTTCCCACTCGAGTCGCTGTTGCACGCATTCCGGCTCGGTACCGAGGTGCTGTGGGCGGCGTTGCTGGACGAGGCCAGGACCTCCGCGCCCGACGCCCTCGGAGAGTTGTTGGACGGCGCCGTACAGGTGATGCAGCTGATGGACGTCATGTCGTTGGCCACCGCCACCGAGTACCGGGCGCGCCAGTCGGCTGCGCAGCGGCGGGACTCCGAACGGCGACAGGCGGTGCTGGAAGGCCTGTTGGACGGTCGCGGCGGCGATCCGCTGGTCGCCGACGAAGCGAACCGGGTGCTCGGGCTCACGTCCACCACCCGGCTGGCCGTTGTGGTGGTCGGCCACGCAGGGCCGTCCACCTCGCCGTCCCACTCACCCGCTGATGCGCTGACCGCGTTGGGTTTCGCCTCGCAGTGGCAACTCCGGGCCGACCGGGAGGTCGGGCTGGTGGAGCTTGGGTCGGCCCCGTTGTCACGCCTGGTAGGTCAGCTCGGCCGGGTCGTGGAGGGCAAGGCGGGCGTCTCGCCGGCGTTCACCGGCCTCACCGAGTCGGCGTCGGCATACCGATTGGCGGAGCTCGCGTTGGACACGGTTCCCGAGGGTCGCTCCATGGTCGCAGCGTTCGAGGACCGGCTGCCGGAGGCGTTGCTGGCTGCGAACCGTCCGATCGCGGACCGGATCCAGGAGCACGCGCTGGGACAGCTGCTCGTACTCGACCCGGACAAGCGGGATCTGTTGCTGCGGACGCTGGACTGTTGGTTTCGGCGGGACGGGGCCGCTACCGAGGTCGGCGACGAGTTGAACTGTCATCGCAACACCGTGTTGCAGAGGCTGGCCAGGATCGAGGCACTCACGGGCCGGTCACTGCGCGACCACCGCGATCAACTGTTGCTGCGGTTGGCCGTGCTGGACCGATGAGGCCGCGGCGGCCGGGCAGCGTCACGACCGTCGTGGAGGTACGCCGGTCGGTGTGGATGGGCGGGACAGCGGGTCCGGGCGGGTGCCATGACTGCGCCTCGACGGTGACCTGATCGCCGTTGAGCGTGAACGTGGAGGTGGGCACGACTCGCCTCCGCAGGGCTTCTGCAGGGGTGCTGGTGGGCAGACCGACGGTGGACAGGCGTCGAAGTCGACAGGGAAGCGGCGAGGCCGCTCGCCGGTGGCCCTGCGGTACCAGGCGACAGTGGACGTGATCGTCGACATCCTGTGCGGATGCCGCCGAGGTCGACGTCGGTTGTGCCGTCGCACAGGTTCGGTCGCGTGGCGGCCGGCTGAGTCGCCCGATCGTATGGCGATGTGTGCAGGCGCACACCAGGGCGGCGTTCAAGTGTGTGCGGAGCGCCGATGCAGTGGCGGGCCGAGTTGACCACGGTGTAGGAGGCCCGACGCTGTGCCCAGGAGGTTCCATGAACACAGATCCGCACGATCGGCGTACCTTTCTCGCCCGGATCGGCTTGCTGGGTGCCGTAGCCGGCGCCGGCGCGCTGTTGCCGGGTGCCGTGGCCTCGCCCGGTGCCCGAGCCGCGTCCGGTGCCCGAGCCGCGTCCGATCCGCTGCTCGGGCTGGTGAACACGGCACTGGCCGAACTGGCCAGAGACACCCTCAACGGGTTGGCCGTGTTCGTGGTACCCGGCCCGGATGCCTACTCGGCGGCCCAGGGGACGCGTCGCGATGAGCCGGGCGCCATGGAGGCGAACACCCCGGACTTCCTGATCGAATCGCTCGACAACTACGTCCCTGTTCCTGATCAGCTGGCCGGTCCGTTGGCCAGCGCGTTGGCCAACGGACTGGCAGATGTGGACGTGCCGCTGCCCGATGGGCTGCGCCCGCTGCCGACCGGCGAGCTGCTCGATCTGGACCAGGCTGTCCGCACGTTGCTGCGCAACGACGAGACCGTGCCGTTGTCGTTGGTGATCGCCTTGTTGCTGAACAGCCTCGCCACCCTGGTCAATCCGGCGGCGGTCGGCGGCGCGTTCCTCTCGCCGTTCGCGCGACTGTCGTTCGCGGAGAAGGCCGAGGCATTCCGAATGATGGAAGAACCCGCCGCAGGTCTGGTGTCGGCGATCGACGACGAGCTGTCCGGACCACTCCAGGGAACGGCATCCGGGCTGTTGGAGTTCATCGCGGGCGCGCTGCTGGAGTTCTCCGCGTTCGGCACCTACTGCGAGTGGTCGACGTTCGACCCGGCGAGCCTGAGCGTGACGAGCACCCCGGTGGGATGGCGATTGAGCGGCTACGACCCGGGCGTGATCGACGGCTGGGACGAATTCCAGGGCTACTACCAGGGACGCAAGGAAGTGAGTGCACGCTGATGCGCGACGTCATCGTTATCGGAGCCGGCGGCGGTGGGGCCGTCGTGGCCAAGGAACTCGCCGCGCACGGACTGGATGTGCTGGTCGTCGAGGGTGGACCCCGGCACGCTCATCCCCGACAGGAATGGAGCCGGCTGGAGAACGACGCGAACAACCCGCTCACCGGCTATCTTCGGGTCGGCCAGGCGGACCGCAGCAAACCGGCGGCGTACCGGGAGTTGCCACAGAACTCGTTCCTCTGGCAGGTGTCCGGGGTCGGCGGCACGACACAGCACTACTTCGGAAACAGTCCGCGCGCCTATCCCGGTGTCTTCGCCGGTTACCAAGGGCCGGACACCGACATGTACGACGTCCAACATCGATTCCCGTTCTCCTACAGCGACTTCGTGCCGTACTACGAATGGGCCGAGGCGACCCTGCCGGTGCATACCGCGCCGGTCGGGACCAAGGAGAGCGTCTACCTCCGCGGCTGCGAAACGCTCGGACTTCCGGTGCAGGACACGAAGACCACACTCGGTCCGTCCTACCGTCCGCAGGAGAACGCCATCCTCCCGCCGGGCGGCCGCGCCGGGCTGACCACCGATCCCGCTGAACTGCGGCACCCGACCTCGACCGGCTGCACGTTCTGTGGACATTGCTTTCAGGGCTGCGCGGCCCCGATCGACGCTCCGCGGAACCTGTTCGCGAAGCGCTCCACCGACAACAGCTACATTCCGATGGCACTCACGGCCGATGCGTGGTCCCCCGGTGGGAAGCCGATCACACTGGTGACCGATGCGACGGTCACCAAGGTCCGCACCGAGCGGGACGTCGTCAGGGGAGTGACCTGGCAGGACAACGCGACCGGCGAGGTGAGCTCGGAGGACGCAGCCGTCGTGGTGATGTGCGGCGGCGCGGTGGAGACTCCGCGGTTGTGGTTCAACAGCGAGCTGCCCAACCCCAACGACTGGGTCGGCCGCGGCTTCACCGATCACTACCTGGACTGGACCTTCGGTCTGTTCGACTCCGACGTCGGCTCGTCCAAGGGGCCCTCTTCCGCTGCCCGCACCGACTACCCCGGCTACGGCATGAACATGAACGTCGGCCTGATGCCCGGCATCGAGGCGTTCGCGATGACCTTCTCCGACAGCGGAATCCGCGGCCACTACACCAACGGCCGCGGCCTCACCGGTCCGTGGGACGGCGAGACGGGCCGGCTCGTGGGACCGGAACTCAAGGATGTCCTGATGCACGGCCTCGACCGCATCCTCAACGTGGTCAGCATCGTCGACGACGACGTCACGGCTGACAACCGTGTCACTCTCTCCGCCCTGCCCGCCGACGAGAACGGAGCCGTGCCGAAGGTGCGGTTCGTCAATCGGGGACGCAGCAAGCGCAGCGTTCGCAATCGCGAGTTCCTCGCGCACCGGGCCGCCGAGTTGTTGCGTGGTGCCGGCGCCACGAAGGTCTACCGGATGGATTGGCCTGCGTTGCCGCTGCACACACACTCCACTATGCGCATGGGGCACTCGGAAGCTGACTCGGTGGTTGACCAGACCGGTGAGACACGCGCGGTGAAACGACTGTTCATCGCCGACAACTCGGCGCTGTCCAACGCGGCCGGGGGACCGAACCCGACACTCACCACGCAGGCACTGGCCACCCGCACCTCCGAGCACATCTTCCAGCGCTACTTCGGAGGGGACCCGTGGGTCCGCTCACAGGCCCCCACCGTCTCGACGGATGGTCGAGTGACCCGTCGACTGAGTGAGCTCGGCTTGTGAGGCAGGCGAGGACGGGGTCGGCAGACATTCGCCACGCCGATCACCGTTCGCCTACCTCCGCGGCGACGAGGCCGAAGGAACCGCGGCCAGCTGCCCCGACATCAGTGGCGAAAAAAGCGCCCTACGCTCGCGAGGTCGCCGCCACCACCGCCGCGTGCACTGTGTCGTGAGGCGAGTATGGACAATGGTGCTATGACGAGGTGGTGGGAAGACCGAACGTCGAGGGTGGACAACGACGGCTCGACGACCGCGCGCCGACGGCGACCGGAGCACGGCCGCTTCGCCGGTGAGTTCCTCCGCCACCCGATGCGTGCCGGTGCCGTCATGGCGACGGCGACGGACTGTGTAGCCGGTTTCCTCGACGAGGTCCCCCTGGCCGGTGCCCGTACGGTGGTCGAGCTCGGCGCGGGGTCCGGTGCGATCACCGCGGAACTCGCGGGGCGGTTGCCGGACTCGTCGCGATTGCTGGCTGTGGAGGTCAGTCCGGCATTGACGGCTCAGCTGCGGACCCGCTGTCCGGAGGTGGACGTGGCCTGTGCGTCGGCGTTCGACCTGCCGGATCTGGTACGGGCGCGCGGCCTGCTACCGGTGGATCTCATCGTGTGTTCGGTGCCCTGGACGGTGATGGGGGAGCAGCGGGACCGCTTCCTGGGCGCCGCGCGTGAGACGCTGGCCGACGGTGGGACGTTCAGTACGTTGCTGGTCGCGCATCGTGCTCGGGAACGCGGCGTGGCTGCGACATGGGTCGGGCGGCATTTCTCGGACGTCAAGGCGGGACGGGTGCTGTGGGGGAATCTTCCGCCGCTGCGTGCGCTGCATTCCAGCACCCGCCGACACGACGGCAACCGGACTCCCGTGCGGTAGCGACTGTTCGGACACCGGCAAGCCGGACACCGGCAAGCCGGACACGGCAACGACGGACACCAGCAACGAAAAACCCCCATCCCGGTTGCCCGGGATGGGGGTTGAAGTGGTGCGCGATACTGGGATCGAACCAGTGACCTCTACCGTGTCAAGGTAGCCACTGGTGGGGCACTGACCTGCAACAATGGAGATTGTGCTGGTCGGTGCGGTGTCGTTGGGAGTCGTTGCCTGGCGGCTGGCACGGTTGGGTGCAGGTGGGTCCTCCCTGCTTCCTCCCAGATGGTGCCTCCCACTGCTGTCGAGCGCAGGCGCGCGTTTGCGCAGCTACGCAGAGTTAACGAAGGTCCACGGTCCGCGACGGCGGCACGGTATTAGTCGCCGCGTTTGGTGTAGTGAGCGCCGAGATCGCGGAACTTCTTGAGTCGATTACCAGCAGTGCCTGGTCGGCCATACTGCCCCAGGTCAGCTTGCGGATCTTCTCCTCGGCGTCTGCCGCGGTGGCGAACGCGTGCGTGCGCCGAGCTCCTTGGCGGTGTCGCGCTTGAACCGCACCGGATCCACCACGACCATGTGCAAGGCGCCGGCGTGCGCGGCGCCTTGCACGGCGTTGATCTCGATGCCACCGACGCCGTAGATGACAGTGGTGTCACCCGGGTGTACGCCGCCCGCATAGGTTGCGTTTCCCCACCCGGTGGGGACGCCGCAGCCGACGAGCACTGCGGTCTCCAGCGGCTGCCACTCGTCGACCGTCACGACCGAGTGCTGCGAGATCGTGGCGCGCTCGGTGAACGTGCCGAGCATGAATATGTCACCGTAGGCGGTGCCTTCGAGTGGAACCGGTACGTGCCGTCGGCGAGCTGCCCGTCCAAAGTGCTGGCGCCCATGTAGCACATGTACTGGCCGCCGGTGGAGCAGTAGCGACACGAGCCGCAGTTGGGGTTGAGCTGTATGCGACGTGGTCACCAGGCTTCCCCTTGGTCATGCCCGGGCCGACGTCCTCGATGAGCCGGCGCCTTCGTGGCCGCCGACCATCGGATATCGCGGCGGTGTACTTGATCAGCACTTCGCCGCCCTTGGGCCCGTCGAGGCTCCAGCTCCATGATCTCGAACGGTTTGCCTTCGCTATGCAGGACTGCTGCCTTCGTTCTCATCGTTCTCTCGTTCACACAGACGTGTTGAGTAGGGCGCCGAGGTGTTCGTCGATCTGCGGCATGTAAGTGGGTGCGACGCCGAAGAGTCCGAGGTGGCCGAGCACGTCGTCTATCACGCGTAGCTCGCTGCCCTTGATGCGTTGCTGCTCGGCGCGGCAGTCGCGGACCGGGAAGAACATGTCCTCGTTGATCGGCATCACGAAAGTTCGTGCGTTGATCTTGCCGAGTGCGGCCGCCAGGTCGCCGTTGGTGTGCCGGGCGACGTCGCCGCGTTGCCACTTCCATGCCATGCATAACAGGTTGTTCGGGTCCATGGTCGTGAAGTAGGGCTCGAGGAAGCCAGCCATGAACGCTTCCTTGGAGTCGAACTCCAGCGCTCGCCAGACCTCCTGCTTCCAGAACTCGGTCGAGAAGCCGACGACCGCCCAGATGCCGGCGTGCCGCTTGAGCCCGTCCACGACGTCGGCGTTCGAGGAGTACTCGCCACCGTTGAAGCCCGGGTCGGACGTGATTGCCTCGCTGAGCGCCTTGCCGAACAGGAAATCGTGCGGCGTGGTCTGCGCGGTTCCGGCGATCGGTGCGGCCCGCTTGACCTTGTCCGGGAAGCGGACGGCCCACTCGTAGGTCTGTTGGGCACCCATCGAGCCGCCGACCACGAGCTGCAGTGTTTCGATCCCGAAGTGCTCACGTAGCAGGCGTTCCTGGGCGACGACATCGTCGCCGATGCGTACATGCGGGAACTTCGACATGGCGAGCTTGGCGTTGGCGATGTCGGCGTTGTGTGGGCTGGTGGACAGTCCGCTGCCGATCTGGTCGACGCAGACGATGAAGTACCGGTCGGGGTTCAACGCGTGTTCGGCCCCGACGTAGATGTCGCGCCATATCTGATGGGTGCCGGAGTACCAGGTGGTGATGAGGATGGCGTTGTCCTTGGCCTCGTTCAGCTCACCGAAGGTCGCCACCGCTAGCTGGCAGTCAGGGATCGACCCACCCTCTTCCAGGTCGAGTCGACCGATGCTGAGCAGGTCGTAGTCGCCGTGAAACTCATGGGTGTAATACGGGTTCTCGATCATCGTCTGGTCCTCCTCGTAGAGCTGGCCCTCTGGGTCGGTGGCGAGCAAGTGGGCCCGACGCCCGACGACTAGCCTGTGGGGGAGACCACGCTGCGGAGTGTCCGAAAATGGGACAGATGGGCTCCTGACTTTGGACGCACCATGTGTCGCAGGACACAAGGAGGTGTGCTACGCGATGGGTGAGGTCCCAGGCCAGAGCGCCCAGCTCGCCACTGCCCGTGCGGAATTCGTGGAGAACGGCAATTTGGCACCGTGCGACCTGCCGAATCACGTCGCCGCGTCGTGGAGGCGCAGCGCCTCGTACGGGGTCCCGCCGGATGAGGTGTGCCCGGACTACTGTGCCGATCTGGATTTCGGGTCCCGCCTGGTGCGCTGCGCGCAATCGGTGATCGAACAGCTCGTGGACCAGCTCTCCGATATCCCCCTGGGGGTCGCGCTGACCGACGACAAGGCGCGGCTGCTCAGCCGCCGCGATAGCAATTCGTGGATCGGCCAGCGGTTGGACCGGGTGTACTTCGCTCAGGGGTTCGGCTACGCCGAGGGAACCGTCGGCACCAACGGCGTGGGCACGGTGCTCGAGTTCGGCGACTCCGTGCACATCGTAGGCGCGGAGCATTTCGTGGACAGTCTGCAAAGCTTCGCGTGCGCTGGCGCGCCCGTTCGCAACCCATTGACGGGGCGGGTCGAAGGCGTGCTGGACGTAAGCTGCCTCAGTCGGCACTCGACGCCGGTGATGCACTCGCTGGTCCGCTCGGCTGCGCAACAGATCGAGAACAACCTGCTGCTCGACCGCAATCAGACTCAGCAGGCGCTGTTCGAAGCCTATTCCCGTACGGACGCACACGGGCGGCAGGCTGTGCTGGCGGTCGGCCGGCGGACCGTCATGGCCAACTCGGCGATTCAAGCGCTGCTCGACCCGGCCGATCTGGATGCCTTGCAGGATCATGTGCGGTTCATGATGTTTCGGCGCGCCACTGTGGACAACGGGATCGAACTGCCCTCGGGCCGACGGGTACAGTTGCGTGGTTCGACGGTGCAGGTCGGCACGGAGCTCGCGGGGATGGTCGGCGTGGTCTCCGTCTTCCGGGAGGCCGTCAGCTCTCCAACTACCGGATGTGCGATCTCGAGTCAGGGAGTCGCCGGGGCGCCGCGGTCTCGCGACGAGGAGAGTCATTGTCCGGCCTTGCGCGAAGCTGTGTCCATAGTAGACATTGCGGTGCGTGCGGCTGCCCCGGTGCTCGTCCTCGGCGAACAAGGCTCTGGGAGATTTACTGTGCTAACCGAGGTGCACCGCCTCGTGCACGCCGGCGGGCAGGTCGTCGTGTTGGAGGCCAGCGTGGTCGACGGGGCGCCGGCTGAAGCGATCGCTCGGCTGACGGAGCCGGTGACTGAACCGACGCTGTACGTTCTTCGCGATGTCGACCAGCTGTCCGCGCGGGCCGTCGAGGCACTGGCGGCCGCGGTGCTGGAGTCTGGCGACGGACCTCGGACGCTCGCCGCGACGGCGTCGGTAACCATCGCTGAGCATGCCGCTCACGAGCGTCTGCTGGCCATGTTCAACACGTCGGCGACGGTGCCGGCGCTGCGCCACCGGAGGGTCGATCTGCCGACTCTGGCGCGGTCGTTGCTGTCCGACTTGGCCGCACCCCGCGACGTTCGCCTCTCCGCCGATGCGCTGCGTCTGCTCGCCGGATACAGCTGGCCGGGCAACGTCCGGCAGCTGAAACATGCCCTGTCCGAAGCGTTGGCGCGCCGTCCTGTCGGTGTGATCGAGGCGCACGACCTGCCAGCTTTCTGTCAGAGCACACCGTGCAGTTCACTGCGTCCGGTCGACGAAAGCGAGCGGGACATGATCATCGCGGCGTTGCGGGAGACGGGCGGTAACCGGGTGGCGACCGCGACCGCCCTCGGTATCGCGCGCTCAACGCTCTACCGGAAGATTCGTCAGTACGGCATCACGGCCTGACGCGCGCACTTCCCGCTGGAGTCCGGTCGCCGGCAACGACGCCGGTGTTGCCGGCGACCGGAAGCTTCAGCTCGTCCGGAAGGACGGGTAGCCCGCCTCGGCTTCCTCGCGGCACTTCTCCCGGTATGTGCCGACGCCGCCGATATAGGACAGCAGTCGACGTGGCTTGCCGGGGACGTTGGAGCCCATGTACCAGGAGTCTGTCTTGGGCACGAGCGTCGCGTTGGCCAGCTCGTCATGGTGCTCGACCCACGCGTCCTGGCCCTCCCTCGTCGGCTCGATGACCGACTTGCCCTGCTCGCGCAGCATCTTGATCGTTTCGCTGATCCACTCGGTCTGCTGCTGCAGACAAGTGGTCATGTTGCACAGCGCCGCGGATGGGGCGAGCGGCACTGCGGTCGTGAGCATGTTCGGGTAGCCCTCGACCATTAGGCCCATCGTCGTGCGGATGTCGGTGTTCCAGTCCTCGGCCAGGCTGCGTCCGCCACGGCCGCGCACGTCGATGCGTTTGAGCGCGCCGGTTCCGGCGTCGAACCCGGTGGCCATGATGATCACGTCCAGTTCGTAGACGGTGCCGTCGGCGAGCTTGAGGCCTTCCGGCAGGACTTCGGTGATCTTGTTGTTCCGGACCGACACCGCCTCGACGTTGTCGCGGTGGTAGACCTCGAAGTAGTTGCGTTCCAGCGGCACCCGGTGGGTGCCGAACCCGTAGTCGTCGGGGGTCGGCACCAGGATGTCGACCAGCTGCGGGTCCTTCAGCCGGTCGCACATCTTCTGCCGGACGAATTCGGAGACCGCACGGCTGATGTCCTCGTAGAAGAAGATCTCGGCGAAGCTGGCCAGCCAAAGCTTGAGCGAGCCGTCCGCGTAGATCTCCTCGAGAATCTCGTTGCGCTTCTCAGGGGTGCATTCCTCCCAGGTGTACTCCCAGTCGTAGGCGAACCCGGCGAACGTGTGCGGAATGGTCTCCTTGATCTCCTGGAAACGCTCCTTGTAGGCCGCCTGGTCCTCGGGGGTGTATTTCGGGTTCTTCATCGGGAGCGTGTACTGCGGCGTGCGCGCGAAAACCGTGAGGTGCCCGACCTTGTCGGCGATCGTCTGGATCACCTGGATGCCGGTGGCGCCGATGCCGATCACTCCGACCCGCTTGCCTTCGAGGTCCACGGGCTCTTTCGGCCAGCGGGACGTGTGGAAGATCGCGCCGTGGAAGGTGTCCTGGCCTTCGAAGACGTTCTGTTGGGGCGCGGAGAGCATGCCACCGCAGGTGATGAAGAACTGGGTGTCGATGACGTCGCCCCGGCTGGTCCGAATGGTCCAGCGGCCGCGATCCTCGTCGAAGTGGGCACTGGTGACGCGGGTGGAGAACTGAATGTCCTTGGCCAGGTCGAGCTTGTCGGTGACGTACTGCAGCCAGCTCTCGACTTCTTCCTGGCCGGGGAACTTCTCGCTCCAGCTCCATTCCTTGTACAGCTCCTCGGAGAAGAGGTACTGGTAGATATATCCCTCGCTGTCGAACCGGGCGCCGGGGTAGCGGTTCCAATACCAGGTGCCGCCGACGCCGGTGCCCTCCTCGTACGCGCGTACCCGCAGGCCTTGTTCCCGCAGCTGGTACAGCTGATACAGCCCGGCCACGCCAGCACCCATGACCACCGCGTCGAGCTCGAGACCTGCCTGGTTGTCACCAGCTTGGGGCGCGGTATCCGTCGTAGTCGTCATCGCGAAACGCCTTTCTGTGCCTATGTGTTACCTGCCACCGGCACACAATCCTGAGCGCCGCTCAGGCAGGTTCCATGTCCCAAAATCGAACATGGGACGGCGCGGACGTTCGGGGCGGCGACCAGAAGCACTCGGCGTCGATCGAGCGACTCGGACGTCGCGGCGCCCGAGTGCCGACCCACTTCGCTGCGGCCAGTGGGGCGTGAGGTTCGCCGATCCGGACGGGGTACCGGCTGGTGCTCTCCACGCGCAGCTGTAAGCAATAGCTGAGCGGCTGCGGTCAGGGGCGCGAGGATCTGCTGAACTCCTCGATCAGCACGGGGTACTGCTCTCGGCCGCGGCCGGCTGCGACAGCGCGGTCGGCGATCGTCTTGATAAGCCGGGGCAGTTCGGTGCTCACGCCGGCGGCCTGGCTCTCGGCGAGGAGGTGTTCCATCGCGGCTATGTCGGTCTCCAGAGAAGAGACTTCCGCGGGGAAGGATCCGCTGTCGACCTGCTCGGCGTACCTGGGCAGCCACTCGGCTACGACGTTCGCGATCTGCTGCGCGAACGGGGCGTACGTTGCTGCGTTGACGCCGGCTGTGCGCAGCATCGCGGTGCCCTGCAGCCAGGCGTTGAGCACGCTCCACATCATCGCGAGGCCGGCGACGTCGTAGAGCGACGCCAGTCCGTGGTCGGCGCCGAGGTGGCTGACAGTGCCGAGCGCAGACAGCGTCGCCTCATGGGACTCGAAGTCTGACTGTGGCCCACTATGGAGGATCACTGCTTCGGCAGTGCCGATCGCGGGTGGGACGGCCATGATGGCGCCGTCGAGGTAGTGGGCGCCGTGATTGTTCGCCCATGCCGCGGTTTCGCGGGCGAGGCGGGAGTCGCCCGAGGTCAGGTTGACCAGCAGGCGCCCGTCGAGGTGCTCGACGTGGGGGTCGAGTGCTTGGTGTATCGCCGCATAGTCGGATACGCAGACGACGACGAGCGTGCCCGCACGCAGTGCGTCGACGATCGACTCGGCGCGATGTGCGCCGTCGGCGACGAGGGCGTCGGTCTTGGACGCGGTCCGGTTCCAGACGGTGGTAGGGTGGCCAGCCTTGAGGAATGCGCGGGCGAGTGCGCGCCCCATCAGGCCGAGGCCAAGGACTGTCACGGAGTTGCTGACTCTGTCGGTCATGCCGCGATCGTGAACGTTCGTACCGGTGTGAAGGTCAAGCGAGGTTTCCATGCGGATCAGTGAGCTCAGCCGGCGGACGGGAGTACGTCCGCACCAGCTGCGGTACTACGAGTCCCAGGGACTGCTGGAGCCAGACCGGAATCTCAACGGCTACCGCGAGTACGGCGACTCTGCCGTGGTGACGGTGAACCAGATCAAGAACCTACTTGCCGCTGGCTTGTCGTCGCAGGACATCGCCTACCTGCAACCCTGTGCCAGTGGCGAGGACCCCGAGTTCGAGTACTGCGGTGAGCTCGTCGACGCACTCGAGGCGCGGCTGAGCACCCTCCAGAGCCGGATTGATGGCCTGGTCCGCTCACGCGATGCGCTCCAGGACTACATCGACAAGGCGGGCGTGGCCCGGAAACGTCGCACGACCGGATAGACCTCGGATCGGACTCGGATCACGTTTCGGCACGAGCAGTATCGTCCGGCTTGGGTGCCTGGGCGACACACAGGTTCACTCGGCCTAGGGCGGACGGCGCTGGCGCGGTTTCGGATGCCCTAGCCTTCGAAGCTGCGGCTTGTCGTGCTCGGGACGGCGTGGTGGTTGCTGGCGCCTTCGCGTATGGCTGGCAACACAGAGGGCCGCGAGGTCACCGTGGCCGTAGGCGCCTCGGTGAGTCGAGCCAGTTGAAGCCCCGTGAGCCTTCAGTGAAGGTCCTGCTGAAGGAGCTCGGTCAGTCGATGCCTTCGACGATGCGGAAGTCGCGCTCGACGCCGTCGGCGAGGGCGGCCAGTGCCTCCTGGTAGGCCGCGCTCTCGCGCACCGCGACGGCCTGCTCGAAGCTGTCGAACTCGACCAGGACGGTGCGCTCGGCGATTCCGGAGTCATACCCGGCAACCCGACCGCCAAGGACGAGGGTCCGGCCACCCCCGGGCTCGACGGCCAGACGGGCCAGTTTGTTGTAAGCAGCCAGCTTTTCAGGATCTGAAATGGTGCGGTAGACGCTGACCCAGTAACCCTTGGGCATGGGAACCTCCAGTGTTGGAATGAATAGATCTGACGTACGGGTTGGTCTCTGGTGATCGTCGGCGGGCCTGGTGTAGGCGCTGCCATCTAAGGAATCATGGGAAACTGGCTTCCAGGTCGTTGATCTGTTTCGCGATGAGTGAACGTGCATCCTCGCGGCTGATGCGCCCAAGCATGGCAGTGATGGCCAGCCCCTCGGACGTTGCCGAGAGCAACTTCGCCGCCTCGTGTGGGGGGAGGGCGCGCCGGTCTTCGCTGGTCTCGAGCAGATTGACGATGTTGTCGTGACGTTCTCGCCAGGCGACTGCGATCAAGTCAGCGATCTTGTCGTCCTTCGTGGCGGCGATGACGAACTCGTACCAGACTGCGGTTCCGATCCGTTCGTCGGCCGATCCGGGGATTCCCATAGTGAGGAGAGTCTCGAGCCGTTCTCTGCGGGGCAGGTCGCCAGACTCGCCATGCTGCGCCGTCGCGCGCTGGATGAATAGCTTGCAGGCGTGCTGGATCAGCTCGGCCTTACTGCTGAAGTAGTGCTGCACCCGACCCATCGACACTCCGGCGGCTTGCGCCACGCTCCGCAAGCTCACGGCCTCGAGGCCCTGCTCGGCCATTACTGCGATCACGCCGATAACGATCTCTTCCCGGCGTTCGTCATGGTCCACACGTCTCGGCATGCTCAAGAGTGTACCAATGCACCTGCATTGTATTTCGACGCTGAAGCGTGTTACGATGCGACCGCATTGAAAAACGAGGGGGTAAGCATGAGAGGCAAGAAGCCGGTTCCCGCTAGACAAGGCCTGTATCGCGTGCCCCGCAGCGCTGTGATCGGCGTAGGTGCCCTAGCTCTGTGCTGCGCGGGGTTCACGGGACTGAACATCGCACTCCTGAGCAGCGATTCACCGGTCGGCCACTGGCGTAGCGAGGAGGCTAAGCAGGAGTACGAGCACCTGTACGAGCAGGCGATGGAGCTGATGCCTGAGCCGGTCGAACAGGCAGACGTCCAGACCGAATTCGGTACGGTGCGCGCCTACTTGTTCAAGGCGCAGGCGCCGCCGCCAGGAGACCACGACCGTACGCCCCTGGTGCTGCTCCCAGGTTTCGGCGGGCCAGCCGTGACCTGGTATGCGAGCATTGCCGACCTGGCTGCCGAGCGGCCGGTCATCGCTATCGACACCTTGGGCATGGCGGGCATGTCTGACCAGATCCAACCGATCACTTCAACTGACGATCAGATCCGCTGGCTGCGCGACGTGCTCGCCGAGCTCGCAGTTGACCGCGCCCACCTGGTGGGTTTTTCCTTCGGTGGATTGACGGCCGCCACCTACGCATCCCAGCACCCGGATCAAGTGGCTAGCCTCACCCTCCTCGACCCCGCCTATGTATTCGCGCCAGTGAACAAGCGGTTCCTGGTGGGCGGGTTCGTCGCTAGTTTTCCCCTGATGCCAGACTCCTTCGCCAGCTGGTACACCAGCTGGATCTCCGGGGGCACGGACGCGGCCACGAAAAGTCCCCTAGCCGGCCTCCTTGACCATGGCCGCCGACACTACGCAACCAAACTCCCCATACCCGAACAGCTCCCCAAAGAAAAGCTTGCCGGGATCGAAACTCCGACCCTCGCCGTGCTCGCCGGGCAAAGCGTGGTCCATGACGCACAGGACGCCGCCGAGACCGCGACCACAATGCCCAATGTGCGGGTTCGGATCGAGCCCGATGCATCGCACGCCGTCCACATTGAGCACCACGATGACCTCCTCCCAGTGATCTCGTCGTTCATCGCTGGCCACGATCGAGACGGCCAATGAATCAGGACCGGAGGTGGCGGTGGAATCTACGGGCGAGAATCGGCGTCCTGTCCTGGATGGTGCTGTTCGCAGGGATGCACGTTTACTGGGAGCTCGGCGGAACCGTCGGCTTCGGAGACGCCGAGAAGACCACGCCCGAGGTCGGCTCGATCGCGACCGTGGCCTTTAGCGCCGCGATCCTCGTGGCATTCTCGACAGGGCTTGGTCTGCTCGTACTGAGCATGTTCCCCGGCCAGCGCAGGCCGCCCCCATGGGTCATGACCACGTACTCAGCGACAGCGAGCATTGTGCTGTGCGCCAGAGGAATGAGCGGCCTCATAGACACGTGGCTACGAGAAACCGGACTCGCCGAAGGAGGAATCTCCGGTCTGACCTACCATCAGATCTACGGGGTGGCAGACCCGAACGTGGAGACGCTATGGGCCTCACACCTCATGGACAGCAACTTCCTGGCTGGAGGAATCCTTTTCGGCCTCCTCTTCATGACCCGTGAACGCATGCGAACCGACCCCAGGAAGGCGCAAGGGCCGCTGCGCCGTCTAACGTACCGCAAGCCGCGCGCGACGAAAGCAAGACGCTGATCGCCCGCAACAGATCCGTGGTCACGGTGCTCGTCCACCTGCGCGGCGTTCGCGCTTTCTATGCCGGCGGAATCTCCCATCGCCTCCACCTACGTCGTCCCGCTCTCGCTGTGCTCACGCAAGCACGACGACGTCGAAGACAGATCCCGAGGGGTGGCATGTTCGCGATTTCTGAACGACCCGACCAATCAGGCCCGCGCTGTTCGTGCTGGGGAAGGCCGGCCTGATCCAGTTGGGTGGGGCGGCACCGTGCTCCACGCCCGCCGTCATCGAGGCCACCGCGTCGAAGGTCACCGTCACGCGGCGCAGACGCGATGAGCCTCTACTGAACCTGGGGCGTTTCACTTTTCGCTGTGGTGAAAAGTGGTGGGCGTTCTAGTGCGCTCCTGGTGGGGTTCGTGGGGGAACCGTGCAGACCATGGAAGGGGTCGCGGGGATGGGTGAGTTGTTTGTTGCAGCCGACAGGCTGGGGGGTCTGTCTGATCGGGCTGCGGATGGCCCGCAGCAACGGCGATCTGGTGGTAGTGGCGATCTGGCCGATTTCGAGGAGCGGTTACGGGCGCGAGCCGCCGCGGTGTCCGAAGTTGAGGAGCAGCTGTCCAGCGCCCGGTACACGGGGACATCTGATCGCGAGCAGGTGGTGGCCACCGCGGATCACCGTGGCCGGTTGGTTGACCTCGACGTCGGCGGTGTTGTGTTGACCCGGACGCGGGCCACGGAGCTGGGTAGGCAGGTTGTGCAGGCGGTTAATCACGCTCAGTCGGAATCGGGCCGCGCGGTCGTGGGGGCACTGTTCGACCGGTTGGGGCCCCGCCTGGAGGCGGATCCCGAGGTGCGCAGTGACCAGGCGGTACACGAACTGGCTCCAGGATGGGAGCGGCATTTTCGAGTTGGGCAGCCAAAGGGCGGAGCAGTACGCCGTGACCGAGCCCATCGAAGGCCGGCTCGGTCAGGTAGGCGTCCACGACAGCGGTGCGCTGGTCGGGGTCGACCTGAACGAATCTGCGATGCGGACCATGCGCGCTGACAGCATCGCCCGCTACATGGTGGCAGCGATCAACCGAGCACAGGACAACGCCACCACACAAGGGAGTCGTTGGCGATGACGGGATTCCACGTGTCAGTGCCGGATCTGCGCGGTTTCGGCGGCCAGGTGGGCGAGCTTGGCACCGGTTACACCGCCCTCGGGAAAGGTATCGGAGACAAGTACACCTCGGCTCTCGAGACAGCCGACGTCAAGAACCAGATCATCGGCGGCGTCGGCGTGCTTGCGCCGGCGCTAGTCGCGTTGCAAGACCAGTGCGATGCACTCATGGGCGCCCACATTTCGGCTTGCAAGGTGATGAGCGAGAGCCTGGAGGCAACGGACGAGCGTCTGGTGGGTGCCGCTAACGACTACGAGGGGAAGGATCTCGAGGCGGAGGCGGAACTCAGGAAGGCTGATCCATCTGAAGGGGCCGAGGCAACCGCGGATGCCATCACCCGAGGCTCGGCAAATGAGTCCTGGGGCACCGACTATAACGTGGACGACTATCTCACGGAGGACCTGGCAGGCACGGTCATCCCGGAGATGGCCTTCAAACCCACTCTGGAGTCGGCGAAGCAGGCACTCGACAAGGCTGGTGGAGGCTGGTTTAGCAAGGTCGAGGCAGTCGTCGAGTACTTCTGCGGGTTCAGCCCCAGTGAGGAGATCGTCAAGCCGCTGATCGGTGATTGGGGCGTGCTGTGGTACGTGGCGGACCTGCACCAAGGCGCGGCCAAAGCCGTCAACGAGCTCAGCAATGTCATGTACTCGGGAGCCGACGCACTGCTCGGCGAATACTGGGCCGGAGACGCGGCCGACGATTTCTGCCAATGGATATTGGCGAACTGGTGGCGCGAGCTTCATAAGCACGGCGCCCTCTTTGACCGCTCGGCGGCGAGGCTCAACGAGATCGCTCACAAGTTGCAGGCTGACGGTCAGAAAATTGCCGATGGGTTGCTATCAGTGGCCGATATCGCGCTGGATATTGCTCTTGCTCTCAGGGGCGCGGGCAAAAAGGGCCCGGTAAACCCCGTATCGCTCGTGAAAGACCTCGGCGAGGCTGGCTACGCTCTCGGTGAGTCTCTGGGCACGTTGGGCTTGTCGCTCTATCGAGCCAGCAACACAACCTTGGCAGAGTTGACCTCTGATTTAGCAAAACTCAACCCACCCTTGAACCTGAAGCATTACCAGCAGTAGTGGTGTACCTGGCAGGCCTGGCAAGATTCCGCGCGGCCAGGGCACGTGCGCCGGGCGGATGGTGGCCTCGGCTGACTGGCAGAACCGCAGCACAGTGCCGGTGGCCTGGGCATATCTGGTTGCCAGATCGACGGCGCCCGTGACCGGGCGGAGCCGTGCGGCGTTCGGTCAACGGTCTGCCCGCGTCGCGGGCGTCAGGACATGGGCAGGACTCGGGCCCACCACGGCTGTGGCCGTGGCGGGCCGCTGATGTGCCGGGGACGGTTGGCGGTGATCTCGGCGTGGGCGGTGTCCTCGGCTGATGCCGGTGGTCCCTAGTTGTTGCGGGGCACAAGGTTGATGGCGGTCCGTGGAACGGGTCGGGCTTCGAAGTGATTATGGATTCTGAGATCCAAAATGGTGTAGGGTTTCCCTCATGGCACGACCGCGCATGTTCGACGAGACCGCAGTGCTCGACGCCACGGCGCGCGAGTTCCGCGTGCACGGCTTCGCCGAGACCTCGACCGAGCAGCTCTGCGAGGCAGCCGGCGTGCGCCGCAGCAGCCTCTACAACGCCTTCGTCTCCAAGGACGAGCTGTTCGTGCGCGCGCTGGAGCGCTACGTCGCGACAACCGGAGCGCGTCAAGCATCGATCCTCGCCGACGACGCACTCCCGGGCGCGGAGAGGCTTCGCGCCCTGATCGACGTCATCGTGGACGAGGAGCTGCAGGCGTCGAGCCGAGGCCACGCAGCCGGCTGCATGGTCGTGCAGAGTTTCATGAGCCCCGACCTGCGCGAGCGGGACGAACGAGTGGCCCAGATCCTCGACCGCGACCTGCGCGAGAGGCTCTCCTTCCTGTCCAGTGCGATCCGGGCTGGACGGATCGACGGGTCGATCCCTGAAGGCGTCGAGCCCGACGACGGGGCCGCGCTCGTCAACACTGTTATCTCGGGCCTGCGAGTGACCGCGCAGACCGGCATTGACGCAGAGGCGCTCCGCCGGATCGCCCTTGCCGGAATGAGCTCCCTCCTGAACTGACAGCGCCGCTACCCGGCGGCGCGCTTCTTCATGCCCACATTTTGGATACTCAAGTACAGAAAGGCTCTCCCTTGAGCACAGCACCAGCCAAGAAGGCGACGACCGTCCCACCCGCGGTGCACGTCCTCGCCGCCGGGGTTTTCGCGATGGTGACCAGCGAGTTCACCGTCGCAGGCCTCATGCCCCAACTTGCGGAAGGCCTCGGCACGGGGATCCCGCAGATCGGCTACCTCGTGACGATCTTCGCCGTCGCAATGGCCGTCGGAGGCCCGCCGCTCACTTTCGCCTTGCTCAAGGTCCCGCCGAAGACCGCGCTCATGATCGTCTTCGCGATCTTCCTCGTCGGCAACGTCATCGCCGCCCTCGCCTCCGGGTATCCGATGATGGTCCTCGCCCGCATCATCAGCGGAGCCGCTTCCCAGGCCTTCTTCGGCATCGCGGTCTCGATGGGCGCCCAATTGGTCGACGAACGGGTGCGCGGACGCGCCGTCGCCGTGGTGATGAACGGGCTAATGCTGGGCACCCTGCTCGGCCTGCCCTTCGCGACCTTCGTCGGCGGCAGGTTCGGCTGGCAGTCCGCGTTTTGGGCGATCTCCGCGATCACACTGCTCGCCGCAGTCCTGACCCTCGCCATAGTGCGCCCCCCACCCCGCAGGCAAGGGAAGGCGTGGACGCCTCCGCGGCGACGGGCTCGGAACTCGGGGTGCTACGCCGGCCCCAGTTCCTGCTCGCGTTGACCTCCAGCACGCTGATCATCGGCGCGACGTTCTCCGCGTTCAGCTTCTTCACCCCGATCCTCACCAAGATCGCCGGCTTCTCCGAGAGCATCGTGCCCGTGCTCCTGCTCGTCTACGGCGCAGCGACCCTGCTGGGCAACGTCGTCGTCGGACGCCTGGCCGACCGGCACACCATCTCGACCCTCCTGGTCGGCACCGGCCTGAACACCCTTTTCCTCACCGGCTTCGCGTTCTTCACCGACGTTCCGTCGCTGGCACTGGCGTTCATGATCGGCATCGGCCTGGTCGGCGTCACCATGAATCCTGCGATGGTGGTGCGTATCCAGCGTGCAGGGAGCATCGCGCCGCTGGTGAACACCATCCACGTGTCGTTCATCACCCTCGGGGTCATCATCGGCTCCGTCGTCGGCTCGGCGCTCATTCCGACCTACGGCCTGCGCGCCCCGGTCATCCTCGGCGTCGGCCTGGCGGTCCTCGCCATCGCCGCAATCCTGCCAGCCCTGGCCAGTCCGCACTTGCGCCGCGGCGCACCCGATGACGCATCGGAAACGGAATCAGACCAGTCCCTCGTATCTGCCGCGGCCGAAGACATCTGAACAGAGCAGGAGACCACCGTGATTTGCGTGCTGGCAAACCACTCCGGCGAGGTCAGGACATGACCCATGCGAACGCGCCGCTTAGCCTTGAAGGACGACGACGTTTGGTCGAGCGATGCAAGAACCGGCCGATCGCACACGTGGCCGCCGAGATGGGCATATCGCGTGCGTGCGCGTCGAAGTGGGTCAACCGATGGCGACGTCACGGCGATGCCGGACTTCAATACCGCGTCGCCACTGCGGGCCGTGCCTACCCTGTTTGGCGCCCCTGGCGCCCCTCCCTCTTACGAACGCCAGGGCTCCCGTTCGGGTACATAGCACATCTCATAACCAGCGTGCCGCGTTACAGACATGAGCGCGGGGGCTCGTTGCGCTGCGTGCTGTGGCACCCTGTTCGGCGCCCCTGGCGTTCCACCTCCCCGTAGAACGCCAGGGGCCCACCCGCAGGCCTCTGTCGCACGACCGCCTGGTGCCGGTGCCTTACCCGCGGTTGGCCAGCGCTGACCGTGCCGCAGGTCGTGTTTATCACTCGATTGGGTGTGGGTAGTCAGAAAATTCATGATCAAAACAAGGCCGGCACGAGCGCTTGCTCAGAGAGGGACGGCCTGTATGAGCCGCGACGATGACCCAGCCGCCAATTCTGACGGGGAGTCCCATGATCGCGTAGTCGACAGCTACAGCACCACGGTGACCGGTGGCGCCCGGGAGCTGGCGGTGACCCGGCAATTCGTTCGCGCCTGTCTGACCGATCTGCCGAAAGATGTCGTCCCCGATGCCGTGTTGGTCACCGACGCCCTCATCACCGAGGTCCTCCGGTCCCATGACAGTGCGCAGGTCGTCCTGCGCATACGCAGCATCGCTCGTGGGCACTACCTGCAGATCGAAACGACCCCGCTAGATACGAGGACGCCGACTGCCGGTGAATCCGACAACATACGGGCGTTAGTGCGGACCATCATCGAACAACTCGCCATCGACTGGGGCGTCGAGGGGACTGGCGGCACGGTCACCACATGGGCAGACCTGGACATCCCGGCGCAGCCGGCGATCCAGCGGCCGTAAAACGGGCCGTGACCTCGCTGTTGATCGGTATGCCGATCAGCCCGGCCCCTCTTGTCGTCGCGGCCTCATCGTGGATCGTGTGGGACACATGGCAAGGGGCAGGCGGGTTCCGTGAACCGAGGCGGGACCCACCTACCCCGAAATGCTGATCCCCCGCCCGGGGAAATGGTTCAACTATCGACCTCGACCTCAAGCAGCTCACGCGGGGTGTGTCGGGCGAGCCATCCACCGGCGAACGTAACTCCTCCGGTGACGAGCCCGGTCACCGCGGTTTCGATCGTGCCGGCGAGCACGTCGGGCACCTCGCCGACGACGTGCGAGACGAGCGACAACACGAGGCCGGCAGCCGTCGCCGCGAGCGCGGATACCTTGACCTTGGCCTCGACGATCGGCTCGCGCTTCTCAGGCATCGTTGCCGCCCTTCCTGATCTCGTCGAGCTTGCGTTCGATGCGGATAGATACGCACCATGCGCCTCCGACGTCGACCGCGCCGCTTTGGTGCGCATGTCCGCCGCGATTCAGCCGGGCAGGTGATACGAAAACGGCCCCCGCACCCTCAGTGGAGGATGCGGGGGCCGATCGGGGCGCGCTGACTGGGGCTACTGAGCGCTTCGCTTCGGTGCGCCTGTCGGCTGGGGCAGGCGACGGGGAGAGCCTCACACCCTCCGCCGTGGAGGGCGTGAGCCTGACATGGCGGCCGAGGCCTCTACGCGGTGCAGGGAACACCCCCGGTAATAAACGTTGCCGACCCGACTCAGCTACTGATGTACAGGTATTCACTAAACGCCAGCACCTCATCGCCGTTTCTTACTTGCATTTCAAATGCCAGCGGAGTGCCTTCCGGCATGACATCGTGGAACGTGCACTTTTGCCAATCGGCTTCTGACCCGTATGTCGGTGAGCAGCGCCATGACGCCTGCATGACGGATGTGTTGGCCTTTGCGTGGATTGAATACCCGTCCGCGTAGTTGTCCTTGAGCCAGAACCAGTCGCCGTGCGGTTCGAAGCAGGCCGCCCCTTTGCCGACAATGGACACACAGTTGTTGGAGTTGGGGGGATTCGAGCTGGTCCTGCTGGATTTCCGAACGTAAGCGTCAAAATCCTTGGTTTCCGATGCGAGTGTCGTGCCCGACCGGGGGTTTGCGTCGGAAGCTATCGCGGGAGACGCTGCTAGGAACGTCCCGGCTGTCATCGCAGCAGCAGCCGCGATCGACAGTAGCCGTGCCGTTTTCATTCACTACCCTTTCGTGGTCGGATGTCCCACCGTTTGTCGCGGAGGTGATGACCGGGGCAGTCTTTGTCAGGGACGGCGGCGATGTCTCGCTGTTTTCGATCCACCGAAAAGAGAGCAGCTACGTGTTGCGGGGCAGGAGGTTGATGTCGCAGCCACCCGAGCGTAGATGTATGCGAATCGCAGATACTGCTGGTCATGGAACCCAACCTTGAAGAAGCGATCAACGAGTGGCATGCGAGCGTCAATGCCCGCGACCTGCAGCGATCTGAGCGTACGGTAGGCGATCCGGTCGTCGTGCTCGGTCCGAAGGGCGCGGGTCCGATCACGCCTGCGCAGTTTGCCGAGTGGGTGGAGCGCTCGGGGATCAAGCTGGTCCCGCGGTCCTGGCACCCTGTCAGTGAGCGACTGATGGTGGTCGAGGAGGACGCGACCTGGCCCGAGAGCACGGAATCCACGCGGGTAGCGACCGTCTTCCGCGCTTCCGGCGGGAAGGTCACGGCTGCTCTCAGACTGCCAGACCTCAAGGCCGCTCTCGAGCTGGCCTACACCTGCCGCGAGATGGCGGCAACCGAGTGACAGTCCTCGGCCCGGGACAGGTCCTGTTCCATTTCGTCAGGCACTGGTCACGCCGCTCTGCCGCAGCAGACACTGGCGGTGAGCAGGGGCGGCTCGTGCTCGTGTGCGAGGCTGTCCATGCGCTGAGGCTGCGCGCCAGCCCGGCAACGGTGAACGCGATCGCGCAGGAGGTCGGGATCGACCAGAGCGGCGCGTCACGGTTGATCAAGAGCGCCACCTCAGCCGGGTACCTCGTCATGGCAGCGTCCGCGACCGATGGCCGACGACGCGAAGCATCACTCACCTCTGCGGGCCGGTCGATGCTGGACCAAGCGCATCGTTGGCAGGAGGAAGTGTTCGCTGAGCTGACCACAGGCTGGAGCGACAAGAAACGCCGCGACTTCCAACGGGCGATGACCGACCTGATGGACCGCTCATACGAGATGGACGCATGAGCCACGCCAACGCCCCGCTCAGCCTCGAGGGACGCCGCCGACTGGTCGAGCGATGTAAGACGCGTCCCATCGCCCATGTGGCCGCCGAGATGGGGATCTCGCGTGCCTGCGCATCGAAGTGGGTCAACCGATGGCGACGTCACGGAGATGCCGGGCTGCGCGACCGCTCATCGAGCCCCCACCGGAGCCCGAACGCCACACCAGCCTGGGCCATCGAGCAGATCGAGACCTGGCGACGCGAGCACAAGCGGTCAGCCCAACGCATCACCGATGAGCTCGCTGACCTCGGATTCACGATCAACCGCCGCACCGTCACCCGCCACCTGACCAGGCTCGGACTGGGTAGACGGAGGTTCATCGACCCCGGCGGCGACAACAACCGTAAGCCCGGGAAGATCACCGCCCGTTGGCCCGGACACATGGTCCACCTCGACGTGAAGAAGGTCGGCCGGATCCCCGATGGAGGCGGCTGGCGTATCCACGGCCGCGACAGCGACCAGGCCAAGACCGTCGATCGCGCCAAGTCAGCTGGCGCGAAGCGCGGCTACACCTACCTGCACTCCGCCGTCGACGGATTCTCCCGACTCTCCTACACCGAGCCCCTGCCCGACGAGAAGGGAACGACTGCTGCAGCGTTCCTCGCCCGAGCCAAGGTCTGGTTCGCCGCCCACGGCATCACACACATCCACCGGGTCGTCACCGACAAGGGGGCCTGCTACCGCTCCGGTGACTTCGCCCGGGTCGTCGGCCAGCGCACGCGACATCAGAAGACGAAGCCGTACACCCCGCGCCACAACGGCAAGGTTGAGCGCTACCAGCGAATCCTGGCCGAGGAACTGCTCTACGCCCGCGAGTTCAATAGCGAGGACGCCCGCTCTTCCGCGATCGCCGTCTGGAACATCCACTACAACTACCACCGACCGCACAGCGGAGCCGGCGGACGGCCGCCAGCATCTCGACTTCGCGGCGGCGTCACCAACGTCCAGCCCTCATACACCTAGTTGGCTTCGTATCCAGCGTGTCGGGGTTTCCGTGGGCGAGGTCGTCCATCGGGGTGGGAGCCGGTCGGTACACGCGGCCGGTGGCGGTCAGGTCACCGGTAGTCCGGTGAAAACGACATCGACCACGTCGCGTAGATCGGTCGCACTGGTCATGCGTTCTCTTCTTGCGTGGGAGCGGATGTGATTCCGGCCAGGGGCGGAGATTCGGCAGGACTGTGATGAGACACGACCGGTGCGCGAACACCAGTCGGTCAAGCTCCCGATCAGGCCAGCTGCTCCGACCGGGCCGGGGCCGGCAACCACGAGCGGATAAGTCCCGTGAAAGGCACGAAGTCGGCGCGGACGAGGAGTGGAGATGAGCCGGCGCAGCTCGCCGTGCTCGTGTCCGACGTGAAGTCGGGTGCGGTCCAACCGGCGGTGTGGGGCCGCCGATCGGCGGCCCCACACAGGTGCTCCCAGGTGCTGCAGTGGTCAGCGCAGAGTTGCGCGTGCCCGCGTGGTCGCGTCGAGCATGTTCCGCAGCGCGTGCTCGACCTCGGTGTAACCGCGGGTCTTGAGTCCGCAGTCCGGGTTGACCCACAGCCGTTCGGCGGGCACGGCCTCCAACGCGGCCTGCAGCAGATCGGTGATCTCGGAGGATTCGGGCACTCGCGGGGAGTGGATGTCGTAGACGCCCGGTCCGATGCCCTTGGCGTAGCCGACGTCGCTCAGATCGCGGAGGACCTCCATGCGCGAGCGAGCGGCCTCGATGCTCGTCACATCGGCGTCGAGCGCGACGATCGCGTCGATGACGTCGCCGAACTCCGAGTAGCACAGGTGGGTGTGGATCTGGGTGCTGTCGGTGACTCCGGTAGTGGCGAGCCGGAACGACTCGACGGCCCAGTCCAGGTACTCCTGCTGCTGCGCGGCCCGCAACGGCAGGAGTTCCCGCAGGGCCGGCTCGTCGACCTGCACCACCCTGATCCCCGCCGTTTCGAGGTCGCGCACCTCGTCCCGGATTGCCAGCGCGACCTGTGTGGCCGTGTCCCCGAGCGGCTGGTCGTTGCGCACGAACGACCAGGCCAGGATCGTGACGGGGCCCGTGAGCATTCCTTTCACCGGCTTCGACGTGAGTCCCTGGGCATAGGTGGTCCAGTCGACGGTCATCGGTTCCGGCCGGGACACGTCGCCGAACAGGATCGGCGGGCGCACGCACCGGGATCCGTAGGACTGCACCCAGCCGTGGTGGGTGGAGACGAAGCCCTCCAGATACTCGGAGAAGTACTGCACCATGTCGCCTCGCTCGGGCTCACCGTGTACGAGCACATCCAGGCCGAGATCCTCCTGCAGGCGGATCACCCGCTCGATCTCCTCGCGCATCCGCCGGCGGTAGGCGGCCTCGTCGATGCTGCCGCGGCGCAGCTGCGCACGGGCCTTGCGGACGTCGGTGGTCTGCGGGAACGAGCCGATCGTCGTGGTGGGCAGTGGGGGCAGCGCCAGCGCTGCGGCCTGTGCATCCCGGCGCACCGGATAGTCGGCACGCCGGGAGGCCTCCGGGCGCAGTGCTGCCACCCGCGATCGCACGCCGGAGTGGCGTACCCGATCCGCGGTGGCGCGGTCGGCGACGGCAGCGCGTGCGGCGCCGAGGTCGGTGGCCACTGCGTCCCGGCCTTCGCGCAATGCCCTGCCCAGCGTGACCACTTCACGCACCTTCTGTGCCGCGAACGCCAGCCACGATTTGACCTGCGGCTCGATGTCCTCCGGTTCTACGTCGTAGGGCACGTGCAGCAGCGAACAGGACGTGCCGACGGCGAGCTCGTCGGCGCTGCCCAGGAGGCTCGCGGCCGTGGCCAGTGCCTTGTCGAGGTCGGTGCGCCAGACGTTGCGGCCGTCGACGAGGCCGGCGACCAGGGTCTTGTCCCGCAGGCCGGTCAGCGTCGGCAGCGTGTCGACAGTGGCGCGATCGGTGACGAGGTCGACCGCGAGACCGTCGACGGGGGAGGAGGCCAGCACGTCCAGTGCGTCGCCGAGGTCGCCGAAGTAGCCCGCGACGAGGAGTTTCGGCCGCTCGGACAGGCTGCCGAGCCGGCGGTAGGTTTCCCGCAGCGCGCCCAGCTCGGTCTGGGTGCGGTCGGCCGCGAACGCGGGTTCGTCGAGCTGTACCCATTCCGTCCCGGCACGCCGGAGCTCGGCGAGCAGTTCGGCGTAGACGTCGACGAGATCGTCGAGCCGGTCCAGTGGCCGGAACGCAGCGGGCGCTTCACCGTCCGGTTTGGACAGCAGGAGAAACGTCAGCGGGCCCACCAGTACGGGCCGCGTGGTGATGCCGAGTTCGGTGGCCTCGCGGAACTGTTCGACCGGTGTCCGGTCGGACAGCGAGAACGTCGTATCCGGTCCGATCTCCGGAACGAGGTAGTGATAGTTGGTGTCGAACCACTTCGTCATTTCCAGCGGCGGCGTCGATTCCACGCCGCGTGCCATGGCGAAATAGGTGTCCAGCGGGTTCAGGCCCAGCTCGCGGTAGCGGCGCGGGACCGCGCCGACCGTGACGGCGGTGTCCAGGACCTGGTCGTAGTAGGAAAACGTGTTGCCGGGTACCGAGTCGAGCCCGGCGTCGTGCAGCGCGTGCCAGGAGTCGGCGCGGAGTTTCCACGCGACGTCACGCAGATCGGCTTCGTCGGTCTCGGCCGACCAGTACTTCTCCAGGGCACGTTTGAGTTCCCGGTTGGGCCCGATACGGGGATATCCCAGGACGGTGGATCCGATGGTGCCGGTCAAGGCTCTCTCCTCGCGAGCTCGACGATACGGACGCCGAGGTCTTCGAGGAGGACACGCCGACCGGAGAGCAGCACACCTCGCCACCGAACCGGTCGTCCGTCAGGTCCTCCCGCGAGACCTCGGACCACGTGCGCCGCGGCGCACGTACCGGTGGCAGGTCTTCGGACTCGCGGGCGTTTCCGGCGCTGCACGCCGGGATTCCTACCGGCCGTCGCTTCCCGGATCGCATCCAGTGCTTCTGACGGCTGTCGTTCCCACTCACCGCTGCGGGGCAGTCCCGGATTCGCACCGGGTTCCCTCTTGCCTCGTCCGAACCCGACGCGACCGGGTCGTGATGGGGAACGGACGAACCACCAGCACCATCAGGCTAGTCGTGGTCAGCTCCATGACAAGCCCGCACGGCTCATCGGAGGGAACTTGCAAGGGCCCCGCGCGGGTCCGGCACGGCGCACGACGTCGGCTTTCCCGATCATCGGGCGGCGCCGGAGATGTCGATCACAACGACCCGTCGGTCCGGCGTGCACCGACGGACCCGGACCGGACACCGGGGCGACCGGCCCGGGTCGCGGGCGGGTGTCAGTCCCAGTCGAGGGTCGAGCCCGATTGGTACTCGATCACTCTGGTCTCGAAGAAGTTCTTCTCCTTCTGCAGGTCCATCGCCTCCGACAGCCACGGGAACGGGTTGTCGACCTCGGCGAACACCGGTCGCAGTCCCAGTTGGTCACACCGGCGGTTGGTGATGAAGTGCATGTACTGCGCGCACAGCTCGGCGTTGAGCCCCAGGATGCCGCGGGGCATGGTGTCGCGGCCGTAGGCGATCTCCAGCTCGCACGCCTCGGTCAGCATCTGCCGCACTTCCTCCTGGAACTCCGGGCTCCACAGGTGCGGGTTCTCGAGCTTGATCTGGTTGATGCAATCGATGCCGAAGTTCAGGTGGATCGACTCGTCACGCAGGATGTACTGGTACTGCTCGGCGATGCCGACCATCTTGTTGCGCCTTCCCAGCGACAGGATCTGCGCGAAACCGGTGTAGAACCACATGCCTTCGAAGATCACGTAGAAGGCGACGAGGTCACGCAGGAACGCCTGGTCGGCCTCGGGGGTACCGGTCGTGAAGTCGGGATTCTCGAGGTTCTGGGTGTAGTGCAGTGCCCACGAGTCCTTGTCGGCGATCGACGGGATCTCCCGGTAGGCGTTGAACAGCTCGCCCTCGTCGAGCCCGAGGCTCTCACAGATGTACTGGAACGTGTGCGTGTGCACGGCCTCCTCGAAGGCCTGCCGCAGCAGGTACTGACGGCACTCGGGGTTGGTGATGTGGCGGTACACGGCGAGCACGATGTTGTTGGCCACCAGTGATTCCGCCGTGGCGAAGAATCCCAGGTTGCGCGTGAGCATCAGACGCTCGTCGTCGGTCAGTCCGTCGCGCGACTTCCACAGCGCCATGTCGGCCTGCATCGACACCTCGGTCGGCATCCAGTGATTGGCACAGCCGGCGAGGTACTTCTGCCACGCCCAGCCGTACTTCATCGGCAGCAGCTGGTTGACGTCGGCACGGGCGTTGATCATCGACTTCTCGCCGACGTCGACGCGACCGGCGCCCCGGTCGATCGCGCCGAGTCCGGTCATCGCCGCGGCGGAGGTGGGTTGGACGGTCATGGAATCGCTTCCGTGGTCACGTGCGGTGTCTTGTGGTCTCGCGTGCCCGTCACTGGCAGGCCTCGCACTCGGGGTCGTCGACCGAGCAGGCGCCGTCCGGGACCGCAAACGCGCCGGGTGGGTCCACCGCCGACGACGGTCCCGCAGGCCCCGTCGGTGCTGCCGGCAACTCGGCCGGAACGGCGTTGAGCCTGCCGTCCGTGCCGCGCAGCGTGCTCTTCTCGACGTGGGTGGCCCCGGTGGATCGCAGGTAGTATGTGGTCTTGAGCCCGCGGTGCCATGCGAGCCGGTACAGCTCGTCGAGTTGGCGGCCGCTGGCGCCCGCGACGTAGAGATTCAGCGACTGTGCCTGGTCGATCCATTTCTGCCGACGCGCGGCGGCGGCGATCAGCCACGACGAGTCGATCTCGAATGCGGTCGCGTAGAGCTCCTTGAGCTCGGCGGGGACACGGTCGATGTCACCGAGATTGCCGTCGAAGTATTTCAGGTCGGCCACCATCGTCTCGTCCCACAGACCGCGTTGCCGAAGGTCGTCGACCAGCCACGGGTTGATCGAGGTGAAGTCGCCGGACATGTTCGCCTTGACGTAGAGGTTCCGGTAGAGCGGTTCGATCGACTGGGCGACGCCGCAGATGTTGGAGATCGTCGCCGTCGGCGCGACGGCCATGACGTTCGAGTTGCGCATCCCCTGTTCGCGCACGCGATCTCGCAGCGTGTCCCAGTCCAGAGTGGACGAATGGTCGAGCTGGACGTCGCCGCCACGGGCGTCCTCAAGCAGGCGCAGCGAGTCGAGCGGCAGGATCCCTCGGCTCCACAACGATCCTTCGAAGGACTCGTAACGGCCGCGCTCCGCCGCCAGTTCGGCCGAGGCTGCGATCGCGTGATACGAGATCAGCTCCGTACTGTGGTCGGCGAAGGTCACCGCTTCCGGCGAGGACATCGGGATCCGTTGCCGGAACAGCGCATCGGCGTATCCCATGAGCCCGAGCCCGATCGGGCGGTGTTTCAGATTCGACCGGCTGGCCTCGGGAATCGTGTAGAAGTTGATGTCGATGACGTTGTCGAGCATGCGCACCGCCGTGCGGGTCGTGTGCTCCAACCTGGCGCGGTCGAGGCCGTCGGCGGTGACGTGCGCGGCGAGGTTGATCGAGCCGAGGTTGCAGACGGCGACCTCGTCGGCAGTCGTGTTGAGGGTGATCTCGGTGCACAGGTTGGACGAGTGCACCACTCCGGCGTGTTGCTGCGGGGAGCGGAGGTTGCACGGATCCTTGAACGTGATCCAGGGATGTCCGGTCTCGAAGAGCATCGTCAGCATCCGGCGCCACAGTTCCACTGCGCGCACGCGGCGGAACACCGCCACCTCGCCGCGATCGGCTGCGGCCTCGTAGGCGCGGTAGCGTTCGTCGAACTCGATTCCGTAGACCTCGTGCAGGTCGGGCGTTTCGTCAGGGGAGAACAGCGTCCACTCGGCGTCGGCCTCGACGCGGCGCAGGAACTCGTCCGGCACCCAGTTCGCGGTGTTCATGTCGTGCGTGCGCCGCCGGTCGTCGCCGGTGTTCTTGCGCAGTTCCAGGAACTCGTCGATGTCGATGTGCCAGGTCTCCAGGTAGGCGCACGCCGCACCCTTGCGTTTACCGCCCTGGTTGACCGCGACCGCGGTGTCGCCCGCGATCTTCAGGAACGGAACCAGGCCCTGTGAGGTCCCGTTGGTGCCCTTGATGTGAGCGCCCAGGCCGCGTACCGGGGTCCAGTCGTTGCCGAGCCCGCCCGAATACTTCGCGAGCAGCGCGTTGTTGCGGTACGCCTGGAAGATCGAGTCCAGGTCGTCGTTCACGGTCGTCAGGAAGCACGACGAGAGTTGCGGACGGGTGGTGCCCGCGTTGAACAGTGTCGGCGTCGAGCACATGAAATCGAACGACGACAGCAGCAGGTAGAACTCGACCGCCCTCGCTTCCCGGTCGTCCTCGCGCAGCGCGAGTCCCATCGCGACGCGCATGAAGAACGCCTGCGGCAGTTCGAACCGGGTGCCGTCGTGGTGCAGGAGGTAGCGGTCGTAGAGCGTCTGTAGTCCGAGGAAGTCGAACTCGAGGTCCCGATCCGCGTCGAGCGCGGCGCCGAGGCGTTCCAGGTCGAACGTGGCCAGCTCGGGATCGAGCGCCTCGAGTTCGACGCCGCGCCGCACGTAGTCCGCGAAGTAGGCGGGGTAGCGGCCACGGATCTGTTCCTGATCCGCCGCGGCCGGTTCGCCTGCGACGAACGACAGCGCTTCGCGCCGCAGCGTGTCCAGCAGCAGGCGCGCGCTGACGCGCGAGTACTCGGGGGCGCGCTCGACGAAGGTGCGTGCGGCCATGACGAGGGCTTGGTCGAGCTCGGCCGTGGTCATCCCGTCGTAGAGACCGCGCCGCAGCTCCTGCAGCACGGCCGGAGCATCCACATCGGACAGGCCAGAGCTCGCCTGTTCGACCAGCGTGCACACGCGCGTCCAGTCGAGTGGGCGGGTTTCGCCGGCCGCATCGGTGATCGTCAGACGGGGAGCGAGAGCCGGGTCCGATCCGGTGGCGCCGTCGGACGGCGGCTCGTGGCGTGGCCGGTGTCGAACGGCCGGCGGCGATTCCGGTGCGGTGGGGGACACGGCGGTGGCACGTTGAGGCACGTCACTCTCTCCTCGCGAGGTCGTGGACGGCGCTCGCGAGCAGCTGAACGTGCGACGAATCGGAGCACGGATCGCTGCCGTTGTTCGTCGTCCGCGTCAGCCCTCCCGCGAGGCCCGGGACAGCGCGCACGGGTGTGCGCGCGCCGATGGCAGGTCTTCGGACTCGCGGGCACCGGCACCGTGTGCCGACCTACCGGCCATCGCTTCCCGGACCCCTGTGGTGTCCAGTGCTTCTGACGGCTGTCGTTCCCACTCACCGCTGCGGGGCAGTCCCGGATTCGCACCAGGTTCCCTCTTGCCCCACGAAGGCTATTGCAGACTCCGTGGACCACCAGCGGAAGCAATACTACATCTTGTGATCCACACTTCTGCATCACCCAAGATGGGCGTGTCGTAGCGGCACTCGCGGCCGGACGACGTGGGCGTTTGTACTGCTCGAGTGGACCCTGGACTGGCTGCCCGCGTTGCGGTGGATCGTGCTGGCCCTCGGCGTCCTCGCCGCGACGGCGATCGCGGTCGGGGTGCACCGATTCCGGAAGGCCGCCGTCGTGGTCGCCGTGGTAACCGCGTTGGCGGGACTGTCGGCGACCGGCGCCTACGCGCAGACGACAGCGTCGGTTCCGCACACCGGCTCACTGCCGATGTCCGACCCCTCCGGCGACGGCACCGACCCGATGGGCCGCCAGGGCGGCCAGGGAGGCCCCGGCACGGGAACGGTCAGCGCCGAGCTCACCGCGGCGCTACAGGACACCGACACAGACTGGGCCGCGGCTGCCATGGGAGCACAAGGGCAGGGAAGTCTGCAGCTCGCCTCCGGACGTCCGGTGATGGCCATCGGCGGATTCAACGGCGGCGACCCCGCACCGACGCTCGCTCAGTTCAAGCAGTGGGTGTCGGAAGGACGGATCGCCTACTTCGTGAGCGAATGCGGTATGGGCGGTGGCATGGGTGGCCCCGGCGGTGGCCCTGGTCGCAGCGGCTCCGGCAGCGAGATCAGCTCCTGGGTGGAGGCCAACTTCGAGGGGACCACCATCGGCGGAGCCACCGTCTACGACCTGCGGTGACCGCCACGAGAGCCGAGATGTGGGCGTGAAACCCTCGCCTCAAACTTCTCGCCGTCATTGATCGGACGGTCCAGCTTCGGTCGTCTCAGGGGACGGGGCGGTGCAGAACCGGTGGAACCAGACACGTTGGCGGAGGTTAGAGGTCACAGCGTCGCCGGATGGGTGCGAGTTTGGGTGCGAAATGGTTCGCCATGGTGCCTCGTTTGCACCCATCGTGACGTCTCGTGTGAGCGTTTCCGCTGGTAAGGGCGCTGTGCGACGGTTGCCGGATGCCTCATAATCCTTTGGCCGTCGGTTCAAGTCCGACCCGGCCCACCCTTGTGACGTGCGTGTTCGCTGGTTCGCCCGTCTGGGTTTTCGATGCTTGGGTGCGAGTTTGCGGCCGTGACTGGCGGCGACGCACGGAAAAGCATTGGCGGCAGCGGAGGATGGCACGACGGCACGAACGCCAACTCGATTGGCGTCGAGCTGTGCGACCTCGTAGAGGGCGCACTCGAACGCTGGGACGGGGCCGAACACTCGGCGATGGTCGAGCGTGCCGCCAACCTTGTACGGCAACTGCGCGAGGCCTACGGCATCCCGAAACGCAAGCTCACCTGCCCAGGTTCGTAACAGTGAGAAGGGCATCTGCGTTCACGACGACATGCGCGACGTCTCCCCGGCAGCACGTCGCACCGAGGTCCGCGCCGACGAGGAGTCCGCTGCCGCGGTCGGAGTCCTGTAACGAATGGTGGCCTGGTCCGCTGACCACGCATCACCGTCGAGCGAGCCGGGTGATTGGTGGGCGGCCTCGGATGGCGGAGTTGGGCGTGATGATGGTTGTAGAAGTAGAGTCAGGCGGGCAGCCGCGGCGTTGCGCTGGTCGGTTGGTTCGTCGCGGTGGCCGTAGGCTCACCCGTCGGCGAGAGTGCGGTGGAAGCGTTCGATCTTCCCGTCGGTCTGCGGTCGCGTTGCGCCCAGCGTTGGACGATGGGCACAGCCGTTGTCGGAGAGCATGGGTTACGCGACGTTTCCGCATGCGATTCCCGTCCAGTTGCGACCTTTTGTAGTTACTGTGCGGTAGCTATGCACGTTCCCGTGAGCGTACGGCCGGTGTCGGACGCCCGGCTCCAGGCTCGGCGGATCGTTGCTGGGGCTCCGGGACGGAGCGCAGGCGGCGTCGGTGCGTGGGGTACGGGTGTGGCTCGCTAGTTGTTGCGGGTCGCGTGCTGGGCGTCGGCCTCGTTGCGGATGATGCCGAGCCCTTCCCGGTAGGTCGTCACTTCGAAGTCGGGGAACCGCTCCCGGAACTTTGTGGCGTCGAAGATGTTGTCGCGGGCGTATCGGGGGAGCAGCTCGCGGATCTCGCGCGCCTCAGGGGAGACGACGCCCGCCGCGCTGAGTGCCCACTTCGGGATCACCGTGTACTTCTCGTTCGCGCCGAACTCCGCGCCGGCCATGGCGGCGAACTGCCGGTAGGTGGGGCGATCGGTGTCGACGGGCAGGTGCCAGGTCTGCCCGTAGGCGTCGGCCGCGTTGCCGAGGGCGGCGAGGCCGCGGCTGGCGTCGGGGGTCCAAATGAGGGTGCGTCGCCGGTCGGCGCGTACCGGCACGAGCGGCCGCTTCCCCGCTTTCAGTCGATCGATGACGAGCGTGTTGGTGAAGCCCTGGGTGCGGCCGGGGCCGTAGAACTCCGGGGCGCGGGCGATGAGGACGGGGATGTCGCCCCGCCGCATCTCGTCGAGGACCATCGTCGCCATCCCGGCGCGGACCTTGCCCTTGCGGCCGACGGGGGCGAACGGGGTGTCCTCGGCCTGGACGCGTTCGTCCTGCGGGTACATGTAGGTGTTGTCGAAGTAGGCGAACTTCGCGCCGGCGGCTCGGGCGGCGTTGAGCGCGTTGCGGAGCATGGTGGGGAACTGCGCTTCCCACAGCTCGGTCTTCGCGGGCAGGCCGGCGGTGAAGTAGACGATCTCGCTGCCGGTGACCGCTTTCGCAGTTTGCTCGGCATCGAGGAGGTCGGCGCGGGCCAGAGTGTCGGTGTCGTTGACGGCGCGGGGGTTGCGGCTGACGAGCCGCAGCTCGTCCGTGGTCGTGCGGTTGAGTTCGCGGGCGAGTTCCACGGCGATCTGGCCGGTCGCGCCCAGGATGGTCTGCGTCATCGGAGTCGTTTCTCTTTTGTCGTGGCCCCGCCTCGGTGCCCCGGGAGGGGAAGTACGTGCGGCGTGGGAGCTGGCGGCGTCATCGCAGGAGATCTGCGGCCTGCGCGCCGCCGCCCGTGGTGTTGAGCTCGCGTGCCTCGGGATCCTGCTTCCGGCTGTGTAGCCAGGATGCGTACCGCCGCCGATCCCTCACGAGGCGCAGGGTCTCCTTGGCGAGGGCGAGACGCGGCCACTTCGACGAGCGGGGCGTACGGCCGCGGGCGATGCGGCGCAGCTGCTCGCGGACCCGGGCCATGCTCGCGGCCGAGGCGATGGCCTTGTCGGCGATCCTGATCGGCGCGGGTGAGGCCTTCGCCGTGGCGCTGATGCGCCACTTGTTCGGCAGCTGGGGGTCGATGGCGAGTGCAGTGCCCATGCCGACGACGTCGACTCTGCCTGCGAGGACTTGTTCGGCGACATGACGGCGGAGGATGCCGCCGGTGAGCATCAATGGGACCGGGCTGGTCGTGGCGAGGTCCTGCGCGAGCTCGAGGAAGTAGGCCTCGCGCGCCTGGGTGCGCCCGTCTGCCGGGCGGCCGGTCATGGCGGGGCTCTCGTAGCTGCCGCCGGACAGCTCGACGAGATCCACGCCGAGCGGGGCGAGCATGTCGATGACCGCGCGGGCGTCGTCGGTGTCGAAGCCGCCGCGCTGGAAGTCGGCGGAGTTGAGCTTCACGGCCACCGCGAACTCCGGGCGGACGGCCGCCCGGATCTCTTGGGCGATGCGGGTCAAGAGGCGGGCGCGGTTCTCGAGGCTGCCGCCCCATTCGTCGGTGCGCTTGTTCGACAGCGGCGAGAGGAACTGCGAGAGGAGGTATCCGTGGGCGGCGTGGATCTCCACGCCGTCGAACCCGGCGTCCTGCGCGCGGCGCGCTGTGGTGACGAACCGGTCGATGGTGTCCGCGATCTGCTGGTTGGTCATCGCCACGGGCCGGGCGAAAAGCCGCGAAGTGCGGCCCAGTTCCACGCCGACGGCTGACGGGGCCCAGGCCACGCCGGGCAGGTCGGCGGTGACCTGGCGTCCGGGGTGGTTGATCTGCATCCATACCTTCGTCCCGTCGCTGTACGCGGCATCTGCCCACTGACGAAACGGCTCCAGCGGGGAGTGCTCGTCGAGGACGACGGCCGCCGGTCCGGTCACGGCCGAGTCGTGGACCATCACATTGCCGGTGATGAGTAGCCCTGCACCGCCGGCGCTCCAGGCCCGGTACAGCTCGCGCAGCGTGTGGCCAGGCAGTTGGCCGGTCGAGGCCATGCTCTCCTCCATCGCGGCCTTGGCCACACGGTTCGGCAGGACGGCCCCGCCGGGGAGCGTGAGGGGCGCGAACAGTGCGGTGGGCATGACTTCCTCCGGAACAATGCGGTATGTTTGCAGTGCTTACATTACAATAGAAGGAGAAGTGAGCAGTGTCAACATCGACGAAGCCCTACCACCACGGAGACCTGCGTGCCGCACTGGTGACGGCGGCGATCGAGATACTCGAGGCGGGGGAGGCCTACTCCATGCGCGCAGTGGCACGCCGGGCCGGCGTCTCGCCCACTGCTCCGTATCGGCACTTCGCCGACCGTGACGCCCTGGACTCGGCCGTTGCGGTTGAGGGGTTTCAGGATCTCCGCGACGCGGTCTCCGAGGTTCTTGCCGGCGCGCCCCCGCGGACGCCACCGGTCGACCTTCTCTCCGAGCTCGGGGTCACCTATGTCAACTTCGCCCTGCGCCGGCCCGCGGTGTTTCGGCTGATGTTCGGCAATGAGTGCGACGAGGCCGACAGTGATCGCGTTCAGGCCTCGCAGGCACTGCACGCCCTGCTCAACGACGTACTCGACCTCCTGTTTCCGGGTCAGGCCTCGCCCGAACTCGCCACGGCGCTGTGGAGCCTCGCCCATGGACTCGCCTTCCTTCATCTCGACGGCAAATACCGCCCGGAGCCAGCCGATGAGGTCGCCGCACGCATCCGCGCGTCAGTGGCGGCGATCCTCGACCTGAACCGCGCGTGAACGGATCCACGAGAAGTCCACTGCCGATGTTGACGCTGCTTACATTTGGTCGTAGTCTTATGTGAGCACTGTTTACATTGATCTGGAGGAGGTCCGCAGTGGCATCGACGCAGCAGGAGAAGGTGGCCGTGGATCTCGGCCGGAAGGCCGTCGAGGTGCCCGCCGGTGGCCTCTATGACCGCTACCGGATGGACACGGATCTCGACGCCGTGGCTGAGGATCCTCGAGTGTCGGACGTGAAGTTCTTCCGGGGACTATCGAAGACCCGGGTGGACTCGCCGATCGGGCCGACGTGGACGCCGAACTTCTACTACGCCGCGTCTGTGGCGCGTCTGGTGATGCTTGCGCCGGCCTCTCGGCTGCGGGATCGGCTTCCGCGGGAGCTGTCGCCGCTGGAGGTCGCGCCGGGTGTGGGGATCTTCTCGATCATGGTATTTCGCTACGACGTCGCCGACATCGATTTCTACACCGAGGCGGCCACCGGGATCGCAGTCAAGCCGATTCGCCACGGCGGGCTCGGCGCGGTCGATCTCGCGGCGGCGCTGAAGAACGATCACCTGCACTCCTACGTGCTGTCGCTGCCGGTGAACACGCAGATCGCGCAGGTCCGCGGCCACGATGGCTACGGCTTCCCGAAGTGGGTGACCCCGATCGACGTCGACATCACCGACGCGCGGGTCTCGTCCCGGGTCGCGAACGACACTGGTGGCACCGATCTGGAGCTGAGCGCGCCGACGCCGTCCCAGAAGCAGCACCGGACGCTGGAGCGCGTGTCTTCTTTGACGTCGTACACGCAGATCGAGGGGAACTGGCACTCGACGCTGAACCAGACGCACGTCCTGGCCACCGGACGGAAGTCCCTTCCGCGGGACATCAAGCTCCGTCTCGGCCAGGGCCGCCTGTCTGAGGACATCCGGTCGGTCGCGCCGAAGCGCATTCTCGCCCTCGATGTGACCACGAGCGCGCAGATTGCTCTGCACATGCCGGCACCGATCAGCGCCGACACCCGCGCGACGACGAGCCGGGAGGCCCGCTCATGAACGCCCTCACCGACACCCCGTTCCTGTCGGGTCTGCCACCGCAGCTCTCGCCCGCGCTCCTGGAAGGCTTGACCCAGCTCGCTGCCCACGGCCCCGAGGCAGAGACCGCCACGGCGACCGCCCCGTACACCGGCGAACCGCTGGCGGCATTTCCCATCGCGATGCCGGATGCGGTCAGCGCCGCGTTCGCCGACGCTCGCGCCGCTCAGCGTTCCTGGGCGGCGACGCCGGTCGCGGACCGCGCACGGATCCTGCTGCGCTTTCACGACCTGCTGCTGGAGCGGCAGGATGAGATCCTCGACCTGATGCAGGCCGAGAACGGCAAGACTCGTCGGGACGCGTTCCTTGAGGTCGCCGACATCGCCATCACCGCCCGCTACTACGCGCGCAGCGCCGGGCGGCAGCTGAGGCCGCGGCGGCGGCGCGGCGCAATCCCGGTCCTGACTCGCACCACGGAGCTGCGCCACCCCAAGGGCGTGGTCACAGTCATCTCCCCGTGGAACTACCCGCTGAGTATGGCCGCAGGCGACGCGCTTCCCGCGCTCATGGCCGGCAACACCGTCGTGCAGAAGCCCGACACCCAGACGGCACTGTCGGCTCTGTGGGCGCTGAAGCTGATGCGCGAGGCCGGACTCCCGAAAGACGCGTGGCAGATGGTCGTCGGCTCGGGTCGTCAGATCGGCGACACGTTGCTCGGCGAGGCCGACTACGTGATGTTCACCGGATCGACGGCCTCGGGGCGAAAGATCGCCGCACAGGCCGGGGAACATCTCATCGGCACATCGCTGGAACTGGGCGGAAAGAATCCGATGGTCGTGCTTGAGGACGCCGACATGGAGCGGACCGCGGAGGGCGCGATCTCCGCAAGCTTCGCTTCGGCCGGCCAGCTGTGCGTGTCGATCGAGCGGATCTACGTGCCCGAGGCGCACTTCGACGACTTCGTCTCCCGGTTCGCCGCGAAGACCCGGGACCTCGTCCTCGGCACGGCCTACGACTACAGCGTCGACGTCGGCAGTCTCACCAACCACAAGCAGCTGGAGACCGTCACTGACCACATCCAGGACGCGGCTGCGAAGGGTGCGACCGTGCATGCCGGAGGCCGGGCCCGGCCGGACATCGGGCCGCTGTTTCACGAGCCGACCGTGCTTGCCGGTGTCACCGCGGACATGACCGTCCACTCCGACGAGACGTTCGGCCCGGTCGTGTCGATCTACCCCTACCGCGACGTCGAGGAGGCGATTCGTCTGGCGAACGACACGCCCTATGGCCTCAACGCGAGCGTCTGGGGCCATCGCAGTGCCCGCGAGGTCGCCGCCCGTATCCACGCGGGCACGGTCAACATCAACGACGGATTCACCGCCGCCTGGGGCAGCATCGACGCCCCGATGGGCGGGATGGGCGATTCCGGTCTCGGCCGCCGCCACGGCGAGCACGGCATCCTCAAATACACCGAGCCGCAGTCCATCGCCGAGCAGCGCCTGCGCGGTCTCACCCTGCCGCGCAGCACCGTCGCACGCGCATGGTCGCGCGGCATGACGAACGCGCTGAAGCTCCTGCGCGCGACCGGGATCCGATGAACACGTCGAGAGGAATGCCGTCATGACCCGAGTCCTCATGGTCCTCACCGCCGCGCGCGTGTGGACGCTTACCGACGGCACCGAGCACCCAACGGGGTTCTGGGCCGAGGAGTTCGTCGTGCCCTACGCGACGTTCGTCGAGGCCGGATGGGACGTCACCGTCGCCACGCCCGGCGGGAAGGCTCCGGTCGTCGACGAGCTCAGCCTCGGCATCGCCGGCGGTCTGCCCGGCACCACCAAGAAGCTGCGTGCCCGGCTGGAGGAGCTCGCACCCGTCCTCGAACACCCCGAGAATCTGTACGAGATGGACGCCGACGAATTCGACCTGGTCTTCTATCCCGGCGGCCACGGCCCCATGGAAGATCTGGCCTACGACGAGTTCTCCGGAAAGCTGCTCACCGAGCGCCTCGCCTCGGGCAGACCGCTGGCGCTTCTCTGCCACGCCCCGGCGGTCATCGCCGCGACCGTCGACGACGCCGGCCGCTCGCCCTTCGCCGGTCGGAAGATGACGGGACTGTCGAACCGGGAGGAGCTGCTGAACAGTTTCGCCCGCAAGGCCCCGTGGCTACTCGAAGACAAGCTCAAGGAACTCGGCATCGCATACGACAAGGGCCTCATCCCGCTGCGCCCGCACGTGATCGTCGACGGCAGCCTCTACACCGGCCAGAACCCGCAGTCCTCCCGCAAGCTTGCCCACGCCCTCGTCGAGGCGCTCGCCTAGACGATCACCGAGACCCGCTCTTCGTTCATCAGTATCCGCAAGAACAACACGAAGGAGCCATCATGACTGCTAACCCGCACGGCATCGCCCTCGAGCCCGCCGCCCAGGCGTTCGTCGAGGCGACCTCCGAGCCGCCGTTCCTCTACCAGCTGCCGCCCGAGGAGGGTCGCCAGGCCGTCGACCAAGTCCAGGACGAGGAGATCTACAAGCCCGAGATCGACGAGGAGTGGATCACCGTCACAGGCGGGCCCACCGGCGAGGTGCCCACCCGCATCGTCCGCCCGAAGGGCGCGATCGGCACCCTTCCCGTCGTGCTGTACACCCACGGCGCGGGCTGGGTCTTCGGCGACGCCCACACCCACGACCGGCTCGTGCGCGACCTGGCAGTCGGCACCGGCGCGGCCGTGGTCTTCCCCGACTACCAGCGCGCACCCGAGCAGCAATACCCTTCGCAGAACGAACAGTCCTACGCCGTGGCGCAGTGGATCGTCCAGCACGGCGCGGAGCACCACCTCGACCCCGACCGCGTCGTCATCTCCGGCGACTCGGTCGGCGGGAACATGGCGATCGCGCTGAACCTCATGGGCCACGAGCGCGGCGACGTCGCTTTCCGCGGCGCAGCACTGTTCTACCCGGTCACCAACGCCGCCTTCGACACCGAGTCCTACGAAACCTTCGCCGAGGGCTACTTCCTGGCTCGCGACGGCATGAAGTGGTTCTGGGACCAATACACGACCGACGAGGCTCAGCGGAACGAGATCACCGCCTCTCCGCTGCGTGCGACGGAGGAGCAGCTGGCGTTCTTCCCGCCGACGCTGATCATCACCGCCGAGGCCGACGTGCTCCGCGACGAGGGCGAAGCCTTCGCTGCCAAGCTCCGCCGCGCCGGCGTCGAAGTCACCCAGGTCCGCTACGGCGGCATCATCCACGACTTCGTCATGGTCAACTCCATGCACGACACGCCTCAGTCGGAGGCCGCCGTCGCCCAGGCCGTCGCGCACCTCAAGCGCCTCCTCGAAGCCTGATCAGGCAAGGAATCGCCGGTTGACGAGCGAAGCGACGCATCTAACCGCCCGCGACAAGGCGAACGCCGACACACGATGCTGCACGCGACGGCGGCGAGTGCTGCGGTGATAAGTGTGGCAACGACGATTGGTCTGCGGGGGCATCGTGATTGTGGTTGCATTCCTCGGTGGTCGCTGGGCCAGAGCGGCATATCAGAGGTGTGTCAAGACAGCGTGACAGTGGACTCGGGTCGTCGGGTGATAATCCGCTGTATCACCCGGCGACCCTGTCGGGGGTCACCGCTACGGTTCCGACCATGACCGAGCCTGACGAACACATCGAACCGGACGAACAGTCCGCCGACTCAGATCACCATCCGGCGCGAGACAAGCCCGCCTTTGCCTGTCCACACTGCGGGGTCGTGGCGCAACAGAAGTGGGCAGAGCTCGTGGGCCGTTCCGCAATGGGCGGTCCTGGCGGGCCGGTGGAGTCGGGGACCACGGCTGGCGGTCATTTCTTGAATCTGTGGAAGTCCTCGCACTGTGCGGTTTGCCAGCGGCCGGCGCTGTGGCGCGCGGAGGTCATGGTCTACCCGTCAGCGAGTCTGGGGGACAGGCCGCATCCCGACATGCCTCCTGAGGTGCGTGAGCTCTATGTCGAGGCTGCTTCAGTCGCGGCGGTGTCACTGCGCGCGGGGGCGGCACTCGCGCGCGCCACCGTGGAGAAGCTCATCAAGCAGCTAGATTCCGGGGCTTCTTCCAAGGATGGACTGGATATACGGATCGCTCGGTTGCACGACCGTGTGAGCCCTGACCTGGCCCAGATCCTCAACGTCGTGCGGTTCACGGGCAACAAGGTGTTGCACGGCGAGGATCAGCCGAGCGAACTCGTCGTGATGGCCTTGGACGATCACACTGGGCCCGCGGTGATCGGGGCCCTACTGGCGGCTGCCAACGACCTGGTCGACGAACTCATCAGCCGTCCGAAAGAGCGGAAAGCCCTCTTCGACAAGCTGTCGGACGGGGTCAAACAAGACATCGCACAAAAGCAGGCTCGCGCGCAGGAGGAGCAGTCGTGAGCACCGAGCTGGCGCCGTCTGCAAGTTCGGGTGAGCTGAGCCAGCTGCGTGTGGTCGGCGAACTGGTCGAGCGGGCTCATGCCGAGCGGGCCGAGCTGGCCGGGTTGCCGCAGCGGGAGCAGGTGTTGCTGGCGGCGTGGCTGTCTTCGTTGCGGTCGCGGCGCACGCGCCGGGCCTACAGCGGTGATCTGCTGGCATGGTTGGCGTGGCTGGGCGAGCGTGAGGTGGATGTGCTGTCGGCGGGGCGGGTGCACGTGGACCTGTGGGTGCGCGAACAGGAAGTCGCCGGGGCGGCAGCGTCGACGGTGTGCCGGCGACTGTCGGCGCTGTCGAGCTTCTACCGGTACGCGGCCGCGCACGATCTGGTCGACGTCGTGCCGACGGCCGGGGTGGCGCGGCCGACGGTCGATCGGGACCACACCGCCACCATCGGCCTGGACGGCGAGCAGACCCGGGCGCTACTGGCCGCGGCCGATGCTGGCCCGCAGCGGCTGCGCACCGCGGCGATCGTGCGGCTGCTGGTGCACAGCGCGATCCGTACCGACGAGCTCACCGCTGCCGACGTCGACGCGCTCTCGCGGGACCGCGGCCATCGGGTACTGACGATCGTGGGTAAGGGTGGGCGCCGGGTGAAGATCCCGCTGGCCCCGTCCACCTGGGAGGCACTCGAGGTCTACTTCGAGGCCCGCGCGGCCGCGGCCGGCCCCGAGGGGTGGCGCCAGCGGCCCGGACAGCTGCGGCAGAACCACCTGTGGGAGCTGGTGCGCCGGCTGGCCCGCACCGCCGGGATCGACGTGTGGGACCAGCTCTCGGCGCACAGCCTGCGTCACACTGCCATCACCCTCGCCTTGGATGCCGGGGCGAACATCCGGGACGTGCAGGACCTGGGCCGGGCACCGTGACCCGCGCACCACCCGCCGCTACGACTACTCCCGCGGCAGCCTTGGCCGCAGCCCGGTCTACACCCTGGCCAGCTACCTCGCCTGGCCGGAGAGATTCGGCGTCGATGGGTGTTGCAGGTCGAGGTCGGACACGGTCAGTGCATGATGTTGATCATGTGCGGTTGAGGCTCCCTTGCTGAGACAGCCGCTCGCTGAGTATGGCGTTTGGGCCCTGGATAGACTTGGGGCGTGTCAATCAACGCGGAACGCGCAGTGCGTCGTTCGGGCAGCGGCTACCGTGCGCGGTGGGAGGGGCATAACTCCGCGCGAGAGAAGTTGATCCTGCGGGCGGCGGTGGAGTTGCTCGAGGAAAGTTCCCCGGGCGCGGATATTGCGGTGCAGCAGGTCGCGAAGCGGGCGGGTTTGGCCAAGTCCGTGGTGTATCGCCGGTTCAGTGATCGTGAAGATCTGGACCGTCGAGTCAGGTCGTATCTGGTTGAGGACTTTGCGGCCATGCTGGATGCGGAGCTAAACATCTCAGAGGGTTCGGTCGAGGAGATCCTCACCCGATCCATTCAGTCTGTCGCGGAGTGGATGTCGGAGCATCCGCGGCTGCACGAGTTCCTGCGCAACGGCCCGACCGCCGACGAGGCCAATACGGACGCGGTCAGCAGCCTGAAGGCCAGAATGGCCGGCAAGGCGCGCGAGATCATCGGGTCCGTAGCGAAATCGATCGAAGTCGATGAAAGCGCCTTCAGATCATTGAGCACGGCCGTCGTTACGATGGTGGAGGGCACGCTGACCCAATGGGTCCGCGATCCGAACCCGGACACGAACCAATCGGAGGTCGTCGCTGATCTCGCGACGTATGCCTGGTACGTGCTTGATGGCGCTCTTCAGTCCGCGGGGCTCATCATCGACCCGACGGCCGAACTCGTCACGGTCATCAACCAGCTGCCCAGCCTCGCCAGCGACGACGCTGTCACGAGGTGAGAACGCGTCGGCGTTGCTCAGCGAGGGTTGAGAGCTCGTCGCTGCTCGTTGCGGGTGCGGCCAGGTAGCCCGCGTTGAAGTCGGCGACCAGTTCGGTCACGGTTTCCAATGCGCAGGACTTGTTGTTGCCGATGAAGCCGCTCGGGCCGCGCTTGATCCATCCGGTGACGAACGTACCCGGCGAAGCGTCGCCGGTTTCGGGATGGAGCACCCGGCCACGCTCGTTCGGCACGACACGGGCCGCCTCGTCGAATGGCAGGCCGGGCAGCGGCGTCCCCCGGTATCCGATCGAGGTCAGCACCAGCCCGGCGTCCATGACCTCGAGCTCTCCGGTTGATTTGACGCGCGCGACGTCGTCGGCCGCGTCGACGAGTTCGTTGCGTTCGAACTCGACCCCGTCGACATGGGCACCTCCGGTGATCCGGACCGGGGACAGTAGGTAGCGCAGCTCGATGCGCCGCGCCGTGTTCGCAGCAGGCGAGAGGCCGCGCAGCGCCGTGAGCTTGTGATCCATAGCGTCGGCGAGGTCCAGTTCTTCCGATCGGGCGGTGAGTTCGACGCCGGGAGTCGAGCGGAGTCCAACCAGCTCGGGCAGTGTGAAGGCCGACTGGGCAGGCCCGCGCCGACCGGCGAGCACGACTTCCTCGATCCCGCTGCCGCGCAACGCGCGCAGCGCGGCCGGGGAGATGTCGGTCTCGGTGAGGGTGTCCGGGTCGACGGTGAGGATCCGGGCGACGTCGAGGGCGACGTTGCCGTTGCCGATCACCACGGCACGGCGGTGCGACAGGTCGAACGTGCGGTCGGTGAACTCCGGGTGGCCGTTGTACCAGGCGACGAACTCGGTCGCGGAGGCCGTGCCGGGCAAATCGATACCGGGTATGTCGAGCTTGCGGTCGGACGAGGCGCCCGCAGCGTAGACGACCGCGTGGTGGTGAGTGAGCAACTCGTCGTGGGTGAGGTGTTTGCCGATCTCGACGCCGCAGAACAGACTAAGCCCCTCCTGGTCACAGATGCGGTCGAACTGGTCGCTGACCTTTCTGGTGCGTTGATGGTCGGGTGCCACGCCCCACCGGGCCAGCCCGTACGGCTGGGACAGCCGCTCGAACACGTTGACCCGCGCGCCCGGAATGGTCAGGATCTCATCGGCCGCGTACATGCCCGCGGGCCCGGACCCGACAACGGCGACCCGCAGCGATTCGGGCCGGTCGCGCACCGTCAATGGTGGTACAACCGGCGCCAGTATCGGGTATTCCCGTGGGCTGCGGTAGAAGTCGCTGTTGATCGAGAGGAAGTCCTGTTCCTCGTCGGTGAGTTTGGTGTGCGGCTTGATCGCGTCCACCGGGCACGCCGACACGCACGCACCGCAGTCGACACACGTCGCCGGGTCGATGTAGAGCATCTCCGCCGAGGTGAAGTCGGGCTCGTCCGGAGTCGGATGGATGCAGTTGACCGGGCACGCCAACACACACGACGCGTCGCTGCAGCACGACTGGGTGACAACGTGCGGCATCAGCCCACCCGCCGCGCGTCACGAGACGGCTCGCCGCGATAGCGCGAAGGCTTCCCGTCGATGTGCAGGCGCTTCCACAGCTGCCTGCTGATCGGGTTCATCAAGCCGAGGTCGGTGGCGAGCTTGCGCATGTCACCGAAGTAGCTACTCAGAATCGCCCGGGAATGCTCGCTACGCCAGAACGCCTCCCGAAACACCTCGCGCGGGATACCGAACTGCCGGGCGAACGAGCGCGGCGGCGTCATGATCTCACCCGCGAGCCACCGCATCGCCAGCGGGAACGCCAGCGCACACACCGCCTTGCCCGCCGGGCCCATCTTCTCGATATGCACCCGCAGGAAATCGCCGCCGAAGGAGATGTGCCGCGCTTCCTCGGCGATGTGGATCTGCATCACGCGCAGCACCGCCGGGGGCATGTTCGCGCCCTCGCGGATGACGGCCTTCTGGAAGTGATCAATCGGTTCCTCACCCGCCAGGATGCCGATGAACAGGATCACGTGCGCGTAGCCACCGGCCACCCCGATCAGCGGCGACATCCTCCGAAACCACGGCCGCATCCCGGGAACGTCGACACCGATCCGATTGACCAGCTCCTGAAACATCTGGATGTGGTTGCATTCCTCGGTCATCTCATGCAGGCAGTAGCGAAACTCCGCTGACCCGTTGGGCAGCTTGAAGATGTACTGCATCATCCCGCGGATCAGGATGCTCTCGAACGCGGAACCGACCTTGAGCGAGTTGGCCAGCCGCCACTTGCCGATCTCGATCTGCCGATCCAGCGGCAGATCCCGATACCACTGGGTCGCACCCAGCGGATCGATATCGGCCGAAAGCACCCAGCGCCGGTCGTGCGGGTCGATGGCGTACTCCGGCGCGTCCCAGTCGATGTCCTGGAACGGATCAAAACTCTGGTGCACCGACCCCTCAGACAAGGTCGCCAGCAGATCGCGATACTCCTGGTCGAACGGATCAACCCCAGTCGACGACGACAACGTCACCGATACCTCCTCGTCATGACAGCCCCTACCCGATTGCCGATGCGATCCGGCCCCATTCGAAGCCAAATTTACTGGGACACACCGTCCCAGGCAAGGCCCCAGGGCCGGATGGGGTCCCGAGCAGGGACAATTGGGCTTGCTTGCCGCGTTCCGCATGCGGTGTAAAGGGCGGACTCCCCAACCGGACGCATGAAAGTGCGCGATCAGCGACGGATCGTCATGCGGCTTGGCGCGCGCCGCGCTGGCAAATCAGAGGCTAATTGGGTGCTCGAGCCCGGCACGGATCGGCACTCGCTGGCATCGAAGTCTGGCGCAGGCGTCGTATGACCTGCACTTTTCGACCCTGAGAGACACTCGGCGACAGCGGCTCCCCACTGACTACGGATCAGAAGGTTGAACCAGGTGGAAGTGGTGACGGAGGTGAGGTGGGTTTCGCCAAACCGTCTTTCCAGGATGGTCGACCGCGGAAGTCACCGGCGCGTCGGCTGGCTCGAGTGTGTTGCCTGGGTGCGAGTTTGGGTGCGAAACGGTTCCTCATGCTGCTTCGTTCGCACCCACCGTGACATCTCGTGCGAGCGTTTCTGCTGGTGAGGGTGCTGTGTGACGGCTGCCGGATGCCTCATAATCCGTTGGCAGTCGGTTCAAGTCCTGCCCCGGTCCACCCTTGTGACCTGTATGTTCGCTGGATCGCCCGGCAGGTCACGATTGTTTGCCTGTGAGGGGGTCAGCATTCGATGACGTTGACGGCGAGGCCGCCGGTGGAGGTTTCCTTGTATTTGTCGAGCATGTCGGTGCCGGTGTGCCGCCTAGCAGGGCTGTCAGACCTCCGGCTGCCATGGAGCAGGCGGATCCGACCTCGCCCTGGCAGCCGACCTCGGCGCCGGAGATCGATGCCCGCTGTTTGAACAGGATGGCGATGGCTCCCGCGGTGAGTAGGTAGTGGACGACGGCGTCGTCGCGGGTTGCCGCGTCGCCTGTGCGTAGCGTGGGTAGGTAGTGGAGGGCGTAGAACAGCACAGCCGGGATGACGCCGGCGGCGCCGTTGGTCGGGGCGGTCACGACGCGCCCTCCTGCCGCGTTCTGCTCGTTCACCGACATTGCGGCCATGCCAGATGCGGAGGAGGCCGGTGTGGATCTGGTCGGGGCGGCGGGTGGTGGACTCGTTCGCGAGCATCACGTCGGCGATGTCGAGGCCGGTGCGGGCGCAGATGTCGAGCAGGTCGGCGGCGGTGTCGAACCGGTGCGGAGCGGGCGTGCCGTCCGGTGTGTGCGTGCAGTCCTCGGCTGTCACGTCGGTGTCGGACACCACGAACCCGCCGCCGAGCGAGTAGTAGGTCTGCTCGGCCACGGTGGAGCCCTCGCCGTCGTGGGCGGTGAAGCGCAGTGTGTTGATGTGGTGGGGCAGGACGGTGCCCGGCATGAGTGAGATGTCGTCCTCGGCGAAGGTGATGGGGTGGTGCCCGGCGAGGTCGAGGGTGCCGGTGCGCCGGATCTGCTCCCTGCGCCGGGCGCCGTAGGCCGGGTCGACTGTTTCCGGATCCAGGCCCTCCGGACCTAGTAACACCGCACCCGGGGTGCCATGTCCTGTCCCCGTGGCCCCCAACGAGCCGAACAGCTCCACGCGAAGCGCTCGAACGTGGCTGGTCCTGCCGTCATCGTCGGTCCGTCGGCGAAGAGCTTGGCTGCTCGCATGGGTCCCACGGTGTGGGAGCTGGACGGGCCGATGCCGATGGAGAACAGATCGAAGACGCTGATCACTGTGGCGCTCCTTCGGTAGCAACGTCCCCCTCTCGCGCAAGACAGAGGAACTGCGTGGCACGTGGAAGAGGTTGGCGGGCGGGGTGTCATGTCGGGGTACCGGTGCGCGTCGTGGTGTCGAGCATTCGGTGCGCGTAGGCCTCGTCTTGCTCGGACTTGCGCTCGAACTTGGCGGATAGCTATCCCGAAGTCGACATCCGACTCATCCATCGGGAGGTCGACGACGGGCATGCCGCGCTGCTGTCCCACGAGTTCGACCTCGTTCTGGGGTGAGGAATACCCGGGATCGGCGTTCCCCGTCCAGTCCGGAATCCATCGTGAGAACTTCTACACCGATCCGATCCGGCTTGTCGTCCCTGCCGACGGAGCTCTCACCGGTTCCGCACGCAGCAACGGAACACCCCGCAGGCTCTCCGATCTCAAGGACAGACCGTGGGCCCTGGAACCGTCAGGAACCCGAATCCATACCTGGACAGTGGCCCAGTGCCACGACGCCGGATTCGAACCCTGCGTGCTGGCCCACACGCCCGACCCGCTGCTCAATATTCAGCTGGTCCGATGTGGACACGCCGTATACTTCGTCCCTTCGCTCCTGGGTGAGGCGCACTTTGAAGGGATTGTGCCACTCGACCTGCCCGACCGTCCTAGCCGGACACTGTTCACCGCAGTCAGGACAGGCCGCGAAACCCACCCCGCGCTCCTTGCCGTCCGTGACGCCCTGACCCGCGCAGCTCAGGCCATCGAACGGCCGCCGGCCGTACGCACGTTGGAGGCATGACCGGTCCTCAACGGGGACGTGGGCGTCCCGGTTGCCGCGTGCTTTCTCGTTCCTGTCGGCCCCGCTTGACCGCACCGCTGATCGCTGCCCTGCTCAGGCCGTTGTCCTGGTCCGCCTACGGTGCGGCCGGGCGGCCGGGGCCGGACCGCCTCGGTGACCGCGGCGGCCACCGGGTGGCGCAGGTTTCCTTGAATATCGCGAAGCATGGAGGTGTGGCCGGTCGCCTCGTGGATTCGCCCGCGGCGATGTCGGGTTGTTGCCGTAGATGCGGTCCGTCGGTTCGTCGTTGACCATGCCGCCGGAGTAAGCGGGGAGTCCTGCGCGTCGCAGCGCACTGTCTCCTCCCAGGACGCGCTGATCGCCGCGGTTGTGAGTCAGTAGCTCGCAGAGCAGGCGGTTCGCCTGGAGGCATTGCCGCCTGGTCGCGCCTCCGTTGAGGAGTCCCTTCGCAGGTATCTGTCCTCGGCGCATCGCGACGACGCGGCGTCTCCAGCGGCCTCCGGTTTGGCTCAGTTGCCGACGTAGAGCCCGAGATGGAGTTGCACGTGTCAGCATCGCGGGTGCGTGGACGTGTCGAGCACCGTTCCATCGCCGAGCCCGCCCGCCACATCGGGACGAAGCAGGTAGTACATCACGTTGCAGTGGTCTCCCTCCGGCGTCGTGACGCGTCCTGTCTCCGACGGCGCTTCGGGTGGAAGGCGCTCGTGTGTCCGAGACGGGGCTGGCGCGCGGCGTTCAAGAGTTATCGGTGCCGGGTCAGGTCGCGGTGTAGTCCTCAATGTCGCAGTGGTCGAGGTTCCCCTGCTGTAGAACGGCGAGGCCGCGGTCGGAGACGACGAGTTGGCCGATAGCGGTGGTGCCAAGGTCATCCACGCCGGGCGTTCCGGTGACGAAGAGCCAGCGGATGCCGGGGATGGCGGCACGTTCATCGTCGGGTGCGTCCTCGGAGACGGTCACCTCGACGTCGCGAAGCTCGTAGTGGTCGAGCTCGCTGTTTTCGATGGTGGCGGCGAGTGTCTCCGAGATGAAGTAGCACGGGTAGGACTCGATCAGTTCATCACCGAGCCACCCGTCGAGATGCAGGTGTGCATGCGTAACTCGTGGAGGGTGGACCGATGCGTCCATCACTACGTGATCGCCAAATTCGCCAGGTGCAGCAGGTTCAAGGGAGTAGTAGGGCATCGAGGTCACCTTACCGGCGGGTTGAATCGGCCGCCGTACTTGTTGTCGATATGGGTCGCGAAGTCCAGGAGGTCTTCAGTGGATGCGTTCGGGTTGTGCTTGTAGAACCTATTCCATTCTTTCCGTATCTCACTCAGGTGTAGCGTTGCATTTTCACCTTTGGGGATGCCGCGGAGGTTTTCGTAGGAGTGCATTTCCGCTGCCGTGATCCCGTTATTGGGGTATTGCTTGAGTGCTTTCTGTTCGACGGCGTGGTGGACGACGACCTTGCCTTCGAGGTCGGGGTGCTTTTCGAAGAAGGTCTTGCGGTAGTTGGTGTGGGTGGCATGGCCGAACCTCGCGGGTGCGTGTCCTGCGGCCTTGGCGATGTCGGTGGCCTTGTCCGCGGCCTTGCCGGCGGTGGCGGCCCATCCCGCGAAGGGGACGGCGGCGGCTCCGGAGATGGCAGCTTCGGCATAGCGGCCTTGCCCGGCGTACCAGGCGGCGTTGGTGCCGTCGGCGAGTTCACCGATGCCCGGGATGAGGCCGGCGAGGTCGAGGGCTCCGTGGCCCATTTTGCTGAGGGTCGTTTCCTCTTCGGCCGGGGTGATGCTGCGGAGGGCTTGCGCGGTGTCGTCGGCGACCTGTTTGAGTTGGTGGCGTGCCCGGTTGAGGGTGTCGCGGGCTGCCTGTCGGGTCGATTGGCCGGGGTCGGAGAACGGTTCGACGGTGATGCACGTCGGGTTTCCAGCGGCGGCGTTAGCCTGGTTCTGGCGGGTGGCGTCGGTGACTGCTTGATCGTGTTTGGCCCGGGCTTTCGCGGTCTGCTGCTGCGCCTGCTTCCACAGCTCGATGGCCTCGCGCGCTTGACCCTGTGCCCAGCGCAGCGTTCCGGCATAGAGCCCGAGGACCTCGCCAGCATAGGTCAACGAGTCACCGGCCTCGTACCACTTGGTCGGTTCGTAGGAGAACTCGTCACGGAAGGCGTTCGCTGCTGGTCCGGTCCAGGCGCCCGTGTCGATCGCTCGCAACCCGATCGCGGCGTTGACGGCCTGCTTGCCGCGCGAATTGAGGACCTGGACGTTCTTGTCGATCGCTTCGGGGTTGCCCTGGATCAGCGCTCGCGGGTTGTCGGTCTCGCCCAGCTCAGCCATCGGCCACGTCCACAGCCGGGTCGTCGGGCAATGCGCCCTTGGCCTGCTGCTCGGCCTCGCGGTAGGCCTGGGCCGAGGCCTTCAAGGCTTGACCGATCTCCTCGGCGTCGTCGACGAGCTCGTCGATCCGATCGCTCCACCGGACGCAGACGTCCATGAGCGCGTTCCGCAGCGGCTCGTCACCGTACATTTCCGGCTCACCAGTCAAACTGCGCAATTCGAAGTTGTCCTGTGCCTCGACGGCCTTCTGAACTGCGGTTCCGGCTTGTTCGAGCGTGTCGACATCGACGTGATAGCCCGGTCCGTCCATTTCTCCCCCTGTAGCCGCACGTAACGGCAGGGTAACTACCGGAGTGACTCCGGAGTCAACCGAACACCGCGTCTACGAGTCGTCCGGTGAGAACGCACACGTGCAGTGCACATGTGCTGTGGCGCTGTCGGCCCACTCTGTGATGCCGCCGGCCAGGCGTGGAAGGTTCAGTCGAGGGCGGTTCGGCCTTGTGCCACGGCGGTGAGCCGGGCGCGGTCGGCGACCGTGATGAATTTGCGGGCGCGGGCGATGATGCCCTGTTCTTCGAACCGGGTCAGTTTGGTGATGAGGGTGGTGCGCCCGGTGGGGATGAAGTCGGCGAGGTCTTCGCGGGTCCAGGGGACGGTGAAGGCCCAGCCGTGTTCGGTGCGGTAGCCGCAGGTGTCGAGGAGATAGTCGAGGCGTTCAGCGATGTGCTGGAAGCTGACCCGGGTTTGGGTCACGGTGCGTTGGTGCTGGGCGATACGCATGCGGCGGTTGGCGATCACGAGCAGCCCGATTGCGGCCTCGGAGCGCTTGTCGAGGAACGCGCGGAACTCCGGTGCCGGGATGCGGCGCACGACGACGGTGCTCATGGCGACGACGCTGGCCATGCGCTGCGGGTGGTCCGGGTCGAGCACCGCGGCCTCGCCGATGAGGTCGCCGGCAGCGGCGACGTCGAGGATCACGGTGGCACCGTTGGCGTCCTCTCCCACGACCTGGGCGACGCCGGAGGTCACGAGCATGACCCATTCGCCGGGGTCGCCGACGTGGATGAGCCGTTCTCCGCGGGAGAACCGTGTCGAGATGCCGAGACTGCCCAGTTCGCCGCGGAGCGGCTCGTCGAGCAGGTCCAGGAGCGTTCCGGGCCGGGGTTGTTGCGTGCCACCCACCATGAGCGTTCAGACTAGCCTTTCCCGTGTGTCGAGTCGCTGGTCGTTGTCGGCTCCGGCCACGTGTCAGGCGGGCAGCCGGAACCGGTGAACAGGCCGAGTCTCACCAGCTCTCGTCGTATCCAGTCGGCGAGCTGGTGGAGTTCGCCGCCCGCGGGTTCGTCCTCATAGGCCAGTAACACCGGATGCGGCCGGCCGGTTTGATGGCGGGCCACGTGGTGCAGAGCCTGACGCACCTCGGAAATCTGCAGCGGACGGACGTGCCGTCCGATTCCGGGCCGCAGGGCTGGTTTGAGCACCATCACGGCCTCGACGGTCTCTGCGAGCGAGAATTGGTGTTCCACGGTGATCGCGAGCTTGTGCTCACCATCGACCATCCGGCGCCCGATCGTTCCCATGATCTTCAGGGGACCACGGATGCGCCGGTCTGAACGTTCACCGGTGAACGTTCGCGGCTGACGGTTGATGCCGGGTGATATCCGAACCAGGAATCGGCCGCATCAAGTGTCTGATGCGTTCAGCGGCGAACCGAAAATCCGTTCCGGCGGTCCCACACTCCGTTCCGTGATCATTACGGCACGGAGGGATGGGATCTGATGGCGCTGTTGTCGTGCGCCAGGTACGAGGCGCAGTCGCACGCCGTGTTGGCCATCGACATGGTCGGGTCGTCGAGGGTGCCCGACGACCTGCTCGACCCGATGAAGTCCGAGCTGGAACAGCTCCTGGACCAAGCACTCGCCTCGGTAGGGCTGGACAGTGGGCAGGCACGGCACTTCCGCGAAACCGGTGACGGGGTCATGGTCGCCTACCCCGAACGCCACCTCGTCGCGCTGACCGAAGTGGTGTTCTATCTCGACCACCTCCTGCGCACCCGCAATCGCCATGCGCGATTCCCGATGCGGGCGCGTGTGGCAGTGCATGTGGGTCCGATGCACGAGAACGGTCGGTACCACCGGACCTACATCACCTTGACTCGGCTTCTGTCGGCCAGGGCGTTCTGCGACGTGGTCGCTCACTGGTGCCGGCGTGATGCGACCGGCGAACGGTTCGGCGCGGCGCTCATCATGAGCGAGACGGTCTGGTCTCGGATCGTCGAGCCGTGCCGTGTTCCCCTCGTGCCCGCCGCGCGGTGCGCCCGAGTCACCGTGGCCACCGAGGACTTCCACGGCCAGGCGTGGGTGCATTTCCCGGGCCTGGAAGCCGATACCGCTCTCACCACCTGCTATCTCGACAGCGTGCCGGACCGGCCCGGCGGGACAGGCGGGCAAGGGGCGGTCCCGTACTCCGACACGGCCACCTCGTGTGTCGGGTGGTGGGGATATGCCTGAAGCACTGCCCCAGGCGTGGCCGGTGCGGGCCGTCTACCGGAGCCGCATCGCCGCGAGCGCCTGCCAGGCGTTGAGGCGTGATGCGGGACACCTCCGGCTCGTCAGGACAGCCGATGACGCCCGGGCGGCGCAGTCGCGACGGCCTCGCTACTACCTGCTCGACATGCGCTGGCGCACCGACTCGATCGAGATCCCGTTACCCGAGAGCGCGTCGCACGAACGCTGGCTCACGTTGCAGGTCGAGTGGGGCGTCGCCGACTCGTATCTCCTGCTCGCCACCGGACCCGAGAACGGCATCGACCTGCTCAACCGGCACGTGCGCCGCGGCGTCCGCGAGATCGGGCACGCACAGCGCACCGACGTGTTGGCCATCCGGCGGCATGTCGAGAAGGCCATGGCGGGGCAATCACACGACACCGCGACCGGACTGAACTGGACCGTGACGAGCGTCCGCGCTTCGGCCCGCCCCACCTCATCGACGAACTGGCGTCAGCGGCTCGACCAGGACCTTCACGACGAGCTCGACACGGGCTACTGATCGACACGCAACGCTGACATCCAGCAGGGACCTGGCTGCGGCCCGCCACCCACGACTGGAACAGACCGTTCGTCCACGCGTGCCTCGGCTATCGGTGTTTATGCCGAAGTCGATGTTTGCCAGTTCACTACGCCGCGTCTATCGGGAGGCGTTCGAGCACATGCCATCGGTACTGGTGGTCGGTCCGGTCCAGCTCGACCAGCCGTAGCTCGGTGATGGTGATCGCGGTTGACGGTAGTGACCGGGCCTTGTGGGCGGCGGCGATGAACGGACCGGGCGGCTGCACCTGGTTGCTGTAGGCAATGCCCACGTGCGGGCGGTACTGGGTCAGCGGGTCTACGTCGTCGTAGCCGGAGGCCGCGGACACTGCTCGGTGTAGGCACAGCAGTGGAGACCACGGGGCCACGCTGAAGCGAAGTGCGCCGGGTGAACCGGCCAAAGGGAGTAGGCGGAGGTCGAAGGGCCGGGCCGCCCGGCAATGCTCGCTGACGGTGGTAACCGCGGCGTCGAGCGTGCTGGCAGGAACTTGATCGACGTACCCGAAACGCCGCACGGTCAGATGCAGGCTCTCGGGTGGGATGAGATCCAGGCCGTGCTCTGGAAGGGCCGCCTGGCACCGCTGGCTCAGCTCGACGGCGTGGGACTGCTTGTCCAGGGTGACCATCCAGTGATACGAGCGCCGATGGGCCCGGTCCCAGTGACACAGCATCTGGTCGACCTGCTCGAACGCGGCTTGATCGTTGCGGGCGACGCTGGCGGGGTCATCGGGGTCGGTTGGCGGCCTGGTCGGGAAGGTCGAGCTGTACGAGGTGCCCATGCGGTACACACCTACCCGTCTCCAAGGAACAGCCCTCAACCGGTTCGACCGGAGATAGCCTGGACATCAGGGCGATCGCGCCAGCTGCGGAGTTGGTCAGAGAACTCGAGGACCTGCGGTTCGTTGGCCCAGCGCTGGGTGAGTCCGTGCAAGGTGGTGGCCCGCTGCCAGACTGATCGAATCGGTTGATCCGCGCACACCCGCAACGCCTCCCGCCCCAGCGCAAGTGTCCGGTCCAGGTCCGAGTCATGCCTGTCGCGCATATCAGCATGGCGGCGCGAATGGTGCGGGATGATTCGCATCACTGCTCGTCATCGAAGGTGAGACGTTTCAACCCGTCCAATACGCGCTCAAGCAGGTCTCGTGAGGGGCGTTCCCCATCAGGTAGGGCTGTTCCTGTTTCGGCAGCCTTAAGTGAGGTGTCTTCGAACCTGGGGTCGGCCGGAAGGGTTCCGGTGACGGCGTCGAGGTGGAAGGTGTCGGTGTGTGCGTTCATGAGTTCATGGCTGTGCCGTCCACCCGGTCCGAACGTCGTGCCGCTACCGATGACGGGGCGACCGGTGGCGTCGCGGAGCGAGTGGGTGCCCACGTGGTTAGTGGGCCGCGCCGACTGGTTCGTAGGTGGACTCGACGTGACGCAGGCGCGTACATGCCAGGCATCGCTCACTGTCGCTCTCGCCGCGACGCGGAGCGCGAAGACGCTGCGGACCACAACGCGCGAGCATGAGCGTTTGATGGGTGTCGCGGGCCACGAGGCGGCCGGGCATGGTGACGACGTGGTGGGCCACGAACCGAGGTAGATGCCACCGGCCTGCGCGTGCGGTTTCGGGGCATTTGGTGTCGGGTGTGATGTCGGTGACCAGCATGAGGACCCTCTTCAATGAAGCCTCGTGTACGGATGTTTGTCGAGTACAGTCCCGGCGTGCCTGGGGACGTAGGGGCCGCGGGGTGGCCAGGCGTTGCCATGCATGGCGGGCCGGTTGAGCTGCGTATACCGTCACGAACGGTGCATCGGCTTGCGCATGGGGTGAATGGGAATGGGCGATGGCGAGACGCGCCGGTACCTGCCGAACAAGCGGTTGACTTGGCAACGGCTGCAACGCGGGTGGAGCCGGGAGGAACTGGTCAAGCAACTCGCCGGGAGTATGCGTGCGCACGGTGACGGCGAGTCGGGGCTGACCGCGCATACGGTGCGTCGGTGGGAGTCCGGGCAGCGCTGGCCCGAACCCCGTTTCCGTAAACATCTGGTGCTCCTGTTCGGGATGCCCGCCAGCGAGCTGGGGCTGCTGACGATCGAGGAGTTGGAGAACCAGCCCGGCGATCCGTCGGTGACCGACTCGGCGGTCACCGACACTGCGTTGAGTGCGATGGTCAGTGCGGAGCTGAGGAGGTTGTTGATGAGCGATGGCGGGGGTATCGGCCGCCAGCAGTTTCTCCGGGCAGCACTGGCGGCGGGTCTGTCGCCCTTCCTGGCCTCGGCCACGGTCGAGAAGGCGGACGCGGCCTGGCACAGTCCTGGACACGCCCGTGACCCGCGCGCGGTCGAGGCCTACGAGAGTGTCACGGCCTCGCAGCGCAGCCTGTACTGGACCGCTCCGGTGGACACGATGTGGGAGGCGACGCTGGGACATCTTCGTCTCGGTCTCACGCTCCTGGGACAAGCCACCACCCACCGAGACGGCGCGGACTCGCTTGCGGGTGCTGTCGCGGAAACGGCCCTGTTGGCCGCGCGGATCGCGTTCTTCGACCTCGACAACCCGACGATCGCGACGCGGTGCTTCGAGCAGGCCGAGACCGCCGTCGAGCACGCCGGTGACCACGCGCTTGCAGCCGCGATCGCCGCTCACCGCGCGTTCGTTCCCGGCTTCGCGGGCGACTCCCTCGCCGCGCGGCGGCACCTCGACGTCGCCCAGGCCCATGCCCGCTTTGGCGGCGGTCCGAACCTGCGGGCATGGATGCACTGCGTCACCGCCGAGATCCACGCGCGTACAGGGCACGGCGCGACGGCCCGGGACCAGATTCGCCAAGCCGAACACGCGCTGGGCACCGCCGGCAGTGACCCGGACTGGCTGGATTACTTCAGCCCCGCGCGGCTGGCCGCGTTCGCCGGCAACGCCGAGCTCCTCGCCGGACGACACGAGTCCGCCACACGCTGGCTCGACCGATCCCTCGGCGAGCTAGACCTAGACCCGCAGGCTGGTAAGCAGCGCGCGGTCGTGCTGCTTGACCTCGCCGCGGCGCACGCCCCCACCGATGTCGATCACGCCGCGACGCTGGCGCACCAGGCCTGCGACATGCTGGGCGATCACCCCTACGGTGCCGCCGTCGAACGCATCCCGGCGGTGCACCAGGCATTGGCCGGGACACCGGCAGGCGTCGAGCTGGTGGACCGTACTCGGGCACTTCGCCTGCCCAGTGTGACCACCGACGCGTGACTACACCGCGTCGCGGGCGGCCTCGTTGTGTTCGGCGACGAGGCTATCCAGCGACACGAGATTGTCGAGCTGGAACAGGCATGAGGCTTCCACATCGGCTCCGAGAATCGCGGTGGCCGCGTTGTTGCGGAGGATGTGGCCCCACGGTCCTCGCCGGATCACCGCGGTCTTGATCCCCAAGTCGACGGCGGGACGGATGTCGTTGTCGAGCCGGTCTCCAACATACAGGATGTGGTCAGCGGGCACACCGGCCTCGGCGATGAGACGTTCGAAGAACTCCGGCGACGGCTTCGACGCATTCCAGCTATCGGACGTGCCGAGTACGTCGAGCGGTAACTGGAGCGCGCGCAAGATCCCTTCCGCACGCGTGGTCTGGTTGCCCGCGACGCCCACGACCAAGCCTTGCTCTCGCAGGTTCACAAAACAGGGCCGCACGTCGGTGTAGAGGTCGGTTTCGTCGAAGGTTTCGGGCTGCCCCGCTTCTGCGCGTGCGCGGCGCTCCCGATCGAGGTCAAAGCCGGGTTGGAACACCTGAAACGCCTCGCGGTAATCGAGCCCCCGCGCGATCACGGCGCCGAACACCGCGGAGAACGTGTGCCGGGGCACCCCCAGCCAGTCAGCCCAGGTGCCGTACTCGGTGGTCTCGTCCACCAGAACTTCCCCGACGTCGAAAAACACCGCACGAATGGTCATGGCGCCCACCTTAGGGACCCGGTGACGCGTCATTGGCACACCCGCGGCTACCCAGTGGCCACTGTTTCCCACCGGCGGCGGTTGGTGAGCTAGGCGTGTTGATGTCCACGACCACGAGGAACGCCGCCGACATGACACCCGCCACGCCTCGATGCGGCACCCCGACGCACGGTGGGGCCCAGAGAGTCCCCTCCTTACCCCCGGCCCACCCGGGGTCCCACTGTGCTCCCACCTCCACCCCGGTCGGCGCGCCGACGCCGGGCCGTCCCATGCGGGAAGGCAGGCTGGCGTGACCGGGCACAGCGGTGACGAGGCGCATGAGCAGGTCCACCGTCTTATCGACCGCGGCTGGTCGTTCGTCGGTACTCCGACGCAGGGCTTGCTTCTTCGCTGCTACGACGCCTCGGATGCAGTCGACACCCTTGAGGTCCCCGCCACCGGTGACTGCCTCGCCTGGCGCACGCACGTCGATGGCACCGGCGAGCGTGTCACCTGGAGATCTCGCGGTTCCCTCGACGACTGCGTGCGTGCGTTGTTGGAACTGCCCGAACCCACAGAGCACGGACGTTCTGGTTCGGCGCCGGAGCGACCATCGTGAGCACGCCGGACATCGTTGAGCCTGGCGAGACGTATTCCGTTCCGGCGGCGAGCCCGTCCGGGGCGCCGGTCGTGATCGTCGTTCCGGCCGCGGCTCACGGCACGGTCGCCCAGATCGTCACCCAGGCCGAACACGCCGTGCACGTGGCTCGTGGCCGGCACACGCCGGTATGCACCGTCCTCGTGGACACCAGCGCCCCTGCCGATACCCATGCCCGCGAGGCGTTCCTGTCATCGCCGACGGGCTGTTCGCGCCACGCTGTCGCCTGTCCCCGAGCGGGGTGGGGCGCGGCCGTGGCGCGTGGTTTCCGGCACGCCCTGCATCTTCAGGCCAGCCTGGTCGTCGTCGATGCTGATAAACCCACGGGCGAGGACGCGGTCGCCGGTCACTTGCCGCTGTCCACCGCGATCACGATGCTTCGGGAACAGGCATTGCCCGGGGTGGTGTGCGGCCCGCTGGCGCGGCCGTGGTGGCAGCGGCAACTCGCGACCCATGTCCTTCGGCCACTGCTGGCGCCTGGCCTCGGACTTACGCTAGTCGATCCTGATGCGCGCACCCTCGTGCTGTCACCCCGCGCGGTCCAGATCGCGCTCAACCCGCGCTGGCGGCTCGACACGCTGCCCGGCGAGCAGGGGCTCACCGTCCTCGCTGCCGCACGCTACGCCGGCATGGACCTGGACCAGGGCCCGCCGCGGACCCCGAGCATCACGCTGGACCAACTTTCGTCCGACGTCGGCGATCTTGCCGATCACGACCGCGGGCTGGGGCTTCTCGAGGCAGCGCTTGCGACCACGCGACTCGCCCGCGCTGTCCCCGCTAACGCCGTCCCTCCGTGGACCGCGGACCTCGTACCGGCCAACGTCGACGACCACGACGTCCTCGACAAGGCACTCGCTTTCGCCGCCGATGCCCGCGCCTCGCCACCGGGCGCGGCAATGCCACGGGCTGGTGACTGGCCCGGTCCGCTGATCGAGGCGTGGTACGCCGCCCGAGGACTCTCTCCCAACCTCAACGCGATCGCCTGCCGGCTCTGGGACGCCTACACCCACCGCGTCCACGCCTGGCTGCGCGCTGCGGTCCGCCTCGACGCGCACCCAGCACGGCTGCGGCAGTCGGTGATCGCCGCCAATACCGAGTTTCTGACCGCGACGGCGACCCCCATCAACCCCGTGACCACACTCGCCATGGAGAACCATGAACACCACCGGCTACCGCAGGCCATCTGACGGCCAACGGCGTATCCGCGCCCACCTCTTGATCCACGCCAACGACGACACCTCGGGCGAAGCCAACATCGCCGTCATCCGCTCACCGGGCGGGAACTGGGTGCTGCCCGGCGGTCCTGTAGTTGCGATCCCGGCGAAGCGATCGCTGCTCGAGCACGTCCGGAACCAGACCGGGCTTGAGGTGGCCGAGTCCGCGCTGACCTGGGTCGGGGTGTTCGAAGCCGCGGACGACCCGGCCTGCCTCGTCCTGGTGTGGGAAACCGGTGTCGAGCACACCGCGCTCGCGACGCACGAGGACTGCCAGTGGGCCGATCACGGCGGGCTTCCTCGGCCAACCCGCGACGTCGCCGTGTTCGACACCGACGACAGCAGCACGCACGACATCGCCCACCTCATACCGCTGCATCACCCGTGACCGACGGCGGGGCGGTGTCGACCCCGACCGCGCACCGCCCCGCCGTCCTCCAAGCCCGACACCCAGGTCCACGTTCTCGGAGGTACACGACATGCTGCATGCCACGGCCACTTACCCCGCGTCGACGGGCACCCGGCCACGCGGCTCGTGGCCGAGGGCGTGGACGTGTGCGGCCTCGACCGGCGCGACCTGGGGCGGGTGTTCAGGCACTCGCCTTTCACAGAGTTACGCCATGATCGACACTCAGACGGATGGCGGCGCGGCTGCGGCCGCTCCGGGGAACGGACGCCATGCCCTCGACGACCAATGACATCGCGCCTCGCGCCGTGCTCGTCACGGGAGCAGCCGGTTTGATCGGCGTGCCCGTCGTGCGAGTGCTGCGCGCACGGGGTTTCCGCGTAGTGGCGGTCGACGACGGAAGCGCGGGCACGCTGCACCGGCTCGACGAGTTCGCCGACTGCGCCGAGGTGCAGCGTCACGTGCTCGACATTCGCCAGCGTTCGGAACTGGTACAGCTTATGGCAGCCGAACACCCGTGGGCTGTGGTGCATCTGGCCGCGCAGCACTTCATTCCGGCCTGTGACAGCGCCCCCGCCGAAACATTGGCGATCAATGTGCTGGGCACTCAGCACGTGCTGGATGCCTGCGCTGTTCACCCGCCGCAACGGCTGGTGTTCACCTCAACCGCCGACGTGTACGCCGCGAGCGAAAGCCCGCATCACGAGGATGATCCGGTAGGGCCACAGGGCGTGTACGGCTGGTCCAAGCTGTTCGGCGAACGGCTGTTGCAGGACCAGGCGCACCGACTCGGCCACTGCACAGCGGTAATCGCCCGCCTATTCAACGTCTACGGACCCGGTGATCCGCACCCGCACCTGCTTCCTGAAGTCCTCCAGCAGGCACGGCACGGCCAGACGCTCGACCTCGGCGACCTGAACGCCGCCCGTGACTTCGTCTACGTCGATGATGTTGCCGAGGCATTGCTAGCGCTCCTGCGCACTCCATGCGCCGGGGTTTTCAACATTGGCGCTGGAGTTCCGGTCGCTGGCCGAGAACTGGTCGAGCTTGTGGGGAGCCTTACCGGACGGCACCTGGAAACACGGGTCGATCCCGACCGACTTCGGCACCGGTCGCGGCCTGTGTCCTGCGCCAATCCGGAGCGCCTGCGACAGATCGTGCCGTGGTGGCCGCACACCCCGTTGCGGGAGGGCATTCGGCGAACGATCGCGGCCGATCTTCTTGCCCGCGTTGACGAGTCGGAGGGCAAAGCATCATGAGCGCGGCAGTTCCCAACCTCGTTTTTCTGCTGGACACCCCAAATGTCTGGCGTGGTCGGGCACTGGCGGGCACCCCGGCCCGCGTTCTGGCCCTCGCCGAACACAGTCACCAAGCGGGCGCCGCTGTCACGGTGGTGCTGTGTGATCGCGGCGCGGAGTACGGCACGGAGCAAGATTGGCCATTCGACGTGGCGCTGGTCCATCCGAGCGACTTCTACGCTCCCGCAACCCTCGCGAGGGTTCTCGGGACAGATGCGGCGGATTTTCTTGTCCTGTGCGAAGCAGAAGCGCTCGTGGCCATGGGACGTGAGTTAGCCGGACTGCTGGACGCGCGCCTGGTTTACGACATGCACGACGACGACGCTGCCGTCGCTGCCAGCGTCGGCGAGCCGCAGGAGACCGTGCAGACCCACGAGAGGACACAGCGCACCGCGCTGCGCACCGCTGACAACGTGATCGTCTCCACGCGCAACGAGCAAGCGATGGCAGCCACGGCAGGGATTCCCGCGCCGCGCACCGCGCTGTTGCCCAACGGCGCGGACCCGTACCAGCGCCGTTGCTGGGGACCAGAAGTCGACGCCGCGACACTGGTCTTCGTCGGGAACCTTTACTACCAGCCCAACGCGCGAGCGGTCGACGCCATCGCCGCCACGATTTGGCCCACACTGCGTGCGGGTGGCCTCGACGTTCGGATGCGGATCGTCGGCCGCGGACCTGCCTTACTGGCCCGCGGCGGTCAGGGCATCGAGTTCACCGGGCGCGTGGACACGATCAGCCATGCACTCAAAGGCACGACCATCGCGCTCGCCCCGCTGACCGCCGGATCGGGCGCGAAGATGAAGGTCCTCGACTACCTTGCCGCCGGACTGCCAGTCCTGGGCACACGCGAAGCCGTGACCGGGCTGCCGACCGAGCATCCCGGGGTGATCGTGGAGGACGACCTCTACATGTGGCCCGCACGGATCGCCGCGCTTCTGCGCGACCCTGCCGCGCTCGACCAGATCGGGCGGGCGGGCCGCCGCTGCATTGAGCAGGAGCTGCCCTGGCAGCGCATCGGCGCTGGACTGGTGCGGCACTGCCGGTGGTGGCTCGCCACCTTCCGACCAGGTGCGAAGCCGGCCGTCGACAACCATTGCGCCGGCGTACCCCGATGGCTCACCGAGCACGCGGACCAGGACGCCCTGGGCGCCCCGGAAACCACCGAACCAGGACAACCGCGTTGGCTGCGCCAGACCACCGTCGTACCGGATGGGCGTTGATGGATTCGCGATTCCTCGATCTCGGGACCTGCGTCTGCCGCCTGAGCGCGTCCGAGGAAATCCAGGACGCAATGCGCCACTACGTGAGCCCGTTTCTCGTGTCAGCCGGGATCCATGAGCCGCCGCACCTGACGGTCTCGGTTGAGCGTGACGCTGCCACCGTTGCCCAAGTCCGGCAGTCGCTCGCCGATCTGCCGCCGACCACGGTGCGCACCAGTCACCCGGAGCAGCGCTATCGTATCTGGATCATCGAAGACCGCGAGATTCTGCTTCCCGAGCATGCTGCGGACCACGTGATCATCAGAACCCCCGGGCTCGTGGCTGTCGCCGCCGAACGCGCGTGCGTCGCAGCCACGATCGGAATCCGAGTCGTGCGTCAACTTGTCATGCGTGGCGGTGAAGTACGGGGAGGGCGCTGCGTGCACGCCGCAGCGGTGGACATCGACGGACGTGGGTTGCTCATAGCTGGGCATCCCGGTTCCGGCAAGACCACGGCGCTCACCCATCTGATCGAGGATCACGGCGCGCGTCCCGTATCCAACGATCGCACCGCGCTCATCCCCACTGACACCGCGCGCTGGCATGCCATCGGCGTGCCGTTAGCCGCCCGTTTCACCCCGGAAGGCATCGGCGGCTCGCCGACCCTGACGGCTGCGCTGAACCACTTCGAGCCCAGCCGAGGACGACACCTCGTGGACGGCAAAATCGAGCTCACGCCGTGGGAACTCGCCACCCTGTTCAACCGATCCACTGCGCCGGTGACCGAGGTCGCCCACCTCGTGATCCTCACCCGCTCGGCACAGGTATCGGTCGGGGAACGAGACGGTGACTTCGTACAGCACCACCTCGACTTCGGCACCGAGGATTTCTTCGCCGACGACTGGCTCAACCTCCGCTCGCACCTCAGCGAGGCCCTACCCGAAGCCCAAAGTGCGGGCGACGATCTGTGGGAACGTCTGGCCGAGACCGTGTCCGTGCTCCCGCTGGCCTGGACCGATCCGGCCGAGTTGCCACGCATCGCCGCGACGGCCTACCGGCGAGTCCAGACGTGAGGGGATGCGTACTAGCCGGCGTGTGGGGTGCGGGCAAGACCTCCGTCTACCAGCGCACCCTGGGACGACTCGCCGCTGCGGGCTGCGAATCGCTGATCGCAATGCCACAGGCGGCAACGATCACCACGCACACTTACACACCCGGCGCACTGCACGAGCACGCTGCCCACATCCTGTCGTGGCTGGATCACCTGACCGCGTTTCTCGAAGAGACCAACCGCCGATTCCAGGCGAGCACGCTCCCCAAACACCGCTTCGCGTCCGTGTGGACCCCGACCTGTCTGCTGGAAGGGCTCGGCTTCGATGCCCCGATGTACGGGCTCCCGTTCGGCCGTGACGCCCTGACGAGCATTGAGCAGCGCCTCGCCGCGCTCGGTGTGCACTTGGTCCTGCTGCGCGTCCCCGATGACCGCATCCGGGCGCAGTGTGTGGAATCGACCCGGCACTACCGGGGACCGAAGTGGGCGTGCTATCTGGAGGGCTTCGGCGCAACCGATGCCGGGCGAGCCGAACACGTCAGGCAGGTACAAGCCGAACTGATCCGGTGGGCGCAGACTTCACCCTTGCCGCTCCACGTGCTCGACACGACCACACAAGACTGGGATGTCTACTCCCGCTACGTCGCCGAGCTGATCGCCGACCAGACATGATCGGCCCCATCCGACCGAACCCACGCGCGCAGTCGCCGCAGGTAGTCCTCGCGCATCGCATGATCAGCGACCTGCGTCCAATACTTGACCCCGGTCAACAGTTCCAGGCCGGTTGCCACAGCCATTCGCTCAGACCAGCATGCAGGCCACGGACCGGCTGCCCGGTAGCCGTCCGCGAACGCTTCGGCCCAGCTCTGCTGATCAGGAAACATCCACATTGCGGGCTTGACGAAATCCATCGCCGGATCGACCCACCGCACGTGCTCCAAGTCCAACAGGACGCGAAAGCGGCCCTCGTCATCGAGGAGAATGTTGGGCAGATACACGTCCAGGTGCGCAACGGCTGGCCGCGCGACCGGCGACACCTCCTCGGCCAAGCTGTCCAACAAGTCCAACCCAGTCTTGACCAGCGCGGCGGGAATGTCGTCGACGAAGCGATAGGCGTCCCGCAGTGCCTCCACGCGGCTCGTGACGACGGTGTTCCAGGTCGCCGAGATCGTGCCCAAGCCGCTCGCAGCATCGTCGAATCCCTCGACAGGGACTTGGTGCAGCGCCGCCAATGCCGTGCCCGTAGCACGCATGACCTCCAGCACCACCGCAGGTTCCAACGCGGGCAAGGCTTCCTCGGCGTCCACGCCCGGCACGTATTCGAACACGGTCAACGGTCGATCAGCCACGGAGGCGCAGGACTCGGTGAACGCCAATACAGGTGGGACCGCGATCCCGTGCTGCCACAGGCGGCGGTGCTCGGCCAGCCGCTCCAGACCAGCCGTTCCGGCCGGTCCCAGGAGCACCTTGCCGACCAACCAGCCGCGCGACGACTCCAGTACCCACGAGGCGTGACTCCGACCTTGCCGCAGCGGTCGGACTACCTCGACCGGAGCCGCGTCGGGCACCAGCTCCGCCACACCCGCCGCAACATCCTCAGCGGTAATCTTTGAGGTCGTCACAAGCCGTAACTCTAAAGACACCGACCGACACGAAGGGCACCCATGAGCGCCGCCACCACTGAGATCATCGCCCGTGCTGTCATCCGCCGCGACGGTCAGCTGCTCGTCGCGCGCCAACGCACCAGGTCCTGGTCATTTCTGCCGGGCGGCCACGTCGAACCTGGGGAACGGGTGGAAGCTGCTTTGGTCCGCGAACTGAGCGAGGAACTCGGTACCGAAGCCAGGATGGCAGGCTTCGTCGGCGCGGTCGAGCACGGCTACATCGAGGACGGGACCACGCACCACGAGATCAACCTCGTCTTCGACGTCGCCATCACCGACACCGACCCGATCAGCCAGGAAGACCACCTCGAGTTCCACTGGCTGCCTCTCGATCAGCTCGCCGAGACTGACGTACGACCCGGCGCCCTCAAGGCTGCCCTGGCCACGGCAGGAGACGATCGCACGCCGTTCTGGCACGGCTGGAACGGCTGAGTGGGCTGCTGGCACGTTCGACAACCTCGTCGTCAGAGACGGCGCCACGGCAATGCGCATTCGCGGGCCGATCGCGCAGCGTCTGCACGACCTTCCGGCCGGGCACACCGTGACCATGACAGCACACCAACCACCTGGCAGGGACGCATGAACCAACCATCACAGAGGCCGGGTCCGGAAGACGGCGATCGCCTCGTTCATGCCGAACTCGCCGTGTTGGCCGATGACTGGACCATCACCGTCCGGATGCGGCCGCGCCCTTCGATGGCACGGCGCGTCCCTGGATTCAGACGCTGCTCCGGGACTTCGTGGCCGCGCAGGACGGCGCTATCGGCATCACCACGGCCCGGCCGGTGAACGTGCCACTGACGATTGAGGTCCGCAGCCACGAACCCGCCGGCGACGACCTGAACGCTGGGACCACGTCGTCGAAATGGGCCTCCACACGCCCACGGGACGACTGATCACGTCACCGTTCCCGCGCCGAAACACCGACCCGACGACCGTCACCGTCCCACCGGGCCACTACGCCGCCCGCGTCCACCACGCAGGACTCGACACCATGTCCGCCGACGGACTCGACGGCGACGAACCTAGCTCGACACCGAAGCTGTCTCCGATTGCCAGGCGACGTTGAGCGGACGTTGGCCGGTGTCGAGGAACTCGATCAGAGCTTCGGTGACGGCCGATGCCGGGATCTCGCAGTTCGGTGGGAACTCGTCGGTCTCGTACAGAACCGGACGTTCGGGGCCGTCGCCGTGGCTGTAGAGGTGAATGGGTTCGGGGCCGTGCCCGTCATTGCCTCGGTAGGAGAGCGCTCCTCGGTCTCCGTGGATGCCGGCGATGACTGCATGATCCGGCACCGTGAGGTACCCGCTCGGGGCGTCGTCATCGGGGATGGCCGTGTCGACACGGGGGCGTGCGGTGTGGGTCAGGATCGCGTCGCTGACCGTGTCTTCGACGAGCACCGCCACGAACGCTCGGACTTCTCCCGAGGTCGTCAGCTCTGCGACCTTCTCGACGGGCGGCTGGCCGGGCTCGTGGACCCAGTACTGCGCTTGGAGCGTCACGACACGCGCTTCCCTTCGTATCGGTACGGACGCCCGGTTGGGCCGTAGATGATGAGTGTGGCATCGGCTGGCAGGAAGTGCTTCAAGAACCGGTGGCAGCTGACGTTGGTCACCGGATCGATGCCGCACGGGTCCTTGCCGATGACAATCGTGCGTGTTTCGCCTGCCTGCATGGTGGAGGCTTCTTTGATCTCGATGTGACGCGCGATGTCCGGCACGAACCCGCCTCGCGCGAGGCCAAGCTCGGTCGCCTTGGCCACGGCAGCCGTGTAGGCAGGGTCGGTCTGCCCCGATTCCAGTCGTGTCCCGCTGGACACTGCCGTGTCGCCATCGCCCTGATCGTCCAAGCGCCAGCCACGCAGCGGCTTGCCGTAGGGCCACGGATTGTCCAGCTTGCCCCGGTACCCGGCCACACGTGCAGCGACGTCACCTGCTGGCTTCTGAGGCGACGTGTCGGGTCTCGGTGACAGCGAGGGCTCTGTCCGCTCGCCGTGTTCGGCAAGCCAGGCCCCCGTGCTTTCATGGGCTGACGCGAGTAGTTCATCTACTCGTCCAAGGCTGCCGGAGAGAGTCTGCAGGGCGGCTTGCGCGGTCACCAGGTCGTGGTTCGCCGTCCCCTTCGTGAGTTCGACGAAGCCAGGCGTCACCCCGTCGACGACGCGTGCGCGGGTCTCCTTGACCGCGCCCGTAGGTAAATATTCCAGCGCGCCGCGTAAGCGCTCGATGACCTCTCGCAATACCGTCACGGCGGCCTAGAGTCCCCGTAGATACGATTCGATCGCACCTCGAAACTCTCCGAGGCTGGCTGCGGCTGTCTCGAGCTCCGCCAGGGCGGTGCGCAGCGCGGAAGGTGCTGCTTCGGCGGCTGGGTGTCCACTCCCGCGCCATGCCTCGAGCATCTCGGTCAACGCAGCTTCCATACTCGCCCGGATCGCGCTGACCTCATCTACGGGCAACAGCTCAACGAGCTCGGTCAACCCGGATCGCAGCTCGGCAACTGACATGCCCACAGCGTGCACGACACCACCGACAAGAATGGCGCCGCTCGCAACTGGTATGCAGTGCTAATCGCCTGCACGACCGAAACTGCAGCAGCCGGGACGCATCGAAGGCTCTCTCCGCATGCCCCGCTGACCGCGGCCAGTCACGCCGCCATAGAACCATTGGCGGGAAGATCGAACTCGGAGCCGTGTACTCCTGCAACGAACGCGGACCATTCACCTGCGGTGTAGGAGAGGGTGCCGGCTGTCTCGTGGCGTGTCCGCAGGTCCACCGCCCCGTCGGTGTGGACGACGGTCTCGATGGCCGGGTTGGAGTCGGCTGGGGCTCGCCCCGTGACTTCGTCGAGGAAGGCGGCCCAGTCGCGAGCCGGCACGCTCAGGACCGGACCGGTTCCGTGGTCCTTGGTGTCCCGGATGTGGACGACATCGCCGCCGAAGCTGACCTCGACGCATTCCTGGGACGGGTTGCTGAACGAACTCTTGAACCAGCTCTGTGCCGCGCTGGCGGAGTGGGTGTTGTTCACGGCTGTCCCTCCATCTCTTTGCGGACCTCGTGGATCATCTCAAGCGAGGCGTCGAGATCCAGCGCACGGTCGATAGCCTCGTCCAGGCTCGCGCTCAGCTCGCGAACGATGTGCGGTTTGTCGATGAGTGCGCCGGTGGTGACGGCTTCCTGCCAGACCATGTCGTGCAGGAGCTGGGAGTGGAACGAGAGGATCGTCAAGCCACCGCCGATGACGGGGTGCGCTCCCGCGCCGTAGGGCATCACGTGGATCTTGATGTGGTCACGGCGTTCCTCGGCCAGGCTCGCCAGGCGGGAGAGCTGGTGGACCATGATGTCGCGGCCGCCGACCTCCTGCCGTAGGGCCGTCTGGCCGATGACGACGGTGAGGTCGATCGGATCCGGTCCCTCCAGCCGCGTTTGTCGGGCGAGTCGGGATTCGATCCGTGGGCCGACGTCGACCGGTTTGATATAGGGGGAGCCGCCGCGGATCATTGCGCGGGCGTAGTCGGCGGTTTGCAGCAGACCGGGAATGGTCTCCGCGGTGTACTGGCGGAAGGCGCTGCTGCCGGCCTCCAAACCGATGAAGCGAAGGAACTCCTCCGAGTACAGGCGGGCGTAGTCGTCCCACCATTCCCGCCGCTCAGTCTGGCTACGTAGAGCCTCAAGTTCGTCGGCTTGCTCGTCGGACAACCCGTAGGTCCGGGCCAACGCTTCCAACTTGGGCGCCGTCAGCTTGCGCTTGGCGATCTCGATCGACGACAGGTTGTTGCCGCCGATGCCGGTTTCCTTGCCCACCGCACTGAGCGTCAAGCCCAGCTGCTCGCGACGCTCGCGCAGCCGTAGGCCCAGTTCGAGCGCTTGCACCGTGCTCGAAGTCGGCGCGTTTCCCATCAGCGGCGCTCCCTGCAGGTTCTGAGTACGTCATGCACCGAAACCAGTATCGCAGCCGCCCAACGGGAAGTACACACGATTGGAGCATACCGTCATGAGTACTCTCGCCATAATCTGAGTGTACTCACGATGACATTGTCGATCATCTGAGTAAATGCTCCGGACGTGGTCGATACGGAGGAGGTGACCGCGATGACCTTCAACGGCTACTGGCTCGTTGTCCCGACACCGAAAAACTCCGATCGTTCTCGGGTTGGGCAGCTCAGTCAGCACCGACGCGACTCCCGCTCATGCGGCCGCCCCGGCGCAACGTCTGCGCCGTCGCCAAAGCCAGAGAACGCAGCAGCGGCGGTGAACGAACGGCACCACGGGAGGCCCCGACCTCCGAAAACTCACCCATCCGAGCTCCCTGACCGATCCGCTGCCGCGTGCGCGGCGGTCCCCCGAGTGGATCGGACAGGGCTCGACCATGGCGGCCCCATCGATGCCCCGAACTCTGCTGGGGCCGCCATGGTCTCGATGACACCCGGCGGGCAGACGCCGACCCCGACCTCCGTCTGCCCGCCGGGGCCCAAGGTCGTCCCCGCGGCGTGGTGGGCACCATGAAGCGGCGCAAGCTTCTGAACAGCGTCCTGGCAGTGCTCGAGCGCGCTGGATGGAGAGCTTCGGACACCTGGACTGTGCGTTGTCACAACGAACAAGGCCGCACAGTGACGTTGCAGGTTGGTGTAGCCCTCGACGGGATCACGATCACGCCATCCTCATCAGGACGACTTACGCTCACAACAGCCGAAACCGGCCAGCTGCGCGCGGCCCTCCGTGACGCATTGTCCGCACGTGCGCCCCTTGTGCCTGAGGGGTCGCCGCTACCGCGCCGCTCCAACACGTTTGACCAAGCGCACCCGCGCGCCCTGGGCGACGCACCGCCGAGAGTGCGGCGTTACCTCGCCAGGCCCAGCCGGATCGAAGGCACCACGTTTCCCGCCACCGCAAGCGATCCGCCTCGTGGGCCGGGCAGCGATCCGGATCGCACCTCCATCCGGGCAGCGTGAGCTGCCAAAGCCACAGGCGGCACCTCACCGGAAACCGCCAGAGTTCTCCATCACCTATGGAAGGCCGCCCCATGCACATCACCTTCGACAAAGTCACGGAGACCACGCCCTGCCCCGGCGTACACAGCGCAACCCTGATGCACTATCCGCGCACCGTGGCCGGCCGGCCCGTGACGATGCCCTACATCAGCAACGGACTGTGGGACCAGCATCAGATCGTCATGCCATCGCTGTGTTCCCGCAAGTATCTGATTCCACCGGACGTTGACGACGATCCAGAAGGTCCTGTGTGCGTGGAATGCAGAGATCGACTCGCGAACGCTCACGAGTCCCGCGTCTCACTGAGGCCGCGTGTACCTACGCCGGCGACCATCGCGTCCTGACCCGTCATGTGCCCCGTGAGTAGCGATTCGCTGTGGGACGCCACGAAATGCGCGACAGTGCAGGAAATCCGGTCGTGACCGCACGGGACCACGGCCCCGGTGGAGTCCACAGCGCAGAGACGATGGAGGCACCCACGACGCCGTTCCTAGCCGTCGAACGGGCACTCCTGGGAGCTCCCGTTGAAGCCTCGCTGACGTCCCCCGAGATCGAAGTGGAGTGGCCCACGGACGATATGGACGACCCACACGGCACGGCACAAGCACGGCGTTCTGATGAACCCCTCGCCCAACACCGATCAGCACAACAGATACCCCCAGGACAACCCGGGGACCGATGGCAGCCCCCTCTGGACGGATCCGAGTTGGCGCGCGTCCTTCAGCTGATGCGCAAGAAGTGGAACATGTGAGGGCACGCCTCGTGCGTCTGCCTCTTGGCAGGGTTGGGGACGGAGCGGGTGCCGCCTCATGTCCTGACGACGGCTCGGTAGGCGACCTCTAGCTTCGTTGGTCTCGGGCTCATTCGCTCAGGAGGTGCTCGATCGCTTCTGCTCCGGCTATGGCGCCGCCAGCGGACTGGATCGCTTCGCGCATGGCGGCAAGGTTGGCGCGGATCATGGCATCGCCCGCGAGACGCTCGATGCGGCCGTGGAGCTCGGCCGGAGTGGGGGTGCTGGTGTCCAGTCGGTGCCCGAGACCCAACTCGGTGATGCGGTCGGCATTGAGCGACTGTTCGTGAACTTGGGGCGCAGCGAGGATGGGAACTTGGTGATACAGCGCCTCCATCACCGAGCCCATACCAGCATGAGTGATGAACGCGGTGGCGTGCTGGAGCACGGTTGGCTGTGGGACGTGAGCGGCGATGTCGACGTTGGTCGGGACGTGGCCGATCGTGGTGAGGTCCACGTGCTGGCCTACCGACATCACCACATGCCAGCGGGTGTCGCGGAATGCCTCCACGCAGGCGGCGAAGAATTCCGGCCGATTATTGAACGCGGTACCCAGTGAGACCAGCAAAACTGGCGCACCGTCGGCCGGTGGCTGCCACGCCGCTGCGCGGGCTCGGCTGAGCGAGGGACCGATGAAACGGTGGCCCGCGCCGAAGGTGTCCCCGGCGATCTGGAATGCGCGAGGCAGGAACACCAGCGTCAGCCCCGCCGCTGGGCCGCCCATCGGAACCTGGTAATCGGCGAACAGCCGGGCGACCTTGGCGCCGTAAGCGGTGAACAGCGGTCCGGCAGGATCGAAGCCGGGAATGAGGTGGGCAGGCGAGAAGTGCTCGTTACTGGCGAAGTTGGGCACCAAGGACATCAGCGGCACGTCGAACGCGCCGGCCAACAGTGGGCCGAGGACTACGGCGTCAGCGCAGACCAGATCCGGGGCATCGCTCCGGAACCGGTCCAGCAGGCCCGGCAGCGCCGCCCTGCTCGCAGCCAGGAACTCCTCCAGGGTCGCCACGAATACCTCGGCTGTGAACTCGCGGTCGGCGAGGTCACTGGTGTCCTGGACCCAATCCAGTTCCGCCACCTCGGCGCCGGTGGCCGACACCATCGGCGACAGCGCAGGACTCGTGATGTAGGTGACCCGGTGCCCGCGCGTGATGAGGTGCTCGACCAACGCCAGGGTCGGATAGACATGACCCGGCGCCGGTGGTGCCACGAAGACGATGTGCCGAGAGTTCATTAGGATAGTCTAGCAGCTAGATACATCGAGTTACTTGGTTGAGCAAAGGTGGCCTGCTATGACTAAGACAGACCCAGCGATGCTGGTAGGCGAATTGATCCGCCTGGCGACGCCGGTCGGTCACAGGCTGGCCCGGGATTTGGCGTTGTCCCTGAATGACTTGACAGCGTTGCACCACCTGGTTGGCCGTCCCCCGCTCGGACCGGCCGACCTGGGCAAGCGTTTGGGCATGTCCTCGGCTTCGGCGACCGTGCTCGTCGACCGACTCGAACAGGCCGGCTATGCGCGACGGGAACGCGATCCCCACGACCGCCGCCGGGTCGTAGTCACAGTCACTGCGGCAACCGAACAGCGCTCACTCGCCGCCGTCGCCCCACTGGTCGAGGCGATCACGAAAATCTCTACCGAACTGGATGCGACCACCCGACAAGCCGTCACTCACTACCTCAGCCAGGTTGTCCAGGCCATGCAGGCCTTCGTCGACCACGAACACGCCCACCCTGCCGCCGAAGAGGCTGGGACCACAACCGCCATCGAGCATCACTGAGAGCGCCAGTGTCCGGTTACTCAAGCGTCGTAATCAGTTGTTGGAGCAGGAGAACGAGGTGCTGCGGCGGGCGGCGGCGTATCTGTCGCAGGGCAACCTGCCGGGAAAAGGCTCTACCCGCTCGTAAGGGAGTTGGCCGCCCCCGATGCCCGGATTCGGGTGGCGGTGCCGGTGGCGTGCCGGGTCTTGAAGCTCCACCGCCAGAACTACTATGCCTGGCTCGCCCAGCCGGTGACCGACGCCGAGTACGACGCGGCCTACGTGGCGAACGCGATCTTCGACGCCCACCGCGAGGACCCCGAGTTCGGCTACCGCCTGTTGCACGACGAGGTCACCGCCACGGGCATCGAGGTGTCGGATCGGACGGTGTGGAAGATCTGCTCGGACAACCAGTGGTGGTGCGTGTTCGGCACGAAACGTCGTTCCCGCTGGCGCGGCCCGCCGCGCCGGCGCACGAGGATCTGGCGCGCCGCGAGCTCACCGCCACCACGCCCAACGAGTTGTTGTTGACCGACATCACCGAACACCCCACCAGTGAGGGCACGCTCTACCTCTGCGCAGTCAAGGACGCGTGGTCGAACCGGATCGTGGGCTACTCCATCGCCGACCGGATGACCTCCCAGCTCGCCCTGGACGCGCTGGAATCGGCCGTCGCCCGCCATGGTGGCCACGTCGCCGGCTGCACGCTGCACAGCGATCGCGGAGGCCAATTCCGCAGCAAGAAGTTGCAGCAAGCGTTGTGGCGCCACCACATGCGCGGCTCGATGGGCCGGGTCGGCTCAGCCGGTGACAACGCCGCCATGGAGAGCTTCTTCAGCCTCCTGCAACGCAGGCGTGCTCGACCGCCGCCGATGGGACACCCGCGAAGAACTCCGGATCGCGATCGTCACCTGGACCGAACGCACCTACCACCGCCGACGCCGCCAGAACAGGCTCGTCTGTTTGACCCCCATCGAATACGAAACCAACATGACCACGCTGGCCGAGCAGGCCGCCCAACCACTGTCACAGTTTCCTTCAGCAGGAACGGATGATCCCCGCGTGTGCGGGGCGGACGAGTGGTTGCGGGAGCGTGAAGGTGGCGGCACCGGCTGATCCCCGCGTGTGCGGGGCGGACACCCTGACCAGCCGCCGAAGCAGCACACGTTTCGGCTGATCCCTGCGGGTGCGGGTGCGGGTGCGGGTGCGGGTGCGGGTGCGGGGGCGGACCGGGTGCAGGGCGCGCTCGGTAACCTGCTCTACGGCTGATCCCCGCGGGTGCGGGGCGGACAAGCTCGCGACCATCGTCACGGTCTCCGAGGAGGGCTGATCCCCGCGGGTGCGGGGCGGACGGATCCGGACTGCGGCTGCCGCCAACCCGTGCCGGCTGATCCCCGCGGGTGCGGGGCGGACAATGCGAGACGCTGATTCACGTACGCGTGAGACGGCTGATCCCCGCGTGTGCGGGGCGGACGACGAGTTTCTACCCGTGGCGAACGGCACCCACGGCTGATCCCCGCGTGTGCGGGGCGGACGGGGATGAGGCGGCCCGGCCGCACGTTCCTCCCGGCTGATCCCCGCGTGTGCGGGGCGGACGGGAACGCGCGCAGCATGTGCACGACCACCGGCGGCTGATCCCCGCGTGTGCGGGGCGGACGGCACCGGCGGAGACAGCCCCGGCCGAGAAGTCGGCTGATCCCCGCGTGTGCGGGGCGGACACTTGTTGACCTGGGAGTTTGTGGACTGGTTCGGAATTTTTCATTCGGTTTTGAGGAGGGCGACGGAGAGGAGTCCTAGGCCGTAGGCGCGGCCTCGGCCGATGCCGTGGGTGATGGCTTGGAGCGCGGTGTCGCGGTCGGTGATGGTGGCGGTTCCTTCGTATTGCGCGTATCGGTGCACGATCCGTGGTGCGTCGGGGTTTTTGCGGCCGGTGATGGTGCCGGTGTGGGTGATGTGGGTCGTGTGGAGTTCGAGGCCGCGGCTCGGGGCGCGTTGTGTCCACCAGTCGAGAGGGTCCTCGCCTGGTTGGATGATGGGTTTGTGGCCGTTGTAGCGCACGGGTGTTGCGCGGAGGCGGTAGCGCACGCGGACGCCGGTGTCGAGTTGTCCGACGAGGTTGTCCATGGGTTTGGTGGCTACCGCGCCGTAGTTGCTGGGGAGGCGTTCGGGGTCGGGTTGGGTGAGTGATTGGACCAGGAGGACGTGGTTGTCGCGGGTGGTTTCGAGCCGATGGAGGGTCGCTGAGGTTTGGCGGGCGTTGTCGCCGAGTTCGGGTGGGCAGGTCAGCGACAGCACGGTCTGATGCAGCTTGTGGGCGTTGCGGACATCGCGCGCGGCGGCGCGGCTGCGGGGGTTGAGCACGATCTGGGTGAGGGTTGGGGCAGCGAACATGGGTCAGGCGGTCTCCCGTGCGAGTGCGTCGAGCCATTCGTCGCTGTAGCCGGCGCAGCCGGTGGCGGGGAGGTGTTCCCACCACCGGTGCATGGTGTGGCTGGTGTGGACGGGGTAGAGCTCGGTGGCCCCGCCGGGGCGGACGGTGTCGACGGTGGTGACGGTGTCGCGGTCGTGCGGTGGGGTGTCGGCGAGGAATTCGATCCGCACGCTGTCGTCGGCGTTGGGCTTGCGGCGATGCAAGGGCAGGTGGCGCAGCAGTCGGTTCGGGTCGTCGGTGGTGCGGCTGAGGATGAGCGGGCTGGTGAGGGGGAAGGCGCGGCGTCCGCAGTACGGCGCCCAGTGTGGTGCGGCGAGCCAGTCGGAGATGGTGTCGAGGCTGAAGGCCCGGTCGTCCATGCTGGTGAGGGCGATGGTGAAGGCCGCGTCGGCGAGGTACTCGCGCCAGCTTTGGATGGTGCCTTTGCCGTGGGTGCGGTAGGTCTCGTTGGAGGTGATGGCGGTCCGTTCCCGGGGCTGTCCGCCGCCGACAGTGTGGTAGTCCGTCCGGCGTGTCCCTGGCCTGTCGACGCGGATGGTGACGTGGAGGGCGTCGGACAGTGGGGCTAGGTCGCCGCCGCGGGGGATTCCCGCGGCGGCGGCGAGGAGCCCGATCAATGCGGTGCGGGTCGGCCAGGGTTCGGTGGCGCGTTGCTGCCATAACCCGGAGGTCGCGTAGGACTGCAGTGGTGTGTCCAGGTGCAGCACCAGCAGGTCGGTGGTGGGCATCAGGCCGCTCCTGCTGTGTCTCGCGCGGCGGCTGTGTCGGCGGCAGCGTCCGTGGTGGCACGGACGAGGTCGCTGATGCCGGTGTGCAGTTCGCCGAGGTTCGCGGGTTCGTCGGCGCCGGCGGCAGGGGAGAGGGCGTGGCCGTGCCAGCGGGGGTGCTCGCCGGTGAAGGCGAGCATGCCTTTGTTGTAGCGGTCGAGCTGGGCGACGGCGCGTTCGAGGTAGCCGTTGCTGGAGGGGCGTAGGGCTTTCTCGAACGCGGTCACCAGCGACAGGGGCCGGTCGGTGACGGTGGTGTAGACGAAATCGGGCCAGGTGTGGGCAGCGGTCACGTTTTGCTTGCCGGTGGGCAGCTCGCGGCAGAACGCGCGGGCGAACACGTCGACCAGTTGCAGGGCGCCGTCGATGTCAGGCGCGTCCTCGGTGCCGAGGTTGGCCGCGAGCCGGTCGACGTTGACCGTGGCGTAGCGGTACATGGTGCCCGAGGTGTATTCGGCGTCGCCGATGTGCGCAGCACCGCGGGAGCCATCGTCGAGATAGTCGTCGACGGTGGCGAAGAAGTCGACCTCGTCGGTGGTCGCGTTCACGGAGATGGCGTGGGCCATCTGCACGGCGCCGTCGACCTGGCTGCCGGGCAGCTCGGCGACGAACCGGCCCAGGAGCGAGATGACAGGGTTGCGGGTTTCGAGCGCGGGGAGTACGGCGGCACCGTCGAGGACGGTGACACGTTCGGGCTGCTCGTGCTCGCTATCGCTGGGTTTCGTCGCCTTCCTTCCGCTCTTCTTGGGGGTGGGCAGAGGCGTCGCGACGATCGCGTCGCGCTGACTGTCGCAGAGCGCGACGAGTTCGTCGAGGGCGGCGTCCGCGACCCAGAGCATGATGTTCGATTCGTCGGTGTCGGGGTCGGGTCGTAGGCCTCCCTGCTTGGACGCGGACTTCGCGGCGGCGCCCGCGGCGGCGTCGAGCACGGCCCGCCCGGCGCGACGGGCATCGTCGCCGTTCCACCCGGCCGCGATGAGTCGGTCGGCGATCTTCGGCGCGAGACGCCGGGTGCGCCATGTCGACGCGCCCAACTCGGTTTCGATGGCATCGCGGATGGGGCGCTTCCAGGCCTGTGACGAGACACGAGCGCGGACGACGCCGCCGTACTCGCAGGTTTTGGGCGCGCCTTCACGGTCGCGGTTGAGGTTGCTGTAAGGAAGGGACTGTAGGGCGTGGATGGTGACGAACATCAGACGTTCTCCTTCTCCGCGGTGTCAGCCGCGGGGTCGGCAGGATGAGTAGTCGGGGCGTCGGTGAGGGCGTCGATCTGCTTGCGTGCGGCATTGGTCAGCGTGGCGCGGTAGTAGTCGCGGGCCCAGCGAGCGGCGACCCTGTCGCCGCCCCAGGGCCAGGCGTCGACATCACAGGTGAGGCGGACCCAGTCCACGCCGATGCCTTCGGAGCGGAGGATGCGGACGGTGCGGGCGACGTGGCGGTGCACGGTGCTTTCCCGCTGCCGGCACAACACGGTCAACAAGCGTTGCGTCGTCGACTCAGCCAGCACCTTGCGGACGCTGGCGGTCGCCAAGGACACGCCCAGGTTTGCCGGTGGTGGTTGCGTGGTTTTGGTCTCGATCGCCATCAGCGAGGCGATCATGTACAGGGTCCGAGCTCGGTGGCTGGTTTCTGCCTCGTGTTCGGTCCAGGGGATGAGGTAGGCGTGCATCCGTGTCGGTACCTGAGCGACGTCGAGGTTGATGCCCCTGCGTAGCACGGTGCGCGCAGCCGGGTTGTCCAGCACATCGACCATGTCGGCCACGAATTTCTGTGCGGTGTCGAGTTTCACGCTGCCCCCTCGGTCGTCGTGTTCGTGTCGCTGGGTTCGTGCTTGACGATCCAGGCCGCGATCTTCGTCCGGGCGGTTTGCAACGCGCCGATCGTGGCCGGACTGCTGCGGCGGGCGTCGGCGATCTCGTCGAGCAACGGCCACGCCACCGCGAGAAACGCTCGCCGGGGCTGGTCGAATTGGCGCTGTTCGAACCGGCGCCAGAACTCGACCTCGGCGGCGCCCCAATAGCGGGCGGTGAACACCTCGGTCCAGGGGTTCGGGCTGTTCGGCCTGTCACCGAGGAGGCGTTTCCAGGCGGCGACGAGCTCGCCGGTCACCTGTTGCTCGACGTCCGCGGCGGCGGCCGTGAGCTCGGCTACCCCGTCGGCGGCGTCCGGGTCATGTTCCGGCAGGGCCGCCAACACCGGCGGTGTGGTGGAACGAACCCGCGCATGGTCAACAGCTTTGCCCCGTTCCTGAACGATGCCCACGGCTCGGATGCGCAGCGTGTCGAGCAGCTCGTCGGGCGCGTGTGCCAGCACGCTCGGGCGTTGCGTGGTCTCACCGTCGGCCAGTAGCGCGTCGAGATCACGCCACACAGCTCGGTCCCCTCGCGCGGGTGCCAGCGACCACGTCACGCCCGTGGTGGATTTGCGGGCTTGCATCATGGAGTGTGGGTCCCGTGCTGTCAGCGGCCGATCGGTCCCGGAGGGCAGCTTGGAGGCCCAGGTCAGGAAGCAGTCGACCACGTTGGACCCGGTGTCGTCGGGCACGAGCAGCAGCGCGTGCCGCGATCGACCGACCAGCAAGCCCGCCGGCCAGGTCACCGTCGGCAGGACCGTCGGTCGCTCGGCAGGCAGCTCGGTCTCCCACGGAGCCGCGTCGACGGCACCGTCGCGGCCTACGTCGTCCGCGCCGGCGATCGTGGCCTTGTGGTGCGAATCGGGTGGGGGCGGGGGCATACCCGCGATCAGTGATTCGAACAGGTTCTGCCCGAGAGGGTAGTAGGTGATCGCCCCGCGCAGCGGTGCGTCGGCCATGTGATGGTCGGCGTAGCCGCTGACGCGGCGCGTGCCGCCGGTGCCGCCGTTGCCGTGCGCATGGTGATACAGCAACAGCTGCACCGCTTGCGTCGAGGGGATCGAGGGGGCGTGACTGGCCGAGGTGTGCACGAACCACACCGGCGTGTTCCCCCCGGGCCGTTGCGGATCCAATTTGGACACTCCCACTCGTTCGGCCTGCTCGGCCAGTCGAGGGTCCTGCATCCACGGCCGCACCGGATCGAACAGATCCCAGCACCAGTCGGACAGGTACTCGTCCAAGGCATCGACATCGAACTGGCCGGTCGCCAGCACGGCGCTGCGTCGCGCTTTCCACTCCGCAACCGGCAGAGCCTCGTCGAGCCCGGTGACGCGCGCGGCGATGGTTTCCAGCAATCGCCGTACCGGTGCCTCGGCGATCGGTTGCGAGACCCCGATATCGGCGACCTTGTGCGCCGAGGCGAACAGTTCGCGTATCCCGAACGACCCGGGGCGGCCATCGAGCATGGTGACATCCACCCACGGTTGCTGGGCCACATCGAACGAGTTCACGGGGTGTCCTTCCTGCCGGTTGAGGTGACGAGGCCGAGCTCGTCATCGAGGTCGAGGCCGCCGCGTCCGGAACCGACATCCAGCACCCGGGCTGAGGCCAGCGGCCCGTACCGCGACCATGCCGAGGGTGGATCACCGAGGAGTCGCGTGTGCTGCACCGCGACGGGGAGCGCCGCGTCTACCAGTGCGTCCTGCACCACCCGCTTCTTCGGACGGCCCTCGGGCCAGGGCATCCATTCCTGCGGCCCGTGCCGCAGCCATTGGTGGCCGTGCTCATCGGTGTAGCGGGGAACGACGAGGTCGGTATCTACCCCGAGACGTGTCAACGCGACTTCCGGAGTTTCTAGCGAGGTCAGCTCGTGCAGCTGATCGACCATTCGGGGGCGCGGGATGGCCGCTGTCTCGGCCGTCGCCTGGTCCGCGGCAGCTCTGTTGTGTCGCGCTGCGGCGCCGGCCTTGGAGAGCAGCGTGGGGCTGCGGTGATGTACCTGTTGCACGAGCTCGTCCACCTCG
>NZ_JACIBS010000002.1:0-450841 GCF_014195435.1 Prauserella sediminis | reverse complement strand
GCCTCGCGTGTCCGTCCGGGTGACGGTGGGAGGCCCGAACCCGGCAGCTCCGTCCATGGTGGACGCCCGGTCGGCGGCCCGCCGCGGACCGGACCGGCCGGCGTACCGGTGTGGCGTGGCGGGCTCCGGTCAGCGCCAGTCGACGACCTCGTTGATCAGCGTCGGGTGGCCGCGTTTGACGTAGTTGACGTACTTGGCCATGTGTTCGTACATCAGGTCGTGCGCCGCATCGGGCTCGCCGTTCTCGATGGCCTTGGCGATCGCGACGTGGGCGTCGGAGACCTCTTTCCGTCGCGACTTGGGGAACACGATGCCGCTGACCCGGTCGCGGAAGATGTCCGACAGGGACTGGCCGAGCAGGCTGAGGATGCCGTTGCCGGACATCTCCGCGATGAGCCGGTGGAAGTCGCCGGTGTATTCGAGGTAGGCCGCATCGTCGTCGACCTTGAGGGACCCGCTGACGCGTCGCAGCTCGTCCATGTGCTGTGGGTCCTGCCGCTGCGCGGCGAGTCGGGCCATGAGCGGCTCGACGGCCAGGCGTGCTTCGATGAGCTCGCGGAACGTCGTGCCCTGTGCCTGCAGGTACAGCGTCGCCATCTGTCCGAAGTGGTCGGGCTGTGCGCCGCTGACGATCGGGCCGCCGCCCGGTCCGGGCTTGAGCCAGATCAAGCCGTTGACCTCGAGGATCCGCAGCGCCTCCCGCAGCGATCCGCGCCCGATGCCGTACTCCTTGAGCATGTGCGCTTCCGACGGCAGGTGGGCGCCCGGTTCGAGGCCCTCGGTGCGGATCTTCCGCATGATGCTCCGTGCCACGGCCTGCGCGACCTTGTCGCCCCGCTTGTACGGCCGCTGGCGCGGTTCCAGCGCGTCTTGGTCCATGTGGCGACGATACCGATGATGATCCTGGATCCCGGGCAAGGACCTGGTTACCGGCCCGGCGTCGTGGTGCGTGACGGCAATTCTCTGAACATGATTCGGTTTCGACTGTCGGTGGGGCCGATTCGCGTACTCCGCCGGCTCCGGGTCGTACCCTGCGGCGCGCTGCGGTCGGCCGTCCGGCATGCGAACAAGACCATGCTAATCCTTGACATGAATTCGGCGCCGCCGCATACTTGCCGAGCATGTGACGCAGGTCTCTCGCCCAGGTGAGGTCCGCCTCGCGTCCACCGGTCGCACACACTCGCCAGTAGCACAAAGAGGTGCCCCATGGCTCTCGACGAGGCCACCAGTTCACTGCTCGCCCAACTCGCCGAATCCGGACAGCCGCCGATCCACGAAATGGATCCGCAGCAGGCTCGCGGGATCACCGCGGCGCTGCAGGAGATGTACGGCCCGGGGCCGGACATGGCGCGGGCCGAGACCCGGTCGATCGACCTGCCGGGCCGCTCCGTCCCGGTGCAGATCCTGGTGCCGAACGCCGCGCCGCGCGGTGTGATCGTCTACTACCACGGCGGTGGCTGGGTGATCGGCAGGATCGAGGAGTTCGAGACGCTCGGCAGGCAGCTGGCCGACAGGACGGGCTGCGCCGTGGTGCTCGTCGACTACCGGCTCGCGCCCGAGCACCGCTATCCAGCGGCGGCCGACGACGCCTGGGACTCGCTCCGCTGGGTCGAGGCCCACCTCGACGAGATCGCGGGCCGGCGGGTGCCGCTGATCGTCGCAGGCGACAGCGCGGGCGGGAATCTCGCCGCCATCGTCGCCCAGAAAGCCCGTTCCGGTGGTCCGGAGATCTCCCAGCAGATCCTCGTGTACCCCGTCACCGACTGCGACTTCGACAACTCGTCCTATGCCGACCCGGAGAACCAGCTGATGGTCAACCGTGAGGCCATGATCTGGTTCTGGGACCACTACGCCGACGCCGAGCAGCGCGCCAACGCCGACGCCTGCCCCGCGAAGGCCGGCGACCTCTCGGGCCAGGCGCCCGCCGTCGTGGTGACCGCGGAGCACGACGTCCTCCGGGACGAGGGTGAGGCGTACGCGAAGGCGCTCGAGGCCGCGGGCGTGCCGGTCCGCCACCGGAGATTCGCGGGTCAGATGCACGGCTTCTTCACCATGGTCAACGTGCTGCCCGGTAGCGCGGAGGCGATCGCCTACGTCGCCACGGAGATCGACAGTCAGCTGTCGGCCGCGGGCTGACGCCCCGGCCCAGCACCGGCTCTTCCCTCCCCGGCCGGTTCGCGGCGCCCGAGGCGGGTGCTCGTCCGTTGCCGTTCCGTCCGCCTGTCTGAATGTGAGGACACCGCTCCATGTCTGCTACCAGGAATCTGCCAGCCGAGTTGGACGCCGTCATCGTGGGCGCCGGGTTCTCCGGCCTGTATCAGCTGTACAAGCTCCGGAACCTGGGGCTGCGCGTCAAGGTCGTCGAAGCCGGTTCCGACATCGGCGGCACGTGGTACTGGAACCGGTATCCCGGCGCCCGGTGCGACGTCGAGAGCATGCACTACTCCTATTCGTTCGACGTGGATCTCGAACAGGAATGGGAGTGGACGGAGAAGTACCCGAGCCAGCCCGAGATCCTCGCCTACATCCACCACGTGGCCGACCGGCACGACCTGCGCAAGGACGTCGTGCTGGACACCAAGGTCACCGCGGCACACTACGACGAGGACGCCGCACTGTGGACGGTGCACACCGAATCCGGGGACCAGGTCTCGGCCCGCTACTGCATCATGGCCGTCGGATGCCTGTCGGTGCCGAAGAAGCCCGAGGTGCCCGGCCTCGAACGGTTCCGCGGCGACTGGTACCACACCTGCGACTGGCCGGAGTCCGGTGTGGACTTCACCGGCAAACGGGTCGCCGTCGTCGGAACCGGCTCGTCCGGCATCCAGGCCATCCCGATCATCGCGAAGCAGGCCGATGAGCTGACGGTGTTCCAGCGCACGCCGAACTTCAGCCTGCCGACCTTCAACGGTCCGATCGACCAGGAGATGGTCGCCGACATCAAGGCGCGCTACCGCGAGATCCGGGAGGAGAGCAGGCAGTCCGGTTTCGGGGTCGCGGTCGAACCGCCTACGCGGTCGGCACTCGAGGTCGACCCCGACGACCGGCACCGCAACTACGAGGAGCGTTGGCAGCGCGGCAACCTCACCGGCGTGCTCCAGGCCTACACCGACCTGCTGGTCGACGAGCAGGCCAACGAGACGGCCGCCGAGTTCGTCAGGGGGAAGATCCGCGAGATCGTCGAGGACCCGGCGACGGCCGAGAAACTGTGCCCGAAGGGTTATGCGTTCGGCACGAAGCGGCCCTGTCTCGACACCGGGTACTACGAGACGTTCAACTCCGACCACGTACAGCTGGTCGACCTGAAGGAAACCCCGCTGGTCGAGATCACCGAGCGGGGCGTGCGCACCAGTGATCGCGAGTACGAGGTCGACAGCCTGGTACTGGCCACCGGCTTCGACGCGATGACGGGTGCACTGCTGAACATCGACATCCGCGGCAGGGACGGCCTGACGCTCCGGGAGAAGTGGCAGGACGGGCCGGCGCTGTACCTGGGCCTGAACCCGGCGGGGTTCCCGAATCTGTTCACGATCACCGGCCCCGGAAGCCCGTCGGTGCTGTCGAACATGATCGTCTCGATCGAGCAGCACGTCGAATGGATCGCCGATCTGGTCGAGCACATGCAGCGCAGGGAGCTCCGCACCGTGGAGGCGACCGAGACGGCGGAGAAGGAATGGACCGACCACGTGCGCGAGGTCGGCGACATGACGCTCTACCCCCGGACCGACTCCTGGTACATGGGCGCGAACGTGCCCGGCAAGCCACGGTTGCTCATGGCCTATCTCGGCGGGGTCGGGTCGTACTGGCAGAAGTGCCAGGACGTCGCGGCCAACGACTACGAGGGCTTCGCGCTGAGCGCGTGACGGCCGGGAGGAGACATCGATGTTCCGCATCACCGTGCACTACCACCACCCGGACGATCCGGAGCGGTTCCTCGAGCACTACCGGGGGACGCACGCCGTGCTCGCGGCGAAACTGCCGGGCCTGCGGTCCTACGGCTGGGGCCGGACCACCACGTTCGACGGCTCGACACCGCAGCACTTCCTCGTCGCCGTCATGGAATGGGACAGCCGGGACGCGTGCGCCGCGGCGTTCGCCTCGCCCGAAGGGCAGGCGGCCCAGGCCGACATGGCCAACTTCGCGGGAGCCGGCGCGGACGTGAACTTCCACGAGGTCGTCGACGTCGAGCCCACGGGGAGCAGGTGAGATGGGTACCGCGATCGACGACGACCTCGCCGTCCGGCTGGACCGGGTCGAGGCGCTGGAGGAGATCCGGCGAGTGCTGCACGGCTACGCACACGCCTTCGACAAGCGGGACCTGCCGTGGTTCCTGTCGCTGTGGACCGAGGACGCGAGGTGGCAGCCGGACCCGGACACGGTGTTCCGCGGCCGGGACGGGATCCGCCGTGGCGCGAGCGAACTGTGGGAGACCGTGTTCGCCTCGCACCACTGGTCGGTCAACTCGGTGATCGACGTCGACGTGGTCGGCGGCACGGCCACGGCCGTCACCGATGTGCTGGCGATGGCCGGCACCGCCGACGGCTGGGCACAGACCGCCGCGACCTACCGCGACCTGCTCCGCCGGGTCGACGGCCGCTGGCGCATCGCCACCCGCGAGACGGACGTCCACCGGGCCGTTCCGGTGGCCGATCCGGCGGGCTGACCCACGGCAGGGCCGCCCGGCCCCGGCCGGAGCGGCCTGCCCTCTCACGAACTCTCCGCACCGCACCGAAGGGACGATCGATGAAGACGAAGGGTGCGCTCCTGTGGGCGCCGGGAACGCAATCGGGCTGGTCGGTCGAGGAGATCGAACTCGATCCGCCGAAACCGACCGAGGCGACCGTCAAGCTCGCCGCGTCGGGCATCTGTCACAGCGACGACCACCTCGACACGGGCGACATCCCGCTCGACTGGGCGCCGATCCTCGGCGGGCACGAGGGCGCGGGTGTCGTCACCGAGGTCGGGGACCACGTCGCCGACCTCGAGGTCGGCGATCACGTCGTCTGTTCGTTCCTGCCGTCGTGCGGCAAGTGCTCGATGTGCGTCGCGGGCAAGGCCAACATGTGCGCGCTCGGGGCGGGCGTGCTGGGCGGCACGTCGCCGGACGGTACGCACCGGATCCGCGCACGCGGCCAGGGTGTCGGCGCCATGTCCTATCTCGGCACGTTCGCGCCGTACGTCACGGTGCCGACGGACGCGCTGGTGAAGATCGACAAGGACATTCCGCTCGACAAGGCCGCGCTCATCGGGTGCGGGGTGCCCACGGGCTGGGGGTCGACGATGTACGCGGCCGAGCTGCAGCTCGGTGACGTCGTCGTGATCTTCGGCGTCGGCGGCGTCGGCATGAACGCGGTCCAGGGTGCCCGGCACCGCGGCGCGAAGGCGATCATCGCGGTCGACCCGGTGGACTACAAACGCGAGCGGGCGCCGGAGTTCGGCGCCACCCACACCGCCGCCACGGCGGCGGAGGCGGCGCAGCTCGTCGAGAACATGACCAACGGCCAGGGCGCCGACCGGGTGATCGTCACCGTGGGCGTCGCGTACGGCTCGGTCCTCGAGCCCGCGCAGGCGATGACCCGGCGGGGCGGTGTGCTGGTGCTCACCGCGGCGGCTCCCGTGCTGCAACGCGACGTGGAGTTCGACATGTTCACGTTCGCGATGTCGGGCAAGCGGTTGCAGGGCACGCTCTACGGTTCGACCAACGCGCGCAACGACATCCCGCTGATCGCAGACCTGTACCGGCGCGGCGAGATGAAGCTCGACGAGCTGGTCACGCGCACCTACGCGCTGGAGGACATCAACACCGCCTTCCAGGATCTGCGCGAGGGCAAGAACATCCGCGGCGTCATCGTCTACGACTGAGCGAGGGGTCGACATGGAGGAGCGCGCCGCGGAGCGGTACGAGATCATGCAACTGTCGCACCTGTACGCACGCGGCCTCGACCGGTTCGACCCGCTCGAGGCGCTCTCGGCGTTCAGTGACGACGCGGTCTGGGACGCCACGGCGGTCGGCCTCGACCGGTTCGAGGGCCGCGAGAAGATCCGCGAGTTCTTCGAACGGGACGCCGCATCGGTGGCCGACCAGTTCCACATCATCACCAACCACATCGTCGAGTTCGACGGGCCTGACTCCGCGCACGGCACCAACTACGTCTTCTCCGAAGGGCACGCCGCGTCGGGTGCGAAGTTCCGCGCCGCTGCGCTGAACGAGGACACCTACGTGCGCACGGCGTCGGGGTGGCGGATCGCCTCCAGGGCGATCTCCCCGTTGACGCCGCCGGAGCTGGAAGGGCTCGACGTATGACCACCGCCGCCGGTACCGACGTCGGCCGCGCGCTGATCGTGTCCTACCTGGATGCGGTGGGAACTCTGGACGTGGCTGCGATTCCCGGGCTGTTCCACGTCGACGGCGTACTCGACATCCCGTACGCCCCGGAGGGCATTCCCCGCACGATCCGGGGACGGGCCGCGATCGCCGAGTTCTACGCGGGCCTGCCGGACCTGGTGACGCCGATGAACTTCGCGTCCTACCGGATCGATGCGCTGGACGTCGAGGGGGAGTACGTCGCGGAGCACACATCGGACGCTTCGGTGCGGACGACGGGCCTGCCGTACCGCAACGACTACATCGCGCGCATCACCGTGCGCGGTGACCGGATCGCCCGGTTCGCCGAGTTCTTCGACCCGATTCCGCTGGTCGTTGCGCTCGGCGGGACGGTAACGCCCCCGAGCGCGTGAGGAGCACAGGAACATGGGAATCGCCGACCACCGCGCCGAGATCGAGAATCTGCTCGGCGTGTACACCTTCGCCTACGACGAGAACGACATGACGGCGATGGCGGGCTGTTTCACGGCCGACGCCGTCATGTCGATGCGGGTCGCCGACGGAGACCTCGTCGGCCCGTTCGAGGGTCGCGACCAGATCGTCGGCCTGATGGAGAAATCGCTGGCATCGCAGAACGACCAGCGCAGGCACCTGGTGTCGAACGTGGTCGTGCGTGACCTCACCGACGACACCGCCACGGTGACGTCGTACCTGACGCTGATCTCCATCGCGGATCAGACGCTGACGGTGCTGTCCACGGCACGCTACGAGGACGAGCTGGCCCGCGAGAACGGTGCCTGGCGATTCGCCCGCCGGCACGTCCAGCTCGATCTGCCGTACTGACGTGATCGGCGCTACGGACGGAGCGGAGGACCGGTGGCCAATCAGGGTTTGATCCCCGCCAAATGGGCGGCGCTGACGCCCGGCGGGCAGGCGATCTACGACGTGACCGCCGACCGGCGGCTCACCTGGCGGCAGTTCGACGACCTCGTGCGGCGGCTGGCCAACGGCCTGCTCGCCCGTGGGCTGACCCCGGGCGACCGGGTGGCCGTCCTGTCGCGCAACTGCGCCGAGTACCAGGCGCTGTACTTCGCGGCCGGCCGTGCGGGGCTGGTGCTGCAACCGCTGAACTGGCGGCTGGCCGCACCGGAACTGGCCGCGATCGTGGCCGACGCCGCACCGCGTGCGCTCATCGCCGAGGCCGAGTGGTCGGCTGTGGTCGACGAGCTGTGCCGCACGGTGGACGTGCCGCACGTGCTGCGGTTCGGGCCCGACGGGGACGGCGGACTGGAAGAGCTCGTCGAAGCCGCATCGGACGAGGAGCCCGCGTTCTCGGCGAAGATCGGTGACGACGATCCGTTCTTCATCCTCTACACCGGCGGCACGACAGGGCAGGCGAAAGGTGCGCTGCACTCGCACCGGAGCGCGGCCGCGGGGATGTTGAACCAGACCGTGGCCGAGCGCATCGTGCCGTCCGACGTGTACCTGTTGACCGGGCAGCTGTTCCACATTCCCGTCGTGCTGGCGATGAACTACCTCAAGCACGGCTGCCCGCTCGTGATGATGAACTTCGAGGCGAAACGGGCGCTGGAGGTGATCGAGGCCGAACGGGTGTCGGCGCTGCTGGGCATCACCACGATGCTGAACTGGATGATGGCGGTCGAAGGCTTCGAGCGTTACGACCTGTCGAGCCTGCGCAACATCCAATACGGCGGCGGGCCGATGCCCTCGGCCATCGTGCGCCAGGCGCTGGAGGCGTTCCCCTGCACGCTGATCCAGGGGTACGGGCAGACCGAGGGCTCGACGATGTGCTTCCTGTCGCAGGAGGACCACGCGTCCGCGGTGGCCGGTGTCCGGCCGGAGCGGCTGCAGTCCTGCGGCAGGGAGGGCTTCGGCACACAGGTGCGGGTGGTCGACGAGACCGGCCGCGACGTGCCGCAGGACGGGCGCACGCCGGGACAGATCGTCGTCCGGTCCGAGGCGAACATGCTCGGCTACTGGAACCGGCCCGACCTCACGGCCGAGACGCTGCGGGGTGCGGGTACCCCCGACAGTAGGGGTATAGCTCTCGGGGGAGGCTGGATGTGGACCGGCGACATCGCGACCTGGGACGAGGACCGGTACGTGTTCATCGTGGACCGCTCGAAGGACATGATCATCTCCGGTGGAGAGAACATCTTCAGCGTGCAGGTCGAGGAGGCCATCGCCCGGCATCCGGCGGTGCTGGAATGCGCCGTGATCGGCGTGCCCGACGACGAGTGGGGCGAGTCGGTGAAGGCGGTCGTCGTGCTCAAGTCGGGACAGCGGGCCACGGAGGCCGAGATCATCGAGCAGGCTCGGGCGCACCTGGCCGGGTACCAGAAGCCGAAGTCGGTGGACTTCGTGGCCGAGCTGCCCAAGGCGCCGACCGGCAAGATCCTCAAACGGGAACTGCGCGAGCCGTACTGGTCCGGCAGGGAGCGGGATGTCTGAGACGGCCCGTGAGCCGGCCGGGATGTCGGCCGACGACGTTGCCGCCCGGATCGGACGGGCGTTCCCCGGCGGGGAGTTCACCGTGGAGCGCTGGTTCGCGTGGCTGTTGGCCGATGCCGCGCTGGCCGGGCCGGAAACGGGGCCGGTCGGTGAGCCGGCCCATCCGCTGTTGGCGTGGACGGCTGCGACGCAGGCGATGGGCGTCACGTGGGACGAGCTGTTCTCCTGGTTCGGTTCGAGTGCCGACGACGGGCCGATGTTCGGCGAACACGAGACGGTGTGGCACGCGCCGATGCGCGTGGGCCGCACCTACCTCGTGTCGGGCGAGGTGACCTCGGCCGACCGCAAGTCCGGCCGCAGCGGGGTGTTCGACGTGATCGGCTATGTGTTCCGACTGCACGACAAGGAGAGTGGCGCCCACGTGGCCGACTGTTGGAACTCACTGATCCTGCCGAGGAGGCTTTCGTGAGCGACCGGGCCGACGAGGGCGTGACCGGTGCCGACGGCGCGGCGGTGGCGGATCGCATCGGGCCGCTCTCGCCGGGAATGCGACTGCCGGACTGGCACGTGGCGAAGGTCGACGGCGAGAAGATGAAGACCACGGCGGCACTGCTGCGCGACCCCACGCCGATCCACTGGGACACGGCGGCACTGCGGGAGCTCGGCATGGGTGACCGTGCGATCAACCAGGGGCCGCTGAACATGGCGTACGTGATGAACATGCTCGCCGGGTTCGCGGGCGGTTACGAACGGGTACGGCGGTTGCGGGTGCGCTTCCGCGGCAACGTGCGCGAGGGAGACTCCCTGCGAGCGGGCGGCGTCGTCACCGGCGTGCGCAGGCAGCGGGCGGACGACCGTGACGAGATCCTGTGCGACTGCGACGTCGAACTGTCCGTTGTCGACGGTGACGCCGTGTTGACGGGTACGGCGACCGTCGCCCTGCCGGGGAAGGGGAGCGGTGATGAGTGACCGGGATCGGCTGACGTTCCAGCTCAGCTACGGAGACTGCGATGCGATGGGTATCGCGTACTTCGCCATCTACTACCGGTGGATGGAACGCACGTACACCACGTGGCTGTACTCCCACGGGCTGCGCAGCGGCGATCTCGAACCCGACCTCGGGGTCGTCACGGTCGGCGTGAGCTCCGGTGCGACGTACCACCGGACGGCGCAGGTGTTCGACGAACTCGTCTGCCAGGCCGTGCTCGACCGGGTGGGCACCTCGTCCTACACGGTCGGCTACGAGTTCACGTGTGAGGGCGACCTGGTCACGCGAGGGCAGATGACCTACGCCTGCCGCGACGAGACGTTCGCGAAGACTGCGGTGCCGGATCGCCTCGCGGGCATCCTGCGGACGCTGCCGTCGCCGCGGTTCGACGTGCCGTAGCCGTTGCTGCTGGAGTGGCCGGGCTTACTCGTCCGGTCCGGACCACGCCGCCGTGGCGGGGAGAATCTCCCTGCCACGGCGGCGTTTTCGTGTGCCGTCCACGGAATCTCCCGGGATCGCGCCGGTTCGCCTCGTCCGAGAATTCATGACAATAAATCCTATGAAAGGCATTGACTTGGTCCCAGTCGCGGGTCAAGGTTGTTAGCGACGTCACCGCGCCCAGGCGCCGATGACGGCCAGGTTCGGTACCCGCAAAGGAGCGCGTCCATGACCTCGACGATGCACGCACCCGAGACCGTGCGGAGCTTTTCGAAGCTGTTCATCGGCGGCCGGTGGGTCGACCCGGCGGGCGACGGCGTCATCGACGTCGTGTCGCCGGTGACCGAGGAGCGCCTCGCGACGGTGCCGGATCCGACGGTCGCCGACATCGATGCGGCGGTGGCCGCGGCGCGGACGGCGTTCGACGAAGGGCCGTGGCCCCGCATGACCCCCGCCGAGCGCGCCGCGGTGCTGACCAGGGTCGGCGCCGAGGTCGAGAAGCGCTTCGGCGACATGGCTGCCTCGTTCACCGCGGAGATCGGCGCCCCGTCCGCGGTGAGCGAGGCTTTCCACCAGAACGCGCTCAAGATGTGGGCCGATGCGTCGACCCTCCACGAGCGGTTCGAGTTCGAGGAAGAGCGTTCCTGGGAGGGCGGCCACGGGGTGCTGGTCCGCGAGCCGGTCGGCGTCGTCGCCACGATCATTCCCTGGAACGGGCCGGTGGCCACGGCGTCACTGAAGATCGGCCCTGCGCTCGCGGCCGGCTGCACGGTCGTGCTCAAGCCCGCGCCGGAAGGGCCCGTGAGCCTGTACCTGCTCGCCGAGGCGCTCGAGGCCGCGGGGCTGCCCGAGGGCGTGATCAGCGTGCTGCCCGGCGGCCGCGAGGTCGGTGAGCACCTGGTGACCCACCCCGGCGTCGACAAGGTCGCGTTCACCGGCAGCACCGCCGCGGGCAGGCGGATCATGAGCCTGTGCGGCGAGCGGATCACACGCGTGACGCTCGAGCTCGGCGGCAAATCGGCCGCGATCATCGCCGACGACGTGCCGCTCGACGAGGTGCTGCCGACGCTGGCGTTCGCCGGGATCGGCCACTCCGGCCAGGTGTGCGCCGCCCTGACCCGCATCCTGGTGCCGCGCCACCGCCAGGAGGAGCTGCTCTCGGCCCTCGTGCCGATGTTCGAAGGCCTGAAGGTCGGCGATCCGACCGACGGTGACACCGTGCTCGGCCCACTCGCCGCCGAACGGCAGCGGGACCGGGTGGAGAGCTACATCAAGCTCGGCCTCGACGAGGGCGCACGGCTCGTCACGGGAGGTGGCAGGCCCGAGGCGCTGGACCACGGCTGGTTCGTCCAGCCGACCGTGTTCGCCGACGTGCGCAACGACATGCGCATCGCCCAGGAGGAGATCTTCGGCCCGGTCGTCTGCGTCATCCCGTTCGACGACCTCGAGGAGGCTGTCGCGCTGGCCAACGACTCGGACTACGGCCTCTCCGGGGCCGTGTACGCCCGCGACGCCGCCGAGGGTGAACGGATCGCCCGCCGCATCCGCACCGGCCAGGTGTCGGTCAACGGCTGGGACATGTGCGTGGTGCAGCCGTTCGGCGGCTACAAGCAGTCCGGCCTGGGCCGCGAGGGCAACGTCGAGGGTCTCGGTGCCTACCTCGAGACGAAGCTGATCCAGCGCCGGTGACCGCGCCGCTGGCAGTCCCGAGGGTTCGCGGACCTGTCGGCCGTCGCCCCGCACGTCCCGCGACCGCGTATCGCGAAAGGAACACCGAACGATGGTTGATGCGAGCGAACCGGTGATCGTCGTCGGAGCCGGTCTGTCCGGCCTGGCGACGGCTCTCGGCGCGGCGGTCGGCGGTCGGGACGTGATCGTGTTCGAGGCGGCGGACCAGGTGGGCGGTGCGGCCGCCTACTCGGGCGGACAGGTGTGGATCGGCGCCAATCCCGTCGCCGCGCGTGAGGGCATCGAGGACTCGCCCGAACTCACCGAGACCTACGTGCGGGCGATCGCCCGCGACGCTCCCGAGGTGCTCGACGAGAAGGCGATGCTGCGCTGGATCCGAACCGGTCCGGACGCGATCGGCTACTGGGAGGAGCTCGGGGCGATCCGCTGGAGGGTCATTCCCGGTCTCGCCGACTACCACAACGAGGCCGACGGCGCGCTGCCCGTCGGGAGGTACCTCACGGGCGAGGTGATCGACGGCAGTGTGCTCGGGTCATGGCGCGACACGCTCCGCGTCAGCCCGTACTTCCCGGTCGGCACGACCTACGACGAGCTCATGGAGAAGGGTCGCCGGGCGACCTATGTGGACTCCGAGGAGTCCAGATCGGGCAAGGCGGATCACGCGGGAGTGCCTGCGTTCGGTATCGCCGACGGCCGTGAGTTCGACGCGACCGAGGGAACCGACCCACTGACCTTCGGGACCGGCGTCGTGGCGAGCTTCCTGCGCCGCGTGCTGCAGGAGGACCGGATCGACATCCGCCTCTCCCATCCGGTGACCGAACTGCTCTCCGACGGCGGCCGCGTCGCGGGCGTGCGCGCCGACGGCCCGGACGGCCCGGTCGAGGTGCGCGGCCCGGTCGTACTCGCCACGAGCACCTACGACTGGGACACCGATCTCGTGCGCGAGATGGTCGATCTCGAACCGGAGGATTTCGGCAGCGTCGCGCCGGAATCGCTGCGCGGGGACGGGATCAAACTCGCCCGCGGCGTGGGTGCCGGCATCGCGAAGATCCCGGCCACGAGCGTGCCGATGCTCCCGGGATGGCGGTCCCAGGTCGGCACCGGGTACGGCTACGGCCCCGAGTACGCGATGCCGCACACGATGATCGTCGACGCCGCGGGCAACCGATTCTGCAACGACTCCTACTGGGTCGACATCGTCGCCAAGACCCTCGCGCCCGGAGATCGGCACCTGCCGTTCTTCCTCGTCTGGGACGACCAGCACCGGAAGAAGTACGGCCTCGCCGCCACCCCGCCCGGCGGCGAATACCCCGAAGGCTGGGTCAGCTCCGCCCCGACGTTCGCCGCGCTCGGCGAGCAGCTCGGCATCGACGGGGCACAGCTGACCAGGACGGCCGAGCGGTTCAACCACTATGCGGCCCGCGGCGAGGACCCCGATTTCGGCCGCGGCACGGTCACCTACGTCAACAAGTTCGCGGGCGATCCGGACAACACCCCGAGTCCGGTCCTCGGACAGCTCACCGAGGCGCCGTTCCACGGCCTGCGGCTGAAGTTCGTGGGCACCGGCATCGGGTCCAGCGGCGTGCACATCGACGGTGACGGACGGGTGCTGGACCCCGACGGCGACGTGATCGACGGCCTCTACGCCGTGGGGTCGTGCGCCGCGCTGACCACCACCGGCACCGGCTACAACAGCGGGTTCGCACTCGGCCGCGGCGTGACACTGGCCTACCTCGTCGCACGCGAGCTGCGCGGTGAGCCGGTCCCGTAACCCCGGGCGGCACAGACATCCCCACCGACGACAGGCAGGAGGACGAGCATGCGGGCTCCCCACCGGTGGCGCCGGCTGCGGCGCGCCACCGCATGCGCCCTTGCGGTCGTGGCCGCGGTCGCGATGAGCGGCTGCGACGCGGCGCAGGGCGGTATCGCCACTCAGGAAGGCATTCCGGAGGAGATCAAGCTGCTCGGCGTGCGGGACCAGACCGGACCGGTCGCCTACGCGGGCATCGGCGGCGCCCGTGGCGGCGAGCTCGCGATCTCCGAGATCAACCGCTCCGGTTTCCTCGGCGACGGCGTGAAGCTGACCATTGAGGAGATCGACACCGCCGGGTCGATCGAGACGGCGTCGGCCGAGATGGCACAGGCCACCGCCGACCGGACCGTGCACGCGATCATGGGGCCGACCCAGGGGCAGCAGGCCGCGACGGTCGCGCCGATGGTGGAACGCGCACAGGTGCCCACCATCTTCACCCAGGCGGGCTCGGACGGGGTCGTCGTCAACGACTACACGTACCGGGCCACGGCGCCGATGGCGTCGTACTACGACCTGGCAACGGAGTACCTCGCCGACAAGCGGCTCGGGGACGTCAGCGTGCTCTACAACGCCACGTTCCCGACGTTCGCGGAGATCGGCAAGGGTTCGCTGCCGAAGCAGGCCGAGCAGCACGGACTGGACATCATCTCGAGCACCCCGGTGCAGTCGACCACCCAGGACTTCACCACGCCTGTGCGGTCGATCGCCGGCGAGGACCCGGACGCGGTCGTGATGCTGCTGACCGAACCGCAGTCGGTCACCGCGCTGACGCAGCTGCGTCAGGCCGGGTACGACGGCCAGGTGATGGCGACCTCGGTGCAGGGCGGCGGCAACCTGACGGAGGCGGGCAAGCACGGTGAAGGCGTCATCTACCCGACAGATTTCTCCCCGGCGCTGACGAGCGAGAAGGCCCGTGACTTCGTGGCGGCGTTCCAGGAGCGGTTCGGGCAGAAGCCGGACGTCTACGCCGCCGAGGGCTATGACGGCATGTGGTGGCTGGCACGCGCGATCAAGGCATCCGGTTCGGCGAGTCGTGAGGGCATCAAACGCGGACTGCAGCAGGTCGCGAAGGAAGGCTTCGACGGTGCGATGGGCGAGCTCACCTTCGAGGGCAACGACATGCGCGTGCCCGGTGTGCTGGTGCGCTGGAACGGCACGAGCGAGGAACTGGTCTCACGCGGCGGTGCGTCATGACCCGCCGCATCGGCCGTGACCCGCGATCCGGAGGGAGGTGGCGGTCGTGGCACAGCACATCCTGAACGCCGTCGCCCTCGGCTCGGTGTACCTCGTGTTCGCACTCGGCATGGCGCTCGCGTGGAGCACGATCGGCATTCTCAACTTCGCCCACGGTGCGACGTTCATGTTCTCGGCGTTCACCGCGCACGTGATCACCCAGCAGGTCGCGCTGCCGATGCCGGCCGTGGTGCTGATCGCCGTCGCGGCGGGTGCGCTGATCGCGACCCTGACGCAGGTGCTCGCGTTCGGGCCGATCATGCGCAGGGCCACCGAGCACCGGGCGGCCGAGTTGCGCATCCTCATCGGCGGTATCGGGGTGGCCGCCATCCCGCTCGCCATCGCCGAGCGCGTGACGGCGAGCGCGCCCTTCGGCTTCCGCGGCAGCACCTACCAGGCGCAGGTGTTCGAGGTCTTCGGCCTTCGGATGACGACCACCGTGCTGGTGATCGTCGTCGCGGGTATCGGTATCGGCGTCGGCGTGTGGCGCTGGCTGGCGACGTCGCGGCAGGGACTGGCCCTGCGGGCGATCGGCGTCGACTCGGAGACCGCCTCGTTGATGGGCGTCGACCGGGCCACGCTCGCGCTCGGCACGATGGCGACGTCGGGGGCACTGGCGGGGCTGGCCGGGGCGCTGCTGACGTTCCAGCTCGGCGCGATCGCCCCCGCGAGCGGGGACCAGCTGCTCATCAAGGCGTTCGCGATCGTCGTGCTCGGTGGCCTCGGCAGTATGGGCGGCGTCATCGTCGGTGCGTTCGTGCTCGCGGGCGCCGAGACCTTCGTGCTGGCGATGAACCAGGGAACCTGGGTCGACGCCGTCTCGTTCGGACTCATCTTCCTCGTGCTCCTGCTGCGCCCGCAGGGCCTGTTCGGCAGGAAGGAGGTGCGGCGGACATGATCGACTGGTACTTCTCCCACATCGTGCTCATCCAGAGCACCTTCACGACGTTGCTGCTGGCGCTGAGCGTGCAGGTTCCGTTGCGTGCCGGGGTGTTCTCGTTCGCCGGCGTCGGGTGCTACGGCATCGGCGGTTACCTCGCGGCCATCGGAATGGTCCACTACGGACTGTCGACGGCTACGGCGATCCTGCTGGCCGCGGTCGCGGGTGGGGCCGTGGCGTATGCGCTCGGCCTGCTGATCCAGCGCCTCACCGGGCTGTACCTCGCGATGGCGACCGTGGCCTTCACGCTGATCATCTCGGTTCTCGTGGTCAACGGCGGCGACCTCACGGGCGGCGCCTCGGGCCTGTTCGGCGCACTCGGCATGCTCGACACCGGGCATCTGCTGGCCGTGGTGGTCGTTGTCGTGGCCGCACTGACGTTCACCGAGCTCGGACCACTGGGGCGCCGCATCGAGGCGGTCCGTGAGGACCCCGAACTGGCGTCGGCGATGGGGATCGACGTCGCCCGCTACCGGCGTGCCACGTTCGCCGTCAGCGGCATGCTGGGCGGGCTGTCCGGCTCGATGACGGTCCTGTTGCGATCGACGGTCACGCCGGACGACATCAACTTCCACCTGGTCGTGCTCGCGCTGACCATCATCATCGTCGGGGGCTCGCGGTCGTGGATCGGCGCTCTCATCGGCACGGTCATCTTCGTGTGGATGCCCGAGGTGCTGGCGTTCGTGGGCGAGTGGGAGGACGTCGTGTACGGCGTGCTCGTCGCCGCGGCGGCCGTGTACCTGCCGGGCGGAGTCACCGGTGCCGCCGTCGACGGCTATCGGAAGTACCGCAGGAAACGGCGGGAGGCGGCCGCCTCCCCGCCGGACGCGCCACCACCGCAGCAGGCGGCGGCCGCCGTGGGAGGTGATTCGTGATGACATCGAGCGCACTCGCCGGTGCCGGAGCAGGCGATGGCCGTGACGCCGAGGTCGCGACGAGCGTGTTGCGCGCCGACGACGTGGCCGTCCACTTCGGAGGCGTGAAAGCCGTCGACGGCGTGTCGATCGTGCTGACCCCGGGCCGGCTGTTCGGCATCCTCGGGCCGAACGGGTCGGGCAAGAGCACGCTGCTGGCGGCGCTGACGCGCCTCGTGCCGCTGACTCGCGGCCGGCTCGAATTCGAGGGCAGACGTTACGACAGGGTGCGACCGCACACGATCGCCGCACGCGGTGTCGCGCGGACGTTCCAGACGGTACGGATCCTGCCTGGTCGCACCGTGTTCGACAACGTCGCGCTCGGCGCCGAATCGGCGGGCTCCGGCAGCAAGGCAGAACGCGGCCGGGCACGGGAGCGGGTGCGCAGGGCCATCGAACGCACCGGATTGTCCGGAAAGGAACGGCACCGCCCTGACGAACTGTCCTACGGTCACCAGCGGCGGGTGGAGATCGCGCGTGCCATCGCGAGCGAACCGACGTTGCTGCTGCTGGACGAACCGACAGCGGGCATGAACCGGCAGGAGCGCGACGACATCACCGGCCTGCTGGCCGACCTGCGCGCCGAAGGCCTGACGCAGCTGCTCATCGAGCACGACGTGCAGATGATGGTCGACGCCTGCGATCACCTGTTCGCCATGAACTTCGGCGCGTTGATCGCCGAGGGAGAGCCCGAAGCCGTGGTGCGGCATCCGGCGGTACAGGAGGCCTACCTGGGAACGCAGGGGAGGGCACATGCTTGACGTCTCCGAGTTGCACGTCAGCTACGGGCCGGTGCACGCCGTGCGCGGGGTGTCGTTCGCCGTCGAGCCGCAGCGGATCACCCTGGTGCTCGGCGCCAACGGGGCGGGCAAGTCGACGAGCCTGCGCGCGATCTGCGGTCTGCAACCCGCGCGGGGCGGGTCGGTGCGCCTGGACGGTGCGGAGCTGCTGGGCAAGCGACCCCACCGGATCGTCCGGGACGGTGTCAGCCTCGTGCCCGAGGGACGGCGGATCTTCGCCCCGCTGTCGGTGGCCGAGAACCTCCGTATCGGCGGCTACACGGCGACGCGGTCGCAGGTCGCTGCGCTCGTCGACGAGGTGTACGACCGATTCCCGATTCTCGCGCAGCGACGGGACATGCCGGCGGGACTGCTGTCCGGCGGGGAACAGCAGATGCTCGCGTTCGGCAGAGCGCTGATGGGCCAGCCGCGGGTGATGCTGCTCGACGAGCCGTCCATGGGCCTGGCACCGGGAATGGTCGACACGGTGCTGACGAGTGTCCGCGCGATCGCCGACTCCGGCATCGGTGTGCTGATGGTCGAGCAGAACGTCGACGCGGGACTGGCGGTCGCCGACACGGTGTCGATCGTGGCTCGCGGCGAGGTCGTCCGCAGCGGTGAGGCCGAGCAGCTCCGCCAGGACGCCGCGGTCGTGCACGCGCTGCTGGGGGAGGCGGCGTTGGCGGAGGAGGGGACCGCATGATCCTACCGGCCGAACCAGCCGCAGCGACGCGGTCGTCGCGGACCACCGCCCGCACGCTGGGTGCCTGGCTGGCCGAGGCGGCCGGGGCGGCGCCGGTCGACGCCGGGGTGCTCGTCGACGGCGTCCGACTCGGCTATCGGGACCTGGACGCGCGCGCAGGGCGGGTGGCCGCCGGCCTCGCCGAGCTCGGCATCGGCCACGGCGAGCGGGTGGGTGTGGTGCTGGACGCATGCCCCGAGTTCCTCGCGGTGTGGTTCGGCCTGGCGCGGCGCGGAATCGTGGAGGTGCCGGTGAACCCGGAGGCGGGGGAATACCTGCTGCGGCATTACCTGGCCGACGCCGGTGCGGTCGCCGTGGTGTGCGATGCCCGGTACGAGGACGCCGTGCGCGGCTGCCTGCCGGCGTCGGTGCGGCACGTCGTCGTGGTCGGGGAGCCGGCCGGCGGACGCGACGGCGTAGCCGGTGACGGTGTGGCGCGGCACCGTATGTCCGATGTGGAGGAACGTGGCGCGCTGGCGGACGTGACGGCCGCTTCGGTGTCGCCGGCGGACCCGGCGGTGATCCTCTACACGTCCGGCACGACCGGCCCGCCGAAGGGTGTGGTGCTCAGTCATCAGGCCAACGTCAACCTGGCTCGGCACACCGCGGCGCTCATGGGGTACACGGCCGCCGACCGGCTCTACAGTGTCTTCCCGCTGTTCCACAGCAACGCCCGGTACTGCAGCGTCATGGCCGCACTCGAGGCGGGCGCGGATCTGGTGATGCACCGGCGGTTCTCGGCGAGCCGGTTCTGGGACATCTGCCGGGAGCACGGCATCACCGCGTTCAACTACCAGGGCGCGATGATGAGCATCCTGTTCAAACAGCCGCCGCGCTCCGACGACGCCGACAACCCGGTCCGGGCGGCGTTCGGGGCGCCGTGCCCGCGGGAGATCTTCGCGGCCTTCGAGGAGCGGTTCGGCGTCCGGCTGACCGAGATCTTCGGCAGCACGGAGGTCTCCATCGTCACCGACATGCCGCCGGAGCGACGCCGGATCGGCACCTCGGGCCGGGCCTCGGTCAACTACGAGGTGGCCGTGGTGGACGACCGCGACGAGTCGTTGCCGCCCGGGCAGGCGGGAGAGATCGTGGTCCGCCCGCGCGAACCCGGCTGGATGTTCGACGGTTACCACGGCATGCCCGCCGAGACCGCGCGCAGCTGGCGCAACCTGTGGTTCCACACCGGGGACCGCGGATACCTCGACGAGGACGGCTACCTGACGTTCCTCGACCGGCTCAAGGACACGGTGCGACGGCGCGGCGAGAACATCTCCTCGTGGGAGGTCGAACGCGTCGTGGCGGAGCATTCGTCGGTGGGCGCGGTCGCGGCCTACGGTGTGCCGTCGGCGCTGTCCGAGGAGGACGTCATGGTGGCCGTCGTGCCGTCCGCCGGGGCGACGGTGGATCCGGTCGCGCTGATCCGGCACTGTCAGCGGCGGCTGACGTCGTTCGCGATCCCGCGGTACGTGCGCGTGCTGGAGGCCCTCCCGCTCACACCGAGCCAGCGGGTGGAGAAGTACCGGCTCCGCGCCGACGGCGTGCCCCCGGGAACGTTCGACCGGGAGGGGAGCACGGATGGCGGCTGAGCTCACCCGCTTCGAGCGCACCGAACCGCGGTCCGGTGTCGTCGTGCTGACGATGTCGCGGCCGGAGAAACTCAACGCGATGGACCAGTCGTGGTTCCGTGAGTTGCACGACGTCATGGGCACGTTCGGCCACGGCGACGAGGCCCACGTGCGGGCGGTTGTGCTGACCGGCTCGGGCCGGGCGTTCTCCGCGGGCGGCGACATCGACATGTTCGCCGGTCTGGACGGGGACGTCGCGCGGGTACGACCGCATCTCCGGCTCGTGTACGACGCGTTCCACGCGGTGGAACGGTGCGCCGTGCCGGTGATCGCCGCGGTCAACGGACTCGCCTACGGCGGCGGGACCGAACTGGCACTGGCGAGCGACGTCGTGCTCGCGGGCGGGTCGGCGCGGTTCGCCTTCAAAGAACCCACGGTCGGGCTGATGCCCGGCTACGGCATCGTGCGGGGCCCTGACGTCATCGGCAGGCACTGGACGCGCTACCTGGCCCTCAGCGGCCGGGACATCGGTGCCGAACGGGCCGAACGCATCGGCCTGGTGCAGGAGGTGTACCCGGACGACGAGCTGAACGAGCAGGCCGTGGCGCTGGCGGCAGAGATGGCGGCGCACCCGCCGCTGGCCGTGCAGGTCGGCAAAGCGTTCGTCAACCGCGACACGGATGGCGGTTTCGCCGAGTCGGTGGAAGCGACGGCGCTGCTGTTCGACACCGACGACCACCGGACGGCCGTGCGGACCTTCCGCGCGGCCCGTGGCAGGTGATGTGCACGCATTCGAGTTTTTCGCGCACGACGAGAACTGTCGCACGGCCGTGCGGGCTGCCTACGATCCATCCGGCGGTCGGCGGCCGTCACCGAGGACGACGAAGGAGCAGGCATGAGTGGCCTGGAGACGCGAAGTAAGAGCACCTACATCGACGGTGCCTGGTGCGACGGTGAGTCCGGAGAGACCTACACGTCGTGGAGCCCGTCGACCGAGCAGGCCGTCGGCACCGCGCAGCTGAGTTCCCCGGAACAGGTGGATGCCGCGGTCGCGAGCGCGCGGGCGGCGTTCGAGGGCGACGCGTGGCGTTCGTACGGGCCGAAGGGCCGTGCGCGGGTGGTGAACCGGCTGGCCGACCTGCTCGAGAGGAACACCGAGCCGCTTGCCCGGCTGATCGCCGACGAGGTCGGCACACCCATCGGAGCGGCCCGCGGTATGCAGGTCGGCGGCCCGGTCGAGGCGCTGCGGTGGTATGCCGAGATGGCCGAACGCGGCCCACGCGGCGGTTACTCGCACGCACTGCCGCTGTACGACAAGCCGGTGCTGTCGACGAGCCTGCTGCGTTACGAACCGGCCGGGGTGCTGGCCGCACTGCCCGCCTACAACTATCCGATCAATCTGCTCGCCTGGAAGCTCGGCGGGGCGCTCGCCAGCGGATGCACAACGGTCGTGCTGCCGTCGCCGCAGGGCATGCAGACGACGCTGCGTGTGTTCGAACTGATTGACGAACTCGACCTGCCGCCCGGCGTGGTGAACCTCGTCGTCGGCGGCCCGGACGTGGGCAAACGGCTCACCGGGCATCCGGACGTGAACCTCGTGTCGTTCACCGGTTCCGACGCGGTCGGCGGGCAGGTCATGTCGCAGTCCGCGCTCGGGTCGCTGTCCAAGGCCGTGCTCGAACTCGGCGGCAAGAGCCCCAACATCATCCTGCCCGCCGCGGACCTGGATGCGACGGTCGGCCCGTCGATCCTGCGGTTCGCGCGCAACGCGGGCCAGGGCTGCGCGGCGTGGAGCCGGGTGCTGGTACCGCAGGACCGGCTCGACGAGTTCTGCGAGAAGGCCGACGCGTTCATCAGGACGATCGCCGTCGGCGACCCGCAGGAGGACGCGACGGTCGTCGGCCCCGTGATCTCGGCAGAACACCGGGCGAAGGTCGAAGGCATGGTGGCCGACGCGGTGTCGGCCGGTGCCACGGTGGCCGCCGGCGGTGGACGGCCAGACCTTCCCACCGGCCACTACCTGAACCCGGCGATCCTGACCGGAGTGGACGTCGACGCGCCGATCGCGCAGACCGAACTGTTCGCCCCCGTCGCGATCGCACTGCCATACACCGACGTCGACGAGGCGGTGCGGATGGCCAACGCGACGTCGTACGGACTGGCAGCCAACGTCTTCGGTCCGCTGGACGAGGCGATGCCCGTCGCCGAACGGCTGCGATCCGGCACGGTCACGATCAACGGCGGTGCCGGTATGCGCCCGGACGCGCCGTGGGGCGGCCCGGGGCGCAGCGGTGTCGGCCGGGAACTGGGCGAGGACGGCTTCGCCGAGTTCTTCGAGGTCAAACACATCCAGTGGCCACTGGCAGGCGTGACGCGCCCGCCGGGCACGTGACAGTCGCCGTCGCCGAACAATCCACAGTGGACCACCTGTCGAGATCGGAGAATTCGCCATGCTGCTCAAGAACAGGACCGCGTTCATCACCGCAGGCGGCTCGGGCATGGGCCGCGCCGCGGCGGAGGCGTTCGCCGCACAGGGCGCGCACGTGATCGTCGTCGACGTCGACGAGGGCGCCGCCAAGGACGTCGTGGGCGCCATCGACGGCGCGGGCGGCAGCGCGCGCGCCGAGGTGATCGACGTCCGTGACCTCGATGCGCTCAAGGCGCTCGCCGAACGCGTGCAGACCGACCACGGCTCACTCGACGTGCTGTACAACAACGTCGGGATCCCCGGGGCCGCCGGTACGGATCTGGCGATCGAGGACTGGGACGCCCTGATCGAGATCAACGCGCGCGCGAGCTTCTACCTGACCAACTACCTCACCGACGCGCTGCGGGCCTCGGGTAACGCCTCGGTGATCTTCACCAGCTCCAGCTCAGGGCTGGTCGGCTCGCCGTACAGCCCGCTGTACTCGTTCACCAAGGGCGGCATCATCGCGCTCGTGCGCTCGCTCGCGCTGGCGTTCGCGCAGGACGGGGTGCGCGTGAACGCCATCGCGCCCGGTTCGGTCGACACGCCGGGACTGCCCGCGTTCTTCCGCACCAACACCGAGGAGGAGCTGGCCGAGCGTAAGAAGGCGTTCTTCGCCCAGATCCCGATGGGCCGCCCGTCCCAGCCGGAGGAGATCGCCCAGGTCGCGCTGTTCCTCGCCAGCGACATGGCGAGCTTCGTGACGGGCGTGACGATTCCCGTCGACGGCGGCATGACGGCCAAGTAGCCCGCGCAGTCCACATCGGAGGAGAAACCGTGGAATTCGGCATCCTGATGGGAGACCAGCCGGTCGCCTCGTCGGCCCGGGAACATCTCGACCTGATGCTGCGCAAGGCCGAGGCCGCGCAACGGGCCGGGTTCACCTACCTGACGATCGGCCAGCACTTCCTCTACGACGGGTTCCGCTGGTTCCAGCCCGTGCCGCTGCTGGCACGACTGGCCGCCGAGCTCGACGAGGACGTCAAGATCGGCACGACGGTCCTCATCGGACCCGTGCACCATCCGGTGGTGCTCGGTGAAGAACTGGCCACACTGGACGTCGTGACCGGAGGGCGGCTCGTCGTCGGGCTCGGCACCGGTTATCTGACGCAGGAGTACGCCACGATGGGCGTGCCGTTCGATCAGCGCTACCGGCTGCTGGAAGAGCTGATCGAGGTGATGACGGCGATGTGGTCGCAGGATCGCGTGAGTCATCACGGCCGGTTTTGGCAGATCGACGATCTGCCGACGCACGTGCACCCGCTGCAGCAGCCGCGGCCCCCGGTCTGGCTCGGGGCGATGCGGGAAACCGGCGTGCGCCGGGCCGCGCGTCACGGTGACGTCTGGACGATCACCCCGCAGCAGACGATCGAGCAGGTCGATGCGCTCATCCGCACCTACGCCGCCGAGCGCACGAGCCGCGGACTGCCGCTGAACCCGCTGCCGCTGCGGCGCGAGCTGATGATCGGCGACGACTTCGACGACGCGGTGTCGCGCTTCGCCGCGGTGGCGCGGGGCAAGTACGAGGCCTACGCCGGGCGCGGCATGACGCTGCTCGGTGACGACGAGGTGCGCAACTTCGGCGACACCGTGCGCGATCACGTCATCCTCGGCGACGCCGAAGCCTGCCGGAAACAGATCGCCGACATCGCGGCCGCGCTGCCGGTCGGCCCGCTGTTGGTGCGGCCCCACTGGCCCGGCATGGACGCCGAGCAGACCGAGGCCTACCTCGAGCAGGTCGGCCGGGAGATCGTGCAACCCCTACGCGGTCTGCAATCGCGCTCGTTCGACGACTTCCTGGACGGATCCGCCGTGTGATCGTCGGCCTCGTGGGCAGCGGAGGGCCGCCGCCGGCCTTCCGCGCGCCGTCACCGCACCCTGGTCGCCCGGAAGGTCGAGCGCGGTGTGTCCCCTCTCCCCGCCGTCGAATGCATACGTAGGTCTTCACTCTCGGCGATCAGCAGAGTACGCTGAGCCCGCTTGTGCATACGTAAGCATTCAGTGGGAAGGTTCAGCGGGAGGGTTCAGTGGGCCGGTCGGAGGATGCATGGTCAGCGACAGCAGTGTCCCGGGGGTCGCTGACCCGGGGATCGCTGTCACGGCGGTCGCTGCTGATCGGCGCGGGGACGGCGCTCGCCGGTGCGGCCGCCGCGGCGGGGACGGCGTCGGCGAGCCCCGGTCACACCATCGGTGGGGCAGGCCGCGACACGCCGGGTTCGTCCTGGCTGGGCAACGCCATCCTGTACGAACTGTATCCCCAGAGCTTCGCCGACACGTCCGGTGACGGCATCGGCGATCTCGCGGGCGTGCTGGACCGGCTCGACCACCTGCACTGGCTCGGGGTCGACACGGTGTGGATGAACCCGATCTTCCCGTCCCCGTTCACCGACGCCGGCTACGACATCGCCGACTACACCGGGGTGCACCCGCGTTACGGCACCGAGGACGACGTCGTCGCGGTCGTCGAGGCGGCGCGCCGGCGGGGAATCCGCATCCTGTTCGATCTCGTCGCTGGCCACAGTTCGGACCAGCACCCGTGGTTCCTACGGTCGCTGGGGGACGAGACCGATCACCGCTATATCTGGGCGAGCCCGGATCAGCTCCCCGAGGACGGGTCGTTGCCGGAGTCCTTCGTCGCCTCGCCGGGACCACGGCCGGGCGCGTTCTACATGAACTACTACGAGACGCAGCCCGCGATCAACTACGGTTATGCGCGGAGCAACCCCGACGAGCCATGGCGTCAGCCCGTCGACGCCGAAGGGCCTCGCCGAAACCGGGCGGCGATGCGGCAGATCATGGCTCACTGGCTCGAGATGGGGATCTCCGGGTTCCGGTGCGACATGGCCGCGACGCTCGTCAAGGACGATCCCGGCTGGGTCGAGACCGGGAAACTGGCGTGAGTTCCGCGCGTGGCTCGAGGCCCGTTATCCCGGAGCCGTCATGGTTTCGGAGTGGGGTGACCCGGCCACATCGGTGACCGCCGGATTCCACGGCGACTTCTACCTGCCCGTCAACGGTCCGGGCGACGGCGCGCCGTGGCGATCGCTGTGGCGGGACGAGCCGTTCTTCTCAGCGGAGGGGAAGGGGACGGCGAAGACGTTCGTCGATGCCTGGGTCGAGGCGGCCGACACGATCGGCGACGCGGGATACACGATGATGCCGATCGCCAACCACGACAGTGCCACGCGGCTCAACGACGGTGTGCGCACGCCCGAGGAGTTCCCCGCGGCGTGGACCTTCCTGCTGACATGGCCCTGTGTGCCGACGCTGTACTACGGCGAGGAAATCGGCATGCGTGCCGTGCCCGGGCTGCCCGACGTCGAAGGCAGCGACGGGCGGCAGAACAACCGCACCCCCATGCAGTGGGACGACGGTCCGAACGCCGGATTCTCGGACGCGAGCTCTACCTGCCGATCGATCCCGACCCACAGCGGCCGACGGTGGCCGCGCAGCGGCGCGATCCGGGGTCGTTGTTGCACTTCGTGCGCAGGCTGATCCGATTGCGCACCCGGTACCCGGGTTTGGGCACGGCCGGTGACGTTCGGGTGTTCCATGACGGGTATCCGCTGACCTACCTGCGGGGCGACCGCTTCCTCGTGACCGTCAACCCCTCGCGCGAGGCCGTCACGGTCGACGTCCCCGATGATCGGGTACCGCACGCGCGCCGCGTCGAGGGGCGCGGGGTGCGCGTCGACGGCCGTGGACTGGTCGTCCGCGGATTCGGCTACGCGATCCTGGACCTCGGGTGACGACCGCCGGGACGGGGTGTGAGCCGGGGGACGGTGTCTGAGCGCAGGACACGCGGTGCCGAGTGCAGAACACGCGTGTCTGAGCGCAGGACACGCGTGTCTGAGCGGGGACGTGCGCGGGGTCAGGACAGGGCGACCAGAGTGTCGGCGATCTGTTTCCTGGCCGGGACGAGCTCCTTCACCCGGTCCACGCCGAGCCACGCGGTGAGTCCGCCGTCGGGGGAGTACCAGCGGACCGCCGGCCTCGCCGTGTCGCTCGTGTCGACCTCGGCGCGGTCCGCAGGACCGTGCCGGCCGACGTGCTGGATTTTGCGGCCGAACTGGTCGGACCAGAAGTACGGCACGGGATCGTGCACCGGCAGATCTGCCTCGGGCGTGCCCGCGGCGCAGGCCAGCAGGACCTGGGCGGCGACCGTCGCGGCGGCACCCGCCTCGTCCCAGTGTTCGACCCGTAGCCGCGCGCCCAGCCGAGGAGACCAGCGGGCGGCGAGGTCGCCGACGGCGAACACGCCCGGCGCCGAGGTGCGGAGGTACTCGTCGACGTGTACGCCGTTTCCGATCTCGAGCCCCGATCCGGCGAGCCAACCGGTCGCGGGCCGCACGCCGACGCCGGTGACGACCACGTCGGCGGTCACGACCGCGCCGTCGGCCAGCTGCACCCCACCGGGGTCGACCGAGGCGACCTTCGTGTCGAGCCGCAGGTCGACGTCGGACCACCAGGGCGTGAACAGGGCACCGACCTCGCCGCCCAGTGCGGCCGACAGCGGGGCGGGTCCCGCTTCGAGGCACGTCACCCGGCAGCCCGCGGCGAGAGCGGCCGTGGCCACCTCGGCGCCGATCCAGCTCGCTCCGATGACCACGACCCGTGCACCGGGGCGGAGTCGGGAACGCAGGGTGTACGCGTCGTCGAGCGTGCGCACGGTCAGTTGCTCGCCGGATCCGGGCAGGCGGACCGGTTCGGCGCCCGTTGCCAGCAGCAGGCCGTCGAACGGTTCGTCGCCGTCGTCGGTGCGTACCACGCGCTCGGCAACGTTCAGCCCGGTGGCGGTCACGCCCGCCCGGAACCGCACGCCGAGCGTGTCGACGTCGAACGGCAGTGGCGCGTCGTCGCGGTCGCCCCTGAGCACGGCCTTCGACAGTGGTGGCCGGTCGTAGGGGGCGTGGTGCTCCGCGCCCAGCACGACGAGCTCGCCGTCGAAGCCCTTGCGGCGCAGCGTCGCGCAGGCGCGGGCGGCCGCGAGGCCGGCACCGGCGACGACGAACCTGGTCATCGGCCCGAACCGAACAGCGGTTCGCCGCGCCGCTCGCCGGGCGTGAACCGGCACGGAATCGAGTGGAACCCCGCGTTCGTGCCCTGGTCCGGATAGGTGACGAGACCGTCGAGGTCCACCTCGTAGTCCGGCATCCGCTCCAGGACCTGGCTGATCATCGCGCGCGCCATCGCCCGCCCGAGGTGTGATCCGGCGCAGCGGTGAACCCCCAGGCCGAACGCCATGTGGCGGTTGGGCCAGCGGGTGATGTCGATCGTGTCCGGGTCGTCGAACTGCTCCGGGTCGCGGTTGGCCGACGCCCAGCTGAGCAGTGCGCGATCGCCGCCGCGGATGTGGACGCCCTGGAACTCGGCGTCGCGCGTGACCGTGCGCGCAAGCGCCTGCGTCGGTGAGAACACCCGGAGGAACTCCTCCACCGCGACGTCGAGCAGGCTCGGGTCGTCGACCAGCCGCTGCCGTTGGTCCGGGTTCTCGTACAGCCACACCAGCGACTGCGTCACCAGCGACGCGGTCGTGCCGACACCGCCGGAGATGAGGAGTTCGAGGATGGAGTAGATCTCGTCGTCCGACATCGCTCTGCCGTCGATCTCGGCGAGGATGAACTCGCTCGTGGCGTCGTCGGTCGGGTTCTCGCGCCGCTTCGCGATGTGGGCGCGGACCGTCTTCTCGACCCACGGCACGGCGACGTCGCGGGCGTGGTTGTACTCCGCGGAGCCCGGCGCCGCCGACACGAGCGTGTGCATCGCGTCGACATAGCGCTTGTACTCCGAGGCGTCCAGCCCGAGCCAGTCGACGGTCACCGCGGCCGGCACGCCCGCCACGAAGGCGAGATCGGCCTCGCCGCTCTCGATGATCTCGTCGATGAACCCGGTGACGAACCGGTCGATGACGGGATCGAGCTTCTTCACGGCGGCGGGCGCTGTCACCTTGTTCACGATCTTGCGGTAGCCGCGGAACGTCGGAGGGTCGAGCTCGATCGGGATGTGGAAGGCGGTGGGAGCCTTCGGGATGACGATCGCCAGGCCCTCACCGCCGGATTCGTGCCGCGCCGAGGAGAACAGATCGTCGTCGCGCGAGGCTTCGAAGACGCTGGCGTAGTCGCCGAGCACCCAGTATCCGCCGTGCGCCTCGGTCCACGCGACCGGATGTTCGGCGCGGAGCCTGCGGTAGGTGCCGACCGGGTCGGCCGCGTGCTCTTCGGAGTGGTGGTCGAACGCGGCGATCGGACTACGAGCCTGCTCGGTCACGGCGCATCCCTCCTTTGGGCTTTCTCTGATAATAGTTATATGACTGCCCCAGTCAAGGCTCGACCTTTCGGTAGGTCTCTGATAATGGTTATATGTGAACAATGTGAGTGCGCCGGAGTGCTCACCCGGGGCCGCGTTGCCCCGGCCCGTTCCCGAAGCAGCGTCGCACGGAGGACAGTCATGAAGGTCCGAGCTGACGAGAACCGGTGTCAGGGACACGGTCTGTGCAACATGACCGCACCCGACGTCTTCGACCTGTCCGACGAGGACGGGCACGTCGTCGTGCGTACGCCGGATGTGCCACCGGGGCTCGAGGACGACGCCGCCCGCGGCGCCGAGGCGTGCCCGGAGCTCGCCCTGTCGGTCACCGACGAATGAGCGCGCCGATGGCAGACGGCACCCACGGCGTCGAGGTGCGCGAACACGACGGAGCCCTGTGGATCCGGCTCAACCGCCCCGATCGGCGCAACGCCTACGACATCGACATGGCGCACACGGTCATCGAGGCGCTCGGGCGGGCGACGAAACTCCACGCCGTGGTCATCACCGGCTCGGGCGGCAGTTTCTGCGCGGGCGGCGCACTCGACCAGCTCGACGATCCCGACCCGGACCTGCTGCGCACGCTGTTCCACACATCGGCGCGCATGCTGCAGGCCGTACGCGACTGCCCCCGGCCGGTGTTCGCCGCGGTCGACGGTGCGGCCGCCGGTGGCGGCAACGAACTGGTCGTGGCCTGCGACCTCGCGATCGCGACCCCGCGAGCCACGTTCGGCCAGACCGGTCCGCGAGTGGGGTCGGCGCCGGTGCTCGGCGCGACCAACCACATGGCGGTGCAGATCGGCGAGAAGAAGGCCAAGGAGCTCACGCTGCTGTGCCGCCGCTACAGCGCGCAGCAGGCCCTGGCGATGGGGCTGATCAACGAGGTGGTCGACGTCCCGGATGGCGGTGACCAGGTGGCCGCCCTCGAAGACCGCGTCGGCGCGTGGATCGATGAGCTGAAGGCCCTCAGCCCGCTGTATCTGGAGATCAGCAAGGTCAGCTCGAACCTGTGGTGGAACACCGGCCAGGACTCGATGTCCAGCGGCCTCGCCATGCTCACGCAGGCCGTCGGCAGTGACGACATGCGGGAGGGCGCGCGGGCGTTCATCGAGAAACGGCGCCCGGAGTTCCCACCCCCGGGGACCGGAACACGGAGGTCGTGATGACACGGCGGTACTACACGGAGCTGCGCCCGACGTTCCCGGATCGCGCGCAGTGGGCCCTGCCGACGGTGCTGCGGCACTGGGCGGAGGCCACGCCGGACCGGGTATTCCTCGACACTCCTGAGGAAGCGGCCACCTGGACCTACGCCGACACGCTCGCCGCCGCCGAGCGGATCGGCCGGGCGCTGCTCACCGCGGGCACCGTGCCGGGCGACCGCGTGGTGATCATGGCGGCGAACTCGTCGCGGTTCGTGCGCACCTGGCTGGGCACCGCGGTCGCCGGCCTGGTCGAGGTGCCGATCAACACCGCCTACGAGCACGACTTCCTCGCCCATCAGGTGCGGACCGTCGCAGCGCGCATCGCCGTCATCGACGACGTGCACGCCGAGCGGTTCGCCGCCGTCGCCGAGGCCGCGGGCGACATCACCCGGTTCTACGTCATCGACACCGGCTCCCGTGACGCCGCGCTCGCGACGTTGCGCGGTGCGGGCTGGGAGGCCGAGCCCTGGGAGGCCCTCGAAGACGGCGGCACGGCCGACCTGCCCGAGGTCGCACCGGGAGACCTCGCGTCGGTGTTCTTCACGTCCGGCACCACTGGGCCGTCGAAGGGCGTCGCGATGCCGCACGGCCAGATGTACTTCTTCGGCGACGAATGCGTGTCGCTGACCCGCCTCACCGCCGACGACGCCTGGATGACGGTCACGCCCCTGTTCCACGGCAACGCCCAGTTCATGGCCGTGTATCCGGCGCTCGTGGCCGGGGCGCGGGCGGTGGTGCGCTCGCGGTTCAGCGCCAGCAACTGGATCGCCCAGATCCGCGAGAGCCGGGCGACGGTCACCAACTTCATCGGCGTGATGATGGACTTCCTGTCCAAACAGCCGCCGCGACCCGACGACGCCGACAACGTGCTCCGCTGCGTGTTCGCCGCACCGACCGCGGCCTCGCTGGTCGAGGGGTTCCGGTCGCGCTACGGCATCGAGGCGTTCGTCGAGGTGTTCGGGCTGACCGAGACCTCGGCGCCGATCCTCTCGCCCTACGGCGAGGACCGCCCGGCCGGTGCCGCGGGCCTGGCCGCCGACGACTGGTTCGACGTGCGTCTGGTCGACCCGGACACCGACGAGGAGGTCGGCGTCGGCGAGGTCGGCGAGCTCGTGGTGCGCCCGCGGGTGCCGTGGATCTGCAGCATGGGCTACTTCAACATGCCCGACCGCACCGTCGAGGCCTGGCGGAACCTGTGGTTCCACACCGGCGACGCGCTCAAGCGGGACGCCGACGGGTGGTTCTACTTCGTCGACCGGTTCAAGGACGCCCTGCGCCGCCGCGGGGAGAACATCAGCTCGTACGAGGTGGAGACGGCGTTGCTGAGTCATCCCGCGGTGCTCGAATGCGCCGTCATCGCCGTGCCCGCCGACGCCGAGGCGGGCGAGGACGAGGTCATGGCCTATCTCATCGCCGAGGGCCCGGTGAGCGCCGAGGAGATGTGGCGCTGGTGCGCCGGCAAGGTGCCGGCCTTCGCCGTGCCGCGGTTCCTGCGGTTCGTCGACGAGCTGCCGAAGACGCCGAGCCAGCGGGTGCAGAAGGCGAAGCTGCGCGAACTGGGCATCACGCCGGACACCCTCGACCGCGTTGCCCTGCCCGCCGCGGCGCCCGCCGGTGCAGCATCGGTGCCCTGAGCGACGCAGCCGCGCCCCCGAAACCGACACGCCGGGGACCAACGCACTGGGCACCGACACACCGGGCACCGACGCTCGGCATCGGCCCACCGACACCGACCCGCGAGAGCACCGACCTGCGAGGAGCCGTCCGATGCACCCCTATCGATCCGTGCTGTTCGTGCCCGCGCACAAGCCTGAGTGGGTCACGAAGGCGATCGCCAGCGGCGCGGACGCGGTCGTGCTCGACCTCGAGGACTCCGTGCCTGCCGACCGCAAGGCCGAGGCCCGCGGCCTTGTCGCCGATACGGTCGGTCGCGCGCGGGAGGCGGGGCACGAGGTCGGGCTGTTCGTGCGGCCGAACGCCCTGGACACCGGGCTGGCGGGCACCGACCTCGAAGCCGCGGTGTGCCCGGGGCTGACCGGGCTGTTCGTGCCCAAGGTGCGTGATCGTGACGACGTGCTCCGGTGGGAGACGCTCGTCGACTGGTTCGAACTCCGCAACATTCTCGAGCTCCGTGACGGTCTCGAGCCGAGCAACGGTGCCGCGGCGGGCTCGGCACTCGAGCTGATCGTGCCGGTCGAGATGGTCGAGGCGATCCAGAACTGCCGGGAGATCGCGGGTGCCTCGCCGCGGGTGGGTGCGATGATCGGGCCGACGGCCGAGCACGCCGACATCGCCCGCGCTGTGGGCTACCGGTGGAGCCGGGAGGGCACCGAGACGCTGTACCTGCGGAGCCGGATACTGCTGGCCTGCCGCGAGTACGGTCTGCACGCACTGACCGGACTGTGGGAGGACCTGTCCGACCTGGACGGCCTGAAGGCGTTCGCCGACTACGGACTGCAGCTCGGGTTCCGCGGTCAGATCGCGATCCACCCCTCGCACGTGGCGACGATCAACGAGGTGTTCTCACCGACCGCGGAGGAGATCGAGTTCCGCGAAGGCCTCGTCGCCGCCTTCGAGGAGGCCTCCGCGCGGGGTGACGGCGCCGTGCGTTACCGCGGCATCCACATCGACAAGGCGCACGCCGACACGGCGCGGGAGTGGCTCGCCCACGCCCGCCGCGTGACCGGCCGTGCGTGAGCAGCTAATCACTCGCAAGGAGCCGACCATGCCGGGCCTGTACTTCGAGGAGCTCGTTGAAGGGGAGGTCTACGACCACCCGATGACGCGCACGGTGACCGAGATGGACAACGTCATGTTCACCTCGCTGACCATGAATCCGCAGCCGTTGCATCTGGACGAGGAGTTCGCCAAGACCACGATCCACGGGCATCGCCTGGTGAACAGCCTGTTCACCATGGCGCTGGTCGGCGGGATGATCGTGTACGACCTGACCTACGGCACCACGCTGGGCAACCTCGGCTACGAGAAGGTCGAGTTCCCGAACCCGGTGTTCCACGGCGACACGATCCACGCGAGCAGCACGATCCTGCGCAAGCGTGAGTCGAAGTCGCGACCTGACGCGGGCATCGTCTGGTTCGAGCACCGTGGCATCAACCAGCGCGACGAGATCGTCTGCCTGTGCGAACGTGCCGGCATGATGATGAAACGCCCGGCGGAGGCATGAATCGTCCACTTCGGACTTTCCACGATCGCGGTATCGGTGACCGCGGCTGCCGGCTCAGGAGGCCATGATGGGATTCGGCTACGACGAGACGCACGAGGACATCCGCCAGGCGGTGCGGCAGATGTGCGGCCGCTTCGGCGACGAGTACTGGGCGGCCCACGACCGGTCGCACGAGTTCCCGTGGGAGTTCTACCGGGCTGTCGTGGCCGGCGGCTGGCTCGGACTGACCGTGCCCGAGGAGTACGGCGGCGGCGGGCTCGGCGTGACCGAGGCGGCGATCGTCGAACAGGAGATCTCCGCATCCGGCGCCGGGATGAACGGGTGCAGCAGTGTCCACATCGGCATCTTCGGCTTCGAGCCGCTCATCCGTCACGGCAGTGAGGAGCTCAAGAAGCGGTTCCTGCCGCGGCTGGTCGACGGCGACCTGCACACCTCGTTCGCCGTCACCGAACCGGACGCCGGGACCGACACGCTGAACCTGTCGACCACGGCGCGCAAGGTCGACGGCGGCTTCCGGGTGTCGGGCAAGAAGGTGTGGATCACCAAGGCCCAGGAGGCCGAGCGGATGATGCTGCTCTGCCGCACCTCGCCGCGCGAGGAGGGTGCGGGTCGCAGGCGGGGGCTGACGCTGATGTTCGCCGAGGTCGACCGCGACCACGTGGACATCAAGCCGATCCCCAAACTCGGCCGCAACGCCGTCGACACCAACGAGCTGTTCATCGACGACCTGTTCGTGGCCGACGAGGACGTCATCGGCGAGGTCGGTGAGGGCTTCACGGCCATCCTGGCCGGGCTGAACGCGGAGCGCGTGCTCTCGGCCAACGCGGCGATCGGCCTGGGCAGGGCCGCGCTGGCGCGCGCGTGCGACTACGCGGGCGAGCGCGTCGTGTTCGGCCGTCCCATCGGCAGGAACCAGCTCATCTCGGGGCAGCTCGCCGAGGCGAAGATCAAGCTCGACGCGGCCGACCTGATGTGTAAACAGGCCGCGTGGATGATCGACAACGACATCCCGTGCGGCAAGGAGGCCAACGAGGCCAAGTATCTGGCCGCCGAGGCGGGATTCAACGCCGCCGACGTGGCCATCAGCGTCCACGGCGGGTACGGCTTCGCCCAGGAGTACCACGTGGAGCGCTACTTCCGGGAGGCGCGGTTGATGCGGATCGCACCGATCAGCCAGGAGATGGTGCTCAACTACGTCGCCGAGCACGTGCTGGGACTGCCCCGCAGTTACTGAGACGCCCCACCCGCCGGGTCGTCGTGCCGGCGGGTGGGGACGTCAGACGGAGGGGCCGCCGATCCACAGTGGATCGGCGGCCCTGTTACGTGCGGTGTCCGGACGGCGGTGTGGTTAGCGATCCGGGGTGGTCATTCACCCCGCCACACCGGCTTGCGCTTCTCGGCGAAAGCGGCCGCGCCCTCCTGGGCGTCGGCCGACTTCCGCACCGGATCCAGAAACTCGTTCTGCTTGCTGAACTTCTCGTCGAGCGGCCAGTCGGCGGAGCGGACGAGCACCTGCTTGGACGCGGCCAGCGCCAGCGGGGCGTTCTCGGCGATCGTGTCGGCCAGTTCCAGCGCGCCGTCGAGCGCCTCGCCGTCACCGGTCAGCCTGTTGACCAGCCGGGCGTCCGCGGCGTCGGCGGCCGGCCACATCCGTCCGGTGAACACGAGTTCCATCGCGAGGTGGTACGGGATGCGCTCCTGCAGTCGCAGCAATCCGCCCGCGCCGGCGGTGAGGCCGCGCTTGACCTCGGGCAGCCCGAACGACGCCCCGCCCGCGGCGACGACGAGATCGCACGCGAGCACTATCTCGAACCCGCCGCCCAGCGCGTAGCCTTCGACCGCGGCGATGAGCGGCTTCGTCGGCGGTTGCTGCACCAGCCCGGCGAACCCGCGGCCTTCGACGACGGGGATCTCGCCGCGGGCGAACCCTTTCAGGTCCATGCCCGCGGAGAACGTGCCACCCGCACCGGTGATGACGCCGACCGACAGGTCGGGTCTGCGGTCGAGTTCGTCGACGGCCTCCGCGATCTGCCGCGCCATGGCCAGCGACACGGCGTTTTTCGCCTTCGGCCGGTTCATCGTCAGCACGAGCACGCGGCCGCGCTCGCTCACCTGGAGCTCGGGTTCGTCGGTCACGGAATCGGTCACTGCACGCTCCACGAGGTCGGCGCCGTTCGGTCGGCGCTGGCTGATCGGCGCTGGCTGGTCGGCGTTGGGTTGATCGGCGTTGGGTTGATCAGCGCGGTGCCATGCGGATGGCACCGTCGAGTCGGATCGTCTCGCCGTTCAGCATCGGATTGTCGATGATCTGTTCCGCCAGCTGAGCGTACTCGCCCGGGATGCCGAGCCTGCTGGGATTCGGGATGGTCCTGCCCAGCGAGTCGCGCACCTCCTCGGGCAGGCGCGCGAGGATCGGCGTGTCGAACAGGCCAGGGGCGATCGTGGTGACGCGGATCTGCTTGGAGGCCAGGTCCCGCGCCGCGACGAGGGTCATGCCGACGATGCCCGCCTTCGACGAGGCGTACGGCAGCTGGCCGATCTGGCCCTCGTAGGCCGCGACGGACGCGGTCAACACGCACACCCCGCGCTCGCCTTCGACCGGCTCGTTGCGCGCCATCCGTGCGGCGGCGAACCGCAGCACGTTGAAGGTGCCGTAGAGATTGGTCTTCACGACGGTGTCGAACATGTCCATCGACCCGGGATTGCCGTCGCGGTCGACCAACCGCAGCGCACCGCCGCGCCCGGCGCAGTGCACGACCGCCCGCAACGGGGCCGCCGCGACGGCCGTGTCGACGGCCGATTCCACCTGGTCGGCGTCGGTCACGTCGGCGGGCGCGAACGTGCCGCCGAGCTTGTCGGCCACGGCCGCACCCTCGGAGGACGGCAGGTCCAGCACCACCACGTGGGCACCGCGGTCGGCCAGCCGGGTCGCACTGGCCAGGCCGAGGCCGGAGGCGCCGCCGGTGACGACGACGGAGCTGTCGGTGAGGTCCACGGTGATTCTCCTTGTCGCGTGCGGGAGCTGCGGGAAGCTGCGGCGTTCGGAAAGCTGTGGCGTGGGAAAGCCGCGGCGTGGGGAAGTCTCAGAGTCGTTCGGGTGTCAGAGTCGTTCGAGGATGGTGGCGTTGGCCATGCCGCCGGCCTCGCACATGAGCTGGAGGCCGTAGCGGTGGCCGCCGTCGTCGAGTGCGGACAGCATCGTCGTCATCAGCCGGGCGCCGGAGGCGCCGAGCGGATGCCCGAGCGCGATCGCGCCGCCGCGCGGGTTGAGCCGTGCCTCGTCGGCGCCCTCGTCGGCGAACTCGCGCAACCAGGCCAGCGGGACCGGGGCGAACGCCTCGTTGAGTTCGACGTGACCGATGTCGGCCAGTGCCATGCCGGAGCGCTCGAGGATGCGGTGGGTGGCCGGGATCGGGGCGGTGAGCATGAGCAGCGGATCGTCGCCGCAGGCGTGCATCGCGCGGATGCGGGCCCGCGGGGTGAGTCCCAATTGCGCGCATTTCTCGGCGCTCATCAGCAGCAGCGCGCTCGCGCCGTCGGTGATCTGCGACGAGTTGCCCGGCGTGATGTGCCAGCCGATCTCGGGGAATCGGGCGCTCTTCGCCTCGGTTCGGAACGCCGGTTCGAGACCGCCGAGTTTCTCGGCCGAACTGCCGGGCCGGATCGTCTCGTCCTCGGTGACGGTGCCGTCGGGTGTGGTGACCGGGACTATCTCGCGCGCGAAGGCGCCCGCCTCGCGCGCGGCCGCCGCCCGATGGTGTGAGCGGGCCGAGTACTCGTCGAGTTCGGCGCGGTCGAGCTTCCACCGGGCGGCGACCAGTTCGGCGGCGACGCCCTGGGAGACCAGGCCGGGGGAGTAGCGCTCGGCGACGCCGTCGCCGTACGGGTCGGCATCGAGCCGCGCCGATCCCATGCGGACACGGCTCATCGATTCCACACCGCCCGCAATGGCGATGTCGTAGGAGCCGGCCATGATCGCCTGGGCCGCGAAGTGCACGGCCTGCTGGCCGGATCCGCATTTGCGGTCGATCGTGGTGGCGGGGACGTGTTCGGGAAGGCCAGCGGCGAGCCAGGCCATGCGGCCGGGAGTGGCGGACTGCTCGCCGACCTGCGAGACGCAGCCGATGAGGACGTCGTCCACGGTCGCCGGGTCGACGCCGGTGCGGTCGAGGAGCCCGGTCAGCGTCTGAGCCAGCAGGTCGACGGGGTGCACCCCGGCGAGTGCACCGCCGGGTTTGCCCTTGCCCATCGGGGTGCGGACCGCGTCGACGAGGACGACGTCGCTGACTTGCCGCGCTGGAATCATGGGTAATTACTTATCATGATATGCATGTCTAAGTCCATGTTCGCCGTCGACGATGCCGGCTCGGACGTCGGGAGTGTGCGAACTTCCCGGCGGTCGGGGCGGTGTCATCCGGTCGCCTGTTGACAACTGCGGTGGATAAACCAGGATAATGATTACAACCAAGGAGGTCGACGATGACCGATGACATCCGGGAGATCCGCCGGCTCGCCGCGCAGGTGGCCGTGGACGTCTACGCCCCGATGGCCGACGAGTTGGACGCCGAGCGCAGGCCGCTGCCGGTCCAGGAGCGCAAACGCCTCGGCGAACTGGGCTTCCTGGGCATTGCCCTTCCCGAGGAGTTCGGTGGGTCCGGAGCGCCGATCAGCCACGCCCTGGCGGTCATCGAAGAGCTCGGCAAGGTGTGCCGTCCCGCTGCGTTCCAGGTCTTCGAGTCCAACACCGGCCCCGCGCAGGTGATCAACCACCTCGGCACCGAGGATCAGCGCAGACGCTGGCTCCCCGACATCATCGCGGGCGAGAAGACGATGGCGGTCGCGATCTCCGAACCGGACGCCGGGTCGGCCGCCACCGACATGCGCACCGCCGCCAAGCCCGTCGACGACGCCTACGTCATCAACGGCACCAAACGGTGGATCTCCAACGGCGGCGAGGCCGACCTGTACCTGACCTATGCCCGGTTGTCCGACATGCCCGGGTCGAAGGGCATCGGCGGCATCGTCGTCGAGAAGACCGCTCCGGGCCTGAGCTTCGGCGCCCAGGAGAAGCTCATGGGTTTCCGCGGCATCCCCTCGGCCGACGTCATCTTCGACGACGTCGTCGCACCCGCCGAGGACGTCGTGGTGCCCGCGGGCGGCTTCGGCAAGCTGTTCGGCGTCTTCTCCATCGAACGGCTCGGCAACACCACCATGAGCCTCGCCGTCGCCCAGGCCGCCCTCGACCGGACGGTGGCCTACGTGCAGGAACGCGAACAGTTCGGCAAACCGCTCGTCGAGTTCCAGAGCGTGCAGACCAACCTGGCCGACATGGTGCTCCAGGTCGAAGCGGCGCGCGCCCTGCTGGAGAAGGCGGCCGACAGCGCGGGAACCGGCCTGCCCGACCCGTTCAAGGTTTCGCTCGCCAAATGCACCGCCAACGAGATGGCCAAACGGGTCACCGACCTCGGCATGCAACTGCACGGCGGCAACGGCTACACCGAGGAGTACGGCCTCGAGCGACTCCACCGCGACTCGCACGGCTGGGCCATCGCCGGCGGCACCCCGGCCATGCAACGCACCCGCATCGTCTCCGAGTTACTCGGCCGCCGCTTCGACCAACGCCGCTGAAGAATGTTGTTGCCAGGCTTGCGTAGCAGCGCGGGTGGCAGAACCCCACCGAGGCTATGGCTCCGGGATCGACGCCTCATGAATGCCAATTCACCACGTCGTCGCTGTCCTCGCCGGAGCCACGCTGAGAATCCGCGGCGGCGCGGGCCGGCGGACGTGCGGGCGAGCGCGACTTCGTCACTGCCCACAACACATGCGCACTAGTGAAAGGCGAGAGACAGTGGCTTCCGAGCAGTTGTTCGACCTGTCCGACGGGCACCGCAGAATTCAGCAGGTGGCCCGTGAGGTGGCCGCGGCCGTCGACCCGTTCGCCGCCGAGGCGGACGAATGTCCCGGCGTGCACGAGCGGACCGCCGCCGTGCTCCGGGAATCGGGTCTGGCCAGGCAGGTCGTTCCCGCGGCCCACGGCGGGGAGTCCGAGACGCTCGACCCGCTGTCCATCGCCGTGGTCCGGGAAGCACTGATGTACAGCTCGGCGCATCTGGACTCGCTGTTCGGGATGCAGGGCGTGGGCAGCTACTCGCTGTCGGTCGGCGGCGCGGAGGACCTGAAGGCCGAGTGGTTGCCGAAGGTCGCGGCGCTCGAGGCGATCGCCGGGCTGGCGCTGACCGAACCGGACGTCGGCTCGGACCTGCGCGCGATCACGACGACGATCGAACGCCGCGGCGGTGATCTCGTGGTGCGCGGCCGCAAGTCGTTCATCACCAACGGCGGCGCCGCGTCGTTCTACTGCGTGCTCGGCAAGGAGGACGACGGCTACTCGATGGTGCTGGTGCCCGCGTCGTCGGCGGGACTGAAGACCGAGCGGGGTGCCGACATCATCGCCCCGCACATCCTCGGCGAGCTGACGTTCGACGACGTGGTGGTGCCGGAGGCGAACCGGCTGGGCGAGCCCGGCAAGGCGTTCTCGCTGATGCTGCAGACCCTCGCCGTGTTCCGGGTGACCGTGGCCGGATCGGGCGTCGGACTCGGGCAGGCCGCGGTCGACGAGGCGACCGCGCACGCCACGACGCGGACCCAGTTCGGCAGGCCGCTGCTCGAACTGGGCGCGGTCGGGCAGAACATCGCCTCCTCGTGGGCCGACGTCGAGAGTGCCCGGGCGATGACCTACCGCGCCGCATCGCTCGCCAGGACCGATCCGCTGTCGCACCTGGACTACTCGTCGATCGCGAAGGTCGTGGCCACCGAGGCGGCGGGCCGCGCGGCCGACCGTGCGGTGCAGAGCATGGGCCGGTTCGGCCTGGTACGCGGTTCGAAGATCGAACGGCTGTATCGCAACGCGCGCCCGCTGCGCGTGTACGAAGGGGCGACCGAGGTGCTGCTCGACTCGCTTGCCCGCAGGCTCGGCAAGGAGGCCGCGAAGAAGCAGGCCGGAAAGCAGGTGTCCTGAATGGACTTCGGACTGGACGGCGCCGTCGTGCTCGTCACCGGTGCCAGCCGCGGGCTGGGCGCGGCGATGGCGACGACGCTCGCCGCGGAAGGGGCGTCCGTGGTGGCCGCCGCGCGCAGCACCGGCAGTCTCGCCGAGGTCGCCGCACGCGGGAAGGGGCGGATCACGGCGGAAGCGGTCGACATGCGCGACGAGGACGCGGTCACTGCCCTCGTCGAGACCGTGGTGGCCCGGCACGGCCGGATCGACGCGCTCGTCAACAACGCGGGCATCGCGCCCGCGGGCAAGTTCGTCGACCAGGATCCGGGTGTGTGGAAGGAGACCATGGCCGTCAACGTGATCGCGCCGATGCTGCTGGCCCAGGCTGCGGGCAGGCACATGATCGCCCAGGGGAGCGGCCGCATCGTCAACGTCGCCTCCACCACGGGAGTGCGCGGCAAACCGCACCTGGTCGGCTACTCGACGTCCAAGGGCGCCGTCGTGCGAATGACCGAATCCCTCGCCGCCGAGTGGGCGGGCAAGGGAGTGCAGGTCAACTGCATTGCCCCGGGAGCATTCGCGACCGATGCGCAGAGCGCCGTGCTCGAATCGCCCGATCTGCTGGCCCGGAGGGTCAAGAAGATCCCAGCCGGCCGCATGGCCGAGGCGGAGGAACTGATGCCGCTCGTCTGCCTGCTCGTGTCCGCCCGCTCGCCGTTCACCACGGGCTCGGTCTTCGTGGTCGACGGCGGTGAATCCGGAAAGTTGTGACAGCCATGATCATCGATGCGCACACGCACGTCTGGCCCGACAAGATCGCCGCGGCGGCTCTCGCGGGTAACCGGCTGCCCGGGCTGACCCCGCGCGGCGACGGCACCGTCGGCGGCCTGACCTCCACCATGGCGGGCAGTGGCGTCGACATGAGCTGTTGTCTGGGGATCGCGGCCGAGGCGAGGCACGTCGACTCGGTCAACCGGTTCGTCGCCGGAACGGCCAGCGACCGCCATGTCGCGGTCGGCACGGTCCACGTGGACCTGTCGGTCGAGGAGAACCTGGCGAGCCTGCGCCGGCACGGCATCCGCGCCGTGAAGATCCATCCGCTGTTCCAGAACTACGCGCTCGACGATCCGCGGCTGTGGTCGATCCTCGAGGCGTTCGGCCCGGACATCGCCGTGATCACCCACGTCGGCGCCGGCAGTGCCGACGCCCGCACCAACAACCTCTCCAGTCCGCGGATGATCGCCGACATCGCCGAACAGTTCCCCGAACTGCGACTGATGGCCTGCCACTTCGGCGGCTACAAGATCCTCGACGACGCCGAGGAGATGCTCTCCGGCGCCGACGTGGTGCTGGAGACGTCGTGGCCGCCCGGATTGAACACGCTCCGCCCGGAACGGGTGCGCAGGCTGATCCGCAACCACGGCGCGGAACGGATCGTGTTCGGCTCCGACTGGCCGATGGCCGACCCGGGTGCCGAGATCGCCGCCATCGACGCCCTCGGGCTCACCGACGACGAGACGAAGTCCGTGCTCGGCGGCACCCTCGCCCGCGTACTGGACATCGACTCACCGTGGCGCTGAGGCGTGGTGCTGAGGCTCGCACTCGCGACGAATCGACCGGCGTGCGCGGGGAGTTCTTGTGGCGTGTCGAGAGGCGCGCGGCAACGACCAGGGCCAGTCCGAGCAGAGTGAGCGCCGCTCCGGTGACGGTGGGGCTGCGCAATCCGTGGCCTCCGGCGATGGCGGCACCGGCAAGGCTGACGCCGATGGTGTTGCCCAGGTTGAACGCCGCGATGTTGGCTGCGGAGGCCAGGGTGGCTGCACCGGTCGCGTGGCGAAGCACGCGTGCTTGCAGTCCTGGGACGGTGGCGAAACCGACCGCACCCAGCAGCGTCAGCATGACCGCGGTGGGCAAGGTAAGGGTGGCGACCGAGCCGAGGCCGAGCATGACGGCGGGCAGCAGAATCGAGAGCGCCAGCACGGAATTGTCGGGGTGCCGGTCGGCTGCCCGGCCCCCGATGAGGTTGCCTGCGAAGAGCCCCACGCCGAAGAGCACCAAGAGCCACGGGATCGCCGACGCGGAGTAGCCCGTGACGTCTCGCAGCAACGGTTCGACATAGGTGAAGGTCCCGAACATACCGCCGAAAACCAGGGCGGTGGTCAACAACGACGTCAGTACCTGAGGTCTGGCGAGGGTTCGGAACTGCTGACCGATGGGGAGCTGGTTCTGCTCGGGATCGGTCCGAGGCACCAGAGTGGTCAGCCCGGCCAGGGCGATGATGCCGACGACAGAGATGAGCCAGAACACCGAGCGCCAGCCGAGCTGCTGGCCGACGAATGCTCCGGCCGGGACGCCGAGGACGTTGGCGACGGTCAGCCCGGCGAAGAGCGCCGCAACGGCGGAGGCTTTCCTGTGCACCGGCACCAGAGAGGCGGCCAGGACTGCGCCGATACCGAAGTAGCCGCCGTGAGCCAGGGCGGCGATGATTCGGCCGGCGAGCATCACCTCGTAGTTCGGGGCCGATGCCGAGAGGGTGTTGCCGATGACGAAGAAGGCGACGAGCAATACCAGCGCGTACTTCGGCGGCCGGCGCATCAGCAACGGGGTGATCACCACCGCGCCGGGAACCACGGCCAAGGCGTAACCGCCGACCAGGTGGCCCGCCTGGCTGACGGTGACGTCCAGGTCGGTGGCGACCTCCGTGAGTAGCCCGGCAATGACGAACTCGGTCAGCCCGATGCCGAACCCGCCGATACTCAGCGCCAGCAGTGCCGCGGCTGCCGTACCCCTGTTCGGGGTGGATTCGGACCCGGATGCTGCGGCCGCCGTTGGGGAAGTGGTGTCGTTCGTGTGTGTCACAGGCCCACGGTGACCCGCAGCACGAGTCAGAGCCTTCCCTCTGATGTGCCTACCACTGAGAGGGGCAGTCACCGATCACGACGCCGACGGGATGCCTTGGGAGGATGAAGGCCATGACGGTCCAGTGCACTCGCCAGACGACCGGAGAGCAAGGAAGAACGAATCCGATCGGGGACTTCCTGCGTGCTCACCGGGCCCGGATCACGCCCGGCCAGGCAGGCATCCCGTCCTACGGCACCATCCGCCGCGTTCCCGGACTCCGCAGGGAAGAACTCGCTCAACTCGCCGGGGTCTCCGTCAACTACTACATCCGGCTGGAACAGGGCGAAGCCGTGAACCCCTCTTCCGGGATCATCACCGCGCTGGCACGTGCTCTGAACCTGGACGACGACGCCACCAGCTACCTGCACAACATCGCCGGAACCGCCCAACTCATCCACAGCTCCACCGCCGCTGCGGAGTCCGAAGCGGGGATGACGTTCACGTTCGACCGGCTCGTCGAGTACATGCCCGGAGCTGCTGCGATCGCGCTCTCAGCGACCAACGACGTCCTCTCCTACAACCGGTTGGCCTTCGAACTGTTCTTCTCGCACCTGAACGACTCCGGGCCGTGGAACACCCACCGGCTGCTGTTCACCGATCCCGCCACCCGGGAGCTTTACCGGCATTGGCAGGAAGAGGCCTCTCTCGCCGTCGCCTCCCTACGGTTCCACGCCGCGGCTGCACCCCACGATGCGGCAGTCCAGGCACTGGTCGGCGAGCTGTGCGTGACCAGCAGCGAGTTCGCCCGACTCTGGGCCGAACACCCCGTACGCCGCTGCACCCGAGGCACCAAGCACCTCAAGCATCCTGACCTCGGCGACCTCGATGTCGAATACCAAGTCCTCCACGCTCCCGATGGCGACGGGCGACGTATCCTCATTCACACGGCCCCGCCCGGAACCGCGACAGCGGAGGCCTTGGGACTGCCGGCTTGACGGTGTGCAGGGGGCGCGACAACGTCGCGGCCCTCAGGTCAGCTGCGTCCAGGTGATCGGTGCGGCGAGGATGTCGGGGAACTTGCGTTCGGCGTACCGAACGTACTCCTCGATATGGTGCGCCATCGCGGCCGAGGACGCCTGCGGGTCGCGGGTCGCGATCGCCTCGTAGATCCGCAGGTGCGCCTTGTGTACCGCGGTGCGCCGCACCTTCGGGTAGTCGATGCCGATCGCCGACCCGTCGAGGATGCCGAGCAGGGCGTCGACGAGGTAGCCGAACATCGCGTTGCCGCTGCCGTGGGCGATGATGTCGTGGAACCGCTTGTTCTCGGCGAGGAACACGTGCTGGTCGTCCAGCTGCGCGTACATGGTGTCGACGCTGAGTTTCAGCTGGCCCAGCGACTCGTCTCCGATCCGCTCGGCGGCCAGCTGCGCCATCATCGGCTCCAGGCCCGTCCGTGCCTCCGCGATCGTGCGGAACGGGGCGTTCTCGAACTGCAGCAGCAGCGTCAGCGCTGTCGCCAGGCTCGAGGCGTCCGGTTGTTCCACCACCGGCCCGCCGCCGGGGCCGGGCCGCAGCGAGATCACGCCCTGCAGTTCGAGGAAGCGGAGCGACTCCCGGAGCGTGCCGCGTCCCACGGCGTATTCGTCGAGCATGACCCGCTCCGGCGGCAGCCGTTCGCCGACCGTGTTGCCACGCTCGTGGATGTCGGCGACGATCCGCTGCGCGACGAGCATGGCCGTCTTGCGCGGCCGGAGCGGCTGTGTCATCACGCCGCCCCGCTGGCTGCCACCCCGCCGGCGTCCGCGCCACCGGTGTGCGCGCCGGCTCGGGCGGTCCCGCCCGCAGTGGCCGCAGCCGCACCGCTGGGGTCCGCGCCGGTGCCGAGCGTCTCGCCGGCCACGGCGCCGATCACCCCGTCGGCCGCCAACGCGGAAAGCGCGTCCGCCGGCATGCCCAGTTCCCCCGCCAGCACCTGGCCCGTGTGCTCGCCGACCGCGGGCACGCCCTCGTAGACGGGCCGGTCGGTGTCGCGTACGTGCAGGATCGGCCCCGGCATCATGGCGGGGCCGAGGGCGCTTCCCGCGAGGTCGACAAGCGTGCGCTGCAGGAAGTGCGGATCCGCCGCGATGTCGCTCGCGTCGTTGACCGCCGCCGACACGACCTCGTGCTCGTCGAGGATCGCCAACGCCTCGTCGCGGGACCGCGCGCCGATCCACTCGCGTACGAGCGCCTGCAGCGACTCGTTGTTGGCCATGCGCGCCGTGTTGGTGGCGTACCGGTCGTCGGTCTTCAGCTCCGGCATGCCCATGGCGTCGAACAGGCGCATCGCGATGGCCTGGTTGGACGCGGCGATCGACAGCCAGCCGCCGTCGCCGGCTTGGTAGATCCCGCGCGGCGAGGCCGCACCCGAGGCGTTGCCGTGCCGCTGCATGATCGTGCCGGACGAGGTGTAGTTCAGCACCGCGTCGCCGAGGATGAACATCAGCGGTTCGTACAGCGCGACGTCGACCTCCGAACCGTGTCCCGACAGCTCACGGCGGTACAGCGCCATCGCCGTGCCGAACGCGGCCGAGATGCCGGCGATCGAATCGGCGAAGCCGAACGGGGGAGCGGTCGGCGGAGTCTCCGGCCAGCCGTTGAGGAACGCGTAGCCGCTGGCCGTCTCGGCCACCGTGCCGAAACCGGGACGCTCGCGGTACGGGCCGGTCTGACCGAACCCGCTGACCCGGGTCATCACCAGGCGCGGATTGCGCGCGGCGAGGTCGTCGAAGCCCATGCCCCAGCTCTCGAGCCGTCCTGGGCGGAAGTTCTCGATAAGCACGTCCGCCTCGTCGATCAGCGGCATCACCACGTCGCGGCCGCGCGGGGTGCGCAGATCGATGCCGACGGAGCGCTTGCCCGAGTTCAGCCGGGCGAACCCGATGGCGGTGCCGTTGTGGGCCGGCTGCCACTGCCGGGCGAAATCACCGGCGGACGGGTCCTCGACCTTGACGACATCGGCACCGAAGTCGCGCAGCATGCGGCCGGTCGTCGGCGCCGCGTACATCGAGCCGAGTTCGATCACCCGTACACCGGCCAGCGGCCGCGCGTCGGAGGGGACGGTGTCCGTCGCCATGTCGTCTCCTCTATGCGAATGGTGATGATAGATTAGCACAACGATACGCGGTCGACAGGTGCTTCTGTCCAGAGTTCCCAGTCAGGTTCACCTGTAAGTCAGGTCCCCACCGAAGCGCTCCGGTCAACTGTCCTGATGATGAGCATGATTGTCGAGCGTGGTCCACAACACTCGTCTTGCACGGTCGCGGGCGAAACCTGTTTACTCGGTCGGCTGACATCGTCGGCGTCCTCACCCGTGCGTGATGCGCCGGACATCGAGTGAAACGGAGGACACCGGCCGTGGCCCGAACGTCCGCGCCGTGGTCCGTGGTCGCCGTGCTCGCCGCGTCGGGGATCGCCGTTTCCCTGATGCAGACACTGGCCGTACCGCTGCTGCCCGAGTTCCCACGCCTGCTGGACACGACCCCGTCCAACGCCGCGTGGCTGATCACGATCACCCTGCTGACCGGCGCCGTGTGTGCGCCCGTGCTCGGCAGGCTCGGCGACATGTACGGCAAGCGGCGCATGTTGCTCGTGGCGCTGGGGTCGATGACCGCTGGCAGCGCACTCGGCGCCGTGAGCAGCGAGTTCGTCGTCGTGCTTGCGGCGCGCGGCCTGCAGGGGGTCGCCATCGGCGTCATCCCGCTCGGCATCAGCATCATGCGTGACGAGCTGCCGCCCGAACGGGTCGGCACGGGTATCGCCGTGATGAGTTCGACGCTGGGCGCGGGCGGGGCGATCGGCCTGCCGCTGACCGGGTTCGTCGCCGAGTACGCCGACTGGCACTGGTTGTTCGCCGGGGCGGCGGTGTTCGCCGTGCTGCAGCTCGTACTGGTGGCGATGCTCGTGCCGGAATCGCCGGTGCGCAGCGGTGGCCGCTTCGACCTGGGCGGGGCGGTGGGGCTGTCGGCGGCACTGCTGTGCCTGCTGCTGCCCGTCTCCCGCGGCAGCACCTGGGGCTGGGCCAGCCCGGAGGTGCTGCTCCTGCTTGCGGCCGCCGCGGTGATCTTCGTGGGCTGGGGCTGGTACGAACTGCGCCTGCCCGGAGGTCCGCTCGTCGACCTGCGGGTGTCGGCCCGGCCGGCCGTGCTGTTGACGAACATCGCGTCCGTGCTGATCGGCGTGGCGATGTTCGCCTCGTTCATGGTCAGCGCGCAGATGCTGCAGGCGCCGGCGGGGACCGGTTACGGCTTCGACCTGTCGCTGATGGCCAGCGGGCTCGCACTACTGCCCGTGGGCGGTGCCATGGTCGCGTTCTCGCCGTTGTCGGCGGTCATCTCCCGCCGATGGGGCCCGAAGGTGACGGTCGTGGCCGGCACGGCGCTGCTCGCCGTGGGCAACCTGGCCCGGGTCGCGGTGCACGACGCGCTGGTGGCGGTGATCGTGGTGATCACCGTCCCGGCGATCGGCGCGGCTCTCGCCTACGGTGCCGTTCCCGCGCTGATCATGCGTGCCGTGCCGCAGTCGGAGACGGCGGCCGCCAACAGTCTCAACGCGCTGTGCCGGTCGATCGGCACGTCGAGCTGTAGCGCCGTCGTCGCCACCGTGACGGCGGGGGTCGTGGTCCGGGTCGGGGGCGTGACATACCCCGGTATCACCGCCTACACCGTGATCTTCGTGATCGCCGGCCTCGCCGCCGCGCTGGCAGGGGTGATCGCGCTGTTGACACCCGCGCCGCGGGCGCTCGAACCCGGGGCGCAGGCGCCCGCCGCCGCGCGCTGACACCCGGCTTCCGCCGCTGGGCGGGTCAGCCCCGTGCGGGCAGGGTCGCCGCGTTGGCGACCGACGGGATCGGACTGCCGTCCCGCCAGGCGCGCAGGGCACCGGCGGCGAGCCGTGAGTGTTCGACGATCACGTCGTCCGAGGCGCCGCCGATGTGCGGGGTGAGGGTCACGTTCGGCAGTGACAGGAGCGGGTGATCGGCCGGAAGCGGCTCGGTCCAGTACACGTCGAGGCCCGCGCCGGCTAGGTGCCCGCTGCGCAACGCGTCGATCAGTGGCTGTTCCTCCACGACGGCGGCCCTGCCCGCGTTGATGAGGTACGTGCCGCGCCGCATGGTGGCGAGCTGTTCGGCCCCGAGCAGTCCGATCGTCGACTCCATCAGCGGGACGTGCACGGTGACGACGTCGGAACCGGCCAGCAACTCGTCGAGCGGCACGACCGCGGCGTCGTCGCCGAACGTGTCGGCGGGCAGATAGGGGTCGTAGACGAGCACGCGCATGCCGAACGCCCGTGCCCTGGCCAGGACCCGGCGGCCCACGGCACCGCCGCCGAGGATGCCGAGGGTGCGCCCGCGGAGACTCAGACCGCGGAAGGCGCGATAGGGCTCGAACACGTCGTCGCTCGTCCACGCCCCGGTCCGCAACCACGCCTCGGCACGGGCGGTGTTGCGCAGTGCCGACAGCAGGAGCGAGAACGTGAGATCCGCGGTGACGTCGGCGTTGCGGCCCGGCGTGGTGGCCACCGGGATGCCCCGCCTGCTGCACGCCTCGAGGTCGACGTTGACCGGCGCCGCCCGGCACGACACGGCGAGCCCGAGATTCCCGGCGAGCGCCAGCGACGGCTCGTCGAGTACGTCGAGTTCACACACGACCGCGTCGGCCGCGGCGAGCTCGTCGTCGAGTCCGGCTTCGGCCAGCGAACGTCCCGTGCCGGACGGCGGGACCACGGTGAGGTCGAAATCGGCCGCCAGTTCGTCGGCGACGCGCTGGTCGAACGCGGCGGTGACGAGAACGCGCGGGGCGGTCGAAGAGGGCATCAGGCAAGCTCCTTGTGAGTGGGGGACGGGTGTTCGTCCCCGGCGGACGTGCTCGCTGGGGAGGACGGGTCGTCGCCGAGGGTGCGCAGGCCCCGCAGGTCGGGCCAATGTGGACGGATCGCGTCGCGGACGGCGACGAACGCGGCGAACCGGGTCTCGTAGGCGGTGCGCAGGCCGGGGTCGGGCCGGAAGACGTCGAGTTCGCCGAGCAGTCGCGCGGCGGCCGCCTGGACCTCGGTTCCGGTGATCGCGGCGAGCGCGTGGGCGGCGACCCCGCGCGCCCCGAGTTCGGCGGCGGAGGCGCGTTCGATCGTGCATCCGGTGATGTCGGCGAGGATCTGGCACAGCAGTCCGCTCGTGGCCGCTCCGCCGCAGAGGCGCAGCGTTCCGCCGACACCGAGCGCCTCCTGGCATTCCCGCAGGCTGAAGGCGATTCCCTCGTACACGGCCCGCAGCAGCTGACCGGGCGTCGTCTCGGTGGACAGGCCCAGCCAGCTCGCCGAGGCGTGCGGATCGGCGAACGGGGCGCGCTCACCGGCCTCGGCTCCGTAGGGCAGGTACAGCACGCCGCCTGCGCCCGCGGAGACCGCACGCGCCTCGGCCTCGACCGCCTCCCAGCTCTGCCCGCCTCGGCCGAGCAGGTCGCGCACCCAGTCGAGGTTCGGGGTGCCCGACATCGGGCAGAGGCATTCGAGCACCGCGCCGTCCTGCCCGGTGGCCAGCGTGATGCCGACGTCGGTGCCGACGTCCGCTCTCGTCGCGTGCACGGTGCCGAGGAAGGCGGTCGTGCCGATGATCGCGTAGGACTGACCCGGGTCGCTCACGCCGAGACCCGCGCCGCCGGCCGCGGTGTCGACCAGCCCCGTCACGACGGGGATGCCCGCCGGCAGGCCCAACGTGTCGGCGGCGGCCGCGGTGAGGGGCCGGTGCGAGCCGGCCGCCTCGATGGGCGGCAGCAGCTCGGCGAATCGGCGGTGCCCCAGCGCGTCGATGAGTTCGTCGGAGTAGGTGCCGGTGGCCGTGTCGACATAGGTACGCGAGGCCTCGGACGCGTCGGTCGTCAGCACGCCGGTCAGCTGCGAGCGGATCCAGTCCTTGCAGTTCGCGTGGTGCCGTGCCCGGCGGAGCAGTTCCGGCCGCGTCGCCTCGAGTTCCTCCAGCAACACCGGCAGCGCGCCGGGGAAGAGGGTGGAACCGGTGGTGCGGCGGACCGCCGCTGCCTTTCCGTCGTGTTCCCAGGCGCGCACCCGGTCGGCGGCGCGGCCGTCGAGCCAGAGGATCGCGGGGCCCACCGGTTCGGCGTGTTCGTCGAGCAGCCACGCACCGTCGCCCTGCCCGGTGACGCCCGCGGCGGCGACGTCGACGTCGCCTGCCGTCTCCAGGGCCTCCCTCACGGTGCGGACCACGGCGTGCCACAGCTCGGTCATCGATTGCTCCGCCTGCGCCGGACCGGGCCGGGCGACGTGCACCGGGGCCCGGGCCGTGGCGAGTTCCGCGCCGTCGGTGGTGAGCACGGTGGCCTTGACGGCCGTGGTTCCCGCATCGATGCCGACCACGGCGACCGGGGGTTGACTCATCCGCTCTCCAGTGAACGCATTCGGTGGCACGTGTCCGGTCGAACACGCTCCGGTCGAACCCACGTCGTGACCCACCCGGCGCATCCCGCCCGGTGAACCCACTCAGCGAACCAATTGAACATTAGTTCACTCCGCTGGTCCGTCGTTCAGTCACGCTACGACGTGAAGCTTCCGGTGGTCAACTCGCTCGGGGTCACTTGACAGCGGTCCGCCCTCGGGTCACGCTGCCGATCGCAAGTGCACGGGAGTGAACAGATGTTCAGCCGGAGCTCAAAGGAGAGTTCGCGATGGCAGAGGTGACCGGGGAACCACGCACGGGTTTCGCAGGCTGGCTGGAACGGCAGGGCATCGTCCGATCGCTGGCCTGGGGATATCTCGCGCTTCTGCTGTTCATGGTCGGCGACGGGATCGAACTCGGCTTCCTGGGGCCGTACCTGGAGTCCCGGGGTTTCGGTGCCGCCGGAGTCGCGACGCTGATCAGCGTCTACGGCGTCGTCGTCGCGGTCGCCGCATGGCTCGCCGGAGCACTCGCCGAGGCGTGGGGCCCGCGGCGCGTGATGCTCATCGGCTTCACCGTGTGGGTCGCGTTCGAGATCGTCTTCCTCGGGTTCGGCGTCGTCGCCGGCAACTACGAGGTGATGCTGCTCTCCTACGGCGTCCGCGGGATCGGGTATCCGTTCTTCGCGTACGGGTTCCTGGTCTGGGTCACCATGGACACGCCCAAGGCCGTGATCGGCAGGGCCGTCGGCTGGTACTGGTTCGCCTCCACCGCCGGACTCGGCGTGCTCAGCTCCTATTTCGCCGGTGCGGTCATCCCGCTCGTCGGCGAACTGGCGACGATGTGGCTGTCGCTGGTGTTCGTCGCGGCCGGCGGCGTGATCGTGCTCTTCCTCGTGCGCACGCGGCGGCACGAGGCCGAGGCCGGCGCGTGGGCGAACCTGCGGCAGGTGGCCCGGGGGCTCACGGTGGTGCGCACGCACCCGAAGGTCGGCCTCGGCGGTGTCGTGCGGATCATCAACACGCTGTGCTTCTACGCGTTCCCGGTGTTCCTCGCCTCGCACATGGTCAACGAGGTGGGGTTCTCGCTGCCGCAGTGGCAGACGATCTGGGGCACGATGCTCTTCGCCAACATCATCGGCAACGTGCTGGCCGGGTACCTCGGTGACCGGATCGGCCCGGTGAACGTCGTGGCGTGGTTCGGCGGACTCGGCTGCGTGATCACCGTGCTCGGCATGTACTACCTGCCCGAGTGGCTCGGGCCCAACTTCCCCGTGGCCATGATCGCGGCGATCCTGCTCGGCCTCGCGATGGCGGCCTATGTTCCGCTCAGCGCGATCGTGCCGCTGCTGGCCCCGACGCAGAAGGCCGCGGCGGTCGCGATTCTGAACCTGGGTGCCGGGCTGAGCAACGCGACCGGTCCGCTGCTGGCCCGCGCGTTCCTCGGGCCGTTCGGCGTCGGCGGCATGATGTGGCTGCTCGCCGGACTCTACGCCGTCGGCATCGCGCTCACCTTCGGCCTGCGCGCGCCGGAGCTCGAGTCGGCCGATGCGGACGAGACGCCCGATGTGGAGGGTTCGTCCGGTCGTGACGAGGTGGCGACGTCGTGAGCACCGCCGGTGGGGCCGTGGTGGCCGGCGCGTCGCCGGAGGGGGAGCCGGGTGCCGGTGCGCGCGACACGCGGGCGCGGCGGTCGACGGCGCTCCGGCCGGCACGGCAGGATGGTGTGAACGTACGGTCATACAGAAGAACGGATGTTCACGGCATGGAGTCGCGAGAACTGCAGGGCCGCGTCGCCCGCCTGCACTACCAGCACGGCATGACCCACCAGGAGATCGGCGACCTGCTCGGACTGTCCAGGGTGAAGGTGACACGGCTGCTCGCCGATGCGCGCCGCTCGGGGATCGTCGAGATCACGATCCACAGTTCGGCCAGCCCGTTCGGTGACCTGGAGGCCGCGCTCGTCGGCCGGTTCGGGCTGCAACAGGTGTGGATCGCCCCGAGCTTCGCCGACGAACGGCGCACCACCGAGTCGGTCGGCATGGCAGGGGCGGAATGCCTGCGCGCGCTCGTGCCGACGTCGGGAACCGTCGCGGTGGGGCTGTCGTCCAGCGTGGCGGCCACCGCCGCGCACGTGCACGCAGACCCGGCGCCGGAACTCGGATTCGTCCCGCTGGCGGGCAGCTGGGGCGGCATCTCACGCGGCATGAACCCGCACGAGGTGGCGCTGCGACTCGGTTCGGCCTTCGGCGCGCGGACCTACCATCTGCCGGCCCCGATCCTGGCTTCGTCGCCCGAAACGGCCGCCGCGTTCCGCTCCGACCCCGGCGTGCAGGAGACGATGCGCCGCGCCGCCGACGCCGACCTGCTGATCGCGGGCGTCGGCGGCATGGAGCCGCGCGCGGGGCTCCTCATCGACGAGCTCGGCCCGTCCGAACAGCGGCAGCTGACGGCCGGCGGCGCCGTCGGCGACATCTCGGCCCGGTTCTTCGACGACGAGGGAAGGGCCGTGTCCGGCGACGTGGACGGGCGGGTGGTCGGGCTCTCGCTCGACCAGCTGTCGGCGATTCCGCACCGGGTGGCCGTCTCGTTCGGGCCGCACAAGGTGCGGGCGCTGGAAACCGCGCTGCGCGCAGGACTGATGAACATGGTCGTGACCGACGCCGAGACGGCCACCGCCCTCGTGGACCCGGCAGCAGGCAACACGTCGGCCGAGAACAGCGAATCCCGGAACAGAAGGAGTGGGGCATGAAGCAGGCGAGAACGGTCGACGAACTGGTCGAGCAGCTCATCGATGTCGGCCGGATGGCCGTCGAACGCGGGCTCGTGCTCGCGAGCGGAGGCAATCTCTCCGCTCGACTCCCCGGCTCCGGCGAGTTCGTGGTGACCGCGTCCGGAACCTGGCTCGATCGACTCGAACCCGGCGATTTCACCAGAATGGACCTCGACGGCCAGGTCGTCGGAGGGCATCCGTCGCCGTCGAGCGAGTGGAAGCTGCACCAGCGCACCTACCGGGTCCGGGAGGACGTGAACGCGGTGGTGCACATCCACCCGCAGCACGCCGTGCTCGTGGACGCCCTCGGCCACCCCGTCCGGCTGTTCACATTGGACCATGCCGTCTACGTCCGGTCGGTGGGGCGCACCGACTACTACCCCAACGGGTCCGACGAACTGGCCGACACGGCCGCGGCCGAGGCCAAGGTCCACGACTGCGTGATCCTGGGCCACCACGGCTGTTCGGCGATGGGGCCGGATGTGGGTATGGCGTTCCGCCGGGCCATGAACCTGGAGGAGGCCGCCATCGCGACCTACCGGGCCCTGGCCGTCGGGGACACCGAGACGGCGTTTCCCGCCGAGGCGTATCACGCGCTGCACCACGCCTGACCGTCGGCCGCCCGACACGTCGGGTCGATTCGCGCACCCGGCTGCGGCCGGCACGCCTCGCGATCGGGGCCGCGGTCGGGCACGGTGAGCAGTGCCGTGATCGGCATCGGGCCGGCGGCGAGACGGTGGACGAACCGGTGCCACGCATCGGGGACAGGAGGACACATGGCGACCTACGACGTGGCGAACCGGTCGGCGATCGTGACGGGCGCCGGCAGCGGCATCGGACGTGCGGTGGCGCGATTGCTGGCCGCCGACGGTGCGGCCGTGGTCGCCGCCGACATCGACGGCGACGCGGCAGCGGCCGTGGCCGGCGAGATCTCCGACGCGGGCGGCACGGTGGCCGCCCTGGTCGGCGACGCGTCCGATGTCGACTTCCATGTCGAGGCGGTGGCCGAGGCCGAGAAGCTCGCCCCGCTGCGGATCGCGGTCAACAACGCGGGCATCGGCGGCGCGGCCGCCGAGCTGGCCGACCTTCCGCTCGAGTCGTGGCGGTCGGTGCTCGACCTGAACCTCAGCGGCGTCCTGTACGGGCTGCAGGCGCAGGTCCCCGTGATGGTCGCTCACGGCGGGGGCAGCGTGGTGAACATGTCGTCGATGCTCGGCTCGGTCGGTTTCCCGGGCAACGGGGCGTACGTGACGAGCAAACACGCGCTGCAGGGTCTGACCAAGAACGCCGCGCTCGAATACGGCGCGCGGGGGATCCGCGTCAACGCCGTGGGTCCCGGTTTCGTCAACACACCGGCCGTGGCCAACGCGCTCGACGAGGCCACGCAGCGCGACCTGGCAGGCAGGCACGCCTTGGGCAGGATGGCCGAACCGGAGGAGGTGGCACACCTCGTGGCCTTCCTGGCCAGCGACGCGGCCGGGTTCGTCACCGGTAGCTACCACCTCGTCGACGGCGGCTACACCGCGAGCTGACCGGGGAGCCGGGCTCAGTCGCCGGTGGTCCACCGCGCCCCGGCGGGCAGGTCGAGACCACGGGCGGCGGCGCCGAGCAGCGTGTCCCGCAACGCGCGGGCGATGCGGGACAGCGGGCGGGCGGGGTCGTGGACGAGCCGGATGTCGCGCTCGACCACGGGTCCGGTGGCGGCGGTGTGCTGCACTCCCGCGAAGCCCATCATGGGCACCACGAGCGCCGGGACCATCGACACGCCCAGTCCGGCCGCCACGAGGCCCGCGACCGCGCCGATGTTGCGGGCCTCGGTGACGGGCCCGAGCTCGATCCCGGCTTCGGTGAGAGTGCGGTCGACGTAAGTGCGGATGCTCGTGTCGCGGTCGAACGCGACGAACGGCTCGCCGGCCAGATCACCCCAGGTGACCCGTGTGCGACCGTCGAAACGGTGACCGGGCGGGAAGACACCGACGAACCGGTCGACCGCGATACGGGGAGCGCTGAGCCCGGCCGGCACCGTCGGCGCCACCGTGACCGCCATGTCCGCCGTTCCCTCGACGACGTGCGCCAGCACCTCGTCGGCGAGTCCGTCGCGCACCGACACCGTCACGTCCGGCCGGTCGCGGCGGAAATCCGCCAGCGCAGTCGGCAGCATGCTGCCCGCCAGCGAGGGCAGGGCGGCGACGGTGACCGAGCCGCGGGTGCCCGCGAGGTACCCCTCGAAGTGGTTGAGCGCCGCGTCGAAGTCGGCCAGCAGTCGGCGCGCGATCGTGAGGAATTCCGCGCCGTCCGGCGTCGGCACGACACTTCTCGTGGTGCGTTCGAACAGGGACACGCCCACTCGACGTTCGAATTCCAGCACCGATCTACTCACAGAGGACTGTGCGATGTGGAGTTCGCGAGCCGCCGCGCTGTAGCCGCCGGCATCGGCCACGGCGACGATCGCACGCAGGTGCCGCATCGACAAGTCTATGCTCATAGTGCATCAATCTATCCGGAATCAATGCTGGACGGCAGTGGGTGTCGGCAGCACACTTCTCCGCAGATCCGAAACCGTGGAGAGGTCCTGGACAATGTTGTCTTGGCTGGGCTTTGCAACCGTCGGCGTCATCCTGGCGTTACTGCTGACCAACCGGGTGGCCGCCGTCGTGGCGCTCGCCGGCGTGCCGATCGTGGCCGCGTTCGTCGCGGGGTTCACCCCGGCCGACGTCGGTGAGTTCGCGGGCGCCGGCATCGCCGACGTCGCAGGTACCGCCGCGATGTTCGTGTTCGCCATCGCCTTCTTCGGAGTGCTCCGGGACGCGGGCATGTTCGACCCGATCATCGACCGGATCGTCGGTCTCGCCGGTGACACACCCGCCACCGTGTGCGTGGCGACGACCGCACTGGCGTGCGCCGTGCACCTGGACGGTGCCGGGGCCACGACGTTCCTCATCACGATCCCCGCGATGCTGCCGGTCTTCGACGGGCTCGGCATGCGGCGCCTGCTGCTCGCCACGTGTGTCGGCCTGGGCGCGGGTGTGATGAACCTGTTGCCGTGGGGCGGTCCCGCGCTGCGGGCCGCGAGCACCACCGACGTCCCGGTCAACGACCTCTGGGTTCCGTTGATCCCCGCGCAGATCGCAGGGATCGTGACGGTGCTGGTGATCGCATGGTGGCTCGGCAGGCGGGAGAGCAAGCGGATCACCGCCGCGGAACCGGTCCCCGTCGCGGCGGCGGGCGGGCCGGAGCCCCGCGCGGTGACGCACCCGGCCGAGTCCGGCGGTTCCGGGACGAATGCCGTCTATGCAGGCACCGACCCCGGCCCGGCCGGCTCGTCCGACGGCGGCGACTCCGACGGCGGCGACTCCGACGGCGGTGACGCCACGGCGGGCGGCCTGCGCAGGCCGAGGCTGTTCTGGTTCAACATCGCGCTGACCGCTGCGGTGGTCGGCGGCCTCGTCGCAGGCCTCGCGTCCGCCGAAACACTGTTCCTGGCCGGACTGGTGCTGGCACTGGTCGTGAACTACCCGGGTCTGCGGGCACAGACCGAGCGCATCGAGGCGCACGCCAAGGGCGCCATGCTCATGGTCATCACCCTGTTGGCCGCGGGCGTGTTCCTCGGCATTCTCGAAGCCACCGGCATGATCGAGGCGATGGCGACCGCGTCCGCCGAGGCCATCCCGGCCGGTGCCGCACCCGCACTGCCATTGATCGTCGGAGTGCTCGGCGTGCCGCTGAGTCTGCTGTTCGGGCCCGACGCCTTCTACTTCGGTGTGCTGCCCGTGCTGACCGGGGTCGGTGAACAGTTCGGCATCACCGGAACCGAACTCGCGCAGGCAGCGCTGCTCGGCCAGGAGACCCTCGGATTCCCGATCAGCCCGCTGACCGGATCCTTCTACCTGCTCGTCGGCCTCGCCGGCGTGGAGATCGGCAAGCACATCCGCGCGCTCATCGGCTGGGCGTGGCTGGCGAGCCTGGTGATGCTGGCCGTCGCGCTGGCCACCGGCGCGATCCCGGTGTGGGCGGCATGACGGCGGCGCGGACGGTGCGCCTCGGCGCGGGTGCGGGATTCGCCGGAGACCGGATCGACCCGGCGGTGGAGCTCGCGCGCCACGCCCGGCCGGACTACCTCGTGTTCGAATGCCTCGGCGAGCGCACCGTCGCGGCCGGACACGCCCGCAGGCTCGCCGACCCGGCCGCCGGATTCGACCCGCTGCTGGCGGCGCGGCTGCGCGGGGTGTTGCCGCACTGCCACGCGGCCGGGACGACCGTCGTCACCAACTCGGGTGCGGCCAATCCGGAGGCTGCAGGCGACTGCGCGGCGCGCGTCGCGGCGGAGGCCGGGTTCGGTACGCGGATCGCCGTGGTCACCGGCGATGACGTGCTCGACCTCGTGCGCGCACTCGACCCGGTGGTGTGGGAGACCGGTACGCCGCTGTCGGAGATCGACGACGAACTCATCTCCGCCAACGCCTACCTCGGTGCCGAGCCGGTCGCCGACGCGGTCTCCGCCGGCGCGGACGTCGTGGTGACCGGCCGCGTCGCGGACCCGGCGCTGTACCTCGGCCCGCTCCGCCACGAGTTCGGCTGGGATGTCGATGAGCACGAACTGCTGGGCAAGGGCACGCTCGTGGGTCATCTGCTCGAATGCGCGGGCCAGCTCACGGGCGGCTACTTCGCCGACCCGGTCACCAAACCCGTACCGGCCCCTGCCCGGCTCGGCTTCCCGTTCGCCGACGTGAGCTCGGACGGGACCGCCGTGCTCGGCAAACCCGACGGCACAGGGGGCAGGCTCGACAGGCGGACGTGCGGCGAGCAGCTGCTGTACGAAGTGGACGATCCCGCTGCCTACGTGACACCGGACGTGGTCGCCGACTTCAGCGGTGTCAGCTTCACCGAGGTCGGGCCCGACCGGGTCGCGGCGCAGGGCGCGACGGGCCGGCCGCGTCCCGGCGGGCTGAAGGTGACACTCGGGTTCCGGGGAGGCTGGCTGGGTGAGGGGCAGCTGACGTACGCGGGCCCGCGCTGCCTCGACCGTGCCCGGATGGCGGCCGACATCGCGCGCGAACGCCTCGTCGCCGTGCACGGCCTGCCGGAGGAGGCGATCGACGTCGAGTACATCGGTGCGGGCGCGGCGCTGCGCGGACTCGCCCCCGCGGTCGACCCCGTGGAGGTGCGGGTGCGCGTGTCCGCGCGCGTGCCGTCGGCCGAGGCCGCCGAGGCTGTCGGCTGGGAGGTGGAATCCCTCTACACCAACGGGCCCGCGGGCGGTGGCGGTGCGCGCAGGAGCGTCACGGAGGTCGTCGCGGTGCGGTCGTGTGTGGTGCCGCGCGAGCACGTGTCCCCGCGGGTGACGGTGCTGCCGTGATGGATGGGTGTCGTAGCGGTCGTGCCGCGGTGACGGGACGCGAGAAGGTGACGGCGGGGGTGGTGTGATGGCCACGGTGGACGAGCTGGCCGACGTCCGGGCGGGCGACAAGGGGGACACGCTGATGCTGGCCGTGCTGCCCCGTGACGACGCCGCGTTCGCCGTGCTCGAGCGGCGGCTCACTGCCGATGTGGTGCGGGCGCATTTCGCCCCGCTCGTCACCGGTGACGTCGGCAGGCACGTCGTGGCCGGGCTGCCCGCGCTGGTGTTCCGCCTTCCCGGGGTGCTCGGTGGCGGCGTCACCGGCTCGACGGTGCTGGACGGGCACGGCAAGACCCTCGGCTACCACCTGCTGACGCTGGAACTCGGCTGACGAACGAACACCCGCACGGGCCTGGCGGTGGTACGGACCACGCGGCCGCAGCGTCGACAGGGTCGGCGGTAACCGCGGGGTGGTGACCGTGGGGCGGTGACTGTGGGGGAGGCGACCGCGGGGTGTCGACCGCGGGGTGTCGAGCCGGGCGGCACGCAGCATCGTCGAACCGGTGTCGACCTGCGGGGCCGGGATCGCGGGCGTTGACCGACCGGCAGCCACGGCCATCCACCAGCGGCGGCCGAGCCTGCGACCGGCGACAGCTGGGCCTGTGATCACCACGTCGACCAGGACGCCTCCTTCGAAGGAACACTGGCGGCCTGCCGGGCCGAACGACCGGCGGCGCCGTGGTCGCGCGGCCGGTATAAGGCCGGCCTATACCGATCTTGGTGATCACCGTCTACCGGTGCCGGCCGAGGCGTGTTTCGATCGCGTACCGGCGCTTCGGCGGAGAGGAACGGAAGACACAATGGTCGTGTTGCACGCGGCGGTCGCGATCGCCGCCGTCATCGCTCTGATCCTGGTGGTCAAGGTCGAACCGGTCATCGCGCTCGTCGTCGGTTCGCTCTATCTCGGGTTGGCGTCGGGACTCGGCTTCGAGAAGACGATCACCACGGTGGCCACCGGTTTCGGCGACATCATGGCCGAGGTCGGCCTGCTCATCGGATTCGGCGTGCTGCTGGGAGGTCTGCTGCACGCGATGGGCGCGCTGCAGAAGGTCGTGGAGAAGCTGTTGCGGGCGCTGGGGCCACGGCGACTGCCGTACGCGCTCGCCGTCGCACTGAGCTCGGTCTTCCCCTCGATCTACGTCGACGTTCAGCTCGTGCTCGCCGCGCCGCTGGCCCGGTCCGCAGCACCTCACCTCGGCCGCAATGGTCTGCCGATGATGGCCGGTTCGCTGACCGCGGGAATCCTCATCGGCTACGTGTTCGTCGTTCCGGGCCTCGGCACCATCTCGATAGCGGGGCTGCTCGACGTGCCGCTCGGCACGATCCTGCTCTACGGCTTCGTGCTCGGCCCGGTGACGGCGCTGCTGACCGTGTTCGTCTACGGCAGGATGCTGGCGAGGGGATTCTGGAACGCCGCCAAGGACGAAAGCGGGTCCACACCGGACACTCAGGCGGTGGCTGCCACCGGAGACGATGTGGGGACCGCCGCTCCGGCATCCACTCCGGAACCCGCCGCGGACACCCGTGACGACGGGAGCGGCCCGGCAGCCGCGGGTGGGACGACCACCACGGCGGTCCCGGAACGTGCGATGCCTCCGCTGACCGTGTCGCTGCTGCCCATCGTCGTGCCGTTGCTGCTCATCGCGACCGGTGCGATCACCGAGGCGGCCGGTGTGAAGTCCGATGTGCTCGCGTTCCTCGGGGACCCGGTGTTCGCACTGTTCGCGGGCCTCGTCGGGGCGTATGTCCTGGCACGCAGGACACTCGGCGCCGATGCCCTCGGCGAGTCGATGACCGCGGGCTTCAACTCCACGGGGCAGATCCTGCTGGTCACCGGAGTGGGCGGGTCGCTCGGGGCGGTCATCGGCGAGACGAACCTCGACGACGTGCTCTCCGGCATGTTCACCGCGGGCGCCGGGGTGCCCGCACTGGTGACGGTGCTGCTGGCCTGGCTCGTCGCCGCCGTGCTGCACCTGGCCATCGGCTCCATCGCGGTCGCCGGGATCGCCGCGGCCGGAATCCTGGCGCCGATCATGGGCGGGCTCGGCATCCCCGCCGAGGTCCTCGCGCTGGCGATCGGTTCGGGTGCCCTGTTCGCGCTGCAGCTCAACAGCAACTTCTTCTGGATGTTCCAGACCCTGCTCGGTGTCACCACACGCGGTGCGCTGAAGGCACTGACGTTCGTGACCTCCCTAGCGTCGGTGGTGTCGCTGGTACTGGTCATGGCTCTGGGCATGGTGGTGTGACGTGCTACCGGCCGGGCGGCGGGCCACGACGACGGCACGAACCGGGCGAGCCGGTGCCCGGCGCGCCCGGAAAGCCGGAAGGAAGATCGGTGGTCGACAGCGAAAGGCGCAGGTATGCAACCTCTCCGTGGCGTGACCGTCGTGTCGCTCGAACAGGCCATCGCCGCTCCGTACGCGAGCAGGCAGTTGGCCGACCTGGGCGCGCGGGTGATCAAAGTGGAGCGTCCCGGTGTCGGGGATTTCGCCCGTGCCTACGATTCCCGGGTGCGGGGGCTGAGCTCGCACTTCGTGTGGGTGAACCGCAACAAGGAATCCCTCACACTCGACATCAAGGATCCGCGCGGCATGTCGGTGCTGCGCACGCTCATCGACGACGCGGACGTGTTCATCCAGAACCTGGCGCCCGGTGCGGCGGAGCGGGCCGGGCTCGGTGCGCAGGCCCTGCGGCAGCGTGATCCGCGCCTGATCGTCTGCGACGTCTCCGGCTACGGCGCTCCCGGTCCCTACGAGACACGCAAGGCCTACGACCTGATGGTCCAGAGCGAGGCAGGATTGGTGTCGGCCACCGGAACGCCCGAGGAGATGGCGAAGGTGGGTATCTCCGTGTCCGACATCGCCGCCGGCATGTACGCCTACAGCTCCGTGCTCGCGGCACTGCTGGAACGCGGCCGGACGGGCGTGGGCACGCACATCGACGTCTCGATGCTGGAATCCACCGTGGAGTGGATGGGGTTTCCGATGTACTACGCCTACGACGGTGCCGAGCCACCGCCGCGCGCGGGCGCGGCGCACGCGACGATCTACCCGTACGGACCGTTCACCGCAGGCGACGGCAAGGTCGTCATGATGGCCATCCAGAACGAGCGTGAGTGGAAGCTGTTCTGCGAGCGGTTCCTCGGACGTGCCGAACTTGCCGACCACCCGGACTACGCCACCAACACCGACCGCAACGCTCATCGCGACGCGCTGGGAGCGATCGTCGCCGGCCGGTTCGCCGAGTTGTCGAGCGACGCCGCCATCGCGCTGCTGTCGGACATCCCCGTCGCCAACGCCCGGGTCAACAGCGTGAGCGAGGTATGGGAGCACCCGCAGTTGGCGGCCCGCGGCCGCTGGCACGAGGTGCAGACGCCGGCGGGGCCGGTCGCCTCGCCCGCGCTGCCCGGCCTCACCGATCCCGCACCGAGGATGGACCCGGTGCCCGCACTCGGGGAGCACACGCGGGGGATCCTGGCCGGACTCGGCATGTCGGGTGACGAGATCGATGGCCTGGTCGCCGACGGTGTGGCATGACCGGCGGCTCGACGAGGACGGAGACCGGGACGTCCGGTGGGCGGCCGGCAGGCGATGTGGAGGGTAGCGATGGGCGAGGACGGTAGGGAACGGACGGCGATCGCCGAGGCGGTGAGCTGGTTGTTCGTGCCGGCATCCCGTCCCGAACGGTTCGAGCGGGCGATCGGTGCGGGTGCCGACGTGGTGGTGATCGACCTCGAGGACGCTGTCGGTGCCGACGAGAAGGACACGGCCAGGGACAACCTGGTGCGGCACTGGCCGGGCGGCGACCACGTCGTCGTGGTGGTCCGCGTCAACGCGCTGCACACCGAGCACGGTGAGGCCGACCTGGCCGCATGCCGGCGGCTCGGCCCCGACGCGGTGGTGCTGCCCAAGACCGAGAGCGCCGACGACGTCGCCGCCGCAGCCACGGCCGCAGCGGCACCGGTGCTGCCACTCGTCGAGACCGCGCGGGGTCTGGTGGAGCTCGGCGGCATCGCGGCCGCCGACGACGTCGTGCGGTTGCTGTTCGGCAGCGTCGACCTCGCGCTCGATCTGGGGGTGAGCGCCGACGCGGCCCTCGACACCGCCCGTTCCGACCTCGTCCGCTGGTCCGCGGCCCGCGGGCTGCCGCAACCGGTCGACGGAGTGAGCACCGCGATCCGCGACACCGATGCGGTGACCCGTTCCGCCGAACGCGCGCTCGCTTGGGGATTCGGCGGCAAGCTGTGTATCCACCCCACGCAGGTGCCGCTCGTGCACGCCGCGTTCGCACCCACCGCCGAGGAACTGGCGTGGGCCGAGCGCGTGCTGGCCGTCGAGTCCGACGGCGCGGCGGTCGTGGACGGTGAGATGATCGATCGTCCCGTTGTCGAACGTGCGCGGCGCATCGCGTGGCGCCGGCGGCGGGACGGCGACTGACGATCGGCGACGGGCGGCTACGTGGACATCGCGCACCTGCGGGACTTCATCAGCGTGGTGGAGGCCGGGAGCCTGTCCACGGCCGCGGGCAGGCTGCACGTGTCGCAGCCCGCGCTGAGCCAGCGCATGACGCAGCTCGAGGCCCGGTTGGGGGTGCAGCTGTTGGTCCGCGGCCCCCGGGGCGTGCGCCCGACGCCCACCGGCACCGCGCTCTACCGCGACGCCCAGCAACTCGTGCGGCAGTTCGACCGGCTCGCGCGCGACGTCGCCGACCACCGTGACAACGTGCACGGACCGGTGGCGGTCGGCCTGCCGACCACGGTCGCGGCACCACTGGCTCCCGCCCTGTTCGACTGGGTCAAGCACCACTATCCCGGTATCCACCTGCAGCTGTTCGAGTCGATGAGCGGCTACATCCACGAACTGCTGCTGGCGGGCAGGCTCGATCTCGCCGCGGTGTTCCGCGAGGACGCCGCGCCGCGGGCCGGTGAGGTGCCGCTGTACTCCGAGGAGCTCTATCTCGTCGGACAGCCCGATCCGCGGCCTCCGTCCGACGCCGAGGTGGCCCTGTCCGAGCTGCACGCCGTGCCGCTCGTCACGCCCGGTGCGAACAGTCACCTGCGTGCGCTCATCGACCGCACTTTCGCCGCCGCCGGGCTGCGGCCCGCCGTCGTGGGCGACGTGGAGTCGCTCGGCACGATGCTGCGGATCGCGGCAGGCGGGCAGGCCTGCACGATCCTGCCGCTGTCGGTCGTCCCCGGTCGCGGTGAGGCCCGAGAGCTCGGTGTCCGCCGCATCGTCGAACCGGGCCTGCGCCGACACGTGGCCGTCCGGACCACCACCGAGTCGTACGAGCCGCGGGAAGCCGTGGTGGCGGTGCGTCGCGGCGTCGTGGAGGTCACCGAGCGACTCGCCGCCGAAGGGCAGTGGCCGGGCATCGAGTGACCGTGTGGCGGCCGTCGGTGCCCGCCGGTGACCGCGTGGCGGCCGCGGGTGCCCGCCGGTGCGTCGGCCGTGGCCGGGACCCGGCGGGCCGCCGTCGGCGGACCGTCGTCTGAGATCCGAGACCATTCGTGGGTGTGAGCTGTTCAACGCCGGTGCGGAGTGGTGCGACGCTGCCTGCCATCGAAGGAGGTGGCGTATGGCGACCGAACAGCGACGGGACGACGATCCCGGCGGCCACGACGCCGGGGACGGCCGTGCCGAACCCCAAGGCGGTGCCGGCCGGGTTCCGATGTGGAAGTTCTTCGCCTACAGCGTCGTCGGTGCGTTCGTGTTCTTCGTCCCGGTCTCGATCGGCGGCGAGAGCTCGATCGTGCTGGACCATCTGGTCACCGCGGTCGAGGCCGCGATACCCGCGGCGTTGCCGTATCTGATGCTGGCGATCATTCTCGCCGGCGCGGTGTACCCGTTCGTCTCCGGGACGTGGAACCGGTCGGCGATGTCGGTGGTGTTCTCGATCGCCAAGGTGGCCGGGTTCGTCGTCGGCGGCATGCTGGTGTTCGACGTCGGACCGGCATGGCTGTTCGACGAGGACATGGGCCCGTTCCTGATGAACAGTCTCGTGATCCCGGTGGGCCTGCTGGTGCCGATCGGGGCGGTGTTCCTCGCGCTGCTCGTCGGATACGGCCTGCTCGAGTTCATCGGCGTACTGCTGCGCCCCGTCATGCGGCCGGTGTGGCGCACCCCGGGACGATCGGCCATCGACGCGGTCGCCTCGTTCGTCGGCAGCTACTCGCTGGGCCTGCTGATCACGGACCGGGTGTACCGGCAGGGCAAGTACACCGGTCGCGAGGCCGCCATCATCGCGACAGGGTTCTCCACGGTCTCGGCCACGTTCATGGTGGTCGTCGCCTCCACGCTGGATCTGATGGGCAGCTGGAACACCTATTTCTGGACCACGCTGGTGATCACGTTCGTGGTGACCGCCGTGACGGTGCGGATCCCGCCGCTGTCGCGGATCCCCGACACCTGCGCCGACGGCGTGACTCCGCGGCCGGAACAGGACGTCGGCGGCCGCCGAGTCGCGCGCGCCTGGCAGGAGGCACGTGCCACCGTGGCCGCGGCGCCGTCGCTGGGGCGCAACATCGTCGTCAACGTCGCCTCCGGGCTGCGCATGACCATGGCGATCCTGCCGTCGATCCTGTCGATCGGACTGCTGGGCCTCGCCCTCGCGACCTACACCCCGCTGTTCGACTGGCTCGGCTACCTGTTCTACCCGTTCGCCTGGATCGCACAGGCCCCGGAGCCGTTGCTGATCGGCAAGGCCGCCGCGGTGGGCATCGCCGAGATGTTCCTCCCGGCGCTGGTGGTCGCCGGATCCACGGCGGTGGTGAAGTTCATCGTGGCCGTGATCTGCGTGTCCGAGATCGTGTTCTTCTCCGCATTGGTCCCGTGCGTGCTGGCGACCGACATCCCGATCTCGGTACCGCGGATGATCGTCATCTGGTTCCAGCGTGTGGCCCTGACGATCCTGCTGGTCACTCCGGTGGCGCTGCTGCTGCACTGAGTGTCCTCGGTGCGTCCGGTCCGCCGGTCGCACCGGGGCCGTTCGGGTGCATCGACGCCGCATCGCTCACCGCACCCGCTGTGTCGCCGCGCCGCTGTGTCGCCGCGCCGCTGCACCGCTGTGTCGCCGCGCCTGCCGCCGATCCACAGCCGTGCCCGACACCGGTAAACCGCGCCGCGCCCGCCGCCGTGCCGGTGCGGTGTGCCTGCCGCCGAGTCGGCGCTACCGAAGCGTACCACCGTTAATGCGGATTCGCCTCGCTTGACCCCTCTGTGCTGGGGTGTCAGGCTGGAACGTGTTTCACATCCGGCCGCTCGTCGGAGCGCGGTTTCAGGAGGCAGTGTGGGTGCGGAAGTCGTCGTCGAAGGACTGTCCAAGTCGTTCGGCAAGCAGCCGATCTGGCGGGACGTGACGCTGACGCTGCCACCGGGTGAGGTGTCGGTCCTGCTCGGCCCGTCGGGCACCGGCAAGTCGGTGTTCCTCAAGTCGATGATCGGCCTGCTCAAACCCGACCGTGGCTCCTGCACGGTCGACGGCACCGACATCGTGCGCTGTTCGGAGCGCAAGCTCTACGACACCCGCAAGCTGTTCGGCGTGCTGTTCCAGGACGGTGCGCTGTTCGGGTCGATGAACCTCTACGACAACGTGGCGTTCCCGCTGCGGGAGCACACCAAGAAGTCGGAAACCGAAGTGCGCCGCATCGTGCTGGAGAAGCTCGAGCTGACCGGTCTGTCCGGGGCCGAGGACAAGCTGCCCGGTGAGATCTCCGGCGGTATGCGCAAACGCGCCGGGCTGGCTCGCGCGTTGGTGCTCGACCCGGAGATCATCCTGTGCGACGAGCCGGACTCCGGCCTCGACCCGGTGCGTACCGCGTACATCTCCCAGCTGCTGGTGGACCTGAATGCCCAGATCGACGCGACGATCCTGATCGTCACCCACAACATCAACGTGGCGCGTACCGTGCCGGACAACATCGGCATGCTGTTCCGCAAGGAACTCGTCATGTTCGGCCCGCGCGAGGTGCTGCTGACCTCGGACGAGCCCGTCGTCGAGCAGTTCCTCAACGGCCGCGTCCGCGGCCCGATCGGCATGAGCGAGGAGAAGGACTCGGCGCAGATCGCCCGTGAGGAGGCCCACGCGGCCGCGGGCCACCACGACGGATCGGTCGACGATGTGCGCGGCGTCGTCCCGCAGCTGCAGCCGACCCCAGGACTGCCGCCGCGAGAGGGGGCGATCCGGCGCAAGGACCGGGTGACGTCGATCCTGCACACGCTGCCGCCCGAGGCGCAGCGGGGGATCACCGCGTCGCTGTCGGACGAGGACCGGCTCCGGTACGGCATCGGCGGCACCGGAGGGGCAGGCGCGGGGGTCGGCGCTCGACCGCGGTGACGGACGACCGGTGCCGGTGTGGCCGAGCGGCCCGGGGCCGGCGGTGGGAACCGATACGTTGGAGGGGTGCAGACCGGTGAGACTTCCGCAGGATCCGTGATCCGCTTCCGTGGCCGGGCGATGCGCTCGGACCGGCCGCTGGTCATGGCGATCGTGAACCGCACGCCGGACTCGTTCTACGACCGCGGCGCCACCTACGCCGCCGACGAGGCCCTCGCCGCGGCCGAGCGGGCGGTCGCCGACGGTGCGGACATCATCGACGTGGGCGGGGTGAAGGCGGGGCCCGGCGCGGACGTGGACGTCGACGAGGAGACGCGGCGTGTGGTGCCGTTCGTGGCGCAGTTGCGACAGCGGTTCCCCGACGTGGTGATCAGCGTCGACACCTGGCGTCGTGAGGTCGGCAGGCTCGCGTGCGAGGAGGGTGCCGACCTGCTCAACGACACCTGGGCGGGCGCCGACCCGGGGCTGGCGGAGGTCGCCGCCGAGTACGGGGCGGGCTACGTCTGCTCGCACACCGGTGGCGCGGTTCCCCGTACCCGGCCACACCGGGTGCATTATCCCGACGTCGTGGCCGACGTGATCGCCGAGGTCACGCGCCGTGCCGAGGACATGGTCCGCATGGGGGTCCCCGCCGAGGGGCTGCTGGTCGACCCCACGCACGACTTCGGCAAGAACACGTGGCACTCACTCACACTCACCAGGGAGCTGGGACGGCTGGTCGACACCGGGTGGCCGGTGCTGGTGGCGCTGTCCAACAAGGACTTCATCGGCGAGACGCTCGACCGGGCGGTGGGCGAGCGGTTGCCCGGCACGCTGGCCGCGACCGCCGTGTGTGCCTGGCAGGGTGCAGCGGTCTTCCGCGCGCACAACGTGGCCGAGACGTGCCAGGCGCTCGACGTCGTGTCGGCGATCCGCGGCGACAAACCGCCCGCCCGCGTGATCCGCGGACTGGCGTGATCGTCGCGAGCTGACGGAGCCGCGCTCGAGCGGTACGATCCCGGATAAGCGACGAGCCGAGTGGAGGACGTCCATGGGTGTGAGCGATTGGATCCGGTCGTGGCCGGTCTATCGCCAGCTCACGGGCGCCGACCGGCTCGGAAGGGGAGACGCCGCCGCTTCGCCGCAGTCCCGCGAGCGGCAGCCGCGCACCGCCGATGCCGACCGGGTGGCGGGCTCGGTCTGCCCGTACTGCGCGGTCGGCTGCGCCCAGAACGTCTACGTCGGCAGCGACGCCGCGGGCGAGCGCGTGCTGCAGATCGAAGGCAACCCGGACAGTCCGGTCTCCCGAGGGCGGTTGTGCCCGAAAGGCTCGGCCAGCAAGCAGCTCGTCACCGGTGATCACCGGGAGGACCGGGTGTTGTACCGGCCCGCCTACGGCACCGAGTGGCAGGAGCTCGACCTGCCCACGGCGATGGACATGCTGGCCGACCGGGTGCTCGACGCGCGCCGCAAGGGCTGGCAGGAGACCGACGCCCACGGCAACCCGCTCCGGCGCACCCAGGGCATCGCCAGCCTCGGCGGCGCGACGCTCGACAACGAAGAGAACTACCTGATCAAGAAGCTCTTCACGGCCCTCGGCGCGGTGCAGATCGAGAACCAGGCGCGTATTTGACACTCCGCCACGGTTCCCGGTCTGGGAGCCTCCTTCGGTCGCGGCGGCGCGACGGACTATCAGCAGGACCTGGCCAACGCCGACTGTGTCGTCATCATGGGCTCGAACATGGCCGAGGCCCATCCGGTGGGCTTTCAGTGGGTCATGGAGGCGAAGGCGCGCGGCGCCACGGTGCTGCACATCGACCCGCGGTTCACGCGGACGAGCGCGCTCGCGGACAAGCACGTCCCGCTGCGGGCGGGCTCGGACATCGCGTTCCTCGGCGGCGTGATCAACCACATCCTGTCGAACGACCTGGACTTCCGGGAGTACGTGCAGGCCTACACGAACGCGTCGTTCCTGGTCAGTGAGGAGTTCGTCGACACAGAGGATCTCGACGGGCTGTTCTCGGGCTACGATCCGGATACCAGCACGTACGACACCTCGACGTGGCAGTACGAGAACGGATTCCCGGAGGACTCGGTCGAAGGCGACCGGCACCGGGAGCAGTCCGCGGGCGAACAGCACGGATCGGGCGGGCCGAAACTCGAGAGCGGCACCGGGATCGCGACCGACGAGACACTCCAGCATCCGCGCTGCGTGTTCCAGATCCTGAAACGTCACTTCTCGCGGTACACGCCGGAGATGGTGGAGCGGATCTGCGGCGTCTCCCGTGATGACTTCCTCGAGGTGTGTCGGGCGTGGACAAGCGCGTCCGGGCGGGAGCACACCGCGGCGCTGGTCTACAGCGTCGGCTGGACCCAGCATTCGATGGGCGCCCAGTACATCCGCGCGGGAGCGATCATCCAGCTGCTGCTCGGCAACATCGGCAGGCCCGGCGGGGGAGTGCTGGCCCTGCGCGGGCACGCGAGCATCCAGGGCTCGACCGACATTCCCACGCTGTACAACCTGCTGCCCGGATACCTGCCCATGCCGGACGCCCGGCACGCGGGCAAAGCCGACTACGTCGAGTCGATCCGCGGCACCCACCAGAAGGGGTATTGGCACAACGCGGACGACTACCTCGTCTCGCTGCTCAAGGAGTACTGGGGCGAGGCCGCGTCCGAGGAGAACGACTACCGCTTCGACTACCTGCCGCGCATCGACGGTGACCACGGCACCTACCGCACCGTGATGGACATGATCGACGGGAAGGTCTTCGGTTACTTCCTGCTCGGCCAGAATCCCGCGGTCGGCTCGGCGCACGGGCGGCTGCAGCGGCTCGGCATGGCCAACCTCGACTGGCTCGTCGTGCGCGACCTGACGATGATCGAGAGCGCCGAGTTCTGGCGCAACGCGCCGGAGATCGAGACCGGCGAGATCGTCGCCGAACAGTGCCGCACCGAGGTGTTCTTCTTCCCTGCAGCCTCACACGTGGAGAAGGAGGGCACGTTCACCCAGACCCAGCGGATGCTGCAGTGGCGTGACCGGGCCGTCGAGCCGCGCGGGGACCAGCGCTCGGAGCTGTGGTTCATCTACCACCTGGGACGGCTGCTGCGGCGCAAGCTCGCCAGGTCGACCGACGATCGTGACCGGCCGTTGCAGGACCTGGCGTGGGACTACCGGACCGAGGGGGACGGGGAGTTCCCGGAGCCCTCAGCCGACGACGTGCTGCGCCGCATCAACGGCGTGGACCTGACCACGGGCGAACTCCTCGACAGCTACCTCCAGCTGCGTTCCGACGGCACGACGGCGGCGGGCTGCTGGATCTACAGCGGTGTCTACGCGGGCGGGGTCAATCGTGCCCGCAACCGCACCGCACGGACCGAGCAGGACGAAACGGCACTCGAATGGGGCTGGGCGTGGCCCGCGAACCGGCGGGTGCTCTACAACCGCGCCTCGGCCGATCCGCAGGGCAGGCCGTGGAGCGAGCGCAAGAAGCTCGTCTGGTGGGACGCCGAACGCGGCGAGTGGACCGGCCACGACGTGCCGGACTTCCCGAAGACCACCCCGCCCGGCTTCGAACCGGAGTACGGCGAGGCCGGACCGGGCGCGCTTGCCGGTGACGACCCGTTCATCATGCAGGCCGACGGCAAGGCGTGGCTGTTCGCACCGAGCGGCGTGGTCGACGGGCCGCTGCCGACGCACTACGAACCGCACGAGTCGCCGATGCCGAACCTGCTCTACAGCCAGCAGGGCAGTCCGGCCCGCAAGGTGTACAGCCGTGCGGACAATCCGTCGAACCCTGCACCGCCCGAGTCCGGCGGTGAGGTGTTCCCGTTCGTGTTCACCGCGGCCCGGCTGACCGAGCACCACACGGCAGGCGGCATGAGCAGGCAGCTGGCCTACCTGTCGGAGTTGCAGCCCGCGCTGTTCGTGGAGGTCTCGCCGCAACTGGCGGCCGAGCGCGGACTCACCAACCTCGACTGGGCCCACGTGGTCACCAGCCGTGCCGCCGTCGACGCGCGGGTGCTGGTCACCGAGCGAATGCGGCCGCTGCGGCTCGACGGCCGGGTGGTGCACCAGGTGTGGATGCCGTATCACTGGGGGCCGAGCGGCAAGGTCGACGGCGACATCGTCAACGACCTGCTCGGCGTGGTGCTGGACCCGAACACGCTGATCCAGGAGAGCAAGGTGGCCACGTGCGACATCCGGCCCGGCAGGCGGCCGCGCGGACGTGAGCTGCTGGAGTACCTGGCCGAGTACCGCAGGCGCGCGGGGGTGACCGTGGCGACCGGATCGCACGTGCTCACCGCGGACACGGCGGGGTCGGATGCCGCCGCACAGGGCATGACCGTGTCGGATGCGACCGTGCCGGACAGGCCGGCACCGGACACGACAGCACCGGACACGACAGCACCGGACACGACAGCACCGGACACGACCGATCGGGAGGAGGACGCATGACCGTCTCGCGGGAGAGCTTCTTCGGGCCGCTGGACGACGTCTCGGGCGATGCCGGTTACACCGAGCACCCGGAGCGAGTCGGGTTCTTCACCGACACGTCGGTGTGCATCGGCTGCAAGGCGTGCGAGGTGGCGTGCAAGGAGTGGAACCTCCTTCCGGACGACGGGTTCGACCTGCTCGGCATGTCCTTCGACAACACCGGTGAGCTGAGCGCGAACTCCTGGCGGCACGTGGCGTTCATCGAACAGCCCGCGCCCCCACGCGAGGCGAGCCCGGCGAGGGAGGCGGACGCGGTCGATCTCGGGCTGCCGTCGTTCGATCTGCCCGGAGCCGGTACCGGAGAGGAGACGCGGACCGACTTCCGGTGGCTGATGAGTTCGGACGTGTGCAAACACTGCACGCACGCCGGCTGCCTCGACGTCTGCCCGACCGGCGCGTTGTTCCGCACCGAGTTCGGCACGGTCGTGGTGCAGGACGACATCTGCAATGGGTGCGGCTACTGCGTGTCCGGTTGTCCGTACGGCGTGATCGACCGGCGGGAGGGCGACGGCAGGGCGTGGAAGTGCACCATGTGCTACGACCGGTTGCGTGACGGCATGGAACCGGCCTGCGCCAAGGCCTGTCCGACCGACTCCATCCAATTCGGACCGCTGGACGAGCTGCGGGAGCGGGCGCGGGAGCGCGTGGCCACGCTGCACGAGCACGGTGTCACCGAGGCGCGGCTGTACGGCGAGGATCCGAACGACGGCGTCGGCGGCGACGGTGCGTTCTTCCTGCTGCTGGACGAACCCGAGGTGTACGGGCTGCCGCCGGATCCCGTGGTGCCGACGCGTGACGCGGGATCGATGTGGTCGCGGGCGGGCGTGGCCGCGGCGGCGTTCGCCGCGGCGGCCGTGTCCGTCTTCTTCGGACGGAGCCGCCGATGAGCCGGTCGCTGGGCCGCGTGAGTGCCGGGGACGGACGCCGCGAGCAGCGGCAGGCCGGCGAGGAGGACTTCCGCTCGTACTACGGCAGGCGGGTGCTGAAGGAGCCGGTGTGGGAATGGCTCGTACCGGCGTACCTGTTCGCGGGCGGGCTGTCGGCGGCGTGTGCCGAGCTCGCCGCCGGCGCCGACCTGACACGGCGGCCGCGGCTGCGGAAGGCCGCCCGCCTCGGGGCGCTCGGCGGCCTCGGCACGAGCATGTACTTCCTGATCGCCGATCTGGGCAGGCCCGAGCGGTTCCACCACATGTTGCGTGTGGCGAAGCCGAGTTCGCCGATGAGCGTCGGCACGTGGATCCTCGTGGCCTACGGGCCCGGTGTCGGTGTCGCGGCGATGGCGGAACTCCTGCCGTCCCGGCTGCGGCGGAGTCGGCCGGGAAAGCTGCTCGGCGTGCTGGCGCGCCCGGCCGGTCTGGCGTCGGCGGCCGTGGCTCCGGGCGTGGCGTCGTACACGGCCGTGCTGCTGTCGCACACGGCGGTGCCGGCGTGGAACGAGGCCCGTGACCGGCTGCCGTTCGTGTTCACCGGCTCGGCCGCGGCAGCGGGCGGCGGGTTCGGCATGGTGTGCGCGCCTGTCGACGAGGCCGAACCCGCGCGCAAACTCGCCGCGGTCGGCGCCGTCACCGAGCTGGTCACGTCCCGGCAGCTGGACGAGCGGCTCGGCGTCGTCAGTGAGGCCTACCGGACGGGCAAGGCCCACCGGTTGCGGCGGTGGTCGGAGTATCTGACCGCGGGCGGTGCACTGGGCAGTCTGCTGGCCGGCCGGAGCCGTGCCGCTGCGGTGGCCTCGGGCCTGGCGCTGCTCGCTGGGAGTGCGCTGCAGCGGTTCGGCATCTTCGAGGCGGGCGTCGAGTCCACGAAGGACCCGAAGTACGTCGTCGTGCCGCAGCGCAGGCGGGTCGACCGGGGCGAGCAGGCCTGAGGCGTGACACCGCGTGCGCCGGAGCTCGTCAGTCGTCGAGGTCGATGCGGATGGTCGTCAGGTTCGTGCCGAGCGCCCTGATCATGACGCCGTTCAGTCGCGGAAGGGTGCGTAGGCGGGCGCGGGCGTCGTCGTCGGGCAGGACGTGCGCGGTGCCGGAGTACCAGACGCCGCGCTGCCGGACCCGTACGCGTGGCTCGGCCATCAGGTTGCGCACGTAGGCCGACGCCTCGCCGTGGTCGGAGACGAACCAGAACCGTCCGTCGCGGATCGCCCCGCCGATGGGCGTGTGCCGGACACGGCCGGTGCGGTGTCCGGTGGTTTCGAGGAGCGCCTGGCCGGGCATGCGGCCGACGATCCGGCGCATCACCGGGTTGACCATCCGGTGCAGCCGGTTGACGACCCGGAACTTGCCTGCGGAGCGGGAGTCGCGTGCGCACATCATCCGTCCTTTCGAACGGTCGGCAGTTGCCGGTACTGATGGTCTCTGTTGGCTACCGGTCGAAATTAGTCGAGACTGTTGGTACCGTCAAGGAATGCGTGCACACACCGGACGCCGCCGGAACGACGAGGCCAGGGCGGCGATCCTCACGGCCGCCACGGACCTGCTCGCCGCGGGTGAGCCGGTGACACTCGGTGCGATCGCGGGCAGGGCGCAGGTCGGCAAGCAGACCATCTACCGCTGGTGGCCGTCGAAAGGGGCGGTCGTGCTCGAGGCGATGACCGAACGGGCGCGGAGTCTCGCGCCGACGGCGTCCACCGGCTCCCTCGAAGGCGACCTCGAGGCGTTCGTCGCCGCGACCTTCGCCGCCGCGGGAACACCCGAATACACCGCAACCCTGCGGGGGATCGTGGCGGAGGCACTGCGGGACGAGCACGCCGCCGCGGTGCTCGCCGAGTTCACCGCCGACCGGCGGGAACAGCTGTATCTGGTCATCGAGCGATGGCTGCCGGACGTCGACGCCGACCTCGCCGTCGACCAGGTCTACGGCGTGCTCTGGTACCGCATCCTGATCGGCCACGCCGCGGTCGACGACACCGCGGGCAGGCAGTTGGCCGCAACCATCGCGGCACAGCTGCGGGCCGGCTCCTGAGTGCAACGGTGGTGTGGGCGGATGCTGCGGACTCGTGGTGCGGAATCGGCAGTGGGGCGTGAAGGCGTCTCGGCGGCAAGCGATCCGACGGAGCGTTGTCCGGTGGATTCGAGGCCCGGTCGTGGCACACCCGGCTGTCCGTGAATGTTGCCGCCCCGGTTGTTCGCAGCTCGATAGGGACATGTATCAAATGTCTGTTCGGTAATGGAAACCGTGGATGACGTTGGGGAATGATCGAGCGGGTGCGGGCCTCCGGGTGGACGACTCGCTGGCGGAGAAACTGGTGGATGCGCCCGTGACGGCGTCGCATCCGAGGAACCTCCCGGCGCTGCATGCCGGGAGGTTCCTGCCGTTCATGCCTCCGTGTTAGTCGTGCGTTTCGCAGAAGCGGAGGACGTTCCCGAACGAGTCGGTGATCTCGATCGTGGCCCCACCGGGAGCGTCGCGATCGATGCCGGGGTTGAGGCGTGGGTGCGATCGTCCGGAGATGTCGGCCAGGAAGGTGGCGGCGTTGGCTACGGGTACCCAGACTACGGTTCCCGGTGTGCCGTCACCGTGGTGCTCGGAGAGGTCGAGGATCGTCTCGCCACGGCGTATTCGCAGGTACAAAGGCATCCCGGGCTCGAAGCGGTGTTCCCATTCGACGTTGAAGCCCAGATAGTTCAGGTAGAACTCCCGTGCCAGGGCTTCGTCGTGGATGCGCAGCACCGGGACCGGTGCTCCCGTACCAGGGCATCCAGCGGACAGGTGCGCTGATGCGGTGTTCCAGTCGGTGAAGCCGAGTTGTTGCGAGACGGTCTCCAGCGCGCGGCTATGGCTGATGATGACGTCAGTCGCGGCCAGACTTCGTCGCAGCGTTCGCGCGGCCATTTTGGCGTCGTTCAGGGTGAAGTGCATAAGTTCGTCGCCATCTCGGTGCCGTCAGCGTGGCCGGTGCCCGCGTTGCCGTCCGGGGCACCGTGACAGTCACGAGAACCTCTGGCAGAAGATGCATTCGATGTGTTCACCAAGCCGAGATTCTCGGCGCGGGCGGCAGGCCCATCGAGTAGCCCTGCGAACAGAGTACCAAAAACGAATGTCCAGCATCCAGCGGTGAGTGAGCCGCCCCGCTGCGGGCCGTCATCGTACCGATGGCGGCCGCGAAACCTCTTTGCAGGAGAATCCATCGGGAGCTGGATGCCGATTTCAAAGCCTTCGCGGGTTCCCGCGCAGGCAAGGTCACCGGCCGGTCGCGTGGTGGGACGGCGGCGCCCCTTCCTGCGCCGCGTTCTTCTGCTTCGTCCTTGTCCAAGGTTGACCGAGACGATGAGCCGGGGCCACTCAGGACTTTGCGGTTGAGGCCGCAGGCATCCGGCAATCCAGGACATCGGACCGTCACCTGCACCAGCCCTGCGCATCTGCCGCGCGATTTCGAGCAGTGGCCGTATCCGTCGGCTCTTCGAGTGCCGCCACGGACACGTGTTGGTGCGAGAACCACGGGAGAAAGCGCGCGTAGTCGACCCGGAGGTCGCTGAGTGCGGCGAAAGCGCGGTCGTGCGCGGGTGCACCGCGCTCGAGAGGCGGCGCGGTCCACGCGTGCGTCGTGAGGACTGTGCGCACCGTGCGGCCTTCGGCGGACCAGTCGGGCGAAACGGGGATCGTGGGCAGCGAAGCGTGTGGGGTGAGCTTTGTGGTCTCGGACATGATTTCTCCTCTGTTCGAGAATGTGGCACCCTCATGTTTAGCGGACGTCTGATTCGTATGTGAATAGTGTGGAATTGGAAAGTCCCGGCAGGATTCGGCGACAAAAAGCCGCCATGACCACAGGTCCGGTGGGTCAAGAAGATCGACGCGAAATGATCGTTGCTCGCGACTCGTGGCAGGCTTGCGAACCGTGCATAGTCGGCTCAGTGCGAGATCTCGCCGCTATTCGCGTCGGCGGCGATAGTGGACACCTCGCTCCAGATGATGTCGAGCGCCCAGGTGGTGTCGTCGTCAACGGGCTGATGAAACAGGTGGAATGCGAGCCCGTCGACCAGTGCGTGAAGTCGATGCGCCCGTGAAGTCACAGCTGGAGTTCCGGCCTGTCCTGTCAGTATCTCGACGAGGCGGACGCAGAGTTTGGCGAGCTGGTGATGTGCGTCGAGGCGTACCTGCAGCAGTCCTGGCACGGCGGCCCGCTCCGCAAGGAGTGCGAGATTGACCTCGTACTCGGCTCGGGTGTCAGGGTCGAGCGGGAGAACGTTCTTGATTTTCGCGAACGCATACTCGCGTGAGTCATCGTGGGGCGTAGCAGTGAGGAGTCGTTCGGTAACGCGCTCCATCATGAGCTCGGCTGAGAATTGCACGAGTTCCGAGCGCGTCGGGAAGACATGTCTGAGCGAACCGACGACGACGCCTGCATGTTCGGCGACCGTACGAACTGAAACCGCCGAAATGCCCTGATCGAGGATCACCTGCCACACCGCCTCCGCGAGCTGGGCCTTACGTGCGTCCCTGTCCATCGTCCGCGGCATGGACACATACTAGCACAGTCGTGCTACGTTGCTGTCAAACATAGAAGCACACTCGTACTACAACCTGAAAGTGAGGGCATGTGCTCATGCCCGACACCATGAGTCTGGGCACCTTGGTTGTGCTCGCCTTGGTCGACTCCATGAGTTTTGGCACTTTGCTCATCCCGGTCTGGCTGCTGATGACACCGGGTCGGGTGCGAGTGGGGCGCGTCCTGCTGTTCCTGCTCGCCGTGACGGCGACCTACTTCCTCATCGGGCTGGCTCTGCTCGTGGGTGCCATTGCGCTGATCGACACGTTCAACGGTCTGCGGGAGACTGATGCATTCCTGATCGGCCAACTCGCGGTCGGACTCGGCCTGTTCGTCGCCAGCATCCGGATGGACAACAAGGGCGCGAGGGCGCGGGCCGCTGAGCGTGCAGCGAACGGTGAAGGACGCATCTCGCGGTGGCGGGCGAAGGTGATGGGCGACGGCACGGTCAAAGTCGGGTCGGCAGCGGCCCTGATGGCACTGGCGGTCACCGCGGTCCTGGTGGAAGTCGCGACGATGATCCCCTATCTCGCGGCGATCGGAATCATCACCACCCAAGGGCCGGGCTGGCCCGGCGATGCTGCCCTGTTGGCGGGGTACTGCTTCGTCATGATCATCCCCGCGCTCGTGCTGACGTTCGGACGTATCGTCGCCCACTCCGCGCTTGCGGGGCCGCTGAGCAGGCTCGATCACTGGCTCACCAAGCATGCGCACTCCACGACCGCATGGATCATCGGCATCGTGGGCGCGATCCTCGCCCTGCGGGCGGTATCCGCGCTGGAATGGATCGGCTGATGAGCAACGCGCCGCCATCAGCTGTCGCCGCGCTCCTCGGCCGGAACCGTCCCTTGCTCCTGAAACCCACCGAACGTCCGGAGAGCGGCAATGAAAAGAGACACACATCCTCCCACGCCGACCGGCTGGCAGGTTCTTACTTCTCTCCGTCACCGTGTCCCTCGCGTCGCTTGGGTTCGGCCGGCTGTTCCACAGAAGTATCGAGTTCAGTTCCGGGCGCCAAGACCTTCGCCTGCACCGGCGAAACCTGAACCTCAGGAGGAACGAAGTCGCCAGTCATGTCATCGCAACCAATGGCGAGGGCATCCGGGTCACCCGCTGGTTCGCACATTCAGCAGAGTTCAGGAAGCTCAAATGGGAGCTCGACAATGACGCTCAGGGATCGAGGCCGGATGCCACGGCACAGTGATCTGCGACGCCCGCGTCGGAGTCGATCTGCGACCCCCGCGTCGAGGTCGAGGTGCCACAAGGCCTCATCGTCGAGCTCGATGTCCGGGCAGCCACACCCCGCGGACACACAAGGCGCATATCACCCATGACCCATGCCCAGCCGGCGGTGACCGGAGTCAGGGGTGGGCCGAAAATCAGTCAACGAAAGGTGAGAGCTGATGCGAGCAGCAATAGAGATCGTCGGAATAGTTCTGGTGATCAACGGAATCGGTGGTTTGTGGAACGACGACTTCGGGCTTTTGACACGCTTCGCCGACGGTGCTGGTCTCACCGCAGTCCAAATAGGAGCAACCACTGTAGGTGTGGCGCTGGTCGGTGTAAGTCTGCTGGGACGAAAGAACGCGAAGCAGCGCCAAAGGAAAACCGCAAGGTCCGACGACTGACCCGATGAGGACACTGACGATCTCCGCCGGCACAGACAGGCGTGCCACTTTTGAGTGGCCAGGTTTCCTGGCTCACAACGAAGATATGACACGTTTCGATCGGAACACCTTTCCCGAGCGGGATGCCGAGGCGTGGCCGCGCTTTCGTGCATGAAGTCACTTCCCGAGCGGTAGGGTTCTCGCCCGCCTCGGCGGCTGGTCTTCGCCCACCTGGTCGCGGAGTGGAGCCAGCGGCGGCGCGGAGCCAGCGGCAGCGCTCCGACGTCCAGTGGGCGATGACCGACCTGATGGAGCGGTCCTATGTGTTGGGCGAGGCATCGACCCAACTCCGTCGCCGACCCCTGCTTCCCAGTCCCGCCGCCGACCCGTGCCGCTACGTGCGGGTCGAGCCGAGCAGAAAGCCGACCAGATTCTCGGTGAACTCGTCCAGCCCTGCCTGGACGGCCTCCTCCAGATGCTGAGGGGTCGACAGGATGTGCGCGATCACCCCGCCGCACAGCGTGTCGAGCAGCAGGGTGACCGAGCTGTCGTCGGGCAGGTCCCCGCGCCGGATGCCGCGCCGCACCATGGCGCGGGCCGCCTTCACCTGCGCCTGCCGCAGCTGGTCGCAGCGCTCGGCGAGGCCAGGGATCATCGGTGCCTCGAGCATCATCCGCAGCGCGGCCTGCCTGCTCGGCCCCGCGTACAGCTCGACCAGCTGCCGAGCCAGTGCGGTCAGATCACCGCGCAGCGAACCGGTGTCCGCGTCGACGACCGGCGCCACGTGGGCGGCCAGCGCATCCAGCAGCAGCTGTTCCTTCGTCTCCCAGCGCAGGTAGATCGACGCTTTGCCGACGCCCGCCTGCCGGGCGACCGATTCGACGCTGAAGCCCGCCCAGCCGGCCTCGCCGAACACGGCGACGGCGGCCAGTGCGATCCGGCGGTCGACCTCAGGATCGCGTGGCCTGCCCGTGCTGGCGTGCGCGCGGTCGTGGTCAGAAGGTGCCGACATCGGCGGGTTCCGATCAGTGTGGCCGGTGCGGGGTCAGCGGTTCTTCCACTGCGGCTCCCGTTTCTGGGTGAACGCCACGATGCCCTCCATCGTGTCCTCGGCGACCAGCAGATGGTCCATCACCGACGACGGGTGGTTCACCGCCTCGACCGTGTCCGCGATGCCCGCGGTCTCGGCCATGAACCGCAGCGACGCGCGTACCGACGTCGGGGATCCGGCGAGGATCTCGGCGGCCACCTCGCGGGCTCCCTCGACGGCGCCGCCCGCGTCGACCACGCGGTTCACGAGCCCGTGGCGCTGCGCCTCGTGGGCGTCGAGACGTTTGCCGGTCAGGATCATCTCGTTGGCCAGCTTCGGCGGGATGGTCCGCGGCAGCCGCACGAGGCCGCCCGCCGCGGCGATGAGCCCGACCTTGACCTCGCTGAGCGCGAACCGGGCGGTCTCGTCGGCGACGACGACGTGGCACGCCATCGCGATCTCCAGGCCGCCGCCCATGGCGTACCCGTTGACGGCCGCGATCACCGGCTTCGGCAGGTGCTCGCGATGCGTGAGGCCCGCGAACCCGTTCTTCGGCGCCCACGGCAGGTTGCCGGACGCGGTATAGCTCAGGTCGTTGCCCGCCGAGAACGCCTTGTCGCCGGCGCCCGTCAGGATCGCGACCCACAGGTCCGGATCGGCGAAGTAGGCGTCGAAGATCTCGTCGAGCTCGGTGTTGGCGTCCGGATGCAGGCTGTTGCGCGCCTCCGGACGGTTGATCGTGACCTCGAGGACGTGCCCGTCTCGACGGACGAGCACGTGCTCGTACGACTCGCGCAGCGCGGGAGTGCGGGGCGGGTGGAACTCGTTCATCCGCTCCTCGGTGAGCGTGACCCGGTTGCCGTAACCGAACGAGCGTGCGTACACGCGGGTGCCCACCGGGTCGCCGGTCGTGAGCAGGTCGAGCAGCTCGTCGTCGCCGCGCTCGGTGCCCGCGACGAACCGCGTGCCGTCGGCCTCCAACCGGCCCACGACTACGCCCTTCGGCCGGCCGGAGCGGCCGTGGACGGCGGTGAACGTCTCGATCGTCGCCCAGCCGTCGGCATACCTCGTGTGGCCCGGTTTCTCGGCGGCGTCCAGTTCGGACTGCAGCCGCGCGCTGTCGTCGGGCCGCCACGGCGTGGGCGTCGTCGAGTACACGCCGACGGAGTACTTGCTGAGCATGCCGCCGTTGGCGCCGACGAGGCCGTACTCGCCGGGCCGGCCGCGTAGCAGCGTCACGGCCTCGGCGATCGCGTGCATCGAGTAGTTGTTGCCCGCGCCGCCGAAGAACGGCAGTCCGCCGGTGAGCGTCAGCCCGCGCGGATCGTCCGGCGCGATCCCGAGCCCGTCGCAGAGCGCGAACACGGCGATGGGGAAGCAGCTGTAGAGGTCGAACGCGGCCACGTCGTCGAGTCGGATGCCGGCGACCTCGAGCGCGTGCCGCACGGCCGCGACGGCCGCCGGATACGACGACAGGTCGGCCCGGTCGACGAGGGCGTGTTCGCGCAGATCCGCCTGGCCGTGCAGGAACACCCACTTCTCGCGCGGCACCCCGAGCCGCTGCGCCGCCGACAGCGACATCATCAGCACGGCCGCACCCTGGTTGACCTTGTCGCGTGAGACGACGTAGCGCGGATACGGATCGGCGATCATCCGGTTCGACTCGGTGACCGTCGTCAGTTCGGCGGCCGAGCGTTCGACCGGCGCCGCGGCGTACGGATTGCGCGCTGCGACGGCCGTGAACGGGGCGAACAGCTCGCCCATGGCGCGCGCGTACTCCTCGCGCGAGGTTTTCAGCCTGCCGCGGCGGGCGTTCTCGAACAGTGCGTACTGACCCGCCGGGTCGGCCAGGCCCGCCGCGAGGAGCTCCTGGGTCATCAGGCCCTGCAGGCCGCGGCCACGGTCGTCGAGCTGTCCGCCGACGTGTTCGGTGAAGTCGGGCTTGTCCGTCGCCGACGCGAGATGCTGGGCGGTCGAGATCGCCTCGGAACCGAACAGCAACGCCACCTCGGCCTCGCCCGCGGCGATCGTGGCGGCGAACTCGTTGACCAGATGCTGCGGACCGTGCCCGCCGACGACGTCGAGGATCGCGCGCCGCGGATCGGCGCCGACCCGCCCCGCGACCGACCGCGGATAGTTGTCCGAGCTCCCCAGCGGCGGGAACGCACCGGGAGTCGAATGCTCGAACTGGCGCATCGCGGCGGCGGTGTCGACGGCCGCCGCCACCGCTTCGGCGTCCGCGCCCGTGTCGGCCAACGCGGCGCGGGCCGCCTCTGCGGCCAGGTCGACCGCCGAGAGCCGGCGATAATCCGCGTCGTCGATGCGTTCGGCGGACTGGCCCACGCCGACCAGCACGGGCGTGCGGGGATCGAGACCGTCGAGGCTGCGTGGGGTGGTCATGTCGTGCTCCTTGCGGTGGTCGACGTGGGAAACGCGGCGAGCCGGATCCGCGCGGCCTGCGCCTCCGGTCCGCTGCCGGGGTCGCCGTGCCACGTGAGCCTGCCTTGCCCGACGAGGTGCTCGAGGTGCGATTCGGTTTCGGCGAGGGCGCTGATCCGCATGTGCCCGACCTCGTCCCACGGGCGGGACCAGGTCAGGTGCGTCGCGACCTGCCACGGCGTCGGGGTGCCCAGGTCGGCGACCACATCGACGATCTCCTGGCAGCGGCGCTCGTGGTGGTCGGCGAGCAGCCGGGCACGCTCACCGAGTCCGCGGAAGCGATACTCGTGGGCCGGGAGCGCGTCGTGGTCGTCGAAGTCCTTGGTGCGCGCGAGTGAGGTGAGAAAGTCCGCCAGCGGCGAACCGGTGCCGCCCGGGTAAAGCCCGATGTTCGGGGTGATGCGCGGCAGCAGGTGGTCGCCGGTCAGCAGCAACCGCTCGTCGACCTCCTGCAGGCACAGGTGCCCTGGCGTGTGACCCGGGGTCCACACCGCGCGCAGCGTCCGCCCCGCCAGCGGGACGAGATCGCCGTCCTCCAGCAGGACATCCGGATCGGCCATCGCCGCGGCCTCCGGGTCCCGCGCGTCGAACGGGCCGCCGAGTTCGTGGGCGTCCCCCTCGGGCGCGCCCCGGTTCCGCAGCCACTCGGTGAGCGTGCCGTGCGCGCCGAGGGCGCCGGACATGCGCTGGGGCAGCGTGTCGCGCTCCGCGGGGTGCATCGCGATCCAGGCGCCGGAGGTCTCGCGGAGCCGTGCGGACAGGCCGTGGTGGTCGGGGTGGATGTGGGTGGCGACGATGCCGGTCACGTCGGCGGCCGCGGCACCCGCTTCGGCGAGCCCGGCCCGCAGCGCGTCCCAACCCTCCTGCGAATCCCAGCCGGGGTCGACGACGAGCAGCCCGCCGTCGCCTTCGACGAGGTAGCTGAGCGTGTAGCGCAGCGGGTTGTGGGGAATCGGCACCGGCACCGACCAGATCCCGCCGGCCACCCGCTCGACCGGCGGCAGCGTGCGCTCCTGCCACGCGGTCCACTGGGCAGTGCCGAGGACCGTGACGCCCTCGGGTGGATTGTGTCGGCTCGGGTCGGTCAACGTTGACTCACCGGCTTTCCTAGACGGTCGTCGTCCATAAGTGCCTCACCGAACGTATCCCGCCGCGTCGACGCCGCTCAACGAGTGCTTGATCACGTCCCTTTCACGCGCGGCGCACCCGGCGGTGCGTACCGTGCGGGCAGCAGAGGTCGAGAAAGGGGAGACCGGGGGCATGTCCGGCATCAACAGCGACGACGGCGGCCGGCGGGCCGGCGAGGTGGACGGCGCCGAGAGCGATCCGGCCGACGAGACCGGCGAGGCCGAGGAGACCGGCGTGGTCGACGGGCCCGGCGGCCACTCCGGTCCCGTCGACGGCAGGTTGCGGACCGTCACCGGCTGGGTGCTGACGATCGGCGGACTGTTCGGCCTGGCGGCCGCGTTCGTGTTGACGCTCGAGAAACTCGCGCTGCTGGAGAATCCGGACTACCGGCCGAGCTGCACGCTCGATGCCACGGTGTCGTGCTCCTCGGTGATGCAGAGCGACCAAGCGGCCGCGTTCGGCTTCCCCAACCCGCTCGTCGGCCTCGTGGCGTTCCCCGTCGTGGTCACGGTCGGTGTGGCCGTGCTGGCCCGCGCACGGTTGCCGCGGTGGTTCTGGCTCGGCATGCAGGCGGGCACGCTGTTCGGCGTCGGGTTCGTGCACTGGCTGATCACCCAGAGCCTGTACGAGATCGGAGCGCTGTGCCCGTACTGCCTTGTCGTGTGGGCGGTGACCATCCCCGTCTTCTGGTACACCACGGCCCACAACGTCGCCGCCGGACACCTGCCCGGCATCGCGGCGCGGCCGGTGCGTCACCACGTGTGGGGACTGGCGCTGTGGCTCGCGCTCGTCGTGTTCCTGGTCGTGCAGCGGTTCTGGGACTACTTCTCGGGCCTGCTGTGAGCGTGGGATCGGCTCTGGATCCGGCGCCGTGCCGGGGCCGGCCGTGGCACGGGGCCGGTCGTGCGTGACGCCGACCCCGCCGCAGCGGACCGGATCCGGTGGAACGAGCGGTACGCCGCGCGGCGGCCCGACTTCGCCCCGCACCCGCTCGTCGCGGACGCGCGGGCCGCGGGCCTGCCCGGTGGGCCGGTGCTCGAACTCGCGGGCGGCCGGTCGGGGAGTGCTCTCGCGCTGGCGGCGGACGGTCGCGCGGTGACCGTCGTCGACGTCTCCGACGTGGCACTGGCCCAGCTGCGCGACGAGGCGGTGCGACGTGGACTGGACTCGTGCATCGACTGCGTGTGGGCCGACGCGGCGCCCGTGCTCGCCGGTGGGGCGCATGCCGGGCCGTGGGCCCTCGTGCTCGCCACCCGGTTCTGGGACGAGGCGGCCTTCACCGCCGGCGCGTCCGCCGTCGCGCCGGGCGGCGTACTCGCCTGGGAGGCGCTGCGGCGGGACGAGCCGCAGGACGAGGAGGCGGCCCCGCATCCGTACCGCATTCCGCACGGCGGCCTGTCGGCTCGCCTGCCCAGCGGATTCACGGTGCTGGCCGAACAGGCGACCGACACGACGACCCGGCTGCTCGCCCGCGCACCCGGCCGAGCGGCGGACAGGCGCTGACAGGCGCTGACAGGCGGCGCGGCGACCGTGCGGGGGCGGTCCGGTCAGTCGCGGAGCTTGGCGCGCAGCCGATCGACCTCGGCCTGTGCGAAACCATGGGTGTGCAGGTACGGGCGCACGCCGCCGTGCCGGGCGTCGACCTCCCGCAGGAACCGCTCCATCGACTCGGCGCGGGGCCGGTGCTCGTCGATCGTCTTGCGGTCGATGTCCTCGCGGTAGGTCTCCGAGCGGCGCAGTCTGCCGATGATCGCCTCGATCCGGTGCGCCGTCGCCGCGTAGTCGGCGGCGATCGCCTCCCGGTCGACGCCGGCGATCTCCAGCGCGAACGCCGTGACGACGCCCGTGCGGTCCTTACCGGCCGCACAGTGCACCAGCGCGGCACCCGGCGCGTCCGTGATCGCCCGCAGTGCGCCGACGATGCTGTCCGGCCGGTGGGCGACGTAGCCGAGGTAGTGCGCTACGACGCGGTCGGGTTCGCCGTCCGGTCCGGCGTCGCCGTCGGCCCGGTTGCGGGCCAGCAACGCGTCGTCGCCGCCGTCCGGCAGGAGGGAATGGTGGACATGCCGCACGCGCGAGTACGCACGCAGTGGTGCCGGCCCCTCGGCGTCGATCTCGTGGGCGGTGCGCAGGTCGACGACCGTGTCGAGGCCGATCGTGTCCACCAGCAGGCCGAGGTCGGCCGCCGACAGGTCCTGCAGATTGTCGGCCCGCAGCAACCGGTTGCGGGCGGTCGTCGTGCCGTCGGTGGTCGGGATGCCGCCGACGTCGCGGATGTTGACCGCGCCGTCGAGTTCGAGCCAGAGGATGCCTTCGGGGTTCGCCAGATGCGTCACGTCCGCCAGTCTTCCAGAACGTGAGCGGCGTTCACACCGCCTCGATCGGCAGCGCCCCGGAGTCGCGGTCCGCACGCAGCGTCGTCTTGAGCACCTTGCCGCTGGGATTGCGCGGCAGCGCGGACACGACCGCCAGCTTCCGCGGCCGCTTGTAGCGGGCCAGCCGCTGCGTGCACCACTCCTCCAGCTCCGCGGCCGTCGGCGGGTCGCCCTTCTCGTGCGGCGCGAGCACGGCCAGCGGTGTCTCGCCCCACTTCTCGTCGGCCATGCCGATCAGCGCGACCTCGGCGATCTTCGGGTGGCCCGCCAGGACGTCCTCCACCTCGGCACAGTAGATGTTCTCCCCGCCGGAGATGATCATGTCCTTCTTCCGGTCGACGACGTAGAAGTAGCCGTCCTCGTCCTGCCGGACCAGGTCGCCGGAATGGAACCAGCCGCCGCGGAACACCTCGGCCGTCTCGGCGGGCTTGTTCCAGTACTCCTTCATCACCATCGGGCTGCGGTAGACGATCTCGCCGACCTCGCCGCGTGGGACGTCGTTCATGTCGTCGTCCACCACGCGCACCTCGACGTTGAGCATCGGCGTGCCCACCGAGCCGATCTTGCGCAGCGAGTCCTCGCCGCGCAGCAGCGTGGTGATCGGACTGCACTCGGTCTGCCCGAACGCGGTCGACAGCTCCGCCTGCGGGAACTTCTCCATGATCGTGCGCAGCAGCGTCGTCGAGGCCGGTGCGGCACCCCAGGAGATCTGCTTCAGGCACGACAGGTCCCGCTGGTCGATGTCCGGCACCGAGACGATCGCCTGCCACTGCGCGGGAACGAGGAACACCGACGACACACGCTCGCGTTCGAACGTGTCCAGCATCCCCGCCGGGTCGAACCGGCCCGACGGGGACAGCACGGTGCGCCCGCCCATGAGCAGGGTCGGCAGCATCCCGGACATGCCCGCGATGTGGAACAGGGGAGCGGCGGCCATCCACACGCGGTCCTCGCCGGTGATGCCGATCGTCGCCATGTTGCTGAACGCGTGCATGACGAGGTTGAAGTGCGTCAGCACCGCACCTTTCGGTTTCCCCGTGGTTCCGGAGGTGTACATGATGAACGCGGGGTCGTGCTCGTCGACGCGCAGCTCGTCGAACTCCGGTGACGCGTCGCCGAGGGCCGGTTCGTACTCGTCGGCGCCGGGCACGGATCCGGCCGCGGCCGCGTCGCCGTAGACGAGGCACACCGGCGGATCGGTGAGTTCGGCCGCCGCCTGCGCGTAGGTCTCGGCCAGCGGTGCGTGGACGACGGCTGCCGCGGCGCCGCTGTCGCCCAGTACGTAGGCGATCTCCCCGGCCGCGAGGCGGAAGTTGACCGGCACGCAGATGCCCCCGACGCGCGTGGCGGCGAAGAAGGCCTCGACCACTTCGAGCGTGTTCAGGCCCAGCACGGCGATCCGGTCGCCCTGCCCGACGCCGCGGTCGCGCAGGGCGTTGGCGAGCCTGCTCACCCGCTGGTCGAGTTCGCGGTAGGTGCGCACCGTGGTGCCGAAGACGAACGCCGGTTCGTCGCCGATCGTGCGGGAGTGCCGGGCGAGCTGGTCGCCCATCGTCATGCCGCGGCCCAGCATGCGGGGGATCTCGGGGGACCGGCGGGGATCGGGGGTGACTGCAGAGGGTGCGGACATCGTTGACCTCGCCATCCTCGGGAGTGGCCGTCGTCGGCGGCCACCCACGGTGTCGCCGGTCGGGCCGTGTGACCGGCGCCATAGTCGCCCGCCGTGCCGCTCGCGGTCAAGGCAGTCGAGTTAATCCTGGTTCGCCGTACAGCAGTGCCCGCGCGGCGGATTTCCACACCTCGACGTGACGATCCGTCGCCGGATCACGGGATTCGAAGGCGTACGGCAGGGCGGCGCCGCGCATGCTGGTGAACAGCAGTTCGCGCAGCTCGTCGTATCGCGGGTGCTCGCGGACCGACGGGCCCCAGATCCGGTCGGTGACCGCCCGGATGGACTCGCGCAGCTGTCGTTCGGCGGGACGCAACGCGCTCGCGAGTGCCTCGTTGGTACGCGCGGCGGCCCACAGTTCCACCGCCGCCCAGAAGTGCGGTTCGTGGAACGTGGCCCACAGCAGCTCGATACAGCGGTCGACACGTTCCGGCCCGTCGGGGTGCCCCGCCAGTGCGTCGGACACGCGGATCTCGGTCTCCCGGAGCCTGCGGTTCGCCAGATGCTGTGCCGCCGCCACCAGCAGCCCGTCGCGGGAGGGGAAATGGTGCAGCAACCGTCCCCGCGACACGCCCGCCCTGGCCTGGATCGCGAGTGTGGACGCACCCGCGTAACCGCTGTCGACGAGACAGTCGACCGCGGCGTTGAGGATCAGTTCACGACTGCCCGCGCTGCGTTCTTCCCGGCTGCGTGGTTCCTCCCGGCGGCGCGGTTCCTCGCGACGGCGCCGTGCCGCGAGCGATCCGGTGCCGCGGCCGGAGGCCGCCGCGGGTGCCGGGCCGTCGGTCGTTCCTCCATCCGGAGGGCGCGCGCGATCGGTCATGTTCGCAGCGTAAGCCCCCTCGCCGTCGCGGAACAGTCGGCATTGACTGCTACCGGTGCCACAGGGCAGGCTCACGGCAACGTCTCGGTTCGAGGAGGAGCCGTCATGTATCCGGGTACCTTCGCCGCAACCCAACCGGACAAGCCGGCCGTGATCATGGCGGGTTCCGGGGATCGCCTGACCTACGCCGAACTCGACGACCGCTCGATCCGGCTGGCGAATGCCTTGCGTGCTGCCGGATTCCGCAGCGGCGACACCGTCGCGCTGCTCAGTGACAATTCGCTCCGCGCCTACGAGGTGTACTGGGCCGCCGTGCGCTCCGGTCTCTACATCACCGCCGTCAACAGCCACCTCACCGCCGACGAGATCGCCTACATCGTGTCCGATTCCGGGGCGAAGGCACTCGTCGTGTCGGCCCCGCTGGGGCAGCTGCCCGCGCAGGTGGCCGAGCGGGTCGACGTGCCCCTGCGGCTGGCCTACGACGGAGCGGTGCCGGGCTACGACGACTACGACGCCGTGCTGGCCGCCGCCTCGCCCACCCGGCCGGACGACCAGCCGGCGGGTGCGGACCTGCTCTACTCGTCGGGCACGACGGGCAGGCCGAAGGGCATCAAGGTGACCCTGCCCGAACGGCAGATCGACGAGCCGGGGAATCCGCTGCTGCCGTTGGTGCAACTGATGTACGGCTTCGACGACACCATCACCTATCTCTCGCCCGCGCCGGTGTACCACGCGGCGCCGCTGCGGTACGGCGCGTGCGTGCACGCGGTCGGCGGAACGCTCGTGATGATGGAGAGGTTCGAACCGGAGGCGGCACTGCGGGCGATCGAGACGTACGGCGTGACGCACAGCCAGTGGGTGCCGACGATGTTCGTGCGCATGCTGAAACTGCCCGACGAGACCCGCGGCCGGTACGACCTGTCCAGCCACCGGGTTGCGATCCACGCCGCCGCGCCGTGCCCGGTCGAGGTCAAGCAGGCGATGATCGAGTGGTGGGGACCGATCCTCCACGAGTACTACGCCGCCACCGAGGGTGCCGGCATCACGTTCATCTCGCCGCAGGAATGGCTGGAACGTCCGGGATCGGTCGGCCGCGCCGGACTCGGCGTCGTCCGCATCTGCGACGACGAGGGCGCCGAGCTGCCCGCAGGGGAGATCGGCACCGTCTACTTCGAACGCGACGAGGTGTCGTTCACCTACCACAACGAGCCGGACAAGACCCGCGGCGCGCAGCATCCCGACCACCCGAACTGGGCCACGAGCGGCGACGTCGGCTACGTCGACGCCGAGGGGTACCTCTACCTCACCGACCGCAAGGCGTTCATGATCATCTCGGGTGGGGTGAACATCTACCCGCAGGAGGTCGAGGACGTGCTGACGCTGCATCCCGCCGTCTACGACGTCGCCGTCATCGGGGTACCGGACGAGGAGATGGGGCAGCAGGTGAAGGCGGTCGTGCAGCCATCGTCCACAGTGGACGCGGGGCCGGAGCTCGCCGACGAACTGCTCGCCTACGTCCGGGAGCGGATCGCGCACTACAAGGCGCCGCAGACGGTCGACTTCGTCGACGAACTACCACGCACCCCCACCGGCAAACTGGTCAAACACAAGCTCACGGCGCGCTACGCGGTCGCGGGATGACCGGGCGCGGGCGATGGGGCCGGCAGGGCAGGGCACCACGGGGACGGGGATGGCAGAGACGTCGAAGGCAGGACCGTCGATGACAGGGCAGCAGGGGACAGGGCACTCGGGGACGGGGCAGCGGGGGACAGCGTTCCGCGAGCGGGTCCGCGGCTGGCTGGCCGAGCACGCGCCGGGCGGTGACGATCACGTGCCCGAGGCCAGCGAGAGTGCTCCGACCGAGCAGCAGCTCGCGGCGGCCAAACGGTTCCAGGCGGCGCTCTTCGACGCCGGCTTGGCGGGGCTGACCTGGCCCGCCGAGTACGGCGGACAGGGGTTGACGGCGGCCGAACTGCAGATCTTCCAGGAGGAAGCGGCGGCCTACGACCTGCCGACGGGCGTGTTCCTGATCAGCATGGGCATGTGCGGGCCGACCCTGGTCGACCTCGGCACGCACGAGCAGAAGGCGCGGTATCTGCCGCCGTTGCTGCGCGGTGAGGAGATCTGGTGCCAGCTGTTCTCCGAGCCCGGCGCCGGGTCGGACGTGGCGAGCCTGCAGACCCGTGCCGTCCGCGACGGTTCCGGCGACTGGGTCGTGACCGGCCAGAAGGTCTGGACCTCGGGTGCGCAGTACGCCGACTTCGGCGCCCTGCTGGCACGCACGAATCCGGACGAGGCCAAACACCGGGGGTTGACGATGTTCGTCGTCGACATGCACGCCCCCGGCGTGACCGTGCGGCCGTTGCGGGACATGACGGGCTCGGCACCGTTCAACGAGGTGTACTTCGACGACGTGCGGATCCCGGCCGACGCGGTGATCGGTGAGGTAGACGCCGGGTGGGCCGCGGCCGTGACGATGCTCGGGCACGAGCGCGTGTCGATCGGCGGTTCGGTGCGGCGCCGCTACGACCCGATGACGTTCGACAGTCTGCGCGACGAGGCGCGCGCACGCGGAGTGGCCGGCGATCCGGTCGTTCGCGGCGAACTCGCGGAGCTCTACGCCGCTGAGCGGAAGTTGGCGCTGCTGAACGCCCGGCTGCGGCAGCAGAGCGACGCCGGTCTCGCGCCGGGCGCCCGCGGATCGGTGGCGAAGCTCGCGGGTGCGCAGGTGCTGTGGCAGGCGGTGCGGGTGGCGGGTCTGGTGGTCGGCCCCCGCGCGATCGCGTGGGAGCCCGGCGATCCGTCCGGCGACGCGCTCGCGCTGGCGATCAACGCGACGCCCGCCTCGAGTATCGCGGGCGGCACCAACCAGATCCAGCGCGGCATCATCGGTGACCGTGTGCTGGGGCTGCCGAAGGAACCCCAGGTCGACCGCGACGTGCCGTTCCGCGAGCTGCGCGTCGGTACCCAGGCGAGGTGAACACGGCGATGCGGCTGATACTCGACGAGGAACAACGCAGGCTGGCCGACAGCGTCCGTGCCCTGCTGGCCGACCACTGCCCGCCGCAGCGGGTCCGGGAGGTCATGGCCGACGACGGTGCCGGTATCGACCGTCGACTGTGGACACAGCTGGCGGAACTCGGCGTGACCGGGTTGCTCGTGCCCGAGGCCGCCGGCGGCGCGGGTGCCGGGCACGTCGACCGCTGCGTCGTACTGGCCGAACTGGGCGCCGCGCTGGCGCCGGTGCCGTACCTGGCCTCCGCGGTGCTGGCGACCGACACGGCGATCGCACTGGGTGACGACACACTGGCCGAGGACCTGTTGCCGGAGATCGCAGCGGGACAGCAGACCGTCGCGGTGGCCGTGGCCGACGCGGGCGGCCGGTGGGGCTCGGCGGCCGACAGCGTGCAGGCGGCGCGGGACGGCGGCCACTGGAGGCTCGCCGGGGAAGCGGCGTTCGTCGTCGACGGTCCGTTCGCCGACCACGTCCTCGTGTACGCCGACCACGGTTGGTTCGTCGTCGACGGCGGAGCCGTGTCGTGGCGCCCCTCGCGCACGCTCGACCCGACACGGCGGATGGCGCGGGCCGAGTTCGCGGGGACGTCGGCGCGGTACGTGCCGTGCGAGGATCCCGCCGGGGTGCTGGAGGCGGTGTGGCAGCGCGCCGCCGTGGCCCTCGCCGCGGAACAGCTCGGCGGGATGCGGCGGGTGCTCGACGACACGGTCGAGTACGCGAAGGTGCGGGTGCAGTTCGGCAGGCCCATCGGCTCGCAGCAGGCCGTCAAACACGCGTGCGCCGACCTGTACGCCTCGTGTGAACAGGCCGAAGCGGTGCTGTGGCACGCGGCGTGGACCGCGGATCACGATCCGGCGGCGCTGCCCGAGGCGGCGGCGCTGGCTCAGGTCGTGCTCGGCCCGGCCGCGTTCGACACCGCGGCGTCCGGCCTGCAACTGCACGGCGGGATCGGCTACACGTGGGAACACGACGCGCACCTGTACTACAAGCGCGCCAAGACGTCCGAGCTGCTACTGGGCACCCCGGCCGAACACCGGGCGTGGCTGGCCGACGCACTGTCCATCTGAGACCGGCGGCCGAGCCGCCCACGGCAGAGTGGCGGCCGGTCCGCACCGCAGTATCCAGGACCGAAAGGGAATCCGTGGACGAACCGACCGTACTGGTGTCCCGCAGCGACGCCGTCACGACGATCACGCTGAACCGCCCGCACCGCAAGAACGCGATAGACACCCATACGTGGCCGTTGCTCGCCGAACGGTTGCGGGAGGCCGACGCGGACGAGCGGACCCGGGTGATCGTGCTCACCGGGGCTGGCGGCGACTTCTGCGCCGGGGCCGACCTGTCGGTGGAGTCGGGACTGCATCCGCTGCAGCGCATGCACCTGGTCAACCGCACGGCGATCACGCTGCACGAACTGGATACGCCGACGATCGCGCAGGTGGACGGCGTCGCCGTCGGCGCGGGCTGGAACCTGGCGCTCGGCTGCGACCTGGTCGCGGCCTCCGACCGCGCGCGATTCAGTCAGATCTTCGCCAAACGCGGACTGTCCCTCGACTTCGGCGGCTCGTGGCTGCTGCCCAAGCTCGTCGGTCTGCAACAGGCGAAACGCATCGCGTTGCTGGCCGACTTCGTCGGCGCCGACGAGGCCGAGCGGCTCGGTCTCGTGACGTGGGTCAAGCCCGCGGGCGAGCTGGCGGCGTTCGTCGCCGAGACGGCGGCCACGCTGGCCGCGGGCCCGCCCGTCGCGCTCGCCCAGACGAAGGCGCTGCTGAACGAGGGCGCCGACGCGACACTCCGGGAGGCACTGGAGAGCGAGGCCCGCGCTCAGGCTGTCAACTTCGGCACGACCGATGCGCGCGCGGCGTTCGAGGCGTTCCGGAACAAGACCGAACCCGAGTTCACCGGCGAATGGGGAGGTCCGTGACGGTGGGTGGCGATTCGACGGCCCACGGCGGGGCTTCCCACGACGCGTCACCGGCCGGCGCCGCGGCCGATGATCCGGCGGCTGCGGCGCGAGTGTCCTACACGGTGCGCGACGGGATCGCCGACGTTCGCCTCGACCGGCCGGACAAGCGCAACGCACTCGACCCGGCGATGTTCACCGGCCTGGTGCAGGTGGGTGAACGGCTGCGGGCCGATCCCGCGGTGCGCGTGGTCGTGCTGTCCGGCAATGGCCGGTCGTTCTGTGCGGGCCTCGACGTCGCCGCGTTCGAGGCGATGACCACCGGCGAGCACACGCGGCCCGACGAGGCCCGGTCCACCGACGGCCCGGCACGGTCACTCGGCCAGCAGGCGGCCCACGTGTGGACCGAACTCGCCGTCCCCGTGATCGCCGCACTCCACGGGCACGCCTATGGCGGCGGCCTGCAGATCGCGCTGGGCGCGGACATCCGCCTGGCCGCTCCGGACACGCGGCTCTCGGTCATGGAGATCGCCTGGGGGCTCGTGCCGGACATGACCGGTACCCAGGTGCTGCCGGAGCTGGTCGGCCGGGACGTGGCGATGGAGCTGACGCTGACCGGCCGTGTCGTCGAGGCCGCGGAAGCAGCGCGGCTCGGCCTGGTCACCCGCACCGAGGACGATCCGCTCGCGGCGGCGCATGCACTGGCCGGCGAGATCGCCGAGCAGAGTCCCGATGCCGTCCGCGACGCCAAGTACCTGGTGAATCTGGCGGGCCGCACCGGTCTGGCCGAGGGGTTCGCCGCCGAACAGGCCGCGATCCGCCGGCTCATCGGCAGCCCCAATCAAGTCGAGGCCGTGCGGGCGAAGCAGTCCTCGCGCCCGCCCACCTTCACCGACCCGGCCTGATCGCGGCGGAATCGGGCAACCCGCTCGCCCTGCCCGTGCCGCCTTGGTGCGGCTGCTCGCACCGGGGCACCGGCCGCCCCGGCACCGACGACACGAACCGCCCCCGGCTCCCGAGCCGCTCGGGCACCGAGGATACGAAGGAGCCCCATTGGATTTCGCGTTGCCCGAGCGACTGCACCGTCTTCTGGGCGAGCTCGACGAGTTCATCGCCACGGAGATCGCGCCCCTGCAGCACAGCGACGACAACGAGCGCTTCTTCGATCACCGCCGTGAGTTCGCCCGCACCGATCTGGCCGGTGGCGGGACGCCCAACCCCGAGTGGGAGGAACTGCTGGCCGAGGCCGCCCGCCGCGCCGACAGGGCCGGTTGGCTCCGCTACGGCCTGCCGGAGGAGGCGGGCGGCAGCGGCGGGTCCACTCTGGACATGGCCGTCATCAGGGAGCACCTCGCGGCCACCGGTCTGGGCCTGCACAACGATCTGCAGAACGAAGCCTCGGTCGTGGGGAACTTCCCGCTGGTGCACCTGCTGCTGGAGTTCGGTACCGAGATGCAGCGGGAGCGGTTCGTCGAGCCGGTCGTCACCGGCCGGACGCGGATGGCGTTCGGCCTGACCGAACCGGACCACGGCAGCGACGCCACCTGGCTCGAGACGACGGCGGTCCGCGCAGCCGGTGGGGTTGGGGGTCCCCCCACCAATGAGGGCGTAGCCGGTGGGGTTGGGGGTCCCCCCACCAATGAGGGCGTAGCCGGTGGGGGATGGATCCTGAACGGACGGAAGCGGTTCAACACCGGCCTGCACACCGCGACCCACGACGTGATCTTCGCGCGGACGTCCGGTGAGAACGGTTCGCCCGAGGGCATCACGGCCTTCATCGTCCCCACGGACACGCCGGGCTTCTCGGTCGACTTCCACTGGTGGACGTTCACCATGCCCACCGACCATGCCGAGGTGACGCTCCGCGACGTGTGGGTTCCCGAGGACGCGGTGTTCGGTGAGGTCGGCCAGGGGCTCGCGCTGGCGCAGCACTTCGTGCACGAGAACCGCATCCGGCAGGCCGCCTCCAGTGTCGGCGCCGCCCGGTACTGCATCGAGGCCAGCGTCGCCTACGCGCGGGAACGGGTCGCGTTCGGCGCGCCGCTCGCGTCCCGGCAGGCGATCCAGTGGCCGCTCGTCGAACTGGAGACCGACGCCGAACTGGTGCGCACGCTGGTCCACAAGACCGCGTGGCAGCTCGACCGGATGCCTGCCGGCGAGATCAGCGACAAGGTGTCGATGTGCAACTACCGGGCAAACCGACTCGTGTGCGAGGCCGCCGACCGGGCGATGCAGGTGCACGGCGGCCTCGGCTACACGCGGCACCTGCCGTTCGAGCACATCTACCGCCACCATCGGCGGTACCGCATCACCGAGGGATCCGAGGAGGTGCAGATGCGCAAGGTCGCCGGCTACCTGTTCGGGTACGCCGGGCCGCGCAGGCGAGTATGACGTCGGCGGATCTGGCCACGCGACTGGCGGTCCGGCTCGGGGGCCTGTGGGGCGAGGCGGTGGCGGTCGGCGAGCCGCGGCGGCTGTCGGCGGGTGCGAGCCGCGAGACGTGGTCGTTCGAGGCCAACAGACCCGGCGCCGAGCCGGTGCGGCTCGTGCTGCGCCGAGACCCGCCCGGGCAACCGGACCCCGAGACGATCGCGCGGGAGGCCGCCCTGCTGCCCGCGGCCCTGCGGCACGGCGTTCCGGTGCCCGAACTCGTCGACCACGGCACCCACGGCGAGCCGGTCACCGACGACGGTGCCACCGGTCTTGGCGCGCCGTACCTGATCAGCCGCCATATCGAAGGGGAGACGATCCCGCGGCGGCTGTTGCGCGACGACGACTACGCGCACGCGCGTGCCGGATTGGCTGCCGAACTGGGCCGGGTTCTGGCGCGCATCCACCGCATTCCTGTCGACCGGGTCCCGGGGCTGCCGGCCCCGGACCCGCTCGCGTGGCTCACCGAGCACTACGACGCGCTCGACGAACCGTTGCCGACCGTGGAGATCGCCCTGCGGTGGCTGCATCGGCACCGGCCCGGGCCGGCCGGGGACACGCTGGTGCACGGCGACTTTCGCAACGGCAACCTCATCGTCGGCCCCGACGGGCTGCGCGCCGTGCTGGACTGGGAACTGGCGCATCGCGGGGATCCGATGGAGGACCTGGGCTGGCTGTGCGTCAAGGCGTGGCGATTCGGCGCGCCCGAACCGGTCGGCGGTTTCGGATCGCGTGCGCAGCTGCTTGACGGCTACGCCGAGGTCGCGGGGGTCCGGCCCGACGCCGGCACGCTGCACTGGTGGGAGGTGTACGGCACGGCCAGGTGGGCGGTGATGTGCGGGATGCAGGCGCGGCGGCATCTGTCCGGGCAGGCGCGCTCGGTCGAGCTCGCCACGGTGGGGCGGCGCGTGTGCGAACAGGAACACGACCTGCTGCTCGCCCTCGGTATCGAACCGGCCGAACCCGATCCGGTGACCGCACCCGAGGCGCCGGACCTGCACGGCAGGCCGACGGCGTCGGAACTCCTCGAGGCCGTACGCGACTACCTCGGCGCCGACGGCGACTATCACGCCAGGGTGGCCGCCAATGCGCTCGGCATGGTGCAGCGCGAACTCGCCGTCGGCGCCGCCCAGCAGCAGCGACACGACCGGCGACTGGCCGAACTGGGCGTGGCAGACTCCCGCGCCTTGGCCGACGCGCTCCGCCGCGGGGACCTCGACGCCGGCGACGAGTCGGTGCTCGACGTCGTCCGCCGGGACGTCGCCGACCGTCTCGCGGTGGCGAACCCCCGTTACCGCGACCGGCCGTGACGTGGACCGGCGGTGACGGGGGCCGGCCGTGACGTGGACCGGGCGTGACGTGGACCGAGGCTGCACCTGTGACGTTTCCCCACGTGCGGGCCGGGTAGCACTCGGACGGAACGCACTCCGTCGCCGGGAACCCGCCACCGGGCCTCGGTCGTGAGGGAGCTGTCGTGAGGGAGCTGTCGCGAGGAGGTGGAGCCATGCCCGGACGTCGGGAGCTGCCCGGCACGGTGCGGCGATCGTCCGAGAAGGCGCAGCGTACGTGGATCAAGGCACACGACTCGGCCGTCGAGGAGTACGGCGAGGGGCCGCGCGCCCACCGCACGGCGTTCGCCGCGCTGAAGCGCGGCTACGAGAAGGTCGGCGACCGCTGGAAGGCCAAACGCCGGCACGGGCCCTCGGACACGCAGGCCGAGCGGGGAGGCGCGGGCCGGAAGCAGTACGCGACCGCAGGCGGTGTCGACACGCGGGCACCCAAACGGCACCTGTACGAACGCGCCAAGGAACTCGACATCCGGGGCCGCGCCACGATGACCAAGCAGCAGCTCGTCAACGCGCTGCAGCGGGCGAGCCGGCGCCGCACCGGCCGTTCCCGCGACCGGTCGGACTGACCCCGGCCGGGGACGTCCCGCTCAGGCTCAGGTCTTCTTCGCCCTGCTCGGTGCCACCCGCGGGGGTTCGCCGGGCTGTTTCGGATACACCGGCGGCCACGGCGCGTCCATCAGCCCCGCCGCCAGGTCCCGCCGCGACATCTCCAGCAGCGGCTCGAGCGACTGCGGCCGCTCGCCGATTCCCGCCCACGGATCGCCGCGCTCGGCCAGCAGGCCGGGCACGGTGGCGATCGTGAGTTCGCGCGGATCGACGTCGGCCAGCTCGTCCCAGGCGATCGGCGCCGACACGAGCGCGCCGGCGACCGGACGGACGCACCAGGCACCGAACACCGTCTTGTGGGGTGCGTTCTGGTTGAAGTCGACGAACACGCGCGTGCCCCGCTCCTCCTTCCACCATTGCGCGGTGATCAGGTCCGGATGCCGCCGTTCCAGCTCGCGTGCGAGGGCGACGGCGGCGGCGCGCACGGCGTAGCTGTCCCATCGAGGTTCGAGGCGCACGTACAGGTGCAGTCCGCGTGAGCCGGTCGTCTTGATGACCGGCTCGATGCCGAGCTCGTCCAGCAGCGCACGTGCCCGTACTGCCGCCTCACGCACCTGGTCGAACGTCACACCGGGGGAGGGGTCGAGATCGATCCGCAGCTCGTCGGCCACCTCGGGAGCCGCCGCGAGGTACGGCCAGACGTGGAAGCCCAGGCAGCCCAGGTTCACCGCCCACAGCACGTGCGCCAGGTCGGCGGCCACGAGTGCGTCACTGGTCGTGCCGTTCGGCGTCGCCACGACGGTCGTGGCGAGCCAGTCCGGAACCGAGGACGGCACGCGTTTCTGGAACCACGATTTCCCGCCGGCGCCGTTGGGATAGCGCTCCATCAGCAGCGGCCTGCCGCCGAGCGTCGCCAGCAGCGGCCCGGCCACGGCCTCGTAGTAGCGCGCCAGGTCGAGTTTCGTCTCGCCGCGTTCGGCGAAGAACACCTTGCCCGGACTGGAAATCGCGACCGCGGTCCGGCGCCCGTCCGGTCCCGGCACCTCGAGCGTGACCGAGTCCTTCGCCGCCGGGCTCATGCCGGAGCCGCCTCGTCGAACAGCGCCGTCAGCTCCGCGGGAGGCACTTCCTCCAGCTGGGCGTAGGTGCACGAGGCCGGGCCCCGATCGGACCGGAACCGCACCAGCCTGCCGCCGTGCCGGAACCGGCCCGCTTGGAGGTGTTCGTACCGCACCTCGGCGACCCGCTCGATGCGCAGCGGCTCCCAGGAGAGATCCTTGCCCGCGCTCCACCGGCTCTGCCCGCCCGGCATGCGGCCGCCGTGGACGGCCTGCGCCCCGGGGTCCGCCCAGTCGCGCCACGGATGCCGGTCCAGCGCGCCGGAGCGGAGCGGTTCCAGTTCGGCGGCCAGCTCGCGCCTGCGCGCCGCGGTGAAGCTGCTCGCCACGCCGACGTGGTGCAGCGTGCCCGCCTCGTCGTAGAGCCCCAACAGCAACGAGCCGACGCCCTCGCCGTCTTTGTGCCAGCGGAATCCGGCCACGACGCAGTCGGCCGTGCGCTCGTGTTTGACCTTGCGCATGGTCCGCTTGTCCTGCCGGTACGGCTCGTCGGCGGCCTTGACCATGACCCCGTCGAATCCTGCTCCTTCGAACCGGGTGAACCAGTCCTCGGCGATGTCGGCATCGCCGGTCACCGGCGTGAGGTGCACCCGGGCCGGTGCGGTGTCGAGGATGTCCTCGAGCCTCGTACGGCGCAGCGAGAACGCCTCGCCGGTCAGGTCCTCGTCGCCGAGCGCGAGCAGGTCGAACGCCACGAAGCCCGCGGGCGTCTCCGCCGCGAGCTTGCGCACCCGTGAAGCCGCCGGGTGGAGGCGTTGTTGCAGCGCGTCGAAATCCAGGCCGGACTCGCCGACGATGACGATCTCCCCGTCCACGACGCAGCGCGGCGGCAACGCTTCGGCCAGCAGCGCGACCAGCTCGGGAAAGTACCGGGTCAGCGGGCGGTCGTTGCGGGAACCGAGTTCGATCTCGTCGCCGTCGCGGAACACGATGCACCGGAAGCCGTCCCACTTGGGCTCGTAGCGCAGACCGGGCTCACGTGGAAGCTCGCGCACGAGAGTGGCGAGCATCGGCCGGACCGGCGGCATCACAGGCAGCTGCACACCAGCGATCGTAGAGCCGCTGCGGCCGTCCGGCACGGTACTTTCGGCTGCGCAGCCCGGCCACGGCGGCCGGACGCCGGCCGAGAGCTGCCGCTACGCGCCGCTGGCGACGGCGCGGACCACCGCCGATGTCTCGCGGGTGATACGACCGCCGACAGGGGAAGGCCGCCTCCGGCGCGGGGTGGACGCCGGAGACGGCCGCAGCGACAGGACGGCTCAGCTGGCCCAGGCCAGCAGCGAGCCGTGGTTCTCCGCGCGGAGCCGCGACAGGCCGCGTTCCTCGAGCGAGCGCACCCGTTTGCGCGTCAGCCCCAGCCTGCGGGCGATGTCGGGCACCGTGTGCGGGTCGCCGTCGGTGAGGCCGTACCGCAGCGCCAGCACCGTCGCCTCCTGGGCTGGCAGCGTTTCGAGCGCGGCGTTGAGTTCGCCGACCATCGACGAGTGCTCGAGCGATTCGCTGACGCCGGGTACCGATCCGGTGGTGACCAGATCGCCGAGGGTGAGCTCACCGTCGTCGTCCACCGGGACGTCGAGACTCGCCGTGCTCTGCCCCGCCTGCCGCAGCGCCAGAACGCGTTCGACCGACATGTCCGCGGCCTGCGCGAGCTCGTCGACCGACAGGTTGTGCCGGCCCTGCGCCTCGAGCGTGCGCTGCAGCCGGTCGAGCTTGGCGATCTGCTCGGCCGTGTGCATCGGCAGCCGGATCGTGCCGCTGAAGAACGCATTGCCGCGCTGGATGGCCTGCCGGATCCACCACATCGCGTAGGTGGAGAACTTGAACCCCTTGGCGTAGTCGAACTTCTCCACCGCGTGGATCAGGCCGAGATTGCCCTCCTGCACGGCGTCGAGCAACGACAGGTTGGAGTTGCGATTCTTGCGGGCCGCCGTGACCACCAGCCGCAGGTTCGCCTGCACCATGTGGTCCTTCGCGGCCTCGCCGTCACGCGCGATCTGCTCGAGGTCCCGGCGGTCGGCGGGCAGCTCGGCGGCGCCGGACGGCAGCATCGGGGCGGCGCTGCCGTCGTGCCCGGCCTGGTGGGAGCCGGTGTCGTCGCGGCCGTCGCGGGCTCGGTCGGCCCGACGGAGCAGCTCGGTGGCGTAGACGCCCGCCTCGATGCGCTTGGCCAGGTCGATCTCCTGCTCGGCGGTCAGCAGCGGGGTCCTACCGATCTCGTCGAGGTAGACACGGACCAGGTCGGCGTCTGCCTCGCCGCTGCCCGTTGCGCGCGTGCGGCGGGTCGGGGTCTTGGTGGCTTCTGCCAATCGTTGTCACCTCTTTCCGTTATGACAACGCTTGTCAGTCCTGTGGCATTCCGCCCCGGAACGTGGCGCGGTACACGCCGGGGGAGACGCCGACCACATCACGGAAGTGTGCCCGCAGCGAGGCCCCCGTGCCGAATCCCACGTCGTCGGCGATCACCTCGACGGGCCGGTCGGTCTCCTCGAGCAGCACCCTGGCCCGTTCCACCCGTTGCCGGGTGAGCCACCGGCCGGGGGAACAGCCGGTCTCGGCGCGGAAACGGCGGGTGAACGTGCGCACGCTCATCGATGCCCGTTCCGCCAGTTCGGACAACGACACGGGCCGGTCGAGATGTTCCAGCGCCCACGCCCGGGCCGGCGCCGTGGACGTACCGCCCGCCTCGGGCACCGGCTGTGGCACGTACTGGGCCTGTCCACCCTCCCGGTACGGCGGCACGACGGTGCGGCGGGCCACGTCGGCGGCCACCGCAGCGCCGTGATCGCGCCGGATCAGGTGGAGGCACAGGTCGATGCCGGCGGCCTCGCCCGCGGACGTGAGGACGTCGCCGCCGTCGGTGAACAGCACGTCGGGGTCCAGTTCGATGTGCGGGAACTGCCGGCGGAAGGTGTCGGCGGACCGCCAGTGGGTCGTGGCGCGGCGGCCGTCGAGCAGCCCGGCCGCGGCGAGCACGAACGCCCCGGTGCAGATCGACGCGATCCGGACGCCGGGCCGGACCCGGGCGAGGGCGCCCGCCAGCGCGGGTCCCAGCGCGCCGCCCGTCTCCGGCTGGCCGGGTTCCTCCGACGCGGGCACGAGCACCGTGCCCGCGTCGTCGATGACGTCCGGACCGTGGGACACGTGGATGGGGAAGTCGGCGTCGGTCGGCACCGGACCGGGCTCGAGCGTGCAGGTCACGACGTCGTACAGCAGGGTGCCCGCGCCCGGGCCGGACTGCCTGCGGGCCGAACCGAACAGCTGGTGGACGAGGCCGAGTTCGAGGGGCATGACCCCGGGACGTACGAGCACGGCGACGCGGTGCGGCCGATCGCGGTGAAGCTCTGCCTCAGGTCGCATGGCCGGATTCTTTCACATACTGGCCCTCCGGCCACTTATCGCGGCTCGGTGTCCCGATCATGCTGAGTCATGAAACGCCCCCATCGAGTACGACCCGTGAGGAGACGAGACGCAATGGTGACCACAGTCCTGTTCGCGGCAGGCCTGATCCTGGTTCTGGCAGTGATCGGGCGGACGGTGCACTACCCGGGACTGCCGTTCGACGTGGAACCGGCGTTCGCCCGCTACGTCGTGACCGGCGTGGTGATCCTCTGGCACATCGGCCAGGCCAACGCCGGCGCGCGCAGCCGCGCGAGCCGCGGCAGGACGAAGCGCCGTTCGGCCCGAAATGGAATGGCCTGATCCTTTCGGACAGTGGCTGTATAGCCACTGGACTGGAATAGTGGACTGGTCGAGGCTGGGCGCATGAACGTCCTGTGGATTCACGCTCATCCCGAACCGCGCTCGCTCGGCGGCATGCTCGCCGCCGAGGGCAGGCGTGCCCTGGTGGCGTCCGGCCATGCCGTGACCGTGTCCGACCTGTACGCGATGCGCTGGAACCCCGTGGTCGACGCGGCCGATTTCGGTCACGATCCGGCCTGCCGGCTCCACGTGGGCGCCGCGTCCCGCCGCGCCTACGACGCGGGCGAACTCAGCGCCGACATCGCCGCCGAACAGGAGAAGCTGCGCTGGGCGGACGCCGTCGTGCTGCAGTTCCCGCTGTGGTGGCTCGGCCCGCCCGCGATCCTGAAAGGCTGGCTGGACCGGGTCCTGGTCCACGGTTTCGGATTCGGGGTGACCGATCCGGCCACTGGCAGGGTGCGCCGCTACGGCGACGGGGAACTGGCGGGCAAACGCGGGCTCGTGGTCACGACGATCGGGGCAAGGGAGAGTTCGTTCGGCCCGCGGGGCATCCACGGACACCTCGCCGATGTGTTGTTCCCGCTGCACCACGGTGTGTTCTGGTACACGGGGATGGAGGCGCTGCCGCCGCTGGCCGTCTACGGCGCCGACCGCGCCGACGAGGGCGCCGCGGGTCGCGCCGTCGCGCGGCTCCGTGACCGCCTGGCCGGACTGGCTTGCGACGAGCCGTTGCCGTTCCGCAGCGAGCGCGGGGGCGACTACGACGCGGATCTCGTGCTCCGCCCGGGGCTCGGTCCGGGGCGGTCAGGGCCCGCGCTCCACTATCGGTGAGCCCTGGTCCGGCGCGATGGGGGTGCGCCGCGGAGGTGTGCCGCGCCCGTGCGCTCCCGGCGGGCGCGGCCGCGGTGAGGGCGGGGCCCGCCGCCGGCCCGGTTCTCGCGGCGGTGGTGGTCGGCTCCCGAGGGGATGGTTGCGGCGCACGAGGGCCCGTGCCGGCCGTGACCGGGGGAAATCGACGCGGCGTCGGATCGCCGCGGGTACCTGCGGGGCACCACGGTGTGCCACGCAGGCGGAGCGTTCCGGCGGTGGCGCCGGGCACCGCGGACGGGCCGGCCTGCCTCCACCGGTGGCGCGGACGTCAGCGTGCGATCGGGGTCCGGTGGCTGGACTGTTCGGTGCGGTCCATTCGGTCGGCGTTGGCCTGGCCGATGTGCCAGAGGATCACCACGCCGGTCACGACGTAGCGGGCGAACGCCGGTTCCACGTCGAACGGCAGTCCCGGGTAGTGCACCGTCCGCCCGATCACTGCCAGAACCAGGATCAGGCCTGCCGCGAACAGGAGTGTGGTCACCATTGCGTCTCGTCTCCTCACGGGTCGTACTCGATGGGGGTGTCATGGACTAGAATCCACGGAACACTGGACTGGAGTAAGTACCAATGGCACGAGAATTGGACCGTTTTTCTCGCGGGGGCGACCTGGTCGCCGTGCTCGGTGACTGGACTGCCGGCGAGGGGCCGCTGTACCGCAAGCTCGCGGACGCGGTGGCCAGGGCCGTCGACGAGGGCGCGCTGGCGGCCGGACGGCGCCTGCCGTCGGAACGTGAACTGGCCCGGCTGCTGGCGGTCAGCCGCGCCACCGTGGTTGCCGCGTACGAGGAGCTCGAGGCCCGGGAACTGCTGGAACGGAAGCAGGGCAGCGGGACGCGGATCAGCGACGTGGCCCGCGCCGTCCCTGCCGACGGCCGAGTGAGCGGTGGCAGGGCGGCTGCGACCTTCCAACGGCTCATCGACGGTCCCGGCTCGGTCATCTCGCTCGCCTGCGCCGCCGACGCCGGCGTGCCCGAGGTCGCCGAGGCGCTCGAGGAGGTCGCCCGCTACGACCTGCCCGGCCTGCTCGGCGACCCCGGCTACCAGGTTCGCGGCCTGCCCGCCCTGCGCGAGGCCGTCGCCGACTACTACACCGGCCAGGGACTGCCGACCTCACCGGACGAGGTCATGATCACCAACGGCGCCCACCAGGCGCTCGTGCTGCTGTCGGAGGTCTACCTCCGGGGCGCTGCGACGGTCGCCGTGGAGGCCCCGAGCTGGCAGCCGTGCCTCGATGTGTTCCGCGACGCCGGTGCCGGGGTCGTGCCCGTGCCCCTCGACGACGAGGGCATCGACGAGCGGCGCCTCGCCGCGGTGCTGGCCGAGCACCGGCCCTCGGTGCTGTACGTGATGCCGACCTTCCACAACCCGGCCGGCGTGCTGATGTCCGACCGCAGGCGCCGCCGCGTCGCCGAACTCGCCGCGCGCCACGACGTCGCCGTCATCGAGGACAATGCCTACGCCGGCTGCATCCTGGCCCGCGAGGACGCACCCGAGATCCCCGCCCCGTTGTCGGCGTACCTTCCCGCCGGGGTCGAGTCGGTCGTCGTCGAGTCGTTGAAGGCGGTGTGGGGCGGACTGCGGATCGGCTGGATCCGCGGGCCGCGCGGACTGCTCCAGCGGTGCGCGCGCCGCAAGGCACTCGCCGACCTCGGCGGCCCGCTCATCGAACAGGCCATCGCCGCACGCCTGTTCCCGCGGCTGCCCGAGATCGTCAAGACCGGCTCGGTGGAACGCGCCGAGCGGTGCGACCAGGCCGAGCGGCTGATCACCGAGCACCTGCCGGGGTGGACCTGGCGCACCCCCGACGGGGGTTCCTCGCTGTGGCTCGCCCTGCCCGAGCGGGACGCCGACGTGTTCGCCCAGATCGCACTCCGCCACGGTGTCGAGGTCATCCCCGGTTCGACGATGGACCCGACCGGTGCGCACGACAACTACCTGCGGCTGCCTTTCATGCAGGAACCACAGGTGCTCGACGAACTCGTACGCCGGCTCGCCGACGCGTGGGGCGATCTCGTGCGCCACGGCCCCGGCGAGGAGGAGCCCCGGGCCCGCACCATCGTGTGATCCCGCGCCCGGCAGAACACAGCCCCCGGTTCGCGCGGGGCGAGCGTGGGAACCGGGCGCGGACCGTCGACGTTGCACGGAGGGGCCCTCGGGGCACCCTGCTGCAGGTTCGCGGGCCAGTGCCGTCCGCGGCCCGACATCCGTCCGTCGTTTCGAGGAGCCGCCCGGTGCGCAGAATCGCTGGCCCGATGGGATTCGCGTTCGCCGCGGCCGTCGCCGCCGTCACCGCCGACCTGGCCGCCGCGCTCGGTGGCAGGCCCGGCCCGTACCCCGGGTCGCCACAGTTCCGTGACGGTGCGTTCCGCAATCCCGAACCGCTGCGCTGGGTGCCGCCGGGAAGTGTGCGGGAGGCGGTCGGCGACATGGTCCGTGGTCGACGCAAGCGCCGTCCCTCCGGTCCCGTGCCGCAGTGCCAGACACCGGATGCCGCACCCGGCGACGGTCTACACGTGACGTGGTTCGGCCACGCGTCGACGCTCGTCGAACTCGCCGGCACGCGGGTGCTGATCGATCCGATGTGGAGCGACCGCGCCTCGCCGTCGCGTGTCATCGGTCCGCGTAGGTTGTTCGCCCCGCCGCAGGCGCTCACCGACCTGCCGGACCCGGACGTGGTCCTCGTGTCCCACGACCACTACGACCACCTGGACATGCGCACCGTCCGGCACCTCGCACACCGGAGCGCCGCGGCGTTCGTCGTCCCCCTGGGAGTGGGCACCCACCTGCGCCGGTGGGGCGTGGCGCCCGAGCGGATCACCGAACTCGACTGGCACGACGAGACCCGCCTCGCCGGACTGCGGATCACCGCCACGCCCGGACGGCACTTCTCGGGACGGGCCTTCGCCCGCAACAACACGCTGTGGGCCTCGTGGGTGCTGGCCGGGCAGCGGCACCGGGTGTTCTACAGCGGCGACACCGGCTACTTCGACGGTTTCGCCCGCATCGGTGCCGACCACGGTCCGTTCGACGTGACCCTCATGCAGCTGGGCGCCTACGCGCCGAGCTGGCCGGACGTGCACATGACCCCCGAGGAAGCGGTGGCGGCACACGTCGACGTCGGCGGCGGCCTGCTCGTGCCGGTCCACTGGGGCACGTTCGACCTCGGTCCGCACGGCTGGGCCGATCCCGTCGACCGGGCGCGCAAGGAGGCGGCCGCCCGCGGCGTCGCCCTCACCGTGCCGAAACCGGGGGAGCGGGTCGACGTGGCATCGCCGCCGGAGCTCGACCCGTGGTGGGAGTCCCTCGCCTGACCGCCCGTCGTGGTGCAGAACACGCGGTGGGGTGGGGGTGCGGCACTGCTGCTAGCGTCCGGCTCGTCACAGGTGGTCCAGAGCTCGCGACAGGGGGCGACCGTGGGGGACTCCGAATCCGGCGACGCCGACGCCGGGCGCGGCGGCACGGGTACCGCGCACGACAGGTCGCAGCATCGGACCGAGCCGGGGCGCGGGGACGGCCGCGACGACACCGGCGTCCTGCGGCTGCGGCCGCCCGCGCACCGGGTGCACCGCAAGGCCGTCGCGTGGTGGCGCACGCGCATCCTGCTCGTCGCCGCGGCGGCGGTCGCGGTGCTGGTCGTGCCGGCGGCGCTGCTGCCCGATGCAGCCCGCTTCTGGGTGCTGGTGCCCGCGGCGGTTCTCGCTGTCGCGGGCGTGGCCGCGGCGGTGGGCATGCCGATGTGGTGGTACCGCGTGCACCGCTGGGAGGTCACCGGCGACGCCGTGTACACCCGGACCGGCGCGCTGTGGCAGGAATGGCGCGTCGCGCCGATGTCGCGCATCCAGACGGTCGACAGCGAACGCGGTCCGCTGGAGCAGGTCTTCGGCCTCGCCACCGTCACGGTGACGACCGCATCGGCGAAAGGGGCGCTGACGATCCCCGGCCTGGACCGCGACCTCGCCGCCGACCTCGTGCACGAGCTCACCGAGACCACCCAGGCGACCCCGGGCGACGCGACGTGACCACACCCGACGGCGAACTCGACGGCGAGGGCACCGTGGAGCCGGACGCCGGCTGGCGGCGGCTCGACCCGCGTACCGTCCGGGTCAGCCTGCTCACCGTCGCCGGGATCTGCGTGGCCGCGGGAGTGCCCACCGGGCTAGGAATCGCCTCGTCCTCGCTGTTCTGGGCGCTCGTCACCGTGCTCCCCGCCTCGGCCGCGGCATTGGCCGGCACCGTCGTCGTCGAAGGTGTGCGGCTGCGCCGGACCCGCTACCGCGTGCTCGCCGACCGGGTCGAGCTCACGAAGGGCGTCGCCGTGCGTACTCGCAGGTCGGTCTCCCGTGACCGCATCCGCACCGTCGATCTCACCGCGGGCCCACCGTCCCGATTCCTCGGCATCGTCACCGTGAAGATCGACACCGGGGAGCAGGGTGGGTCCAGCGCGAGCTCGGTGACGCTCTTCGCCGTCTCGCGCGAGGAGGGGGAGCGGCTGCGCGCCGAACTGCTCGATCGCGGGCGCCCGGACTCGGCAGGCACGGCCGACGGCAGAATCGCGACGTTCGACCCCCGGTGGGCGCGGTACGGGCCGCTGTCGGTCCTCACTCCGGCGCTGGGCGCGGCCGCCTACGGCGGCGTGCTGCAGGTCGCCGAATGGTTCGGCCTGCGCCGCGGCGTGATCACCGGGGCGATCGACCTGCTCGGAGGGTTCGGCCTCGTCGGGGGCATCGCGATGGTCGTGGCCGTCGGCCTGGTCATCGGCGTGCTCGGCTCGCTCGCGGTCCTGGTGGAGATGTGGTGGAACTTCCGCCTCGACCGCGAGCCCGGTGGCACGTTGCGGGTCCGCCGGGGACTGCTGACGGCACGGTCGATCTCGATCGAGGAGCAACGCCTGCGCGGGGTCGAACTCGTCGAACCGCTCGGCGTGCGCCTCGCGGGCGGGGCGCGGGTCGACGCCGTCGCCACCGGGCTGCGGTCGCAGAGCGACGAGGACAAGGGCGCACGCAAGACGCTGCTGCCCGCGGCCCCGCACGGTGAGGCGAGCCGGGTCGCCGCGGCCGTGTTGCGGGAGACCGCCGGTCCGGCGTCGACCGTGCTGACGCGACATCCGGTCGCCGCGCGCGGCAGGAGGATTCGCTGGGCGCTGGCCGCCGCGGCCGCACCCGTCGCGGTGGCGGCCGCTTGCGGGTGGGTGTTCTCCTCGGCGCTGTTCGGCCAGTTGGCGTGGATCGGTGCGGTCGTCGGCGTGCCGATCGCCCTCGCGCTCGCCGTCGACGCCTACCGCAACCTCGGCCACGGCCTCAGCGGCGACTACCTCGTGGCCCGCCGCGGCAGCGTGCGCCGCAGCACCGTGGCCCTGCAGCGCCGCGGGGTCATCGGCCTGACCGCCCGGCAGTCGCTCTTCCAGCGCCGCAGGGGACTTCTCACGATCACCGCGACGACGGCGGCGGGCTCCGGTGCCTACTCCGTGCCGGACGTCGACGCGTCCGAGGGGCTCGCGTTCGCCGACGACGCCGTGCCGGGACTGTTCGGCCCGTTGCTCGAACGCGTGTGACCGTCGCCCGACGGGCGTGCCCGGCGTAGCGTGTTGATCATGAGCGCTTCCCGTCACGCCTTCGGCGCCGCGTTCGACGTGCCGACCGGGTACGTCAACACGCCGAGCATCGGCATCCCTTCCGCCGCCGTGGCCGACACGGTCGCGGCGGCCGTCGACCGGTGGCGGACCGGTGCCGACGACCCGCCCGATTTCACGGCCGCCGTCGACACCTCACGCGATGCGTTCGCCCGGCTGGTGGGCGTGCCGGCCGAGCGGGTCGCGGTCGGTGCCACCGTGGCGGGGTTGCTCGCGCCGGTCGCGGCGGGCCTGCCCGACGGTGCGCGCGTCCTGTCCGTGACGGGCGAGTTCACCAGCGTCACGTTCCCGTTCGCCGCACAGGCCCACCGCGGGGTGACCGTCGAGACGGTGCCGGTCGCCGAACTGGCCTCCGCGGTCGACGGGCACGACCTCGTGGTCGTGAGTGTGGTCCAGTCCGCCGACGGAACCGTCGCCGATCTCGACGCACTGCGCGCCGTCACCGCCGATGCCGGGATCGCCGTGGCGCTGGACGTCTCGCAGGCGGCCGGGTGGCTGGCGCTCGACCTCGACTGGGCCGACTGGGTCGTCGGCGCGGGCTACAAGTGGCTGCTGAGCCCGCGTGGTGCGGCGTGGTTGGCGGTGCACCCGCGGGCGCTGGAGCGGGGCCACCCCGTTGGCGCCAACTGGTATGCGGGCGAGGATCCGTGGGACACCGTGTACGGCTTGCCGCTGCGGCTGGCCTCCGGGGCGCGCCGGTTCGACGCCTCACCGGCGTGGCTGCCGTTCGTCGGGGCCGCGGCGGCGCTCGACTACCTGGCCTCGCTCGATCTCGACGCCGTGCACGCGCACTGCGCCGGTCTGGCCGATGCGCTGCTGGACGAGCTCGGCCTGCCGGCCGCGGGCAGCGCGATCGTGGCGGTCGACACCGATGTGGCACCGGAACAGCTCGCCCGCGCGGGGTTGCGCGCCAGCGTGCGGGCGGGTCGGCTCCGCATGGGGTTCCATCTGTACAACACCTGGGAGGACGTCGATCTGGCGGTTGCGGCCCTCCGCTGACACCGGATCCGCTACCGTCACGGGCCGTGCCAGGACAGCAGCCGCAGTTCCCCGGAACGAGTGGACCACAGCCCGGACCGGTGTATGGACATCACGGACCGCAACCGCAGTGGTCCGGTCCGTCGGCAGGTCCCTCCGCCCCGGCAGCGTCGTCGACCCCGGCAGTGCCGTCGACTCCGTCGGCGCCCACTCGCGCGGCACCACCTGCTCCCACCGTGACGGGCGCGCCCGCCGCGGCCACGGCACCACACGCGGCAGGGGTTGCACCGGCCGGCCAGCACGCACCACCCGGTCGGCAGGCGCCACTCGGACAGCCGACACCACCCGGACAGCAGGCGCCGACGGACGGCTCCGGCAGGTCCGGTCCGTCCGGCATGTCGCCGCGGATGCGGACCGCGTTGCGCGGTGGCGCGCTGGTGGCGATCGCGGTGGTCTCCGGACTCGTGTGGTGGCTGATCCGCTACGAGCCGGCGGGCCAGGATCCGACCGCGGCGCCGCAGCAGAATCCGCTGACCAGCGGCGAGTTCGACTACACGCAGGTGGCGGGGCCGGAGATCTCGGCGGGGTGCGCGGCCAACGCCTACGGCGACGTCGTCGGCTGGTTCCGGGAGCACCCGTGTGAACAGGTGCATCGCTCGCTGTACGAGACGCGCGCACAGGACGCCCGCGCCCTGGTGTCGGTCGTGGTCGTGACGATGCCGGGGCAGACCGGCGCCAAGCAGTTGAAGGTCACCACCGACACGGACGGCACGGGCAACGTCAACGACCTGATCCGCGACGGCACCGCGAACCTGCCGGGCGCGCCGAACGTCGCCACCGGTGAGTACGCCTCCCGGGTCGTCGGCAACCGGCTCACGATCGTCGAGACCCAGTTCTTCGCCGACTCGGCAGGCCCGCCGGAGCTGCTGGGCGAGATCGCCCACGACGCGCTGCGGCTGTCAGCCGCGGCCCGGTAACGCGATCGCCGCGGGTGTTCTCCCCGCGTCGAGGCGCCAGCTCGTGCACCGGGTCGCCGATCCGACGAGGGCCTGGGTGGCGACGTCGCGCAATCCGGGATCCTCGGTGCGTTCCAGCACGCCGTGCCAGGCGCCGATCGCGTCCGTCTCGGCGTCGATCACGAGCCGCACCGCCGAATCCTGGTCGGACACCGGGTCCTCACCGCTGTACGCGGGTTCGGCCGCGCGCGGGGTGACGCCGGCGGCGCGCAGCAGCGTCTCGCATGCCAGCCTGCGGTCCCGGTGCGCCTCGCCGCCGCCGGTCAGCCCGTTGTCGTAACTGTCGGGCAGGAACGCCGTCACCGTGGTGTACACCCATTCCGCGGCGTGTTCCCCGGCCAGCGCCTGTTGCAGGGCACCGACGGCCGCCTCGTCGAGCGGACCGGCCGAGACCCGTTGCAGCGGCCCCGGTTGGCCCGCGCCGAACGCCTCGTCGAGCTGTTGTGCGGCGGCGCAGCCCGCGGCCACCGCGCCGACGAGGCCTGCGCGGTATGCGGGCAGCTCGGGCACCAGGCGGGCGGCGTGCGTGCGGGCGTCGCCGAGTCGTTGGCCCAGCTCCGCCGCGCCCGCGACGGTGGCGGGTTGTGCGGACGTCGCCGTCGGCCGTGGCCGGTTGAGCCGGTCGACCTCGCGCCGCAACGCCGTGGCGTGCGCCGAGCGGACGGCCGCGACCTGTTCGGCACCGGATCCGCCGAGTGCACGGGCCGCCTGCGCGTCGGCCTCGGCGGCGTCCAGGAGCGGGAGCAGCGCGTCCGGGCTGTCGTCGTAGTCCGTGCAGCCCGCGACCGTACCCAGGCCCACGGCGGCGGGGACGGCCAGCGCGAGGCCGCGGAGCACGGCCCGGCGATTCGGAGGGGACACCGGTCGGCGGAAGGTCACGAGAAGCCATCCTGCCAGGCGATCCGGTACGGCGGCTCGCGCGGACCCCGCTGGTCGGCGGACGGCGGCGGCGACACGATAAGCTGGACCACCCCTGTCCGGCGGCGCGCGCGGCCGCCGTCGGCCGTACATTCGGACGACCTCGGCACACGGCCGGACAGACCACAGCCGGACACCGACGAACCCCCGACACCCGGAACCACAGCCACAACACCCGTACCGACGACACACATACCGACAAGACCCATACACAACAGCAACTCACGGGAGCATCACGGTGCCCAACGAACTCGCCAGCCGGCTGGAGCCCATCGTGGCCGAGGCCGTCACGGCCGCGGGTTTCGATCTCGACGCGCTCGACGTGCAGCAGGCCGGGCGGCGCAAACTCGTCAAGGTCGTCGTCGACAGCGACGACGGTGTCGGACTGGACGAGGTCGCCGACGTCAGCCGGGTCCTGTCCGAGACGCTCGACCAGCACGAACACCTCATCGCGGGCGCCTACACGCTGGAAGTCACCTCGCCGGGCGTCGACCGGCCCCTGACCACGCAGCGGCACTGGCGCCGCGCGAAGTTCCGCCAGGTGCGGGTGACCCCGACCGAGGGTGCCGAGTTCACCGGCAGGGTGGGCCGGGCCGACGAGACCGCGGTGCGCCTGCTCGTCGACGGCACGATCCGGGACGTGCGCTACGCCGATGTCGCGAAGGCCGTGCTCGAGGTCGAGTTCAAGCAACCGCCCGCAGGCGAGCTGAAGCGCCTGGAACAGGACGCCGGCGAGGCAGCCGAGGGCGACAACGACAACAGCGAGGGTGCCGCGGCGGCAGCACCGGAGGAGGAGCCGAGGTGAACGTCGACATCGCCGCGCTGCGGGCCATCGAGGCGGACAAGGACATTCCGTTCGAAGCGGTACTCGAGGCCATCGAGTCCGCACTGCTCACGGCTTACAAGCACACCGAGGGCCATCAGCCCCGCGCCCGGATCGACATCGACCGCAAGACCGGATACGTGCGGGTGCTGGCCCACACGCTCGACGAGAACGGCGAGATCGCCGAGGAGTGGGACGACACGCCCGAGGGCTTCGGGCGGATCGCCGCGACGACCGCGCGCCAGGTCATCCTGCAGCGGCTGCGCGACGCCGAGCAGGAGAAGACCTACGGCGAGTTCTCCGCGAAGGAGGGCGAGATCGTCGCGGGCGTGATCCAGCGGGACGCGCGCGCCAACGCCCGGGGCATGGTTGTGGTCGACATCGGCGGCGACACCGAAGGCGTCCTCCCGGCCGCCGAGCAGGTGCCGGGGGAGAACTATCCGCACGGCGGCCGGGTCAAGGCGTACGTGTGGCAGGTCGCCCGCAGTGCCCGCGGTCCGCAGATCACCCTCTCGCGCACGCACCCGAACCTGGTGCGCAAGCTGTTCGCACTGGAGGTGCCGGAGATCGCCGACGGCACGGTGGAGATCACGGCCGTGGCCAGGGAGCCGGGCCACCGGTCCAAGATCTCCGTGCGGTCCACGGTTCCCGGCGTGAACGCCAAGGGTGCCTGCATCGGGCCGGTCGGCGCGCGGGTGCGCAACGTCATGAGCGAGCTCGGTGGTGAGAAGATCGACATCATCGACTACTCGGACGATCCGGCGCAGTTCGTGGGGAACGCGCTCTCGCCCGCGAAGGCAGTGTCCGTCACCGTCGTGGACGAGCGGACCAAGACCGCACGGGTGGTCGTGCCGGATTTCCAGCTGTCGCTGGCGATCGGCAAGGAAGGCCAGAACGCCCGGCTCGCGGCGCGGCTGACCGGCTGGCGGATCGACATCCGCAGCGACGCCGCACCCGATGCCGGACCCCAGCAGGAGGCATCTCCTGACCCCCAGCCGGAGGACTCACCGCACACTGCGGTAACCGGTTCCACCGAGTGACAGGTCACGGGCTAAACTGGGAAGCGGTGCAACGCCCGACGTCGATGACCGGCCCGATGCGTACGTGCGTCGGTTGCCGTCGACGGGCGTGTAGCGACGAGTTGTTGCGGTTGGTCGTGGCAGGCGGCGAGCTCGTCGCCGACGAACGGCGACGGCTCCCCGGACGTGGTGCCTGGGTGCATCACGACCCGGCGTGCCTGGCCAAGGCCGAACGGAAACGAGCGTTTCCCCGTGCGCTGCGCGTGTCCGGTCCGCTGGACACGTCCGGCGTGCGGAGCGTCGTGGAACGGCTCGCCACCGGAGAATGAGAGCCCGGGAACTCCCCGGGCTCTGGTCGGAAACAAGGAAGCAGGTCGACCCGTCATGAGTCAGCCGTGAAGCTGAAGCCATGAACGCGCGACGATAAGACGAGGTCAGCGGGTACTCTGCCTGCCTGGCCTCAGTTGAGGAGAGCAGTGGCAGGCAAGGCCCGCGTGCACGAGCTCGCGAAAGAGCTCGGTGTCACGAGCAAAGAAGTACTCGCCAAGCTCAAGGAGCAGGGCGAGTTCGTGAAGTCCGCGTCGTCCACCGTGGAGGCACCGGTCGCCCGGCGTCTCCGCGATGCCTACGGCGGCGCCGGAGACAAGAGCGGCGGCAAGGGCGGCGGCAAGTCCGCGGCGAAGCCCGCCGCCAACAGTGGTGCGCCCGAATCGCAGGCGCAGGCATCGGAGGCACAGCCCGCCGCGTCGGCGCAGTCCGCGCCGCAGCAGGCGGACAAGCAGGAGGCCGCGAAGTCGGCCGCGCCGAAGCCCGGTCCCAAGCCGGGACCGAAGCCCGGCCCGAAGCCGGCCCAGCCTGCGCAGCCGGCACAGCCCGCCGAGCCGGCCGAGCAGGTGCCGGCCGCGAAGGCGACCCCAGAGAAGGAAGCGCCCAAGCAGGACGACGCCGGTGGCTCCGTGGTGCCACCGAAGCCGCAGGGCCCCAAGCCCGGGCCGAAGCCGGGTCCGAAGCAGCCGCGGGTCGGCAACAACCCGTTCGGCGTCGGTGCCGGTTCGCCCACGCCGAGGCCGGCCCCGCCGCGTCCCGGCGGCGGCCAGCAAGGCGGCGGCCAGGGCGGCCAGAAGCAGGGCGGCCAGGGTGGCCAGAAGCAGGGTGGCCAGCAGCAAGGTGGCCAGCAGCAGGGCGGTCAGCAGCAGGGCGGCGGTAACCGGCCGAGCCCCGGCAACATGCCGCCCCGCCCCAACCCGGGCATGATGCCGTCGCGCCCCGCTCGCCCGAGCGGGCCCGGCGGTGGCCGCGGCGGTCCCGGTGGCGGCCGTGGTGGACCCGGTGGCGGCCGTGGTGGACCCGGCGGTGGTCGTGGTGGACCCGGCGGCGGTCGCGGTGGACCCGGTGGTCCTCCCGCCGGCGGCGGCGGTCCCGGTGGCGGCCGTGGCGGTCCCGGTGGTCCCCCCGGCGGCGGCGGTTTCCGTGGTCGCGGCGGCGGTGGTGGCCGCGGCGGCACGGCCGGTGCCTTCGGGCGTCCCGGTGGTCCCTCGCGCAAGGGCCGCAAGTCGAAGCGGCAGAAGCGCCAGGAGTACATGGAGAACATGCAGGCGCCGTCCGTGGGTGGCGTGCGTCTGCCGAAGGGCAGCGGCGAGACGATCCGTCTGCCCCGCGGTGCTTCGCTGACCGACTTCGCCGAGAAGATCGACGCCAACCCGGCGTCGCTGGTCCAGGTGCTGTTCCACCTCGGCGAGATGGTCACCGCGACGCAGTCGGTCTCCGAGGACGTGCTCGAGCTGCTCGGCACGGAGATGAACTACAACGTCCAGGTCGTCAGCCCGGAGGAAGAGGACCGCGAGCTCCTCGAGGCCTTCGACATCACCTACGGCGAGGACGCGGGCACCGACGAGGACCTGCAGGTGCGGCCCCCGGTCGTGACCGTGATGGGTCACGTCGACCACGGTAAGACCCGCCTGCTGGACACCGTCCGGAAGACGCGGGTTGCCGAGGGTGAGGCTGGCGGCATCACCCAGCACATCGGTGCCTACCAGGTCGAGACCGAGCTCGAAGGCGACGAGCGGACCATCACGTTCATCGACACCCCGGGTCACGAGGCGTTCACCGCCATGCGTGCCCGCGGTGCGCAGGCGACGGACATCGCGGTGATCGTGGTCGCGGCCGACGACGGCGTGATGCCGCAGACGATCGAGGCGATCAACCACGCGCAGGCGGCCAAGTCGCCGATCGTGGTCGCGGTCAACAAGATCGACAAGGAAGGCGCCAACCCGCAGAAGATCCGCCAGCAGCTCACCGAGTACGGGCTGGTGGCCGAGGAGTTCGGCGGCGACACGATGTTCGTCGACATCTCCGCGCGGGAGGACGTCAACATCGACGGGCTGCTCGAGGCGATCCTGCTGACCGCGGACGCGGCGCTGGACCTGCGGGCCAACCCGGAGATGGAGGCGCAGGGCGTCGCGATCGAGGCGCACCTCGACCGCGGCCGCGGTCCCGTGGCGACCGTGCTGGTGCAGCGCGGCACGCTCCGGGTCGGCGACTCCGTCGTGGCGGGCGATGCCTACGGGCGCGTGCGCCGCATGGTCGACGAGCACAACCGGGACGTCACCGCGGCCGACCCGTCGCGTCCGGTGCAGGTCATCGGCTTCACGTCGGTGCCGCGTGCCGGTGACACGTTCCTGGTCGTGGAGGAGGACCGGGTGGCACGGCAGATCGCCGAGCGCCGCCAGGCCCGCATCCGCAACGCCGAGAACGCGGCCAAGCGCAAGCGCGTCAGCCTCGAGGACCTGGACTCCGCGCTGAAGGAGACCAACAGCCTCAACCTGATCATCAAGGGCGACAACTCGGGCACCGTCGAGGCGCTCGAGAGCTCGCTAAACCAGATCGACGTGGGCGAGGAGGTCGAGCTCAGCATCGTGCACCGCGGTGTCGGTGGCGTGACCGAGAGCGACATCGACCTGGCGACGGCGTCCGACGCCGTGGTGATCGGGTTCAACGTGCGGGCGCAGGGCAAGGCGACCGAGCGGGCGAGCCGTGAGGGCGTCGACGTCCGGTACTACACGGTGATCTACCAGGCGATCGAGGAGATCGAGCAGGCTCTGAAGGGCATGCTCAAGCCGGAGTACGAAGAGGTCGAGCTCGGCAAGGCGGAGGTGCGCGAGGTCTTCAAGTCCTCGAAGTTCGGCACCATCGCCGGTTGCCTCGTCACCTCGGGGCTCATCCGGCGCAACGCCAAGGCGCGGGTGCTGCGCGACGGGGTCGTGGTCAGGGAGGAGCTGCCGGTGGCATCGCTGCGGCGGTTCAAGGACGACGCGACCGAGGTCCGCGACGGCTACGAATGCGGTATGACTCTCGGCAAGTTCTCCGACCTCAAGGTCGGCGACATCGTCGAGACGTACGAGCAGCGCGAGAAGCCGCGCGTGTAAGACGGACACGGCCGGTGGGGCGGGGCAGGTTCCCGCCCCACCGGCGTGATCCGTTCCGATGCGCGTACCGGCGCGGTGTGACAGGACGGTGCGACGGTGTTCGTGGGGTCGCTGGAGCTGGACGTGCTCCTCGGGGACGTGCGTTCACTGAAGCAGAAGCGTTCCGTGGTGCGGCCGATCGTGGCCGAGTTGCGCAGGCGCTTCGACGTCGCTGTCGCCGAGGCCGGACAGCGCGAGCTCTACCGCCGCGTCACCATCGGTGTTGCGGCGGTCGCGGCCGATGGCGCACACGTGCGCGACGTGCTGGATGCCTGCGAACGGTTCGTGGCCGAACGCCCCGAGGTCGAGCTGCTCTCGGCCGGCAGGCGGGTGTACGGCGCGGACGACGAATAGCGGCCGTGTCGCCGACGCCGGGCGAGACGGCCGGAACATCAGGGTGGTACGCCGGATCCGTGAGGTGCCGGCGATCGGACGAGTGAGGGGATGGCCGTGGCTGACAAGGCTCGGGCACGCAGGCTGGCGAAGCGGATCGCGCAGATCGTCGCGTCCGCGATCGAACACGAGATCAAAGACCCGCGGCTGGGCAACGTGACGATCACCGACGCCCGGGTCACCGGTGACCTGCGGGACGCCACCGTGTACTACACCGTGCTCGGCGAAACCCTCGACGCGGCACCGGATTTCGCCGGTGCCGCCGCCGCACTGGAGTCCGCCCGTGGGGTGCTGCGGACGAAGGTGGGGCAGGGCACGGGCGTGCGGTACACGCCCACGCTGACGTTCGTCGCGGACAACATCCCGTCCGAGGCGCGCAACATCGACGAACTCCTCGCCAAGGCGCGAGAGGCCGATGCCGAGGTCGCCCGCCAAGCCACCGCGGCGCAGCCCGCGGGGGAGCCCGACCCGTACAAGCCGGCCAAGTCCGACGAGGACGACCAGTAGTCCCACCCGGCCGCTACCGGTCGGCGAGGATCATCGCGGTCCGCGTGCGATGTCGCCGAGCGTGGGGGCGCGGGCCACGGTCCCGTCGTGGCAGATCCCGCGGCGCGGTGTCTGAGCCTGTGGCGCAGTGGCAGATCCCGCGGCGCGGTGCCAGACCCCGCAGCGCGACCGAGGCCCATTCGGAGCAGGGCCGATTCGGAGCAGGGCCGATTCGGATCGAGAGGTCCGCCGTTCGTCGTCAGCCGTCCTTCGTCGCGACGAGGATGTCGCGCACGATGGCCTGGTCCACGCGGTGGCCCAGGGTGTCGTAGGGGTCGCCGTCGCGGACGGTCAGGCCGGCGCCGGTGAGGATGCGGGCGAGTTCGTCGCGTGGCACCACGTGGGTGTTCCACGACAGGCCCAGAGCGCCGCCGCGCCGCAGCACCCTGGCCCACCCCGGAACGGCCGCGGCCAGCAGATCGCGCGGGCTGCGTGCCGGCACTCGATCCGGTGTGCGGCTGCCGTGCTGCACGCCGTAGGGCGCGTCGGTGACAACGAGGTCGACCGAACCGGGGCGCAGCAGTTCGTCGGTGTGCAGCGTGTCGCAGTTGAGGTAGCCGAGGGTGCGGGTCTCGCCCGCCTTGTACTGCTCCTTCGACGCGGCGTACTCGATGTCCAGCCTGCGCCCCAGCCGCGCCTTGTGGTGGCGCAGCATCCCGGCCTCGGCCTTGTGCTTGACCCGCTTGGTGCGCAGCCACGTCTTGATGAACTGCTGGTAGGCCTCGAAATCCTTGCCGTCGAGTTCCAGCCCGGTGGCGTCGAACCCGTACATCATGGCCTGGTTGAGCGTCGTTCCCCTGCCGCACAACGGATCCAGCAGCCGCAGACCACCCTCGACCATCGCCCGCGGGCGGTCGGAGGCGAGCACGGTGAGGTTCAGCAGCAGCTTGGTGAACAGCTCGTTGGTCTTGCCGCTGTACTTCTGGATGGTGAGCAGGTCCGAGTCGAACACGTCGGCCGGTGACAGGGGCAGTGGCCGGAGCAGCTCGCCGGTGATCTCGAACAGCACGTACGCCGACGACAGGTTCGACAGCAACGCGATGTCGTCGGCGGTCAGTGGCTCGGGCGTGCTGAACGTGACGTAGGACGCGCCGCCGATCGTGCGCGTGCCCGGCTCCCGCACCTCGGTGGACAGCACGGCCTCGCCGAATGCGGTCAGCTCGGCCTGCAGCAGTCGGGGCGAGGTGTCGGTGTAGACCCGGTTGGCCGACGGCAGGATCAGAATCGCGTACTCGGACATCGGCGTAAGAGTAGGCGAGCCCCGCTCGCGCCGGCCGTGTGGGCGCGGGGCGAGCGGGGCGGCACCGAGCTGACGTCACCGTGCGGACGTCAGCGGACCGGCGGTCCGTAGACGGTGCGGTAGGGCACGAACCGCTGGAACCCGACAGCGTCGAGTCCCGGTGTGCGCTCCACGAGCTGGGGCACATCGTCGTCGGCCTGGAGGCGCTCCGCCACGACGCGCTCGTGCGCCTCCACGGTGGCGAACTCCGCCCAGTTGAGCATCCGGCTGCCGTCGACGGCGATGTGGAAGTGGTTGCCCGCCATGCCCTCCGGAGCCGGTTCGCCGTTGGTCACCGGATGCCGGCCGATCAACTCGTCGACGAACCGCTCGCCGGTGGCGGCGGTGTCGGTGCGGAACGACACGAGCACGACGACGCCGGGCTCGAACGGCTGCTCGGGGACTGCCTCGCGGTAGAGCCGGTAGCCAGCCGCGTCGAGGCGCTCGATGCCGGGGACGTCCGCGTCGATGGTGTCGTTGCGTGCGGTCCGGCCTGCCCGCCGGAACTGCTCGAGTGACTCCTCATCCGTCCACTGCGAGTAGTGCACCAGGGTGTGGCCGTCGGTGCCGAGCAGCACGCTGTGCGCCAGCAGGCCCGCGGGCCACGGGCGGTCGCGCCAGTCGTCGACGGCGGCGGCCGCGGCCGCGCGCTGGGAGCCGGTGTCGGCGACCCGCCAGGTGCTGACGAGCACGTAGCCGGCGTCGGCGCGCGAGACCGGCGGCAGCAGGCCGGCCAGATCCCGGGTGTGTGCCTCGACCCAGTCGCGATACGTGTGTGCCGGCCTGCCGGTGACGCGGGCGACGGTGTCGGTGTGGGCGGGGTCGCGGTCGGTGAAGTCGTCGACCATCCCGGCGATCACCTCGTCCGGCGTGTCCGGCCCGAGCAGCGAGCGGGCCCATTCCTCGGCGGGTTGTTCCTTCCAGGCGATGTGCCTGCCGGTGACCTCGCCGATGATCTCCAGCTGCCGTGCCGGGGTGACGAGTTCGGGTCCGGTGAGCTCGTAGCGTGCCCCGTCGTGGCCGTCCTCGGTCAGGGCCCGCACGGCGACGGCCGCGATGTCCCGTTCGTCGACCGGAGCGGTGGGCACCTCGGGCTGTACCAGGGCGACGCGCTGCCGGGAACGGATCGCCGGCGCCCATTCCAGCGTGTTGGCCGCGAACCCGTAGGGCCGCAGGAACGTCCACGACACCCCCGTGGCGCGGATCGCCTCCTCGAGGACGGCGTGCGCATGGGCGATCGGCCCCGGCTGCTCGCCGGTGGGGACGTCGTCGCGCACCGCGCCGGAGGACAGCAGCACCACGTGCCGGACGTGATCGCCGACGACGCGCACGCTCTCGGTGAGGGCGTCGAGGTCGAAGTCCGGCAGCATGAACAGCACGGCCGACACACCGTCGAGGTGCCGTGCCAGGCCGGCGGGGTCGAGTTGGCTGCCCGCCACCACTTCGGCGTCGTCCGGCAGATCCGCCGTCTCCGGGTTGCGCGTCAGCGCCCGCACGGGCACCCCTGCCTCCACTAGTCCCGCGACGACGTGGCGTCCCACCTGTCCCGTCGCCCCTGTCACCAGCACTGTTTCGTTCGTCTCGTCCATGTCCGAGACGCTAGGCGGGCTGTGACGATCACGGCATCTGTCACATGACCGGGTTGTCGGTGGGCCCGTTTACGCTCGGTGCGTGGTCGAGGTGATGGAGGAACGTGCCCCGGCGCGTACGGTGTTCGGCCTGGCCGTTCCCGCGCTCGGCGTGCTGGCGGCGGAACCGCTGTACGTGCTCGTGGACACCGCGGTGGTCGGGCATCTGGGGGCACTGCCGCTGGCGGGGCTCGCGCTGGGCGGCACGCTGCTGGCGCTGGTGTCGACCCAGCTCACGTTCCTGTCCTACGGCACGACCTCGCGGACGGCGCGGCTGCACGGCGCGGGCAGGCGCGGCGAAGCCGTCGAGGAGGGTGTGCAGGCCACGTGGCTGGCGCTCGCCGTGGGCCTGGTCATCCTCGGGCTCGGCCAGCTGCTGGCCGAGCCCGTGGCGAGCATGCTCTCCGGCGACGAGGCGATCACCGACGCGACGGTGTCGTGGTTGCGGATCGCGCTGTGCGGCACGCCGATGATCCTCGTGACGATGGCGGGCAACGGGTGGATGCGCGGGGTGCAGGACGCGGTGCGTCCGCTGCGGTACGTGCTGGCCGGCAACGGCCTGTCGGCGGTGTTGTGCCCGGTCTTCGTGTATCCGTTCGGGTGGGGGCTGGAAGGGTCGGCGATCGCCAACGTCGTCGCGCAGACCGTGGCGGGCGGGCTCTTCCTGCGCGCGCTGGCGAAGGAACGCGCCCGGCTGCGCCCGCACCCGGGCGTGATGTGGGCCCAGCTGATCCTCGGCCGCGACCTGGTGCTGCGCAGTCTCGGCTTCCAGGCATGCTTCCTGTCGGCGACCGCGGTCGCCGCACGAACCTCGACCGAGGCGGTCGGTGCCCATCAGGTCGTGTGGCAGCTGTGGACGTTCCTGTCGCTCGTGCTCGACTCCGTGGCGATCGCCGCCCAGTCCCTGATCGGCGCCGCGCTGGGCGCCGAGTCGAGGCGGCGTGCCCGGGGGATCGCCACGCAGATCGTCCGGTACGGCCTCATCCTCGGCTGCGGCCTCGGCGTCGTGTTCGCGGCCGTGTCGCAGGTGTTGCCGCTGGCGTTCACCAGCGACGCCGGTGTGCTCGGCGAGATCCCGCATGCCTGGTGGTTCTTCGTGGCGCTCCAGCCCGTCGCCGGTGTGGTGTTCGCGCTCGACGGCGTGCTGCTCGGCGCGGGCGACGCCGCCTACCTGCGCAACGCCACGCTCGGCAGCGCGCTGCTGGGATTCCTGCCGCTGATCTGGGCCTCGCTCGGCTTCGGCTGGGGACTGGCCGGCATCTGGACGGGACTGACGGTGTTCATGGTGCTGCGCCTGGGATTCGTCGTGGTGCGTTGGCGTGGTGGCCGGTGGGCGGTGACCGGCGCGGTCCGGACCTGACACCGCCACAGGGCCGGCGCCCGCCCTGTGGGCAACTCCACTGCGGTCACGGGGCCGGTGCGGGTGCCGACCGGGCAGCCGATGCACTAGAACGTATGGGGACGGCCGCTGCGTCTGTCCACCCATTCGATGCGACGAGGAGGACAGGTGCCGTCGAGTAGACCGCTGAACGCCTCCGCGCCCGGTCGGGCGTGGCTGATCTGGGGCGCCGGCGCGTTCGTCTACCTGCTCGCGCTGTTCCACCGGGCCTCCTTCGGTGTCGCCGGGCTCGACGCGGCCGAACGGTTCGGTGTCGGTGCGGCGGGGCTGGGCACCTTCACGGTGCTGCAGGTCGGTGTCTACGCCGCGATGCAGATCCCGACCGGACTGCTCGTCGACCGGTACGGCCCGCGGGCCGTGCTGACCGCCGCCGCGCTGATGCTCGGGTCCGGGCAGGTGCTGCTCGCACTCGTCGACACCTACGCGCTGGGCCTGCTCGCCCGCGGCGTCCTGGGCGTCGGCGACGCGCTCGCCTTCGTGTCGGTGCTGCGGCTCGCGGCCAACCACTTCCCGGGGCGCCAGTACGTCCTCGTCACGACGCTCACCGGTTCGCTCGGGTTCGTCGGCAACCTCGCCGCGACCCTGCCGTTGGCGCTGCTGCTGTCCGGCCCCGGCTGGACCCCGACGTTCCTCGTCGCCGGCCTGGTCACGCTGGGGTACGTGGTCGTGGTGCTGGCCGCGGTGCGCGACACCCCGGAGCGGCGCACGGCCTCGGCCGAGGCCAAGTCCCTCGCGGAGGTCGGCGGTGACCTGCGGGCCGCGTGGCGGGTTCCGGGGACGCGGCTCGGGTTCTGGACGCATTTCTCGATGCCGTTCAGCCTCAACGTGATGACCCTGCTGTGGGGCGTGCCCTACATGGTCGAAGAGCTCGGCTACTCGGAGACGAGCGCGAGCTCGCTGCTGATGGTGTTCGTCATCGGCGCGATGCTGTCCAACCCGCTCGCGGGCGGGTTCTTCAGCCGCAGGCCGGACCTGCGCATGCCGACGGTGCTCGGCTACGGCGCACTGCTCACGCTGACCTGGGCGGTGCTGCTCGCGTGGCCGGGCCAGGTGCCGATCGCGGTGCTGGTGGTGGCGTTCGTCCTCATGTCGCTCGGGGCGCCGGTCTCGTCGGTCGGGTTCGCCCTGGTGCGCGACTACAACCCGCTGCCGCGTGTCGGCACGGCCACGGGCGCGGTCAACGTGGGCGGGTTCTGCGCCACGACCGCCGCCTCGCTGCTCGTCGGCGTGCTGCTGGAACTGACCGGCGGCGCCTATCGGATCGCCCTGCTGGCGATCGTGGCCGTGCTCGTGTTCGGCACGTCGCGGGTCGTCGTGTGGTTCCGGCGGGCGCGGGCGGCGGTGCTGGCCGCCCAGGAGCGCGGCGAGGACGTGCCCGTGCCGGTCACCCGCACCCGTTGGGACCTGGCCTCGGTGGCCTAGTCGGCGCTCGCTACAGTCGGCGGCCGTGTCCAGACCGCCCGCGCCACCTCCCGGCCTGCTGATCGTCGACAAGCCCGCCGGCATGACGTCGCACGACGTCGTCGCCAAGGCACGCCGTTTCCTCGGCACCCGCAAGATCGGCCACGCAGGCACGCTCGACCCGATGGCCACGGGTGTGCTCGTGCTCGGGGTCGAACGCGCGACGAAACTGCTCGGCCACCTCGCGCTCGACCGCAAGACCTATCTCGCCACGATCACGCTCGGCGCCGCCACGACGACCGACGACGCCGAAGGGGAGATCCTCACCGAGACCGATGCGAGCGCGGTCACCGACGGGGCGATCGCCGCGGGAATCGTCGGCCTGACCGGCGAGCTGCAGCAGGTGCCCAGCGCCGTCAGCGCCGTGAAGGTCGACGGCAAACGGGCCTACGCGCGGGTGCGCGACGGCGAGGACGTCGACCTGCCGCCGCGGCCGGTGACGGTGCACCGCTTCGATCTGCTCGCCACCCGCAGGGAGGGTGACCGGATCGCGCTGGACGTGATGGTGGACTGCTCGTCGGGCACCTACGTGCGCGCGCTCGCCCGTGACCTGGGCGCCGCACTGGGCGTGGGCGGGCATCTGATGCAGTTGCGCCGCACCACCGTCGGTCCGTTCACGCTGGCCGCGGCGCGCACGCTCGAGGCCGTGGAGGCCGAGCCGGGGCTGTCGCTGACCCTGGCCGAGGCCGTGGCCGCGGCGTTCCCGCGCCGGGACGTCGACGCCGCCGAGACGCGGGCGGTGCGGCACGGCCAGCGGTTGCCCGCGGCCGGCATCGCGGGCGTGTACGGCGTGTTCGGCCCCGACGGCGAGGTGCTCGCACTCGCGGAGGACCAGCGCGGCGCGGCCAAGCCCGTGGTCGTCCTGCTCCCGGCCTGACGGCACACCGCTGCCGCAGCGGACCGGCCCGGCCCGGCCGCAGGGCACCCGGTCCAGCCCGGCTGACCCCGGCTGCGCGCACGGTCGTTAGGCTGCTGCACTGTGCAGCGTTGGCGCGGTTTGACAGATCTGCCCGGTGGCTGGGGGCGTTGCGTCGTCACCGTCGGGGTGTTCGACGGGGTTCACCGGGGGCATCAGGTACTCATCGATCGGACGGTGGCCACGGCCGCCGAGCTCGGGGTGCCGTCGGTGGTCCTGACCTTCGACCCGCATCCGTCCGAAGTGGTGCGGCCGGGTTCGCACCCCGCCCAGCTCACGACCCTGCGCCGCAAGGCCGACCTGGTCGAGCAGCGCGGCGTCGACGTGTTCTGTGTGCTGCCGTTCACGCCGGAGCTGTCCCGGCTCGAACCCGACGAGTTCGTGCACGAGATCCTCGTCGACAAGCTGCACGCGGCGGCGGTGATCGTGGGGGAGAACTTCACGTTCGGGCGCAAGGCCGCGGGCAACGTCGAAACGTTGGAGCGACTGGGGAAACGGTTCGGGTTCACCGCGCAGGGCGCCACGTTGCAGGGGACCGCGTTGCCGGGTGGACCCCGCGAGGCCGAGCAGATCACGTTCTCGTCGACCTATGTGCGCTCGTGCATCGACGCCGGTGACGTGGTGGCGGCCGCGGACGCGCTCGGCAGGCCGCACCGGCTCGACGGCATCGTCGTGCGGGGCGACGGCCGGGGACACGATCTCGGCTACCCGACGGCGAACCTGTCGCCGCCGCGGTTCGCGGCGATCCCGGCCGACGGCGTGTACGCCTGTTGGTTCGTCCGCGCGGACGGCGGGCAGCTGCCCGCCGCCGTGTCCGTCGGCACGAACCCGACTTTCTCCGGCCGGGAACGCACCGTCGAGGCCTTCGTGCTCGACGTCGACGAGGACTTCTACGGCCAGCAGGTATCGCTGGACTTCGTCGGGCGGATCCGTGGCCAGATCGCGTTCGACGGCGTGGACGGGCTGGTCGACCAGATCGCCGACGACGTGGTGCGGACCAGGCGGCTGCTCGGCGTGGCCTGACGCCGGTCCCGGGGACCCGTCGGCGGTGGTGGGCCGGCCGCGCGGGTGCAATAGTGAACAGCTGGTCCGTTCCGTCCCGACCGCCGGCTGCGGCCTGGCAAGATGCCGGGAGGGGTCGCCGGGCCGTCCGGGGACCGGACATGCGAGGGGAGCAGGGGCTGACGTGGAGGACCACAAAATCGTCCAGCGCAACGTCTCGTTGCAGCGCGAGTGGTACGGGGAACCACTCGGCGACCGCGTGCGCAGGCTCGTCGTGGCCTTCGACGTGTCGCAGGCCTATCTGGCCGAGGTACTGGGGATCAGCGCACCGATGCTGAGCCAGGTGATGAGCGGCAGGCGCGCCAAGATCGGGAATCCGGTCGTGCTGGCGCGGCTCATCATGTTGGAGCGCAAAGTGCTGTTGCCGGAGGTCGCCGGCGGCAGCAAGGAGGCCATCCAGGCGGCGCTCGAAGACGTCAAGGAATCGCGGCCGACGGTCAGCAGGGACAGCATGCCGCTGGCTGCGGGGCCGGACGACCAGCAGGTGCTCAATGCGCTGCGCGAGGTCGCCGAGGGGGAGAACCTGATCGGCGCCGCCGAACGGCTCGATGCCGACTTCCCCTCGATCGCCGACCTGCTGCGGAGGGCGGGCAAGGACCCGCGATGACGGCGGGCCGCCCGGGAAGGTAGACGTGGGCGTGCGGCTGTTCAGTGCCCTGCCGGTGCCCGAGGCGGCGGCCGACGCGCTGCGTGCCCGGCTGGCGGAGTGCGCGGCCACCGATGCCGAGGGGCTGCGCTGGACCGCTCCGGAGGGCTGGCACATCACGCTGGGTTTCTACGGTGAGGACGAGCCGGAGGCGCGCACCGCCTGGCTGGCACGGCGGCTCGACGGTCTGCAGGCGCCCGTGCTGCGCCTGGCGGGCGCGGGCGTGTTCCCCGGGGTGCTGTGGGCAGGGGTGATCGTCGAATCCGGGCAGCTCGCCCCGCTCGCCGACGCCGTGCGCCCCACTGGTGAGCGCCGCCGGTTCCGCGCACACGTGACGGTGGCACGCGGCGGTCCGCGTGCGGGACTGGAGGAGCTGGCCAGTGACCTGGCCGGCCATCGCGGCCCGGCCTGGGAACCGGCGGAGGTCCTGCTGCTGCGTAGCGACCGCGGGCCCGCGGGGCCGGTGTATACGCCGGTGTCCCGCTTCGGCCTCGGCCGTGCGCTGCGGTGACCGCAACCGCTGATAGGCTGGATAGTCGAGTCCGGCTGCAGTCCGTGGCGGCCGGTACCGACATGACGAACACGGCACTGAACACAAGGAGTGACGCGTGGCGCTGTCCACCGACGAGAAGAAGGCGATCCTGTCCGAGTACGGCTTGCACGAGTCGGACACCGGTTCGCCCGAGGCTCAGGTTGCCCTGCTGACCAAGCGGATCACCGGGCTCACCGAGCACCTCAAGACCCACAAGCACGACCACCACTCGCGTCGTGGTCTGCTGCTGCTGGTCGGCCGTCGCCGTCGGCTGCTCAACTACGTGATGAGGGTCGACATCGCGCGGTACCGTTCGCTGATCCAGCGACTCGGCCTCCGCCGATGACTTCGTGACGAAGGGGAGTGGCCCGGCGGGTCGCTCCCCTTCGCTCCATCGGAGCCGCAATAGGCTCCCCTCGGGCGCGCGAGTCGGCACAGCACCGGCGGGCGCGGCCCGAGACACACTTACAGAGAGTTTCGCAGGCGATACGCGCCGCGTGCGGGGACGCCGCAGCCGGTCCTCGGTAGTGGCTCCCGGGAGTTCCTCCCGTGAGCTTCGATCGATGGCCGGCCTCGTACCCGGACGGGCCCCGAAGGGCGGGGAAGTGCGTGTCGCGTGCGGCAGTACGAGGAGTAATCACTTTCATGACAGACACAGACACCGTGCACGAAACCGAAGCCGTACTGGACAACGGCCGGTTCGGCACGCGCACGGTGCGCTTCGAAACGGGCAGGCTGGCCAAGCAGGCCGCCGGTTCCGTCGTGGCGTACCTGGACGACGAGACCATGCTGCTGTCGGCCACCACGGCCTCGAAGCAGCCCAAGGAGCACTTCGACTTCTTCCCGCTGACGGTGGACGTCGAGGAGCGCATGTACGCCGCCGGCCGTATCCCCGGCGCGTTCTTCCGCCGCGAGGGTCGCCCGTCGACCGACGCGGTGCTGACCTGCCGGCTGATCGACCGGCCGCTGCGCCCGTCGTTCGCCGACGGCCTGCGCAACGAGATCCAGGTCGTCATCACGGTGCAGAGCCTCAGCCCCGAGGACCCGTACGACGTGCTGGCGATCAACGCCGCATCGGCCTCCACGCAGATCGGCGGCCTGCCGTTCTCCGGTCCGATCGGCGGCGTGCGCGTCGCGCTGATCGAGGACCAGTGGGTCGCGTTCCCGACCTGGTCGCAGCTCGAGAAGGCGACGTTCAACATGGTCGTCGCGGGCCGCGTCGTCGGTGACGGCGCCGGTGACGTCGCGATCATGATGGTCGAGGCCGAGGGCACCGAGAACACCCTCGACCTGGTGGCCGAGGGCTCGACCGCGCCGACCGAGACGACGGTCGCGCAGGGCCTGGACGCCGCGAAGCCGTTCATCCGCGCGCTGTGCGAGGCGCAGCAGCGGTTGGCCGAGGTGTCGGCGAAGCCGACGGGCGAGTACCCGCTGTTCCCCGCCTACCAGCAGGACGCCTACGACGCCGTCGCCGCGATCGCGACCGACGAGCTCACCAAGGCGCTGGCCATCGGCGGCAAGCAGGACCGCGACGACGCCACCGACGAGGTCAAGGCGGCGGTGCTCGAGAAGGTCGGCATCGGCGAGGGCGAGGCCTTCGAAGGCCGCGAGAAGGAGGTCGGCGCGGCGTTCAAGTCGCTGACCAAGCACCTCGTGCGCCAGCGCATCCTGCGGGACCAGGTGCGCATCGACGGTCGTGGCCTGACCGACATCCGGCAGTTGGCCGCCGAGGTCGCCGCCATCCCGCGGGCCCACGGTTCGGCGCTGTTCGAGCGCGGTGAGACCCAGATCCTGGGCGTCACCACGCTGAACATGCTCCGGATGGAGCAGACGCTGGACACGCTCTCGCCGGAGACGTCCAAGCGCTACCTGCACCACTACAACTTCCCGCCGTTCTCCACCGGGGAGACGGGCCGCGTCGGCACGCCGAAGCGGCGCGAGATCGGCCACGGCATGCTCGCCGAGCGTGCGCTGGTGCCGGTGCTGCCGAAGCGCGACGAGTTCCCGTACGCCATCCGCCAGGTCTCGGAGGCGCTGGGCTCGAACGGGTCGACGTCGATGGGCTCGGTCTGCGCGTCCACGATGAGCCTGTACAACGCCGGTGTGCCGCTGAAGGCGCCGGTGGCCGGTATCGCGATGGGCCTGGTCTCCGACGAGGTCGACGGGGAGACGCGCTATGTTGCCCTGACCGACATCCTGGGCGCCGAGGACGCGTTCGGCGACATGGACTTCAAGGTCGCGGGTACCAAGGACGTCATCACGGCCCTGCAGCTGGACACCAAGCTCGACGGCATCCCGTCGGACGTGCTGGCCGCCGCGCTGAACCAGGCCCGTGACGCCCGGCTGACGATCATGGACGTGATGTCCGAGGCGATCGACGAGCCGGACGACATGAGCCCGTACGCCCCGCGCGTGACCACGGTGAAGGTGCCGGTCGACAAGATCGGTGAGGTCATCGGGCCGAAGGGCAAGATGATCAACACGATCACCGAGGAGACCGGCGCCGACATCTCCATCGAGGACGACGGCACCATCTACGTCGGTGCGGCGGACGGTCCGTCCGCCGAGGCCGCGATCGACAAGATCAACGCCATCGCCAACCCGCAGCTGCCGAAGGTGGGCGAGCGCTTCCTCGGCACGGTCGTGAAGACGGCCGCCTTCGGCGCGTTCGTCTCGCTGCTGCCCGGTAAGGACGGCCTCGTCCACATCTCGAAGCTGGGCAACGGCAAGCGCATCGGCAAGGTCGAGGACGTCGTCAACGTCGGCGACAAGCTGCGCGTCGAGATCGCCGACATCGACCAGCGCGGCAAGATCAGCCTGGTCGTGGTCGACGAGGACGGCGAGAGCGACAACGACGGCGCCGCGTCGGAGGAGGCCGAGTCGACCGACGCCTGACCGGCGCCGGCACGGACGAGGACGAACACACACGACGGCGACCCGCCGACGGCATACCCTGCCGCGGCGGGTCGCCGTGTGACATGGGGCGAAAAGCAGGTTGATGGCACGGCAGAATCCCGGGCACGAACAGCCCGTCGGCAGCACCCGCACCCTGGAGTCGGTCTCCGGAGGCGGGCGGGTTAAGCGCACCGTCCTGCCCGGTGGGTTGCGCGTGATCACCGAGCAGGTTCCGGGCGTGCGGTCGGCGACGGTCGGCCTGTGGGTCGGTGTCGGTTCCCGTGACGAGCGGCCCGCGGTCGCCGGTGCGGCGCACTACCTCGAACATCTGCTGTTCAAAGGCACCGGCCGGCGCGACGCGACGGCCATCGCCGAGGAGATCGACGCCGTCGGCGGGGAGCTGAACGCGTTCACCGCCAAGGAACACACCTGCTACTACGCGCAGGTCATCGACGAGGACCTGCCGGTGGCGATGGACCTGGTGACCGACGTGGTGTTCGAGGCCCGGTGCACGGACGCCGACGTCGACACCGAGCGCAGCGTGGTCCTCGAAGAGATCGCCATGCGCGACGACGACCCGGAGGATCTGCTCCACGAGACGTTCGTGGAGACCGTCATGGGTGGGCACGCGCTCGGCAGGCCGGTTCTCGGCAACCAGGAGTCCATTCAGGACATGTCGGCGCGAGCGCTGCGCGGCTTCTACCGCAGGCAGTACGTGCCGCACCGGATGGTGCTGGCGGTCGCGGGCAACGTCACACACGGCGCAGTGCTGCGGCTGGTGCGCAAGGCTCTCGGCGACAGGCTCGACGGCGACCCTGCGCCCGTGGCCCCGCGTGCGGGTCGCGCACGGCCCCGCCGGACACGGAGTCTGCAGCTGCGCACCGACGACACCGAGCAGGCGCACGTCATGCTCGGCATGCCTGCCCTCGGCAGGCACGACGAGCGGCGATACGCCCTCGGAGTGCTCAACGCCGCTCTGGGCGGCGGGATGAGCTCGCGCCTGTTCCAGGAGGTCCGTGAGCGCCGCGGCCTCGCGTACCAGGTCTACTCCTCGGTGGCGACCTACGCAGACACCGGCCACCTGTCGGTGTACGCCGGATGCCAGCCCGACCGGCTCGGCGAGGTCACCGAGGTCGCGGCCGGGGTGCTCGCCGACGTTGCCGCCGACGGGTTGAGCGAGGCCGAGGTCGCGCGGGCGAAAGGTCAGCTGCGCGGCGCTCTGGTGCTGGGCATGGAGGACACGGCCGCACGGATGACCAGGCTCGGCAAGAACGAACTGAACCACGGCCGGTATCTGAGCGTCGAGGACAACGTCGCCCGGATCGACGCCGTCACGGCCGACGACGTCGCGGCGCTCGCGCGGACGCTGCTGGGCAGGCCGGGAGGTGTCACCAGCGGCGTGGTCGTCGGGCCGTACGCTCACGACGAGGACCTTCCCGACGAGTTGCACGAGGTGATCGCATGACCAGCAGTCCGATTCGCGTCGGCGTTCTCGGCCACACGGGCCGGATGGGCGCGGAGACCGTGCGTGCGGTCGAGGGCGCTCCGGACATGGACCTGGTCGCGACCGTCGGCTCGGCCGGTGACCGGGCTGCGCTGGTCGAGGCGAAGGCCGATGTCGTCGTCGACTTCACCCGGCCCGACGCCGTGATGGGCAACCTCGAATTCGTGCTGTCCCACGGCATGCACGCCGTGGTGGGCACGACCGGGTTCACCGACGAGCGCCTGGGCCAACTGCGTTCGTGGCTCGCCGAGCGGTCGGAGCTGGGCGTGCTCATCGCGCCGAACTTCGCGCTCGGGGCCGTGCTGGCGATGCGGTTCGCGCAGCAGGCAGCGCGGTTCTACGACTCGGCCGAGGTCATCGAACTGCACCACAACCGCAAGGCCGACGCCCCGTCGGGCACGGCCGCCCACACCGCGCGGATGATCTCGCAGGCCAGGGCGGAGGCCGGGATCGAACCGGGCAGCGACGCGACGGTGTCCGAAATGGATGGAGCGCGCGGTGCGGACCTGGGCGACGTCCGGGTGCACTCGGTGCGCCTGCCGGGACTCGTGGCGCACGAGGAGATCATGTTCGGCGCCGCGGGGGAGACGCTGACGATCCGGCACGACTCGATGGACCGGAGCTCGTTCATGCCGGGTGTGCTGCTCGGGATCCGCGAGATGCCGAAGCGGCCCGGGCTGACGGTCGGGCTGGAGAAGGTGCTCGACCTGTGAAGGCCCGCAACGTCGCCATCGTGCTCACGGCCGCGGTGGCGCTGTACCTGGTCCTGCTGGCCGGCCGTGCGGTGGCGCTGCTCAGGACCGGTGAGCCGGTTCCCATGGTTCTCGGCGCGGGCGTGTTCGTGCTGCCCCTGTTGGGCGCGTGGATGCTGTGGACGACGTGGCGCTCCGGGAACCGGATCCAGCGGCTGGCGCGCAGGCTCGAGGCCGAAGGCGGACTGCCGGACGTCTCGGACCTGCCGCGCCGTCCGTCGGGGCGGGTGGACCGGGACGCCGCCGATGCGTGGTTCGACGAGCGCCGCGCCGAGCTCGAACAGGAGCCCGACGACTGGCGCCGCTGGTATCGGCTGGCCTACGCCTACGACATCGCGGGCGACCGCAAACGCGCCCGCGCCACGATGCACAAGGCCGTCGAGCTCGAAGCCCTCGAATCGGGAGCCGCCGACCGCTGAACGCGGATCCGGCGGCGGGGTCGCGGACTCCTGCCGCCGGATGCGTGAACACGGCTGCGACGCGGTCTGCGACCGATCCGCCGTGCTCGTCGTCCGCTGCCACGCCGTTCGATCGATGGCCAGGATGCTCGACCGGTAGCCGGGTGCTCGTCGTCCGGTGTCAGAGCGGGATGCCGAGCCAGCCCGCGGCGACGGCGGGGGACGCGGCGAGCAGGCTGAACCGGACGAACCGGCCCGCCAGGCCCGCCCCCACGAACAGCGACGGGCGCATGTTGACGAAACCGGCCAGCACGACGGTGGCCATGTACGGCGGCAGGCCGACCACGGAGCTGACGCCGTAGGTGCTCGCCATCCAATGCGGGTGCCGGTGGCAGCGCTCGCGCAGGGCCTCCAGCCAGCCGCGCATCCGTTTCGTGCGACGGCGCCAGCGTTCCCGGCGCGGGGTGGGCGGCCGTTCCTGCCGGTGGCGGTGCAACCGCTCGTGCAGGAACCGCGGCAGGTGGATCGAGCCCCGCGCCGCGAGGTAGTACGGCAGCTTGCCGACGACCTGCCCCGCCGCGACGACGGCGCCCATGAGCAGCCAGGGGATCGTCTCGCTCTCGCCGGTCATCACCGTGATGAGGAAGAGCTCGACGCTGACCACCGGCAGCAGTGCCGACCCGACGGCGACACCGAAGGCGACGCACAACCAGGTCAGCACAGTGTCTCCGCAGGCGGTCGGGGTCGGTGGTCGGATCCGCTGGGCGGTAGCGACGCGGACGGCCGGGTCCGCGGTGCCACCACCGGCGTTACCGCGGTGGGCGCAGCATCGCAGCGGTGGAGTGTCGGTGCGGTGAAGGGATCACCGGTTCGGTGCGGTTACAGGGACGGAATCGACTATGACAGACATCGCCGCCGCGATGTGATCGGTCGCACCCATTCGCCGCCGGTTTCTCGGTTCGGGCACGGCCGGAACCGCGCCGCCGGGTTGGCTGTTGCGGGCGTGACGGCCCGGCGTGTCAGTGGTCCAATCGGACGTCGAGTCCGCCGGTGAGGCGGAGCTCCCGCACCGTCCGTTCCCCCGTGTCGAGGGTGCGCACGGTGCCGTCCGGGTTCCAGCCTATGCCGCGGAAGAACGACAGCGCCGCCGAATCGGATTGCGAGACCCAGGTCACCCCACGGCTGTGGCCCATCGCCCGCAGGTCGGTGGCGGCCGTACCGAACAGGCGGCCACCGTGCCCGCGCCGGCCCCAGCGCGGTTCGACGAGCACCGTCGCGATCAGAGCCACCTCGGCGGCGTCGGCGGGCGGGGAGCCGTCGGCGGCCGCGGTGTCGTCGGCAGGGGCGGGGCCGGCGGCGCAGAAACCCACGGTCGTGGTCCCTTCGCGGGCCACGTAGACCGTGGAGGCCGGGTGCTCGACGGCGCGTGCCCATTCGTCGGCGAGCGTGGCCTCGTCGAGCGCGTCGACGGTGGCCTGGCCGAGCGCGTCCGCGTACGCCGTGCGCCACGTGCGCACCTGGATGGCGGCGATGTCGGCGGCGTCGTCGGGGCCCGCGACGCGAACCGTGGCGTCCGTCATACCGGCACCCTACTGGCCGGTGACGACGGGATCGTCGGGGGCGGCTGGCAGCATGCCACGGGTGAGGACCATGAGCCTGCCCGTCGCGCGCCGCACCGCCCTCGCCGCACAGGGGTTCACCGATCCGCGCCCTGCGGCGGCCCCGACCCGCCGGCACCTGCGCCGCGTCCTGTCGCGCACGAAACTCCTGCAACTCGACTCGGTGAACGTGGCGATGCGTGCCCACTACGCCCCGCTGCTGTCCCGGCTCGGCCCATACGACCCTGCGCTCGTCGACGACGCCGCGTGGCGCGACACCGCTCGTAAACCGAGGTTGCTCGTCGAGGCCTGGGCCCACGAGGCGAGCCTGATCCCCGTGGCCGATTGGCCGCTGCTGATGTCCGGGGCGAAACGGCCGGGCTGGTGGCGGGGGTATGCGCGGCTCGCCGAGCAGTCCCCGGGCCTGGTCGACGACGTGCTCGCCGTCGTCAAGGAGCTCGGCCCGGTGGGGGCGGGAACGGTCGAGAAGGAACTGACCGGCGGGGAGCGCCGCACACCCGGCTCGTGGTGGGAGCGCTCGGAGGTGAAGAAGATCTGCGAGTGGCTGTTCGGCACGGGCGAGCTGACCACGGGCACGCGCCGCGGTTTCGAGCGTTGCTACGACCTCACCGAACGGGTCGTGCCCGCCGACATCCGGCAGCGGCGCGTCGGCCCCGAGGAGGCGGCGCGCGAACTCGTCGCCTCCTCCGCCGAAGCCCTCGGTGTCGCGACCGAGACGGACCTGCGCGACTACTACCGGCTCGGCCCGCCAGAGACGCGCGCGGCCGTGGCCGGCCTGGTCGAAGCCGGCACACTCGAACCGGTCCGGGTCGACGGCTGGCGGCAGCAGGCGTACCGCCATACCGCGGCCACGACGCCGCGGACGGTGACCGGCAGCGCACTGTTGTGCCCGTTCGATCCGCTCATCTGGGAGCGCGACCGCACCGAGCGGCTGTTCGGGTTCCGCTACCGCATCGAGATCTACGTACCGGCACAGCGTCGCGAGTACGGCTACTACGTTTTCCCGTTCCTGTGCGACGGCCGGCTGGTCGGGCGCGTGGACCTGAAAGCCGATCGCGCCGCGTCGGTGCTGCGCGTGCCCGGTGCGTTCGCCGAACCGGGCGTCGACCACGGCCGCGTCGCCGCGGAGCTCGCCGCGCGGCTGCGCGAGACGGCCGACTGGCTCGCGCTCGAGGACATCGAGGTCGGCGAACGCGGTGACCTGGTACCCGTGCTGCGCCGCGAGGTCAGCCCGCGGAGGTGACGAGAGCCCCGGTGACGACGACGTCGCCCGCGCCCGTGCGAGCGCGCACGGCGAGGGGAACCTCCCGGTCCGGTGCCATGTCGGCCACGTCCAGCTCACTGCGCACCCGTCCCGATCCGGAGGACAGGTCGATCTCGGCGGCCACTCCGGAGCGGACGCCGATGCGGATGGTGCCGGACCCGGTGGTCGCCTCGACCGTGCCGGCACCCGCGTCGGCCACGGTCACGTCACCGCTGCTCGTGCGGACCAGGACGTCGCCGGTGACCTCGCCGAGGCGGACCGCGCCACCGGCCGTCGTCACGCTCCCGGTCGCGGGCAGGGCGGCGACCGCCACGTCGCCCCGGCTCGCGCGCAGTTGCAGCCCGCCGCGGAGCGTGCCGGTCGTGACGTCACCGCCGCCCGCGCGGATCGTCGCCGGCCCGTCGGCGTCGCCCACACGCACCTCGCCGGAGCCGGTGGTCAGCTCGAGCCGGTGTGCCGTCCCGGTCACCGTGACGGGACCGGCCGCGGCGCGGACCCGGACGGCCGAGCCCTCGGGCGCGTGCACCGTCACCGCGAGCGGCACGCCGTGCAGGGGCAGCGCCTGCGGCCCGCGCACGACGAGAGCTCGCGCCTCGCGCTCGATGCAGCACTGCGCGATCGCCTCCTCCGGCGAGCCGACCAGGTCTTCGGTGCCGAACCGGTCGCCCACCCAGCTGAGGATGCCGGCGACGCTCTCGGTCCACGGCAGATGCGCGGCCGGGTCGTGCCGGATCTCCACCGAGCCCGGTTCACCACCGAGGTGCACGGCCACCCGTCCGAACGGGATGTCGACGTCGATGTCCACCGGATCGGAAGCCTCGAACGCTTCGGTGCGCATCGGCTCGGACTGCTGTTCGTTCATGGTCAACCTTCCACCCAGCCGTGCAGGTGTGATCGGGTCGGGTGCTCGGAGCGGCCGCCCGGGCCGCAGTCGCCGCGCTCGCCAGTCGGGCCCCGGCCATGGGGCTCGCCGGCGCCGCGCGGGCCTCGCCGGCCTCCGTGGCCGTGCAGTCCGCCGCGGACCGCCTGCTGCACCGCCTGGGCGACGAACGCGTTCAGCGACTGTCCCTGGGCCGCGGCGGCCTGTTCTGCCTGGGCCTTGATCTGCTCGACGATGCGCAGCGTGATGCGGCTGATGTCACCACCGGCGCCGGCGGCGTCGCCGAAGCCGCCCGGAGCGCCCGACGGGCCGGTGCCGCCGGTGTCGGGCCCGCCGTCGGTGTCACCAGTGACGTCATCGCCGCCGGTTCCGTTGCCGGCCGCGGGGCCGGCGCCGTCCGTGGTGCCCCCGATGCCCGAGCCCGGTCGCTCCGGTCCGGTCACGACGACCCGGACGTCGCGTCCGTCGAGCCGGACGTCCACGACCTGATCGTGCAGGTGAGCGGTGACCTCGGCCGCCATGTCGGCGAGGGCGTTCATGAGGGTGAGCCGCGCGGCGGGTTCGAGGGCGGCCGAGAGCACCGCCGCGGTGCGCTTCATGTCCTGATCGCCCGCCGAGGCGCTCGTGGCGAGGTCCTCGCGGAGGCGATCCAGATACGGCGTGAGATCCATGACACCACTCTGACGTCATTCGTGACATCACGCAACCGGATCGTGGTGTCGGACAGTGGTTCCGGTGGTGTCACCGGCGTCGTCGGGGACGTGGTGCTGCGGTGCGGTGAGTGCTGCGGTGCGGTGAGTGCTGCGGGGCAGTGAGTGCGGCGGTGCGGTGAGTACTGCGGGTGCGGTGAGTTGCTGCGGGGCGGTGATTCACCCCGCGCGGGCGCTTGCTCACCCGCGCGGGCGCTTCCGGCCCGGCCGGACGGAAAGGTCGGAGCCGGGCAGTACGCTGCCTGAGGAGTCGTCGGCAGAGGGAGTCGGACGTGGCCGAAACGGTGTCACCGCAGGTGCGCGTGATCGCGAAGACGGAGTTCCTGCCACCGGAGGACGTGGCGTGGAGCACCGACGCCGACGGCGGGCAGGCGCTCGCGGAGTTCGCCGGACGGGCCTGCTACCAGTCGTGGCAGAAGCCGAACCCGAAGACCGCCACGAACGCCGGTTACCTCGACCACATCATCGAGGTCGGCCACCTGTCGGTCCTCGAACACGGGTCGGTCACCTTCTACATCACCGGCATCTCGCGGTCGCTGACCCACGAACTGATCCGGCACCGGCACTTCTCGTACTCGCAGCTGTCGCAGCGGTACGTGCCGGAGAAGGACGCCGCGTTCGTCGAGCCGGAGGTCATCGCCGAGGACCCCGAGCTGCACGAGAAGTTCCTCGCCGCCGCCCAGGCCAGCGTGGATGCCTACACCGACCTGCTGGCGGGGCTCGAGGAGAAGTTCGCCGACGCGCCGAACGCCACGCTGCGCCGCAAGCAGGCCCGCCAGGCCGCCCGCGCGGTGCTGCCGAACGCCACCGAGACGCGCGTCGTCGTCACCGGCAACTACCGCGCATGGCGGCACTTCGTCGGCATGCGCGCCACCGAGCACGCCGACGTCGAGATCCGCGAACTGGCCGTGGCCTGTCTGCGGGAGCTGCAGAAGGCCGCGCCGAACGTGTTCGCCGACTTCACGATCTCCGAGTTGCCCGACGGCACCGAGGTCGCCACCAGTCCGCGCGTCGCGGAAGGCTGAGGGGGAAACGTGCGCCGGCTCGCCATCGACGTTCAGCCAGGGGAATACACGGTCGCCCGGTTCGACGCGGGTGCACCCGTGCCCGCCGCGTTGCTCGACCCGCCGGGCGGGGAGCTCGTGTCGGTCGTCCGCACGGCCGAGGAGCTGTCCGTGGTCGGGCCGTCGGAGCGCGTGCCCGCCACCGACCGGGCCGAACCGGGGTGGCGGCTGCTGACGGTGCGCGGCCCGCTCGCGTTCAGCCTCACCGGAATCGTGGCGGCCCTGTCGAGCGAACTGGCCGCGGCCGGGGTCGCACTGTTCGCGCTCTCGACCTTCGACACCGACCATTTCCTCGTCGCGGCCGGTGATCTCGACCGCGCGGTCGATGCGTTGCGATCCGGAGGGCACGAGGTGCACCGCGCCGACGTCTGACCGGGTGATGCGCCGCTAGGATGCGGCACGCACCGTGAGGACGAAGTGAGGGCGTGTGACCGAGAACCCCGAGCAGCAGACCGATTCGAGTACCCGGGCCCACGCGGCGTTGCGCACGGTGGCCGGGCGTTACGCCCTGCTGGAGGAGCTGGGCCGCGGCGGCATGGGCGTTGTCTGGCGCGGTGAGGACACCGTGATCGGCAGGCACGTGGCCGTGAAGGAACTGCGCCTGCCGGACGGTGCCGAGGACGCGGGCGTGTTCTCCGAGCGCATCCTGCGTGAGGTGCGTACCGGCGGACGGCTCAACGACCCGGCCGTGGTGACCGTGTTCGACGTGGTCGCCGACGGCGACGCGACGTTCATCGTCATGGAACTGGTCGAGGCGCCGACCCTGTCGGACCTCGTCGACCGGCGCGGCCCGCTGCCGGCGCACGAAGTGGCCCGCATCGGTGAGCAGGTGCTGTCGGCCCTCGAGGCCGCGCACCGGGCCGGGATCGTTCACCGGGACGTCAAACCCGGCAACATCATGGTTGCGCCGAACGGCAGGGTGAAACTGACCGACTTCGGCATCGCCCAGGCCGTCGACGATCCCCGGATCACCACCAGCGGCATGCTCGTCGGCTCACCGGCGTTCATGGCTCCGGAACGCGTCGCGGGCCAGGAGGCCCTGGCCGCGTCCGACCTGTGGTCGCTGGGCGCGACGCTGTACTTCGCCGCCGAGGGCATGTTGCCGTTCCAGCGCTCGACCACGGCGGCGACCCTGCACGCGATCATGCACGAGATGCCGCCGCTGGCCCGGGCGCACGGCCCGTTGGCGCAGGCGATCATGGGCATGCTGACCGCGGCGCCCGAAGCGCGGATCCCGGCGGGCCAGGCGCGGGGCCTGCTGACCGCCGCCGCGCAGCCCGGCGTGGCGCAACCGGGACCGCCCACCCCTCCCGGCGGCGACGCCCAGGCCACGGCCATGCACTACGGCGGTCCGCCGACGCTCGCCGCGACGCCGGGCCCGGGCCCCGCGTCCGCGAACCCGACGCGGCGCAAGCTGCTGATCGTCGGCGGCGCCGTGGCGGCGGTGGCACTGCTGGTCGGCGGATTCTTCGCGGGCAAGCCGTTCTGGGGCCCGGCGGTTGACGACGCGATGGCCGAGACCCTGACCTACGGCCGCGGTGGCGACATCGCCAACTACGACATCGACGGCAGTTCGAACTACTGCGTCAACACGCCGCTCGCGAGCGGCCGGGCGCTCGCGTCGAGCAACTGGGTCGACTGCGAGGACGAGGCCCACGACGCGCAGCTGTTCGAGATCGCCCCCGCGGTACCGGAGTCGAGCGATTCCGACGCCGCGGCGGCGACGTACCCGGGTGAGGACCGGCTGCGCGCGTTCGCCGAGGCCAAGTGCACCGCGACGTTCCACACCAACCGGGTCCAGGATGACGAGCGGCCGGGCCTGCGGTTCCTGGCACTGGTGCCGACCGAGGACGAGTGGAACCAGGAGCCCGCCGACGACTTCGACTCGCCGGTCCGCAGCGTGCTGTGTTTCCTGGTTCCCGCCGACAGCGGAAGGCTCGAAGGGACGGTCACGCGGGGCGTCGCCTGACCCCGGCTCGGCCCGGGTGCCGACCGAGGTTCCGCAGCGAGAGCGCAAGAACTTCCGGTGGTGACGCGGCGTCGGCGGTGATCCTCCGGCGCGCGGCGGGACGCGCGTGGAGTCCCGCCCGCGGGGCATGGTCGACGCGCCGACCCGGCCCTGCGGGAGGTACCGTCAGCGGCATGTCGACCGCTTTGCCTACCGCGCCCACCGCCGCGCCGGGACGTCCCTTCGGCCGCGTGCTGACCGCCATGATCACCCCGTTCGACGACCAGGGCGAACTGGACGTGACGCGGGCGCAGGAGATCGCCGAACACCTGGTGGACCTGGGCAACGACGGCCTCGTGGTCAACGGGACGACCGGCGAGAGCCCCACGACGACCGACGACGAGAAGGCGCGCCTATTGCGTGCCGTCGTCGAGGCGGTCGGTGACCGCGCCGCCGTCGTCGCCGGAGCCGGCACCTACGACACGCGGCACAGTGTCGAACTCGCCCAGCAGGCAGAGAAGGCCGGTGCCCACGGCCTGCTCGTCGTCACGCCGTACTACTCGCGGCCGACGCAGGCCGGCGTGCAGGCGCACTTCACCGCGGTCGCCGACGCGACGGAACTGCCGGTGATGCTCTACGACATCCCGCCCCGGTCGATCGTGCCCATCGAGGTCGACACGTTGCGCAGGCTCGCCGAGCATCCCCGCGTCGTCGCCGTCAAGGACGCCAAGGGCGACCTGCTGGCAGGCAGCGAGGTCATCGCCAACACGCACCTGGCCTACTACTCGGGCGACGACGCGCTGAACCTGCCGTGGCTGTCGGTCGGCGCGGCCGGTGTGGTCAGCGTGATCGGCCACGTGGTCGCGGGCCGCATCCGCGCGATGATCGAGGCCTACGAGGACGGCGACACGTCCACCGCACGCACCAACCATCGCGGCATGCTCGCGGTGTATCGTGCGTTCTCCCGCGTCGGCGGTGTCGTGTTCTCGAAGACCGCCCTGCGCCTGCGTGGCTTCGACGTCGGTGGCCCTCGGCTGCCGATCGTCCCCGCCACCGACGACCAGGTGGAGGCGATCGCCGCGGACCTGACCCAGGCCGGCGTGCCGCTCGACGCATACCGAGCGGAGGACTGGGCCGGTTCTCGTGCGCGCCGTGCGGACGAGGCCGCGGCCTACGTCACGCCCACCACCCACACCAGCGTTGGGACACTGCATCAGTGAGTGAACTCGCGGTCGGCCCCGGACCGACCTCCGCACCACCCGCACTGCCGGACGGCGCGCTGCGCACGGTCGCCCTGGGCGGCATCAGCGAAGTCGGCCGGAACATGACCGTCTTCGAGTACGGCGGCAGGCTGCTGATCGTCGACTGCGGGGTGCTGTTCCCCGAGGACCCGCACCCGGGCGTCGACCTGATCCTGCCGGACTTCCGCGCCATCGAGGACAGGCTCGACGAGGTCGACGGCCTCGTGCTCACGCACGGGCACGAGGATCACATCGGGGCGGTGCCGTTCCTGCTCCGGCTGCGGCCCGATCTGCCGGTGTACGGTTCGAACTTCACCCTGGCGCTGCTCGCGGCGAAGTGCCGCGAGCACAAACAGAAGCCGGTGCTGGTCGAGGTCGCCGAGGGTGAGCGGCGGAACGTGGGTGCGTTCGACCTCGAGTTCTTCGCGGTCAACCACTCCATTCCGGACGCGCTGGCCGTGGCGATCCGCACGCCCGCCGGTGTCGTGCTGCACACCGGCGACATCAAGCTCGACCAGCTGCCGCTCGACGGCAGGCTCACCGACCTGGCCGGGTTCTCCCGGCTCGGCGACGAGGGCGTGGACCTGTTGTGCGTGGACTCCACCAACGCCGAGGTGCCCGGTTTCGTCACGCCGGAGCGGGAGATCGGGCCCGTGCTCGACGACGTGATCGGGAAGGTGCGGCAGCGGGTCATCGTCGCGTGCTTCGCCAGCCATGTGCACCGGGTGCAACAGGTGCTGGACGCGGCGGTCAGGCACGGCAGGCGGGTGGCCCTGGTGGGCCGGTCGATGGTGCGGAACATGAACATCGCCGCCGAGCTCGGCCTGCTGAACGTGCCCGAGGGCCTGCTGATCGATCTCGACGAGGCGGTGAACCTGCCGGAGTCGCACGTCCTGTTCGTCTCCACCGGTTCGCAGGGGGAACCGCTGTCGGCGCTCTCGCGCATGGCGCGCGGCGAGCACCGGCAGATCTCCATCCGCGCCGGGGACACGGTCGTGCTGGCCAGCTCGCTGATCCCCGGCAACGAGAACGCCGTGTTCGGCGTCATCAACGGGCTCGTGCGGCTGGGCGCCGACGTGGTGCACCAGAGCAACGCCAAGGTGCACGTCTCCGGGCACGCCTCGGCCGGCGAGCTGCTGTTCCTGTACAACGCGGTCCGACCGAGCAACGTCATGCCGGTGCACGGTGAATGGCGGCACCTGCGGGCCAACGGGGAACTCGCGGTACGCACCGGGGTGACGCCGGAGAACGTCGTGCTCGCCGAGAACGGTGTGGTCGTCGACCTGATCGACGGCAAGGCGCAGGCCACGGGGCGGGTCGAGATCGGCGAGGTGTACGTCGACGGGCTGTCGGTCGGCGACGTCGGCGAGTCGACGCTGTCGGACCGGCTGATCCTGGGGGAGGGCGGGTTCATCGCGATCACCGTCGTCGTCGACTCCGCGACCGGCCGTGCGATGAGTGAACCGACCGTGTCCGGCCGGGGCTTCTCCGATGATCCGAAGGCGCTCGACGAGGCGGCGTCGCTGGTCGAGATGGAACTGTCGCGCACCGAGGCGGAGGGCATCACCGACACCCACCGCATCGCCCAGGCGATCCGCCGCGCGGTGGGCCGTTGGGTCGCCGAGACCTACCGGCGCCGCCCGATGATCGTCCCGACGGTCATTCCGGTCTGACCCGCGTGGTGAGCGGGCCCCACCCGGCCGTCCGGGTGGGGCCGTCCGGGTCAGTCGGCGGCGGGGAGTGGTTCGCCCACGGGCTGTTTCCGCGGTGACGTCAGCTGCACCAGTGCGGCACCGCCGAGCAGGATCCCGGCGCCGAGGACCTGCGACCAGGTGAGCGCTTCGCCGAGGAGTAGCCAGGCCAACCCGGTCGCGATCAGCGGTTCCATGAGCGCGAGCACGCTTGCCGCAGCCGCGGGAAGATGCCGCAGGGACGCCGTGCCCGCGCTGTAGGCCAGCACGGTCGACAGCAGGGCCACGGCGACCAGCAGTACCCACACCGGCGGCTGCCACGGTCCGAGCTCGGCCGGTGCGGTCACGACGTCGGCGGGCCACGTCCACGGCGGCGCGACGGCGCACACCGCGACGGCACCGACGGTCATGCCCCACGTGACCATGCCGAGCGGGTGCTGATCGGCGACACCGCGTTCGCCGAGCAGGAAGTACGCCGCCGAGCACAGGGCCGCCCCCGCGCCGGCCAGCAGTCCGACCGCGTCGAGGGTGAGGCCGGCGCCGATCTGCGCCACCATGGCCAGCCCGGTCAGTGCGAGCGCGATGCCGAGCCACATCGGCCACGGCAGCCGGACCCGCCGGACGAACCGCACCCACAGCGCCACGAGCACGGGCGAGGTGAACTCCAGCAGGATCGCCACCCCGACCGGGATCCGGGACGCGGCCACGAAGTACAGCAGCTGCACACCCGCGACGCCCAGCAGGCCGTAGGCGACCAGCAACCGCCACTGCCCGCGGCGGACCCGCAGCAGCGACGGGCGCAGCAGCGCGACGCACGTGAGCATCACGAGCGCCGCGATGCCGATCCGCGCGGCGGCGACCTGTTCCGGGCCGAGGCCCGCGGTCATCGCGGGCTTGCCGATCACACCGGAACTGCCGAAACAGAGCGAGGCCACGATCAGCAACAGCACCCCGCGGCCGGCGTGCGGGCGCAGGGTGGGCGGTGAGGTGGCTGGCGGTGCGGGGGCGGCGTCGCCGCCGGCCGGCTGTGCGGGCCGGGTCGTGGTCATGCGCAGAGGTCCTCGTCGAGGTCGAAGGGATCGGGGATAACGCTGACGGTAATCGGGATCAGGGTGCGGCCGATTGAAAATTATCCCGGCGCAGCGCAACATTATTGCGTGAGTGATCTGATGCTGGACGACGTCGACCACGACCTGCTCGCGCTGCTGCAGCGGGACGCGTCCCGCACGCTGCGGGACCTCGGCGACGAGGTGGGACTGTCGCCGAGTGCGGTGCTGCGGCGGGTTCAGCGCTACCGCTCGGCCGGGCTGCTGAGCCACAACGTCGCGGTGCTCGACCCGCGGCACGTGCCCGAGGTGATCCTGTCCGTCTGCCTCGTGACGATCGAGGACGACACTCCCGAGGAGGGCCGCCGCTACCGTGCACGGCTGCTCGAGGCCCCCGAGGTGCAGCAGGCCTACGAGGTCTCCGGCGACTACGACTACGTCGTGGTGCTCGCCTGCGTGGGCATGCGCCACGAGAACGAGGTGGCGAAACGCCTGTTCCAGCAGGATCCGAACGTCAAGCGCTACACCACGCTGTTCGTGCTCGACCCCGTGCGCACCGGGGTGGCGGTGCCGACACGCGAGCCGGCGCGCGGCCGGGTCCCTGCCGGTGAGGTCAGGGGCGCCACGGACTGATCGTGTCCGTCGGCCTTGTCGGATCGTGGAACCGTGGGACGTCGGGTTCGTCGCGGCGCAGCGGGACGAGACCGTCGGTGATCGTCTGCATGATCTTGGCGTGGGCCTTCACGGCGTGGCCCGGCGTACCCGCGTCGAACCCGCTGAGGTCGACGGGGTCGCCGAAGTGCACCCGGAACGTCGGCCTGCGCAGCGGCGCGGTGAAGCCCGACCGTGCCAGGGGAACCACATCGCCCAACCCGCCGACCGTCTCGGTGCCCCAGTAGACCGCCTCGTGTGCGCCCCACTGGCTGATCGGCACGACCGGCACGCCTGAGCCCAGCGCGAGGCGGGCCAGGCCGGTCTTGCCGCGTTCGGGCCACAGACCGCGGTCGTGGCTGATCCGCCCTTCGGGATAGACGATGATCGGCACGCGCGTCGAGGTGAGTTCGTCGACGGCGTCGGCGAACTGTTGCACCGCCGAGGCGGATCCGCGGTCGACGCGCAGGTGGCCGCTGGCCTTGAGCGCCGTGCCGAGCACCGGGGCGTCCAGGAGGCCGCCCGCGAGCATGAACCGCGGTGCCAGCCCGATCGACCGGCATGCGGCCATCAGCACGAACGGGTCGAAATTGCCGATGTGGTTCGCGGCGATGAGCAGGGGCCTGCCGCGCAGCCGCCGGGGTACGGAGCCGGTGACCCGGAGCCGGCCCGCGACGCGGACGAGGTTGTGGTCCGCCGCGAGCATCGCGCGCCAGATGGCCGGCGTCCCGCCACCGCGTGACGGAGAGTGATCGTGGGTGTTACCGCCGGTCGTACCGCTCAGCATGTCCAGAAGGATGTCACGCGCACGGATGAGTGCAGCCGCCCGGTCGGCGGCGTATCGCCCTTCAGTGCCGGGTCACGGTGTGACCTCGTCGTTCGTGACGCGCGGGCCGCGTGTGGCGGCTGGGACGCAGGTGGTGATCCGGTTACCGTGGGGACATGGCGAGTGGGTCGGTGACGAAAGGCCGAGGCGGCGCGGCGCGCGGATCAGGCAGCTCCGGCGCCAAGTCCGGCGGATCCCGGCGCTCGGGCGCCGGTTCCGGGGCCCGCGGCTCCGGCGGCGGGACGGGCGGCGGGACGAAGCGTGCCTCGTCGTCGCGCACCAGGGCCGCGTCGTCGTCCCGCACCCCGGCGAGGAAACCCGCCGCGGGCGGAAAAGGTGCCGCGGCCAGGTCCGGGGCGAAGGGCCGCTCGGGCGGCAACGCGGGCTCGGCCGTCCGCGGAGGCTGGAACCTCGCGGCGAAGGCCGTCGGCGGCCTGGCCCGCACGGTCGGCCGGACCCGCGACCTGGAACCGGAACACCGCCGGGACGGGCTCGCGCTCGGCCTGATCGCCCTGGCGCTCATCACGGCCGTGGGTGTGCTGTGGGAGAGCGCGGGACCGGTCGGTGAGATCGTCACGATCGGCATGCGCACGGTCTTCGGCGCCGGTTCGGTGGCGATTCCGCTCGTGCTGCTCGTGCTCGCCGTGGCACTGATGCGCTCGGAGCCGAATCCGGAGACGCGTCCGCGCCGGGTCATCGGCATGCTGCTGATGGGCCTGGCGGTGCTGGGACTGCTGCACCTGATCAACGCGCGCCCGCAGGGGCACGAAGGACTCATGTACGCCGGCGGCGGGCTCGGCTGGTTCTCGGGCGACCTGCTCGCCCGCGGCGTCACGGTGTGGGTGGCCGCTCCGCTGCTCGTGCTGGCGCTGGTGTTCGGGGTCCTCGTGTTCACGGGAACCCCGGTGCGCGACATTCCGCGGCGGCTCAGTGAATGGGGTGCCGAGCCCGACGACGACGGCGACGCGTTCGAAGTCGACGGCGAGACGGCACGGGGCCGCGGCGGCGCGGATCCGGTGGCAGAGGGCGATCCGTCGGCGGTGCGGTTGCGCAAGCCGTCGCGACGGCGGCAGTCCGCGTCGGGGGCGGCGTCGACACTGGACGAGATGCTCGACGGCGAGGCCGCCGACACGGCTGCGTCCGAGGCAGCCGAGCAGAGCGCGACGGCGGCGTCCGGGGCCCGGCCGAAGAGCGCCGACAAGGCCGTCGACAAGAGCGCGGACAAGGCCGCGGAGAAGACCGGTGGCAAGGCCGCGGCCAAGGCGGAGGCGAAGTCCGACGCCGCGCAGGCCGAGCCCGCGCTGGCGATCACACGCACCGTCGACGGCGACTACACCCTGCCGCCGCCGGACCTGCTGACCCTCGGCGACCCGCCGAAGGCCCGCAGCAAGGTCAACGACGCCATGATCGAGTCGATCACGGGTGTGCTGGAACAGTTCAACATCGATGCGCAGGTCACCGGCTTCGTCCGCGGTCCGACGGTGACGCGCTACGAGGTGGAACTCGGCCCCGGCGTGAAGGTCGAGAAGATCACGGCGCTGACGAAGAACATCGCCTACGCCGTGGCCACCGACAACGTCCGGTTGCTCGCGCCGATCCCCGGCAAGTCGGCCGTCGGGATCGAGGTGCCCAACTCCGACCGCGAGATGGTCCGGCTCGGTGACGTTCTCCGGTCGTCCAAGGCCGGCAAGGACACGCACCCGATGGTGATCGGTCTCGGCAAGGACATCGAAGGCGACTTCGTGACCGCGAACCTCACGAAGATGCCGCACCTGCTCGTCGCCGGTTCCACCGGTTCCGGTAAGTCGAGCTTCGTCAACTCGATGCTCGTTTCGCTGCTGGCACGGTCGACGCCCGACGAGTGCCGGATGATCCTCATCGACCCGAAGATGGTCGAGCTGACGCCGTACGAGGGCATCCCGCACCTGATCACGCCCATCATCACCCAGCCGAAGAAGGCGGCGGCCGCGCTGGCGTGGCTGGTGGAGGAGATGGAGCAGCGCTACCAGGACATGCAGGCCAACCGGGTGCGCCACATCGACGACTTCAACGCCAAGGTGCGCTCCGGGGAGATCACGGCACCGCCCGGCAGCGAACGCGAGTACCGGCCGTACCCGTACATCCTCGCCATCGTCGACGAGCTCGCCGACCTGATGATGACCGCGCCCCGGGACGTCGAGGACGCGATCGTGCGCATCACGCAGAAGGCACGTGCCGCCGGTATCCACCTCGTGCTCGCGACCCAGCGGCCGTCGGTGGACGTCGTCACCGGTCTGATCAAGACGAACGTGCCCTCGCGGCTGGCGTTCGCCACGTCGTCGCTGACCGACTCGCGCGTCATCCTCGACCAGCCGGGCGCCGAGAAGCTGATCGGCATGGGTGACGGTCTGTACCTGCCGATGGGCGCCGGCAAGACGATCCGCATCCAGGGCTCGTTCATCGGCGACGACGAGATCCAGTCGGTTGTCGACTTCACCAAGCAGCAGGCCGAGCCCGAGTACACCGAGGGCGTCACCCAGGCCAAGGCCGACGAGAAGAAGCAGATCGACGAGGACATCGGCGACGATCTCGACGTGCTGCTGCAGGCCACCGAACTCGTCGTCACCTCACAGTTCGGGTCGACCTCGATGCTGCAGCGCAAGCTCCGCGTCGGGTTCGCCAAGGCCGGGCGGCTGATGGACCTGCTCGAAAGCAGAGGTGTCGTCGGACCGTCCGAGGGTTCGAAGGCCAGGGACGTGCTCGTCAAGCCCGACGATCTGCCCGCGACGCTCGCGTTCATCCGCGGTGACGACCCGCCGCAGACCGACGACGAGCCGTCCTCCGAGGAGTGATGCCCCGGGGGCACTGAATGCCCCCAAGGGCACCTTCGGGGTATTCAGCGCCCCCGGGGCCCTTCGGGGCGCGCGTGCGGCCGCGAGTGTCAGCTCGCGCCGAACTGGCGGACCGCCTGGTAGTAGGTCCAGGCCGCCGCGTTGCACGCCGACGCGCCGCCGCACTGGTGCCGCATGTCGGTGTAGAAGTTGTCGTCGATCCGCAGCCGCGCGGCCTCGGTGAACCGGCCCTGTCGCTTGTAGTTGCGGTAGCCGAAGTCGTGGCGGTGACAGGCCGGGGTGAAGTCGTAGCCCAGCGGCCGGTCGGGTGACCAGGAACAGGCGTCGGACGACCAGTCGAGCTGGTCGGGGTAGGGCTGCTGGGCGCGGATCGCGCCGAACTGCGACAGTGAGGTGTCGAACAGGTACTGGTCGGTGATCGCGGGGGCGTCCATCGCCTGGGCGGCGGGTGCTCCGACGACGACGGCCGCCGCGACGGCGGACGAGGCGACGACGCCGCGCAGGGCGCGTTTCAGGGACGCGGAGGTCATACCGGGTGCTCCTCACGGTCGCGGGTGACAGCGAGGAACAGTGTCGCGGGAAGTGGTATGGACCACTACCGCTCTCGGTGGGACGGACGGTGAACGTTCGGCTACGTATCCGGTGACGGAGCGTCATCCCCACACGTCCTGGGGCCGCCGCGGCGACCGACGGCAGCGTTCGGCGCGGGGTCCTGCGCCGTGGGGTCAGAGTTCGAGGAGCATGCGGGTGTTGCCGAGGGTGTTGGGCTTGACGAACGGCAGGTCGAGGAACTCGGCGACACCCGTGTCGGGGGAGCGGCGCATCTCCTCGTAGACCTCCTCGGGGACGGGTGCGCCGTCGATGGCGCGGAAGCCGTGCCTGCTGAAGAAGTCGGTCTCGAACGTCAGCACGAACAGGCGGGGCAGGCCGAGTCTGCGCGCGAGGTCGATCAGCGCCGACACCAGCGCGTGCCCGATGCCGTGGCCGCGGGCGGCGCGATCGACCGCCACGGTGCGGATCTCGGCGAGGTCCTCCCACAGCACGTGCAGGGCGCCGCAGCCGACGACCTCGCCATCCAGCTCGGCGACCCAGAATTCCTGCACGGCCTCGTAGAGCGTGACCAGGTCCTTCTCGAGGAGCACCTTGCCCGCGTCCGCGTCGACGAGGCGTTTGATCTCGGCGACATCGGCGATACGGGCACGGCGAATGATCGGTGACTCCACCGCACAAACGCTAGCGGCCGGGTTGCGCGGACACGTCGATGGCCTGGTCGTTACTCTTGTCGAGATGTCTTCCGCAGATTCCTCGCCCGGCCGCAGGGTGTCCCTGCTGACCCTGGGCTGCTCCCGTAACGAGGTCGACTCCGAGGAACTCGCGGGGCGACTCGCCGCGGGAGGCTGGGAACTGGCGGGCGATCCAGAGGGCAGCGACGTCGTCGTGGTCAACACGTGCGGCTTCGTCGAGTCGGCGAAGAAGGATTCGGTGGACACGCTGCTGGCCGCGTCCGACACGGGTGCGAAGGTCGTGGCCGTCGGCTGCATGGCGGAACGTTACGGCGAGCAGCTCGCCGAGAGCCTGCCGGAAGCCGACGCGGTACTGGGCTTCGACCATTACGCGAACCTCGCCGAGCGGCTCGACGACGTCGCCGCGGGCAAGCAGGTCGCCTCGCACACGCCGGCGGACCGCAGGAAGCTGCTGCCGATCAGTCCCGTCGAACGGCCCGCCGCGGCCGAGGACGTCGCGGTGCCCGGCCACACTGGCTGGGGTCCCCGTGTGCTGCGCTCGCGGCTCGACGACGCGCCGGTCGCGTCGCTGAAGATCGCCTCCGGATGTGACCGTCGGTGCTCGTTCTGCGCGATCCCGTCGTTCCGGGGTTCGTTCGTCTCCCGTCACCCCGACGAGATCGTGGCCGAGGCCGCATGGCTGGCCACACAGGGCGCGCGCGAACTGTTCCTGGTCAGCGAGAACTCGACGTCCTACGGCAAGGATCTCGGGCGTGAGTTGGGCGGCACGCGGGCGTTGGAGGCGCTGCTGCCGCGGCTGGCCGGTGTCGAGGGCATCGAGCGCGTGCGCGTGTCGTACCTGCAGCCCGCCGAGACACGTCCCGACCTGGTCAGGGCGATCGCCACGACACCGGGTGTCGCCGACTACTTCGACCTGTCGTTCCAGCATTCCAGCGAGTCCGTACTGCGGCGGATGCGGCGGTTCGGGTCCACCGACTCGTTCCTGGCGCTGGTGGACCAGATTCGCGAGTACGCACCCGAGGCGGGCATCCGCACCAACGTCATCGTGGGATTCCCCGGCGAGACCGAGGACGACGTGGCCGAACTGGAGCGCTTCCTGACGGGAGCTCGCCTGGACGCCGTCGGGGTGTTCGGGTACTCCGACGAGGACGGCACCGAGGCCGAGGGCTACGACGGCAAACTCGACGAGGACGTGATCGCCGAGCGCGTCGCGCGGATATCGGCACTGGTCGAGGAGCTGACGGCCCAGCGGGCGGAGGACCGGATCGGCACCGTCGTCGACGTGCTCGTCGAACAGTCGGGCGACGACTCCGAGGACGAGGTCACCGGGCGCGCCGCCCACCAGGCACCCGAGGTCGACGGCGAGTGCGTCGTGCTCGGCGCAGGGAGTGTCGAGCGGGGTGAGCTGATCCGCTGCGAGGTGGTCGACACGGCCGGTGTCGATCTGATCGTGCGCCCGGCAGGGCCTGCCGGCGGTGAGGACGCAGCGCCGTGACCGGCGCAGCCGGAGGCGACGGTGCCTCGGGGGCTGCGGGCGGTTCCGGTCCGGCCGACGGGGCTGCGCAGCCGAGCACGGTGCCGGTGCCCACGTTGAACATCGCCAACCTGCTGACGATCTCGCGGCTGGTGCTGGTGCCGCTGTTCGTCGTCGCCCTGTTCGCGAGCAGCGCCGGCGAGGCCGAGGGCGACAGCGGTGAGATGTGGCGGTACGTCGCGGCGGCGCTGTTCGCGCTCGCGGCGCTCACCGACAACGTCGACGGCTGGGTCGCCCGCAAGTACGACCTCATCACCGATTTCGGCAAGATCGCCGATCCGATCGCCGACAAGGCGCTGATCGGTGCCGCACTGGTCGGGCTGAGCATGCTCGGCGAGCTGCCGTGGTGGGTGACGATCGTGATCGCCGTCAGGGAACTGGGTGTCACCCTGCTGCGATTCTGGGTGATCCGGCGCGGGGTGATCCCGGCGAGCCGCGGCGGCAAGGCCAAGACCCTTGCCCAGGTCGTCGCCATCGGGCTGTTCCTGCTGCCGTTGCCTGCGGTATTGGACGTGGTGAGCTGGGCGGTGCTGGTCGCGGCACTGGTGCTGACGGTCGCGACCGGCCTCGACTACGTCGTGCGTGCGCTGCGCCTGCGCGCGAGCACCTCGGGAGGGGACTCGTGACCGGCGGGTGTGTGGTGATCGGCAGGCGTTCGTGACGGAGCAGGGCGGACTGTCGCGGCGGGTCGTCGAGCTGTTGACAGATGCGGGGCAGACGGTCGCCGCGGCCGAGTCACTGACGGCGGGCCTGGTGTGCGCGACCCTGGCCGAGGTGCCGGGCTCGAGCGCGGTGTTGCGGGGCGGCCTGGTCGTGTACGCGACGGAACTCAAGCACGAGCTGGCCGGTGTGTCGGCGTCGTTGCTGGAGGCCGAGGGCGCGGTGCATCCCGAGGTGGCGGCGCAGTTGGCGGCCGGGGCGCGGCGGCGGTGCGGAGCCGATTGGGGGCTCGGACTGACCGGTGTCGCAGGTCCGGCGGCCCAGGACGGGGTGGCTCCGGGAACGGTGCACGTCTCCGTGTGTGGTCCTGACGGCCGCCACGCCCGGACGTTGCAGCTCGCGGGGGACCGCGACGCGGTGCGTACCGGTGCGGTCGGCGGGGTTCTCCTCCTGCTCGCGGAACAACTGGGCTGATGCCGGCGTTGTACCTGGACACAGCCCGCCCGGACGTTCCGGGTGCGGATGCCGACGATCGTCGCCGACGTCGTGGTGACGCCCGGTCCGGGTGGCCGGTCGTTCGCCGATGGCGGACGGGCCGCGCTAATCACTGTGCGGTGTCGGTCCCGGTCGGTACCGTGGGCGGTGGTTGAAGGGAGGCGCGTGATGACCGTGCTGCTACGTGAGGCGATCGGTGACCGGCTCCGCCATGCCCGGACCACGAGGCAGCGGACGCTGCGTGACATCTCGCGCGTCGCGAGGGTGAGCCTGGGATACCTGTCCGAAGTCGAACGCGGGCAGAAGGAGGCGTCCAGCGAGCTGCTCGCCTCGATCTGCGAGGCTCTGGATCTTCCCCTGTCGGATCTGCTGGTCAGCGTCGCCGGTGACGTCTCCGCGCTGGACAGCGTGGACACCGTCGGGGGCGTGGACGGGCCCGTCGAACCCGCTGTCGACGGCACGGACGCACCGGCCGACCGAGGGGTCGACGTCGGCGAGGCGCACGCGAGCGCCGCGAGCGGCCGTGAGGGGTTCGAGGGCGGTTCGCTCGTGACGGGCCCCGTCGGCGACGAGCTGACCGACCTCCAGCTGTCGCCGGTGCTGCGCACGACGATCCATCAGCCCGAGGCGAAGGCCGCGCTGGTGGCCTGAGTCCGATCACCTGCCGAGATCATCCGTTCGTTCGGTGGAGGCCGGTGAAAACCCCGAAATCCTTCGGGGTCTTGTGGAACGACCGCGGTCGACCTGACACGATGGAACCCAACACCGGGGGTTGCACGTTGCCAGGTCGACGGCCAGCGGTGACAACACCGGACCAGTAAGCCCGTGGGACGTGGAGAAGGCAGGCGGAAAGATGGCCAACCCTTTCGTGAAGGCATGGAAGTACCTGATGGCGGCGTTTTCGGCGAAGGTCGATGAGAACGCCGACCCGAAGGTGCAGATCCAGCAGGCCATCGAGGAGGCGCAGCGCAACCACCAGCAGCTGTCGCAGCAGGCCGCCTCGGTGATCGGTAACCAGCGGCAGCTGGAGATGAAGCTGAACCGCCAGCTCGGCGAGGTGGAGAAGCTGCAGTCGTCGACCCGTCAGGCGCTCACGCTGGCCGAGGAGGCCCGCGCCCGCGGTGACGAGCAGAAGGCGCAGGAGTACGAGACGGCCGCGGAGGGTTTCGCCGCCCAGCTGGTCACCGCCGAGCAGAGCATCGAGGACCTCAAGACGCTGCACGACCAGGCGCTGCAGGCCGCCGACCAGGCGAAGCAGGCCGTCGAGCGCAACGCCAGCATGCTGCAGCAGAAGCTGGCCGAGCGCACCAAGCTGATGTCGCAGCTCGAGCAGGCCAAGATGCAGGAGCAGGTCTCCGCGTCCCTGAACCAGATGACCGAGCTGGCCGCCCCGGGCAACACGCCGTCGCTGGAAGAGGTCCGTGACAAGATCGAGAAGCGGTACACCACGGCCGTAGGATCGGCCGAGCTGGCGCAGAACTCGGTGCAGGGCCGCATGATGGAGGTCCAGCATTCGACGACGCAGCTCGCCGGGCACAACCGGCTGGAACAGATCCGTGCGTCGATGGGCGGCGGGGCCGTGGCAGGCGAGGTGACCGACGGTGCCACCACGTCCGGTACGTCGTCGGCGGGCGCCGCGCAGCCTGCAGCCACCGGTTCGGACATCCAGAAGGAGATCCAGCAGCGCGTGCAGGCCGAACAGCAGAAGAACCAGGCCTGATAGCGGCCGGATCGGGCCGGTTCACGAGCTTTCCGGGAGGCGGTCATGGCGGGGAAGTCGGGCAGACGAGATTTCAGCGAGCTGACGGCGAAGCTCGGTAAGCACGTTGAACGACTGCCCGACTACGCGCAGAAGGCCCAGGAGAAGGTTCAGAAGTACCTGCCGCCGGAGGACCAGCGGGCATCCGGCAGTGCGGACCGCGCGTCGGATCGGGACGGTGACCGGACCGGAAGGTCCGACGGTGCGCGCACCGGCGGGCCACCCGCGCCGCGCCCGAAGGTGGACCTCACGGTCGTCACCGACGTCCGTGACAAGCTCGCCGCCTGGAACTCTCCCGAAGCCAAACACGCCCGGCGGGTGCGCTGGACGCGCCGAGCCTTCACGTTGTGGGCGATGCTGACGCTGCTGGCCGTGCTGTGGGCGGTCGCCGGGTACTTCGGCGTCATCGGGGCGTACGAGGGCGTCGAAGGTGCCCTGACCGGTGCGGCCGGCACGGTCGTGTTCGGCGCACTGGCCGTGTCGTCCGGTACGAAACTGCGCAGACTCGGCAAGGTCGAACCGCCGCGGCCCGATCCGGCGTCGATGTTGCCGCCCACCGGTTCGGCTGCGCGGGCGCCGATGGAGAAGCTCGTCGACAGCGAGCGGACGCTCACGGACCTGCTCGACCAGCTGGCCACACCGCAGCACGGTGCGCCCTCGGGCGCGACCGGCTTCGACGTCGAGGATGCGCGGGCCACGGCGATGGACGCCTCGGCGGCGCTGCGGGGGCTCGCGGCTCGTCTCGAATCGATCGAACGCGCGCGGGACGCCGCGCCGGCACGGGAACGGGACGGCCTGGACTCGGCGGTGACGGCACTGCGCGAGCAGCTCGACGAGGGCCTCGAGGGGTACGGCGCGCTCGTCGCCGCGGCCGGCAGGGCCGTCGCGGCGAGCAGCGACGGCGCGAGCCCGGCGAAGGATGCACTCACCGACGCGACCGACCGGCTCGCCGGTCTCGCCGTTGCGTTGCGCGAGCTGTCCTGAGCGAACCCGGCGCTCCGGCGCCGGAGGCCGCGCCCGACCGCGGACTCAGTGCACGTCTCGCCACCGTGCGTGCTCCGCGGCGAGACTCCGGTTGATGGAGCGCACCACCGACGGGCCGTGCAACGCCAGTGCCGTGTACAGCTGCACCAACGCGGCGCCCGCGTCGAGCATCGCCTCGGCGTCGGCCGGCCCGCCGATCCCGCCGACCCCGATGATCGGCAGCGCGCCGCCGGTGCGCGTGTGGACGAATCGCACCACCTCGCGGGCTCGCCGCGTGAGCGGGCTGCCGGAGAGCCCGCCGGTCTCGGCCGCTGCCGCGGCGTCGGCGTCCGCCAGGCCGTCGCGGCCGAGCGTGGTGTTGGTGGCGATGACCCCGGCGACGCCGTGGTCGGTGCACACCTGCAACAGTTCTCCCAGCGCGGCGTCGGTCAGATCGGGCGCGACCTTCACCAGCAACGGCGTCGTGGGGGCGAGATCGCGCAGTGCGGCGAGGATCTCGGTGAGGGAATCGCGGTCCTGCAGGCTGCGCAGGCCCGGCGTGTTGGGCGAACTGACGTTGATCGCGACGTAGTCGGCGAACGGGTGCAGGGCGCGCAGGGACGTCTCGTAATCGGCCACGGCCTCGTCGATCGGCGTGACCTTCGACTTGCCGATGCTGATCCCCAGCGGGACGTCCGGTGTGCCGTCACGGGCCAGCCGCGCCGCGAGTGCCTCGGCGCCCGCGTTGTTGAAGCCCATGCGGTTGATCACCGCGTCGCTCGCGGGGAGCGTGAACAGTCGCGGCCGGGGATTGCCCGGCTGGGCACGTCCGGTGACGGTGCCGACCTCGACGAACGAGAACCCGAGCGCGGGCCAGGCGTGCAGTGCCCGCCCGTCCTTGTCCATGCCCGCGGCCAGCCCGACGCGGCCGGGAAACCGAACTCCGAAGGCGGTGACCGGCGTGTCGGCCGCGTAGGTGCGCCGCAGTGCCGCCCGGACCGGGGCGGGCGCGGAACTCAGCAGGCCGAGCGCACGAACGGTGCGTTCGTGTACCTGCTCGGCGTCGCCGCCGTGCAGCCGATACAACGCGGGCCGGAGCAGACTGTCGAAGAGCACGGCTGTTCATGGTGCCGCATGTGTGCGCGGGCCGCCCGCGCCGGGCCGCCGGGAGCGGCGGAGAGCACAGGGACGGCCGTAGGTCACCGGTACGGTGGCAGGGCGCAGGGGTACAGCAGGTCCGGGACACGGAAACACGGCGAAGCCGGCCGGACACGGCTGAGCCGGGGTGCAGCAGCGCGGCGCGCAGCAGCGGCCGTTGCCGCCCAGCAGAGCTGTGGGACACAGCGGAGGCCGTGGGACACAGCGGAGGCCGTGGGACACAGAAAGATGCTGGTGGGACACGGCCAAGCCGGGCAGCCCCCGGTGCGTCGGCCGGGGTTTCCCGGTGCCGCGGGCGGAGCCACTCGCCGATCTCGGTCGGCGGGTGCGGAATGGGGAAACCCCCGATGCGACTCCCGGACGTCGTCAGCCGTCCGGGCCCGTGGTGGACCGGTCCTCGGGAGCATCGGGGGCCGGTGACCGCCTGGTATTCGCCGGGCGGCACGCGGTGGTCCGCATACCGTCCTAGCGGACGGCCACCTCACGAGCCCTGTAGTTCTTCACTGTCGGACCACCTCCTTTCTCGTGTACCCGCCACGCTAGGCGCGTGCGGTCGTGTCCGGCAACGTGTTTTTCCGGCGGCGCGTGGACACGGCTCGCCGGCGGCCGGTTCCGGTGCTACGGGGAGCCGCGCCGTCACGGGACGCGCTGACCCCCCCGAGCCTTCGCGTGCCCCCACGGTTCGGTGTGACCGGACATGGCGCGGTGTCATCAAGGAAGGCGCCGGTCACCAAGGAAGGCGCCGGTCACCAGGGGAGGCGCGGGTCGCGAGGGGAGGCGCGGGAGTCAGCGGTGCGGTACGGGGCCGTGTTGGCATCGCGGGCAGAACCAGGTCGGTCGGCGTTCGATGCCGGCGCCCTGGTCGGCCACCCGGACGGGGCCGCCGCAGCGGAAACAGCCCTGGCGGGTGCGTTCGTACACCCAGGTGCGCCTGCCTCGGGCGAGGTCGCCGGTGGTGCTCTGTTCCCAGCGTGTCGCATTGGCGCGCAACAGCCGCCGTGCCAGGGCGACGGCGGCGGCTACGTCTACATCGGACACCGGGGTCCACGGTGTGACGCCCAACCGGAAGCAGATCTCGACCTTGTACAGGTTCCCGATGCCGGCCACTGCGGTCTGGTCGAGCAGGGCGCTGCCGATCTCGCGTCCGGGGTCGGCGGTCAGTGCGGCGACGGCGCGTGCGGTGTGGTCGTCGGTCCATTCCGGATCGAGCAGGTCGGGGCCGAGTCGGCCGACCCAGCGATGCTCGTCCGATGTGGACAGCAGTGCCAGGTCGTGCACTCGCACGCCGACGGTTTCGACGTCGCCGGCGGCCAGCACGACGCGCACCTGATGGGCGGGTACGCCCCAACGGCGGCCGGAGGGGTACGTGCGCCAGGCACCGTCCATGCGCAGGTGGCTGTGCAGGCTCAGCTCACGGCCGGCGCCGTCGGCGCGGCGGCGGGAGCCGTGGGGTACGCCGCGGAACCGGAAGAACAGGTGCTTGCCCACCGTGCGCACGCCGGCGAACTCGGATCCGGCGAGGTCGGCGGTAGCCAGGGACGGGACGCGGAAATCCGTTCTCGTCAGTGTGCGCCCGGTCAGTGCGCGGCCGACCAGCGCGCCGGTGAGGAAGACGGTGTCGCCCTCGGGCACGGTTCACGCCGAGTCGGGCTGGGCGGAGGGGTCGTCGGCCGCACCGGGGAGGCGGTGCCGGCCCGCGCGGCTGGAGCGCAGGATCTTGGCCAGCACCATGTTGAACGTCAGCCCGATCTCGTGTGCGCCGGGGGATTTCCACTCGTGGATCGGCAGACAGGCGCCCTGGGCCTGTTGGATCGCGAGCCGGTCGGGGATGGCCGTGGGCATGACGGACCGGCCGAACGTCTCCCGTAGTTCTTCCACGCGGTAGTGGTGTTCGTACGAGCGCGGGCGCATCCGGTTCACCAGGACGCCCGCCGACTGCAACCGCGGGTTCGGGCCTTGCCGGACGGCCTCGATCGCCTCGAACGCGCGCTCGGCTCCCGACACGGCGTACATGGTGGGCTCGGTCACCAGCAGAGCCGTGTCGGCGGCCAGCAGTGCCGACCGGGTGAGCCTGCCCAGTGACGGCGGGCAGTCGAGGATCGCCACCTCGTACGGCCGTTCGCCCTGTGGCCGGGCGCGGAGCTGCTCGAGCGCGCGGGCGAGGTTGTCCAGCCGCCTGCTGTCGGGGCCGGGCTCGTTGAGCAGCTCCAGGTCCTCGGAGCTGACGAGGACGTCCAGTTCGGGACTCCAGCTGCTGGGGGCGAGTGCATCGGCGATGACCGCGTCGCGTGGCGTGTCCAGCACCGCGGTCAGGGAGGCCGTCGTCATCGGCGGGTTGAGGGTGGCCGTGGCGTTGCCCTGCGGGTCCAGGTCCGCGACCAGCGTGCGGGCGCCCCGGCGCAGCGCGGCGGAGGCCAGCCCGAGGGCGACCGTCGTCTTGCCCACGCCTCCCTTGAGACTCAGTACCGCGACCGTATGCACGCGCCCAGCGTATCGGCTCGCGGAGTGTCACGGGGTGGCGCCGCGATCACGGGGGAGATCCCTCACTCGGGTGGCGGTCGGCCGCGGGGCGTCGTCGGCGGCGTGTCCCGGTGGCGGGGCGCGCGGGCCCGGACCGCCGTGACTACGCTGGGCGCCCATGCGAACGGAGTACGCGGCCGGCCACGGATCCCCGGCCGTACGGCGAGTGCTGGTGGACGAACTGGCGCAGGCGCGCGAGCGAAGGTCCGGCAGGCCGCGGGTGATCGACGTCGGCGGTGGCACCGGCGGCTGGGCGGTCCCGCTGGCCGGGCAGGGCTGTGACGTGACGGTCGTCGAGCCGAATCCGGATGCCGTCGCCACACTCCGCCGCCGGGCCCGCGAGGTGGGTGCGGACGAACGGATCACCGTGGTGGCCGACGACGTCGACGGGCTGGCCCACCGGGTGCCGGAGGGGTCCGCCGACCTGGTGCTGGCCCACGGTCTGCTCGAGGTGGTCGACGATCCGGCCGCCGCGGTGCGTGCCTTCGCGGCGGTGACCGCACGCGGCGGCGCCGTGTCGGTGCTCGTGGCGAACCGTCACGCCGCGGTGCTGCACCGCGCACTGGCCGGCCGGCTCTCCGAGGCCACGGCCCTGCTCACCGCGCCGGACGGCGTGCTGTCGGGCGATTCGGAGACGGTGCTGCGCCGGTTCGACACCTCCGGCCTGGAAATGCTGCTCGGCGGCGCGGGCCTGGCCGTGGCGTTGATGCAGGGCGACGGCGTGGTCGCCGACGTGGTCCACCAGCTCGATGCCGGCGACGACGGCGCGGACGCCGCCAGGGAGCGGGAGATCACCGAGTTCGAGGACCTGGCCGCCGTGACCCCGCCGCTGCGGGACATCGCGAGCAGGCTGCACGTCCTGGCACGCCGGCCCGGCTGAGGTCTCCGGCCGCGCCGTGACTGCCGGGATCGTCGGTGGCGGCCGCTAGTCTGGCGCCGTGGGACGTAATGCGCAGCTGCCCGGCGGGCACGAGCGGTTCCTGGTGCGCACCGGCACCCCGCGCGAGGCGTCGCCGGACGACACCGGGTGCGGGGTGCTGCATGTCGACATGGACGCCTTCTACGCGGCGGTCGAGTTGCGCAGCCGCCCCGAGCTCGTCGGCAGGCCCGTCGTCGTGGCCGGTGCGGGCCCGCGGTCGGTGGTGCTGTCGGCCACGTACGAGGCGCGGCGCTACGGCGTGCGCTCGGCGATGCCCGCCGCGGCGGCGCGGAAGCTGTGCCCGGACGCGGTGTGGTTGCCGCCCAGCCGGGACGCCTACCGCGAGGTCTCGGACGGTGTCATGGCCCTGTTCCGCGGGATCACGCCGCTGGTGGAACCGCTCAGCCTCGACGAGGCGTTCCTCGACGTGAGCGGTGCGCTGCGCAGGCTGCAGGCGACACCGGCCGACATCGGGGCGCGGATCCGCGAGCGGGTGGCCGCCGACCACGGCATCACCTGCTCGGTCGGTGTCGGGAGGGCGAAGTTCGTCGCCAAGCTCGCATCCGGGATGGCGAAACCCGACGGCATGGTCGTCGTGCCCGCCGCGGAGACCCTGGCGTTCCTGCACCCGCTGCCGGTGTCGGCCCTGTGGGGTGTCGGCAGGCGCACCGAGGAGGCGCTCCGCAGCCACGGTTACGCCACGATCGCCGACGTCGCGGCCGCGCCGGTGGACCGCCTCCGCCGCAGCGTCGGCGCCGCGGCGGGCGAGCACCTGCATGCGCTGGCCCACGGTCATGACGACCGCACGGTGGTGCCGGAGTCGGAGGAGAAGTCGGTCGGTGCCGAGCACACCTTCGACGCCGATGTCCACGATCGTGGGACGTGTGAGCGGGAGCTGCTGCGGTTGGCCCAGCGGGTCGCCGCGACGCTGCGCCGGAAGGGGCTGAAGGGCAGGACGGTGTCGCTGAAGCTGCGGTTCTCCGACTTCCGTACGATCACTCGGGCCCGCACGCTGCCTGCCGCCACCGACGTGGCCCGCGAGATCCACGCCACCGCGACCGAACTGTTGCGTGAGGCCGCGTCCGGCGTGGCGGTGCGCCTCGTGGGGGTACGGGTCGAAGGCCTGACGGCCGGCGACGCCGCGGAACAGCTCAGTTTTGACGCGCCCGAGCCCCGGTGGCGCGATGCCGAGGTCGCGGCCGACGACGCACGATCGCGATTCGGGGCCGGGGCCGTGCGGCCGGCGTCCCTGTTGTCACCCGATGAGAGGTGATGTCGGTCGCGTTCCGTGCCCGTCCGGCGACGGCCGGAGGTCGCCGCAGGAAACACTGCGGCTGGAAGGGGAGATCGGGTAGTCGCCGACGCGCGGTGCTCGTATCCTGGAGTCTGACACCCCGACCGGGGCTGTCAGGGTCCACGTTTAAATGCGGTCCGGTGCCGCCAGGTGGCGCCGGGAAGCGCTGTGCCGGAGGAGGAAAGATGCCACTCTCCGAGCATGAGCAGCGGCTGCTCGATCAGATCGAGCGCGAGCTCTATGCCGAGGACCCCAAGTTCGCATCGTCGGTACGCGGCGCGAAGGTACGCCGCCCGAAGCGGGGCAGGCGCCTGCAGGGCGCCGCGCTGTTCGTGGTGGGCATCGGCCTGCTCGTGCTCGGCGTCGTCGTGCCGGTGCGGGTGGCCGAGATCCCGCTGATCAGCGTGTTCGGCTTCCTGGCGATGTTCTTGGGGGTGGTGCTCGTCGTCACTGCCATGCGAGCAGGTGGGGAGCCGGAGGAGGAATCCGGCAACGGTTCGGGCGGATCCGGTGGCGGTTCGTCCGGTGCCGCTCAACGTCGGCGCAGTTCGTTCTCCCAACGGATGGAGGACCGGCTCCGCCAGCGGTTCGACGACAGATGACGACGCCCGTCCGGTCCACGCCGCGACGGCGGGTCACCGAGGCCCGGGTTCCCGTGCAGGTGTGACCCGTCCGGCGCCGGATCGCGCCGACCGCACAGCCGTTCTCGAGCAGGGCTCCCCTCGCGGGAGCCCTGCTCGAGTTGTGTCGACCCCACTCGACCGGAACCGGCTCCTCGCCAGTGCCCGAAAGCGTCCCGTGGTTGCCGGATCCGGCACCGTCGCGTCGAGCCTGTCCCGTTGGGTGATCGCCGTGGGCCGGAACGAACGCGGGCTGGCGTGAACGCGGGACCGGGCGGATCGCCGCGGGCCGGGGTGCTCGCGGGTTCAGCGGTCGCGGCGGTGCAGCAGCGACCGCGGCAGTACCCGTCGCCGCCACGACAACGGTGCGCAGCGGGCGAGGCTCTCGCGCAGGCCCGCGAGTGCGTGGTCCAGTTTCGGCCGTGGGGAGTCCTCCGGTTGCGCGGAGCCGTGTCCTTCCTCACCGGCACCCGCGGCCGGGCTGTACCACGCCCGCTCCACGGCGGAGACGATCGTCTGCAGCTCGCGGCGGCCGGTGTCGTCGAGTTCGAGCCGGTCGCCGATCGTCTCCGCGGCCTGCCGGAGTGTCGCCGTGGACGGCAGGTCGAGTCCTCGGTCGGTGCATTCGGCCCGTACCTCGCGCCACGCGGCGTCCGGTGACGCCGCTGTCACGCGGGAGACCTCGGCGAGCCGCCGGCGGCGGATCAGCTCCCGGGCGCACGCAGGTCCGAGGAGTCCGGCGACGACGACGAACACGCCGAGTGCAACGGCCCAGTGCACGAGCCACGCGGCCAGCACCAGCGTGACACCCCAGGCGGCGACCACTGCCGAGACCACGGCGACGGGTGCGGCGCGGGTCGTGGCGACGCGTCTGCCCAGCACGGCGACCCCGCCGGTGGTCAGCACCAGCAGGATGCCGGCCAGCCAGCCGGGCCACTGCGGCGGCGGTCCGGCGCCCTCGCCGCGGGCCTGCTGCTCCGGAGCGTCGGCGGGCCGGGACGGTTCCGATGCGGGCGTCGAACTGTCCGGAACCTGCGACGACTCGTCCGGGTCGTCGGGAGCCGGGTTGTCCTCGGTGTCGAGGTAGTCGGGCGTGTATCCGCGGCCGTTGGTGAGCGGGGTGGGGTCGAACGTCACCCAGCCGAGCTCGTCGCCGAAATAGACCTCGACCCACGCGTGGGCGTCCTCCGAGGTGAGCACGCGGGTGCCCTGACCGTCGGTGGTGCCGCGGGTGAACCCGACCGCGACCCGGGACGGCACGTCGAGGGAACGGAGCATGACCGCCATGGCGGAGGCGTACTGCTCGCAGAAGCCGCGTTTGCCGCGCAGGACGAAGTCGGCGAGCGCGTCCGGATCGGACGCCGGTGCGGTCTCGGTGTCGTAGACGAAGCCGTTGGACGGGTCGGTGAAGTACCGCCACACGGCCTGTGCCTTGCCGAACGTCGTCGGCGCGTCGGAGGTGAGGTCCTGTGCGAGGGCACGCACGCGTGGGTCGATCCGGGCGACCTCCCGGTACCGCGGATCGGGTCCGGAGACGGTGCCGGCGGCGCGTAGTTGCTCCCGCGTCGGTTCGGACAGCGACGTCGTCATCGTGTAGGACCGCGGTCTGCGCCTGTCCTCGCTGTACACCGACCCGCTGCCCGGGTCGTAGTACCAGTCGCCCGGAGGCGGATCGAGGTTGCGGATCTTCCCGTAGGTCGGCAGCCAGACGTCGAACCAGTTGACGGGCGTGACCCGGACGGTCCGTGCCTCCCCGGAGACCGTGTCGCCCGGCACCGTCGGCAGCGGACCGTCGGCGGGACGACCCGCAGGCATGCGGCGCCCGTCCGGCAGCCCCCAGCCCTGCCCGGGTATGTACCGGGACAGCGTGAACGCGCGCATCAGCGGCGCGTTGTCGCCGAGGCCGTCTACCTCGAACATCCGGGTGGGGGTGCGGTCGCCGAGCATGCCGCGCAGCGAGGTGAACGGTTCCACGCCGAGTCCGCCGGGGGCCGACTGTCGGTCGGGTTCCGAGCCCGGCAGGCTGCCTTCGGTGCCGACGAAGGTCAGCGTCGCGCCCGCGAGTAGACCCGCTGCGACGGCGGTGGCGACGAGTCCCGACGGAGCGGCCATCGACCCCACACCGGCCCCCGATCCCCGGGCGGGGGCGCGGGTGCGCCACACCCGGTGCCGGTGGCTGCCGTCGACGGCCAGCAGCGCGGCGTACGCGACGACACCGAGCACGAACGTCCACCACGGCAGCAGTTCCGGGGTGAGTGCCGACGGCACGGCGTAGACGCACAACAGGAGGAGACCGGTCGCCGCCGGAGCGGCGGCGGTCACCGCGAGCAGATCGACCACCAGCGCGACGAGCCCGACGGTGATCATGATCAGGCAGCGGATGCCGGCACTGGCCTCGACCGGCGGGAGTCCGGTGCGGATGTCGGCGAAACCGGCTGTCAGCACCTGGTGCAGTTCGCCGAACGCCTGCGGCCCCGGGAACAGGCCGAGCACACCACCGGTGGTGAACGATCCGGTGACGAGCAGGAGCAGCGCCCCCAGTTGGGCGGCGCCGACGAGGAACGGGTGCAGTCGCAGGATGCGCAGCACGATCCCGGTGCCCGCGATGAGCAGCGCCGCCGTCACGATGTCGCCGAACCAGGACCAGCCCTGCACGACGCCGGTGAGCGCCGTGGCGACGGCGATCGTCGCGAGCGCCGCCATGAGCGGTCCGACGATGCCGTGCAGGCTCACCCGTGGCCGCCAGCGTGACGGTGCGGTCTCCGGGCCGGGCGGTGGCGGTGCGGTCGGTGCGGGCGCGCTCACCGGGAACCACCCGCCTGCAGCGGGGTGGTCGCCGTGGCGCGGCACAGCTGCGCCCAGATGTCCGCGACGTCCGCGCGCCGGCCTGCGACGACGACGCGCCAGCCCGCGGCCCGCAGCAGCGCGGCCGTGTCGGTGACGGCCGCGGTGGGACCGCCACCGGGCTGCTGCCACGACGCGGTGTCGACCAGCACCGCGAGGCTGGGCGCTCCGCGGGGGCGGGTGTGGGTCAGCTCGGCGATGCCGTGGCCGCCGACGGTGCCGAGCACGGCGATCAGCTCGTGGCCCTGCGCGTGTGCCGGGCCGGAGGAGACGGCGAGGTCGCGTTCGTGGGCGGGCTGCAGGGCGGCCAGCGCGTCGAGGACGACACCGCCGCCCGCCGGGCCCGCACCGTCAGGGAGGTCGGCCAGGACGTCGCCGCGCTCGTCGGCAAGGCGCACGGGGCTGCCGGAACCGCTCAGGTGCACGCACACGCTCGCGGCGAATTCGACGGCCCATTCGAGGCTGCCGTCGGGGTGGCCGACGCCGTGGTGCGCGGCGGCACGGCGGTCGAGCAGGACGGTGGTGCCGCCCCGCCACGGCCGTTCCTCGACGCGCACCATGATCTCGTCGCGGCGCGCGGTGGAGCGCCAGTGCACCTTCCGCATGTCGTCGCCCGTGCGGTACTGGCGCACCATGACGTCCGGGTCACCCTGGCCCGCGTGGTGGCGGTTGCTGCCGCTGTCGACCCCGCCGGTGCCCGCGCCGCCGGGACGGCCGCGCAGCGGGGTGACCCGTGGCACGACCACGACCGGCGACGGCGCCGCGAGATCGCGTTCGACCTCGCAGAGCCCGAACGGATCGGTGATCGTCGCCCGCAGCGCGGCGATGCGGTGGACACCGCGCATGCCGGGCCGGATCGGGTAGCGCAACGTGACGGGGTGGTGGGGGAGCCGTTCCACCACGAACCGTGGCCGCGGGCCGAGCGGGGGCGGCAGGCGGTCTTCGAGCAGGATCTCCCCGGCGGGGAGCCGGCCGGTGCGCCACAGGTCGAGGCACACGTCGCCGTCGCCACCCGCGGGAACGCGCTCGGGGGTGACGGTGCGCCGCGCCCCGATCCGCACCTTGGACGCCGCCGCGAGCGCCGCCGCCAGCAGGGGCAGTGCCACGACGAAGGCCGCGACGCGGAGCAGCCCGCGCTCGTCGAGGACCACGGCGCAGACCGCTGCGGCGACGCCCGCGGCGAGCAGGCAGCGGCCGCGGGTGGTCAGGCCCGACAGCGCGCGTGGCAGGACCCGGCGGCGCGGTCGCACCGCCGGGGGTGCCGTCGCTCGCTCGGACCCGGTGCCGCTCGCGGGCCTGCCGGCAGGTGTCCGCGGAGCCGGATCGCCCGCCGCGTAGCTGGTCATGGTCGGATCCGTGTTCAGTGGCCGTACGGGCCGCCGTGGCCGTCCGGCGCGCCGGGCTGGCCCGCACCGGCACCCGGCCGCGCCGGCTGGCCGCCGTGGCCGTTGGCGGAGTGCGGTACCGGCGGGCGGGCGCCGGCACCGGGTGCTCCGGTGCCGGCCGCCCCACCCGCCGGCGCGCCGCGCTGGGGCACGGGAACCCGCTGCAGGACGGTGTGAATGACGTCCGAGGCGGAGCGGCGTGCGGCGAGTGCCTCGGTCGTGAGGACGAGCCGGTGGGCCAGTACGGGCACGGCGACCGCGTGCAGATCGTCCGGCACGACGAACTCGCGGCCGGCGAGCGCGGCCTGGGCGCGCGCGGCGCGGACCAACTGCAGCGTCGCCCTCGGGGAGGCGCCGAGCCGCAGTTCCGGCAGCTGCCGGGTGGCCGACACCAGGTCGACCGCGTACTGCCGCACCTCGGGCGCGACGTGCAGCTGCTGGACGGCGCGGGCCAGCTGATGCACGGTCTCGCCGTCCGACACCGGCGTGAGGTCCTCGAGCGGGTTGTGGCCCGCGTGCTCGTCGACCATCGCCAGTTCGGCCTGCGGGTCCGGGTAGCCGACCGAGACGCGCGCGGTGAAGCGGTCGCGCTGGGCCTCGGGGAGCGCGTAGGTGCCCTCCATCTCGATCGGGTTCTGCGTGGCGATGACCATGAACGGCGAGTCGAGCGGGTACGTCGTCGTGTCGACGGTGACCTGCCGTTCCTCCATGCACTCCAGCAGCGCGGACTGGGTCTTGGGAGAGGCGCGGTTGATCTCGTCGCCGACGACGATGTTCGCGAACACCGGACCGGGGCGGAACTCGAACGTCGCCTGCTGGCGGTTGTAGATCGACACGCCGGTGACGTCGCTCGGCATGAGGTCGGGGGTGAACTGGATACGGCTCACGGTGCAGTCGATGGACCGGCCCAGCGCCTTGGCGAGGGAGGTCTTGCCGACGCCGGGGACGTCTTCGACGAGCAGGTGCCCCTCGGACAGCAGGGTGACCAGTGCGATGCGGACGACGTCGGGCTTGCCGACCAGCACGCGTTCCACGTTCGCGCCGATGCGCTGTGCCGTGTCGTGCAGGTCGCCGAGGACCGCGTGCGGTGCGGGCGTTCCGGCCGTCGGATACGCGGGGCGGTCACCGAACGTCTCGGTGGTTGCGGCAGTGTGCCCTCTCGACGTCACGCGACCTCCACATTCGTGCATGCGCCCTGCTCCAGACTCCCATGAAGTGTGTCAAACACGGGCGAAACGAGGGGATTCACCCCGCGTGGTGCCTCGGTGACACCGGGCACACGGCCGCAGGCGCACGGCCACCGCGGCCGCGCGAGACGAGTGGCGGGCTGGACACCGGCACACGGTCGCCTAGGATTGCGGGCTGGAACCGTCCGGTTACGGAGAGGCACCTCGCGATGACCAGTGGTACGCCCACCCCCGTCACGGGCCCGGTCGACGTGCCGGCCGGCACCTTCGCCGTGGCGCCGGAGCTGGCCGAGGACGCGTTGCAGCAGATCAATGACCTCCAGGACGTCGTCGGCAGGCTCGTCCGGGAGGCGAAGGTGCTCGGCCGATCGGTGCCGCTCGGCGGTGGCTACGCCGGGGAGATCGGCGAGTTCATGGCCCGCTACGGCATCGACCCCGCGGGCGGGGCCGAACCGGCCTCGGGTGCGGTCTCGGACGCGCTCGTGGCGTTCGGCAGGGAGCTGGCGGATCTGCGATCCCGGATCACCACCGCGCTCGAGCAGTACCGCAGTCAGGACGAGCAGGCCGAGGGCGAGTTGAAGGGCGTCGATTGTCACGGCGGGTGAACCGGTGGTTAGGCCGGCCGCGCGGTACCGGAACGGGTGAGGGTGTACGCAGCGGTGGTGCGGTGAAGCTCCGCGCGGGGCTCGTGGCGGCGCTGTCCGGTGCGGCTCTGCTCGGGGTGTCGGCGTGCGGCGAGGCCGGCGGGGACGCGGCGGCGGGTGCAGGCGGTGCGTCGCCGGACACGCCGGTGGAGACCGGGCCGTCGGGAACGACGGCACCGTCCGCGAGCGCGGTGACGGCCGATCCGGATCCGTGTGCGTGGCTGACGCCCGCCGAGCGGTCGACGGCCGGGCTGACCGTGCCGGGGGAGCGGCGCACCGTCGGCTCGGTCCGCGCCTGCGACTACACCGAGCCGGGTGCCGGCGGCGTCACCGTCACGTTCGACACCACGTCCGCACTGGCCGAGCTGCAGCCGGAGGGGCAGACGACCCCGCTGCAGATCGCGGGGCGCGAGGCGCGGCGCGTCGCCGATCCCGCCGCCGACGACGGCACCTGCACGGTGCTGCTCGCCGCGGGGCCGGCCGCGTCGGTCCACATCGATGTCTCCACGGCGGACTTCCGCGGTACCAGCGAGTCCTGCGACCGTGCGTCGGCCGTGGCGGAGCTGATTGCACCCGATCTTCCCGGGAGGGCCGGATGAGCGAGCCGTCACCCAGCGAGCCGTCCCACGGCGGGTCACCACAGGGCGGTGCGGGCGCCGCCGGGGGAGAGGGCACCGCCGGCCCCGCACTCCCGGAACCGGGAGTGCGGTACGAGTGGTACAGCCACGAGCAGCTCAAGGACATCGTCGACAGCGGCAACGATCCCGAGTCCGCCGGTGAGATCGGCACGGGATGGCGGAGCCTCGGTCGCACGCTGCAGCAGGCGAGCGAGCAACTGGCCGGCACGGCCGCAGCCTCGGAGGAGGCGTGGCAGGGCGAGGCCGGCCAGGCGCTGCGGGCGGCGCTGGGCCGGGCCACCGCCTGGGCAGGACAGGCCGCGGCGACCGCCGGCACGCTGGGCGATGCCGTGTCGGCGCAGACGGGTGCGTCGGCGCACGCGCGGTCGGCGATGCCGGATCCGGTCTCGTACGACCCGGGCGCGATGATCCGTGACGCCATGGGCACCGGCGACCTGGCCGCCCTGGCCGGTCTGACCGACGTGATGGCGGAGCGTCGCGCCGAGGCCGAGGAGGCGCGGCGCCGGGCCATCGACGTGCTGCACGCGCGTGATCTCGCGCTGCGCGACGCGGCGCGGGTGCCCTCGTTCACGGTGCCGCCGTCGCTGAGCGGCCCGGCATGATCCGCCTCTCGGCATCGGCGTTCGACGTGCTCTGGTCGGACCTGGAACTCGGCGCGCCGCCGTCCGTGCTCGCCGTGCCGAGCGTGGGCCGCACCGAGGACGAACGCGCGAGCATCCGCCGAGATGTCTACGCCAACCTCGCCGACCGCGGTCTGTACCCCGGCGAACTGGACGAGGCGCTGCGCGGCCGGCTGGCCGGCATCGCTGCGGCGGCTGCGACGATCGAGTGCGAAGTGCTGTTCGACGCGGCCGACCCCGAACCACTCCGCGGACTGGTTGCGCAACTGCCCGACGGCAGGGGAGTGCTGGCCGTCCAGCCGAACCGCACCATCGGTCTCGACGCCGTCGCACGCGACCGCGCCTGTGCAGAGGCGGCGGCGATCCTGCCCGATGTCGAGGGCGGGCCAGGACACGGCGTGAGCCTGCCGTCGGCCACCCTCGACACGGCCGCCGATCCGGTCTACGAGGGCGGCACCGGTTCGCGCGCCCACGACCGCCAGGTGCGCGAGGTGCTGGCCATCCAGGCACGACCGGTGCTGTCGGCAGGACAGTTCTCCGTGTACCGCCGCGAGGCGACCCGGCTCGTCAGGCAGGGTGGCATCAGCTGGTTCCTCACCGACGTGGGCGCTTACACGGCCGTCGTCCGGCCCGGCCCCGCCGGCGATCCCTGGCTGACGGTGGCGCCCACCGGCCGTGAGCGCGTGGCGGCCCGTCTCGCCGACCTCCTCGCAGGGGAACAGATCACCGTCGCCGGGTCCCCTGCGGCACCCGGCCGCCGCTGACGGCGTTCGCGCCCACGGCCGCCCGCCCCGGACGCCGGCGACCATGGTTCCCCACCCCGCTCCCCACCGGTGGTCCCATCCACTCCGGGGGGGGGCTCCCCACGGTGCTCCCCACTTCGGGGACGACGGTTCCCCACTGTCACCCACCGGACCTGCCGAACGGCGAATTTCGCCCGCGAATCGGGCATAGCGGGCGTCTTGTGGGCGTCGGGAGGTCGACTACATCCCCCGGGGCGGCGATCTTCCCCCACCGTCCCCCACTGTAGAACCACGGCTGTGACCTGGGTGAACGCCACTGGTTCGATCCTGTTTCCCGGCTTTTCACGTTGACTGTGGGGAGAAGTGGGGTACGGTGGTGAGCAGTGGGGCGGAAGGGAGCTCCGTGGTCGATGCCGGCGGGTCCGACGGGACGGATTGCGGGCTCGGCAGGGGAGGTGGAGGCCGATGTTCCTCGGCACTCACACCCCGAAGCTGGACGACAAAGGGCGGTTGACGCTGCCCTCGAAGTTCCGGGAAGCGTTGGCTGGGGGTCTGATGATCACCAAAGGTCAGGACCACTGCCTCTACGTCTTCCCGCGAGCGGAGTTCGAACAGATGGCCAGGAAGGTCGCGGAGGCCCCGTTCACGAACGAATCGGTGCGGGCCTACCAGCGGTACCTGTTCGCGGGAACCGACGAACAGCGACCGGACAGCCAGGGTCGGATTCCGATCGCACCCGAGTTGCGGCGCTATGCCGGGCTCAACAAGGAATGCGTGGTGATCGGGGCGATCACCAGGCTGGAGATCTGGGATTCCGAGGCGTGGCAGTCCTATCTGGACGAGAACGAGGACAACTACGCCAAGGCGCAGGAGGAGATCCTGCCCGGTGTCTTCTGACGCGGGAAACCGGAGATCCGGTCATGGCGTGCTTCCCGAGTTGTCGGGGACGCGGGAAGCAACGAACGGACGACGTGGGCGCGGATGCCCTCAGGCTGCGGCCCTGATGCACCTTCCCCGGTATCAGGCCCGCAACCTGTAGGCATCCGCCCCGCGTCGGGGAGGACAGTCCCGGTGGGGCGGGACGGAAGGGGGCGCAGTGACCAGTGACTCCGCGCACCTGCCCGTGCTGCTGGACCGGGTCACCGCGCTGCTGACTCCCGCGGTGGCCGACCGCGACGCCGTTCTCGTCGACACGACACTCGGTCTCGGCGGCCACGCCGACGCCCTGCTGGCGGCACATCCACGGTTGCGGCTCATCGGTCTGGACCGGGACCCGAACGCACTCGAGCGCGCCCGGCAGCGGCTGGCGCGCCACGGGGACCGTGTCGAGTACGTCCACGCCGTGTACGACGCGCTGCCCGACGTCCTCGACGAGTTCGGCCTGTCGCATGTGGACGGCGTGCTCATGGACCTGGGTGTCTCGTCGATGCAACTCGACGTCGCCGACCGTGGCTTCGCCTACGCTCAGGACGCTCCGCTGGACATGCGCATGGACCAGACCACGGGTCTGCGTGCCGCCGATGTGCTCAACACGTACTCGGTCCCGGAGCTGTCCCGCATCCTGCGCGAGTACGGCGAGGAACGGTTCGCCCAGCGGATCGCCAAGGCGATCGTCGCCGAACGGGAGTCCGAGCCCTTCGACCGCAGTGAGCGGCTCGTCCGGTTGCTCTACGACGTCGTGCCCGCCGCCAGCAGGCGCACCGGCGGGCATCCGGCGAAGCGGACGTTCCAGGCCCTGCGTATCGAGGTGAACCAGGAGCTGGACGTGCTGCGTACCGCCGTGCCGGCCGCGCTCGACGCGCTCGGCGAAGGCGGTCGCATCGTCGTCGAGGCCTACCACTCGCTCGAGGACCGCATCGTCAAGCGGACCCTCGCCGACCGTGCCGCCTCGCGGACCCCGGAGGGACTGCCCGTCGAGCTTCCCGGCCACGGCCCCGAGTTCCGCCTGCTCACCCGCGGTGCCGAGAAGGCGGGCGAGCAGGAGATCGAGCACAACCCGCGTGCGGCGTCGGTACGTCTGCGCGCGGCCGAGCGGATTGGAGCGGCTGCCTCATGACTGCACCCGCACGTCCTCGTTCCCAGCCGGTCGAGCGGCCGCGGCAGAGTCCGCGGCGTGGCACGAGGCAGGCACCGGCTTCCGCTCCCGCGACCGGCTCGCCGCGCCGCCGCAGCTCTGCGGCAGAGCGCGCCTACGCTCGCCGGGCGCAGCGCGTCGAGGCGCTGCAGCGGCAGACCGAACGCAGCGAGACGCCCGAGCCGCGCAGGCTGCGCCTGCAGCTCCGGTGGCCGCGGTCCCGGGCGTCGTTCGTGCTGATGCTCATGGCGTTGATGGCCGTGGGAGTGGCGACGACGCTGTGGCTCTCGACCCAGGCGATCTCCGATTCGTACCGGCTCGAACAACTCCGCCAGAACAACGACTCGCTGGCCGAACGGTCCGAGGAACTCCAGCGTGCGGTCGCGTCGGCCGGTGCGCCGGCACAGCTCGCCGAACGGGCCGAGGCGCTTGGCATGGTCCCGGGCGGCGATCCGGCGCGGCTCGTCGTGGCCACCGACGGCGCGGTGCGCGTGGTCGGCGAGCCGAAGCGCGCGAACGGGCCCGCGCCGCAACAGCCCGCCGAGCACGGGAACGACGGCCGGGCCGCCGACGGTGGTGGCGGCCGGGATGGCGGCAACGCAGCCGACAACGACTCGCAGGGGAACGACTCGCAGGGGAACGACTCGGAGGGGAACGACTCGCGGGGGAACGACGCACGGGGCGGCGACGAACCGGACGACGACGCACCGGACGGGCAACGCGGCCAGCAGCGTGACCAGCAGGCCGGAGCCGACACGCGCGGTGACCGCGGCAGTGGCGACGACAGCTCCCGCAGCGGTGACACTGGGGACGCCGGCGCCGATGACCGGGCTGCCGAGTCCGACGGCCAGGAGACGGCCGACTGACTCCCCGCCCGTCGGCGCGGGCGGGGAGAGTGTGAGTGATCCGGAGGGGACCGATGCGACCGAAACGACCGGCTGGTGCGGGGGGCGCGAGCGGTAAGGCGCCGTCGCGGGGGCGCGGCCCGGTGGGACGGACGTACTCGGCGAAGGCTCGTCGCGCCGGGCAGGCCCCGGCCGACCGTGGTACGCGGAGCCGGTTCGTGGCGGGCCGGATCGCGCTCGCCGTGGTGCTCGTCGCCACCGGCGTCAAACTGGTCCACGTGCAGGGATTCCAGGCGGAGGCGTTGTCGGCGCGCGCCGAGCAGCAGCGCACCACCACGATCGACATCCCGGCCCAGCGCGGTTCCATTGTGGACCGCAACGGCGCGAAACTCGCGTTCAGCGTCGAGACGAGGACGCTGTGGGCGAACCTGCGGCTGATGCGCAAGAACTGGTCCGAGGCCGAGAAGAAGAACCCGGACTCGGACGAGAGCTTCGACACGCGGGTCGCCGAGATCGCGAAGTTCATCGCGCAGCAGGTGCCGGACAAGACGACCGAGTCCGAGCTGCTCGAGAAGTTCCGCGACAAGGATTCGAGCTTCACCTATCTCGTCGACGACGTGAAGCCGTCGGTCGCCGACGAGATCCAGGAGAAGTTCCCGGAGATCGGCTACGAGAAGCGCGCCCGCAGGGAGTATCCGGCAGGGAAAATCGGGTCGAACATCGTCGGCTTCGCCAACTGGCGGATGGAGGAGCCGGACCAGTCCAAACACAACATCGAAGGGCTCGCCGGGCTGGAGAGCGCGCGCAACAGCGTGCTGACGGGTGAGCCGGGCCGGCAGGTCGTGGACACGGCGCAGGGCACCGACGTGGTGATCCCGGGTACGGAGCGGGAGGTGCAACCGGCGGTTCCCGGGTCCGACCTCGAACTGACCCTCGACTCCGACGTGCAGTACAACCTGCAGCGGATGCTGTCGGACTACGTCGCGAAATCGCGCGCCGACGGCGGCAGCGCAGTGGTGCTGGATTCGAAGACCGGCGAGATCTACGGGTTGACGAGCGAGCAGACCCTCGACCCGGACAACCTCGACCCGGACCTCATGACGGAGGAGGCTGTCACGCAGCCGTTCGAACCGGGCTCGGTGAACAAGCTCGTCACGGCGGCGGGGGCGATCGAGGACGGTGTCACCGGCCCCCGGGACGTCCACCGGGTCCCCGGTTCGATGAAGGTCGCCGACCACACGGTGCGCGACGCGTGGGAACACGGCACGCAGCCGTTCACCACCACCGGCATCTTCGCCAAGTCGTCGAACGTCGGCACGCTGATGCTCGCCCAGGAGCTCGGCCCCGACCGGTACATGGACCTGATGAAGAAGTTCGGTCTCGGCCAGCGCACCGGTGCCGGCCTGCCGGGCGAGAGCCCCGGCTACATTCCGCCGCGCAACCAGTGGTCGGGCACCACGTTCGGCAACCTGCCGATCGGCCAGGGGCTGTCGATGACGGTGCTGCAGATGGCGGGGATGTACCAGGCGATCGCGAACGACGGCGTGCGCGTCCAACCGCGGGTCGTCGCCGCGACCCGCACGCCCGACGGCAGGCGCGTCGCCGAATCGAAGCCGGAGCGCACGCGCGTCGTGAGTGCGAAGACCGCCCGCGAGGTGCGCAACATGCTGCGGGCGACGACGCAGGACGGCGACCTCTACGACAGCGGCACGGCGCCGCAGGCCGCGATCGAGGGGTACCAGATCTCGGGCAAGACCGGCACGGGTCAGCAGGTCGACCCGAAGACGGGTGCCTACAGCAACGAGCTCTACAACATCACGTTCACCGGGATTCTGCCCGCCGACGACCCCCGTTTCGTCGTCGGCATCCGGCTCGACGCTCCGGACACGACGCTGCCCGCGGGCAGCTCGGCCGCGCCGCTGTTCAAGCAGATCTCGTCCTACCTGGCGCAGCGGTACGAGATCCCGCTGTCGGACAAGCAGGCGCCGGTCGTGCCGCTGATTCGGCGGCAGTGACCGTCGGCGGTGGCCCGCGGCCGTCGCGGTCCGAGACACCCCGGAGGGGCGGCCACGGGTCGCGGTGGCGGTGCCCCTTCCGGGAGCACCGCTGATCCGGACGTGGCGGCACGGCCCGAGAGTGGCGGCAGGACCCGGGGACGGTGATGTCCGCAGCGGACGGTGATGATCCGTCTGCGACGTCGGCGTGGCCGGGATCGTGCGGCGGCCGGGGACCGTGTGCGGCGACCGCGGACGGACGGCAGGCGGTGCCGGACCCGCCGGGTGGGGCGGGAGGAGGCACACATGTGGGAGGGGTGCTCACCGCGCGGTGAGCACCCCTCCCACATGGAACCGGCCGCTGACCTACTTGGCGTACAGCGAGTCGATGTCGCCCGCGTAGTTCTTGCTGACGACATTGCGCTTGAGCTTCATGCTCGGCGTGACCTCGCCGCCCGCCTCGGTGAAGTCCCGCGGCAGGATGCTGAACTTCTTGACAGCCTCGGCGTGTGAGACGAGCTTGTTCGCCTCGTCCACGGCGGCCTGCACGTCCGCACGCAGCTTCTCGTCCCCGGCCAGGTCGGCCACGGTGGCGTCGGCGGGCTTGCCGTTCTGCTCCTTCCACGTCGGGAAGAACTCCTCGTCGATGGTCACCAGCGCGCCGATGAACGGACGCTGGTCGCCGACCACCATCGCCTGGCTGATCAACGGGTGCGCCTTGAGCGCATCCTCCATCGTCGACGGGGCGACGTTCTTGCCGCCCGCCGTCACGATGATCTCCTTCTTCCTGCCGGTGATCTTGACGAAGCCCTCGTCGTCGACCTCGCCCAGATCACCGGTGTGGAACCAGCCGTCCTCGAGGGACTCGGCGGTGGCCTGTTCGTTGCGCCAGTACTCGCCGAACACCACACCACCGGAGAGCATGAGCTCACCGTCCTCGGCCACGCGCACGGAGGTGCCCGCGACCGGCCTGCCGACGGTGCCGACCTTGAAGGCATCGCGCGTGTTGACGCATGCGGCGGCGGTGGTCTCGGTCAGGCCGTAGCCTTCGAACACCGGCACCCCGATACCGCGGAAGAAGTGCGCGAGGCGCGTGCCTAGCGGGGCGCCGCCCGACACGGCCGCGATGCACCGCCCGCCCAGTGCCGCGTGCAGCTTGCTGTAGACGAGCTTGGCGAACACCGCGTGCTTGAGCTTGAGGCCCAGGCCGACCTTGCCGGCGTCGGTGGCCTGGCTGTAGGCGATCGCGGTCGCCTCGGCCGCGTCGAAGATCTTGCCCTTGCCCGCGGCGTGTGCCTTGAGCTTGGCCGAGTTGTAGACCTTCTCGAACACGCGCGGCACGGCGACCACGAACGTCGGCCGGAAGGCGCCGAGGTCGGAGACCAGATCCGTGGTGTCGGTGTGGCCGAGCGTGACGCGGGAGGTGAACGCGGTGATGGCGATGGCGCGCGCCAGGATGTGGGCGAGCGGCAGGAACAGCAGCAGCGAGTTGCCGGACTCCATCAGATCCGGGAACGCGTCGATGTCGGCCCGCACCTCGGAGAGCAGGTTCCGGTGGGTGAGGGTGACGCCCTTCGGCCTGCCCGTCGTGCCGGACGTGTAGCAGATCGTGGCGACGTCGTCGGCCCCCACGGAGCGGCGGCGGGTGTGGACGTCGTCGTCGGCGCGGTCGGCGCCGAGCGCGGTCAGCGCCTCGACCGCGGGGTCGCCGCCGTCGATCTGCCAGGCGTGGGCCAGCTCGGGCAGCCGGTCGCGGACCTCGCCGAGGGCGGCGGTGTGCTCGTCGGTCTCGACGATGACCGCCTTGGCGCCCGAGTCGGACAGGATCCAGTGGACCTGCTCGGCCGAGGACGTCTCGTAGATGGGCACGGTGACGCCGCCCGCGGCCCAGATCGCGAAGTCGAACAGGGTCCACTCGTAGCGGGTCTTCGACATCAGGCCGACCCGGTCGCCGCGCTCGATACCGGCGGCGATGAGGCCCTTGGCGGCGGAGAGCACTTCGGCGGCGAAGGTGCGCGCGGTGACGTCGCGCCACGACCCGTCGATCAGTCGACGGAAGCTCACGGTGTCGCCGAACCGCTCGGCGTTGGCCCAGACGACGTCGGAGGCGTTCTCGTCGTCGGCGATGGGCCGTAGTGCTGGGGCGCTGTATTCGCGCACGTCAACCTCCGCAGTGGGATTCCAAACAACGTTGTTACTCGCCGGTCAACTTAGCCGGTGCCGGTGCCGTTCACCATGGGTGGGTGTGCGCGTGTTGTGAGGCGCATACCATCTCGCAACCGTGACCGGATCCGAATCCGAGCCTGCGCTCGACATCGTCGACGAGACCTTCCTGACCGTGCCCCCGAGCACACTCGCCGCGGTCTTCGCGGACCCGGCGGCGTGGCGGCGGTACTGGCCCGACCTGGTCTTGGAAGTCTATACCGACCGCGGCGATCAGGGCTTGCGCTGGACCGTGCGGGGCGCGCTGGTCGGCACGATGGAGGTGTGGCTGGAACCCGTGCTCGACGGCACCCTGCTGCACTATTTCCTGCGCGCTACCCCCGTCACGGGTGAAGGCCAGCGCCTCTCCGGTGCGCTCCTGCGGCGCGAGTTCGACCGACGGGCGCGTGCGGCGAAGGCGATCGCGCTGGACCTGAAGGTGACGCTGGAGGACGGCCGCGCCGCCGGGATGCCGCCGCCGGCGGCGGTAGAATGATCACGTGCGGGTTCATGTGGTCTCCGACGTGCACGGCAACGCCGAGGCGCTGGCGCGCGCCGGGGACGGTGCCGATGCGCTCGTCGTGCTCGGTGACCTGATCGATTTCGTCGACTACCACGAGCACGGTGGCGGCATCCTCGGTTCGCTGTTCGGCGCCGAGCACGTCGCCACCTTCGCCACGCTGCGCCGCGAAGGCCGCAGGCGGGAGATGGTCGAGCTGTCGAAACGGCTGTGGGGAAGCCTGGACGACCCGCGGTCCGCGGTCGACGAGGCCGTGCGCGAGCAGTACACGCGACTGTTCGGCGTGCTGCCCGCGCCGACCTATGCGATCCCCGGCAACGTGGACGCCCCCGCGCTGTGGCCGGAGTTCGAGGCGCCCGGCCTGCACTTCGTCGACGGTGAGGTCTGCGACATCGGCGGGCTCCGGTTCGGGTTCGTCGGGGGTGCGGTGCTGCCGGAGGGTGCGGCGCCGCGGCGCGACCAGGCGTGGCGGCCCTACCTGCGCACGCGTGAGGAGTTCGACAAGGCCGTCGCCGGGTTGACCGGCGTGGACGTGCTGTGCAGTCACATCCCGCCCGCGCTGCCGGAACTGACCTACGACGTCGTCGCGCGGCGGGGTGAGCTCGGCTCGGAGGCGCTTGCCGACCTGATCGTGCGGGAGCGGCCCCGGTGGTCGCTGTTCGGCCACGTTCACCAGCCGCTGGCCGCTGCGAAGCGGGTCGGGGTGACCGAATGCCGCAACGTGGGACATTTCAAGCGCGACCCGCGGCCCTACGTGCTGCGATGGTGAAACACCGGACCGCTACGCTCTAGCGCCATGGCCGACCAGTCCACGCAGTCCATCGAGGTCGATGCCCCTCCGGAGCAGATCATGGCCGTCATCGCCGATCTGCCTGCCTATCCGGAGTGGGCCAAGGCGGTGCAGCATACCGAGGTGCTGGGCACCGACGAACGGGGCCGGGCCACGCAGGTGCGGTTCACGCTCGACTCGGGCCCGGTCAAGGACGTCTACACGCTCGAGTACGACTGGGCCGACGACGGGTTGTCGGTGAGCTGGCATCTGGTGAAAGGCCAGATGCAGAAGACCCAGAACGGCAGGTACGAGCTCGAACCGCTCGGCGGTGACCGCACCAAGGTCACGTACACGCTGGCCGTGGAGCTGGCGCTGCCGATGATCGGAATGCTGCGGCGCAAGGCCGAGAAAATGATCATGGACACTGCTCTGAAGGAACTGAAGAAGCGCGTCGAGGCCGAGGGCTAACGCGCGTGCGACTGCTGCTGCTGACCGGGAAGGGCGGTGTCGGCAAGACGACGCTGGCTGCCGCGACCGGTGCCGCACTGGCGGACCGCGGGGCCGCGACACTGGTCGTGTCGACCGACCCGGCACATTCGCTGGCCGATGCGTTCGCGGTGCCGCTCGGGCACGAGCCGGCGGCGGTGGCCGACGGGTTGTACGGCGCGCAGCTCGACGTCCGCGCTCTGGCCGACGGCGCGTGGGACGGCGTGCGCGAGCAGCTGCAGGCGGCGCTGGTGCGCGGCGGCGGACTGGACGGGCTCGCCGCCGAGGAGCTGAGCGTCGTTCCCGGGGTCGACGAGCTGCTGGCACTCGGCGAGGTGCAGCGGCTCGCCGGGACGCGGCAGTGGGACGCCGTCGTCGTCGACTGCGGCCCGACGGCCGAGACGTTGCGCCTGTTGGCGCTGCCCGAGGCCGTGTCGGGGTATCTGAGGCGTATGGCGGGTCCTGTGGCCAAGCGGTCCGGGCTGGCGCGGTCGATGGCCCGGCTGGCGGACCACACCCGGTCGCTGCGGGACCTGCTGACCGACCCTGTGCGCACGAGCGTGCGGCTGGTGTTCACGCCCGAGCGGGTCGTCGTCGCCGAGACGCGGCGGACGCTGACCTCGCTCGCCTTGCGCGGCATCCGCGTCGACGGGATGATCGCGAACCGCGTGATGCCCTCGCCGGGCTGGTGGCGCGGCGCAGCCGCCGCATGGGTACGGCAGCGCCGCCGGCAACAGGACGAGGTGCTGGCGGAGCTGGCCCGTTCCGGGCTGGGCGAGGCCGCGGAGCGGTTGCGCTCGGTCGAGTACCGCGCCGACGAACCGGTCGGGGTGGCCGCGCTGCGGGAGATCGCCACCGAGCTGTACGGCACGTCGGACCCGCTCGGGCAGGGCTCGACGGCCGACGGCTCCGCACCGACGGAGGCCGGCGGCCCGCTGTTGCAGATGTTCGAAGCCGGCGACGGCTATCGGCTCCGGGTGGCAGTGCCGCTCGCCCGGGACAGCGTCGTCGACCTGGCGCGGGTCGACGACGATCTCGCGATCACGGTCGACGGTGTGCGCAGGCTGATCGCGCTGCCGGAACCACTGCGCGCCTGCCGGATCACGGATGCCGAATCCGATCCCCGCGGCGTGCTCGTGCACCTGGAGGGAGCGGAATGAGCGGCACCGACGGGCCCGCGGGCCGCGCGGGGGAACCGGGAGCCGGGGCCGGGCCCACGGCCGACGGCGCGCGGCTGGCCGAGGAGATCCGGCTGCTGGTCGACCTCGTCACCGAGCGGGCCGAGCCGTGGCTGCGGAGCGTGTTCGCCGCGGGACACGGCCAGGGTGATCCGGGCTCGTGCGAGGCGCAGACCCCGTGGGGCGGCGCCTCGCAGCCGGGCTCGCACGAGAGCGCCGCGCACCCCGGCTCGCCGGCCGGTTCCGGGGCCGACGCCGCGGCGGAGGGTGACGGCGACCGGGCATCGGCGTGTTCGTGGTGCCCGCTCTGCGCCGTCATCGCGATCGTGCGGGGTGAGACGCCGGAGATCGCGGTGCGCGTGCTCGACCAGGCCGCTGCGCTCATCGCGCTGCTCCGCGCCGTGCTCGCCGACCGGTGGCAGCCGGACGAGGGGGTGCACATGCCCGGCTACCGTCCGTCGTCCCGGCCGGGGCCCGCCCCGGCGGGCTTCACCGCCACACCGGCGTCGGTGTTCGCCGAGCGGCCCGGCCGCGGTTCCGGCGGGAGCGGGCCCGCAGGCTCGTCGCGTCGGGTTCAGCGGGTGCCCGTACGCCCGCGTGAGAGTTGGGAACCGGGGGAGTAGCCCGTGGCCGCGATCGGAATCGACGTCGGCGGCACGAGCATCCGTGCCGGGGTCGTCGACGGGACCGGCGACGTGCTCGACACCGCGCGCACCGGTACCCCGCGCGACGAGACGGCCCTCGAGGAGGCGATCGCCGGTGTCGTGGCAGACCTGCGGAGCAGGCACGAGGTGGCCGCCGTGGGCCTGGCCGTCGCCGGATTCGTCGGGAGCGATCGCACGTCGGTGATGTTCGCCCCGCACCTGCCGTGGCGGACCGCCACGGTGGCCGAGCACATGAGTGCCCGGCTGGGACTGCCGGTGACCCTCGAACACGACGCCAACGCGGCGACGTTCGCCGAGTATCGCTTCGGAGCGGCGCGGGGCGCGTCGGTGGGCGTGTTCGTCGCGCTCGGCACCGGTATCGGCGCCGGCCTGCTGCTCGGCGGTGAACTGTTCCGCGGCGCGCACGGCGTGGCGCCCGAGCTGGGCCATCTGTGCCTCGTGCCGGGCGGACGGCAGTGCCCGTGCGGCAAGTCCGGCTGCTGGGAGCGGTACTGCAGCGGCACGGCCCTGGCCGCCACGGCGATCGAACTGCTGGCGACCCGGCCCGAGCACTCGACGGTGCTGGCGCGGGAGGCCGCCGGGGACCCGGGCGCCGTGACGGGCCGCCGTGTTGCCGGGGCCGCGCGGGACGGTGACCCCCTCGCGCGCAGAGCCATGGCCGAGCTCGCCCGGTGGCTCGGGGAAGGCCTGGCGCTCGTGGCCGACGTCTACGACCCGGAAGTCGTGGTCATCGGCGGGGGCGTATCGGCGTCGGCGCCGCTGTTCCTCGACGACGCGCGGGAGACGTACCTGCGCGCGGTGACGGGCGGGAAACACCGTCCGCACGCACGGATCCGGACGGCGCAACTGGGCGACGAGGCCGCCATCGTCGGCGCCGCCACGCTCGCGGCCGAGAGCGGCCGGGGAGTGGTCTGATCCTGTCGGCCACGGGCGTGTCGCGGGCCGGACACGCTAGATTCGAACGATGCTGGTCGGCAACGGGGACGGATTCGTCAGCTGCGACTGCGGACGGCGGCACTGGGGGCTGTTCGGAGCCGCCGGGCTGCTGCTGAGCGATCCGCGTCGCGGAGTGCTGCTGCAGCACCGCGCCGACTGGACGCACGAAGGCGGCCCGTGGGCGCTGCCGGGCGGCGCGGTGCAGCCGCAGGAGACGTCTGCCCAGGCAGCGGCCAGGGAGACCGAGGAGGAGACGGCCGTGTCCGGCGAGGCCTTCCGGGTGCTCGCCCAGCGCGCCGACGAACACGGCAGCTGGCGGTACACCACGGTCCTCGCGACGGCGGTCGGTGACGCGGCGCAGCCGCGTGTGACCAACGCCGAGAGCACGGCCCTGCGCTGGGTATCGCCCGCTGACGTCGCCGACTATCCGCTGCACAGCGGGTTCGCCGCGGCCTGGCCGGAGCTTCGCGGTCAGCTCGACCGGCGGCTCGTGCTGTTGGTCGACGCCGACACCGTGCTCGGCGCGCGCCCCGGCCGGCCGGGTGGCGAGGCCGGAGCGGTGCCGCGGCTGCGCGACCGGCTGACGGTACTCGCCGGCGTCGGCGTGGCCGCGGGCGATCTGGGCCTGGGCGACGTGGCCGGAGCTGCGCATTGGACGTGGTGGCCGCACGTGGTGCTGGTCGGCGACGGCCCGGCGGCGGGCGGCTCCGGTGCCGGTGTCGAGCTGGTGGACGCAGGCGGCACCGGTGACGGCGGGTTCCCGGCGGTCGTCCGTCGCGCGCGGGCCGCCGGGCCCGGCGATCATCTCGTCGCGGTCACGGCCGACGACCGGCGGCGGGGGAGTCTCGGCGCCGGTGCCACGGCGACCATGGCCCCGGACGCGCTGTGGCGACTGCTCGACGCCTGCACGCCCGAGTGAGGAGCCCGCCCACGACGATGGGTCAGACCTGGGCACCGTTGGTCGGGTCGGCTCCGTCCGGCGGGCCCTGCCTGACGCGCAACAGCAGCAGCGCGAGTCCCGCCGCGAGCGCGAGCATGCCGAGCGGCGTGGCCACCCCTCCGGACAGGCCGACGAGCGACGGGGCGATCAACAGCAGCATTCCGAGGACCAGCAGCACCAGTACGACCACCGCGCCCTTGCGCGGCTTCGGCAGCGGCGGCGGTTCGGGCGGGACGAAGTGGTCGTCGGGATCCTCGTCGCCGCCGGGCGCCGGGCCGAACATCGTCTCGTCCCAGGCGATCGGGCTGTCCCGCCACCCGTCACCGCGCGAGCCCGGGGCGGTCCCGGCCGGGCCGCCGTCGTCGTCACGGTCGTCGTCGCGGTCGTCGGCAGGACCCGGTCCGGGGCGCTCCGCCAGCGCGCCGCCGCGATCGCCCGCGGCCCCGCCCCGGTCGTCACGGTGGTCGCCGCCGGGTTCGTCGAAGCCCTGCGGATCGAACGCGTGCTCGTCGAAACCCTGCGCACGGAGATCCGCGACGATCTCCTCGAACGTCGCGTCGACGTTCTCCGGTCCGTCGGAGCCTGGTCTGCTCACTTGGTCCCCACCTGCCTGACCGCGGCCGCGAACGCGGTGCCGCGTTCGAAGAGAAGCGGCGCGTCGCCACCGAGGGTGGCGACGCGGAAGCCGTTGTGCAAGACGATGTCGGCGACCCATGCCGGATCGGTACCGACGCCGTCGGTCGCGCCGCGGGCGACACCGCGGCACCGCGACACCCCGGTTCGACTGTTCCCGGTGTGCCGGAACGGCTCGGAGCCGGCGAGCACGGGCATGCCGCAGGTCCCTCCCTCTGCACGGGTGATCGGGTGTCATCGTCGCACGGCGGCGCGGCGTGCGGGCGCGAAGCGTCGGCTCTCCCCGTGGGAGGGGAGGCCGACGCCTCGCCGCAGCGGTGTCCGGTGTGAGATACATGGTGGTTGCGGTCCCGCTGTTGTGGCGGTGCACACGGCGTTCGTACTGTGATCGCTTCGGTTGGGTGCGGAGATGAGGAGGCGCGGCCCGGTGCTGTATCGGCTGCTCAAACACGTGTTGCTCGGTCCGCTGCTGCGGCTGCTGTGGCCGACGAAGGTCACCGGCACGGAGAACATCCCGGCCGAGGGCGGCGCCATCATCGCGAGCAACCACCTCGCCGTGGCCGACTCGTTCTTCATGCCGGTGTACGTGTCCCGGCGGGTGACGTTCCCCGCCAAGCAGGAGTACTTCACTGCGCCCGGCATCAAGGGGCGGCTCAAGAAGTGGTTCTTCACCGCCTCCGGCCAGTTCCCGATCGACCGCTCGGGCGCCTCGGCGGCGCAGGCCGCGCTCGACACGGCCGTCCGGCTGCTCGACGAGGGGCGGCTGCTCGGGATCTACCCGGAGGGCACCCGCTCGCCCGACGGACGGTTGTACAAGGGCAAGACCGGCGTCGCGCGCATCGCGCTCGAGGCGCAGGCGCCTGTGATCCCCGTCGCCATGATCGGCACCGACAAGGTCAACCCCATCGGCTCGAAGATGTGGTGGCCGCGGCGGCTCGAGATCCGCTTCGGCAGGCCGCTCGACTTCTCGCGTTACGAGGGGCTCGCCGGTGACCGGTTCGTGGAGCGGTCGATCGCCGACGAGATCATGTACGCGCTCATGGAACTGTCCGGCCAGGAGTACGTCGACGTCTACGCCGCCAAGGCCAAGGAGGACCTCGGCGAGGCGGCGGTGCCGCTGCAGCCGCAGGCCGGCGAGGTCGGTGGGGTCGGCCGGTCCGGGGCCGATGTGGCCTCGTCCCGGATGCCGGAGAGTCGCGCGGGCTGAGTACTCGAAGCCCGCGCCTGTGCGACGGGGTGGACGGGCGGGTTGCACGCGTGCGGGCGGCCACGGGCGGGCGGACCGCGGTACGGTCACGGGTACCGCCGGACCGGCCCACACGCTCCGGCGGGGCGCCCGTTACGGTGCTGCGGTGCGATTCTTCTACGACACCGAATTCATCGAGGACGGCGTGACCATCGACCTGGTGTCGATCGGTGTGGTGGACGAATCCGGACGCAGCTTCTACGCGGTCTCGACCGAGTTCGACCCGGCCAAGGCGGGCAAGTGGGTGCGCGACAACGTGCTCGACAAGCTGCCGTCGCCCGCCGACAAGGCCTGGCGCAGTCGCGAACGGATCCGCGAGGACCTGCTCGAGTTCTTCGGCAAGCCGTCGGACGGCATCGAACTGTGGGCCTGGTACGCCGCCTACGACCACGTCGCACTGGCCCAGCTGTGGGGTGCGATGCCGAAGCTGCCGCGGCAGCTGCCCCGGTTCACCCGGGACCTGCGCCAGCGCTGGGAGGACGTCGGCAAGCCCGCGTTGCCCAAACAGCCGGCCGACGCCCACGACGCGCTCGCCGACGCGCAGCACAACCTGGAGCGATGGAAGATCATCGAACAGGTGCGCCGGAGCGCCGGGTTCACCGACTGACCGGGCGCGGCAGGCGATTCCGCCGCGCCCGGTCGGCCAGCTCGGCCGCGCGGGACCGTCAGCCCCGGCGGGCGCGTACCGCCGCGGCGAGGTCGTCGAGCAGCGACGCCGTCGTGGTCCAGTCCAGACACGCGTCGGTGATGCTGCGGCCGTAGTCCAGGTCCGCCGCGCGCCCGAGGGTGAGATCCTGCCTGCCGTCGGCGAGGAAGCTCTCCAGCATGAGGCCGGAGATCCCGGGCTCGCCCGCGCCGATGCGTTCGGCCAGCTCCGTCACGACCCCGGCCTGGCGGACGTGGTCCTTACCGCTGTTGCCGTGGCTGGCGTCCACGACGACGCGTTCGGGCAGGTCCGCCTTTCGCAACCGGGCAAGCGTGTCGGCGACCGTGCCGGAGTCGTGGTTCGGGCCCGCGCTGCCGCCGCGGAGGATGACGTGGCAGTCCTCGTTGCCCGCCGTGGTCAGCAGCGCGGACACGCCGTCGGTGGTGATTCCGGGGAAGACGTGGCTCCCCGCGGCGGCGCGGGTGGCGTCGACCGCGACCTGCACGTCGCCTTCCGTGGAGTTCTTGATCCCCACCGGCATCGACAGTCCGCTGCAGAGCTGGCGGTGCACCTGGCTGGCCGCGGTGCGCGCGCCGATGGAACCCCACGTCACGATGTCGGCGATGTACTGCGGAATGATCGGGTCGAGGAACTCGCAGCCGACCGGAAGGCCGAGCGCGGAGACGTCGAGCAGCAACTGGCGCGCGAGGCGCAGGCCCTTGTTGACGGCGAAGCGGCCGTCGAGGTCGGGATCGTTGATCAGGCCCTTCCACCCGAGTGTGGTGCGGGGCTTCTCGAAGTACACGCGCATCACGATGTGCAGCTCGCCGCGGACCTTCTCGGCGTGGGCCGCGAGCTTCCGGGCGTAGTCGAGTGCGGCCTCGGGGTCGTGGACCGAGCACGGTCCGGCGACGACCAGCAGCCGGTCGTCGCGGCCGGACAGGATGTCCACGGCGGCCTCGCGGCCCGCGGTGACGGTGCGGGCGACGGTGTCGTCGACGGGGTGTTCCTGGCGCAGCAGCGCGGGCGACATCAGCGGGCTGACATGGGTGATGCGGTGATCGTCCAGGCGGGTGCCCGCAGGGGATGCCGCGGTGGGATCGGGGGATTCCGTGGTCGGCAGAGTGGCCATCGGGGTGACTTCCTTTCCGCAAGCCGCCCCGGGCAACACCGAGCCGGCTCGTCGTCCGGCTCGAAGTGGTTGTGGGTCAGCGCACGGTCACGCCGACCGGCCCACTCCGGGCCGGCCAGGTAAACCAGTAATAGCGCTGCATGCCCTGGACCGTAGCAGAGGCTTACCTAGCTTCATCGGTCCAGTGACCTTTGTCTAAGCCGATGGGGGCCTTGTCGATTCCGATGGGCCGCTGTCTACTCCGCTGAGGCCAGTGTCTACTCCGATGGGGTCATGCGTGGCCGGCGCGATCCGATCACCAGAGCAGGAGGGCGGCGACGGTGTCTCCCAGCGCGGCGGCCGGGGCGGCGATGCACGCCAGGAAGCCGCGGTGCCGCCACCGCGGGGGCAGTCGTCCCGTGCGCATTCCCGCGTGGACGGCGACGGCCACGCAGGAGAGGACGACGAGGATCCCGCCGGCGATCATCGGAAGGTTCGGGCCGGAGCACGAGACCGAGTCAGCCGTGCAGGCGCGGAACGGCACGCCCCGTCCGCTCCCGTCCCACGATTCCATGGCCAGCAGGGCAGCCAGGAGGGCGAGACCGTGCAGCGGGGTGAGTACGAGCATGACGGCGGCTGTCGCCGCACGTCCTGTCGCGCGCCGCTCGACCGGGCCGCCGGGTGGGCCCGCAAGGCCGGGCAGATGTCCCGCGCGCGAAGAATCCGGCATGTCGGAAAGATCGACACGGAAGCCGCGTCTGTTATCCGCCGCCGCGGTGAGCAGCCGAATCCGCCGCGCACGCCCCGCCGACTCCCGCCGTCCGCTGCACCGATCCAGTGATGTGTGTCTATCCTGGGCGCACACAGTGACGTGCGAACTGCGGAGGGTGGAACTCGATGCGCGTGGGTGTCCTGACCGGTGGCGGCGACTGTCCCGGGCTGAACGCGGTGATCCGCGCGGTGACCCTGAAGGGCATCGGTGAACGGGGCTGGGACGTCGTCGGATTCCGCAACGGCTGGCACGGCCCGCTCACCGGATCATTGCGCCCGCTCAGTCCCGACGACGTCGAACCGATCCTCACCCGCGGCGGCACGATCCTGGGCTCGTCGCGTACCAATCCGTACGCCGAGGGCGGCGGGACGGAGCGGATCCTGGAGGTCCTGGCCGCCGAGCACGTCGACGCGCTGATCGCCATCGGTGGCGAGGACACGCTCGGCGTGGCGGAACGGCTGTGCCGGGAAGGCGTGAACGTGGTCGGCGTCCCGAAGACGATCGACAACGACCTCGGCGCCACCGATTACACGTTCGGCTTCGACACCGCGGTGCACATCGCCACCGAGGCGATCGACCGGCTCCACACCACGGCGGAATCGCACCACCGGGCCCTGGTCGTCGAGGTGATGGGCAGGCACGCCGGGTGGATCGCGCTGCACTCCGGCATTGCGGGCGGGGCGAGCGTCATCCTCGTGCCGGAACGGCCGTTCTCGATCGAGCAGGTGTCGGGCTGGGTCCAGTCGCGGTTCGAACGCGAGTACGCACCGATCGTCGTGGTCTCCGAGGGGGCGCAGCCCGACGGTGGGGCCGAGGTGCTCCAGACCGGCGAGAAGGATGCGTTCGGACACGTGCGGCTCGGCGGAGTGGGCCAGTGGCTCGCCGACGAGCTCGCGCGGCGGACCGGCAAGGAATCGCGCGCGGTCGTCCTCGGCCACACCCAGCGCGGCGGCACGCCGACCGCCTACGACCGCGTGCTCGCCACGCGATTCGGCCTGCACGCCGTGGACGCGGTCGCCGACGGGGACTTCGGGACGATGACGGCCCTGCGTGGCACGGACATCGTCCGCGTGCCGCTCGCCGAGGCCACCGCCGAGCTGAAGACGGTGCCCGCCGAGCGCTACGCCGAGGCCGAGGTCTTCTTCGGCTGATCGCGAGGATTCCTCCCGCGGCCGGTTCGGCCCGGTTGGGCGCCGGTTGCGGTCGCACGGTGGTCGAGGGGCCGTCGAATCCTGATCTACGCTGGGCAGCACCGAGAATCACCCGCAGCTGATACCGCGGTGTGCCCGGACCGGGCGCCCCCGCGTCGGGGCGAGCGACGAGGAGGAGCCGTGTCCGCTGGGAAGCTCCGTACGGATTCGCGTGCCCCGTTGCGCGAGCAGGTGCGCGACATCCTGCACGCGCGCATCGCCGAGGGAGAACTGCGGCCGGGTGACCGCCTGCTCGAGCACGACCTCGCCGCTGAGCTCGGCATCTCACGGGTTCCGGTGCGCGAGGCGATTCGCATGCTGCAGAGCGAGGGACTGCTCGAGGTGCTCCCTCGGCGGGGTGGTGTGTTCGTCCGCAGCCTGAATCGGCGTGAGCTGGAAGAGCTCTTCGACGTGCGGGAAGCGCTCGAAGTGCTCGCGGCGCGGCGGGCGGTCGAACAGGCTGGCTCGCGGCGAGCAGGGCGCATGGGCGAGCTCGCCGAGCAGGCCCGCGCGGCGCTGCGAGCGGGGGAGACCGAGGAGATGTTCCGGGCCAACGCGGCGTTCCACGACGAGCTCGTCGCGCTGGCGGGCAACGAACTGCTGATGTCGATGCTGGAACCGTTGCACGGCCGGTTGGCGTGGTTGTTCCGGTTGAACCTCGAGCCGGAACGCGTGTGCCGAGAGCACGAGGAGTTGCACGCCGCCATCGTTCGCGAGGATGCCGAGGCCGCTGCCGAGGTCGCTCTGCGGCACGTCCGCTCCAGTCGGCGCATGGTGCTCGACCACCTTGTCGACGGGGCGCTGAGCGCACCGGAACCCAGCGGGGCATGAGCTGTACCGCCGGCTGCGTCGGCGCCCGGGCCTGACACACGCGCACATCACGCCTTCGGCTGCGGTGGCGGCCAGTCGGTCATGTTCTTGCTGCGCCGCGATGCGTACGTGCGGACCTTCGATGTCTTCAGCTGGAGGCGCACGAGGGACTCGGCGATCGTGACCGCCGCAGTCACCCCGTCGACCACGGGAGCCCCGGTGCGTTCCACGACGCGTTCGGCGAGCCCCGACATGCCGCCGCACCCCAAACAGATGACCTCCGCCCGGTCGTCGCGTACCGCACTCACCGCCTGTTCGGCGATGGCGTCGACGGCGGCCTGCGGGTCGCGTTCGAGGTCCAACACGGCCATCCCACTGGCACGCACCGAGGCGCACCGGGAGCTGAGGCCGGCGAGGGTGAGCCGGTCCTCGATCAAGGGGACGGTGCGGTCCAGGCTGGTCACGACCGAATAGGTGCGGCCGAGGAACTGGGCGGTGCTCGCGGCCGCCTCGGTGATGTCGACGACGGGGACGTCGAACAGTTCCTGCAGTCCCTCCCGGCCGTGCTCGCCGTAACCGGCCTGGATGATGGCGTCGAACGGCTCGGGATAGGCCCGGACCCGTTCCATCACGGCGATCGCAGCGAGGTGGCTCTCGTAGTTTCCTTCGACCGACTCCGCGCCGAAGGACGGCGTCAACCCAACGATCTCGGTGTCTGCGGATGCGGCAGCCTCGGCCTGTTTGCCGATCGATTCGGTGATCGAGGTCGTGGTGTTGACGTTGACGACGAGAATGCGCATCGCTGTTGTTCCCTCTGGGTTCGCTGAGTTCGTCCGTGCTGCGCGGGGAGGTTGCCCCGCAACTGCGCCTGCGGGCGGTGGTCCGGTGGATCGTGCGGCTGGTGGTCTATTCGGAGGTCACGGCGATGGACTCGCCGTCCACATCGTGCGCCTCGGACTTGCGCTCGCCGATGACGACGTAGAAGGCCGCACCGAGCAGCGCCCCGATGAACCAGGAGAAGCCGGAGACGGCACCGAAGGCAGGCACCAGCGCCAGCACGACGGCGATCGCCGCCGCCGGGACGAAGGCCCACACCGCCTTGGGGTTGTAGCCGCGCCGGTAGTGGTATTCGCCCTGCGCATCCTCGGTGTAGAGGTCCGGCACGTTCACGCGGGTCCTGCGCAACACCCAGTAGTCGGCCATGATGACGCCGAAGAGAGGGCCGAGCAGTGCGCCGAGCCCACCGAGGAAGTAGTTCACCACGACGGGGCTGTTGTAGAGGTTCCACGGCAGGATGGCCAGGCCGATGAGTGCGCTGACGATGCCCGCTCGGCGGAAGTTGAGCTGTCGTGGGAAGAGGTTGACGAGCGTGTAGATGGGCGCCACGAAGTTGGCCAGCAGATTCACCGCGATCGTGAGGACGATGAGCGCGATGGAGGCCGCGGCCAGCAGGAACATGTTGGGGATCGTCTGGACGATGTCGGTGGGGCTGGTGATCACGCGTCCGTTCAGCTCGAACTGCGCCCCACTGAGCACGACGACGATGACCGCGAAGAACAGCATGTTCACCGGGATCCCGACAAGGTTTCCGCGGACGATCGAGCGGCGGCTCTTGGCCGAGCGCGTGAAGTCGCAGAAGTTCAGCACGAACGTGCCGTAGATCACGACCCAGAGAGCGGCGCCCTCCAGGACCTGCAGCCACATCGCGCCACCGGTCAACGGGTCCGCTGTGGACAACGACATGGATCCGCCCGCTTCGATGAACAACCAGATCGCCAGGCCGCACATCGTGATGAGCGTTGTCGGAGCCGCGATCGCCATGTACTGGCGGATCACGTGCATGCCGTAACTGACGATGACGACCTGAACGACCCAGAGGGCGAGGAAGGTGATCCAGCCCAGCAGCGACAATCCCAGTACCGACTGGTTCTCCAGCACCTGCATCGAGGGGAACATGGCCACGAGCAGTGTGCTGAGCACGCTCGACGCGAGGTACGTCTGGATACCGAACCACGCGATGGCGACCAACCCGCGGACGGCCGCCGGTATCTGCGCGCCCTTGATCCCGAAGGCGATCCGGCTCATGACGGGAAACGGCACGCCGGTCTTGTGTCCCATGTATCCGGACAGGTTGAGAAGCAGGAACAGGAAGGCGGACGCGAGCGCGAAGGCTACGAGGATGCCCCACACGTTGAGTCCGATCGCGAACAGGCCGATCGCGAAGGTGTAGTTCCCGAGGCTGTGCGCATCGTTGGCCCAGAGCGTGAAGACGTTGTAGGCGCCCCAACGGCGTCCTTCGCGCTTCGTCGGGGCGAGGTCGTAACTGTACAGGCGGGAGCTGGCGGCTCCTCGGGATTCCGCAGTCGGCTGCTCGTCCGTGGTCGTCATTGACCAGCCTCCAAGTTTCCGCTGGGCAGTGGTCGGTCCGCTCGTTTCGGCGGCCACTGCCGGGGGCAGTGGCCCGCGGACGGAAGAAGGCCGCTCGCTCCTGGCGGATCCGAGGTCGGGTAGGCGGTGCTGCTGCGAGTAGCGGGTAGCGCCACGACGTTATGACGCTGTTGTGTTTTGACGCTGTTGTGGCGTTTATTCCGTTATGCGAAAGTATACTTTCGACGTGCGTGAGGCACGCTAGTCACGCCGTCAATCCACGTCAAGGCTGGGTGCGGGCGTGCGATGGGCGGCCTTCCGTCGCTGATCAGCCGGCACCGATAGCGCCTCGGTCGGTGGGCGCGAGGTGAGCGGGGCCCGTGGCGGGCACGGCCGGGGCCGGCGACCCGCTCGGCCGGCATGATCTAGGTTCGGCGCCGTGGGGTTCACGGGATTCGGCGAGTACGCGATCGACTTCTACGACGGCCTGGTGGCCGACAACTCGAAGCCGTACTGGAACGCCAATGTCGAGATCTACCGCCGCGACGTGCGCGGGCCGATGGAGGCGCTGCTCGCCGAACTGGCCGACGAGTTCTCCGACCTGGGTGAGCCCAAGGTGTTCCGCCCGTACCGCGACGTGCGGTTCGCTAACGACAAGACGCCCTACAAGACCCACTGCGGCGGGGTGATCGAAGCGGGCCGCGGCGGGGGTGCCTGCTACGTCGAGGTCGGGCCCGCCGGTCTGCGGGCGGGTGGCGGGTGTTTCCACCTCGCGTCCGACCAGCTCGCCCGGTTCCGGCAAGCGGTCGACACCGACGTACACGGCCGTGCCCTCGAGCGCATCCTCGACGATCTGCGCGACCAGGGGTGGCAGATCGCGGGGGAGACCCTCAAGACCCGCCCGCGTGGCGTGCCGGCCGACCATCCCCGCCTCGACCTGCTGCGGCATCGGAGGCTGTACGCGATCCACACGTGGGAGCCCGACGACACGCTCCACGAACCGGAGTGTCTCGACCGGGTGCGCCGCGCGTGGCGGCAGGTGCGGGCGCTGAACGAGTGGGCTCGTGATCACGTCGGTGTGAGTGCACAACCACGCCGCTGACCGGGGTGTGATCGGGCACACCGCTCGGTGTGGCGCGCGGAGACCGGATCGGTCAAGACGCGACGGCGACGACCGTCTAGGCTGTGCAGGCGTGAGCCGACGAGCGAAGATCGTATGCACCCTGGGCCCCGCAACGGCGACGGCGGAGAAGGTCCGAGACCTCGTCGAATCGGGGATGGACGTCGCCCGGATGAATTTCAGCCACGGCGACCACGACGACCACAAGCAGGTCTACAACCTCGTCCGTTCCGCCGCGGCCGAGACCGGCCGGGCCGTCGGCATCCTCGCCGATCTGCAGGGTCCGAAGATCCGACTCGGCACGTTCGCCAGCGGCCCTGTCGAATGGCGCACCGGCGACACGGTCCGCATCACCGTCGAGGACGTGGTCGGTACCCACGACCGCGTGTCCACGACGTACAAGGGGCTGGCCGAGGACGCCAAGCAGGGCGACCGGCTGCTGGTCGACGACGGCAAGGTCGGGCTGACGGTCGACGAGGTCGACGGGTCGGATGTGGTGTGCACCGTGACCGAGGGCGGCACGGTCAGCAACAACAAGGGCGTGTCGCTGCCGGGCATGAACGTGTCGGTGCCGGCGCTGTCCGACAAGGACGTCGAGGACCTGGAGTTCGCCCTCGAGCTGGGCGTCGACTTCATCGCGCTGTCGTTCGTCCGTTCGCCCGCCGACATCGACCTCGTCCACCAGGTGATGGACCGGGTCGGCAAGGGCCGTGTGCCGGTGATCGCCAAGTTGGAGAAGCCCGAGGCGGTCTACAACCTCGAGGCGGTCGTGCTGGCCTTCGACGGTCTGATGGTGGCGCGCGGCGATCTCGGCGTGGAACTGCCGCTCGAACAGGTGCCGCTGGTGCAGAAACGCGCCATCCAGATCGCGCGGGAGAACGCCAAGCCGGTCATCGTCGCGACACAGATGCTGGACTCCATGATCGGCAACTCCCGGCCGACCCGAGCCGAGGCCTCGGACGTCGCGAACGCGGTGCTCGACGGCGCCGACGCGGTGATGCTCTCCGGAGAGACGAGCGTGGGCCGGTACCCGATCGAGACGGTGCAGACCATGTCGCGCATCGTCGAGGCCGTCGAATCCGACCTACCCGCGGTGCCCCCGCTGTCGCACGTGCCGCGCACCAAGCGGGGTGTCATCTCCTACGCGGCGCGCGACATCGGCGAGCGGCTCAATGCGAAGGCGCTCGTGGCGTTCACCCAGTCGGGCGACACGATGCGCAGGCTCGCGCGACTGCACACCCGGTTGCCACTGCTGGCGTTCACGCCGCTGGAGAGCGTGCGCAGTCAGCTCGCGCTGACGTGGGGCACCCACACGCAGCTCGTGCCGAAGGCTGACTCGACGGACCGGATGATCCAGCAGTGCGACCGGGCGATGATCGAGACGGGCCGGTATCAGCCGGGCGACCTGGTGGTCATCGTCGCCGGTTCGCCGCCGGGAACGGTCGGTTCGACCAATCTCATCCGCGTTCACCGGCTCGGTGAGGACGACCACGCCTGAGGTGTGTCCGCCCGGTCGCTCCGCCGCGGCGGTGAAAGAATCGGGCCATGACGGAACTGGCGCGCGCGGCGGCATCGGAACCCGGCGACGACTCGGGCGGTGGGCAGCCGGTGCTGGACCGGTTGGTGAATCTCCTCGACCTCGAGAAGATCGAGGAGAACATCTTCCGCGGGGTGAGCCCGCCGAACTCGCCGACCCGCGTGTTCGGCGGGCAGGTCGCAGGGCAGGCTCTCGTCGCCGCAGGCCGCACGGTGCCTGCCGAGCGTCACGTGCACTCGCTGCACGCCTACTTCATCCGCGGCGGCGATCCGGCCGTGCCGATCGTGTACGAGGTCGACCGGGTCCGAGACGGTCGGTCCTTCACCACGCGGCGGGTCGTGGCGGTCCAGCACGGCAAGGCGATCTTCACGCTGTCGGCGTCGTTCCAGCTGGCCGAGGACGGCGTGGAGCACTCGGGGGAGATGCCGGACGTGCCGGCTCCCGAGACGCTGCCGACGCTCGCCGAGCGCGTCGCCCCGTACGCCGACACGCTCGCCCTGCGTGCCGGCCCGCGGCCGCTGGACATGCGGTACGTCAACCAGCCGCCGTGGGTGACCCGCGAGACCGGCGACTGGGAAGGCCGCAACCGGGTGTGGATGAAGGCCGACGGCGTGCTCCCGGACGACCCGCTGCTGCACGTCTGCGTGCTGACCTACGCCTCGGACCTCACGCTGCTGGACTCCGTGCTCGCCGAACACGACGTGTACTGGGAGTTCGACCGGGTGCTCGGAGCCAGTCTCGACCACGCACTGTGGTTCCACCGCCCGTTCCGGGCCGACGAATGGTTCCTCTACGACAGCACCTCGCCGACCGCCTCCGGGGCGCGCGGTCTGGCCACGGGCCGGTTCTTCGCCCACGACGGCGGCCACATCGCGACCGTCGTCCAGGAAGGCCTGGTCCGCGTCCTCTAGTCCACGCGCCGCGCATGTGGTGACCCGGCCGGCGCGCGGCTCGAGTGTTTTCGCGCGTGGTGTCCGCGTGGACTGCGGTGCTACCGGTCGACATTTCGCGGAAATGCAATTTGCAGTTCTCGGAATGGTCGCGAACACGGAGTGCCGACGTGATTCACCGGCACCTTCTTTTCGGCGCGCTCGGTGGTTAGATGGGGCGCGGCACGAGTGGAGGTGAGCGATGACGCGTGGTCAGGGCCCGACCGTGCGCCGCCGCAGGCTGGCCGGAGAACTGCGCAGGCTGCGGGAGGCCGCGGAGTTGACGATCGACGACGTGGCCGAACGGCTGGAATGCTCCGCATCCAAGGTGAGCCGGGTCGAGACCGGCCACGTCGGGGTCACCCCGCGGGATGCGCGCGACATGCTGGGGCTGTACGGCGTCACGGGGGAAGACGCCGACGCGCTGGTGCAGCTGGCGCGGGAGGCACGCAAACGCGGCTGGTGGCACGCCTACAACGAGGTCTTCACCGGCACGTTCGTCGGGCTCGAGGCGGACGCCGCCTCGCTGCGGGCGTACCAGGCGCTGCTCGTACCGGGCCTACTGCAGACGCGCAGGTACGCTCGTGCGGTGATCCGAGCGATGCGGCCCGACGCCACCGAGAGCGAGGTCGATCGCCGGGTCGAGGCGCGGATGGAACGGCAGGCGTTACTGCAGGACGCACATCCGCCCGAGTACTGGGCCGTGATGGACGAGGCCGTGCTGCATCGGGCCGTCGGCGGCGTGGAGGTCATGGCCGAACAGCTGTGGCGCATGCTCGACGTCGCGGCGTTGCCACACGCGACGATTCAGGTCGTTCCGTTCGACGGTGGTGCCCATCCGGGAATGGAGGGCCCGTTTCTCATTCTCGGATTTCCGGAACAGGCCGATCAGGACGTCGTCTACGTCGACAGCACGAATGGCGGGCTGTATCTCGAGGACAGCGCCGAAGTGCATCGCTATGCGCTCATGTTCGACCATTTGCGCGCTGCGGCCGCCAAGCCCGATGATTCGCTGGACATGATCGAGGCCGCCGCGCGGCGGTTCGAGAAACACGACAACTGAAACGGATCGACAAGGAGAACACATGGCCAGCGCCCCGTCCTCCCACTGCAGCGTGTCGGACAGCTCGCACGGGATCGAGCCCGGCGCGCTCGCATGGCGCAAGAGCAGCTACAGCGGTGGCGGCAACGACTGCGTCGAAGTGGCGTTCACCCCCGGCGGAACGGCGGTGCGGGACTCGAAGAATCCCGCGGGCGGCATGCTGCGGATGACGGCGTCCGAATGGGACGTGCTGTTGACGGCCGCGCGCAGCGGCGTACTCGACCGTCCTTGATCCCTTACCCGCTGCGGGCCGCGTAAGGCGGCGGGTAAGGGCCCGCGGCAGGCGCGAGCGACGTGATCGCCCGATGCCGCGGGTCCGGCCTTGCGGCGATCGTCTCGTTCACAGTCACCCGTGAACGAGGCAGTCCCGCATCATGAACCGGCGTGCGTCGCGGGGCCGAGGCTGTGGCCGCCGCATACGACCGCGGACTGTTGGGAGAAGCCGGCTGACGCGGGCGGCGCGCCCTGCCGAGCCGGTGGCCCTCGGCCCGGCAGGGGCGAGCGTCAGCGGCGGGGGAGTCGCCGCAGCGCCGCGATACCGGCCGACATGACCTTGGCCCACAGGCGCGGCGGCATTCCGCGGAACGGGCGGAGCCGCAGGCCGCGTTGCACGGCCACCGCCTGGGCCTCGGTGTACTTGAGCAGCCCTTCGGCGCTGTTGCGCCTGCCGACGCCGGACTCCTTCATCCCGCCCATCGGCACCCCGACGGTGCCGAACGTGGCGGCGTAGCCCTCGTTGACGTTGACGGTGCCGGCCTTGATCCGCCGGGCGACCTCCTCGCCGCGGCGGGCGTCACGGGTCCACACGCTCGCGTTGAGGCCGAACTCGGTGTCGTTGGCGCGTGCGACCGCCTCGTCGACGTCCGAGTAGGAGTACACGGCCACGACCGGGCCGAACGTCTCCTCGCGGAACAGCTTCGCCTGCTCGGTGACGCCGGTGAGCACTGTCGGCTCGTAGAACAGGGGGCCCAGGTCCGGCCTCGGCGCCCCGCCCGTGACGACGGTCGCTCCGGCCGCGCGGGCGTCGTCCACGTGTGCTGCCACTGTGGTCAGCTGGTCCTGGGAGGTGAGCGAGCCCATGCCGGCGTGGTAGTCGAGGCCTGCACCGAGTGTGAGCCCCCCGGTCCGTTCGGCCAGTGCGCGGACGAATTCGTCGTGGATGCTCTCGTGCACGTAGATCCGCTCGACCGACACGCACAGCTGGCCCGCCGACGAGAAACACGCGGTGACGGCACCGGCGGCGGCTTTACGGACGTCGGCGTCCGGCAGCACGACCATCGGATTCTTGCCGCCGAGTTCCAGGGAATAGCCGGTGAGCCGCTCGGCGATCTGCCCGGCCAGCCGTTTGCCCGTGGGCGTCGAGCCGGTGAAGCACACGTAGTCCGATTCCTCGACGATCGCGTCGCCGATGGCCGATCCGCGTCCCAGCACGATCTGCCAGACGTCGGCGGGCAGCCCGGCCTGCTCGGCGAGCTCGTGCAGCCACAGCGCCGACAGCGCCGTCTGGTTGTCGGGCTTCTGCACGATCGCGTTGCCCGCGGCCAGGGCAGGCAGTACGTCCATCGCCGTCAGCGCGAGCGGATAGTTCCACGGCGAGACGACCCCGACGACGCCCTTGGGGTGGCGGACCTCGCTGGCCTTCGTCAGCAGCGGCAGCGCACCCGCGGCCCGGCGTGGGGCGAGCAGCCGCGCGCTGTGCTTTCCGTAGTACGAGGCGACCAGGGCGGTCGCGCTCACCTCGTCGAAGGCGTCGATCCTCGCCTTGCCCGCTTCGACCTGCACCAGGTCGAGAACCTCGTCCTGGTGGGCCAAAACCAGATCGGCCAGCCGCAGCAGCACGCGCTGGCGCTCCCGCGCGGGCCATTCGGCCCAGGACGGCTGCACCTCGCGTGCCCGGGTGAACACCTGCCGGACCTCGGCGTCGGCCGCCTGTGGCAGCGGGGTGATCGGCTGACCGGTGAACGGAGCGGACATCGTCACCGGTGCTGCGTCCATGCCGGCGGCGACCCGGTGGGTGAGCTGCTCGGCACGCCGCCGGGCAGGCGCTCCGGACACCCCGCCGACAGGGTCAGCGGGGCCGGCCGTGGAGCCGGGGTGGCTGGGCGTGTTCGGCACGGTGCTGGTCACGGGAGCCTCCGGGGAGCCAAAAAACTGTTACTCGCGAGTAATACCTTACCGCCGAATGCAATCCCCGCAAGGCTGCGGGCGCGTCGTCGCGGGCGCGTTCACCCGCGACGACACCGTGGCGCCACCGGGGTGCCCCGCAGTGGCCGAGCTCGGGCGCCGCAGGGAGGCAGATCCGCGGCGGGGCCTTCTTCACCGAAGCGCAGCACTCACCGAAGCGCAGCACTCACCGAAGCGCGGCACTCACCGAAGCGCGGCACTCACCGGAGTGCGGCGTCATTCACCGCAGAGTCATTCGCCGAAGTGCAGCGTCGCGATGCGCTTCCACTCGGCGAGCAGCTGCTCCCGGCGGCGCGGATCACCGCCGAGCTCGGCGTCGAGGGCCAGGCCCCGGGTCAGGTTCACCGTGAGCCAGAACAGTGTCTGCATCCGCTCCTCGGGCAGGTCGCCCGACAACCCCGTGAGCAGTTCCAGGGTCGACCGGCCCAGTGCGCGGTCGACCGGCCGGATCGCGCTGCGCAGTTCGGGGTCGGTGCGTGCGGCGATCCAGAGTTCCATCGCGGCCGTGGCGAGGGTTCCGGAGTAGGAGTCCCACAGCAGGTCGATCGCGGCGGCGATGCGGTCCGGCCCCTCGGGCAGTTCCTTGGCCTCCGGTGCACGCCTGCGCTGCAGCCTGGTCGTCAGGTGTTCCACCGCCGAGGCCATGAGATCGGACTTGGAGGCGAAGTGGTGCTGGAACGCGCCTTTCGAGACTCCGGCGCGCGCGCATATCTCCTGCATCGAGGTGCGTGGATACCCCAGCTCCACCAGGCATTCGATGGTGGCGTCGAGCAGGGCCGCGCGGGTCTGTGCGCGCCGCTCCGCCTGGGTGCGGTGTGCCCGCGCGGACGAGGGCGTGCGCGAGGACGACGGCGGTGTCGGTGGCGTCGTTGTCATGAGCGCATCACCTGTGCCCCCTTTACCGGCTGGGACGGTGGTTGTAGATTCCGATCGGAACTTACATTCCATGCGGAATGTTTTCCACCCCAGTGCCAGGTGATCAAGGAGGCCCGCCGTGCCGCTGCAACTGCCCAGGAGCCCGTGGCTGACCGAGGAGCTCGACGACTTCCGCGAGATGGCGCGGTCGTTCTGCCAGAAGGAGCTCACCCCGCATCAGGACCGGTGGATCGAGAACAAGCAGATCGACCGGGAGGTCTGGACCAAAGCGGGCGAGATCGGTCTGCTGTGCCTGTCCGTCCCCGAGGAGTACGGCGGCGGTGGCGGCAGCTTCGCGCACGAGACGGTGCTCTACGAGGAGCAGGCCCGCAGCGGTGACAGCGCGTGGGGCGTGTCCGTGCACAACGGGATCGTGGCCCACTACCTGCTCGCCTACGCGGCCGAGGAGAAGAAGCGTGAGTGGCTTCCCAAACTCGCGAGCGGCGAGTGGATCGGCGCGATCGCCATGACCGAACCGGGCACCGGATCGGACCTGCAGGGCATCACGACGCGCGCGGTGCGAGACGGTGACGAGTACGTCATCAACGGTGCCAAGACGTTCATCACCAACGGCGCGATGGCCGACTTCGTCGTGGTGGCGTGCAAGACCGATCCCGATCCCGACGCCGGGGCCAAGGGCATGTCGCTGATCGCCGTTCCGACGTCGGCGGCGGGGTTCCGCCGCGGCCGCGTGCTCGACAAGATCGGTCTGAAGGGGCAGGACACGGCCGAGCTGTTCTTCGACGACGTCCGGGTGCCCGTCGCCAATCTGCTCGGGGACCAGGAGGGCCTGGGCTTCTTCCAGCTGATGCAGCAGCTGCCGCAGGAACGGCTGCTGATCGCCGTCACCGCGGTGGCCGGGATGGAGGCGGCGGTGGACCAGACCATCGCCTACACCCACGAACGCGAGGCGTTCGGCAGGCCGCTGTCGAAGTTCCAGAACACCAAGTTCACCCTGGCCGACGCGGCCACCGAGGTAGCGGTGTCCCGCGCCTTCCTCGACCAGTGCATCGAACGGCATCTGCGCGGCGACCTCGACGTGCAGGGCGCCGCCATGGCGAAGCTGTGGACCACCGAGCGGGCCAACCGCGTCATCGACGACTGCGTACAGCTGTTCGGCGGCTACGGCTACATGATGGAGTACCCCGTCGCGCGCGCCTGGGCCGACATGCGCATCTCGCGGATCTTCGGTGGGACCAGCGAGATCATGAAGGACATCATCTCCAGGACGCTGTGAGCCGGCCCGCGGCGGAAAGGTGACATCCATGAACGCTGGACCTCTCGGCGGGCTGACCGTGATCGAACTGGCCGGTCTCGCACCGGCTCCGTTCGCGGCCACGATGCTGGCCGACCTCGGCGCCGACGTCGTGCGCGTGGACCGGGCGAGTCCGGGGGCGGACGTGCTCGGTATTCCGAACGACCCGCTCACGCGGAGTCGCCGCACGATCGGCGTCGACACCAAGACGCCGGACGGCGTCGAGGTGGTGCTGTCGCTGGCGGAGCGGGCCGACGTGCTCATCGAAGGGTTCCGGCCCGGCGTCGCCGAGCGCATGGGACTGGGGCCGGAGCAGGTGCACGCGCGGAACCCGCGCCTGGTGTACGGGCGCATCACCGGCTGGGGCCAGGACGGCCCGCTCGCGCCGGTCGCGGGGCACGACATCAACTACATCGGGCTCTCCGGCGCCCTGTCCACCATCGGCAGGGCAGGCGACAAGCCGGTGGCGCCGGTGAACTATCTCGGCGATTTCGGTGGCGGCGGGCTGTACCTCGCGATGGGTGTGCTCGCGGCGCTCTACGAACGCATGTCCTCCGGTGTGGGGCAGGTCGTCGACGCGTCGATGGTCGACGGGTCGGCGCTGCTGACCACGCAGCTGTACGGCATGAAGGCGGCCGGTGCGTGGAGTGGGGAGCGGGGCGCGAACCTCCTCGACGGGGGCGCGCCGTTCTACGACACCTACGCCTGCGCCGACGGCCGGTACGTGGCCGTCGGCGCGATCGAGATGCGGTTCTGGGCCGCGCTGGTGGAGGTGCTCGAACTCGACGCCGAGTCGCTGCCGCTGCACCTGGACCAGTCGCAGTGGCCGAAGCTCCGGGAGATCCTGGCCGAGGCGATCGGGAAGTACTCCCGCGACGAGCTGGTCGCCAAGGCCGCGGGTACCGACGCGTGCCTGACGCCGGTGCTCACGCCGGAGGAAGCCGCCGACCACCCGCACAACGTCGCCCGCGGGACGTTCGCAGAGGTCGGCGGGATGGTGCAGCCCGCGCCGGGGCCGAAGTTCGGCCGCACGCCGGCGCCGGAGCCGCAGGCGCCGCATCCGGCGGGTGCGGACACGGCCGAGGTGCTGGGCGAGTTCGGCTACGACGGCGACGCCATCGCCGCGTTACGGGAGGCCGGCGCCGTCGCGTGAGGTGCGGGTGCCGGTCGCAGCCATGGGCACGCGACCGGCATCGGTGGCAGCCGTGACGGCGCGGCGTGTCGCTCCGCCGGCCCGGGTTCTCACCCTTCTAGGGTGCCACCCGGACGTGTCATCTACGGGCGCGTTCCGTAACCGGCTTCCGCCGTTCGTGTGGGAACCGGTCAGGCGGCCCACGGCCCGGTGACGATGATGTTGAATGAGCCGCGTGAGCGGCCTGGTTCACCGGCGTTCATCGGGCCGTCACCGCGTACGGCCCTCGGCACGGCGGAACCGGTGGGAGACGCGACCGGCCGCCGATGTGAAGAATTGAGTGGAGCGATGTCACCGGGACTCAAGAAATTCCTCATCTTCGGCGTCGTCGCTCTCGTCCTGTTCCTGTTGATCAGCAAACCCACCGAGTCGGCCGACGCCGTGCAGACCGCCCTGGGCTGGCTGGGAGACGGTGCCCAGGCTCTCGTGACCTTTGTGGAGCGCCTCTTTTCCTGACGGTTACGCCGCAGTATCCACATCATGGACAGTTCGTCGTCCGGTGCTCGAAACCCGGCACCGGCAAAACGTCGTGACCACCTGAAGAATGCGATCACACAGCGTATATCCAGGGCGTTTTCGGGCGGCGGACTGGACCATCCGGGTGGATTCCGAGGCCTAAAGTGCAGGTCACCGAATCTGTCGCCGAGAGGGTCTGGCGTGGAGCCGAGTCGCTCTCCTACGGTGCTCACATTGCGTGATCGGGCCGATTCGACGATTGCCCGGCGGCAGTTCGAACAGCGTTGCTCTGGTGAGCACGTTGTTCTCGGTCTTTCCGCAAGCGACTCCGATGTGCGTTGCAGAAGGAGGCAGGGATGCACGATCCCGGCGTTGACGCGGTCATCCAGCAGTGGACCTCTGAGCGTGAACAGAGCGCCGAGGAGGTCGAGGCGCACCGCATCGCCACGTCCTGGCTCGCCGAGGCCCCGCGGACGGCACAGGCGGCCCAGCAGGCCCCCGGGATTCCGGGGCAGCGGGGTGCGGCGGGTGCCGGTGCGTGGGCCGCTCTCGACAGCGCCGACACCACCTATCTGGACGCCATGCGGCAGCGGTTGCCCGAGGCGCCCGACGAGCTTCTCGTCGCCGCCGCGGGGTGGTGGCAGATGCTCGGTGACGTGCGCGAGGCCGAGGCGTGGTGGGATGCCGGCATCAGCCCGCTCGACCAGCGGGCGCTCGACTACCGCGCGGCCGGGCTGACCCCGGACGATCTCGCCAAGTGGCTCGGTCCTCTCACGGTCCTCGAACACCTGCGCAGGGGCAGCGCGCCCGCCTGGTGCGTGGCCCGCTTGGCGCGGCAGCGCCGCGACGCCGCGAGCTGAGAGCGCCGCCGGGCCACCGGGCGCCGGGCCGCCGGGCCATGATGCAGGCGGGTACCGGTGGAGGCAGGTACCGGTGCGGGCGGGCAACGGCGCTGTCGCACGTGTCCGGGCCTGCGGAAGCCGCCGGCCCGTGTACGGACGGACGCTGCGGCGCTGCCCGGCGTGCGCGGTGCGGCGTGCGGTGTCCTACGGAGCCGTTCGGCGTGCACGGTGCGGCGGGAGTCGTCCCGGTGCGGGCCGGCCCGCCGTGACGGCCGATCGCGCGTGACGATCCGTTCGGCGTGCCGTCCCCGTCACCGGACGGGCGTAACGTTACGGTGCCTCCGTTCGTTAGCCCCACGGGTGAATCGGTGCACGGAAAGGCCAGGCGGTGCGCACAGCGGGAACCGGGGACGGTGGGCAGCACCGTGGCGGCATGATGCCGGGACTGAGGCCCGTGGCGGCGCGACTGGGAATCGTCCTGCTCGTGCTCGCCCTCGGTGCGGGTGGCGTCTGGCTGGCGGCCGGCGCGGCGACGCCGGAGGCGAGCCCGACGACGACCGACGTGCCCGCGCGCGACATCGAACCGGCACGTGTGACGCCCGGCTCGGCTGCTCCCGCCGAGCAGGCGTCGGTGGCGCCGGAACCGCGTTCGGACCCGGGTGCCAGCAGTGGCGGTGGGCGGGAACGTCCCGCCGATTCACTCGACGCCTGGGCCGAACACACCGCGGCGGCCACCGGTGTGCCGGCCCGCGCGCTGCGGGCCTACGGCTACGCGGAGCTCGCGATGCGCGAGCACGAGCCGGAGTGCCGCGTCTCCTGGGCCACGCTGGCAGGCATCGGCCGTGTCGAATCCGACCACGGCCGTTACGGCGGCGTCACACTCCAGCAGGACGGCAGGCCCTCGGGCCCGATCATCGGTGTGCCCCTCAACGGAACCCCCGGTGTCCGCAGCATCACCGACACCGACGGCGGCCGACTCGACGGCGATCGCCGGCACGACCGGGCCGTCGGGCCCATGCAGTTCATCCCGAGTACCTGGGTGCGCTACGCCAGTGACGGCAACGGCGACGGCCGGGCCGATCCGCAGCAGATCGACGACGCCGCCGTCACCGCGGCGCGCTACCTGTGCGCCGGCGGCCGGGACATGTCCGGAGCCGACGGCTGGTGGGCCGGGATCATGTCCTACAACAACTCCGTCGAGTACGCGCAGAAGGTCTTCGGTCTCGCCGACGGCTACGCGGCGCAGGCCGCGGGCTCGCGAGGCTGAGCGGTCCCGCCGGGCCACCCGTGGTGCGGGCCCGACCTCCGTGGCCCGGGGGTGTGTGACCGCGGTCGCGGCGGTGGGAGTGCTAGCGTCGGAGACGTGAATCCCCGCTCCGTCACCGGCCGTGCCGTGGGCATCACGCTGCTGTGTGTCGCGGCCATGGTGGTGTGCTTCGGACTGGCCTGGTGGCAGTGGGACCGATTCTCCTCGGCAGGCGGAACGTTCCAGAACCTCGGCTACGTCCTGCAGTGGCCGCTGTTCGGGCTGTTTCCCGCGTTCATGGTCTGGCGGTGGCGGGTACTGAGCCGCCGCAGGGCCGACGAGGCCACCGACGGATCCGGCGCCGAGCACGGCCACGCCACGGCTCAGACCGGTGATCCGTCCGCCCCGGTGGCCGATTCCCGCGAACCCGCCCGGCGCCCCGCCCCGAAGTGGCGCAGGTCCGACAGTGACGGAAGCGACCGGGAAGACCCCGCCGACGCCGAACTCGCCGCGTACAACCGGTACCTGGCCGAGCTCAACGCACGTGACCAAGAGGTGAAGTGACGACATGGTGACGACCGACCGCGACGCCGACGGCGGGAACACCGCGGCCACGACCGCCACGGGCGGCCAGGCCCCGGGATCGTTGCGCGGGCCACTGGCCCGGTTCCGCGTCGCCGCCTTCGCCACCGGTATCGGGCTGCTCGGGCTGGTGGTCGTGATGGTGATCCGCTACGGCTTCGACAACGCGGGCCCGTCGGCGGTGTACTCGCCGATCCACGGCGTCGTCTACATGATCTACCTGGTGCTGGCGGTGGACCTCGCGCTCAAGGCCCGTTGGTCGGTGAAGGGCACGATCGGCGTACTGCTTGCCGGATGCGTGCCGCTGCTGTCGTTCTGGGTCGAGCGCAAGGTCCACCAGCGGGTCACCGCGGGGAAGAAGCTCTGACCGACGTCCGCACCGCATGCGGGGGCACGGTGCCCGCCCGCAATGCCTCGGCGTCGATCGACTCGGGTCGGTAGCCCTCGCCGCCCGCGGTGACGGCCGCGAGCCGGTCCTGCATCGTGGCCACCGGGTCGCCGATCCGGTCGTGCCTGCCCGACAGGAACGCCCACTCGTGTTCGTCGGAGCCGTAGTAGACGGCGGTGTCGAACAGCTCGGTGAATCGCCGCCATGCGGCGACGAGCGTGCGGTTGCGCCACATCGTGGGACAGCCGCCCTGGCAGGTCACCACGCCGCCGGGGGCGAGCAGGCCGGCGCATCGCCGCAGGAAATCGGCCTCGTAGAGGCGGTTGTGCTGAGCCTCGGGATCTTCGCTCTCGTCAGGTAGGTCGATCAGCACGACGTCGTAGCGGGTGCCCGCGGACTCGGCCGAGGCCAGGAAGTCGAAGCCGTCGCGGTAGTGCATCCGCACCGGTCCGTCGTGCGACTCGGCGGCGGCCAGCTCGGCCTCGGTGTAGCCGTAGGGCAGGTGCCGGGCGCACAGGCGGACCGTCTCGGCGTCGATGTCGACGTGGTCCACCCGTGCCGCCCCGTGCGCGAGGGCCATCGCACTCGCGACACCTTCGCTCGAACCGATGATCAACACGGAACGCACCTGGTCGGCCAGCAGCAGCGGCGGCACGGTCAGCGCCTCGTGGTAGACGAGCTGGGTGGCGTCGGTGCTCTGCCGCTCGCCGTCGCAGAACAGGGTGAGGCCGTGGGCGGTGCGGCCGATCACGACGTGCTGGAACTCGGTCGTCGTGTCGACCACCACCTCGTCGACCCGCCAGGTACGGGTCATGCCGTCGGCGAGCGGTTCGACGATCTCGGTCGCGGTGGCGGATCCGGTGCTGGTGGGGGACACGCCTCACCCTCCTGTCATGGTCGTCTGCCGGGCGGGGTGGCCGCGCCGGACGGTGGACATGGTCACCGGCCCGCTGCTCAGGGCGTCGCCGAGCAGCTGGACGGCATGAGCGGGGTCGGCGCGGTCACCGCACGTGAACACGTCCACGAACGCCGCCCCGATCTCCGGGTACGTATGCACCGACGCGTGGGACTCGGCGAGCATCGCCAGCACGGTCACCCCCTGTGGCTGGAACCGATGGGCGATGACGTCACAGACCGTCGCGCCGGCCTCGGTGAGCGTGCGCGCCAGCGCGGCGCGCAGAAACGGCTCGTCGTCGAGCAACCGTGGGTCGACACCGTCGAGCTCGGCGAGAACGTGCGTTCCCGAGAACGCACCGACGTCGCTGCGGTCAGTCGGCACCGGTTGGCCTCCCTTCGCGGATGCAGTAGGTACGGAGTGGCGGAATGCCGTTGAACGCCACCGACGAGTAACTCGCCGTGTACGCGCCGGCGGCAAGGATGTCGATCCGGTCCCCGGCGCGCAAGGACTCGGGTAACCGGTACCGCGTCCGCTGATACAGCACGTCGTCGCCGTCACACGTCGGGCCGGCCAGGATCACCGGACCGTCGGGACCGCCGCGGGGGTCGACGGGTTCGACGGGGTAGGTGATCGCCTCGTTCTCGGTTTCGGCGAGCCCGTTGTAGCGGCCGATGTCGAGGTACACCCAGCGGTGGTCGTCGTGCGGGTCCTTGCGGCTCACCAGGACCACCTCGGCGCGGATCAGCCCGGCCTCGGCGACGATCGCGCGCCCGGGTTCGACGACCAGTTCCGGTTCCCCGTCGGGGAAATGCGTGCGCAGGGACCGGCCGATCGCGGCGGCGTAGTCGGCCGGGTCCGGCGCGGGCCGTCGGTAGCTCGTGGCCAGGCCTCCGCCGATGTTGAGCCTGCGCAGCTGCACGCCGCGTGCTGCCGTTTCGGTGAACACGGAGGCGGCCGACGCGATCGCGCCGTCCCACGCGTCCGGGTCCTGTTGCTGTGAGCCGACGTGGATGCTGACGCCCACCGGGTCCAGACCCAGCTCTGCCGCCTCGACGAGCAGGTCCGTGGCGAGCGCGGGGCTGCAGCCGAACTTGCGGCCGAACGGCGTCGCCGAGTCCGGCGGGTCCACGAGGAGCCGCACCGAGACCTGCGCCCCGGGGGCGTGAGCGGCGATGGCGTGGAGATCGCTGCCGGCCTCGCAGGTGTACTCCGCCACGCCGGCGGCGTGGGCGTGGGCGATGTCGGCCGGCTTCTTGATGGTGTTGCCGTAGGACAGTGTGTGGCCTTCGGATCCCGCGGCCAGGCACAGGTCGATCTCGGCGGGGCTGGCGACGTCGAACCAGGCGCCCTCCTCGGCCAACCCCTGCAGGACCTCGTGGGCGGGATTGGCCTTGACGGCGTACTGGATGCGGGCCTGCGGGAATGCCGCCACGAGTGCCCGGTACCGGGCCACGACGGTGTCGGTGTCCACGACGAGGCACGGGGTCGGTGGGTTGTGCTCGGCCAGGAACCGTCGTAACGCCGGAGGCGGTGTCGGGGTGTGGTCACGGTGGTTCACGTGGGTGAGGTTCGCAGGTCCTGACCTCGGCGCCCGGTCCTGGGCCGGGTGAGTGTGCGGCGTGCAACTTGATCACCGGTCCGAGCGGCGTCCATTCACCAACCGTGTAGGCCACGCGTGGAACTGTTGCGTGTCGTGAATTCCGTGGGTGGACGGTATGGCCACCCTGTCATTTCTGTCCGCATTGCGGCCGATGATGTAGAACCACAGCAATTGTGCTCTCCGTTTTCAGGGGAGTCGCAAAAGTCGCTGAATCGGGTGACAGACACCAGGGTTGACAGGCGAGGTCTGTTGCACGGTGTAGTGATCAGGCCGCTGATATGCCGCCGACCGGCGCGGGGAGACGGCGGAGGGCGGGGTCTGCGGACGGGTGAGTCGGCCGGCGTCCCTTCGGCGGGGTAGAGGACTGGACCACCGGTTCGAGGGACACCGGCCGGGTAGGTGCATCCGGGATACACCACAAGATCGGGGACTCTTTGAACTCGCTGCGTAATCGCCGCCCCGGTGGAGGTGGACTGCTGGAGGGGTTCAAGGCTGAGGTCTGATCCATGTGGGTGAAACTTGACCAGGAAGCTGCTGCGACTTCAGTAACCAAATTCCCACGCCGTGTTCCCGGAAAGTGGAAACCGAGTGCCGCCGAGTCGGGTGAATGACGATTTCCGCTGGTCATGCTGTGGCTGTCGAGATCATTTGGTGACAACCCGATTGGCTGTACGATTTCTGACGCCCCGGCCAAGCGAATTGGGTGCCACGGCACGGATCTGTGGATTCAACCTGCAGATCGCAACTCGCCGGCCGGTGTCTGTGGGGGAGGACGGCACGGCCGGGGCGGGCGGAAGCGACAGCGGCGACCGGGCCGACGGGTCGGGTGGCGACAGCGTCGGTGGCGTCCGCGGTCTTCGGGCCTGCGGCGTCACGGCGGCGGTGTCCGGCACGAGGCCGGGCGTATCCGGCGCCCGTCCCGGAGAAGCCGGATACGGAGGAACGACCAGACATGCGGTACAGCGCGCGGTGCACAGGCCGGGTCCCGGCCGGTCCGTCCGGGCCGGCGTGCTCTGCCGGACTCCCGGACAGGGCCGCCCCGCGCCGTACCGGGCCGGAGATCGTCGTGGCCGTGAGCGAGCCGGAGAGGGAGTCACGTACGTGACCGTTGCAGGAGAAGGCCGAGTGCCCGTGGGGCAGCTTCTCGGAGAGGGCGCCCCGAAGCCGTCCCCGTGGAAGGCTCTGGCGCGCTGGCGGGACTGGAAACTGCCAGCCAAGCTCGGAGCCGTCACGGTGATTCCCATCGTCATCGCGCTGGTGCTGGGCGGACTGACGCTCGCGGCCCAGCTCGACCGAGCGGACCGGTACGACCGGGTGGCGGAGCTGGCGGAGCTCAACTCCGCATCCCGCACGCTGCTCGACGCCCTGCAGCGGGAGCGCACCGCCACCGCGGCCGCGCTCACCCAGGGCAACGGTGCCGATTCGGCGCAGCTGACCGAACTCCGCGACGAGGTGGACCGCGCGGTGGGTCCGGTGCGGGCCGCGCTCGGCACGGAGGGGGCCGAGCTCGACGCGCTCACCGAGCCGCGCGCCGACCTGAACGAGCAGCTCGACCGCCTCTCGTCGCTGCGGGAACGGGTCCGCACCGGCCAGCTCGGCGCGATCCAGGCGGCACAGTCCTACTCGGTCATCACGTCCTCGCTGCTCGCGGTCGACGTCGCCGCGGTGTCGGGTATGGGCGACCGTGCCGTGGGTGGCACTCCCACCGCGTTGCACGATGTCCTGGTCGCCCGTGAGGAGGTGTCGATCCAGCAGGTGCTGGTGGCGCACGGCATCGACCGCGGGGGACTCGCCCCGAGCGAGTTCGACCAGCTCCGGACCTCGGCGGTGCGGCTGGACGACCGGTTGACCGAGTTCGGCAGCGCGGCCACCGTCGAGCAGCGCAACGCCTTCAACGAGGCCGTGCGCGGCGAGGCGTTCGACAACCGCGAACAGATCATGCGCGGACTCCTCGCCGGGCAGGGCGCCGACGCCGCGTTCGACGAGATCCCGGCGGGCCAGTGGCAGGACGTCTCCGGTGGCGTGTTCGCCTCGACGGGGCAGTTCGCGGGCCAGCTGGGCGACGAGGTCATGACCGGCGCCGACGACGCCGCGAGCGGTGCGCACGCGGCGGTGGTCTGGCTGGCCGTGCTGTTCGTCCTGGCACTGGCCCTGGCCGCGGTCGTCGTGTTCGTGATCACGCGGCAGCTGCTGCGTTCGCTGAACGTGCTGCGCACCGCGGCGCTCGACGTGGCGGACCGGGCGCTGCCTGAAGCCGTCCGGTCGATCCAGGACGGCCAGTCGCAGAACCCGGTCGTGCGCCCCGTCCCGGTATCCACCGATGACGAGATCGGGCAGGTCGCCCGTGCGTTCGACGCCGTGCACAACCAGGCGCTGCGTCTCGCGGTCGAGCAGGCCGGTATGCGGGCGGGATTCGCGGGCGTGTTCGTCAACCTGTCCCGGCGGAGTCAGAGCCTCGTGCAGCGGCAGCTGCAGCTCATCGAGCGGCTGGAACGGGACGAGGAGGACGCCGACCAGCTGGCCACGCTGTTCCAGCTCGACCACCTCGCCACGCGGATGCGGCGCAACAACGAGAACCTCATGGTGCTGTCCGGTGACGAGCCGGGCAGGAGGTCCGGTCGGCCGGTGTCGGCGACCGACGTGCTCCGTGCGGCCGTGTCCGAGATCGAGCAGTACCAGCGGGTCGTGGTGAACACCCCGCCATCGGCGCGGGTTGTCGGCTACGCCGCGGGCGACCTCGTCCGCCTGGTGGCCGAGCTGCTCGACAACGCGACCGCGTTCTCCGCACCGGAGACTCGGGTCACGCTCTCCAGCAGGCTCCTGGACGACGGCGCGCTGCAGGTCGACATCACCGACCGTGGCATCGGTATGAACGAGGCCGAACTGGAGGAGGCCAACGGCCGGCTCCGCGACGTCGGTCCCGTCGACATCGCGACCTCCCGGCGGATGGGCCTGTTCGTGGTCGGCCGGCTGGCCGAGCGGCACGGCTTCCGCATCGCCCTGCAGGGCGGTCCGGACTCCACCGGTGTCACGGCCGTCGTGACCGTGCCCTCCGAGGTCGTCATCGTCGAACAGCAGACGCCCACGGAGGTGCTCGCGCAGACCGCTCCCGGGGACACGGCACGCCCTGCCGGTACGCCGGGTTCGGCGACCGGGGCGGTCACCGGCCGTGGCCCGACCGCTGCGAACGGCACGGCTGCGAACGGCACGGCTGCGAACGGCACGGCGGCCACCGGCAACGGCGGGGCCGCCGGGACGAGCAGCGGACTGCCGCAGCGCCGTGCCGCCGGCTCGGCACTGCCGGCCTCCTTCGCTCCGCTGACCCAGGGCGGCGATGCTCCGTCGGAAACCGAGGTGTCCGGAACGGCGTTGTTCAGCCCCGTCACCGGTGCCGAACAGCAGGGTGGCGACACGGACCGGCCGGCGTCCGGGAACGACGACGCGGCGGGGTCCGGCCCAGGCAACGGCGGCGACCGAAACGGGCGCTCGACGGCGGACGAGGGTGGCCTGCCGATCCCGCAGCAGGGCGGCCCGGCCGACGAGCCACGGTCCGGATCACAGCACGATGCCGAGGACCAGGACCACGAGAGCGGCTCCGAATCGTCGAGCGACGGGACCGGCTCGGGAACGCGGAACGGCGCCAAGCCGAACCTTCCGCGCCGCAAGCCGGGTGCGAGCCGCACCTCCCACGACGGGAGTTCGCGGTCCGGCGGATCGGCGGGCACCGGTGCCGCGGCCGGATCCGACGGCACGTCGGACGCCGCTGCGGAGCCCGACGACGCGGACCGGAACGGTGCGGCCGCGCCGAGCTCCGGTCTCGGTGGGTCCGCCCTGTTCGCAGCGCCGGACACCGAGGTCACCGACTGGTGGAACGCCGCGACGTCGGCCAAGCAGCCGCCGGCTCCCGAACCGAAACCGAAGCAGAAGGACGGCTCCGAGGGCACGCCGATCTTCAACGACATGCTGTCGGCCTGGTTCCGCAGCACTTCGGACGGACACGAGGACCAGGGTTGGGGTACGTCGACCGACCCGCGTCGTCGGTCGGCCGCCGACGAACCCGCGGGCTACACGTCGGCGGGCCTGCCCCAGCGGCAGCGCGGCCGGAAGCTGATGCCGGGCAGCGCGTCGGACGCCGACAGCGGTGCCGTGAACGGCGTGTCACACGAGGCGCCGAAGCCTCCGCGGGACGCCTCGGGCGTGCGCAGCCGCCTGAGCAGTTTCCAGCAGGGCGTCAGCCGCGGTCGGCGCAGGAAGGACCCGGAGGACCAGGCCGACGCCACGACGGCATCGGACGCGCCCGTGAACGGCGTCGCGGCAGCCGCCGACCGGGCCGCCGCCGACTCCCAGAGCACGGCGCCGGATGCGACGGCACCGGAGACGGCAGCGCAGGAGACGGCAGGGCACGGGACGGCGACACCGGCCTCGGCGAACGCCTCGGAGAACGCCACAGCGCAGGACTCCGCTTCTCAGGACTCCGCTTCTCAGGACTCGGCGTCGCAGGACGCTGCATCGCCGACCCCGAAGTCGCGGGAGTCGGGGTCGGCGGCACCGGGCGGACGGGGCCCGCAGCCCCGGCGCTCCGGGGCCGACGCGCCGACGACCGCGGCGGGCCTGCCGCAGCGGCGGCGCAAGCCGCGGCCCGCCTCGGCGACGACTCCGCAGCCGCAGGCGAACCCGGCGGCCGACGGCACCTCACCGGTGAACGGCGTCCGTGCGGAGGCGACGCAGGCCGACGCGAGCGCTGCGACCGCCGAGCCGGCGACCGCAGGCGCTACGGCTGAGGATGACGCGGCCAGCACCGCGGGCGCCGAAGCCACGACCACGGAAGCCGTGACGACGGAAGCGGCGACCACGGAAGCGGCGACCACGGAAGCGGCGACCACCGAAGCCGGGACCAGGGAAGCAGCCGACACCGAGGGGAGCCCGGCCGCCACGTCCGACTGGACGTTCGCCGCGGACGAGCGGTGGCGGACGGTGGAGTCGGCGTCGGATGCGGCGCCGACCGGTTACACCCCGGCCGGGTTGCCCCGCCGCCAGCGCGGCCAGCAGCTCATGCCGGGCAGTGCGACGTCGACGGGACCGGCGGGTAGCCGGCCGCGGCGCGAGCGTGACCCCGCCGACGTGCAGGGCAGGCTCAGCAGTTTCCAGCAGGGAATTCGCCGAGGCCGGCATCGGACCGCTCAGGCGAGCGACAGCAGTGAACAGAAAGTGGAGGGTGAATGACCGCGCCGGATCGGGCTCAGCCCCAACAGAACCAGTTCGGATGGCTGGTGAACGACTTCGCCGAGCGAGTGCCGGGCGTGGCGCATGCCGTCGTCGTGTCGGCGGATGGGTTGCTACTCACCGCGTCGAACCGGCTGCCGCTCGACCGCGCCGACCAGCTCGCCGCCGTCGCCTCCGGCCTGATCAGCCTGACCCAGGGTGCCGCCCGTTGCTTCGAGGCGGGCGCCGTCAACGAGACGGTCGTCGAAATGGAACTCGGCATCATGGTGCTGATGTCCATCAGTGACGGTTCGTGCCTGGCCGTGCTGGCCGCGCCGAACTGCGACATCGGTCAGGTGGCGTACGAGATGACGCTCCTCGTCGACCGGGTCGGGCAGATCCTGACGCCCGAGCTGCGTGCGCAGCTCCAGGGCGCGGGCGGCCCGCTGGTCGGCGGATCGGTGGGATGACCGTAGCGATGAGCACTGACTCCGGATTCGGGAGCGGGAACGACGAGAGCGCGATCGCTGACGTGCTCAACGGCTTCGCGCTCACGTCCGGACTGCGCGGCCGCAAGAGCGGCAAGCGCAGGGACGAGCCCGACGACAGTCGGGAAGCAACCGGCGAGCACGACAGCCGGGAAGCAGCGTCGTCCGCACCGGCCGAACCCACCGACGTGGTGTGGCCCGGTGAGGAGGACCACGACCGGTCATGGACCGGAGAGGAGCAGTTTGTGTCGGCCGAACCCATCCCCGTCGAGCCGGTGGCACCGCCGCTGGCGGCTGAGGAAACCGGTTTCGTCCGTCCTTACGCCATCACCGGCGGCCGGACGAAAGCGAACTACCCGCTGGAACTCGAGACGCTGATCTCGACCCGTGATGCCGCGGTCCTTCCGGTCCCCGATCAGCTCGAGCATCAGGTCATCATGGAAGAATGCCGGACTCCGCGTTCGGTGGCCGAGATCGCAGCGGTTCTGCAGGTGCCGCTCGGAGTGGCGCGAGTGCTGATCAGCGACGCGGCGGACACGGGGTTGGTGACCGTGCACCGCACCGTGGCGGGCAGCGAGAACGCCGAAGCGCATTTTACGTTGATGGAAAGGGTGTTGAGTGGACTCCGTCGGCTTTAAGGCACCGCGCCAGGCCGCGCCGCAGACGATGACCTCGGCGAAGATCGTCGTGGCAGGCGGATTCGGCGCGGGCAAGACAACATTCGTCGGTTCGGTGTCCGAGATCGTGCCGTTGACGACCGAGGCGATGATGACGGACGCGAGCACCGGCATCGACGACACGGCGGCGACGCCGAACAAGTCCACCACCACGGTGGCCATGGATTTCGGTCGCGTCTCGCTCGACGAGGACCTGATCCTGTACCTGTTCGGCACGCCCGGCCAGGAGCGCTTCTGGTTCATGTGGGACGACCTGGTGCGCGGCGCGATCGGCGCCGTCGTACTGGCCGACACCCGGCGCCTCGCCGACTCGTTCGCACCCATCGACTTCTTCGAGGACCGGGGCCTGCCGTACATCGTCGGCGTCAACACCTTCGACGGTGTGCTCCAGCACGACCTGGGTGACGTGCGGGAGGCGCTGTCGATCGACGAGAGCATCCCACTGGTGCGCTGCGACGCCCGGCAACGCGAATCGACCAAGCAGACGCTGATCACGATGGTCGAATACGCCATGCAGCAGTGGCTGGCGGTGCGCGGCGCCGCGGCTCCGAAGCCTGTCGGCTGAGTGGACGACCCCGGCGGCCGTGCTTCCGCGGCCACCGCGGGCGGGAGAGACCGTCGTCACGGTCGACTGCGGCTTTGAATTAGTAGGAAGTCCAAGTATTTTGGTGGCATGACCACCGAGCTGCACCAGCCTGTGCATCCCGTCCGGTTCGTCACTGCGGCGAGTCTGTTCGACGGACACGATGCCTCGATCAACATCATGCGGCGCATCCTGCAGGCGCAGGGTGCGGAGGTGATCCACCTCGGGCACAACCGCTCCGTCGACGAGGTCGTGACGGCCGCCATCACCGAGGATGTGCAGGGCGTGGCCATCAGCGCGTATCAGGGCGGCCACGTCGAGTACTTCTCGTACCTGGTCGAGCTGCTCCGGGAACGCGGGGCGGGCCATGTGAAGGTGTTCGGTGGTGGCGGCGGCGTCATCGTCCAGGACGAGATCGACCTGCTGCACTCGCGCGGTGTGGCGCGGATCTTTTCACCGGAGGACGGGCTGGAGCTCGGCCTGCCGGGCATGATCAACCACATGGTCCGGGAGTGCGACGTCGACCTGGCCCAGCAGCCCGCCGGCGACCTGGACCAGCTGTTGGCGGGTGATACCCGGACGCTGTCGCGAGTGGTCTCGCAGCTGCAGCAGGGTGTCCTGTCCGCCGAGTGGCTCGGTGCCGTCCGCGAGGCGGCCCAGGCGCGGACGGTGCCCGTGCTCGGTATTACCGGCACCGGAGGGTCCGGCAAGTCGTCGCTGACCGACGAACTCGTGCGCCGGTTCCGCAACGACCAGGAGGACAAGCTCCGGATCGCGGTGCTGGCGGTCGACCCGACGCGCCGCCGCGGCGGTGGTGCACTGCTCGGCGACCGCATCCGGATGAACTGTCTCGACGGCGACCGCGTGTTCTTCCGGTCGCTGGCCACGCGCACCACCAGTGGCGAGATCCCGCAGGGCCTCGACGAGACCGTGCTGGCCTGTAAGGCGGCCGGATTCGACCTCGTCATCGTCGAGACCCCCGGTATCGGCCAGGGTGACGCGGGGATCGTCGACCACGTCGACCACTCGCTGTATGTCATGACGCCCGAGTTCGGCGCGGCCTCGCAGCTCGAGAAGATCGACATGCTCGACTTCGCCGACGTGGTGGCGATCAACAAGTTCGAACGGCGCGGCGCCGAGGACGCGCGCCGTGACGTCGCACGGCAGCTGGTGCGCAACCGTGAGGCGTTCGGTTCCGACCCCGAGGACATGCCCGTCTACGGCACGAGCGCGGCCACGTTCAACGACGACGGCGTCACGGCGCTGTACCAGGAGCTGCGCGACATGCTGGCCGACGGCGGGCTGTCGGTGTCGGCGGGGACGCTGGAGCAGGTCGAGGGCAAGGTGTCGACGCAGACGGCGACGATCATCCCGCAGCACCGGGTCCGGTACCTGGCGGAGATCGCCGAGACCGTGCGCGGCTACCACGCCGAGACCGAACGTCAGGCCGACGCCGTGCGCACCCGCGAGCACTTCGCCGTGGCCAGGGAGGCGCTCGCCGCCGACGGCGGGGACGCAGCGGCGCTCGACCGTCTGCTCGAACGTGCCGAGTCCGACGTGGACGGCAAGACGACCGAGCTGCTCGGCCGTTGGGAGGAGCTGTCCGAGTCCTACCGCGGCGAGGAGCTCGCGTTCACGGTGCGGGACAAGGAGATCCGCACCGAGCTGTGGCGGGACACGCTCTCCGGCAGCAGGATTCCGCGCGTGGCGTTGCCGCGGTACAAGGACAAGGGCGAACTCGTGTCGTTCCTGCGGCGCGAGAACCTGCCCGGCTACTTCCCGTACACCGCGGGCGTGTTCCCGTTCAAGCGCGACGGCGAGGATCCGGCCCGCATGTTCGCCGGCGAAGGTGATGCGTTCCGGACGAACCGGCGGTTCAAGTACCTGTCCGCCGACTCCGAGGCAAAGCGACTGTCGACGGCGTTCGACTCGGTGACGCTCTACGGTTTCGATCCGGACACCCGCCCGGACATCTACGGCAAGGTGGGCACGTCGGGTGTCTCCATCGCGACGCTCGACGACATGAAGGCGCTCTACGACGGCTTCGACCTCACGGCGCCGTCGACGTCGGTCTCGATGACCATCAACGGTCCCGCTCCGACGATCCTGGCGTTCTTCCTGAACACGGCGATCGACCAGCGGGTGGACGTGTTCCGTTCGGAGCACGGGCGCGAGCCGAGCGCCGACGAGGCCGCCGAGATTCGCGAGTGGACACTGCGGCAGGTGCGCGGCACGGTGCAGGCCGACATCCTCAAGGAGGACCAGGGGCAGAACACCTGTATCTTCTCCACCGAGTTCAGCCTCCGGATGATGTCGGATATCCAGGAGTGGTTCATCGAACACGGCGTCCGGAACTTCTACTCGGTGTCCATTTCGGGCTATCACATCGCCGAGGCCGGGGCGAACCCGATCTCGCAGCTGGCGTTCACGCTGGCCAACGGCTTCACCTACGTCGAGTCCTATTTGGCCAGGGGCATGGACATCGACGAGTTCGCCCCCAGCCTGTCGTTCTTCTTCTCCAACGGCATGGACGCCGAGTACTCGGTGCTGGGCCGGGTGGCCCGCCGGATCTGGTCCGTGGCGATGCGCGAACGCTACGGCGCGGGGGAGCGGTCGCAGAAGCTCAAGTACCACGTGCAGACCTCGGGGCGGTCGCTGCACGCGCAGGAGATGAACTTCAACGACATCCGCACGACGCTGCAGGCGTTGTGCGCGCTGTACGACAACGCCAACTCGTTGCACACCAACGCCTACGACGAGGCGATCACGACCCCGAGCGAGAGTTCGGTGCGCCGTGCCATGGCCATCCAGATGATCATCAACAAGGAATGGGGCCTGTCGAAGAACGAGAACCCGCTGCAGGGATCGTTCATCATCGACGAGCTCACCGACCTCGTGGAGGAGGCCGTGCTCACCGAGTTCGAGCGCATCTCCGAACGCGGCGGTGTGCTCGGCGCGATGGAGACCGGTTATCAGCGCGGCAAGATCCAGGACGAGTCGATCACCTACGAGCGGCTCAAGCACAACGGCGAGCTGCCGATCGTCGGGGTGAACACGTTCCGCAACCCGGACGACGACGAGGCGGAGGGCGAGGTCGAACTCGCCCGTGCCACCGAGGACGAGAAGCGCTCGCAGCTGCAGCGCCTCGAGGACTTCCAGACGAGGAACCACGCCGAGGCCCAGGTGCAGCTGACGCGGCTGCGGGACGCGGCGGCACGGGACGAGAACGTGTTCGCCGTCCTCATGGACGCGGCGCGGGTGTGCTCGCTCGGGCAGATCACCGAGGCGTTCTTCGAGGTGGGCGGCCAGTACCGACGCAACGTCTGACCGCGATCGGTCGGGCACCACTCCCTCCGCCGGTCACGGCCTCGGCGGAGGGAGTGACCTGTCTTTGGTCCCCGGTTGTCCGTTCCGGGAATGCATGCCGAGGGCGGCCGGTTGGGCATGGGTATGAAGTTCGGTGTTTCGACGTTCGTGACCGACGAGGGAATCCGGCCGGGCCGACTGGGTGCGGCGCTGGAGGAACGGGGCCTGAGCTCGCTGTTCCTCGCCGAGCATTCCCACATCCCCGTCAGCAGGGAGTCGCCGTATCCCGACGGCGGTGACCTGCCGCGCAAGTATTACCGCACGCTCGACCCGTTCGTGGCGCTCACCGCGGCCGCCGCGACGACGCGGGAGCTGACCGTGGGCACGGGAATCGCCCTGCTGCCACAGCGTGATCTGATCCACACCGCGAACGAGGGCGCCAGCCTGGATCTGGTGTCGGACGGCCGGTTCGTGCTCGGCGTCGGTGTCGGATGGAACCGTGAGGAAATGCGCAACCACGGCGTGGACCCGGCGACCCGCGGCGCACTGATGAACGAGCAGCTGGAGGCGTTGACCCGGCTGTGGACCGAGGAGCAGGCCGAGTTCCACGGCCGGTTCGTGGACTTCGACCCCGTGTACGCGTGGCCGAAGCCGGCCGCCACGCCGCATCCACCGATCTATGTGGGCGGTGAGAGTCCGGCGGCGTTGCGCCGTACCGTCGCCTGGGGCGACGGCTGGTTGCCGCGGCCGCACACCAGCCCGGACGAGATCCGGCAGGCGCAGGACTGGTTCGCCGAGCAGGGGAAGCCGGATGTGCCGATGGCGATCTTCGGGGCGCCCGCCGACGAGAAGGTGATCGCGGGGTGGGCCGAGGCCGGTGTCGACCACGTGACCTTCATGCTCGAGACCGCGCCGGAATCGGACACGCTGCGGGAACTCGACGAGTTCGCCGCCTTCGCGCAGCGCTACGGCAGCTGAGAGTCCGGCGGATCGTGCGGGCGTTCCCTCGGACCGCGGGGTTTGCGGGGGAACGCCCTGACGGTTCAGTCGAGGAGCAGGTGGACCGACAACTCGAGGCGTTTGGCGACGTCCGCCGCGGACGCACGGCGGGTGACCCAGGCAACGAGGTTGGCCATCCAGACGTCGGCGATCACGTGGAAGACGTCGCGGTCGTGGTCGGTGGGCTCCTCGATGCCCATCGCCTTGGCGAACATGTTCTCCATCATGGCGCCGACCTGTTCGACCTCGGCCGCCGCCGTGGTGTCGGCGAACATGAACGCCCGCACCATCGCCTCGGTGAGATGCGGGTCCCGTTGCATCATGCGGGTGTTGCGGCCCAGGACCACGAGCAGTCGCTCGGTGGACGTCTCGCCCGGGATGCTGCCGCGGTCGAGCTTGTCCTGTGCTCGTTCGAACTCGCGCGCGAGTCCGGACACGAGCAGGTGGATCTTGGACGGGAAGTAGCGGTAGAGAGTGCCGAGGGCGACGTCGGCGCGTTCGGCCACGGTACGCATCTGCACGGCGTCGTAGCCGCCCTTCGCCGCGAGGGCGAGCGTCGCGTCGAGGATGCGCTTGCGCCGGTCGCGCTGTGCCGCCGTCCCGGGCTCGTCCCCGCCCATCGGGCCGAGAGCGGTCGAGCTCCGGGACGCCGTCTTCGACGAGGCCGGCGCCTTGGGCTTGCTTGCCATCGGCATCTCTCCTGATTAAAGAACCTGTTCCAGTCCTGATCTGCAGTCTACCCAATATCGGCTGAAACCGATGCTCGGGCTACACCCGGTTAAGTGAAACATGTTCTACAATCGCCGTCGTGGGTATCGCGATGACGGACGAGCAACGAGCACTGGCCGACGCCGTGTGCGCCGCGGCGCAGTCCCCGGACCCGGCCACGGCGATCGGCGGCATCGGGTTGCCGTCGATCGCCCTGCCGGAGTCGCTCGGCGGGGCGGGCGGCGGTGTGACGGACCTGGTGGCGGGAATCGCGGCCGCAGCGGGTGAGCTGGCGGGCGGCGCCGGATTCGGCACGATCCTCGCCGGGCTCTCGTGGGCCCAGCGGCCGGAGTCCGCTGTGGCCGCCCGGCATGCACCCGCCGTGGCCGCGGGCACGGTGCGGGCGGCGGTGGCACTCGATGCGGCGGATCTCGTCGCGTGGCCGGGCGGGGACGGCGGCCTCGTCGTCGACGGCACCACACCGGTGCTGGTGGACGGTCCCGACGCGGATGTGCTGGTGCTCGCCGCGCGCACCGGTACCGACGGTGCCGAGGGCGAGCACGTGGCGAGCGTGTCCGCTGCGGACACGGTGTGGTTCGCGGTCGAAGCAGGGCGAGTCCGGGTGGCCGAGCACGAATCGTTCGACCCGAGCCGCCGCGTCGCGACGGCGCAGCTCCGGGCGGTGACCGTGCCGGCGGCCGACGTGCTGGGCCGGATCGCGGTGCCGGAACTCGCGGCCACGCTGGCGGCCGCGGAGGCTGCGGGCGTGGCGGACTGGTGCGTGCGCACGGCGAGCGAGTACGCGCGGGTCCGGGAGCAGTTCGGCAGTCCCATCGGCGCGTTCCAGGCGGTGCAGCACCTGTGCGCGGAGATGCTGTGCCGGTCCGAGTCGGCCGCGGCGCTCGCGTGGGATGCCGCACGGGCCGCCGACACGGGCGACGGCGAGCAGTTCGCCGTCGCCGCGGCGGTCGCTGCTGCGGGCGCGCTCGACGCGGCCGTCGACACCGCCAAGGACTGCATCCAGGTGCTCGGCGGGATCGGCTTCACCTGGGAGCACGACGCGCACCGGTACCTGCGCCGCGCGGTGTCGTTGCGTCAGCTGCTCGGTGGCACGGCGCGGTGGCGCTGCCGTGCGGGGGAGCTGACCCGGGGCGGTCTCCGGCGCGGTGTCGAGGTCGACGTCGACGCCCACGCCGGCAGCGGCGCCCCCGAGGGGGAGGCACTGGCCGAGACGCGCCGCGCAGCGGCCGCACTGGCGGCTGAGGTCGCCGGCCTGGCCGGGAGTGACGCCCGGGTGCGGCTCGCCGAGAGCGGTTACCTGGCGCCGCACTGGCCTCGGCCGTACGGGCTCGACGCCACGCCGGCCCAGCAGCTGGTGATCGACGCCGAGTTCGATCGCGCCGACGTGACGCGGCCCGACCTGGTGGTCGGCGCGTGGGCGCTGCCGACCATCCTCGAACACGGCTCCGAGGAGCAGCGGCGACGGTTCGTCCTGCCGACGTTGCGCGGCGAGGTGACGTGGTGCCAGCTGTTCAGCGAACCCGGAGCAGGATCCGACCTCGCGTCCCTGCGCACCTCGGCGGAACGGGCCGAGCGCGAGGGCGTCGCCGGATGGCGACTTTCCGGTCAGAAGGTCTGGACCTCGCTCGCGCACGAGGCGGACCGGGCGATCTGCCTTGCCCGCACCGACCCGGACGCCCCGAAACACCGTGGCATCACGTACTTCCTCGTCGACATGCGGGCGCCGGGCATCGAGGTGCGGCCGCTGCGCGAGATCACCGGTGAGGTGCGGTTCAACGAGGTGTTCCTGGACGGGGTGTTCGTTCCGGACGCCGATGTCGTGGGTGAGGTGAACGGCGGGTGGTCGCTCGCGCGTACGACCCTCGCCAACGAGCGCGTCGCACTCGGCGGCGGATCGGCCGTCGGCGAGGCCGTGGAGGAACTGCTGGTCGCGCAGCCCGACCTGGATGCGGAACGTCTCGGTGCGCTGGTCGTCGACGGGTCGGCCGTGTCGGTTCTCGGCGTGCGGGACACGGTCCGGAGGCTCGGGGGCGGTCAGCCCGGTGCGGAGTCGAGCGTGCAGAAGCTGCTGGGGGTGCGGCACCGGCAGGAGGTCGCCGAGACGGCACTGGAGGTGCGGGGTTCCCGCGGAGTCGTCGTCGACGAGGCGACGTCGGCGGCGCAGCACGAGTTCCTGCTCACGCGGTGTTTGAGCATCGCGGGCGGGACGACGCAGGTGCTGCTCAACGTGGTGGCGCAGCGGTTGCTGGGCCTGCCTCGCCGCTGACGGGCGTTCCCGGGCCGTTGCGGTGTTGGGCGCGGGTCCATTCGAGAAACCGTTCCACGCCGCCGACGACGTGGGCGCTGCGGATCGACGGGAAGATGTCGAACGCGTGCTGTGCGCCCGGGATCTCGGCGTAGGCCACGGGCTGCGGCGAGACGGCGCGCAGGGCGTCGACGAACCGGCGTGCCTCGCGGACGGGTACGAGGCTGTCCAGGTCGCCGTGGATCACGAAGAACGGCGGTGCCGCGTCGGTGATGCGGTCCAGCGGGGAGGCGGCGACGTAGTCCTCGTGGGTCGGGTCGGGGCCCATGACGAACCGCGCCAGCAGGCCGCGCATCCGAGCGGCGCTGGCGCGGGAGCCGCTCGTCGCGGCGAAGTCGTAGACGCCGTAGTGCGGTACGCAGCCCTGCACGCTGGTGTCGCTGTCGGTGAAGCCCGGCTGGAACGCGGGGTCGTTCGGGGTCAGTGCCAGCAGCGACGCCAGGTGCCCGCCCGCCGAACCGCCCGTGGTGACGACGAACGAGGGATCTCCGCCGTAGTCGGTGATGTGGTCCCGGATCCAGGCGAGGGCGCGTTTGGCGGCCACGATGTGCTCGGGCCAGCGGGACCGGGGCGAGAGCGGGTAGTTGATCGCCACGCACGTCCAGCCGCGCCGGGCCATGTGCAGCATCAGCGGGACGCCCTGCTCGTTCTTGCTGCCGGTCATCCACGCGCCGCCGTGCACCTGCAGCAGCACGGGCCTGCCGGTGCCGGGTTCGCTCGGCCGGTAGACGTCCAGCAGGAACCGGCGTCCGCCCTGGGCGTAGGCGATGTCGCGGTCGCGCCGGACACCGCGGGTGTCCATGCGGAACGGGAACGCCAGCCTGCCCCACGGTGTCGCCACGTCGTCGGGTGTGCGCTCACCGGTCGCGGCGCGGTGGTCCGGACCGAGGGCGTCGGTGAGAGCGGTGTCGACGACGTCACGGGCGCGGCGGGCGGATGCGATGAGGGTGGCGAGTCCGCCCGCGGACGCGGCCGCCATCGTCAGGCCGGCGGGGTCGCTCGTGCGGCGGTGACGGACGAGGTGGGCGGCCGTGTCGGCGGCGGTGAGCGCGAGCAGGTGCGGCGCGAGTTCGGAGGTCAGCCAGCCTGCGACGAAGGTGGGGACGGAGACCCGGTGTCCGGACCACGGCCGGATCGCGTTGGTGGTCAGGGCCAGTTGCAGCGCTCGGCGCGCACGGAACAACGCGTGCATGCGGCCAGCGTATCCGGGAACCGGTGGCGTCCTGTGTCGAGAACTGGTTCCTCCCTTGGAAATCGGGAGCGTCCTTGCCAGCGGGTGCATCCATCCAGCAAACTAGAACATGTTACAAATATCGATGGTGTCGGACCGGCGGGTCGCGGTCGTCGTGGGGACGGTCCTGCGGCGCTCGCGAGGACCGGCGACGCCGGACGGCGCTGGACGAAGGAGTCGCGTGGATTTCACTCCGGACGAGACGCAGCGCACCGCGTCCGAACTCACGGCGGGTGCACTGGCCCGGGCCGCGGGCGATGGCGGCGGTGCCGCCGACGGGGCCGAGGCCTGGCGCGGACTGGCCGATGCCGGACTGCTCGCCCTCGCCGTGCCGGAATCGCTCGGCGGGGACGGGCTCGGTGCCGCGGAGACGGCCGCCGTGGTGCGGGAGGTCGGCCGCGCCGGCTCGCACGCGCCCGCGTGGGCGACCCTGACGCTCGGCCTGGCGCCACTCGTGGACCTCGGTGCGGCCGAGCGGTACGCCGGCCTGCTGCAGGCCGTGGCGGCGGGGGACGCGCTGCTGACCGCCGCGTTGCACGAACCCTCGGCCCCGATGGCCGAACGTCCCGCGACCACCGCGACCACCGCGTCGGCTCCGGGGCAGACGGCCGCGGCCACGACGTGGCGGCTCGACGGAGTGAAGACCGCGGTGCCGCTGGGTGCCGAGGCCGAGCGGATCCTCGTGCCCGCCACCGTCGTCGGCGGCGGTACGGGCGTGTTCCTGCTCGACCCGTCGGCGCCCGGTGTGCAGGTCGTCCCGGCGCCCACGGCGTCGGGCGCGCCGGAGGCGGGCCTGCGGCTCGACGGAGCCGAGACGGGACCGCCGCTGGGTGCCGCCGGTGACCCCGGCGGTGCGCTGCGGGCGCTGCACCGACACGCGCTCTCCGGGGCCGCGGCGTTCGGCGACGGACTGCTCGCCGGGGCCCTCGGGCTCACCACGCAGCACCTGGCGACCCGGGAACAGTTCGGCCGCCCGCTGGCCACGTTCCAGGCCGTGGCGCAGCAGGTCGCGGATGTCTACGTAGCCGCGCGCACGGTGCACCTGGCCGCGGAGTCGGCGTCCTGGCGGCTCGCCGAGGGGTCCGGCGCCGACGCCGATCTCGAGATCGCGGCGTACTGGCTGGCCGAGCAGGCGCCCCCGGCGATGGCGACGTGCCACCACCTGCACGGCGGTATCGGCCTCGACGAGACCTACCCGCTGCACCGGTACTCATCCCTGTTGAAAGACCTGGTTCGCGGCATCGGCGGGATGTCGCTGCGGCTCGACCGGGTCGGTGCGCTCGCCGGAGGTGCCGCCTGATGGACATCGCGCTCACCGCTGAGCAGGAGCGGCTGCGGGACGAACTGCGCCGGTACTTCACCGGGCTCGTCACGCCGGAGGAACGCACGCTGCTGCTCAGCGAACGGCACGGACCCACCTACCGCGAGGTGGTACGGCGGATGGGCCGAGACGGGTGGCTCGGCGTCGGCTGGCCGAAGGAATACGGCGGCCTGGGCTTCGGGCCGGTCGAACAACACATCTTCGCCGACGAGGCCGCCCGTGCCGACATCCAGCTGCCGGCGGTGACGCTGCAGACCGTCGGGCCGACGCTGCAGCGGTTCGGCACCGAGGAACAGAAGCGCCGCTTCCTGCCCGCGATCTTGGCGGGCGAGGTGCACTTCGCCATCGGCTACAGCGAACCGGAGGCTGGCACCGACCTCGCGGCCCTGCGCACCACGGCGGTCCGCGACGGCGAGTCCTATGTGGTCAACGGGCAGAAGATCTTCACGACGGGCGGCCACGACGCCGACTACATCTGGCTCGCGGTCCGCACCGATCCCGGCGCGCTGTCGGACGAGAACCGGCGGCGGCACGAGGGCATCTCCATCCTCATGGTCGACACGTCCGATCCGGGCTACTCGTGGACACCGATCATCACCTGCGACGGCGCGCACCACGTCAACGCGACCTACTACTCGGACGTGCGGGTCCCGCGGGCCATGCTGGTGGGTGAGGAGAACGCCGGGTGGAAGCTCATCACGACCCAGCTCAACCACGAGCGGGTCATGCTCGGGCCCGCCGGCCGGATAGGCGGGCTCTACGACCGGGTGCGCCGCTGGGCGGCCGAGCGGTCGACTCCCGACGGCACGCCGCTGCTGGACCTGCCCGACGTGCGCCGCGCGCTCGGTGAGATCCACGCCGTCACCCGCGTCAACGAACTGCTCAACTGGCAGGTCGCGGTGTCCGAACCCGGGTCGGTGGCGGACGCCTCGGCCACGAAGGTGCTCTCGTCCGAGCGGCACCAGCGGGTGAGCAGGCTGCTGGAGGAGCTGGTCGGCAGGCACGGCGATCCGTCCGATCCGGACACGGCCGAACTCGCCGCCTGGCTGGACACGCTCACGAAACGCAACACCGTGCTGACGTTCGGAGGCGGAGTGAACGAGATCCAACGGGAACTGATCGCACAGTTCGGACTGGGACTGCCGAGGGTGCCGCGATGAGCGCGGCCGCGGACCGTGCCACCACAGACAGTGCCACTACGGACGGCGCCGCCACGGACGGCGCCGCCACGGACGGCGCCGCGGCGGACGGTCGCGGCGACCCGGCCGGTGCCGGCCGGCGCATCGAGGAGGCCGCGCGCGAGATCACCGAGGCCGGACCGTCGGCTCCTGAGCCGGCGCGGGATCCGGTGAACCAGGCGATGATCAACAACTGGGTCGAGGCGATCGGCGACGCGAACCCGGTGTACACCGACGCGGAGGCGGCGGCTGCATCCGTGCACGGCGAACTCGTCGCCCCGCCCGCGATGGCCCAGGTGTGGACGATGCGCGGACTGTACGGGGTGCGGCCCCCCGACGATCCGCTCCGCCGGGCGACCGAACTGCTCGACGAGGCGGGTTACACGTCGGTCGTGGCGACCGACTCGGCGCAGACCTACCACCGCTATCTGCGCCCCGGTGAGCACGTCGCCGCATCGTCGGTGCTGGAGAACATCGTCGGGCCGAAACGGACCGCGCTGGGGGAAGGCTGGTTCGTCACCACCCGCACGACCTGGTACGTCGGTGACGAGGCCGTCGCGGAGATGACGTTCCGGATCCTGAAGTTCCGGCCGCCGGAACAGCAGGCCACCGGCCACTCCACGGGGACAACCAACGCAGGGACAACCGGAGAAGCAGGGACAACCGGAGAAGCAGGGACCACGGCGGGCGGGCGCGATGCCCCGTCCGGTGCGGCGACGACGGACACGGCCGGCAGTGGTGACGACGGCCGTGGTGACTCCGGCACTGGTGACTCCGGCGGTGGTGAGGGGCGGGCGGCCGAGGCCGCACAGGTGCTGCGTCCGGTGGTGACGCGGGACAACGCGTTCTTCTGGGACGGTCTGCGTGAGGGCGAGCTGCGCATCCAGCGCTGGGGCGAGACACTCCGGCATCCGCCGGGGCCGATGCCGCCGGACGGTGACCTGAATGCCGAACCGGACTACGTGGTCGCGGCGGGAACCGGGACCGTCTACAGCTTTCTCGTCCATCATCATCCGCCGGTGCCCGGCAAGCAGCTGCCGTTCGTGCTCGCGCTGGTCGAACTGGATGAGGGCGTGCGGATGCTCGGCGAACTGCACGGGGTGGACCCGGCCGACGTCCACATCGGGCTCGCGGTGGAGGCGAGCTTCGACCGGATCGACGACGAGCTGACGTTGCCGGCATGGAGGGTGCGGTCATGACCATCACCGTGGGTACGGAGCTGCCACCGCTGACCGTCGAGGTGACGCCGACGTTCGTGGTCGCCACGGCGCTGGCCACCCGGGACTTCCAGGACGTGCACCACGACCGTGATGCCGCCGTCACGCGCGGGTCGCGGGACATCTTCCTGAACATCCTCACCGACACGGGCCTGGTGCAGCGGTTCGTCACCGACTGGGCCGGACCCGACGCGCTGGTCCGGTCGGTCGACCTCCGGCTCGGCGTGCCGTGCTATGCGGGCGACGAACTGACCTTCACCGGCAGTGTGGCGGAGGTCGACGGCCACGACGTGACCGTGTCGGTCTCCGGTACGGACAGTCTGGGGCAACACGTGTCGGCAACGGTACGGATCGAGGTGGCGGCATGACGGCGCTCAGCGGGACGGCGGCGATCGCCGGCATCGGCGCGACCGAGTTCTCCAAGGACTCCGGCCGCACGGAACTGCGGCTCGCGACCGAGTGCGTCTCGGCGGCGCTCACCGATGCGGGGCTGGCGCCGTCCGACGTGGACGGTCTGGTGACGTTCACGATGGACGGCAACGCCGAGATCGCCGTCGCGCGGGAACTGGGCATTCCCGAGTTGACGTTCTTCAGCCGCATCCACTACGGCGGCGGTGCGGCCGCCGCCACCGTGCAGCAGGCCGCGATGGCCGTCGCGACCGGGATGGCCGACGTCGTCGTGGCCTACCGTGCCTTCAACGAGCGCTCCGGCAGCCGATTCGGGCAGGTGTCCTCGGCGGTCGCCCAACAGGTCAACACCTCGGGCGTGGACAACGGCTACCACTACCCGGCGGGTCTGGCGACCCCCGCGGCGACCGTCGCGATGGTGGCCCGGCGCTACCTGCACGAATACGGGGCCAGCAGCGAGGACTTCGGCAGGATCGCCGTCACGGCGCGCGCCCGCGCCGCGACCAACCCGCACGCGTGGTTCCACGGCAAGCCGATCACGCTGGCCGACCACCAGGCCTCCAAATGGGTCGCCGAGCCGCTGCACCTGCTGGACTGCTGCCAGGAGAGCGACGGCGGCGTCGCGCTGGTCGTGACGAGCGCGGAGCGGGCCCGCGACCTGCGCAGACCGCCCGCGGTCATCGCCGGCGCGGCCCAGGGGAGCGGGCCGGACCAGTACATCATGACCAGTTACTACCGCGACGATCTCGCCGGACTGCCCGAGATGGGCGTCGTCGGACGCCAGCTGTGGCGGCAGTCGGGCCGCACGACGTCCGATGTGGACGTGGCCGTGCTGTACGACCACTTCACCCCGTACGTGCTGATGCAGCTGGAGGAACTCGGGTTCTGCGGCCGTGGCGAGGCGAAGGACTTCATCGCCGACGGCAGGCTGGACCTGGACGGGCAATTGCCGCTGAACCCGCACGGCGGGCAGTTGGGCGAGGCCTACATCCACGGGATGAACGGCATCGCGGAGGCGGTGCGGCAGCTGCGCGGCACCGCGGTCAATCAGGTCCCGGGCGCGGAGACGGCACTGGTCACCGCCGGTACCGGCGTGCCGACCAGCGGCCTCGTCCTCACCGCGCCCTGACCGCGTGTCCTGCGTTCGTGCCCGCGTGTTCTGCACCCGGACACGCATGTCCTGCGTTCGTGCCCGCGTGTCCTGCGCTCGCGGGGTTTCTGACCCTGCGCGGCCCCCAGCCGTGCCGGTCCCGCCCGGCACATCGCAGCTCCGGCGCGGTTTGCGGCGGCCGTGTGACGCCTGACCCCCGCACCTGCCGGTCGTGCGGGTGCGGGATCAGGCGTGGCGGCCGGGTCAGGCCGGTTCGAGTACGGCGTCGGAGAGGACCGCGGCGTCGTCGCGGTCGGGGGAGGTGACGCTCACGAGGATCCGGCCGCCCTCGTGCCACATGCGCACGCGCAGCGTCTCGCCCGGAAGCACGATGCCGGCGAAGGTCGCCGACCACGAGCCGACGCGGGTCACGTCGCCGTCGAGGGCGGCGTCGGTGACGGCCTTGGCGACCATGCCGTAGGTGCAGAGGCCGTGCAGGATCGGTGCGTCGAAACCCGCTCCGCGGGCGAACTCGGGGTCGGAGTGGAGCGGGTTGCGGTCGCCGCAGAGTCGGTACAGCAGCGCCTGTTGCGGCAGCGTCGGCACGTCGACGAGAAGGTCCGGGTCACGTTCCGGCGGTGCGATGCGGGCCGAGGCACCGCGGTGGCCGCCGAATCCGCCTTCCCCGCGGGCGAAGATGCTCGACCGCGCCGTCCACAGGGGATCGCCCGATTCGCCGGTGACCTCCGTCTCCTGGACGATCACCGCGGCCTTGCCCTTGTCGAGCACGTCGGCGATGCGGCTGTGCGCGGTCGCCGTACCCGACACGGGTAGCGGCCGGTGTGCGACGACCTGCTGCGTCCCGTGGACGACCTTCGCGAGGTCGATGTCGATGCCGGGAAACCGGACGGCGGGCGGTTCGGTGGCGCGGATCGTGGCGGCGACGGTGGCGAACGTCGGCAGCACCTGAAGGTCGCGTTCGGTGGCATAGCGGAGTTCCCGGGGTTCGGTCGGTGCCGACCCCGCGCCGAGTGCGAGGTGGTACAGCAGCACGTCGGAGACGCCCCACGAGAACGTGGTCTCGCCGAGGTCGGCGCCGATCGCGCGGTCGGGGTCGATGGGCATGGCGCGGCTCCTACTCGTAGCTGATCGACACGTCGTCGGTGAGCGGCAGGGACTGGCACGCGAGCACGATGCCGTCGGCGACGTCGTCGGAGTCGAGCACCTCGTTGTTCAGCATCTTCACCTCGCCGGAGGTGACCCGGCACGCGCAGGCGCTGCACTGGCCCTCGCGGCACGAGTACGGGGCGTCCCGACCCGCGGCCAGCAGGACATCGAGCAGCTTGGCACCGCGTGGCCAGGAGTGTTGCGTGGTCGTGCCGTCGAGGTCGACGGTGATCCGCGCCGGCGCCTCATCGGTGCCGTCCGGTGTGCCGTCCCCCGCGCTGACGTCCTCGCTGCGGTCGTCCTGGCCACCGAGGTCGGACCCGTCGTCCCCGGCGGAGTCGGAGGCGGCGGCCGGTGCGGCGTTCGCGGCGAGGTCACCGGTGCCCGGTTCGGCAGCCGCAAACGGATCGCCGCCGAGCGAGACGAACGTCTCGCGGTGGATCCGCGCCCGTGGGGTGCCTGCGGCCTTGGCCGCCGCGACCACCGCACGCATGTACGGTGCGGGACCGCAGACGAACGTCTCGCGGCCGGCCAGCAGCTCGGCGATCGGAGCCAGCCGCTCGGTGGTCGGCAGCCCCTGCAGCGTCTCGAGCCAGTGCACCACGGTGAGCCTGCCCGGATACGCCTCCTCGAGCTCGCGCAGCACGCCCGCGAAGATCACCGACGGTTCGTCGGCGTTGGCGTAGACCAGGGTCATCGCGCCCGTCCCGTGGGCGAGCACGGACCGGACGATCGACAACATCGGGGTGATACCGCTGCCGCCGGCGAACAGTGCGAGGTCGGCGTCGAGGTCGGCGGGGGTGAACACACCGCTCGCCGGCAGGACGTCGAGTTCGTCGCCCGCGGCGATGTGGTCGCACAGCCAGTTCGAGGCGTAGCCGTCGCGTTTGACGGTGACCTGTGGGCGGTCCCCGGTGTAGGGCGAGCTCGACAGGGAGTAGCACCGCGCCACCGGTCCGCGTTCGTCCCCGGGCACGCGCACCGTGAGGAACTGGCCCGGCCGATAGTCCAGTTCCGCGTCGAACACGATCGACCGTGCCGCCGCGGTCTCGTCCACCACGGTCTCGTCCACCACCTCGGCGACGCGGAGTCGCTGCACCCGCACCGTGCCGTCACCGCTCATAGCCGAATGCTCCGTCCCGTTCGGCGGTCGTGATGCTCTCGCGCAGGCGCTCACACGTGCCGGCGCGAGCGGCGGGGACGCCGCTCGCGACCCGTTCGGCCAGCACCGGGCAGCTCGTCGCCGCGTCGCTGATCCACTGGATGCTGGTGTGCTCCGGGCTGTTCTTCTTGACCAGGACCGTCGTCGCACAGGCGTGGCAGGCGACCGGGACGAGTCCCGCGGTGAGGAACTCCTCCCGGTCGGCGCGGGTCTGGGCGCGGACGGCCTCGGCACGTGCCGCGTCGGCACCCGAGGGCGTTGCACCCGAGGGCGTTGCGTCCGGGGACGTTGCACCCGGGGACGAGGTACCCGACGCCGCACCGGACGACGCCGCACCGGACGACGCCGCCCCGGACGGGGTCGCGCCGGGGTCGGCCGCTGCGGTGTGCGGGGAGCTGGTGTCGGCGGTCACTCAGGACACTCCCGCCTGGTCGGCCGCTGCCTCCTGCTGCTGCCGGGCGAGGTTGTCGGCGACCTCCTGCTCCCAGACCTGGTTGGCGCGGGTGACGTCCACTTCGAACTCGAACCGCCGCGTCATGTCCTCGTCGATGTCGTCGACGTCCACATAGAACTGCTCGTACCACCGGCGCAGCTGGTAGACCGGACCGTCCTCCTCGCACAGCAGCGGGTTGTCGATGCGGGTCTTGTTCTTCCAGATCTCGACGTCCTGGAGGAATCCGACGCCGACGCCCTCGGCGAACTTCTGCGCGATCTTGTCGGCCTGGACGCCGTCGACGCCGGGCGGTTTGCGCACCGCCACGCCCCACTGCAGCACGAACGACGTCGGGCTGACCGGGTAGTGGCAGTTGATGAGCACCGTGTCGATCTTGATGCCTTTGTAGTCGTTGTGCAGCGTGTTGATCATGTACGCGGGGCCGTAGTAGGAGGCCTCGGATTCGAGGAGGTTGTCCTCACCGCCGTAGTTGGACGACATGCCCATGTCGGCGCGGCCCTTCGAATTCAGGTACTGCGAGGCGATGTGGCCTTCGAAGACGTTCTTGAAGTACGTCGGGATGCCGTAGTGGATGTAGAAGAAGTGGGCCATGTCGACGACGTTGTCGACGATCTCGCGGCAGTTGGCGCCCTCGATGGTGACCGAGTCCCAGGTCCAGTTGCTCCACTCGTCGGTGAAGATGCCGTCGATCCGGGGGATCGTCACCTCCTCGGGTGGCGGGTTGCCCTCGGGGTCGTGCCACACGAACAGCTGCTTGTTCTCCTGCAGCGTCCGCCACGCGCGGGTGCGGGCCCGGAGCGGAACCCGCTTGGCGTAGGGGATCGACTTGCATTTGCCGTCGCCGCCCCAGCGCCAGTCGTGGAACGGGCACGCGACCTCGTTGCCCTTGACCTCGCCCTGCGTCAGATCGCCGCCCATGTGGCGGCAGTACCCGTCGAGCACGTTGATCTCACCGTCGGCGCCCTGGAACACGACCAGCTTGGTGCCGAACGCGTGGACGGCGTGCGGTTTGCCGTCGGCGAAGTGCTCGACGAGGCCGAGACAGTGCCAGCCGCGGGCGAACCGTTCGGGCGGCGCGCCGACGTCGATCGTGCGGACGGAGCCTGCCTGCGTCATGACGAACCTCCAGCTCTCCGGGCTGCTCTGCCCGTGGCGCATGCCCCGCTCCTCCCGTCGGCGGGCGGCGGGGGCGGTGGCACGTGCCTGTCGTAGTGAATGCCGGTCGACGACGCCTACCATAGATGAGAACGTGTTCCAGTTCTAGCGGGGATCGGCAACGCGTTTCGCCGCGTCGCGGGTCGGCGCGCAGGGGTGTGTCGCGATGGTTTCGGCCTGGCGACGCCGTGTTCGGCGGATTTCTCTCCTGGTCAGGGCCCGATGCAGTGACAAAAACAAGAACGTGTTCTACTCTGGCGGCAGGACACCGAGCAGGCGGACCTCCGGGTTCGGCGGAGAAGGAACGAGGAAGGTATGAGCGAGCAGGGCGCGCACGCGGTGATCGCCGGGATCGAAGAGTTGCTGCCCGTGCTGCGGGAGCGTGCACAGGAAGCCGAGGACGCACGGAGGATTCCCGACGAGTCGATCAAAGCCCTGCAGGAGACCGGGTTCTTCAAGCTGTTGCAGCCGAAGCCCTACGGCGGCTACGAGGCCGACCCGGTCACCTTCTACACGGCCGTCAAGCTCGTCGCGAGCGCGTGCGGGTCGACCGGCTGGGTCGCCTCGATCCTCGGCGTGCACCCGTGGCATCTGGGCCTGTTCGAGGCGCAGGCACAGGAGGACGTCTGGGGTGGCGGCGCGGGCAGCGACGGCAGTGCCGGCCCTGACACGCTGATCTCCTCGTCGTACGCGCCGATGGGGAAGGCGACCGTCGTCGAGGGCGGATACCGGCTCAGTGGCAAGTGGAGCTTCTCGTCGGGCTGCGGCCACGCGACGTGGGTGCTGCTGGGTGCGCCCGCATTCGACGCCGAGGGCAACGCCGTCGACTTCTGCACCTATCTGCTGCCCGCAGCCGACTACGCGGTGGACGACGTGTGGGACACGGTCGGCCTGCGCGGTACGGGCAGCAACGACATCCTCGTCGAGGACGTGTTCGTGCCGAAGCACCGGACGTTGAGCTTCCTGCTCACGTCCAAACTGGATACGCCGGGACAGCAGGTGAATCCGGGGCCGCTGTACCGGTTGCCGTACGGATCGGTGCATCCGAGCACGATCACGGCGCCGATCATCGGCATGGCGCAGGGCGCCTACGACGCGCACGTCGAGCACCAGCGCAGGCGGGTCCGCGCCGCGTATGCGGGGGAGAAGTCGCAGGAGGACCCGTTCGCCAAGGTGCGGATCGCCGAGGCCGCCAGCGAGATCGACGCCGCGTGGCTGCAGCTGACCCACAACATCGACGAGCTCTACCAGCTGGCCTGCCGCGGCGAGAAGCTGCCGTTCGACACCCGGCTGCGCGTCCGGCGGGATCAGGTACGTGGCACCGAGCGGGCGATCGCCGCCATCGACCGGCTCTTCGAGAACTCCGGGGGTCGCGCGTTGCGGACGGGCACGCCGATCCAGCGGTTCTGGCGGGACGCGCACGCGGGCCGGGTGCACGCGGCCAACGATCCGGAGCGGGCCTACACGATGTTCGGCACCGGCGAGTTCGGCCTGCCGGTCGAGAACGCGATGGTCTAGGGGGCCGCATGTCCGACACCGCCGAGGAGGGCGACATGAGCGAGGGTTCGTACGTCACGACCGCCGACGGTCTGCGGTTGCACTACCACGAGGCGGGCACCGAGCACGCCGAGGTGGTCATCCTGCTGCACGGTGGCGGACCCGGGGCGTCGGCGTGGAGCAACTTCTCCCGCAACATCCCGGAGCTGGCCAAGACGTTCCGCACGATCGCCGTCGACCAGCCGGGCTTCGGCCGCTCCGACAAACCGACCGACCATCCGCAGTACTTCGTGCACAGTTCGACCGCCGTCGTCGGCCTGATGGACGCACTCGGCATCGAGAAGGCTCACCTGATCGGCAACTCGCTCGGTGGCGGGACGGCGGTACGCCTGGCACTGGACCACCCGGACCGGGCGGGAAGGCTCGTGCTCATGGGCCCGGGCGGGCTGAGCGTGAACCTCTTCGCGCCCGATCCGACCGAGGGTGTGAAGAACCTCGCCCGATTCGCCGCGCCGCCGGGGCCGAGCAAGGAGAAGCTCGAGGAGTTCCTGCGGGTGATGGTGTACGACCAGTCGCTGATCACCGACGAGCTGGTCGAGGAGCGGTTCGCCGCGGCGAGCACGCCGGAGTCGCTGGCCGCGATGGCGGCGATGGGCGCCTCGTTCGCGGGGCCGGACTACGAGCTGGGCATGCTGTGGCGCGAGGCGCATCGGCTCCGGCAGCGCGTGTTGCTGATCTGGGGTCGGGAGGACCGCGTCAACCCGCTCGACGGAGCGCTGGTGGCGCTGAAGACGATTCCGCGCGCGCAGTTGCACGTGTTCGGCCGGTGCGGCCACTGGGCGCAGCTGGAGTGTTTCGACGAGTTCAACCGGATCGCGACCGACTTCCTCGAGGACACGTGATGAGTATTCGTTCACTGGCATACCTGCGCATCGAGGCCACCGACATGGCGGCGTGGCGCGAGTACGGACTCAAGGTCCTCGGCATGGTCGAGGGCGAGGGCCGGAACCCGGACGCGCTGTACCTGCGCATGGACGACTTCCCGGCGCGGCTGGTGATCGTGCCGGGCCAGGCCGACCGCCTCGCGACCGCGGGCTGGGAGACGGCCAACGCGGCCGGTCTGGAGGAGGTTCGGCAGCGGCTGTCGGCCCACGGCGTGCCGTTCAAGGAGGGCACCGCCGAGCAGACGGCCGATCGCGGGGTCGACGAGCTGATCGAGTTCAGCGACCCGTCGGGCAACACGCTCGAGGTGTTCCACGGCATCGCATTGCAGCACCGCCGGGTCGTGAGTCCGTACGGGCACCGGTTCGTCACCGGTGAGCAGGGGCTCGGGCACGTGGTGCTGTCCACCCACGACGACGGGGCGGCGCTGGAGTTCTACCGGGACGTGCTCGGCTTCCGGCTGCGGGATTCGATGCGGCTGCCGCCGGAGGCCGTGGGCAGGCCCGCCGACGGAGATCCGGCGTGGCTGCGGTTCTTCGGCTGCAACCCGCGGCACCACAGCCTCGCGTTCCTGCCGATGCCGACGCCCAGCGGGATCGTCCACCTCATGGTCGAGGCCGAAAACACCGACGACGTCGGCCTGTGCCTGGACCGGGCGCTGCGCAGGAAGGTGCCGATGTCGGCCACCCTCGGCCGGCACGTCAACGACCTGATGCTGTCGTTCTACATGAAGACGCCCGGCGGGTTCGACGTCGAATTCGGCTGTGAGGGCAGGCAGGTCGACGACGACACCTGGATCGCCCGCGAGAGCACCGCGGTGAGTCTGTGGGGACACGACTTCTCGGTGGGCATGGCATGACCTCCGCTCCGGACGCAGTGGATTCGACGGGCGCAGTGGATTCGACGGGCGCAGTGGATTCGACGGGCGCAGCGGGTTCGGCCGACGCCGTGGGTTCGGCCGACGCGGTGGACGTGTCCGCACGGTTCCGGTCGGTGCTCGGTCACTTCTGCACCGGTGTGGCGATCGTGACGGCGTGCGAGGACGGCGAACCCGTCGGGTTCGCGTGCCAGTCGTTCACCGCGCTGTCGCTCGAGCCGCCGCTGGTGTTGTTCTGTCCGGCGAGGACCTCGGGCACGTGGCCGGTGATCGAGCGGGTCGGGCGGTTCGCGGTGAACGTGCTGGCGGGGGAGCAGCGGGACGTCAGCGCCGTGTTCGGTTCCCGTGGTGCGGACAAGTTCTCGTCGGTGTCCTGGACACCCGCGCCGAGTGGCTCCCCGCTACTGGACGGAGCCCTCACCTGGGTGGACTGCGCCGTCGAGACCGTGCACGAGGCCGGTGACCACTACGTGGTGATCGGCAGGGTCGTCGCGCTGGGGGAGGCGTCGGCCCGGCGGCCGTTGCTGTTCTACCGCGGCGGTTACACGGTCACCGAGGCGGCGCCGGACGCGATGCCCGGAGGGCCGCGGCCCGACGACTGGTTCTGACCCAGCAGGTGGGACCGCCGGGGTCAGGGGCCGGTGACCACGCCCGCACCGGCGCCGGGCCGCGGGGATAGCCTGCAGCCATGACGAAGGTTGCCGTGGTGACGGGTGCAGGGACAGGAATCGGCAGGCAGGTCGCGCGGGCGCTGCTCGGCGAGGGCTACGGAGTCGCGCTGGCCGGGCGCAGGCGGGAACCGCTGCAGGAGGTGGCGGGTGGGTCCGCCGAGGCGCTGGTCGTGCCCACGGACGTCACCGACCCGGACTCGGTCGCCGCGCTGTTCAACGCGGTCCGTGAGCGATGGGGCCGGATCGACGTGCTGTTCAACAACGCGGGCACGACTGGCACGCGCGGGTCGGTGGACACGCTGCCGGTCGAGGACTGGAAGGCGATCGTCGACGTCAACCTCACCGGCATGTTCCTGTGCGCTCAGCAGGCCGTGCGCATGATGAAGGACCAGTCCCCGCAGGGCGGGCGCATCATCAACAACGGATCGATCTCGGCGCACACGCCGCGTCCGGAGACCGTCGCCTACGCCGCCACCAAACACGCGTTGACGGGCCTGACCAAGTCCATCGCCCTCGACGGCAGGCCGCACGACATCGCCTGCGGGCAGATCGACATCGGCAACGCCGCCACCGAGCTGACCAGTGGCTTCTCCGACGTCGGCATGCCGCAGGCCGACGGCAGCCTCAAGCCGGAGCCGACGTTCGACGCCGCCCACGTGGCCGACGCGGTGCTGACCATGGTCAACCTGCCGTTGTCGGCGAACGTGCCGTTCCTGACGATCATGGCCAACGGCATGCCGTTCATCGGCCGCGGCTGACCGCGACCGAGGGGAGCGGCCGGGCCGGCCCCCGTCGGTGTCCGCCCCGGGCGGAGGGGACGGCGCTCCGCCCGGGGCGGAGGTCACAGGCGTTCGAGGATCGTGGCCGTGGACATGGCGCCGCCCGCGCACATGCTCACCAGTGCCGTCGCCCCGTCACGCCGTTCGAGCTCGTGCAGCGCTGTGGTGAGCAGGCGCGATCCGGTGTTGCCGACCGGGTGGCCCAGCGCGATCGCGCCGCCGTTGACGTTGACCAGGTCCGGGTCGGGTTTGTGCACCTGTTGCCAGGACAGCACCACCGACGCGAACGCCTCGTTGACCTCGAACAGGTCCAGATCCCCGATCGTCATGCCCGCCCGGTCGAGCACACGCTGCGTGGACTGGACCGGGCCGTCGAGGTGGTAGTACGGCTCGGCGCCGACGAGTGCCTGAGCCCGGATGCGTGCCCGCGGGCGCAGGCCGAGGTCACGGGCCCGAGTGGCATCCATGATCAGCACGGCCGAGGCGCCGTCGGAGATCTGCGACGACGTTCCCGCGGTGTGCAGGCCGCCGTCCAGTACGGGCTTGAGGCGGCCGAGAGCCTCGCGGCTGGTCTCGCGCGGCCCCTGGTCGCGAGTGGCGAGCCGGTGCTCACCCGTCGGTGAGCCGTCGTCGCCCAGTACGGGTGCGGTGACGGCGACGACCTCGCGGTCGAAGCGGCCCTCGTCCCAGGCGGCAGCCGCCTTCTGCTGGGAGGCGAGGCCGAAGGTGTCGAGGTCCTCGCGCGTCAGGTCGCGGCGGCGGGCGATGCGCTCGGCCGCGCTGTACTGGTCGGGCAGGTCCACCGACCAAGACTCGGGCCTGCGGTGTGTCGTGCCGACGACGTTCGCCCCCAGCGGTACGCGACTCATGGCTTCGACGCCGCAGGCGATGCCCACGTCGATCGCGCCGGTGGCGACGAGCCCGGTGACCAGGTGTGCCGCCTGTTGGGCGGAGCCGCACTGGGCGTCGATGGAGGTCGCCCCGCACGCCTCGGGCAGGCCTGCATGGAGCCAGGCGGTGCGCGCGACGTTGCCCGCCTGCTCGCCGGCCTGGGTGACCGTGCCGCTGATGAGCTGTTCGACCTCGGCCGGATCGATGCCGGCCCGGTCCAGGACGGCGGTCTGGGCTGCGCCGAGCAGCTCGGCGGCATGCAGACCGGCGAGGTCCCCGCCGCGCTTCCCGATCGGCGTTCGGACGGCTTCCACGATGACCGGATCGCCCACGTCACACTCCTCCGTATGTCGGCTTCCCTTCAAAAGTAGAACATGTTCTTGTCTAGATCAATGTGACCACGCAACCCTTTCCCGGAGGAGCTGTTCGGTGGCTGTCCGTGATCAAGTTGATCCCAATCGATTCAGTAAACGGGGTTCACTCAATCTCTTCACCGAGTTAACGCCGTATGCTTCACTCGGCGAGTAGAACGAGTTCCATGACGCTGCTCGCGGAGGTCCGGCGCATGACGACGTCACTGTTGCCCAAAGGTTTCGATTTCACCGATCCCGATCTGCTCGCGCGGCGACTGCCGCTCGACGAACTGGCGCTGCTGCGCCGCACCGCACCCGTGTGGTGGAACGACCAGCCGCACAACGTGGCGGGCTTCGGCGACGACGGCTTCTGGGTGGTGACCCGCCTCGAGGACGTCAAGACGGTCTCGAAGGACAGCGAGCTGTTCTCCTCGAGCGAGAAGACCGCGATCGTCCGGTTCGACGAGAACATGGACGAGGACGGCCTCAACGCCAACCGCCTCGTGCTGCTCAACATGGACGCGCCGCAGCACACGAAGCTGCGCCGGATCGTGTCCAAGGGCTTCACGCCGCGTGCGATCAACAGGCTCGAAGAGGGCCTGCGCGAACGTGCGCGGCAGATCGTCGCCGACGCCAAGGAGAAGGGTTCCGGCGACTTCGTGCAGGACGTGGCCTGCGAACTGCCGCTGCAGGCGATCGCCGACCTGATCGGCATCCCGCAGGAGGACCGGCTGAAGATCTTCGACTGGTCCAACCAGATGATCGGCTACGACGACCCCGAGTACGACGTGGACCCGTTGACGGCCTCGGCCGAACTGGTCAGCTACGCGTTCGCGATGGCGGAGGAGCGGCGGCAGAACCCGACCGACGACATCGTCACCAAGCTCGTCCAGGCCGATGTGGACGGTGAATCGCTCGCATCCGACGAGTTCGGCTTCTTCGTCATCCTGCTGGCGGTGGCGGGCAACGAGACCACGCGCAACGCCATCACCCACGGCATGAAGGCGTTCCTCGATCATCCGGAGCAGTGGGACCTCTACAAGCGCACGCGCCCGGAGACGACCGCCGACGAGATCGTGCGGTGGGCGACACCGGTCGTGGCGTTCCAGCGCACGGCCACCGCCGACACCGAGTTGGGCGGCCAGCACATCCGCAAGGGCGACCGCGTGGCGATGTTCTACAGCTCGGCCAATTTCGACCCCGAGGTGTTCGACGAACCGGAGACGTTCGACATCCTGCGCGACCCGAATCCGCACGTCGGTTTCGGCGGTACCGGGGCGCACTACTGCATCGGCGCCAACCTGGCGCGGCTGGAGATGAACCTGATCTTCAACGCGATCGCCGACGCCATGCCCGACATCCAGGAGGTCTCGCCGCCGGAACGACTGCGCTCCGGTTGGCTCAACGGCATCAAGCACTACCAGGTCGCCTACGAGTAACCGGCCCGCCGAACCACCCGACGAACACGCGCGCACCCGCCGGGTGCGCGCGTGTTCTGCGTTCGGCACCGCGTGTTCTGCGTTCGGCACCGCGTGTTCTGCGTTCGGCACCGCGTGTTCTGCGTTCGGCACCGCGTGTTCTGCGTTCGGCACCGCGTGTTCTGCGTTCGGCACCGCGTGTTCTGCAGTCGGCACCGCGTGTTCTGCAGTCGGCACCGCGTGTTCTGCAGTCGGGCATCACGGGCCCTGCGCCCGCACGTCGTCCGGCGGCCGCCTGGCGCGGTGCGCTCGCGTGTGGCTGGCCCGTCTGTTGTCCGGCCGCCGGCCCTCGGCGTCGCGTTCACGCGGGGTTGCGCGCCTTCCGGGCTCCGCGCGGGTGTGGCGCGGTAGCCGGTGTGTTCGGAGAGCCGGGACCGGCGTCGGAACCGGCGGCGGGACCGGCGCAGCGGTGTGCCGGAACCGACGCAGCGCTGTGCCCCGGTCGCCGACGTCGGCGACCGGGGCACAGGGTGAGCGGATCAGGCGGGCTTGCCGGCGCCGACCAGCCACATGGAGAAGTACTGGGAGCCGCCGCCGTAAGCGTGGCCGACCGCCGTGCGGGCACCGTCCACCTGGTAGTCGCCCGCGCGGCCCATGACCTGTTTGGCCGCCTCGGAGAATCGGAGCATGCCGGAGGCGCCGATCGGGTTGGACGACAGCACGCCGCCCGACGGGTTGACCGGTAGTGTGCCGCCGAGCGCGGTCTCGCCCGCCTCCGTGAGCTTCCAGCCCTCGCCGTCGGCGGCGAAGCCGAGGTTCTCCAGCCACATGGGTTCGAACCACGAGAACGGCACGTAGATCTCCGCCGCGTCCACCTGGGACAGCGGGTCGGTGATGCCGGCCTGCCGCCACAGTTCCGTGGCCGCGTCCCGGCCCGCCTGCGGGTTGACCTGGTCGCGGCCGGCGAACGTGGTCGGTTCGGTGCGCATCGCCGTCGCGTGGATCCAGGCCGGAGCCGGGGCGTCGTCACCTGCCCGTTCGTCCCCGATCACCATCGCGCAGGCACCGTCGGACGACGGGCACGTCTCGTCGTAGCGGATCGGATCCCACAGCATCTGCGAGGCCTGCACGGATTCGACGGTGATCTCGGACTGGCGCAGATGGGCATGCGGGTTCAGCGCGCCGTTACGGCGGTCCTTCGCCGCAACGATCGCCCCGACGTGTTCCGGGGCCCCGGACCTGCGCAGATAGGAGCGCACATGCGGGGCGAAGTACCCGCCCGCGCCCGCACCCACCGGCATCGTGAACGGAACCCGGATGGACAGCGCCCACATCGCATTGGACTCTGACTGCTTCTCGAACGCCACGGTCAGCACCCTGCGGTGCACCCCGGACTGCACCAGGCTCGCGGCCACGAGCGCGGTCGAACCGCCGACCGAGCCTGCGGTGTGGACGCGCAGCAGTGGTTTGCCGTTCGCGCCGAGCGCGTCGGCGAGGAACAGTTCCGGCATCATGACGCCTTCGAACAGGTCGGGCGCCTTGCCCACCACGACGGCGTCGATATCGGACCAGGTCACGTCCGCGTCGACCATGGCACGGTCGACCGCCTCGCGGAGCAGTCCCGGCATCGAGACGTCGGTGCGCTTGCTGCGGTGGTGCGTCTGCCCGGTGCCCAGGACCGCGGCGCGTTGCTTGGTCATCTGTCAGCCCCTCTCCAGGACGGTGACCAGGTTCTGCTGCAGCGCGGGACCGCTCGTGGCGTGACCGAGAGTGCGGGTGGCGTCGCCGTCGAGGATGCGCTGTGCGGCCTCGCCGATCCGCGCGAGCCCGGCCGAGAACATCGGGTTGCCGGTGAGCGTGCCGCCGGACGGGTTGATCCGTACCTCGTCGCCGAGCCCGAGCTCGGTGCGCACGATCAGTTCCTGGTGGGTGAACGGTGCGTGGATCTCGGCGATCTCGACTCCGTCGGTGCCGACCGCCTCACCGGCGATGCGTGTCGACGGCGAGGTGGTGAGGTCGCGGGCGCCGAGCGACGGTGTGTCGATGCGATGGTCGATACCGTTGATCACGGCGGGCCGCTCGGCGAGGTCGCGGGCCCGGTCGGCCGCGGCGAGCACGATGACCGCGGCACCGTCGGTCACCGGGGCGATGTCGTGGCGGCGCAGCGGATCCGCGACCGGTTCGGAGTCGAGCAGGGCCGCCACATCGGTCTCGCCGCCGAACTGGGCCCGGGGATTTCCGGTGGCGTCCCGCCTGCTGCGGGCTGCGACCTCGGCGAGGTCCTTCTCGGTCCACCGGCCGGACTCCAGTCCCAGCCGGGCCTGCAGCGCGGCGATACTTACCGAGTCCGGCCACAGCGGTGCGACCGTGTACGGGTCCAGCTGGAGCGAGAGCACGCGCCGCAGCTCGCCCGCCGAGGACTTGCCGAAGCCGTAGACGAGGGCCGTGTCGACCTCGCCCATGCGGATCTTCAGCCACGCCTCGTACAGCGCCCACGCCGCGTCCATCTCGACGTGCGACTCGTGGATCGGCGGGAAGGCGCCGATCGCATCGACCGCCGAGATGAACGAGAACGCCCGCCCCGCCAGATAGTCCGACGATCCGGAACACCAGAAACCGATGTCGGTCTTGGACAGTCCGGTGCGGGTGTAGACCTCGTCGAAGATCGGCACGAGCATCTCGACGCCGTTGGTGGTGCCGTGGGTCCGCCGCACGTTGGGTGCCTGCGCGAACGCGACCACCGCGACTTCCGTCATGACTGGCCTCTCTACAGGTGGTGGGCGTACGACGCGTACGGCGCGTCGGCCTCGCCCGTCGGTTCGAAATGCGCGATGTTCTCGAGCGTCGTGGACCACTCCTCACGCGGTCTCCACGCGGCGCGCACGCGCATGCCCATGCGCACCTCGGAGGCCTCGCAGCCGAGCACGAGGTGCAGGAAGGGGATGTCGGCGCCGTCGAGCAGGATGTAGGCGCCGACGTACGGCGGCGTGATGCGCTGGCCGAGGAACGGCACGTTGACGATGCAGAACGTCGTCACGATCCCGGTGTCCGGCAGTTCGACCTCGTCGGTGGTCGGCACGCCGCAGGTCGGGCATGCGCCGCGTGGCGGGATGTAGACCTTGTGGCAGCCGGGGCAGCGCTGGCCCAGCAGCCGGCCGTCGGCGAGTGCCCTGAGGTAGCGGCTCTCCTCGAGGGAGGCCGAATGTGTGTAGTTCAGGTGCACCGGGGTGATGACGGTGTCGATCACGCCGTCGTCGGCGTCGGTCTTCGCCGCAGGGGGAGCGGGTGCCGTCGGCGCCGCGTCGGCGGGCGGATCCGCCGCGGGCACGAAGTAGGCGATGTCGCGGATGTGCCCGACCGGTTCGTCGGCCCAGCGGACCCGGACGCGCTGGCCGGTACGGGCCGACGCCGGGTCGCCGCCGGTGTCGAGGGCGTGCAGCAGGGCGGTGTCGGCGCCGTCGAGGCGGATCAGTGCCCAGGCGAACGGCCGCTGCACCGGCTGACCAGGCAGCGGGTCGGCGACCCACGACCACGACACGACCGTGCCCTCGGCCTCGACGTCGACCAGCTCCTCGAGCGGTTCGGCGGTGCCGGGGTCGTATTCGACCGGGGGTACGTGGACCCGGCCGTCGGAGCCGCGGACGCCGAGAATGCGGCGCTGCGCGAGCGCGGTCATGAACCGCCCGAGTACGGGGCCGACCGAACGGGTGTAGTCGAAGCCGATGTCGAGCGGGGCGGACAACGGCTGTTCTGGCGTCTCGGCTGGTTCGGATTCGACAGCAGTCACGCAAGAAAGTGAAACACGTTCTCGATATGTTCGGCAACCCGTTCCTATGTTGCAACGGAGAGGGTTGCCCAAATGTGGAACGAGTTCTAGATTCGCGGATATGACCTCGACGAATGCTGCGCGCCCCGCGACCGACCGCCCCGCCGAGACCGTCGGACTGTGGAACATCGCCGCCGAACGTCCCGAGCTGACCGCCGCCGTCGATCCCGACGGCACCGAGGTCACCTACGGGCAGCTGGCCGCCAAGGCGAACACGTACGCCCGCGGTCTGCAGGCGCTCGGCCTGGAGACCGGGGACGCCATCGTGGTGCTGCAACCGAACGGGGTCGAGCTCGTCGCCGCCTACTTCGCGGCGATCCAGTCGGGCCTGTACGTGGTCATGGCGAACTGGCACCTGACGGGCCCCGAGGTGGCGTATCTGATCACCGACTCGGGGGCGAAAGCCCTGCTGGTGCACGAGCGGTTCGCCGACACCGCCGTCGCCGCCGCCGACGAGGCGGGTCTCGACGCCCGCTGCAGGTTCGCCGTCGGCTCCGTGGACGGCTTCCGCCGCGTCGAAGAGCTCGGCGCCGGCGAGGGCGACGGTAGGCCGCCGCGGCGCACGGCCGGTTCGCCGATGCTCTACACCTCCGGCACGACCGGTAAGCCGAAGGGGGTTCGGCGCCCGTTGACGGGAGCGGATCCCGACGAGGTGTCACCGGCCAACCGCGGGTTCTTCGCGATCTTCGGCATCGAACCCTTCGACGGGCACGTGCACCTGTGCGGTTCGCCGCTTTACCACACCGCCGTGCTCAACTTCGTGGCGATCTCCATCCAGCTCGGGCATCCGGCGGTGCTGATGGACCGGTGGGACCCCGAGGAGATGCTCCGGCTCATCGAACGGCACCGGGTGACCCACAGCCACATGGTGCCCACCCAGTTCCGCAGGCTGCTCGCCCTGCCGGACGAGACCCGCCTGCATTACGACGTGTCGTCGCTGCGCGTGATGATCCACGGCGCCGCTCCGTGTCCGGACGAGATCAAACGGCGGATGCTCGACTGGTGGGGCCCGGTGGTCACCGAGTACTACGCCGCGACCGAGGGCGGCGGGACCGTCATCAGCGGCACGGAGTGGTTGCGCAAGCCCGGCTCGGTGGGCAGGCCGTGGCCGAACTCCACCGTGAAGATCCTCGACGACGACGGCAACGAGCTGCCCGCGGGGGAGACGGGGTCGGTCTACCTGCAGATGGGCGGCTCGCGGTTCGAGTACCACAACGACCGGGACAAGACCGAGCGCGCGAAGGTCGGCGAGCTGTTCACGCTCGGCGATGTCGGTCACCTCGACGAGGACGGGTACCTGTACCTGCACGACCGCAAGAGCGACATGATCATCTCCGGTGGTGTGAACATCTACCCCGCCGAGATCGAAGGCGAGTTGGCCGTGCATCCCAAGGTCGCCGACGTCGCCGTGTTCGGTGTGCCGCACGACGACTGGGGTGAGGAGATCAAGGCCGTCGTGCAGCCCGCCGAGGGCGTCGACGGTTCGGCCGCGCTGACCGAGGAGCTCCTGGACTACGCCCGCGGGCGGCTGGCGAAGTTCAAGCTGCCGAAGAGCATCGACTACCGCGACAGCCTGCCGCGCGACCCCAACGGCAAGCTGTACAAGCGGCGCCTGCGTGATCCGTACTGGGAGGGCCGCAGCCGCGCCATTTGAGCTATCCGGGTGCTCGGCCTCGAGATTCGTCGAGGTCGAGCACCCGCCTCTGTGGCCCATGCGAAACGCCCCCGGGGCGCCCCGGGGGCGTTTCGCATGTCAACGGGCGCGGAAGTTCGGGGTGCGTTTCTCGGCGAACGCGCGCGGGCCCTCCTTGGCGTCCTCGCTCGCGAACACGCCGACCCCGTACTGGGACTCCAGTTTGAAGGCCTCCTCCTCGTGCATGCCCTCGGTGTCGCGCATCGTGCGGAGGATGGCCTGCACCGCGAGCGGGCCGTTCGCGGCGATGGTGTCGGCGATCTCCAACGCCGTGTCCAGGGCACTGCCGTCGGGGACGAGGCGGCCCACCAGGCCGATGTCCCGTGCCTCGGCGGCGGTGACGTGCCTGCCGGTCAGCAGGATCTCCGCGGCGACCGTGTAGGGGATCTGCCGCGGCAGGCGTACCGCCGACCCGCCGAGCGGGAACAGCCCCCAGCGCGCCTCGGAGACGCCGAACTTCGCGCTCTCACCCGCGACCCGGATGTCGGTGCCCTGGAGGATCTCGGTGCCGCCTGCGATCGCGGGGCCTTCGACGGCGGCGATGAGCGGCTTGGTCAGCCTGCGGCCTTTGAGCAGGCCGTCCATGCGGCTCGGGTCGAACGTGCCCTTGTCGAACGCGTCCGAGGGCCGGTTGCTGTTCATCGCCTTCAGGTCCGCGCCTGCGCAGAAGGTGCCGCCCGCGCCGGTCAACACGCAGCTGCGGATCTCGGCGTCCTCGTCGACCCGGTCCCAGGCCTCGGCCATGATCGCGAGCATGTCGGCCGTGAGCGCATTGCGCGCTTCCGGTCGGTTCATCGTCACCACGAGGGTGTGTCCCCGTTGTTCCACCAGAGCGTGCGCCTCGGTCATGTACGTCCTTTCGCCGGTCGGGATGCGGCGCCGGGGGTGCGCGGTCGCCGCGGGCACCGGCGTGGCCGGTGCGGACTCGCCTGCCGTGGCAGGTCCGGGTTCGGTTCCGCGGAACTCCACCATTGCCCAGAAACCATTGCCCAGAACGATAACATGTTCTAGTTTGTTCGTCGTGGCCTTCAACATCGCAGACCTGCTGGAGCACGCCGTCGACGTCGCGGGCGATCGCACCGCGGTCGTCTGTGGTGACCGGAGCCTGACCTACACCGAACTGGACGAGCGGGCCAACCGGCTCGCGCACCACCTGGCGTCCATCGGGGTCGGCAAGGGTGATCACATCGGCGTGTACTCGCGGAACTCACTGGAAATGATCGAGACGATGTTCGCGGCGTACAAGCTCCGCGCCATCGCGATCAACGTCAACTATCGCTACGTCGAGGCCGAGCTGAGTTATCTGCTCGACAACGGCGACGTCGCCGTGCTGATGTACGAGCGGCAGTACTCCGACCGTGTCGCGACGGTCCTGCCCTCGCTACCGAAACTGAAACACGTTTTCGTCATCGAGGACGGCACCGACACCGAGGCGGCGCCCGGCGCGGTCCGGTACGAGGACGCCGTCGCGGGCGGCTCACCGGAGCGTGACTTCCCGCAGCGCAGCGGCGACGATCTCTACATCCTCTACACCGGCGGCACGACCGGGTACCCGAAGGGCGTCATGTGGCGCCACGAGGACGTCTTCCGCGCGCTGGGCGGTGGTATCGACTTCATCACCGGCGAGTACGTGCCCGACGAGTGGGCCCTCGCCGAACAGGGCCGTGACGGCGCGATGGTGCGTCTCCCCGCGGCACCGTTGATCCACGGCGCGGCGCAGTGGGCGGCGTTCGGAGCACTGTTCGCGTGCGGCACGGTCGTGTTCGTGCCGCAGTTCGACGCGGACGAGGTCTGGCGCGCGATCGAGCGGCACCGGGTCAACGTGCTCACGATCGTCGGGGACGCCATGGGACGGCCGCTGCTCGACGCCTACCGCGCCGGCTCGTACGACGCCTCGTCGGTCGTGGCGGTCTCCAGTCACGCGGCGCTGTTCTCGCAGTCCGTGAAGCAGGAGTACCTCACCGAGTTCCCGAACCTCGTGCTCACCGACGCGATCGGCTCCTCCGAGAGCGGCTTCACGGGCATCGGGATGATGGGGCGCGAGGACGACCATTCGGCGGGCCCGCGCGTCAACTTCGGCAAGGACGCGGTACTGCTGGACGACGACGGCACCATCGTGCCCGCCGAGCCCGGTGCGGTCGGGCGGATCGGCAGGCGCGGCCACGTGCCGCTCGGCTACTACAAGGACCCGGCCAAGAGCGAGACGATCTTCGTCGAGGCCGGGGGAGTGCGCTACGTGGTGCCCGGCGACTACGCCCGGTACGAGGAAGACGGCACGGTCACGCTGCTCGGGCGCGGATCGCAGTGCGTCAACACCGGTGGGGAGAAGGTCTTCCCCGAAGAGGTCGAAGGTGCGCTCAAGTCGCATCCCGACGTGTTCGACGCGCTCGTGATCGGCGTGCCGGACGAGCGGATGGGCCAGCGGGTCGGCGCAGTCGTCGAACCGCGGCCGGGCGTTCAGCTGGACCTGGCCGCGCTCGAGGAGCACGTCCGGGGCGCGGTCGCGGGGTACAAGGTGCCGCGCAGCGTGTGGCTCGTGCCGCAGGTCGAACGGCTCCCCAGCGGAAAGCCCGACTATCAGTGGGCCCAGCGTCACGCCGGCGCCCACACACCCGACACCGAGAAATCGGCGGCCTGAGCGGCGCTCGCGGCCCGGGGCCCGCGCCACCCGGTGCCGCGGCCCGGCGCTGCGCCCTGTCCGGCCGGCCACCCCCAGCGTAGGAGGATCTGCGATGCGCACGTCCCTGTGCGACACCCTCGGCATCGACGTGCCGATCATCGGCTTCACCCCGTCCGAACACGTCGCCGCGGCGATCAGCCGCGCGGGTGGGCTCGGGGTCCTCGGTTGCGTGCGGTTCAACGACGCCGACGAGCTCGACAAGGTGCTCGGGTGGATGGACGCCAACACCGATGGCAAGCCCTACGGCGTGGACGTCGTGATGCCGGCCAAGGTGCCCGACGAGGTCAAAGGCGTCGATCCCGAGACGCTGATCCCGGAGCAGCACCGCGAGTTCGTCGACCGCACGCTCGCGCAGCTGGGCGTGCCCGAACTGCCCGAGGGCGAGGGGCGCGACGGCGTACTGGGGTGGCTGCACTCGGTGGCCCGCTCGCACGTCGAGGTGGCGCTGGAACATCCGATCGCGCTGATCGCCAACGCGCTCGGCTCGCCCCCGCCCGACGTCATCGCGCAGGCGCACGACGCGGGCGTGCCGGTGGCGGCGCTCGCGGGGAAGGCCGAGCACGCGGTTCGGCACGTCGACAACGGCGTGGACTTCGTCGTGGCACAGGGGCACGAGGCGGGCGGGCACACCGGTGAGATCGCCTCGATGGTGCTGTTGCCCGAGATCGTCGACGCCGTGGGCGACCGGGCCCCGGTGCTGGCCGCGGGCGGGATCGGCTCGGGCAGGCAGGCCGCGGCGGCGCTGGCGCTCGGCGCGTCCGGTGTGTGGACCGGCTCGATCTGGCTCGGCACCCGCGAGTACCTGGAGACGATGCCGTCGTCGGAGCCGATGCAGCAGGCGCTGCTGGCGGCGACGTCGGCCGACACCGTGCGGACCCGGATCTACACGGGCAAGCCGGCGCGGCTGCTCAAGACGCGCTGGACGGAGGCGTGGTCGCAGCCGGACGCCCCGCAGCCGCTGCCGATGCCGTTGCAGAACCTGCTCGTGGCGCCCGCGCACAACCGCATCCACGCCTCGTCCGACCCGTCGGTGGTGTCGATGCCCGTCGGTCAGATCGTGGGGCGGATGAACGAGGTCCGCCCGGTCGCCGACATCGTCGCCGAGCTATGCTCCGGCTTCTCCGGTGCCGTGCAGCGGCTCACCGGGATCGACGACGGTTGATCGCCCGCTTCCTGTCAGTGTTGCACCGGTTCGCGTTGGATCCACTCCTTTCCCTCGGCCGCGATGCCTTCCAACAGGCGTAACGTATGGACGAAGCCAGAGGCATCGAGGTTCATCTGTGCCACGTTTTCCGTCTTTTCGGACTTCTGTAGATCTTCTCCGGAAGAAATGACTACCGGTATATTTCGAGGGTCGCCGTTTGTTAGGGTAAGATTCAGTTCGTACTCGGACTCTGCTGATTGCCTGACGTGAATTGAGGAAACCGCATCAAACCGGAAGTTGTGACGGTCCTGTTCTCCTGGGTCAAGGTTCTTGAAGTCGAGTTCGGTACTTATCTCACGAACGCCATCCCTGGTGATAAGGAATGTTTGTACATTGTATTTCGAGTAGCGCCAGGGGCCAAGATTTCGGCGTGCGCGGTAGCTGTTGGCCGCAGGTGATATGAGCGTTGCTTCGCGAATCACGTCCGTCCATGATATGCGATAGTTTCTTAGTGCTTTGTCCAGGATGAGCGTAGTGTCGCAATTGAGCCAGTGCTCCATTTCCTCCTCGGTGGGGCAGTGGTCGTCGATCTTCTTCAACCATCGGTTCCGCCACGCTTCACGTTGAGCAATATCCTCTTGGTATTCGTTTTCGTCGTCTTCAAACCGGCGTCGTTCTTGGACTATGTGTGTCCAGCGTTTCACGCTAGTTAATGTTACGCCCAGTGTTATGAGTGCTGCGGCAGCAGTTCTTATTGGGAAGGCTGAAAAAAGGTCTACTATCGTGCCGATCCAGAATGTAGCCCCCAGTGCAGCTGCACCAATGCACCAAAGTTTTGTCGGGTATGGCGTGCGATAACGTTCCCGGTATGTATAAAGATATCCGTTGGTGTATCGGTTCTGGATATCCCAAGTCAAGTCGCAGATGAGCCAACGGACCTTGCCGACGTATTTCTTCTGATCGCCGTACAGATCCACGATTTCGTTGCACAGGGCAGCTCTCAGTCCTGCGGTATCATCCATCCAAGTCTTTTTGTCAACGTTGGCTGGAATGCTCTTCTGAAAACGCTCTCGGACGTAGTCGGTGACCTTTCCGGCGAACCCTGCTTCGGGGCGACGTCTAAACGGGTCGTATGTGTACAGGCGATCTTTATACGCTATTCGCTTGCTCCGGTAATGCCATTCCATTCCGCAAGTCACGCTGAGAAAGGTTAAGCCTACCGCAATGACATAGGTCGCTACGGTGGGTATTCCGGTGTTCGTTACGAGAAACCAGCCGATATAGGTCAATGATAACAATAGCATGGCGAGCCAGGATTTGGCATGGAGAACGTCACTGTTGGTCGTGGCGATCGGGGGTGGTATATGGGCGCGTGCACTGGCAGGTTTCGGGCAGAAATATGCCCATATTCGACCCTCGCGGTTGTTGGAGTACTGGCCCTCTTTTGCCCGGAGTCGAATTTGCTCCCAAATAAGCTCTTTTTCCTCGCCGGCTAACACGTGTTTCAGATGATCGGAAACGAGGCCTTTCTGTTCTGGTTCGAGCTTTTCAATTTGACAAGCGAGGCGATCCGCGTCGGGAGTGCCGTTGTCATGTCTGTCGATAAGTTCGCAGATGAGCTCTGCAGTATTCGTCCATAGTGGGTCGTTGTGCCATTTAATGAACCGGCGAAGCCCGTCGAGTTGGCATCTTTCGTCTTCGTCGAGATCGCGGAGCGAGCGTCCGCTGAGTAAGGCGAGTGCCAAGTAGACTCGGGATTCGAGTGTGCCGAGTTCTGCTACGGCGGTTTTTAGTAGTTCAAGTGCTTGTGTTCGAGCTCTGACGTCGAGTAATTTCTGGGCCTTTTGGAGAAGCTCGTGGGGTGTGGCGTCCGCGCGCAGTTCAAAGTGGGTTGACGCGTGGACCTCGCTGTTCTGGATCGCGAACCCTCCGTTTTCGATATTCACGGAGGTGTCGCCCTGGTCTTTGTTACCCGATTCTGTCATGCGAGACCTTCTGCTGCTGCGATCATTGTCGCCACCCGTGCGGCCACTTCTGAAATGTTTCCTACGAGTCCCTGAAAGCGCTTTAGTGCCAATATGAAAGACTTCTTAGTTGTGGACGGATCGGAAAGTGTTGTGCCTGCTGTATTGAGTTCTGCCTCGGCGGCATCGGCAGTGTCCGTGTCGATCTGGTTGCTTTCCTGCAGGTGGCGCAACTCGGACCGGAGGGACATGATCTCGCGTCGAAAATCCGCAACTGTTCGAATAGTCTGCGCTGTTGCGTCTGTGGAGAATGAGTTATTTGTTACGGTACTTCCTTGGATCGCCACCGATCCATTCCCGACCTTCTGTACGTAATGCGCGTTCGGGTTCCCGTGCTGTGTCATGGTCGAATGCTCCTGTTCTGTGGCCAGTTCACTTGCGAGGCGGACCCCGAACGCCGCGGCATGGTCGGCTGCGACGGGTTGCCATGCGGAATCCGAGGTCGTTGCTTTGGTCCCGTCGGCGTGGTCGCTGATCCCTCGTACGACTGCGACCGGGACGCCGCTCAGCTGGCCGGCCTGAGCTACGCCGGCTGCCTCCATCTCCACCGCGCGGGCATCGTTGTAGTGCTGGCGGAGCCAGGTCGCCTCGTGTGACGTACTGGAGTTCTGCACGATCTCGCCTGCGGCGATCGGCGCGATGTGCGCGGTCGGGGCGGTGCCTGGTTCGTCACGGCCGATGTCGGCAACCCAGTGGTTGTCCCGTTTGAGCTGATGAACGAGTTGGCTGAGCCGGTGGTCGAGCTGCCAGGACTCCGGGCGTGCCTTGAGGCCGTCATCCTCACTTGTTCCGCCGTGATACGCGTAGATCTTCGAGGCGATGACGACGTCGCCGAGTGGTGTGTTCCACAGCCCGCCGGCCACGCCGATGAACAAGACGGCCAGGGGCTCGAACTCGGTGAGCGCGCGCTCGGCCATGACGGCTGCCTTGTGGTTGCCTTTATCGGCGAGTCCGAGGGCTATCCGGTGTGTCGTGCCGGGAATGGTCCCCACTTCGAAGCGGGTGCCCTTGTCGTGTGGATGGCTGCGGAGACTCGAGAGTCGATTTCGTACGGCGTCGTACTCGAGATCGAGCGCGGTCAGCACGACGACAGTGTGGCTCGTTGTCATCATTCCCCCTGACGAGAGGCGGTATGGTCCGGGCGCGGGATCGGTGGATGAAGCGTGGTGGCAGGTCCGGCGGTGAAGAGCCGAGCCGGTCGGCCCTTGGTGACTCGGCGTTCGGCATCGACGGGAAGCAGAAAGTTCGGAACCTTCTGCACCTTCCGGTAGAAGTTCCGCGGGTCCAGGTCGACTCCCCACACGGCCTCGTAGACCTGCTGAAGGTCGGAGATCGTGAAGACCGGCTCGCAGAACGCTGTTGCGAGCGGGGTGTGCTCCAACTTCGAGCGAGCCCGTTCGATGCCGTCGGCGATGATGACGTCGTGGTCGAAGGCCAGGGGAAGCTCGCCGGAGACGATGGCGTCGACAGGTCGCCACGCGGCCCGTGCGGCATCCGTGCCGGCCGTGGGCTCCGGCAGGCGTGGTGCGATCGCCAGGTACGTCACGGAGACAACACGTCCACGTGGGTCGCGGTTCGCATCGCCGTAGGTGCCCAACTGTTCGAGGTGCAGCTGAGTCGCGTCGAGATCAGCTTCCTCGTCGAGCTCTCGATGGGCGGCCGCGAGAAGTCCCTCCCTGTCGTTGTGGAGGAAGCCGCCCGGCAACGCCGCACAACCTCGGTACGGTTCGATGCCCCGCTCCACGAGAAGGACGTGGAGGTGGGTCTCTCGTAGCGTCAAGATCACGAGGTCGACGGCGAGAAGGATGTGTGGTGGTGACCAGGTGTCGTCGGTCATGTTGCAGACCGTAGCTTTTTGTTAGAGTGACAAAAAGGGTCCGACTGGGTGATGAGAAGGTGGGTCTTGCCGTGTCCCGGTTAGCAGGGGAGTTGGGACGGCTTCTCCGCCGCCGTCGGCAGGCTCACCGAGATCGACGGCGATTGACGGCGTAGGCGAGCGCGCCCAGTGCGAGCACGCCGAGTCCACTGAGGACCGACGCGATCGGCAGATTCGCGGCGAGCAGCAGACAGCCCGCGAACCCGGCGACGGGAACGATCCTGCGGCCGAGCGTGAACGCGCTCGCGTTGGCGATCGCGTAGTACACGAGCACGGCAAGCGACGAGAATCCGATGGCCTCGCGCAGGTCGACGGTCGCCGCCAGCGTGGCGACGACGACGCCGACGGCGACCTCCGCGCGGTGCGGCACACCGAACCGCGGATGCACCGCGGCGAGGCCGTGGGGCAGATGCCGGTCACGGGCCATCGCGAGCACCGTCCGCGACACGCCGAGCACGAGCGCCAGCAGTGCGCCCAGCGCGGCGAGCACGGCACCGACGCGCACGACGGGGACGAGGCCGGTCAGCCCGGTCGCGGCGACCGCCTCGGCCACCGGATCCTCGGCTCCCGCGATCCCGGCGGGGCCGAGGGTGGTCAGCAGCGCGAGCGCGACGAGGGCGTAGACGGCGAGTACGAGGCCGAGCGCCCACCCGACGGCACGGGGGATGGTGCGCTCCGGATCGCGGACCTCCTCGCCGAGTGTGGCCACCCGTGCGTACCCGGCGAACGCGAAGAACAGCAGCCCCGCCGCCTCCAGGGTGCCTCGTGGCCCGGCACCCGCGGTCGGGTCGAGCCCGCTCGCCTGCGGATCGCCCGCAGTGAGTGTCGCCACGACCGCGGTCGCCAGCGCCAGCAGGCTGACCGTCACCAGCACGGCGGCGGCGCGGGTGGACCGGTGCACGCCGCGGTAGTCGAGCGTCGTGATCGCCGCGACCACCGCCACGGCGAGCAGGCCGCGCCACGGCTGGCCGAGTCCGGGCGCAGCGTAGGCGACCACGGTGAGTGTCATCGCGGCGCAGCTGGCCGTTTTGCCGACGACGAAGCCCCACCCGGCCAGATATCCCCAGAACGGACCGAGGCGCTCCCGGCCGTAGACGTACGTCCCGCCCGATTCGGGGTACCGCGCGGCGAGTCGGGCCGAGGACGTGGCGTTGCAGTAGGCCACCACCGCGGCCAGGAGCAACGCGACGGGCAACGCCCCGCCCGCGGCGGCCGCCGCCGGGGCGAAGGCGGTGTAGACGCCCGCGCCGACCATGGCGCTCAGGCCCACGACGACCGCCTGCGGGGTCCCCAGTCTGCGTGCGAGCCGATCCACCGTCATCGCATGCAACCTACCGGGCTCCCGGTTACGTCCAGACGAACATGAGATGGAAACAGACGACCCTCGGCGTTCTCGCAGGCGTGCTCGTGCTGTCGGCGTGCGGCCAGCCGCCCGCCGAGCAGGACGCGGGCAGCGGCCCCTCGGAGTCGGCGTCGGAGCAGTTCAAGAAGCAGCCCGCCGAACACGAGGCGAAGGACGGTCCGCTGCCCGACTCCCAGCTCAACGCGGGCGGCCTGCCGGACGGCTTTCCCCGGGAAGCCGAGGCCGACGACACCTCGCTGACCATCACCGCGCAGGAAGGCGGCTGCGGCGAGGCCAGCGCCGAAGTGACCGACCAGAGCGCCGACACCGTGACCGTGCTGCTGGTCGAGACCGAACCCGCGGGCAAGATGATGTGCACGATGGACATCCGCTATCCGCCGGTGACGGTCGAACTCGACCAGCCGTTGGGCGAGCGCACCCTTGTGCTCGAACACACGAAACGCAAGGAGTAGATCGATCTACTGACGAGTAGGTAGGCGCTACCGTGGGCGTATGACACGACAGGTCAGCGTCACCCGCACGATTCCCGCGAGTGCGCCGGAGATCTTCGCCCTGCTCACCGACCCGGAGAAACATCCGATTCTGGACGGTTCCGGCACCGTCCGGGGCGCCCGGGGCGGCAATCCGGAACGACTCGAACTCGGGGCCCGGTTCGCGATGGACATGAAGCTGGGCGCGAAGTACCGCATCACGAACAAGGTCGTCGAATTCGACCAGGACCGGCTCATCGCCTGGCGCCACTTCAACGGCCACCGGTGGCGGTGGGAACTGGCACCGAACGACGACGGCACCACCGATGTCACGGAGACGTTCGACTGGGCTCCGGCGCGGATCGCGGCGCTGATGGACCGCACTCCGATCCCCCGTAAGAACGAGGTCGCCATCCGCAAGACCCTCGAACGGCTCGCGCGTCACTTCGGCCAGCGGTGACCCTCCGGTGTCCTCCCGGCCGCATCGGGGCGCGGCCGGGAGGACACCGGAAGCCTGGTGGGCCGGTGGCCCGGTCAGCGGAACGAGATCTGCAACACCGGCTCGGAGGTCTCGGCGAAGAAGTCGTTTCCCTTGTCGTCGATCACGATGAACGCGGGGAAGTCCTCCACCTCGATCTTCCAGACCGCCTCCATGCCGAGCTCCGGGTACTCCAGCACCTCGACGCTGTGGATGCAGTCCTGGGCGAGCCGTGCGGCGGGGCCGCCGATCGAGCCGAGGTAGAAGCCGCCGTGCTGCCGGCACGACTCGGTGACCTGCTTCGAACGGTTGCCCTTCGCCAGCATGACCATCGAGCCGCCCGCGGCCTGGAACTGGCTGACGTACGAGTCCATGCGGCCTGCCGTGGTGGGACCGAACGAGCCGGAGGCGTAGCCGTCCGGAGTCTTGGCCGGGCCCGCGTAGTACACCGGGTGGTCGCGCAGGTACTGCGGCATCTCCTCGCCGGCCTCGAGCCGTTCGGCGATCTTGGAGTGCGCGATGTCGCGTGCCACGACCAGCGGGCCGGTGAGGCTCAGCCGGGTCTTGACGGGCAACTGCGAGAGCTGCTCGCGGATCTCGTCCATCGGCCGGTTCAGGTCCACCGGCACGACCTCGTCCGACAGGTCCTCGTCGGTGACCTCCGGCAGGAAGCGGGCCGGGTCGCGCTCCAACTGCTCGATGAACACACCGTCGGCCGTGATCTTGGCCTTGGCCTGCCGGTCGGCCGAGCACGACACGGCGATGCCCACCGGGCAGGACGCGCCGTGCCGCGGCAGCCGGATGACGCGCACGTCGTGGCAGAAGTACTTGCCGCCGAACTGTGCGCCGATGCCGAACTGCCGCGTCATCTCCAGGACCTGCTGTTCGAGGTCGGTGTCGCGGAAGCCGTGGCCCAGCGGCGAGCCCTCGGTCGGCAGCGTGTCCAGGTCACGTGCCGAGGCCAGCTTGGCGACCTTGAGGTTGTACTCGGCCGACATGCCGCCCACGACGATCGCGAGGTGGTACGGCGGGCATGCCGCGGTGCCGAGTCCGCGCAGTTTCTCGTCGAGGAACTTGGCCAGCCGCTTCGGGTTCAGGACGGCCTTCGTCTCCTGGTAGAGGAACGTCTTGTTGGCGCTGCCGCCGCCCTTGGCCATGAACAGGAACTCGTACGACGGGTCGGCTCCGTCGGCGGGGTCGGTGCCGTCCTTGTGGTACAGCTCGATCTGGGCGGGCAGATTCGTGCCGGTGTTGCGTTCCTCCCAGAAGTTCACCGGCGCCATCTGCGAGTACCGCAGGTTGAGGTCGCGGTAGGCCTCGAAGATGCCGCGCGAGATCGCCTCCTCGTCGGTACCGCCGGTGAGCACGCCCTCGGTGCGCTTGCCGATCGTGATCGCGGTGCCGGTGTCCTGGCACATCGGCAGTACGCCGCCCGCGGAGATCGCCGCGTTGCGCAGCAGGTCCATGGCGACGAACCGGTCGTTGCCGCTGGCCTCCGGGTCATCGACGATCGAGCGCAGCTGCTGCAAGTGCGAGGTGCGCAGCAGATGCTGGATGTCGGTGATCGCGGTCCGCGCGAGCGTGGTCAGCGCCTCCTGCGACACCTCGAGGAACCTGCGCCCGGCCGCCTCGACGACCTTGACGCCGTCGGCGGTCACGAGCCGGTACTCGGTCTCGGTGTCCTTACCCTTGGGGAGAACGTCGGTGTACTCGAACTGGGGAGTGGAAGAGGTCACGGTAGCTGCTCGCCTCGCACGCGGTCGGTAAAAGGGCGGTTACTCACGAAACGAGCCGACAGTACAACGCCCGCAGCCCCCGGGGCGGCCACCGGGCGCGGCGGGCGATCCAGATCACGCCGGTGACGGGCCAACGCGCAGCCGGTGTGCCTGCGGAGTCGCGCTACGACGGACGGGCCGACCGGCAGTAACGGGCACGGGCAGGGGAGTGGGGCCCGGCGCGGCGGTAGTGCGGGGTCGCGGTGCACGGCGAGGTCGCGGTGCACGGCGACGAGCGGCCCGGGCGGGGCCGGACATGGTGAAGGCCGGGCCCCACCCCGAGGGACCCGGCCTTCGACAGGCAGGCGGCATGCTCCGTGGAACGCGTGCCGCGTTGCCCTAACCCCACTAGGTAGACGTCCGGTCGGCCGAAAGGTTGCGCGATTCTCGGCACCGAATTGTTCGTACCAGCCGTGATCCGGGTTACAGGCGAGCAGCCGGCGTTCCGGCGGGGTCCAGCGTTGCGACAGGACCAGCGCCCCGGAGGGCTCAGCTGGCGTAGGCGCGGAGCTTGTCGGCCCGCTCACCCTGCCGCAGCTTGGCCATGACTTCCCGTTCGATCTGCCGCACCCGCTCGCGGGAGAGGCCGAAGTGGCGGCCGATCTGGTCGAGCGTGCGCGGCTGGCCGTCGTCGAGGCCGTAGCGCATGCGGATCACGTTCTGCTCGCGGTCGTCGAGCGTGCCCAGGACCCGCCGCATGTCGTCGTGCAACAGGCCCGAGATGACGCTCGTCTCGGCGTCGGCGGCCTCGGCGTCCTCCACGAAGTCGCCCAGCGGGGCGTCCTCCTCGTTGCCGACCGGCATGTCCAGGCTCACCGGGTCGCGCGCGTGGTCCAGCAGCGTGGAGACCTTGTCCACCGAGATGCCCGACTCGGCCGCCAGTTCCTCGTTGGTGGCCTCCCGGCCGTGCTTCTGATGCAGGTCCCGCTTGATGCGGGCCAGCTTGTTGACCTGCTCGACGAGGTGGACCGGCAGGCGGATGGTCCGGCCCTGGTCGGCCATCCCGCGGGTGATCGCCTGGCGGATCCACCACGTGGCGTACGTGGAGAACTTGAAGCCCTTCGCGTAGTCGAACTTCTCGACGGCGCGGATCAGCCCGAGGTTGCCCTCCTGGATGAGGTCGAGCAGCGGCATGCCGCGGCCGGTGTAGCGCTTGGCCAGCGACACGACCAGTCGCAGGTTCGCCTGCAGCAGGTGGTTCTTGGCGCGGCGGCCGTCCCGAGCGACCAGACGCAACTCCCACGCGCGCTCGTCGGCGAGGTCCTCAGCGGCGTCCAGCAGGTGCTGGGCGTACACGCCGGCCTCGATGCGCTTGGCCAGGTCGACCTCTTCGGCGGCACTGAGCAGCGCGGTCTTGCCGATGCCGTTCAGATACACGCGGACGAGGTCGGCCGCGGGGCCCTGGGCGTCGAGGTCTTCGAGCTGCAGCGCGGCGCGTGCCGCGGGCTCGACGGGCTCCGGTATCGACGCCACCGCGTTCGCCGCGCCCGTGGCGTCGGCGTCGGCGGCGGCCGGTTCGACCGCACCGACCGTGGGCATCGGGACGTCGGCCGCGGTGTCGCGGTCGCGGATGTCCCGGGCCTCGCGTTCGAGAGTCTGGACGGTCATTCTGCCTCCCCGGATGGCGGGCTCACGTGCGGTGCGATGCGGCGGGCGCCCGCCGCCTGTGTGTTGCCGCGCGGTGTTCCCCAGAAGAGTCGATCAATCCTGCGGAACCGTTACGCACCGGCCGGCTTCGTGGCCGGTTACCTCGAACAACGTCGATCCACGCGAAATCGTTCCCGGGGTTTTCCCGTGCTGTGCAACGCCTCACGTTCACGTTTCACCACACGCCGGACGGGGGCACGCGGCGGCAGGTGGTCAGACGTCGACGAGCACCGTGAACGGGCCGTCGTTCACGCTGTGGACCTGCATCATCGCCCCGAACCGGCCGGTTTCCACGTGGGCGCCGCGTTCGGCCAGTGCGGCGACGACGGCGTTCACCAACGGCTCCGCGTGCTCGGGCCGGGCCGCGGCCGTCCACGATGGACGGCGACCTTTTCGGGTGTCGCCGTGGAGGGTGAACTGGCTGACGACGAGAAGTGGTGCATCGGCCGTGGCGCACGACTCATCGTCGCGCAGTAGTCGCATTTCGTGCAGTTTCCGCGCCATTGTGTCGGCTTTGTCCGACGTGTCGTCCGTGTGAATTCCGAGTAGTACCAACAAACCCGGCTTGTCGAGTGCACCGACGACCTCGCCGCCGACGGTCACCGTCGCCTCGGTGACCCTCGTCACGACCGCCTTCACCGCGCGGCCTCCCGCGCCGGCAGCGGGCCCGACTCGGGGAATCCGCCGGCGGGTTCGAGCATGCCGTGGCGGACGAGCTCACGCACCAGCGACGTCGCGGTGCCGCGCAGCTGCGCGACGTCCTCGCCGTGGGCGGCGGCCAGCAGTTCCAGCAGGTCCTCGAGTGGCAGCAGGCCACGGCAGCCGCCGAGCAGGGCCGCTGCGAGGTCGTCCACCTCGTGCTGCCAGCCGGGGCCGTCGACCCGGTGCAGCCGCCGTATCGACGTCTCCCAGCCCTCGTCCGACGGCGCGTCGATCCGTTCGAGCACGACGCTGTCCGGCACCCGGAACGGCGTCGCCAGCAGCGCTGCGTCGTCGCGGGGACGCAGCCACTCCACGCGGTCCAGCCACGCCGCCGCCTCGGCGCCCAGCGGGTCGTCGTAGGCCTGCCGCAGGTCCTCGCACACGATCGTCGGCTCGCCGGCCGTCTTGCGGAGCGTGACGAACCCGAACCCGATGCCGCGCACATCGTGGGCGGCGAACCAGTCGAGCCACGCCTCCGCCTTCGCCAGGCCCTCCGGCGACCTCGGATCGATACCCTCGTCGCGCAGCCACGTGCCGACGTACAGTGCCGGATCGGCCACGTCGCGTTGCACGAACCACGCGTCGGTGCCGTGCGGCAGCCAGCGGGTGACGCGGTCCGACCAGTCCTCGTCGCCGACGTGCAGCCAGGACGCGAGCAGCTGCCCCACACCGCCGTCGGTCAGCAGCGACGGCAGCTGCCGGACGACCAGTGCGCTCGCGTCGTCGCCGCCGAGGCCGGCGTCGCGGTAGGTGTAGTCGACGCGCGGCGGCCCCACGACGAACGGCGGGTTGCACACGATCTGGTCGAACCGGCGGCGCGCCACCGGTGTGAACCACTCGCCCTGCACGAGTTCGACGTCGAGCTGGTTGAGCAGGAACGTCGCGCGCGCCAGCGCCAGCGCGCGCGCCGATACGTCTGTGGCGGTGATGTGCTCGGCGTGCCTGCTGGCGTGTAGCGCTTGCACCCCGTTGCCGGTGCCGAGGTCGAGCAGCGATCCCACCGGCCTGCGGCTCGTCGCCCGCACCAGGCTCAGCGAGGCGTGCCCGACCCCGAGGACGTGTTCGCGGTCGACCGGACGGCCCAGCTGGTCGGAGTCCAGGTCGGCGACCACCCACCACGACCCCTCGTCGTCGCTGTGCGGACGGATGTCCAGGCCCGCGCGGAACCCGTCGCCGTCCGGCCGCAGGATCGCCGCGGCGACGGCGTCCTCGACGGTCAGCGGGGCGAACGCGGCGGCCACCGCGTCGGCGGGCTCGCTCCGGCCGAGCAGGAACAGCCGGACGAGGGTGCCGAGTTCGCCGGCCTCGGCGCTCGCGCGCAGTGCGGGCAGCGGCTCACCGCGACCGAGCGCGGCGTGCGCGGCCGAGCCGAGGGCTTCGGTGACGCCGTCGACGTCGTACCGGCAGCGGAGCAGCGCCTCGCGCAGGCGCGCGCACACGGCGGGGGTGAGTGCGGGAACGGTCTCGGAGGATTCGGCACTGTTCACGGTGTGTCATCGTCGCACGGCTCACGCCCGCCCGGCGGTGTGTGGTCGGCCGCACGGGCGCGGATCACCTCTCCGGCGCCGGTGCCCGCGCGCCTCGCCCCGCCTGTCGCTCGTCGGGTCGCGGTGGGAGCATGGACCCGTGGAGGTGAGGCCGGTGGAGGAACGCGACAGGCCCGGCGACCCGGTCCTGATCACCGAGGCGGCGCCCTCCTACGACGACGAGCTCGCTGCCCGCAAACGCAAGTACGTCCTCACGATGGGGATGCGCTTCCCGTGCCTGGTGCTGGCCGGCGTCTTCTACCAGACGTGGTGGCTCGCACTGGCGCTGCTCGTGCTGTCGATCCCGCTGCCGTGGATCGCCGTCCTCATCGCCAACGACCGGCCGCCCCGCAAGAGCGAAGAGGTGAATCGCTACCACCGGCAGCACCGTGCACTCGAGGCAACTCCGCACCAGGTGATCGACGTCGCCGGAGCGGCGGGAGCTGCTGGACCCGGAACTGCTGGATCCGGAACTGCTGGATCCGGAGCTGCTGGACCGGGTACGTCCGGGCCGGACGCGTCCGCCGCGTCGTGGTCACGTTCGGCAGGCGGCAGCGCGCCCGGCGAGTAGCGGTCGCCGCCGAACACGCCGGGGTTGCCGCTGTGCGACGGGCGGCGAGCCGCATTGCGTCCCGGGCCTGTCCGGGCCCGGTCAACATCCGTCGCCGCCGGACGTGCCGCTCAGGCCGGCAGTGAGCCCGGTACGGGCTGGGCGCCCACCTGGCTGACGACCTGTGCACCCAGCTGCACGCCTGCCGTCAGACAGTCCCGCACCGGTTCGCCGCGCAGACGTGCGGTGAGCAGGCCCGCGTTGAACGCGTCCCCGGCTCCCGTGCTGTCGACGCACGGCGCAGGCTGCGCGGGTACGGTCCGCATGCCGTCAGCGTCGACCCAGGCGGCCCCGTCGAGACCGGTGGTGACGGCGACGGCTCCCACGTGCCCGAGCAGTTCGCCTGCCGCGGCCGGATCGCCGGACCCGGTGAGCGCGGCCAGTTCGGCCGCGTTGGGCAGCAACAGGTCGACGCCGCGGACATCGGCGAGGAACCGGTCGGGATCGGTGATGAGCGCGGCCGCCTGCGGGTCCACCGACGTGGGCACCCCGGCGGCCCGTGCGGCCTCGAGAGCCGCGAGGCCCGCGGGCCGCGACGACGGGTCCAGCAGCACGTAACCCGACAGGTGCAGGTGGTCGGCGCCTGCGAGTGCCCTGGGGCCCACCGTGTCGACGTCGGCGGGACTGAAGTGCTTGTTGGCGCCCCGGTCGGGCAGCATCGTGCGCTGGCCGTCGGGGTCGACGAGCACCACGACGCAGCACGTCGCGGCGTCGGCGTCGGCGTCGACGGCGAAGGCGCACGTGACGCCCGCCGCCTCGAGCTCCGTGCGCAGCAGCCGGCCACCGGGATCGTCCCCGACGCGGGCCAGCAGCACCGGATCCGCGCCCGCGGCCCGCAGCCACAGGGCCGTGTTGGCGCCGGCCCCACCGCCGGTCAGCCCCACCTGGGCGCGAGTGTCGCCGCCGTGGACCAGCGGGCCCTCGTGCCGGGCCACCACGTCCAGGCCGGCGTCGCCGACGACGACGATCCTCATCGGGCGAGCTCCACGGCCACGCGGGAGGCGAGCTCGGCGTTGGCGACGACCAGCTCCTCGTTGGCGTCGAGACTCACGCCGCCGGACGCGGTGTGGAAATGCTCCAGGAGGACCGGCGTGACGTCGGCGCCGCTCACCGCCGCCTCACCGACCTTCGCCAGGCCCTCGGCGAGCAGGCGGTCGTGCAGCTCGCGGTCCATCTCCGCCTCGGCGGGAATCGGGTTGGCCAGCAGCATGCCCGCCGACGAGAACGCCCGGTGGGCGGTCATCGCCCCGGCGACCTGTCCGGGGCTGTCGACCCGATGCGGCACCGGCAGCCCCGACGAACGCAGGTAGAACGCGGGGAACTCGTCGACGCCGTAGCCGAGCACCGGCACCGAACCGGTCTCCAGGACCTCCAACGTGGCGGGGATGTCGAGGATCGACTTCATTCCGGAGCACACGACCAGGATCGGCGTGCGGCCGAGCACGCCCAGGTCGGCGGAGACGTCCCAGGTCGTCGTCGCGCCCGGCGGGGGCAGGTGGACGCCGCCGAGGCCGCCGGTGGCGAACACACCGATGCCCGCGGCGTGGGCCAGGACCGACGTGCTGGCCACGGTCGTCGCACCGGAACGGCCCGCGGCCAGGGTGGGGCCGAGGTCGCGGGCGGAGAGCTTGTCGAGTTCCTCGTCCGCCGAGCAGACACGTTCGAGCTGGGCCGCCGTCAGTCCCACCTGCGGGGTGCCGTCCAGCACCGCGATCGTGGCCGGCACGGCGCCCGCGCGGCGGACCGTGTCCTCGAGCCGGGCCGCGACCTCCAGGTTCCGGCCGGCCGGCAGACCGTGCGAGAGGATCGTGCTCTCGAGCGCGACGACGGCGGCGCCGGCATCGCGCGCCTCGGCGACCTCGGTCGACAGCGTCACCGGAGCGTCGGCGGCGGGATTCGCGGCATGGCGGGGAGCGGCGGGGCGGGGAGTGGCGGGGCGGGGCGTACTGGTCACAGCGGGCAATCCTGGCCCATAGGCATCCACTCGTGTGGCCGTGGGTGGCAAACTGGTGCACATGAGCACTGCAACGTTGCCTGATGTCGACACCCGCCCCGAGGGCACCGAGAGCACCGACGACGACGCCCCCGAGGTGTTCCACTACGTGCAGAAGAACAAGATCGCCGAGAGTGCGGTCACGGGTACGCACGTGGTGGCGCTCTGCGGCGAGGTCTTCCCTGTCACGAAGTCGGCCAAGCCGGGTTCGCCGGTGTGCCCCGACTGCAAGAAGATCTTCGAGGGCCTGCCGCCCGGCGGCGACGAGTGACACGTCCGGCCGTGCGGCCGCGCCGGAGTCGGGCCGGGCGGCCGTTCCCGGCCTGACCGGGCTGCCGCCACGTCAGGCGTCGGCCGCCCGGTCGCCGGCGGGCCGCCCGGTGTCCTTCGGGGCCGTGTCTTGTGGGGCCGTGTCCTGTGGGGCGCTGTCCTGTGGGGCGCTGTCCTGTGGGGCGCTGTCCTGTGGGGCGCTGTCCTGTGGGGCGCTGTCCTGTGGGGCGCTGTCGTGGGGGGCGCTGTCGTGGGGGGCGCTGTCGTGGGGGGCGGCGTCTTGAGGGCTGCTGTTCGGTGAGTGCGGGTCTTGTGGGGCCGTGTCACGGACGGCGTCACCCTGAGCTGGGCCGCCCTGAGCTGGGTCGCTACGGCCCGGATCGTTGTGGCCCGGATCGTTGTGTGCTGCGTCGTTCGGTGGCACGGCGTCGTGTGCTGTCCCCCTGTGTGCCGGGCCCTCGTGTGCCGTGTGCTCCTGTGTGGTGCCTTCCCGCGGTGTGCTGCGGGGATCCCGGGACGGTCCCGGCTGCCGGGGCGGCTTCCTGCGGAGCGGCAGCGTGGTTCGGCTGGCCAGCGGCCGGTTCTCGTCGGCCTTGATGTGTTCCGCGGCGCGTTCCCGTTCGAGCCGTTGCCAGGCTCGCCGCTGCCTGCGGGTCGGCTTGGCGGGCCATAGTTCCTGGATGGCGCTGTTGAAGTAGGCACCCGCGACGATGGCCAGGCCGATGAAGAACGCGAACAGCAGGAAGGCGATCGGCGTGGCGAGCGCACCGTAGGTGTAGCCGGTCGTCGTGATCCAGCCGATGTAGAGCCGCAGCCCGACACTGGAGAGCAGGAAGATCACCATCGCGAGCACGGCGCCGGGAAGGCCGCGGTGCCACGGGAGTTTGCGGGGCAGCGAGAGCTTGTACAGCGTCGCCAGGGCCAGCACGAGCGCCACGCCGGCCGTCGGGTAGTACAGCGTGCCGACCCACGTCGACACGGTCGGTCGCCATTCCGGGGGGAAGAAGTCGGGCAACAGGTCCGGCCCGATGGCGATGATCGGCAGGCCGACGATGAGCAGTGCCAGACTCGCCATGTACAGCAGCAGCGCGAAGATCCGCTGCCAGACCTCGTTGCGCACCCCGTACTGGTCGTGAGCGACCGTGATCGCGTCGACGAACGAGGACATGGCCGACGACCCGGCCCACAGTGAGATCAGGAAACCGACGGAGACGATCTCACCCTTGCCGGTGGTCAGGATGTCGTTGACCGTGGGTTCGATGATCCGCTGGACCACGCTGTCGCTGAAGATCGTGTCGGCGAACCCGATGATGTTGTCGTGGACCCGGGTCACGACCTGCTGCCCGAACCAGTCGCCGATGTAGCCGATGCTGCCGAGCAGGCCCAGCAGCAGCGGCGGGAGGGACAGGGTCTGCCAGAAGGCGGCCTCGGCGGCCTCGGAGAAGATGTTGCCTTCCCACGCCTTGTTCAACGTGCGCCCGAGCAGGCGAAACGGGCCTTTGCGACGTCGCGGCGCCTTCTGGCCGCCCGACGGTGAGCGCTCCGGGCCGTGTTCCGGTGTGTCCGCGGGGCGCTCGTCGGTGCCGGCGTCGCCGCCCGGCGGTGCGGACGCCTCGTCGCCGGTGGGCCTGCCGATGTTCTGGTCGTTCATGACGGGTCCCAGCATGGTCCATCGGGTCGGAATCGGCGCGCTCGCCCGTGCGATCGGCCCCGGCGTGTCGCGGGAAACTGCCTCGCCGGGCGATGTCGCGGGCCCGGCCGTGAGCCGATCCTGTCGGACGGTCCGGGTACTCTTTCCGACGCGCCCTCACCACGACGGCCGCCAGCGGAGCCGGTCGGCGCGGGAGGGTTTTGCTGTGCGAGCCGCCCGGTGGGCGGGTGTGCGCGAACGGGTCACCGGCGGACGGCCGGTGACCGTTGTCGGTTCTGGTGGGAAAGGGGAGTGCATCGGCTGTGTCGGCGACGTCGGACCAGAGGTCGGCTCAGGCGCGCCACGAGGAGCGCGCCGTGTCCGCACCGGAGCCCGACAGCGACGCGACGGCCCGGCCGCTGCGCGCATGGCAGCGCCGGGCGCTGACGAAGTACCTCACGCAGCGGCCGAAGGATTTCCTCGCCGTGGCGACGCCCGGTGCCGGTAAGACCGTGTTCGGTCTGCGGGTGGCGGCCGAGCTGCTGTCCGACCGGACGATCGAGGCGATCACGATCGTCACGCCGACCGAGCACCTCAAACACCAGTGGGCCGCATCCGCCGCGGCCGCGGGCATCGCGATCGATTCGAACTTCCGCAACACCACCGGCGTCACCTCGTCCGACTACCAGGGTGTCGCGGTCACGTATGCGCAGATCGCCGCGCATCCGAACCTGCACCGCGTCCGCACCGAGAACCGCAAGACACTGGTGATCCTCGACGAGATCCACCACGCGGGCGATGCCAAGTCGTGGGGTGAGGCCGTCGAGGAGGCCTGCACCCCTGCGGTCCGCAGGCTGGCCCTGACCGGTACGCCGTTCCGCAGCGACGACTCGCCCATCCCGTTCGTCACTTACGAACCGGACGCCGACGGTGCGCTGCGCAGTAAGGCCGACAGCAGCTACAACTACTCCGACGCCCTCGCCGACGGTGTCGTGCGGCCCGTCGTGTTCCTGGCCTACTCCGGGGAGGCGTCGTGGCGCACCAGCGCGGGCGACGAGTTCACCGCCCGCCTGGGGGAGCCGTTGACGGCCGAACAGACCGCGCGGGCCTGGCGCACTGCCCTCGATCCGGGCGGGGAGTGGGTGCCGTCGGTGCTGCAGGCCGCCGACACGCGGCTCTCACAGCTGCGGGCGAACGGGATACCGGACGCCGGTGGGCTGGTGATCGCCAGCGACCAGGACTCCGCGCGTGCCTACGCGAAGATCCTGCAGCGCATCGCGGGGGAGCCGCCCGTGGTCGTGCTGTCCGACGATCCGAAGGCCACCCAGCGCATCGGTGAGTTCGCCGAGTCGACGGAGCGGTGGCTGGTGGCCGTGCGGATGGTGTCCGAGGGTGTCGACGTGCCGCGGCTGGCGGTCGGTGTCTACGCCACGAGCGCCTCGACGCCGCTGTTCTTCGCCCAGGCCATCGGCCGTTTCGTGCGTGCGCGCAAGCCGGGGGAGACGGCGAGCATCTTCCTGCCGAGCGTGCCGGTGCTGCTGGAGCTGGCCAGCCAGCTGGAGGCCGAACGCGACCACGTGCTGGGCAAACCCCACCGGGAAAAGGACGGTTGGGACGACGAGCTGCTGCTGGCGGCCAACCGCACCGAGGACGAGCCCGGTGAGGAGGAGAAGGCGTTCACCTCGCTCGGCGCGTCGGCCGAGCTCGACCAGGTGATCTACGACGGCGACTCGTTCGGCACCGCCGTGTTCTCCGGCAGCGAGGAGGAGCAGGAGTACCTCGGTCTGCCGGGGCTGCTCGAACCCGATCAGGTGCGGGCACTGCTGCGCAAGCGGCAGGAGGAGCAGCTCGCCGACGAACAGCGACGGAAGCCGAAGCAGCCCGAACCGGCCGCTCCCGAGCCCGCGGCGCGGCCGCAGGCGGTCGGGGAGCGGATCCATGCGCTGCGCAAGGAGCTGAACGCGCTCGTCGGCGTCTACCACCACCGGACGAAGAAGCCGCACGGCGCGATCCACAACGAGTTGCGGCGGATCTGCGGCGGCCCGCCGACGGCGATGGCGACCGTCGAACAGCTTGAGGAGCGGATCGCGACACTGCGCTCCTGGTGACCGCGGGCTCGCGGTGCGCGTGCCCGCCGAGACCCTGTGCGCGGTGACCCTGCGCGCGGTGACCGTGCCCACGCGGAGATGCGGCCCTGCGTGCGATGGGCGCCGTGCCCGTGGTGACGGCAACGCGCGGGCACGGAACCGAGGAGACACCGAACCGAGTAGGGGGCGGAACCCGAATCGGGTTCCGCCCCCTACTGCGTGTCGGCTGTTGTTGTCATGTCGGTGCGGGCCTCACAGCGGCGCTCTCAGTGCCGCTCCTCGCCCCGGTCCCCGACTCCGGACGAGCCGTGTTGACGGCTGGTGATGGCTACTCAGCGCTGAATGTCGGCGTCCTGTTCCTTCAGCTTGGCCTCGTACTCACGGCCGTGGTGTCCGCAGAAGAGCAGTTCGCCGCCGCTGGGGAGTACCGCTCGCAACTGGGCTGCGGCTCCGCACCGGTCGCAACGGTCCGCGCGGGTCAGTTCGGGGCGGGTGAGCGTCGGTGAAGTCATGGGAGTCTCCCTCCGTCCCGGCATCGGCGCGCCGATGCCATCAATTCAGCCGCGAGAACGAAGTCGGCTCTGGTTGCCGCTTTCGTTGTTCGCTGCCGTCCACTCTTACAGACGTTTTGGCGCCCGCAAGTGTTCCCGCGCCGGTGGGAGGTGTGTCACGTCGCGGCCGTCCTTGCGTCGGCGGCCGTTTCGTGCGTGGTCACCGCGGTGCGGCGCGCAGGGCCCTCAGCTGGGCATTTTCGGTGGTCGGGCACCATCGTCGTGTGGATATCTCGGCTGCGAAACGGCGAATCGACACGATTCCCGCACCGGCCCTGTTCGTTCTCAGCGGAATTTCGATCTACGTGGGCGCGGCCGTTGCCGTGTGGCTTTTCGAGGCCTCGACCCCGGCGGGCGTGGCGTGGCTGCGCTGCCTCGGTGCCGCTGTGATTCTTCTCGCATGGCGCAGGCCGGGCCGGGCGGCGTGGCGAGGCAGGCCGTTGCTGTTGGCGGGCACGTTCGGCGTGGTCACGGCCCTGATGAACGTCGTCTACTACGAGGCGATCGCCCGGTTGCCCCTCGGCACGGCCACGGCCATCGAGTTCGTCGGGCCGGTGCTGGTCGCCGCGCTCGGCTCGCGCACGAAGCGGGACTTCGCCGCGCTGGCACTCGTGGTGGCGGGCGTGTTGGCCATCGCCGACGTGCAGTGGAGCGGCAGTCCGGCGGGCGTCGCGTTCGCACTGGCCGCCGCCGCGGCGTGGGCCGGGTACATCGTGCTCGGCAAGAAGGTCGCGCTCGGCGGCAACGGGATCGACAGCCTCGCGGTGGGCTTCGCAGTCGCGACGGTGGTGCTCAGCCCGCTGGCGCTCGGTACGGGCGGCGTGTGGGCCGAGCCGGACCTGCTCCTGCTCGGCATCGGCGTCGGCCTGCTGTCGACCGTTGTGCCGTACGGCCTGGATCAGGTGGTCCTGCGGCGGGTCGGGCAGGCGCGGTTCGCCGTCCTGTTGGCTCTGCTGCCGGTGACCGCGACGCTGGTCGGACTGGTGGTGCTGCGGCAGGTGCCGGCGCTCACGGAGGCCCTCGGCATCCTCGCCGTCGTGTGCGGTGTGCTGTTGCGCTCGCGGGGTTCGGACGAGTCGGTGCGCGAACCGCCCTGATCTCGCCCACCCGTCCCGACCCCGTCGTGCCGGCGGGGGCATGGTCGGCACGGCAGGTGTGGCGCTTGCGCACCACCGTCGGGCACGACCCCGCCGTTTCCGGCCCTGGTCGATCCATCGGGAGGTGTTTCCGGACACAATGGACGGTTCCCGTGATTCTCGCCTGAGATCGGCAAAGCTGCACCGCTGGTGTGTCCACACCGGACGCGCCAGCCTGGGAGGCCGACGACTCGGGAGATCGCGGCGACTGCCGGATGCCCGGGCGGTCACGGCGACGGTTGCCCGACACGACAACGGCCGCCGGCCCGCGGTGTGCGGGCCGGCGGCCGTTGTCGTGTCGGGCTGTGACAGCCGCGCCGGTCGTCAGTCCAGGTAGTCGCGCAGGACCTGGGACCGCGACGGGTGACGCAGCTTGGACATCGTTTTCGACTCGATCTGACGGATCCGCTCGCGCGTGACCCCGTAGACCTGACCGATCTCGTCTAAAGTCCTCGGCTGACCGTCGGTGAGGCCGAAGCGCAGCCGGACCACGCCGGCCTCGCGCTCGGACAGCGTCTGCAGCACCGACTGGAGCTGGTCCTGCAGCAGCGTGAACGACACGGCGTCGACCGCGACAACCGCCTCGGAGTCCTCGATGAAGTCGCCGAGCTGCGAATCGCCCTCGTCGCCGATGGTCTGGTCGAGCGAGATCGGCTCTCGGGCGTACTGCTGGATCTCCAGGACCTTCTCCGGGGAGATGTCCATCTCCTTGGCGAGCTCCTCCGGAGTGGGCTCGCGGCCGAGGTCCTGCAGCAGCTCACGCTGGATGCGGCCGAGCTTGTTGATGACCTCGACCATGTGCACCGGGATACGGATGGTGCGGGCTTGGTCGGCCATCGCGCGCGTGATCGCCTGGCGGATCCACCACGTGGCGTACGTGGAGAACTTGAAGCCCTTGGTGTAGTCGAACTTCTCGACCGCACGGATCAGGCCCAGGTTGCCCTCCTGGATCAGGTCCAGGAACGCCATGCCACGGCCGGTGTAGCGCTTGGCCAGCGACACGACCAGTCGCAGGTTCGCCTCGAGCAGGTGGCTCTTGGCGCGCTCGCCGTCGCGGATGATCCACTTGAGGTCGCGGCGCATCTGAGTGGTGAGCTTCTCGCCCTTTTCCTCGATGACGCGCATGCGCTCGGAGGCGTACAGGCCGGCCTCGATGCGCTTGGCGAGCTCGACCTCTTCCTCCGCGTTCAGGAGGGCGACCTTGCCGATCTGCTTCAGGTAGGCGCGGACCGAGTCGGCCGACGCGGTGAGTTCGGCGTCCTTGCGGGCCTGCCGCAGGGCCTCCGACTCCTCCTCGTCCCAGACGAAGTCGCCGTCCGGCGTCTGCTGCTTCTTCTTGCCGCTCGGAGCCTCCTCGGATTCGGCCTCCTCGGCGTCCTCCTCGGTCACCGTGGCGTCGACGACATCCACCTCGACCGCGTCGACGTCGAGGTCGGACAGGTCGACGTCCTCGACATCGGCGCCGTCGAGGTCGGGTTCCTCGCCCTCGGCCTTCGGCTTCGCCTTGGCGGAAGCCGTCGACTTGGCCGACTTGGTGGACTTGGCGGAAGACTTCTTCGCGGCCGTCTTGCGCGCAGGCTTGGTCGCTGTCGCTTCCGGCGCCTCGGCACCGTCGGCGGCCGCCGTCTCCTCGGCTGTCGCTTGCTCGGCGGCGCTCGTTGTCTTCGGCCCGCTTCGGGTTGCGGTCTTTGCGGCTGCCACGTACGCCCTTTCGCAGCGGTCGATCATGACGAACCGGTACGCATGCGTCCCGGCTGCCTTGGATTCGGGGGACATGCCCTCGGCCTGCGGTTTCGCATCCCGCAGTCGAGGGCCGTGTTCCATTGTAACGACGTCGCCGCGCGGAGTCGGGGCGCGATCATGTTTTTCGTCGTCGAAATCCCGTTGCCCGCCCGGTGGGCGAGGCGTGGCGGGGGCGCCGTGGCGGTCGCCGGTCAGGGTTCGATGCCCTCCGCCGCGGCCGCCGCCGCGCCCGCGATCCCCGCGTTGTTCTGCAACGATGCCGCCACCACGGGCGTCCGGTTCGTCAGCAGGGGCACCCATTTCTCGGCCTTCTTGCTCACGCCGCCGCCGACGATGAACCGATCCGGCCAGATCAGATTCTCGAGCACGGTCAGATAACGATCCACGCGCGCGGCCCACTCGGGGTACGACAGTTCCTCGCGGTCCTTCACCGACGCGGCGGCGCGGGTCTCACCGTCGTGGCCGTCGACCTCGATGTGGCCGAACTCGGTGTTGGGCATGAGTTTGCCGTCGTCGAACAGTGCGCTGCCGATGCCCGTGCCGAAGGTCAGCAGTGCCACGACACCGGAGCGCACAGCCGGATCGCCGAAGCGCATCTCGGCCAGACCCGCGGCGTCCGCGTCGTTGAGCATGGCGACGTCGTCGCGGCTGCGGCCGAGTCGCTTGGCGAACAGGGCGTCGGCGTCCGTGCCGATCCAACTGGGGTCGATGTTGGCCGCGGTGTGGGCGACGCCCTGCTTGACGACGGCTGGCAGCGTCACGCCGACCGGGCCGTCCCAGTCGAAGTGGCGGACGATCTCACCGACGACGTCCGCCACGGCTCCGGGCGTGGCCGGCTGCGGCGTGTCGATGCGCAACCGGTCGCCGATGAACTCGCCCGTGTCGAGGTCGACGAGCGCGCCCTTGATTCCGCTCCCGCCGACGTCGATGCCGAACCCTCGCGTCGCCGCCATCGGCGTCGCCCCTTCCTGCTCGATTCAGATTCCTGGCGGGAGACTTTAGCCGGGTCGGCGGCGCGGTGTGGTCCTATAGACCCCGTGGACACGATCGAACCCGAATCCGGAACCCCGGCCCCGAACCGTTCCGCCACCTCCGGCTCCGCCGACGGTGCCGCCTCGCCGTACGTCGACCTGGTCGAGGTCGCCGAGCGCGTCGCCGTGGAGGCGGCCGCGTTCGTCGCGGCCGAACGCGAGTCGATGCTCGACGGCGCCGGCGTGGACGTGCAGACCAAGACGAGCCGCACCGACGTCGTCACGGCCGTAGACGTCGCCTCGGAGAAGCTCATCCGCGCCCGGCTCGCCCAGCTGCGCCCGGGGGAGCCGGTCCTCGGCGAGGAAGGCGGCGGCGGTCAGGACGGTGACGGTCGCGCCGGTGACGGTGACGTCACGTGGGTCGCCGACCCGATCGACGGCACCGTGAACTTCCTGTACGGCCTGCCGGACTTCGCCGTGTCCGTCGGCGCGCAGATCGACGGCGTGTCCGTCGCGGGCGCGGTCGTCGAACCGGTGAGCGGACGCCGGTGGACGGCGGTGCGCGGTGGCGGCGCGTGGCTGGACGGGCGCAGGCTGACGGTGTCGCGGCCCGCTGGGCTGGACATGGCCCTGATCGGTACCGGCTTCAACTACGTGACCGAGCGACGGAAGCGGCAGGCCGCGATGATCGCCGCGCTGCTCGGCCGGGTGCGGGACATCCGCCGTGGCGGATCGGCTTCACTCGACCTGTGCCACGTCGCGGCGGGTTGGCTGGACGGCTACGCCGAGCACGGCCTCGCGCGGTGGGACTGGGCGGCGGGCGCGCTGCTGGCCGAGGAAGCGGGCGCCGTCGTGGCGCTGCCTGGCCAGGACCCCGAGCTCGGGACCGACGGCACGATGGCGGCCGCACCGGCCATTGCCGAACCGCTGCGCGCGTCCCTGATCGAGTGCGGGATGGGCGGCATCTGACCGAGGGTGGCAGCCGGCCGGGCGAGGGCTGTCGCCCGGCCGCGGGTCAGCAGTGCTCGGGCTCGGTCTGGTCGAGCAGTTCGCGGTCGATGAGCGAACTCGTCCCGGACGCGCCGCCTGCGGACTGCTCACTGCCCGAGGTGTTGTTCTTGCTCGAGCGCTTCAGCTGCTCGAGGACGTCGAGGGCCTCGCTGGTGGGGCGCACGTCGTTGAAGGCCGAGCCGATGGCCAGGTCGACGGTGGCGTCCTTCCTGCCGTCCTCCACGAGCTGCAGGCAGGGGTCGATGAGCCGGAGCGTGCGGGCAGCGGCCTCGCCGTTCGGGCCGTAGCGGAGTTGGCCGTGGCACGACGCCTCGCCCTTCGGGAAGGCGTCGTCGTTCCCTGGTTCACCGAGTTGAGTGAATCCGAGCTGTTCGAGTGCCGACGTGGTCATCGCCGCCTCGCCGCGCAGCCCGCTCGCGTTGAGTACCTGCACGTTCACCCGGTGCGGCGGGGCGGGCTGAGTACTGGAGAGCGCGTCGTGGGGCTGCGGGTTGAATGTCACCCCTTCGGGTGGATGTGCCGCAGGGGTGCAGCGAATGGCCTCGTCGAGATCCTCGGTGGAGGTGACGACGTTGATCCAGATCGCCGACGCCGCCAGGCCCAGCACCGCCACCACGATCAGTGCAGGCAGCGGCTTGTGCTTCCGGTACGGCTTGACACGGCTTCTCCGGAAGCCCCCGGTCCCCGACACCACTGAGCCGTCCCTTCGCCGATCCCCGCCCAACTATCGTCTATGTCGCCGTTGATCAGCTTAGGCGTTACAACGGCGGCGCAGGCCGGGACCCGCCGGGGACACGCCGTCCGAGCCGGTCACAGCGCCGCCGTGACGCGGCGAAGGCGGCTGTACCGGCAGCGACGACGTGTTCTCCGGGGCGTATGGGTCGCGGCACCCCATCCCGGGTAACCCGCCTCGGACCGAATCAAATGCCCCGCCCGAGTGACGTCCCACCGGGTCGGGGTGACCTGCTGTGGAGCCGGGTACGTCGTGGGCTACCCTCTCCGGGCTCCCGGGCTGTGGCGACGTGTGACGCAGGTGGCAACACCGATGAGACGACACTCACCCTTCTCCCGGGCACAAACACAGGCGCTGGAACGTTGACCAGCGGAAGCGACAGGACCGCCGGAGTTCGCCTCCGACGGTCGCGTATCGAGAGAAATGCTGATCGCAGGGGTGAAGGACAATGGCGACCGACTACGACGCTCCGCGCCGCAGTGAGGCGGACGAGCTCGCCGAAGACTCGCTGGAGGAACTGAAGGCGCGGCGCAACGAGAACCAGTCCGGCGTCGTCGACGTCGACGAAGACGTGAGCGCCGAGAACTTCGAGCTCCCGGGCGCCGACCTGTCGGGGCTCTCCGGTGAGGACCTGACCGTCAAGGTCGTGCCGAAGCAGGCCGACGAGTTCACCTGCTCGGTGTGCTTCCTGGTGCACCACCGCAGCAGGCTCGCCGAGGAGTCGGGTTCTCAGCTGATCTGCCGCGACTGCGCGTGAGCCGGGCCCGCATCGGCGGGCGCGGCTGCGGTAGGGGGCGACACAGGCGGAACGCGACACAGGCGGAACGGGATACAGGCAGAACGGGAGCGGCCGGGTGATGGCGGACATCACCCGGCCGCTCCTGTCGTGTCGGCAGGCCGTGCGGGTCAGTCCTCCGCGGACGGGGTCTGCGGCGTGTCGGGGTGCAGCGGCGGACGTGCCTCCCGCAGCAGCGCGGCGACACGCTCCGGGTGGCGCGTGCTGAACAACCAGTACGGGGTCGGATCGTCGGGGTCGGTCACCTCGACCCGCACGAGTGTGGGGACCCAGCCCCGGTTGACGACGAACGCGGCCGGGTCGAGCTCGGGTCCGAGGGTCCTGCGCCGGGCGCCCTTGCCGATCACCTCGACCGCGCCGACGTGCCGCAGCGGCAGATGGGCGTCGCCGACCCACAGCTCGGGACGGCCGCCGCCGGTGACCTGGATCTTCAGCCGGCCGAAGCCAAGCAGCAGCAGTGCGGCCAGCGGCAGCAGGATCACGTACGGCAGCCAGGCCCGCACCCCCGGATAGCCCATGTGGACCTCCGCGGCGAGCAGGGCGGCGCCGATCAACGGCAGCGGCCAGCACCACCAGGCCATGTACAACCGCTCGCTGAATCGCACCTCGGATTCGCCCGCCGAACCGCGGTCGCGGCCGCCGGAGTCGTTGCCCTGCGTGTTGTCGGGGCCGGTCGCCGGATCGTCGCCGTCGGGCCGCGCGCGTGCACTCGTGCTCACGGGTTCAGGGTAGTCTCGCCAGCCGTGTCCAGCGTGCAGGTCCTGCTTTCCCGCGTCGATCCCGATGTTCCCCTCCCGTCCTACGCGCGGCCCGACGATGCCGGTGCCGACCTCGTGACCACCCGGGACGTCGTGCTCGCGCCGGGCGAGCGCGCCGTGGTGGGAACCGGGGTGGCGATCGCGCTCCCGTCCGGATACGCCGGCTTCGTGCACCCGAGGTCGGGGCTCGCCGCGCGGGTCGGCCTGTCGATCGTGAACACGCCCGGCACCATCGACGCCGGATACCGCGGTGAGATCAAGGTGTGCCTGGTGAACCTCGACCCGGCCGAGCCTGTCGAACTCACGCGGGGCGACCGGATCGCGCAGCTGATCGTGCAGCGCGTCAGCCGCGCGGAGTTCGTCGAGGTTGACGAACTCGAGCCGACCGACCGGGGGACGGGCGGCTACGGTTCGACGGGTGGGCACGCGACCCTCGGAACGGAGAACTAGTGGGGATTTTCGGACGGAAGCGACGACAGGCGGCCGGCGACGAGGCCGGGGCGGGAGCCGACATCGGCGACGAACCGGTGATGGCCGCGTCCGGCGCCGGTGAGGCCGAGGACGTCGAGGGCGACCCGCCTGCGGACCGGGTCGACGGCGCGTCGGGCCCGTACGACGAGGCGGACGCCCCCGACGACGGACTGCCGCGCATGGACCTCGGCTCGGTGCGCGTGCCCGTGCCGGACGGGTCGCAGGTGCAGGTCGAGATGGACCAGCAGGGCGGCAACGTCCGCGCCGTGCACATCGTGGTGCCGCAAGGGCAGGTCACGGTCAGCGCGTACGCGGCGCCCCGTTCGGGCGGGCAGTGGCGGTCGGTGAGCGACGAACTCGCCGAACAGCTGCGCGGCGACGGTGCGAAGGTCTCGCTCGGCCGGGGCGAGTGGGGGATGGAGCTGTCGGCCGTCATCGGTGAGATGGCACTGCGGTTCGTCGGTGTCGACGGCCCGAGGTGGATGCTGCGGGGCGTGATCGCAGGCCCGCAGACGCAGGCCGCCGAGGCGCCGGAGGTGCTGCGGGACATCGTGCGCGGCACGATCGTGGCGCGCGGGGACGCGCCGATGCCCGTGCGCACGCCGCTGCCGGTGCGGCTGCCCGAGCAGGTCGCGCAGCACATCGCGGCGCAGCAGTCCGGGCAGGGTTGAGTCCGTTCGGCCCGGGCTCCGGGCAGGGCTGACCACGCGCCGAGGCGGGGCCCGCCGGACGGGATCCGCCTCAGCGAGCCCGGCAGGCCTCCCGCCAGGCGTCGATCGTGGCCCGGCCCGCCGATGCGGGGTCGGCACCGAACGCCGCCAGCGGCATCTCGCGCAGGCTCGCGTGCGGTAGCGCCGTCGCCCAGGCTCGCGCGAGCTCGACCGGATGCACCGGATCGTCGGTGCAGGCGCTGATGCCGACCGGCACCCGGCACCGGGTCAGCGCGTCGAGATCCGGTGCCGGGTGCGCGGCGGCTGCGCGGAGCCCCGCGGCGAGGCCGTCGCCGTGGCGGCGCCAGGAGCGGGTCAGTTCGGCCGCCAGCCACGGTGGCACGCCGTCGGTCGCGATCGTGAGCGCGCGATCGAGCCCTTCGCGGTCGATGAGGTCCGCCGAGGTGCGGGCGGCGATCGCGCCCGGTGCATCGCCCGGCGTGCCCGCCCACGCCGGCAGCACGGCCAGCACCCCGGCGCAGCGTGTGTCGTTGCGCAGTGCCCATTCGACGGCCAGCTGGGCCCCGAGGGACACGCCACCGACCAGGATCGGCCCGCTCGCGGCCGCGGCGAACGCGTCCAGCGCCGCGAGCGATTCCCGGACGAGCGCGGCTCCTGCACGGGGCCGGGGCGCGGCCACGGCGATCCCGGCGGTGGTGAGCGCCGGAGCGAACACGGCGCGGGCGAACACCTCGTCGGAACCGGTGCCGGGCAGGACGGCGGCGCCGCAGGGCAGAGCGGGATGGGAAAGGTGTGTGGCGGGCACACCGACATCCTGCTCGACCGGCTTTCCGGTCCCCGTGACCGGCCCGCACGCGGACATAACGCAGCTCACGTCGTGGCGCCTTGCCACAGTCGACCTCCGTCGGCTTCCCTGTGCCTGTAGGAAAGCTACGCTGAACACGTACGGGCCGTGAAATGCTGAGTCGGGGGCCCTCGAAGTACAGGAGCAGGCACATGCCCGCCAAGGACGGCGGCTACTTCAGCCGCTTGGTCAAGAAACTCACCAGTGACGTCGAGACCCTCGACGCCGACGATCTCTCCGAGAAATCCGAAGCGAGCGGCGCCCAGCGGGCGTGCGACTGTCGCTGCGGCGACGAGGTCACCGTTCTCGGGCGGTTGCGGAGTGTCGAGTTGTGCCCCGCGACCGAGGCGGCCACGTTGGAGGCCGAGCTGTTCGACGGCACCGACGAGGTCACGCTCGTGTGGCTCGGCCGCAGGCGGATTCCCGGCATCGAACCGGGCCGCACCATCAAGGCCCGTGGCCGCATGGCGGACCGCGAGGGCCGTAAAGTGCTGTACAACCCGTACTACGAGTTGCTGCAGCCCACCTGACCACGACGAGATCCGGAGAATTCCCGCGTGACCGCACCCGACCGTGAGCCCGACCGCACCGGCGAGCCGGACGAGACCGACGGCTCCGGGGCGGGCCGCGGTGGCAACGACCCGGGCTCCCGGGAGGCCGGCGCCGACCGTGCGCCGACGATGCTCGAGCAGATGGGCGGCGTGTCGGGGCTGATCTACTCCGGCATCCCCGTCGTGGTGTTCGTGCTGGCGAACGCGATGTTCGGGCTCATGCCGGCCATCTGGATCGCCCTGGGCAGCGCCGTGGCGATCACCGTGGTGCGCGTCGTGCGCAAGGAACCGGTGCAGCCCGCGATCTCCGGTTTCCTCGGCGTGGCGATCGCGGCGTTCATCGCCTACCGCACCGGCGAGGCCAAGGGCTTCTTCCTGTTCGGTATCTGGACGTCGGTGGTGTACTTCAGCGTGCTGGCCCTGTCGGTGCTCGTGCGCTGGCCTCTGGCCGGCGTCGTGTGGAACGCGCTCAACGGCACCGGCATGGACTGGCGCAAGGACAAGCCGTCGCGCCGGGGCTACGACATCGCCACGCTCGCCCTGGCCGCCGTGTTCGCCGCGCGGTTCATCGTGCAGCGGTGGCTCTACGACGAGGACCACACGGGCTGGTTGGCGTTCGCGAAGATCGCCATGGGATATCCGCTCTACGGCCTGGCACTGCTGGTGGTCGTGTGGGCGGTGCGCCGTTCGGACCGCAGGCTCAAACACCTGCGTGAGAGCCGGACACGCACCGACGCCGAGATCGAGGCGGAACTGCGTGCCAAATACGACCGGCCCGCCCAGGGCGCGCCCGGCGCCGTGCCGTCCGGTGCGGTCTCGACGGGCGCCGGCGGAGCGGCCTCCGACGACGAGTCGTCCGACAACCCACCCCGCTGACGCCCGCTTCGCCCGGACGCGCCCGGCTCAGCGGCCGAGCGCGGTCCGGAGCTCCGGTTCGACGCTTTCCGGTGCCACGAACAACACCTCGTCACCGCCTTCGACCGGATCGTCGGGCTGCGGCACGATGACGCGTTCGCCCCGCAGGATGGCCACCAGCGCGGCGTCTCGCGGCAGGTTGAGCCGCTCGACGGGCGTGCCGGCCAGCGGGGTCTCCTCGGGCAGGGTGAGTTCGACGAGGTTGGCCTGGCTCTTACGGAACGTCATCAGCCGCACCAGGTCGCCGACGCTCACGGCCTCTTCGACCATCGCCGCCAGCATCCTCGGCGTGGACACCGCGACGTCCACACCCCAGCTCTCGTTGAACAGCCACTCGTTGGCCGGATTGTTGACCCGCGCCACCACGCGCTGCACCGCGAACTCGGTCTTGGCCAACAGCGCCAGCACGAGATTGACCTTGTCGTCGCCCGTGGCGGCGATGACGACGTCACAGCGTTCGATACCCGACGCCTCGAGCGTGGACATCTCGCAGGCGTCGCCGAGCACCCACTCCGCGGCCTCGACGACCTCGGGGGTGAACTGGCGGGAGAGCCGTTCGATCAGCAGCACCGTGTGGCCGGCCTCGATGAGCTCGGAGGCGATGGACCGGCCCACCGCGCCGGCACCGGCGATCGCGACACGCATCTAGTCCTCCTCCTCGGGCGCGCGGGCGGCCACGGCGGTGACGTCGCCGACGGTGCCGGACTGCGCGGCGACGTACACCTCGTCGTCGGCCTGGATGACGGTCGTGGTGGTCGGCAGCACACCGGTGCCGAAGCGCATCACGAACGCCACGCGGACCCCGGCGGCTCGTTCGATGTCGCGCACGTTGCGGCCGATCCAGTCTTCGTGCAGCGGCAGTTGCAGCAGGGCCACCGTCCCGGTGGGATCACGCCACGACGTGGCCACACCGTCGGGCAGCAGCGTGCGCAGGAACCGGTCGGTCGTCCACGGCACGGTGGCGATCGTCGGGATGCCGAGGCGCTCGTAGACGGCGGCGCGCTTGTGGTCGTAGATGCGGGCCACGACGTGTTCGATGCCGAACAGCTCGCGCGCCACCCGGGCGGAGATGATGTTCGAGTTGTCGCCGCTGGACACCGCCGCGAACGCGCCCGCGCGTTCGATCCCGGCCTCGGTCAGCACGTCCCGGTCGAATCCCATGCCGACGACCTGCTGGCCGTGGAAGTCGCTGCCGAGTCTGCGGAACGCCTCCTGGTCGCGATCGATGACGGCGACCTCGTGATCGAGCCGTTCGAGGGCGGCGGCCAGGGACGCGCCCACCCGGCCGCATCCCATGATCACCACGTGCACGGTTGTCTCCGCCTCCTTGTGCGTGTTGTCGGCGACTGCGATGCAACCTACCGCGCCGCGGCGACATGCGGGCCACGGGCGGTGATTACCCTGCACGGGTGTCCAAGTTCGCCACCGCGACGAAACGGTTGCTGCTGGGCCGCCCCTTCCGGAGCGACCGCCTGGCGCACACCCGGCTACCGAAGCGCATCGCGTTGCCGGTCTTCGCCTCCGACCCGATGTCGAGTGTGGCCTACGCGCCCGAGGAGATTCTCCTCGTCCTCTCGATCGCCGGTACGTCGGCGTACGTCTACAGCCCGTGGGTCGGCCTCGTCATCGCGCTCGTCATGGCGGCGGTCGTCGCCTCATACCGGCAGAACGTCCGCGCCTACACCTCGGGCGGCGGCGATTACGAGGTGGCGACCGTCAACCACGGCCCGAACTGGGGCCTCGGAGTGGCGTGCGCGCTACTCGTCGACTACGTGCTCACCGTCGCGGTGTCGATCTCCGCGGCGGCGGCGAACATCGGCTCGGTGATCCCGTTCGTCGCCGATCACCAGGTGCTGTTCTCCGTCGGGGCGATCGTGTTGCTGGCGGCGGGGAACCTGCGCGGGGTGCGGGAGTCCGGTACGGCGTTCGCGATCCCGACCTACGCCTTCGTCGTGGGCGTTCTCACCATGATCGGGTGGGGTTTTGTCCGCACGGTGGTGCAAGGCGAGGACGTGCGTGCCGAGAGCGCCGGGTTCGAGCTGGCCACCGAGGGGGAGCACCTGGCGGGGCTGGCTTTCGTGTTCGTGGTGCTACGGGCGTTCTCGACCGGCAGCGCCGCGCTGACCGGTGTCGAGTCGATCGCCAACGGGGTGCCGGCGTTCCGCAAACCCAAGGGCAAGAACGCGGCGACGACGCTGCTGCTCATGGGCGTGCTCGCGGTGACGATGTTCCTCGGGCTGCTGTTTCTGGCCAACGTCACCGGCGTGATCATGGCCGAGGACCCGGCGACCCAGCTCGTCGGCGCGCCGGAGGGCTACGAGCAGAAGACCCTCGTGGCCCAGCTGGCCGGGGCCGTGTTCGGCGGCTTCGCACCGGCGATCTGGTACATCATCTTCTTCACCGGTCTGATCCTCGTCCTGGCTGCCAACACGGCGTTCAACGGCTTTCCGGTACTGGCCTCGATCCTGGCGCAGGACCGGTTCCTGCCCCGGCAGCTCCACACGCGCGGCGACCGGTTGGCCTTCAGCAACGGCATCCTCTTCCTGGCGCTGCTGGCCATCGTGCTCGTTGCGGTGTTCGACGCCCAGGTCACCCAGCTGATCCAGCTCTACATCGTCGGGGTGTTCGTCTCGTTCGTGCTCAGCCAGAGCGGGATGATCCGGCACTGGAACCGCAGGCTCGCCGTGGAGACCGACGAGGCCGCTCGCAAGCAGATGCGCCGGGCACAGCTGATCAACTCGTTCGGCCTGGTGATGACCGCGACCGTGCTGGTGATCGTGCTCGTGACGAAGTTCCTGGAGGGCGCGTGGATCTCGATCGTGGCGATGGCGGCGATCTACGTGCTCATGCGCGGCATCCGGCGTCACTACGACCACGTGGCCGAGGAGATCAAGGAGGTCGAGGGTGAGGAAGTGACGCTGCCGGCGCGCAACCACGCCATCGTGCTGGTCTCCCAGATTCACCGGCCCACGTTGCGCGCCCTGGCGTACGCGAAGGCCACGAAACCGGATGTGCTGGAGGCGGTGACGGTCAACGTCGACGACGTCGACACACGCAGGCTCACCGACGACTGGAACCGCCGGAAGTTCACGGTCCCGCTGAAGGTCGTCGAATCGCCGTACCGGGAGATCACGCGGCCGGTGCTCGACTACGTGAAGCGGGTCCGCGGGGACAACCCGCGCAACGTTGTGACGATCTTCATCCCCGAGTACGTCGTCGGCCGCTGGTGGGAGCAGGTGCTGCACAACCAGAGCGCGCTGCGGCTCAAGACGCGGCTGCTGTTCCAGTCCCGGGTGATGGTGACGAGCGTGCCGTGGCAGCTCGAGTCGTCGAAGCGGGCGCACGGCTCCGACCCCGACGGGCCCCGTGCGGTCGCCGGGGACGTGCGGCGCGGTCTGACGGGCGGCGGGCAGGACGGGAACGGCCGGACCCGCCGGGACGGACCGGGTGCCGGGAAGGACGACCGATGAGCGACGGCGACTGGAGCGGCCGGGAGTTCGACGTCACCGTGGGCGACGTCGCCCACGGTGGCCACTGTGTGTCCCGCGTCGAGGGCCGGGTCGTGTTCGTCCGCCACGCCCTGCCGGGGGAGCGGGTGCGGGTGCGTGTGACGGAGGACCGCGGTGGATCGTTCTGCCGCGGCGACGCGATCGCCGTGCTCGAGGCCTCGTCCGACCGGGTCACACCGCCGTGCCCGGTCGCGGGTCCCGGTCTGTGCGGTGGGTGCGACTGGCAGCACGCCGCCCCGGTGGCACAGCGCGCACTGAAGGCGCGGGTGGTCGCCGAGCAGTTGGAACGACTGGCGGGCGTCACGTGGCCGGTCGAGGTGGAGGCGCTGACCGACGAGCCGCTGCGCTGGCGCAGCCGGGTGCGGTTCGTGACCGGGCCGGACGGCAGGCCCGGGCTGCGGGCGCACCGGAGTCACGACGTGATCGCGCTGGAGGACTGCCCCATCACCCTCGAGGGGGCGGCCGGGGCGGGCCTGGCACGCCGGGCCCGCCCCGGCACCGAGTTCGAGGTGGCCGAGGACGCGCGGGGCACCGTGCACCTGGCGGAGATCCGCCGCGGCGGCAGGCCGAAACAGGTCTCGGGCGGGATCGCCGTCGAACACGCCGCGGACCGCACCTGGCGGGTGGCGGCCCACGGCTTCTGGCAGGTGCACCCGGCCGCGGCGTCGACGCTGGCCGCGGTGGTGGCCGAGTGGGCTGCGGCGCCTGCGGGCGGCCGGGTCTGGGATCTCTACGCGGGTGCGGGCCTGTTCGCCTCCGTACTGGCGGAACAGGTCGGCAGGGACGGATCGGTGCTGGCGATCGAGTCCGGCAGGCGGGCCGTCCGCGACGGACAGTCCAATCTGTCCGATCTGCCCCAGGTGGAGTGGCACTGCGGCACGGTCGAACGGATCGTGTCCACAGTGGAGGCGGCGGCCGATGTCGTGGTGCTCGACCCGCCGCGGAAAGGTGCGGGGCGCGGTGTCGTCGACGCGATCGCGGACGCATCGCCGGCCCGTGTGGTGTACGTCGCCTGCGACCCGGCGGCACTGGCCCGCGATGTCGCGACACTGCAGGGCCACGGCTACCGCATGACCGCACTGCGCGCGTTCGACGCGTTCCCCATGACCCACCACGTCGAATGCGTCGCGCTGCTCGAATGCCGGGAGTCGGGCGGCGGCGGCAGCGGCGGCGGCGCGGCCCGAGCCGAGTGAGGCGGCTCCCGAGGCACAACACCCCGTAGGGCCGATGTTCGACGACGATCGACCTACCGAAGGTCCGGTACGAGCCCGCACGTAGCGGTTCGATCCGCAGCGGGCTCGGCTCGCGTACGTACGGCCGGGGATTGCCTATTCACCGCGGCCTGGAACCGGGTGAGGGGCCACCGCAGGCTCTGGACGGGCCGAGGGGACGGGGTTACACTCCGTGATGTTGCGTTACACGATGCGCATAGGGGGCTGTCATGTCGTCTGACAACTCGGCCGAACGCGCACGGCGGCGGTCCGCACGCGATCTTCTCAAGCAGTCGCATGGTTCCGACTCCAACGTCAACGGGTTCGCGCTCGGGCGTCGTCGACGGGGTGGACAGCGCATGGATGAGTCGGTCGTCGTCGTGTACGTATCCCGCAAAGATCCGCCCGAGCTCGTGGCCAGGGACCGGTTGCTCCCGGCGAGCGTCCCGGTCGACGGCATCGACGTGCCGGTCGACGTCGTCGAGGCGGGCCCCTTCTACGCGCTGGGTTCCCCGGACGTCGGGGCCGACGAGTCGGGGCCCGACGTCCTCGAGCACACCGAACGGGTTCGTCCGGTGCGCACCGGAGCGAGCATCGGTCATGTCGACATCTCCGCCGGCACCGTGGGATGCCTGGTGCGTGACAACACCGACGGTTCGCGGCAGGTGTTGTCGAACAATCATGTGCTGGCGAACATGAACGACGCCGAGGTGGGTGATCCTGTGGTGCAGCCGGGCCCGGCGGACGGAGGGGTTGACCCCGCTGACCGGGTTGCGACGCTAACGCGCTGGGTGGATGTTGTCGAGGACGGCAACCGCGTCGACTGCGCGATCGCGGCTCCGACCGACGACGCCCTCATATCCGGCGAGGTGATGGACGAGCAGATGCCTCCGGTTTCGCCGGAGCACCCGGCGGTCGGCCTGCTCTTCGCGGGCGACTGTTCGGGCCGGATCATTGGCTGCCGCATGACCACTGTCCTCGAGGAGCTCGACGTCACGCTCGTGGCCGGCGACGCCGCCGCGGCCGAGCCGGAGGAGGACATGGTCGTGGAGAAGGTGGGCCGGACCACCGAGTACACCTCGTCGGTAATCGAGGACGACGAGGTGGTCGTGATGGTGGGGTTCGGGGGAATCACGGCGGAGTTCGTCGACTGCTTCGCCGTACCGGGTTTCGGGCATGCCGGCGACTCCGGCTCGATCATCTGCGTCGGTGGCGAGGGTGACACGCGCACCGACAACCGATGCGAATGAAGGTCTGACCGGGCGAACGTGCGTGCTCGCCGCCCTCGGGCGGCGAGCGGCACGCCACTTCGGTACCTGCGGCCGACCCGGTCCGCGAACCGGCATCCGCGGTACGAGGTGCCGGCAGTCGCGGCGAGCGAGTGCCGGCACCTCCTGATCGGTCAGTTCCGCAGCGTGGCGTGCTCCTCGGTCAGGTCGTCGACGGAGGTCACGCCGAGCAGTTGCAGCGTGCGCGTGATCTCGGAGCTGAGGATCTCGACGGTGCGCGCTACCCCGCGTTCCCCGCCGGCCATGAGGCCGTACAGGAAGGCGCGACCGACCAGGCATCCGCGTGCGCCGCGCGCCAGTGCGGCCACGATGTCGGCGCCGCTGCGGATTCCGGTGTCGAGGTAGATTTCGGCGTCGTCACCCACCCGGTCCAGCACCGAAGGGAGCAGTTCCAGCATGGTGGGCGCGCGGTCGAGCTGCCGCCCGCCGTGGTTGGACAGGATCACGGCGTCCGCGCCGTGATCCACGACCATGCGCGCGTCGGCTGCGTTCTGAATCCCTTTGACGATCAACGGCCCCTTCCACAGCCCGCGCAGCCACTCCAGATCCTCGACCGTGATGGTCGGGTCGAACATCTTGTTGATCAGGTCGGCGACCGTGCCTTCCCAACTGCTCAGCGAGGCGAACTGGAGGGGCTCGGTGGTGAGGAGGTTGAACCACCAGGTGGGGTGTGTCGCACCGTCGAGGACCGTGCGCAACGTCAGCGACGGCGGGATGGTCAGGCCGTTGCGGACGTCGCGCATGCGAGCACCGGCCACCGGTGTATCGACCGTGAGCACGAGTGCCTCGTAGCCGCTTTCCTGGGCGCGGCGGACGAGCTCTTCGCCGGCTGCGCGGTCCTTCCAGACATACAGCTGGAACCATTTGCGGGCGCGAGGGGCGGCCGAGGCGACGTCCTCGATCGAGGTCGTCCCCATGGTGGACAGCCCGAACGGGATGCCCGCGCGGTCGGCAACGCGGACGACGGCGCGTTCGCCCTCGTGCTGCATCATTCGGGTGAAGCCCGTTGGGGCGAAGGCGAACGGAAGCGCGCTGCGGCTGCCCAACATGCTCCGTGACGTGTCCACTGCGGACACGTCACGCAGGACGTTCGGGTGGAACTCGATCCGGCTGAAGCTCTGATGTGCCCGTCGCAAGCTGGTTTCCTGCTCGGCGGCGCCGTCGGTGTAGTCGAAGACGGCACGCGGGGTTCTGCGTCGCGCGACGGTGCGCAGATCGTCGATGGTGTGGGCCTGTGCGAGCCGTCGCTGGACCGGGTCGAGCGTGGGCGTTTTCACTCGCAGCAGTGGCCGGAGCTCGGACCATCGGGGCAGTTGGCGGCGCGTCATGGTCGACCTTCCTTCAGGTTTCTCGAAACGGCGTGCGGGGGTGATCACCCCTGAACAGGGTGCTCGCCCGTGGACGGACGGGACTCGTCACGGCTGAGCATCCGGCTCAGGCGCGGTGGTGTACAGCGCGATCACGTGCGCACCGCACGAGCAACGGCCCGAGGCTCCACTCGGCCACGGGACTCGACCATGAGCAGCCGAACGCCACGCCACGACGATCCCGCTCGCCGCCACAGCAGTCCCGGGGAGGCCGGCTGTTCGAGGCTGTGGCTGAGCCGATCGGATCTCGGCTCAGGTGGGGAGGTCGAAGCGGCGACGGCGCCCACCGGCTGTCGCGAGTTCGCCGTACTCGGGGATCGGCAGAGACGGACACGACACGGTCGACCGGCCGCAGCAGGACATTCCCGGTACGGCGCGACAGATCGCACCGTACCGGGAACTGCGCAGCCTTCCTCGGGGCTATCCGAGGAGGAACAGGACGCCGGCGAGACCGAATCCGACGAGGCCGATCGTGGTCTCCATGACGGTCCACGTCTTCAGCGTCGTCTTGGTGTCCATTTCGAAGAATCGGCCGACCAGCCAGAATCCCGAGTCGTTGACGTGGCTCGCCGTCACCGAACCGGCGGCGAGTGCCAACACGATCGCCACGACCTCGACGCTCGAGAACGAGCCGGTCATCACCAGCGGCTGCACCAGGCCCGCCGCGGTGGTGAGCGCGACGGTCGCCGAACCCTGTGCGATGCGCAGGACCGCGGCGATCACGTAGGCGGCGATGAACACGGGCATGCCGACGCCGTCGAGTGCGTCGGCGAGCGCCTCGCCGATGCCGCTGGCCTGCAGGACGGCGCCGAACATGCCACCTGCGCCGGTGATGAGGATGATGGCGCACACCGGGCCGAGCGAGGAGTCCAGCAGTCGCTCGATGACGCTGCGGCTGCGGTCACGGCGGGTGCCGAGCACGTAGCTGGCGACGAACACGGTCACCAGCAGAGCGACCGGCGTGGAGCCGACCACCATCGCCACCTGGACCCAGCTCGCGTCGCCGTCGATCCAGCCCGCCTCGCCCGCGGTGTCGAGCCCGGTGTTGGCGAAGATCATCACGAGGGGGATGAGCAGCAGGCCGATGACCGTCGACGCCGGGGGCGGGTTCTGGTCCTGCTCGGTGGTGTCCGCTCCGCCGCGGAGGATCTCCGGGACGGGCAGCGCGATCCGCTTGCCGACCATCACGCCGTACAGGTAGCTGGTGATGTACCAGGTCGGCACGGCGATGATCAGGCCGAACAGCAGGACCAGGCCGACATCGGCGCCCAGCAGGCCGCTCGCGGCAACCGGGCCGGGGTGCGGCGGCACGTAGATGTGCATGACGGAGAAGGCGCCCGCCACGGGCAGGCCGTAGCGCAGCACGCCGCCGCCCAGCCGTCGTGCCACGGAGAACACGATCGGCAACATCACGACGAGTCCCGCGTCGAAGAAGATCGGGAAGCCGAAGATGAGGGAGGCGACGCCGAGGGCGAGCGGGGCGCGTTTCTCCCCGAAGCGGCGGATCATCGCGTCGGTCAGCGACTGTGCGCCGCCGCTGATCTCGAGGAGTCTGCCCAGCATCGCGCCGAGGCCGACGAGCAGGGCCACGCTGGCGAGCGTGGACCCGAAGCCGTCGGTGAGCGTGTCCATGACCGAGCCCGCGGGGATGCCCGCCGCGAAGGCAGTGGCGATGCTGACCACGACCAGCGCGAGGAAGGCGTGCACGCGCAGCCCGATGATCAGTATCAGCAGGACCGCCACGGCGGCCCCGGCGATGCCCAGTAGCGGCCCTGCTCCGAGGGTCTGGGTCCACTCGTCGGTGTTCATACCGGCTCCGTTTCCGACCTCGTTGTCGTTGTTGTTCAGCCTGGTGCGTTCGTGTCGGCCGGGGCGTCGCCGCGGCCGCCGGACCGGAGCCCGAGACGGTCGAGGGCGGTGGCGGTGATCGAATCGGGGGCGTCGCTCACGTCGAGTGCCACGCCGTCCTCGTCGGCGTCGAGGGGTTCCAGATCGGCGAACTGGGACTCCAGCAGTGCGGGTGGCATGAAGTGGCCGGACCGGCCGGAAAGCCTCCCGCCGACGGTGTCCACCGAGCCGCTCAGATGGACGAACCGCACCCGTACGCCGGCTCGCCGGAGCACGTCGCGGTAGGTCCGTTTGAGCGCCGAGCACGTCACGACGACGCTTTCACCGTCCGCACCGCGCTCGTCGATCCACGCTCGCAGGGCTTCGAGCCACGGGATGCGGTCCGCGTCGGTGAGGGGGGTTCCCGCCGACATCTTCGCGATGTTGGCTTCGGGATGGAACTCGTCGGCTTCGGCCATCGGCCAGCCGAGTTCGTCGGCGAGGTGAGCGGCGATCGTGCTCTTGCCTGCGCCGGACACTCCCATCACCACGAGACAGGTGGCTGGCATGGGCGCTCCTCGGTGAACGTGTGCGGCGGTGATGCATCGGGATGTGCACCAGGTTGCATGGAAAGGTACTACGTTTGAACTCGAAAGGTAACACCATTGCGGGGACGGGGTGGTGACGGCCTCCGGCGTGTGACGACGGCCCCGGTCGCGGGCGGGTCGCCCCCACGGTCGGCCCACCACGACTAGCCTGGACGGTCGTGAGCAGGGTGGGGTTCGAGAGCAGACACGGCGCGGTGCTGGAGGCCATCGGGCGCGAGATCACCGACGGCGATCTGGAGTCGGGGGACACGCTCACCCTCGAGCACATCCAGGAGCGCTTCGGCGTCTCCCGCACGGTCGCCCGCGAGACGATGCGCATCCTCGAGTCCATGGGGCTGGTCACCTCGCGCCGCCGGGTCGGCATCACCGTGCAGGACGCCACGTCGTGGAACGTCTTCGACCCCAGGGTGATCTGGTGGCGGCTCGCCGGCAGCGGACGAGACGCGCAGCTGCGCTCGCTCACCGAACTCCGCATCGCGGTGGAGCCCCTCGCCGCGGGCGCGGCCGCCTGGAACGCCTCGGCGGAGCAGCGCACGCGCATCGTCGAACTCGGCGCGCGACTGCGCGGGCTCGGCGAACGCGGCCTGTTGGAGGACTTCATGCAGGCCGACATCGCCTTCCACACGTTGCTGCTCGAGGCGAGCGGCAACGAGATGTTCGCCGCGCTGGCCGACGTCGTCGCCGTCGTGCTGCGGGGCAGGACCCAGCTGGGGTTGATGCCCCGGCAGCCGGTCCCCGAGGCGCTCGACGCCCACGAGAACGTCGCCGCGGCGGTGTCGGCAGGGCAGTACCGCCGGGCCGAGGAGGCGATGCGGGATCTGCTCGGCGAGGTGCGCGACGCCATGGCGCCGCTCGGCACCGGGAATCCCTCTTTAGACTGAGCGGTCAGGCACCGTGAACCGACGGCGAATGAGGTGGAGAGTGACGTTGCTGGAGTCCGTACACGGGCCGGCGGATCTCAAGGCGATGGACCACGAGCAGGTCGGCGCCCTGGCGGAGGAGATCAGGACGTTCCTCGTCGACAACGTTCGCCGCACCGGCGGGCACCTGGGACCCAATCTCGGCGTCGTGGAGCTGACGCTCGCGCTCCACCGGGTGTTCGACTCGCCGCGCGATCCGCTGCTGTTCGACGTCGGCCACCAGTCGTACGTGCACAAGATCGTCACCGGGCGCGCGGCGGAGTTCGACGGGCTGCGCCAGCGCGGCGGGATCGCCGGCTACCCGGCCCGCGACGAGAGCGAGCACGATCACATCGAGAACAGCCACGCCTCCACGGCGCTGTCGTACGCCGACGGGCTCGCCAAGTCCTTCCGGCTCGCGGGCGACACCGATCGGTGTGCGGTCGCCGTCGTCGGCGACGGCGCACTGACGGGCGGCATGTGCTGGGAGGCGCTCAACAACATCGCCGCGCAGCCGGATCTGCCCGTGGTGATCGTCGTCAACGACAACGGCCGGTCGTACTCGCCGACCATCGGCGGTCTCGCCGAGCACCTCTCGGCGCTGCGGTTGCGGCCCGGCTACGAACGGATCCTCGACGGCGGGCGTGAGCTGCTGCAGCACACGCCCGTGGTCGGCAAGCCGATCTACACGGCGCTGCACGCCGCGAAGGCCGGCATCAAGGACGCGTTCACCCCGCAGGTGATGTTCTCCGACCTCGGCCTCAAGTACCTCGGCCCGGTGGACGGACACGACGTCGCGGCACTGGAGAAGGCGCTGCAGAGCGCGAAGGCGTTCGGCGGCCCGGTGATCGTGCACGTGGCCACGGAGAAGGGGCACGGCTACGAACCGGCCGTCAACCACGAGGCCGACCAGATGCACCAGACCGATCCGGTCGATCCGGAGACGGGCCTGCCGCCGGCGAAGGGGCCGAGCTGGACCTCGGTGTTCGGGGAGGAGCTGACCCGCCTCGGCGGGCAGCGCGAGGACCTCGTCGCGATCACCGCCGCGATGCTGCGCTCGACCGGGCTGCACACGTTCGCCGAGGCCCATCCGGATCGCTGGTTCGACGTCGGCATCGCCGAGCAGCACGCGGTGACGTCTGCGGCCGGGCTGGCCATGGACGGCCGCCATCCGGTCGTGGCCGTGTACTCGACCTTCCTGAACCGGGCGTTCGACCAGACGTTGATGGACGTCGCGCTGCACCGTCTGCCCGTGACGCTGGTGCTCGACCGCGCGGGCGTGACCGGTCCCGACGGGCCCAGCCACCACGGCATGTGGGACCTGTCACTGCTGGGCATGGTGCCGGGGATGCGGGTCGCCGCGCCGCGTGACGCCGAGACGCTGCGGGAGGAACTCCGCGAGGCCGTCGCCACCTCCGACGGGCCGACGGCGCTGCGGTTCTCCAAGGGCGGCGTGGTCGACGCGGTGCCCGCCACCGAGCGGTTCGGCACGGTCGACGTGCTGCGCCGCAGCGAGCGGGAGGACGTGCTGCTGGTGTCGGTGGGCGCGTTCGCGGGGCTCGGCCTCGACGCCGCGGACCGGCTCGCCGACCAGGGCATCGACGTCACCGTGGTGGACCCGCGGTGGGTCGTGCCGGTGCCGGCCGAGCTCACCGCGCTGGCCCGCAGGCACCGTCTCGTCGTCACCGTCGAGGACAGCGGCCGGCACGGCGGTTTCGGCTCCGCGTTCGCCGCCGCCCTGCGGGACGCCGAGTGCGACGTGCCGCTGCGGGATCTGGCCGTGCCGCAGCGGTTCCACGCCCACGGCAGCCGCGGCGAGGTCCTCGCCGACGTCGGCCTCACGGCGCAGGACGTCGCCCGCACCGTCACCGAGTGGGCAGCGGGCCGGATCGGCGAGGCCCGCGGTGACGCCGAGGCGGATCCGACCCCGCGGACCTGACACGGCGGGGATCGGGCGAGCCGGAGCGGTGCCCGCCTCCGCCGGTCCGAAGTGGACCGGCCGGCACGGCCCGCGGGTGCGGGTGGGTGCCCGCGCTCACGCCGCATCGCCGAATCAGGAATCTCTCAGAAAACTGTGGCACGGTGGTTGACGTGCGCGTGTTGGTAGTTGAGGACGAGGCGCCGCTCGCGGAAGCGATCGCGCGCGGCCTGCGTCGTGAAGGTATGGCCGTGGACGTGGCGCTGGACGGCGACGACGGACACGAGAAGGCGTCGGTGACGCGGTACGACGTCGTGGTGCTCGACCGCGACCTGCCCGGGATGCCGGGCGACGACCTGTGCCGCGAGATCGTGCGTTCCGGCGAGCTGACCAGGGTGCTGATGTTGACGGCCAGCACCGCGGTCTCCGAACGGGTCGAAGGCCTGTCGCTGGGCGCCGACGACTACGTGGCGAAGCCGTTCGCCTTCCCCGAGTTGGTCGCGCGCGTGCGCGCGCTGGGCAGGCGTGCCACGCCCGCCGCCCCGCCGGTGCTGACGGCGGGCGACATCGAGCTGGACCCCTCCCGTCGCACGGTCCATCGCGGTGGTGAACCGGTGGACCTGACACGGAAGGAGTTCGGCGTCCTCGAGGTGCTGCTGTCCGCGGGCGGTGCCGTCGTCAGCAGTGAGGATCTGCTGGAGCGGGTGTGGGACGAGAACGCGGACCCGTTCACCACGACGGTGCGTGTCACGGTGATGACACTGCGCAAGAAGCTCGGGGAGCCCGGTGTGATCGAGACGGTCGTCGGTTCGGGCTATCGCGTGCCCGGCGCGGGGCCGGCGGAGGACGCGCAGGGAGAGGCCGGCGGCACGTCGGGCGCGCGGGGATCCTCGGAGTCCGGTTCCCTGACGTAAGTGATCCGGCGCACAGGCATGGCGGCGCGCAGTCTGCGCGCCCGCATCACGATCCTCGCGACGGCGCTCGTGGCGCTGGTCAGCGCGTTGTTGCTGTGGCTGGCCTGGACACTCGTCGGTGACGCGGTGGGCGGGGTGCCGCAGCTGCCGCCGGGCACGGTCGTGGAGGTCGACGGCGTCCACGTCAAAGCGGCCGACCTCGCCGAGCATCTGCGGGACGAGGCGCGCGGCAGGGTCGTCATCGCCGGGGGTATCGCGTTCTGCTTCGTGGTGGCCGCGGCGGGCATCCTGGCGTGGACGTTCACCTCGCGCGTGCTGCAGCCGCTGCGGGACATCACCGGAACGGCGCAGCGGCTGTCCGGCGAGTCGATGGGGGAGCGCATCGGTGAGGTGGCCACCCGCGACGAGCTGGCCGAACTGGCGGGCACGATCGACGCGATGCTGGACCGGCTGCAGGCGGCGTTCGACACGCAGCGGCAGTTCGTCGCCAACGCGAGCCACGAGTTGCGCACACCGCTGGCCGTCATCCGCACGGAACTCGACGTCACACTGTCCGACGAGGACGCCGACGAGGCCGAACTGCGCCGTATGGCCAGCGTGGTGCGGGACGCCACCGAACGCGCCGAACGGCTCGTCACGTCGCTCTTGCTACTCGCTCGCACCGACGGTGCCGGGATCGCCCTGACCGAACGCGTGAACGTCGCTGAGGTCGCCGGTCGTGCGTGGAGTGTCGTCGAAGCCGACGCGCGGCGGCGGGAACTGACCGTCGACCTGCGCCTGGCCCCGGCGTTGACCACGGGGGACGCGGCGTTGCTGGAACGCGTCGCGGGCAACCTGCTGGAGAACGCCGTGCGGCACAACGTCGACTCCGGCTGGATCGAGGTCACCACCACTGCCGGGGACCGGTGGACCACGCTGACGGTCCGATCGTCCGGGGCACTGCTGGACCCGGAGACCGTGAAGGGATTGTTTGAACCGTTCCGCCGCGCGGGAGTGGCCCGGACGGCACGCCACGGTGCGGGCCTGGGGCTGTCGATCGTGCGTGCGGCCGCGGAGGCGCACGAAGGCGACGTCTCCGCCGAGCCGGTCGTGGGCGGCGGCCTGTCGGTCACCGTCCGCTTGCCCGCGGCGACCTGACGTCGCGGGCACACCCGCGTGTCCGGTTGGGGAAGAATCACACGTCCGTACTACTGCTTCCGTATTAATCGTTACCGTCGCTAACCTTTCCTCTCGGTTGATCCCCGAGAGGAAGGAATGCCGTGCGTATTCGCCGAACGAGGCGTCTTCGAGTGAGGAGGCGCGGCTCCGGTGCGGCGCTGAGTGTGCTCGTCGCCGCCGGGCTGGTCGTCGTCCCCGGTGCTGCCGCCGTCCCCGGTGACGCCGCCGCGGCCGGGAGCGAAGACGGTGTGCTGCGACCGGACGCGCCGACGAAGAGCATCGCGTTCTACGTCGGCAAGAACCTCACCGAGGACGGTGCGACGCTGCTCGGCGGGTTCGGTCACGAGCCGTCCAGTCACTGGCTCGAGATCGTGCCGAGCCGCGATTTCCCCGACGATGCGACCACGACGGTCGGCGTCACCGACCGCGCCGGATATCCGGGCGAACTGACCGAGATCCCGCAGGCACGCCGGACGGCCAAGTACATCTCGTCGAACTACTCCGAGTTCGAAGGCTTCCCGGCCCCGCTGACCAACGGCGGGCTCAACGAGCACGGCGTCGCCGCCCGTGACGTCTGGTCGCCGACGAGCGACCGGTTGCTGGACAAGACCGACGCGGTGCAGACCGGTCCGAACTACAGCGACCTGTCCCGTATCGCCATGGAACGCGCCACGAGCGCCCGCGAGGCCGTGGAGATCGTCGGCGGTCTGATCGACGAGCACGGGTACTCGACCTACGGTGGCAACTCGCACCTGTTCGCCGACGAGAACGAGGGCTGGGTGCTCGTGAACTACGGCGGCAGTCAGGGCCTGTGGGCCGCCGAGCGGCTCGGCCCGGACGAGGCTCGCGTGTCCTTCCCCGGCTACCTCGACCCGCTGCCCCTGGACTACCGGGACCGGCCCGGCGAGTACCTCGCCTCGGACCACTTCGTCGACTACGCGGTGGAGCAGGGCTGGTTCGACCCGGCCGGCCGCGACACGTTCGACCCGCAGGCGGTCTACGGTGGCTGGCAGCCCAACGAGCGCGAGGTGAGCCCGACCCATCCGTGGGGTGCGAACGTGCAGGGTGAGCTGGAAGGTGAACTGGCCGACGAGCTCGCACCGGTGTCGCTGGAGGACATGCTCGCCTACGTGCGCGACCCGCGGTGGTCGCACGACCGTGCAGGCTACGGGCAGGTCGCGCAGTTGTCCGACGTGGACAACGAGAACCTGAATGCACTGTGGACCGCCGTCACCGGTGCGGTCACAACGCCGTACGTGCCCGTCTACATCGGAGCCGAGGATGTGCCGCCGGAGTTCAAGCAGCACCGGTACCTGACGAACGACACGGCGTCGACGCACGTCGCAGCCGACTACGCGCCGCTCGAGGCGACCGAGTACGCGACCCGGACGTTCAAGCGGTTGATGTATCACACGTGCGAGCACCCCGAGGCGTTCTACCGGCCGGTGACCGCCGAGATCGAGGAGTTCGAACGTGGGCTCGTGTCCGAGCAGGACGGTGTCGTGGCGAAGGCGGCCCGGCACTACGACGCGGGCCGTGAGGACAAGGCCGCGCAGTACCTGACCCGGTACGTCGGCGATCGGCTCGGTGCGAGCCTGGAACTCGGCGACCGGCTCGTCGGCGGCGTCGAGAACGAGACGCGCGAGCGGTTCGGTATCCGCATGCCCGCCGGCCGTGACCTGCCGGGGGAGACCGCGCGGCCGGAGAGCCAGAGCATGAACCGCGGTGGTGGTCTCGACGGCGACGCCGACGGTATCGCTCACTGCTACCGCGAGGGGCTGGGCGACTTCCCGCGCGAGCACGGCTCGTACGCCGAGCGGACCGGAGAGCTGGAGCTCCCCGTGTCGTGGCTGTCGAAGGAGGCGTTCCTGCGCGCCATGGAGCAGGCCGCGCCCGGCAACGGGAACGGCTGGCGCGAGCAGGCCGAGCGGGCCTGGGCGCGGCTGCAGAACGCCGGCGAGTGATCGCCGTATAACGATATATACGGCGTGGCACGGGAGCGTGCGCTCCCGTGCCACGCCGCGGCCGTCACCTCACGCCGGGGGAACCGACGCCACGCCCGGAGCCAGGAAGGGCTTGCCCGCGACCTTCTCGGACACGCCGGCGCGGTCGAGGTACGGCGTGATGCCGCCCAGCCAGAACGGCCAGCCCGCGCCGAGGATCATGCACAGGTCGATGTCCTGCGCCTCGGCGACGACGCCCTCGTCGAGCATGATGCGGATCTCCTCGGCCAGCGCGGCCAGGGCGCGCTCGCGCACCTGCTCGGCCGTCGACGGTGCGTCGCCCTGCTGCCACAGCTCGGCGACTTCGGGATCGACCGTCTGGTTGCCGGCGGAGTCCCACTGCCAGACCGCGGACTTGCCGGCCTCGACGAAGCGCTTCAGGTTCTCGCTCACGCCGTAGCGCTCGGGGAACGCCTCGTGCATCGTCTCGGCCACGTGCAGCGCCACCGGCGGGCCGACCAGCTGCAGCAGCGTCATCGGCGACATCGGCAGGCCCAGCGGGTCGAGCGCGGAGTCGGCCACGTCGAACGGCGTGCCCTCGTCCACTGTGGCCAGCACCTCGCCCAGGAAGCGGGTCAGCACACGGTTCACCACGAACGCCGGGGCGTCCTTGACGAGCACGCTCGACTTCTTCAGCTGCTTGCCGACCGAGAACGCCGTCGCCAGCGTCTCGTCGTCGGTCCGGCGGCCACGGACGATCTCCAGCAGCGGCAGCACCGCGACCGGGTTGAAGAAGTGGAACCCGACGACCCGCTCCGGGTGCTGGAGCTCGGCGGCCATCGCGGTGATCGACAGCGACGAGGTGTTGGTCGCCAGCACGCACTCCGGGCTGACGTGCTGCTCGACCTCGGCGAAGACTTTCCGCTTGACGCCCAGGTCCTCGAACACGGCCTCGATGACGAAGCCCGCGTCGGCGAACGCCGCCTTGTCCAGCGAACCGGACACCAGGGCCCGCAGGCGGTTGGCCTCGTCCTGGCCGATCCGCTGCTTCTCGAGCAGCTTGTCGATCTCGCCGTGCACATAGGACACGCCCTTGTCGACGCGCTCCTGGTCGACGTCGGTGAGCACTACCGGCACCTTGAGCCTGCGCACGAACAGCAGCGCCAGCTGGCTGGCCATCAGGCCCGCGCCGACGATGCCGACCTTGCCGACCTGCCGGGCGAGCGACTTGTCCGGCGCACCCGCCGGCTTCTTCGCCCGCTTGTTGACCAGGTTGAACGAGTACAGCCCGGATCGCAGCGGGTCGGACATCAGCAGCTCGGCCAGGGCGTCGGTCTCGGCGGCGTAGCCGGCGTCCCGGTCGGCGGTGCGCGCCAGCTCGAGCAGCTCGAGGGCCTTCTCCGCGCCCGGAGAGGCGCCCTTCGTCTTGCCCGCGACGACGGCCTTCGCACGTCCCATCGCGGCGTCCCAGCCCGCGCCGCGGTCGATCTCCGGGCGCGGCGGCGTGACTTCGCCGCGTACGACGCGGGCCAGCCACAGCAGCGACTGCTCCAGGTAGTCCGCCGACGGCAGCAGCTCGTCGGTGATGCCCAGTTCGGCCGCCTGCTTCGGCTTGAGCATCTTGTTCTGGTTGAGCGCGTTCTCGACGATCACCGTCACCGCGGCGTCCGGGCCGATCAGGTTCGGCAGCAGCTGGGTGCCGCCCCAGCCCGGGAACAGCCCCAGGAACACCTCGGGCAACGCGATCGCGGCGACGTTGTCGGCCATCGTGCGGTAGTGGCACGAGAGCGCGAGCTCGAGCCCGCCGCCCATCACCGCGCCGTTGACGAACGCGAACGTCGGGATCTCGGACTCGGTGAACCTGCGGAACACGTCGTGCCCGGTCTGGGCGATCTGCCGCGCCAGCTCCGGGTCGGAGATCTGTTCCACACCCGACAGGTCCGCGCCGACGGCGAACACGAACGGCTTGCCCGTGACGGCGATCGCGGCGGGCTCGGCGGCCACGGCCTCGTCGAAGGCCGCGTTCAGGCTCACCAGGCTCTGCGGACCGAAGGTCGACGGTCGCGTGTGGTCGTGGCCGTTGTCGATCGTGATGAGGGCGACCGGTTTGTCGAGACCGGGTACCGACACGATGCGGGTCGCCGCGCGGGTGACGACCTCGTCGGGGAATGCGCTCTGCGCCTGCTCTGCGGAAATCACTTGTTGCCCTCCCAGTGGGGGTTCTCCCAGATGACCGTGCCGCCCATGCCGATGCCGATGCACATCGTCGTCATGCCGTAGCGCACGTCGGGGCGCTCGGCGAACCGGCGCGAGAGCTGGGTCATCAGCCGCACCCCGGAGGAGGCGAGCGGGTGACCGCAGGCGATCGCGCCGCCCCAGGCGTTGACGCGGGTGTCGTCCTCGGCGATACCGAAGTGGTCGAGGAAGGCCAGGACCTGGACGGCGAACGCCTCGTTGATCTCGAACAGGTCGATGTCGGCGATGGACAGCCCTGCGCGGGCGAGCGCCTTCTCGGTCGCCGGCACCGGGCCGACGCCCATGACCTCCGGCTCGACGCCCGCGAATGAGTAGCCCACCAGGCGCATGCCCACCGGCAGGCCCAGCTCGCGCGCGGTGTCCTCACCGGCGAGCAGTGCGCCGGTCGCACCGTCGTTCAGGCCCGCGGCGTTGCCCGCCGTGACCCGGCCGTGGGGACGGAACGGCGTCTTGAGCCCGGCGAGGCTCTCCATCGTCGTGCCGGGGCGGGGCGGCTCGTCCTCGGTGGCCAGGTCCCAGCCCAGCTCCGGGTGCCGCGTGGCGACCGGCACCAGTTCCGGGCCGATCTGGTCCGCCTTCACGGCGTCGGCGAACCGCTCCTGGCTGCGGACCGCGAACGCGTCGCAGCGCTCCTTGGTGATCGCCGGGTAGCGGTCGTGGACGTTCTCCGCGGTCTGGCCCATGACCAGTGCGGACGGATCGACGAGCTTGTCGGACAGGAATCGCGGGTTCGGGTCGACGCCTTCGCCCATGGGGTGCCTGCCCATGTGCTCGACCCCGCCGGCGAGTGCGACGTCGTAGGCGCCGAACGCGATGCCGCCGGCGACCGAGGTCACGGCCGTCATGGCGCCCGCACACATGCGGTCGATGGCGAAGCCGGGGACGGACTTCGGCAGGCCGGCCAGCAGGGCGGCCGTGCGGCCGATGGTGAGGCCCTGGTCGCCCGTCTGGGTCGTGGCGGCGATGGCGACGTCGTCGATCCGCTCGGCCGGCAGCTCGGGGTGGCGGCGCAGCAGTTCGCGGATGACCTTGACGACGAGATCGTCGGCCCGCGTGTTGGCGTAGATGCCCTTGTCGCCGGCCTTGCCGAACGGGGTCCGTACCCCGTCGACGAAGGCCACGGTGCGCGCGGGTGCGGACACGGGTGCTCCTTCGGAGGTGATGTTCGCGGTGTTGGGAACTCGGAAGCCGGCCGACAGCGTTGTTACTAGCCGGTAACCTCGATGGTAGACCCGGTCTCGTCCGGTTCGCAGGGTGGCCTCGCCCACCGTGTGACACCCCACCGAGTGGGCCGGTTCGGTGAAACACCCGCGGCCTGTCGAGGCCGCGATGGCAGAGAGTCACGCGTTCACGGACCGGGCTTCCGGGCGCCCGTGCCCGACCATGATGCGGGCTCGTCGAGAGGCCGGCGGTTCAGGCCGTGGCGTGCAGCGCGGTGCTCAGCGCGTCGGAGGTGAGTTCGATCTGCCACGGCCGCGCGCCGCCGTCGGCGAGGACCGCGGCGACGCCGTCGGGGGAGCGGTCCTCGGGCGGGATCCAGCAGGTGCGGCGCAGCAGGTCGGGCAGCAGGACGTTCTCCACGGGGAGCGTTTGTGCCTCGGCGATCTTGGTCAGCGCCGTCCGTGCGGCGGCCAGCCTGGCCGCCGCATCCGGATCCTTGTCGGCCCACCGGTTGACCGGCGGGGGCCCGTCACCCCCCGTCGCCGTGCTGGGCAGCTCGTCGGCGGGAAGCTCCCTGGCTGCCTCGAGTTGGCGGAGCCAGTGGGCGCTGTAGCGGCGCTGCACCCGGCCGCCGAACACCGGCAACGCCTGCAGCTGCTGCGGTGTCGTCGGATCGGCGAGCACGGCGTTGACGATCGCGCTGTCCGGCAGCACCCGGCTCGGCGCGCGGTCGCGTTTGCGCGCCATCTCGTCGCGCGCCTCCCAGAGTGCGCGGACGGCGGCGAGTCCGCGGGGCGTACGCACCTTGTGCACGCCGGAGGTGCGGCGCCACGGTTCGGCCCGCGGTGGCGCGGCGGGAGTGGTACGCACGGACTCGAACTCCTGCCGGGCCCAGTCGAGCTTGCCCTGGGCGGTGAGTTCGGCTTCGAGGGTGTCGCGGAGCGGTACGAGCAGCTCGACGTCGAGTGCGGCGTAGTTGAGCCAGTCCTGCGGCAACGGCCGGCGGGACCAGTCCGCGGCACTGTGCCCTTTCTCCAGGGCGTAGCCGAGCAGTTTCTCGACGAGGGTGCCGAGCGCGACACGTTCGTGGCCGGCGAGCCTGCCCGCGAGCTCGGTGTCGAACAGCGCGGGCGGGTGCAGCCCCAACTCCGCCAGGCACGGCAGGTCCTGCGACGCGGCGTGCAGCACCCACTCGGCGTCGCCGAGCGCGGCCGCCAGTGGCGCCAGCTCGTCGGCGAGCGGGATCGGGTCGATGAGCAGCGTGCCCGCACCGGCCCGGCGGATCTGCACGAGGTAGGCCTTGGGCCAGTAGCGATAGCCCGAGGCCCGTTCGGTGTCGATGGCGATCGGACCGCTGCCCGCTGCCAGCCGGTCACAGGCGAGACGAAGTGTCTCGGCGTCCTCGATGACGGGCGGGGTGCCGTCGACCGGTTCGGTCAGCAACTCCGGCGCAGCCGCCTCCTGGCGGTCCGGCGCATCGGTCGCGGCCGCCGCGGGGGAAGCGTGTTCTGCGTTGTACACGGGTGCCAACCCTACGGGACGGGCCGCCTGCCGCTCGGCGAGCCCGTCCCGTAGGAGGAGGTCGGCGCTAGCGGATGACGCCGGCACGCATGGCCAGCGCCACCATCTGGGCCCGGTCACCGGTGCCGAGCTTGCGGCCGATCCGCGACAGGTGGGACTTCACCGTGAGCGCGGACAGGCTGAGCTCCTCACCGATCTCCTTGTTGGATTGCCCGTCGGCTACGAGCTGCAGGACCTCCACCTCGCGCGCCGAGAGCTCGCGCGGGGTGTTGTCGGTGCCGGGAACCCGGGTGCCGGTGGCCAGCACCGGAGCGACACTCGGGTCGGCGTAGACGCCGCCGTCGAGTACCCGGCGCACGCCGTCGGTGACGACCACCGGCGACGCGGACTTGAGCAGGTAGGCCTGCGCGCCGGCCTGGAACGCCGAACGCACCGCGTACGGGTCGTCCGACGAGGCCAGGACCACCACACGGGGCCAGCCGTTGCTGCGCAGCTCGGTGACCAGCTCGATGCCGCTGCCGTCCGGCAGGCCGAGATCCAGGATGGCGAGGTCGCACGGCCCGGTGGCCGTCGCGCGCGCCCTGGCCTCGGCCACCGTGGCGGCCTCGTGCACCGTGCCGGCGCCCATTTGGGCAAGTCGTCCGGCGATCGCCTCCCTCAACAACGGGTGGTCATCGACCACCATCACGGAAAACAACTCTTCCCGCGGATGCGGAACCATGCTCGCCGGCAAGGCGCCGGCTGGCGTGGATCGAACGGCCTGAGAAAAGCCGACGGCAGCCACGTCACTACCTCCCTGGAGTCGGTCGTGCCCCCCGACCGGCACCGGGACTTTCGGCCGTTCAGCCGCGCCAGCTTTAGACCGAAAGTGGTGTCGTCGACAGGTACTGTAGCCGCCTGAGTGGGGTAGTGGGGGCATCAAATGGGTATCTATCCCGATCGGATTGCACTCCACGGTGTCCGTTGTAGCGCGATGGGATTAATCCCTGCGAAAGGTGTAACGCGTTCCGATTTGAGCGCGATAAGGCGGGGTTGTGGTGCGTGAACTGGGCGTGCATATGCCGTGTGCACCTGCCGGGAACAAGTATGCCGTAGCGATTACGCGGACGCGTTCGCGCGGTCGCGGCCGCGCGTGAACGGGTTCCCGTCGCGATCTCGCCGGCGGTGGGAAGACACGACGTTCGGCGGGGTGGCGAACCGCCGAACGGGGTAAGGCGTCGTTGCTACGCCGTCGGGCCGCTACGCCGTCGGGCCAGCGCGCTGTGGCGCTGCTGCGTCTTCGGGGCGGTCCGTCGGGGCTGTGCCGTCGGGTGGGTGCGGTGTCAGGAGGTGCGGCGTTGGCCGAACATCGTGACACCGACCGGGGGAAGTCCCGCGTAGCTGGCCATCAGTTGGCAGAACGCGTCCCCGTGGGCGCCGAGTTCGGGGGTCAACGGTGTCCACGACGCCCGCAACTCGAGATCGTCGGTGCGGGAAGGGCCCGCGATCTCACCGAACCGCGCGGACGAGGTCTCCGTGACGGTGCCGCCGAGCGCGGTGAAGTCCGCACCGGTGGCCTCGAGCGCGTCGGTGAGCCACGACCACCCGACCGACGGCAGGAACGGATCGGTCGCCAGCTCCCTGTCGATGCCCGCGCGCACGTAGACCACGAGGCGGAACACGCCGTTCCACGTCTCCTGGCCGTCGGGGTCGTGCAGCAGGACGAGCCTGCCGGAGGCCTCGACCTCGGCGGGCCCGGTCGTCTCGCAGCTGAGTGCGTAGGCCCAGGGCGCGAGTCGTTGCGGAGCCTTGATCGGCTCGAGGTTCACCTCGGGTCGCGGCTGCAGCGCCTGCAGTGCGGCGACGGCCTGGCGGAATTCCTCCGGCGCCTGGGTCAACACGGTCACCCCGAGACTGTAAGCCGTCGCACGCCGCGGGTCGCTGTCCGACGCGCCGACGACGGCCCGGATATCCGGGCGTGGCACCATGAACCGTGATGACAGCCCCGTTCTCCGCGCCGTCCGCTTCTTCGTCACCGGCCGGCGCCCCCGCGACCGCGCGGCGCGCGCTGCCCGACGCTCCGCTGCTGGTCGCGGCGCGTGGGGGCACGCCCGCGCGCGTGCCCGTGTGGTTCATGCGCCAGGCCGGTCGTTCGTTGCCGGAGTACCGCTCGGTGCGCGAGGGCGTGCCGATGCTGCAGTCCTGTTTCGACCCCGCGTTGCTGGCTGAGATCACGATGCAGCCGGTGCGCCGGCACGGGGTCGACGGCGCGATCCTGTTCAGCGACATCGTCGTCCCGCTGTACGCCGCCGGTCTCGGCATCGACATCGTGCCCGGGACCGGACCCGTCGTGGCGCACCCGGTGCGATCGGCGGCCGACGTCGACGCCCTCCCGGAACTCGCGACGGAGCAGGTCCGCCCCATCACCGACGGGATCGGGCTGCTACTGCGGGAACTCGGCGACACACCCCTGATCGGCTTCGCGGGCGCGCCGTTCACCCTCGCCTCGTACCTCATCGAAGGCGGGCCCAGCCGCAACCACGAGCACACCAAGGCGCTCATGCACGCCGAGCCCGAGCTGTGGCACCGGCTGGCCTCCCACCTCGCCGACGTCACGGCGACGTTCCTGAAGGCCCAGCTTGACGCAGGGGTCGACGCGGTGCAGCTGTTCGACTCGTGGGCGGGTGCGCTCTCGCCCCGCGACTACCGCGAGTTCGTGCTGCCGCACTCGGCGAGGGTGCTGGCGGCCGTCGCGGAGTACGACGTGCCGCGGATCCACTTCGGGGTCGGTACCGGTGAGCTGCTGCCGGCGATGCGTGAGGCCGGAGCCGACGTCGTCGGTGTCGACTGGCGGGTCCCGTTGGACGAGGCCGCGCGCCGACTGCAGGCGTCCGGTGAGCCGCGGCCGGTCGTCCAGGGCAATCTCGACCCGGCGCTGCTGATGTCGTCCTGGCCCGTCGTCGAGGCCGAGGTGCGGCGCATCGTCGCCGAGGGGCGCGGCGCCGCCGGGCACATCTTCAACCTGGGTCACGGGGTGCTGCCGGAAACCGACCCCGAGGTGCTGACCCGCGTGGTGGAGCTGGTGCACAGTCTGTGAGGAGCGCGCTGTGAGGGTCGCGGTCGTCGGTGGAGGCGTCTCGGGGCTGACCGCCGCCTATCGGCTGCGGACGCTGCTCGGACCCGACGCCGCGATCACCGTGTGCGAGTCTTCCGGCGAGCTCGGTGGGAAGCTGCGCACCGTGGAGCTGGCCGGCGCGGCGTGCGACGTCGGGGCGGAGGCGTTCCTGGCGCGCAGACCGGAGGCGCTCGACCTGGTGCACGAACTGGGGCTGGCCGACCGGCTGCGGCACCCCTCAAGTGCGTCCTCGACCGTGCGCGCGGGCGGGCGGACCGTCGCCCTGCCGAAACGCACCGTCATGGGTGTGCCCGCCGCCGCCGACGCGGTGTCGTCCGTGTTGTCCGAGACGGGCTGCGCCGCCGTCGCCGGGGAATCGCGGCTGCCGCCGGTCGGCCCCGTCGGGGACGACGTGTCGCTCGGAGCGCTGCTGCGCAACCGACTCGGCGACGAGGTCGTCGATCGGCTCGTCGATCCGCTGCTCGGCGGGGTGTACGCGGGCGGTGCGGACGGACTCGGCCTCCGCGCGGTGCTACCCGCCCTCGCCAACGCGCTGGACGGCGGGGCGGAGTCGGTGACCTCGGCTATCGCCGCACTGCTGCCCGATCCCGCCGCCCCGCCGAACCCCGCGCCGGTGTTCGGCACGCTGTCCGGCGGGCTCGCCACGCTCATCTCCGAGCTCGCGGCCCGTGCCGAGGCCGAGCTGAGGTCGGGGGTACCGGTCCGCGCGCTGAGCCCCCGGGACGGCGGCTGGCGGCTGACCTTCGGCGCGGTGGCGGCCGCACACGCACCCGCCGCACCGGACCTCGACGTCGACGCCGTCGTGCTCGCCGTTCCGGCCCCGGCCGCGGCGCGCCTGCTGGCCGATGTCGCGCCGGCCGCCGCGGCCGCCTACGGCGAGGTCGAACTCGCGTCGATGGCCGTGGTCGGCCTGGCCCTGCCCCCCGGGACCGCGCTTCCCGACTCTTCCGGAGTGCTGATCGGGGCGGGGGAGCACACGTGCGAAGGCGGGCGGTTCACCGCCAAGGCATTCACGTTCTCCGCCCGTAAGTGGCCGCACCAGTCCGATCCGGACGGTCCCGTGCTGCTGCGCGGCTCGGTGGGCCGGTTCGGCGACCCGTCCGCGTTGCGTGCCACCGACGACGAACTCGTCCGGCGCGTGCGCGCGGATCTGGCGGAGTTGACCGGCATCACCGCCGACCCCGTGGCGGCCCGGGTGCAGCGCTGGGGTGGCGGTCTGCCGCAGTACGGCGTCGGGCACCGTGACCGGGTCGCGCGGATCGAGGCGGCCGTGTCCGCTCTGCCGGGCATCGCGGTGGCCGGAGCGGCGCTGCACGGCGTGGGCATTCCCGCCTGCATCGGGACGGGTGACGCCGCGGCCCGGCGCGTGGCCGCCCAGGTGGCGGTGGGATCATAGAGTCATGGCTCGGTTGAACTACGACGAACTGAACAGCACGATCCGCTACACGATGTGGTCGGTCTTCCGGGTCGAGCCCGGCAAGCTCGGTGACGATCGCGACGCCGCGGCGCGGGCGACCGCCGAGTACCTGGATGCGCTCGACGGCAAGGGTGTCGTCGTCCGCGGCGTGTACGACGTCGCGGGCGTGCGCGCCGACGCCGATTTCATGATCTGGTGGCATGCCGAGGAGCTCGAACAGCTGCAGGCGGCCTACACCGGATTCCGCCGCACGACCCCGCTCGGCCGGGTGTCGACGCCGGTGTGGAGCCAGGTCGCGCTGCACCGGCCCGCCGAGTTCAACAAGAGCCACGTCCCGGCGTTCCTCGCGGGCGAGGACCCGAAGAAGTACGTCTGCGTGTACCCGTTCGTGCGGTCCTACGAGTGGTACCTGTTGCCGGACGACGAGCGTCGGAAGATGCTCGCCGACCACGGCAAGGAGGCTCGCGACTACCCGGACGTGCGCGCCAACACCGTGCCCGCCTTCGCGCTCGGCGACTACGAGTGGATCCTCGCGTTCGAGGCCGACGAGCTGCACCGCATCGTCGACCTCATGCGGCACCTGCGCGGCACCGAGGCGCGGCGTCACGTGCGGGAGGAGATCCCGTTCTACACGGGCCCGCGCGTCGAGCCCGCCGAACTGGTGCGCACGCTGCCCTGAGCTGGTGAGATGGTCCGTACGGTCGCTGTAGCGCTAAAATGGCGCTATGGCGACCATTCAGATCCGTGACATCCCGGACGAGGAGTACGAGGCCCTGCGCGCGGCGGCCAGCGCGGAGGGCAAGTCGCTGCAGTCCTACATGCGGGAGCAGACGGGTTTCCTGGCGCGGGTCGCACGGAAGCGTTCGGTGTTCGAACGCGTGCGGGCGGAGTTGGCGGACCGGGACGAGCCGGGCGTGACGACGGAGAGTGTCGTGTCCGATCTCGACGACATCCGGGGCCGGTGGCCGGAAGACGAGGACGCGTCGCATCGTGGGCGATGAGGTCGTGGCCGACGCCTCGACGCTGGTGGTGCTGTTGACCGAGCGGACTTCGCGGGCCGAGGAACTGGGGAGACGTCTCGTCGCCGGCGCGGTGCACGCGCCACACCTCGTCGACGCCGAGGTGGGTGACGTGCTGCGCAAGCATGTGCTGCGAGGTGACCTCTCGACCGACGGTGCATCGGCGGCGCTGGCCGCGATGGACCTCCTGGTCGACGAACGCTATCCCCACGCGGGGCCGTTGAACCGCGGTGCCTGGGAGCTGCGGGACCGCGTGCGGTTCTACGACGGGCTGTACGTGAGTCTGGCCGCGCGGCTCGACCTGCCCCTGGTCACCGCGGATGCGCGGTTGGGAAGAACACACGGTCTGCCGTGCCACGTCGAGGTCGTCCACGCCGGTGCGTGAGGCGCGCCCCGCGCGACGCCAGGTCCCGTGAGTTGCCACAGGCCCTCACGCGGCGGCGCTCTCACTCGGCAGCGCTCTCGCCCGACGGTGTTCTCTCTCGACGATGTTCTCTCTCGACGGTGTTCTCAGGCGGCCGTCTTCTCAGGCGCCGTCTTCGCAGGCGGCAGGGCCCTCACGCGAAGGCGGCCCTCACTCGGCCGGCACGAGGCGCAGCGCGACCGAGTTGATGCAGTAGCGCTGGTCGGTCGGCGTCGCGTAGCCCTCGCCTTCGAAGACATGCCCGAGGTGGCCGTGGCACGAGGCGCACAGCACCTCGACGCGCACCATGCCGAGGGACGCGTCCTTGCGCAGGATGACCGCGTCCGAGTCGGCCGGATCGTAGAACGACGGCCAGCCGCAGTGGCTCTCGAACTTCGTCGTCGAACGGAACAACTCGGCTCCGCAGCCCCGGCACTCGTAGACGCCTTCGGCGGTGGTGTCGGTGTACTCACCGGTGAACGGGCGTTCGGTGGCGGATTTGCGCAACACGGCATACGCCTCGGGGTCCAGTTCTGCACGCCACTCGTCGTCGGACTTGGTGACGCGCGGAGTGGTCTCGGCAGGAGTGGTGTTCGCGGCGGGATCCATACCGTCCAGATTACCCGGTCAGATGCGCGACGAAGGCGCTCAGCTGGTCCCAGGCCCCGACGACGACACCCAGCAGAAGCAGCAGAACGATCACCACGGCCGTCCACCAGCGCAGCCCGCTCGCACGGGTGCTGCCCTCGGCGAAGTCGGCGACCCCGCGCAGCGACCCTTCGACGGTGAACGCCGGATCGGCGCGCTGCATCCGGTTCAGGTGGTCGGCGAACTCCTGGGCCTCGGGATCGTCCGGGTCGAGCCCGACGAGCTCGTCGTCGAACAGCCGCCGACGGCGGGTGATGTCGTCATCCGGCATGGTGCCCACGGTAGGACATGTGCGATGGCCTGCCCACCTCGTCGCCGGTCAGCGCGACGAGGCGGCGGCCGGCCGGGTGTCGCCGTCGAGCTTCAGCTCGCCCCCGGAGCTGACGACCCGCACGGTGTGCGGCTGTTTGCCGTTGCCGAAGTCGAGCTGAACCTGGATGTCGACCGAACCGTCACCGTTGGCGCCGTTGGGGGCCGACGCGTCGGACCAACCGGACAGGCTGTGCTCGTCCCAGTACGTCTCGAACTCGTCCTCCGAGCCGTACACGGCCTGCGCGGCCGGGGTGAGCTGGTCCCAGTCGGGGTCGTTGTAGAACTCGCCGACCAGCGCGCCCGCCTCTCCCCAGGACACCGGCTCGCCCGCGTCGGAACGGGTGCTCGACGACGGGGCCGCCGACGACGACGTGGGTTGCGGTGTCTGCGACGGGCCCCCGCCCGCCGCGGGCTCGTCGTCACCGCTGAGCGCGAACACCAGGACGGCGGCCAGGGCGAGCACCGCGACACCGAGCGCGGCCAGCAGCAGTGGCTTCCGCCGCCTGCCGCCCGTGCCGCCGTTCGCGCCTTCAGCCGCCGAGGCCGAGGAGGCCACGGCCGGGCTGTCGGTGGCGGTCGCCTGCGGAGCCGCCGGCTGGTCGTTGCGCTGCCACGGTGCGGCGGGCTTGCGGCCTCCGCCGTGGTCGGAGACGGCGGGCGAGACCGCGGTAGCCGCCAGCGGCACACCGGCCGCGGCTGCGCCGCCGGCCAGCTGAGCGAGCTGGTCCTGCGCCTCGCTCATGGTGGGGCGTTCCGTGGGCTCGGTGCGCAGCAGGCTCATCAGCAGCGCGGTCGCCTGGCCCGAGTACTGGGGCGGGTTGATCTGGCCGTTCGCCGCGGAGTACAGCAGGGCGAGCTGGTTGGTGTTGTCGCCGTACGGCGGCAGACCCTCGATCGCGTGGTACAGCGTCGCGCCGAGGGCGAACACGTCGGACGCCGGTGTCGGGTCGGCGCCGCGGGCGAGCTCCGGGGCGAGATACGCGGGCGTCCCTCCGATGAGCCCGGTCTGGGTGAGGGTGAGGTCGCCGCTGGCCCGCGAGATGCCGAAGTCGGTGATCTTGCAGACGCCGGCCGAGTCGATCAGCAGGTTGCCCGGCTTGATGTCGCGATGCACGATGCCCGCGCGATGGGCCGCGACCAGCGCCGCCGCGACCTGTTCGCCGATGCGCGCGACCTCGGGTACCGGCAGCGGGCCACGCTCGGCGAGGATCGCCGACAGGCTCTGCGACGGCAGGTACTCCATGACGAGCACGGGGTCGCCGTCGTGCTCGGCGATGTCGAACACGACGATGGCGTTGGGGTGCTGGAACCGGGCCGCGTTCTTCGCCTCGCGCATGGCGCGTTGGCGCACGGTCGTGCGCTCGGTCTCGGACAGGCCGGGCTGCGTCAGGATCTGTTTGACGGCGACCGACCGTTCGAGGCGTTCATCGACGGCGCGCCAGACGATGCCCATGGCGCCGCTGCCGACGTGCTCTACGAGGCGATAGTGGCCTGCGACCAACTGACCGGTGTCGATGACGCCTACTCCTCGGGTACTGCTCGGCTGCTGCTCGAGTCCGTCGCCGATGCCGGGACGGCTCGAGTTCTCGGAAGGACCGGTGCGCCACCCCGCTAGCGCCCGTGTCGAGTGTAGCTGCCCGGTACGGCCTGCCCGACCGAACCGCCTGCCGACTAGTCGGCTGCCTCGTCCGTCCGGGACGCCGTGTCGGCCATGGGGCCGCGGGCCGGTGCCGCCGTTCGGATGACACGCAGCAGGCCGGCTGCGCCGAGTGCGGCGAACACGGCGTAACAGACCAGCAGCGCAGGCGGCGTGCCGCCGGTCAGGGCGTCACCGAGTACGACGACGGCGATCGTGCCCGGCACGCTGCCGAGCGCGGTGCCGACGAGGTACGGCCGAAGTGCGATCGACGACACACCGCAGCAGTAGCTCAGCGGTGCGAACGGCACGACCGGGATCAGCCGCAGCGAGGCGACGGCGAGCATACCGCCGCCGGAGAGTCGCGCGTTGACCGCGTGCACCGGAGTGCGGTGCAGGTGGCGGGTGACGAACTCCCGGCCGAGGAGGCGTGCGAGCAGGAAGCCGCACAGGCCCGAGAGGACGGTGGCGGTGGTCGCGACGAGCACGCCTGCGACGTGCCCGAGCAGCAGTCCCGCGGCGAGGTTGAACACGGTGCGGGGGATGGGTGCGACCGTGCACACGACGTAGGCGACCAGGAATGCGGCCGCGCCGGCCCCACCTGCCTCGTCGGCCCATGCACGCATCTCCGCCGGGGTGGGGATCGGCAGCAGCAGTGCCGCGAGAACGAATGCCGCGAGCAGCGAGATCCCGAGAAACAGCTTGGTCCGGCGCGGCACGGATCAACCGTAATGGACCGTGGGGCCGCTCACGCGTCGTGGTGGACGGAGCCGTCGTAGCGCACGTCCCCACCGGCGGTCAGCGTGCCCAGATCACCGGTGGTGAACCATTCGGCGTCGGCCGTCTCGTCGGTGCCGGAACGCGGTTCGGGCACGCAGGCGCCGCGCAGCTCGATCACGCCCCTCTCGCCGGCGGCCGTGGGTTCGCCGGACTCGGGGTCGGTCACGCGAATGTCGACGTCGGCGCACACCGGGTGACCGCCGCCGAGCCACCGGTCGGCGGTCGGTCTGCCGGTGGGCCACACCGCGAACGGCGCGAGCACTCCGGACGGGGCGTAGAAGCCCCGGGCCGGTATGCCGAGTTCGTCGAGGCTCTGCGCGGCATCGGCGGAGGTGGCGTTCGCGATGCCGACCCACCGGAGCGCCGGCAGTGAGGCACCGGCGTCGCGGCCGTGGGCGTGGCAGGACTTGGCCAGCCGCATGGCGGTCGGCTCGTCGGCGGCCAGGTGCGTGGCGCCGAACCGGGCGAGTTCGCCGGGCAGGGTGGATTCGTCGAGATTCGGGTCGAACAGGTACGTCGCCCCTCCGGCGAGCGCGGCGAGGGCGAACGACCACGCGATCGGCCGCGTCGCCGGGCGGGTGCACACGACGAGGTCGCCGTCGCCGAGTCCGAGCGCGGTCGCCGTCGAGGTCGCGTGCCGCACCACGACCGACTCCCGGTAGCACGCCAGGCCCGGCGCGAACGCCACGGCGGGTTCGTCGCCGCCGGTCTCCGGCATCGGCATACCCGCGGTGGCGGCGCTGGGCTGCCATGCGCCGCCACCCAGGTCCCACGGCGACGGGTCGACCGGCGGCTCGGACCGCGGACCGGGCACGACGGCGACGGCGGGCGCCGGATCACCCGGAGAGGCGGCGCGTTCGGCGCGGAGGCGGTCGATGAGTGCCACGGGCACGTCCCGGTCGAGCGCGAGCACCCGCGGCCGCGCGTCCGTCACGGCGCGGGCCAGGTCGGCGACCGGGGCGGCGGGGTCGAGTCCGAGGGCGCACGCGCCGAGCGAGGCCGTCGCGATCTGCCAGCCGAACAGGTCGGACCAGTTCGGCAGGCACACGGCGACGACGTCACCACGCCCCACACCCGCCGTCGCCAGGTCCGCGCGTAGCTGCAGCGTGCGCCGCCACAGTTCGGAGCGGCTCACGTGGACGGGCTGCACGGGATCGGCGTCGATCGCGATGATGGCGTGTGGGTCGTGCTTGGTCAGACCGGAGAGCAACGACAGAAGATTCACCGCGCGCCAGCGAAACATTCCCCATGCCCTCCGTCAAGTGATCGCGGGCCGGGCGCCTGTCATGATCGACACCGGTGGGCACGGCCCGCGCGAGCCCGGGACGGGGAACCGATGGCGCGGTCCGGAGCCGGAGCCGGCCGACCCGGGGTGTCGGGCCGTCCCGAGGATCGGGTCAGGCCGGGCAGAGCGTGCCGTCCCGCGGCACGTCGCCGTCGACGAGGAAGCCTCGGACCGCGTCGGTCACACACGACGAGCTCAGCGCGCCGTGTCCGGCTCCCTTCCACGACACCTGCACCGCGGACGGCATCTGGTCCGCGGCCCGGACGGTTCCCTTCCCCGGCGTGACCGGATCGGTCTCGGTGCTGGCGACCACGATGGGCGGGGCCTTGTCGGAGGCGATCCCGCCGCTCCGGTCGGACCGGGTGGGCCACGGGCTGCACCACACGAGTTCCTGGGCGACGGTCGCGCCGAAGACGGGATGGTCGCGCGCCAGCTTGCGGGCGGTCGAGGCCAGCTGGTCCGCAGGCAGTCGGGTGGCCGTGTCGTTGCATCGTGTCGCGATCGTGCCGTCGAGCCGGGCGGCCGAGGCCTGATCCTCGACGAGGTGCGGGCGGACGAACCGGAACAGCGGGTTCGGGTCGCCGGCGCGCGCCGAGGCGACGGCGTCGGCCAGGTCGGACCAGCGATCCCGGTCGGCCAGCCCGGTCAGCACCGCGCGGAGGGCGAGCTGCGGGGTGAGCCGGTAGCCGTCGGAGGTCGGCGGCGCGCCGCGGCCGAGCCGGTCGGTCAGCGCGGTCACGTCGGCGCGCAGATCGCGGCCGAGCTGCTCGCCCGCGGCGTCGAGGGTGGCTTCCGCGTCACGGGCGACACCACCCAGCACGCCTGCCTGATCGTCGGACGGGTCCGGCATCCCGTCGAGAACCATCCGCCCGGTCTTGCCGGGGAAGCGGGCGCTGTACATCGCGAGCACGCGGGAACCCTCGCCGTGGCCCAGAGCGTGGAGCCGGTCCATGCCGAGGTGCTCGCGGAGCGTGTCGAGGTCGCTGGTGGTGCGTTCACTGTCGAGGGCGCCCTGTTCGTCCTCGAGCGCGATGGCGCACTGCTGCCCCGCGGTGCGGGCGGCGTCCAGCGGCCGTTCGACCCCGGCCGACGGGTCACTGTCGAGCAGCGTCGCGCGTTCGTCGGACGGGATACAGCGCACGGCGTCGGAACCGCCCGTGCCGCGACGGTCCACGCCGATGAGCGAGAACCGTTCCAGCAGCTCGTCGGGCAGCGTCGCGGCCAGCTGCGCCGCGTACAGCGTGCCGGGCCGGCCGTCGACGTCGTTGACCACGACCAGCGGCACCGGGCCGTTGCCGGCCTTCAGGACCGACATGCGGGCCAGTCCCTGCCCCGGCATGCCCGGCGGATCGAGGGTGGTCGTGAGGTACGCACATTCGTAGGTCAGGTTCCGGCGTGCGGCGCCGCCCAACTGCTGCCGGGTGTCGGCCGCACAGTCCGACCAGTCGAGTGCGGACGGTCCGGGCTCGCCGAGCGGCGGCAACGGCTGCTGTGACTCCTCCCGGTCGCGGTCGGTGGGCGCCGGGGCGTCGTTCTGGACGACGGCGGGCCGGGTCGAGGGGCCGACCGTGCAGCCTGCGACGACGAGGACGGGCAGCAGGGCGGCCAGCACGGCCCGTCGGTACCGGCGACGTGGCGGATGGCGGCGCGGCAACGGTCAGGTCCTCACTCGGGTCGTTCGGCGGTGCCCCGCGCTGAGCGGGCGCGCACCGGCTACGGCGCACCGAGGCCGGTGCGCGGCGTTACTGTCGCACGGCGGCGGTGAGCACGCCGTGAGGGCCGCCCGGTGGCAAATGCTTCCGGACCGGGCGGCGCGCAGCGTCGTTCCGGGACGGCTGGTCCGGCGGTCGCCTGCCGGGCCGGAAGCCCGCGTACGTGACGGGGGCGGGCCGTCCCCGTCACCGTGTCAGGCTCGCCGGTAGCGGGCGAGCAGGAACCCGTCCTCGTGCAGCAGCGACCGCAGCGTCATGTCCCGGGGCGTCGAGGGCAGACCCGCGACGATCCGGCCCGGTCCGGGCCCGGCCAGCAGCGGCGCGTAAGTCAGGCACAGCTGGTCGACCAGGTCTGCGGCCACGAGGGAGGCCAGCAGGTGCGGTCCGCCCTCGCAGTCGATACGGCGGAGGCCGCGTTCGTCGAGCAGGCGGATCGCCGTGGCCGGGTCCACCGTGTCCTCCCCGGCTAGCAGTACCTCGGCGCCCGCGTCGGCGAGCGCGGCCCTGCGGTCGGCGGGTGCGTCGGCGGCCGTGACGACCAGGGTGGGCACCGCGGTGTCGGTGATGACCGGCGCGTCCGGCGGGATCGAACAGCGGCGGGTGACGACGGCGATCGGCGGCACGTCCGACAGACCGTGGCGGTGTCTGCGTGCCCGGCGGGTCTCGGTGGTGCGGGCGCCGCCGTAGTTCTCGGCCAGCGCGGTGCCCGCACCCACGAGCACGACGTCGGCCAGGTCGCGGCCGAGTAGGAACACTCGCTTGTCGGCCGTGCTGGACAGGCCGTCGGACCGTTCGTCGACGCTCACCGCTCCGTCGGCGGAGGTGACGAAATTGGCCTGGACCCACGGGCGGTCGAGGTCGGCGGGGTAGCCGTAGAGCGCTTCGAGGTCCTCGTCGGACAGTTCCGGCGGAGCGGCGGGGCCGGCGCTGGGATCGGACGTCGTGCCGGGATCGGATGCGGTCGGCAGGGGCCACAGCTGATGCACTCCGCCATCCCAGCATGTGCCGTCGTGGTCCGCAGCACCGTTGGGCGCTTGGCGGCCCAGGTCACATCGGGGACGGGACGGGTGGGGGCGAGGACTAACCTGAGGAACATGGCTGTCGAGAAGCTGACCGAGCGTCGTCCCGAGATCGGCGCGGACGAGCTGATCACCACGCTCGTGCCCCCGCCGCGGTTCGACGACGTGCGGCTCTCGACCTACATTCCCAATCCCGATGAGCCGAGTCAGGCCGCCGCGATCACCGACTGCGATGCCTTCGCCGAGCGTGTCGGCGCGGCCGGCGCCAAGCGGTCCGGGCTGCGCGGGCTGTTCGGCCGCAGGGGATCCGGCGGCGATGCGGGCGACGGCAAGCTCGGGCTGTACCTGGACGGCGGCTTCGGGGTCGGCAAGACTCACCTGCTGGCGTCGATCTGGCACGCGGTGCCCGGGCCGAAGTCGTACGGCACGTTCGTCGAACTGACCCACGTCGTGGGCGCGCTCGGGTTCGGGGAGGCGGTGCGGCGGCTGTCGGAGCACCGGCTACTGGCGATCGACGAGTTCGAACTCGACGATCCGGGCGACACCATGCTGGTCAGCCGGCTGCTCAAGGAGTTGACGTCGGCGGGCGTGTTCGTCGCCGCCACCTCGAACACGCTGCCGGACAAGCTGGGGGAGGGCCGCTTCGCGGCCGAGGACTTCCTACGGGAGATCCAGGCGTTGTCGGCGAAGTTCGGCGTCGTGCGCGTCGACGGACCCGACTACCGGCACCGCGGCCTGCCCGAGCCACCCGCGGCACTGTCCGAGGACACGCTTCTCGCGTCGGCCGAGCAGCGCCCCGGCTCGACACTCGACGACTTCGACGCGCTGTGCGAGCACCTGGCGAGCCTGCATCCGTCCGCGTACGGCCGGCTGGTCGACGGGGTGCCGGCGGTGCACATCCGCGGCATCCGCGCCGCCGACGACCAGGCCATCGCGCTGCGGCTGGTGGCACTGGCCGACCGGCTCTACGACCGGGCGATCCCGGTGCTGGTGTCCGGCGGCTCGCTCGACGCGCTGTTCACCCCGGAGATGCTGGCCGGCGGCTACCGCAAGAAGTACCTACGCGCCGTCAGCAGGCTCACGGCTCTCGCGCGGGACGCCGAGGCGTCCGCGCCGGTCTCGCACGGCTAGTCGCGCCACGACAGCCAGCCTCGCCACGATGAGCGTCGCGGCCACGGCGAGCGCGGCACCTCCCACGACGTCGGTGGCGTAGTGGTAGCCGAGGCCGACCATGCCGAGTCCGGCGAGTGCCGTCAGCGCGACGGCGGCGGCCACGAGCATGCGGCGCCACGAGGGCGGGGCCATCAGGATCGCCACGGTGAGTGTCGAGACGAGGGCGGCGGTGTGCCCGCTGGGGTAGGCGAGGTGGTCGTCGTACCAGCGGGCGAACAGCGGTTTGCACACCCAGGTGGTCAGGGCGATGGTCAGCGCGGGGCAGGCGACGGCCGCTGCCGCGAGATCCCAGCGGCGCCGCCACAGTGCGCCTCCGGTGAGCAGTGCGAGGATCGCCAGCCACACCGGAGGCTCGGTCGGTAGCACCAGGGCGGTGAGCACGCCCGTGTCGAACCGTTCGGCGAACGCGGCCACGGGTGCGTCGACGGCGGTCGGCGACCGTCCGCCCGCGACGACGGCACCCGTCCCGAACAGGACGACGATGCAGGCGAACGCGAGCGGCATGGCGGCATCGTAGGGCGGTGCCGGTGGGGAGTGCCGGGCGCGGCGCGGTCGGGCCGGGGTGGATCGCACCTCGGCGCGTGACCTGCTCAGGGAATGTAACGGGCTGCGATTGCATGTAAAATCGGGTCATGGCCGGAGTGAACGAGACGACCGCGGCCCGGACGAGGGTCGCCGACGCGGTCTGCGAACGACTGCGCGAGATGATCTTCACGGGTGAGCTTCCCCCGGGTGCGCGGCTGAGTGTGCCCGCGCTCGCCGAACGACTGGAGGTCAGCCGCAGTCCGGTGCGCGACGCGGTGTTGCGGCTGGTGCAGGAGCGCCTCGCCAGGGAGGAACCGCGCAGGGGTGCCGTCGTTGCGTACGTGGGGGCGGCCGAACTGGTCGCGATCTACGAGGTCCGGGAGGTGCTCGAAGGGCTGGCGGCCCGGTTGGCGGTCGAGAACGCCGGCCGCAGGCTGGTGCGAGCACTCCAGGAGACGCTCGAGGATCACGAGGCCGCCACGCGCACGGCGGATCTCGCGGCGAGCACCGAGGCGGACCTGCGGTTCCACCGGCTCATCCGGGAGGCCTGCGGCAACGCCGAGGTCGTCCGGCTCCTGGATGATGTGCAGACGCAGGTCCGGCTCGCCATGCGCACGACGACGGTCACCTCGGGGCCCCGGCAGGCGCTCGACGACCACCGTGCAATCCTCACCGCGATCGACGCCGGCGACGCCACGGCCGCTGAACAGGCGGCGCGCGCCCACATCTTCCGGTTGCGGGTCCTGTTGCAACAGCAGGCCGAGGCGGGTGCATGAGCCGCATCGTCGACGCGCGCCTGCGGGTCATGCGCGCCCCGGTCGGCGACGGCATCGCGATGTCGTTCTCCCCGTTGCGCCACCGTTCCGCGGTGCTGGTGGAGCTGACCACCGACGACGGACTCACCGGCAGGGGGGAGAGCTGGACCAACTATCCGCCGTGGGCCGTGCGGGAACGGGTGGCGACCCTGCGGGAGGGTGTGTTCCCGCTGCTGCGGGGTGAGGACGCGACGCGGATCGCGGCGCTGCACCGGCTCCTGTGCACGCAGCTGGACCCGCTGGGCAGGCAGTGGGGCGCGCCGGGTCCGATCCGGCAGGCCATCAGCGGCGCCGACCTCGCGCTGTGGGACCTCGCGGGACAGCGTGCGGGGTGTGCGGTCGCGGCACTCGGGGCGGGCAGGGTCCGGGACCGAGTTCCGGTGTACGCGAGCAGTCTCGGGCCCGATCACGTCGGGCCCATGGCGCGGTCGTGCGTGGCGGCAGGACACACCGCGGTGAAGGTCAAACTCGGCTTCGGCCGCGCGACCGACGAGCGCAACCTCGCGGCCGCGCGCGATGCGGTGGGCCCCGATGTGGCCTTGTACGCCGACGCGAACCAGGCGTGGGATGTGGCCGAGGCGGTCGCGATGGCGCCGTTGCTCCGGGACGCGGATGTGTCGTGGCTCGAGGAACCGCTGCGGCGCAATCCGCTCGACGGGCTCGAGGAGCTGCACCGGCGCACCGGGCTGGTCCTCGCCACGGGAGAGAACCACTACGGCGTCGAGGAGTTCCGTTCCCTCGCCGCGTCGCCTGCGGTCGCGATTCTGCAACCGGATCTGGCCAAGACCGGCGGGTTGACCGAGACGATGGCGATCTGCCAGCTCGCGGCGGCGCACGGCAAGCGGGTCTTCCCGCACCTGTACGGGGGAGCGGTCGCCTTCGCCGCCACGTTGCAGCTCGCCGCCCTGGCCGAGCCGGTGGCCGCGGTCGAGTACGACGTCAGGGACAACCCGCTGCGCGATCCGCTGCTCCGTGATCCGCCTACGCCGTCCGGCGGGGTGATCGACGTGCCAGGGCGGACCGGGCTCGGGGTCCGGCTCGACGAGGCCGCCGTGGCGGCGGTCACCGAGTCCGAGGACCGTGCCGTGGCCTGAGCGTCGGCGCATGGACGGCCGCGCGCCCGCGGTCGAACGATGCATGGAGCCGGCTCTATCCGGATATTGCATGTAATTTGGCGAGATCATATGCTGCACAAGTTCATTGCATGCACAGAGTGCTCACGGTGGAGTGACGATGGCGTCAGAACACACCCGGTCCGACCGTCGCAGCCAGGCGTGGTTCGGGCTCGACGGCAAGCTCGGGTTCGTGCATCGGTCGAAGATGTACAACCAGGGGTACTCGGCGTCGATGTTCGACGGGCGTCCGGTGATCGGCATCGCGAACAGTGCCTCGGACCTGGCTCCGTGCAATGCACACCTGCGGCAGGTCGCCGAGGCCGTCAAGCGCGGTGTACTGATGGCCGGTGGGGTCCCGTTCGAATTCCCGACGATCTCGCTCGGCGAGACGCTGATGCGGCCCTCGGCCATGCAGTTCCGCAACCTCATGGCCATGGACGTCGAGGAGACGTTGCGTGCCAACCCGCTCGACGGCGTGGTGCTGCTCGGCGGTTGCGACAAGACCGTCCCGGCGCAGCTGATGGGCGCGCTGAGCGCCGACCTCCCGATGGTGATGGTCACCGGCGGCCCGATGCTGAACGGTAAGTTCCAGGGCTGCGACGCGGGATCCGGTACGCACGTGTGGCAGTTCAGCGAAGAGGTGCGCGCGGGCCGGATGAGCCGGGAGGACTTCGCTGCCGCCGAGGCTTGCCTGTCCCGCAGCGCCGGGCACTGCACGACGATGGGCACCGCCTCGACGATGGCTTGCCTGACCGAGGCACTCGGTCTCTCGTTGCCCGGCAGCGCCGCGATCCCGGCCGTCGACGCGCAGCGGCACCGCATCGCCGAGCAGGCGGGCGGCCGGATCGTCGACATGGTGGAGCAAGGCCTCGTTCCGTCGTCCGTTGTGGACCGCCGGTCGTTCGAGAACGCGATCCGTGTCAACGCGGCTATCGGCGGGTCGACGAACGCCGTGGTCCACCTGCTCGCGATCGCCGGGCGCGCGGAGGTCGAGCTGGCGCTCGACGACTTCGACACGCTCGCCGCGGATGTCCCGCTGCTGGTGGATCTGTTGCCGTCCGGCCGGTTCCTCATGGAGGAGTTCTTCCATGCGGGCGGGCTGCCCGCGGTGATCCGCGAACTGGGGGAGCTGCTGCACACCGACGCCGCCACCGTGACGGGCCGCAGCCTCGGTGAGAACTGCGCCGACGCGCCGAACTGGCGGACCGACGTCGTCCGCACCCGGGCCGAACCGGTGCACGAGGCCGGTTCCCACACCGCCGTCGTTCGCGGCAACCTCGCACCGGACGGTGCGGTGATCAAAGTGTCGGCGGCATCCGAGGACCTGGTGCGGCACACGGGCCCGGCGCTCGTGTTCGACACGATCGAGGACTACCACGCCAGGGTCGACTCGCCGGATCTTCCGGTGGACGCCTCGACGGTGCTCGTCGTGCGGGGAGCCGGGCCTGCGGGTTATCCGGGCATGCCCGAGATCGGCAACCTGGCCATCCCGAAGAAGTTGCTCGACGCCGGAGTGCGGGACATGGTGCGCATCACCGACGGGCGGATGAGCGGCACCTCCTACGGGACGGTCGTGCTGCACGTCGCGCCCGAGTCGGCACGAGGTGGGCCGCTGTCACTGCTGCGCACGGGTGATCGCGTGACGCTGGACGTGCCCGGCCGACGGATCGACATGGACGTGTCCGACGACGAGCTCCGCCGCAGAGCCGCCGAGAGCCCGGCGCCGACCGGGACCGGATCCGGTTACGAGTGGCTGTATCGCACCCACGTACGGCAGGCCGACACCGGTGCCGATTTCGACTTCCTCGTGGGCAGACGGGGACACGCCGTGCCCCGCAGGCACCTGTAGTGGCCCGAACCGACCGTCCCCGCAGAAGGTGAGGAGACCATGGCCGACGACGTCCTCCGACAGGTCCGGCAGCACCGCGCGATGGTGATCTACCGCGGACAGTCCATACGGGAATGTCTCGACCTCACCGCGTTGCTGCGGGACGAGGGAATCCGGCTGTTCGAGGTGACGCTGAACTCCGACGAGCCGTTCGCCGTGATCCGCGCGTTGCGGGACGAGTACGGCGACGGCCTCGCCCTCGGTGCAGGCACCGTGATGACCGCCGACGACGTCTCGCGTGCCGCTGAGGCGGGCGCTCGGTTCGTGGTTTCCCCGCACGTGGACGAAGCCGTCATCGAGCGGGCGAAGGAACTCGGGCTCGGTGCGGTGCCCGGCGCGTTCACCCCGACCGAGGTGGTGCAGGCGGTGCGGCTCGGCGCCGACGTGGTGAAGGTGTTTCCGATCGCCCCGGTGGGCGTGGGACACCTCCGGCAACTCAAGGGGCCGCTGCCCGATGTTCCGATGTTGGCCACCGGCGGCGTGGGCCCCGACCTCGCCCGTGCGTGCCTGGACGAGGGCTGCGCGGGTGTGGGCGTCGGCGTGCAGCTGCTCGGTGTCCCCGGCGACCCGGACACGGTGCGCACACAGGCACGCCGCCTCGTCGAGGCGGTGAGCTAGCAGCTCCACACCCGTCCACCAGGCCTCCCGGCAACGACGCCGACCCCGAAAGGAAGCCTCGTCATGTCGACCAAGGACGTGCCCGACACTCCCATCGAGGACCCCTACCGGCTCCGCGCGGACGACGTCAGAGAGCCGCCGACGACATTGCGCGGCAGGCTGCGTCACCTCGGTCCCGGCATCGTGCTCACCGCTTCGGTGGTGGGATCGGGTGAACTGCTTGTCACGACGTCGCTGGGGGCTCGCGCCGGGTTCGTCCTGTTGTGGCTGGTCATCGTCGGCGCCGCCGTCAAGGTGTGGGTGCAGATGGAGCTCGCCCGCTGGGCGATCCTCAACGGCAGGACCGCGCTGGCGGGCTATTCCACGATCCCGCCGAAGATCGGCCCCATGGGCTGGATCAACTGGTTGTGGATCGGTCTCGACATCGCGAAGAACTTCCAGCGCGGCGGCGTGATCGGTGGTGCCGCGGCCGCGTTCTCGATCCTGTGGCCCATCGTGGGTGAGCCGCTCAGCGGCGCGTCGCTCAGTACGTGGGCCGTCATCGTCACCGCGCTCACCATCGGACTGCTGCGCAGCAACCGCTACAGCGTGGTCGAGATGATCACGACGTGGTCGGTGGCGCTGTTCACGTTGAGCACGGTGGCGCTCGTGCTGGCGCTGCCGTTCACGCCGTTCGCGTACAGCCCCGGAGATTTCGGCGACGGCCTGAGCTTCGCGATTCCCGCAGGCACGGTCGGCCTCGCGGTCGCGATGTTCGGCTCGACCGGCGTCGGTGCCGACGACATGACCAACTACACCTACTGGTGCCTCGAGAAGGGGTACGCGCGCTGGACCGGCGCAGACGACGGCACGGAGGAACGGGCGCGGCGCGCCGAGGGCTGGATCAAGGTGATGCAGCTGGACGTGTTCGTCTCGTGGCTGATCTGCACGGTGGCCACGCTGTCGTTCTACGTGGTCGGTGCGAGCGTGTTGCACTCGCAGAATCTGGTGCCCGAGGGCAACCAGGTGATCACCACCGTCTCGCGGATGTACACCGACACTCTCGGCCCGTGGGCCGAGGCGTTGTTCCTCGTCGGTGCGATCTGTGTGCTGTTCTCCACCAACATCGCCTCGGCGGCCGCGGTACCCCGGCTGTGGACCAACACGCTCGGGCTGATGGGTGTGATCGACTGGTACGACGCCAGGGTCCGTGCGCGGGTACTGAAGATCTTCACGGTGTGTCTGCCGGTCCTCTGGATGGTGATGTTCCTGTTCGTGCGCTCGCCGTTGGTGCTGATGCAGATCGGCGCGATCGCGACCGGGATCTTCCTGCTGGCGGTGCTCGTCGCCGTGTGGCGGCTGCGCGCCACGGAGGTCGACGCGCGGTTCAAACGCAACGGGTGGCTCACGGTCGCCTTCGTCATCAGCAGTGTCGCCATCACGCTGCTGGCGGTCTACACCGTGATGGAGGTGGTGGGTCTCGAACTGTCGGGCGCATAGCGGCGGGTAGGTGGCGATGCGCGGTACCGTCGGGGGTGGCCGGCGCGCGGGAACCACCCGGTGCATCCCGCCGCGACGTCGCGCCCGTTGCCGTTCCGGCCGCGGCGCCCGTCACCCGTTGCCGCAAACCGAGCGCACGCGATCAAGGAGGCTTTCCGAGATGACCTATCCGGACACCCGGCTCTTCATCGACGACGACTGGAGGGACGGGGAGGACGGACGTTCCCTCGACGTGCACAACCCCGCGACCGGCGAGGTCATCGGCCAGGTGGCCCGCGCCTCGCGGCGGGACCTCGACCTCGCCGCCGACTCGGTGCGCCGTGGCTTCGAGGTGTGGCGTGACTACACGCCCGCGCAGCGGGCCGCGATCATGCACCGCGCCGCCGGACTGGTGCGCGAGCGGGTCGACGAGATCGCCGATCTGATGACCCGTGAGCAGGGCAAGCCGCTGTTCGAGGCCAAGGGCGAGATCCTGGCCGGCGCGGACATCATCGACTGGTTCGCCGACGAGGGGCTGCGCGTCTACGGCCGCACGGTGCCGCATCGCGGCGACCCGACGATCCGCCAGCTCGTGGTGAAGGACCCGGTCGGCCCAGTGGCGGCCTTCACGCCGTGGAACTTCCCGATCAACCAGGTGGTGCGCAAACTCGGCGCCTGCCTGGCCACGGGCTGTTCGATGGTCGTGAAGGCGCCGGAGGAGACGCCGGCCAGTCCGGCGGCGCTGGTGCGCGCGTTCCAGGACGCCGGCCTGCCCGCGGGTGTCCTTGCGCTCGTCTACGGCGATCCCGCGGAGATCTCCGAGTACCTGATCGCGCACCCGGTGATCCGCAAGATCACGTTCACGGGCTCGACCGCGGTCGGCAAGCAGCTGGCCGAGCTCGCCGGCAGGCACATGAAGCGGGTGTCGATGGAGCTGGGCGGACATGCGCCGGTGATCGTGTGCGAGGACGCCGACGTCGAGCGCGCCGTGAAGATCATGGCCAAGGCCAAGTTCCGCAACGCGGGCCAGGTGTGCATCTCGCCGACGCGGTTCCTCGTCCACGAGTCGGTGCGGCAGGACTTCGCCAAGGCGTTGGCGCAGTCGGCCACCGGCGTGTCCGTGGGTGACGGCCTGGCCGAGGGCACCGAGATGGGTCCGCTGGCCAACAGCAGGCGCCTCGACGCGATGGCCTCGCTGTACGACGACGCCGTGGGCCGCGGGGCGGCCACCCTCGCGGGAGGTGAACGGATCGGCGACGCCGGGAACTTCTGGGCGCCGACCGTGCTCGACGACGTTCCCTCCGACGCGCGGCTGTTCAACGAGGAGCCGTTCGGACCCCTCGCCGCGATCCGCGGGTTCACCGACCTCGACGAGGCGATCACCGAGGCCAACCGGTTGTCCTACGGGCTCGCCGGTTATGCCTTCACCCGCTCGCTGGCCGCCGCGGACACGCTGACGCGGAAGGTGGAAGTGGGCATGCTGTGGGTCAACATGCCCGCCATGCCGTCGGCGGAGCTGCCGTTCGGCGGCGTGAAGGACTCCGGCTACGGCTCCGAAGGCGGCCCCGAGGCGATGGAGGCCTACCTGAACACCCGTTCGGTCAGTATCGCGCACTGAGCCACTCCCGGCCGGTCCGGCGCAGCGGCATCCGCCACGGCGCCGGACCGGCCCGGCTCGGTCGTTCTCCAACCGGTGTCGTTCTCGGACCGGATCCTCGTCCTCGGCTCAGTCGTCGGAGGACTCGGCCGCGAGCTTGCCGGCGTCGATGGCGGCGACCAGTTCGGCGTGGTCGGCCTCGGTCCGGTCGGCGTAGCGCACGGCGTAGCGGCCGACCGCCTCGTCCATGTCGCTGTCCTCGGCGAAGTAGGCCGCCAGCAGGCGCGGGTCGAGCGAACGGGTGTGGGCCCGCGCGAGTAGCGCCCCGGCGAGCCTGCCGTAGTCGTCGAGATGCCCGCCGTCGAGACCGGTCGGGTCGATGTCGCCCTTCATGTTGCGGAACTGGCGCACGATGTACGCCCTGCCCTCGATCGTCGTCCAGCCGAGCAGGATGTCGGTCTCGGCCTGCACCAGGCGTGCGCCGTGCACGATGCGGTGTCCCTCGTGATCCCACGGCTCGGGGGTGAGGACGTCGGCCAGCGCGGACGGGCATGCCTCCTTGAGCTGCAGCACGAGTGCCTCGTCGCCGTTGCCGCGCAGCAGTGCGATGTACCCGCGGCGGCCGACACTCCCGGTGCCGACGACGCGGAAGGCCACATCGGACACCGAGTAGCGGGCGATGAGGTTGCGCCGGGACTCCCGTAGTGTGTCCACGTAGGACTCGAGGCCGGCGATCACGGCGTCGGCCGTGGCATCGTCGACGCGAGTGCGCTTCGGCGGTTCCTCGGTGAACCGCCACTCGCTCTCGCCCGAACCGTGGGAATACTCCTCGGTGCGCTTCGCCGCGATCTTGGCACTCGTGTTCTTCCGCGCCTTCGCGGCGGCCTTCTCGAAGTCGTCGATCAGCTCGTCGGCCTTCGCCTTCTCCACGACCGACGAGTCCGGCAGCGCGTTCCACGACCGCAGAAACGGCACCTCGGCGAGTTCGCGCACCGTGCGGCGGTAGGACTTCACGACGTCCTCGGCCGCTTTCAAGCACTTCCCGTCCGACACGCCGCCTTCGCGGCCCGCGAGCACGAGACTCGTCGCGAGGCGCTTGAGGTCCCACTCCCACGGCCCCGGCACGGTCTCGTCGAAATCGTTGATGTCCATGACGATCTCGCCCTCGGGGGTGCCGTAGAGCCCGAAGTTCGCCGCGTGGGCGTCGCCGCACAACTGGACGTGCAGTCCGCTCGACGGCGTCCCCGCCAGGTCGGTGGCCATCAGTCCGGCGGCGCCGCGGTAGAAGGCGAACGGGGATGCGGCCATCCGGCCGTGCCGTAACGGCAGCAGATGCGGCAGTCGTCCGGCGTTGCTCGCCTCGATGTAGGCGAGCACGTCCGGGCGCTGCGGATTCGCCGCGTCGTGGTCGTGGGAGGTGGGCGGCGTCGCGTCCCGCAACGCCTTGCCACGGGCGACGACCTCGTCGGTGCTCACCGGCGTGCGCAGATCGATCATGGCCTCATTCTGCCCGCGCCGGGTACCGCCGGGGTCAGCCGGTAACCACGGCTTCGATCGCGTCGATCCCGCGGTCGAGTTCGGCCTCGGTGATCACCAGCGGCGGCGCGATCCGCAGTGTCGAGCCGTGGGTCTCCTTGCAGAGCACGCCGCGTTCGCGCAGTGCCTCGGAGGCCTGCCGGCCGGTCGGCCCGCCGGGGGCGATGTCGACCCCCGCCCAGAGCCCGCGGCCGCGGATCGCGCTGACGCCGTGGCCGACGAGCCCGGACAGTCGGCCGTGGAGGTGTTCGCCGAGCGCGGTGGCACGCTCGGCGAACTCGCCGGTCGACAGCAGCCGCACCACGGCACGACCGACGGCGCAGGCCAGCGGGTTGCCGCCGAACGTCGAGCCGTGTTCCCCCGGCCGCAGCACGCCGAGGACGTCGCGGCGGCCGACGACGGCCGACACCGGCACGATGCCGCCGCCGAGGGCCTTGCCGAGGGTGTACAGGTCCGCCCGCACGCCCTCGTGCTCCAGCGCGAAGATCGTGCCCGTGCGGCACAGGCCGGACTGGATCTCGTCGGCGATGAGAAGGGCGCCGGCCTCGTCGCACAGCCTGCGGACCTCGGCCAGGTATCCGGCGGGCGGGACGATGACGCCGGCCTCGCCCTGGACCGGTTCGACGAGCACCGCCGCGGTGTGGTCGGTGATCGCACCGGCGAGCGCCTCGGCGTCGCCGTAGGGCACGACGTCGAAGCCCGGGGTGAAGGGACCGAAGTCGGCGCGTGCGTCGTCGTCGGTGGAGAACGAGACGATGGTCGTGGTGCGCCCGTGGAAGTTGTCGGAGGCGACGACGATGCGCGCCTGCCCGTCGGGCACGCCCTTCACGCGGTGGGCCCACTTGCGCGCGACCTTGATGGCGGATTCGACCGCCTCGGCGCCGGAGTTCATCGGCAGCACCATCTCGGTGCCGGTCAGCTCGGCGAGCTCGCGGCAGAACAGGCCGAACTGGTCGTGGTGGAAGGCGCGGGAGGTCAGCGTGACCCGGTCCAGCTGCGCGGTCGCGGCGGCGACGAGATCCGGGTGCCGATGCCCGAAGTTCAGGGCCGAATAGCCGGACAGGAAGTCCAGGTACGTCGTTCCGTCGACGTCGGTGACGGTGGCGCCCTCGCCGCCGGCGATCACGACAGGCAGCGGGTGGTAGTTGTGCGTGCTCCACTGCTCGTCGAGCGCGATGTAGTCGGCCGTGGCCGCCGGGGCGGCCTCGGAGGGCGTGGGCGTGTCGGCAGTGCGGTCGGCGAACGTCGTCATGCGTTCAGATTAGGGCCGATCGGTGCCGAGATCAGCCGGAATGCATTGCGCAGAAGCGAGGATCGTTGCGTGCTCGTCCGCATCAAGCGGTGATTCGTTGTTCCCGCGGCGGCGAGTTGTGCGGCGCCGCGGCCGCGGCCGTGGCAGCGCGGCTGCCGGGTCTGCCAGAGTGTCCTTCCGTGACAGACGATCTCTCCTTCCTCCGCGCACAGGCCCGCACCCAACGGTTCACGCTCGGCACGCCCCGGCAGTTCCAGGCCACGCCCGACGGCGAGCGCGTGCTGTTCCTCCGCTCCGAATCCGGCCACGACCGGCGCAACAGCCTGTGGCAACTCGACGTCGCCTCCGGCGAGGAATCGAAACTCGTCGATGCGGCCGAGCTGTTGCCCGGCGAGGAGGACCTGCCCGCCGAGGAACGGGCCAGGCGCGAGCGTGCGCGGGAGACGTCGGGGGGTGTCGTCGGCTACGCGACCGATGCCGAGGGCGCGGTCGCGGCCTTCTCGCTGTCCGGCAGGCTCTACACCGCCGACCTCGCCACGGGTGCGGCGCGGATGCTCGTGGACGCCGCGGTGATCGATCCGCGGCCGAATCCGCAGGGCACCCACGTGGCCTACGTCGCGGACCGGCGGCTGCACGTGGTGGACCTGGCGACCGGTGACGATCGGGTCGTGGCCGGGCCGGAGGAGACCGACGACGAGGACGTCAGCTGGGGGCTGGCCGAGTTCATCGCGGCCGAGGAGATGCGCCGGGTGCGCGGCTACTGGTGGTCGCCGGACGGGCGGAGCCTGCTCGTCCAGCGCAGCGACCGCTCGGAGGTGCCGCGCTGGCACATCGCCGACCCGGCCAACCCCGCGGCACCGGTGAACACGGTCGCCTACCCGGCGGCCGGCACCACGAACGTCGCCGTGTCGCTGGCGGTCGTCACGCTCGACGGGGTCCGGGTGGACGTGCCGGCCGGCGAATGGGAATACCTCGTGGCGGTGCACTGGTCGGCGTGTGGGCCGCCGCTGCTGACCGTGCAGTCGCGGGACCAGAAGTGCCTCGAGATCCGCGCCCTCGACGTCACCGACGGGTCGACGCGGCTGCTGCACACCGAGAAGGACCCGGACTGGGTCGAGATCGTCCCCGGGGTCCCCGCGTGGACCCCGGACGGGCGGCTGGTGCACGTCGGTGTCGCCGAAGGGGCGTACCGGCTGTTCGTCGACGGTGCCCCCGTGACGGGCACGGACCTGCAGGTGCGTTCGGTCATCGACGTCGGCGACGAGGTGCTGTTCAGCGCCTCCGACGACGATCCGACCCAGATTCACGTCTACCGCACCGAAGGCGGTGCGGTGCGGCGGCTGTCGGACGGGGTGGGTGTCCACAACGGAGCCGGGACGGCCGAGACGGCGGTGCTCGCTTCGTGGAGCCCCGACTACGCCGGCATTCGCGTCTCCGTGCTGGCCGGGGGCGAGCGCGTCGGCGACATCGCGTCCGTCGCCGCCGACCCCGGCCTGGTGCCGAACGTGCACTGGCTCGAACTGGGGGAGCGCGCGCTGCGTGCGGCGCTGGTGCTGCCCACCGGTCACGAACCGGGCGAGGGGCCGCTGCCCGTACTGCTCGATCCCTACGGCGGGCCGCACGCACAACGGGTGTTGCGCAGCAGGAACGCGATGCTCACCCCGCAGTGGCTGGCCGACCAGGGATTCGCCGTGCTCGTCGTCGACGGCCGGGGATCGCCGGGGCGCGGGCCGGAGTGGGAACGGGCGATGGCCGGTGACCTCGGCGACGTCGCGTTGGCCGACCAGGTCGACGCGCTGCACGCTGCGGCGGAGCGGTTCGGCGACCTCGACCTCGGGCGGGTCGCCATCCGCGGCTGGTCGTTCGGCGGTTATCTGGCGGCCGCCGCCGTCCTGCGCAGGCCGGACGTGTTCACCGCGGGCGTCGCGGGCGCCCCGGTGACCGACTGGAGCCTGTACGACACGCACTACACCGAGCGCTATCTCGGCGACCCCGACGAACGGCCGGAGGTCTACGAGCGCAACTCGCTGATCACCGACGCTCCGGAACTGGAACGCTCACTGCTGATCGTGCACGGGCTCGCCGACGACAACGTGTTCGTCGCCCACGCACTGCGGCTCTCGTCGGAGCTGCTGGCCGCGGGACGGGCGCACACGTTCCTGCCGCTGGCCGGGGCGACGCACATGACGCCACAGGCCGAGGAGGTCGCCGAGAACCTCATGCTCACGCAGGTGCGCTGGCTCAAGCAGCAACTCGGCGCGGAGGTGGGTGCGTGACCGGCCGATGGGGGCTGACGGTTCCGCTCGAGGGACTGTCGCTGCCGGAGCACCGCGAGCTCGTCACGCAGCTGCCGGATCTCGGCTACACGGACCTGTGGTCGGCCGAGGCCAACGGCGCGGACGCGTTCACGCCGCTGGTGCTGGCCTCGCAGTGGGCTCCCGAGCTGCGGCTCGGCACGGCGATCGCGCCGGTGTACACCCGCGGTCCGGGCTTGCTGGCGATGAGCGCGGCGAGCGCCGCCGACTGCGCGCCGGGCCGGTTCGTCCTCGGCGTCGGGACGTCGTCGCAGGTCATCGTGGAGAACTGGAACGCGGCCGAGTTCACCGAGCCGTACGCGCGCACCCGCGACACGGTGCGGTTCCTGCGCACCGCGCTGGCGGGCGAGAAGGTCACCGCGGAGTACCCGACGTTCACGGTCCGCGGGTTCCGGCTCGGCCGCCCGCCCGAGACGCCGCCGCCGGTGATGGTCGCGGCGCTGCGGCCGGGGATGTTGCGGATGGCGGGCCGCGAATCCGACGGGGCGATCACCAACTGGCTCGCGGCCTCCGACGTTCCGGCGGTGCGCGGCGAACTCGGTGCCGACGCCGAACTGGTGGCGCGCATCTTCGTGTGCCCGGTCGACGACGCAGACGAGGCACGGGCGCTGGCACGCAGGCACATCTGCGCCTATCTGACGGTGCCGGTCTACCGCGCGTTCCACGACTGGCTCGGGCGCGGCGAACGGCTCGCACCGATGCAGGAGGCGTGGGCGGCGGGCGACCGGAAACGTGCCGTCGAGCTCGTACCGGACGACGTGGTCGACGAGCTGGTCGTGCACGGCAGTCCGGACGCCTGCCGGGACGGTGTGCGCGCCTACGCCGAGGCGGGCGTGACGACGCCGGTGCTGATGCCGCTGACCACGGGCGGCGATCCGGCGGGCCTGGTGCGCGCGCTCGCGCCCGAGTGACCGATCGCCCGGTTCGCTCGCCGGCGGGTCAGCCCCACAGGGCGCCGCCTGCGAGCAGGCCGGCGAGCGCGGCGGCGAATCCGGCGAGGACGGTCACCACGACGTTGGCGGCCGCGTGCCCGTGCCGCCGCTCGGTGATCAGGCGCACCGTGTCGTAGCCGAACGTCGAGAACGTCGTCAGCGAGCCGCACAGCCCCACCCCCGCCAGCGCGAACGCCGCGCCACCGGTGGCGCCCGTCGCCAGCACCCACGCGGTGAGGAGCCCGAGCAGCGCCGAGCCGAGCACGTTCACCGTGAGCGTGCCCCAGGGGAAGGCGGAGACACGGCCCCGCTGCAGCCGCAGGTCGATGAGATAGCGCAGGACCGCACCGGCGGCCCCGCCGAACATCACCATGGCCGCCGTCATGCCGCGCTCCGCGGGCGGTCGAGCAGCCGGCGGACACCGGCGATGCCCGCGACGACCGCCAGCACCGATGCCAGGACCGATCCCGCGGCGTAGGCGAATGCGGCGACGAGGTGCCCGTCGCGGGCGGTCGAGAGCGCGTCGAGCACATACGTCGAGAACGTCGTGAACCCGCCGAGCACGCCGACGCCCAGGAACGGCCGCAGCAGCCGGGGCGGTGCGGGCCTGCGCGTCAGGACGGCCATGAGTGCGCCGAGGGCGAGACACCCCGCGACGTTGCCCAGCAGCGTCGCCACGCCCGCGGGGGACGGCAGGGCCACCCCCAAGCCGTAGCGTGCGAGGCTGCCGAGCGCGCCGCCCGCCGCCACGGCGGGTAGCACGTCCCAGTGGCGGGTCCCGGTCATCGCCCCATCATCACCGATGGTCGCCCGCGGCCGGGCGCGGCCCACGGCCTGCCCGCCGGTCGCAGCGGCCAGGTCGTGGACCACGGCCGGCGACGGTGCCTCTGGCCGCTGGCGGGGCGGTCAGCGCCGCCAGAAGAAGTGGTGCACGACCCCGCTCGGGCTCGGTATGCGTTCCAGATGGAAGCGATCGGTCAGCTCGTCGGGTGTGTCCCAGAGGCGTTTGCCCCTGCCGAGTTCGGTGGGGGTGACGGCGATGTGCATGTCGTCGATCAGGTCCGCCTCGAGGAAGGCACGCAGGGTGGTGACGCCGCCGCCGATGCGCACGTCACCGCCGTCCGCGGTCCCCTTCGCCCGCTCCACGGCCCGCTGCGGCGTGGCGTCGAGGAAGTGGAACGTCGTCTCGCCGAGTGTCAGACTCGGCCGCGGATGGTGGGTGAGCACGAACACCGGCGTGCGGAACGGCGGCTGGTCGCCCCACCAGCCCTGCCATTCGTGATCGGACCACGGGCCGGTCTGCGGACCGAACTTGCCGCGGCCCATGATCTCGGCCCCGATGCCGTGGGCGAAGTCGCGGGTGATCCAGTCGTCGAGTCCCCGGTCGCCGCCGGGCTCGGTGCGATTGACCCAGCTGGCCGTGGCACCCGCCCAGGCGAACAGCTCGCCGGGGTCGACGTCGCCGAAAGGCCGGTCGAAGCTCTGGTCGTGGCCGGCGCCGACACCGTCGGCGGTGACGGTGATGCAGTGGACCCGGACTCGCTGTGTCATGGCGTCTCCTCGGAGGTCGTTCGTGGGCTGTGGTGAGCGCGCGGTGCGGCGCTCTTCTCGTGGTCGTCACCGGCAGCCGGTTTCGCGACACCCGCGCCCCGGAATTCTCGGTCACAATTTCCCGACATCCGATCGCCTGGGCTGTCGCGTCGGCCGGTTCGGTGACGACCCCTGGGTGTGCCGCCGCGGTGGCGGCGCACCGACCGAGGAGGAAACAGTGAAGTACGTGATCCTGATGCAGGTCGACCCTGCGGTGCTGGAGAACCTCACCGAGGAGCAGCAACAGCAGATCGGGGAGGGGCACGGCGCGTTCATGGCCGAGACCAAGGAGCGCGGTGAGTTCGTCGCGACCCAGGCGCTCGCCGATCCGAGCCGGAGCAAGGTCGTCCGCAGCGGCGCCGACGGTCCGGAGGTGACCGACGGCCCGTTCGCCGAGAGCAAGGAGTACCTGGGCGGGTTCTACCTGGTCGACGTCGCCGACGAGGCGCGCGCGCTGGAGTTGGCGAAACGGATCCCCGACGCGAGTATTCCGGGGCTGGCGCTGGAGGTGCGTCCGGTGATGTTCGCGGACCTGGGCGAGGAGTGACCGAGCGGGACCGGGCGGAGGACCCGTGGCGCGACGCGGCGCCGCGGGTCCTCGCCCGCCTGCTGCGGGCCTACGGCAGCGGCCGGTTCGACCTGTGCGAGGACGCGGTGCAGGAGGCGCTGCTCGACGCGTATCGGCAGTGGCCGGCCGCACTTCCCGACGACCCGGTGGGCTGGTTGACGTCGACCGCCCGCCGGCGGTACGTCGACCGGGTCCGCAGCGACGCACGCCGCAGGGACCGCGAGGAGCGGACGGCCCGGCTCCATCCGCCGGTACACCCGGAGGTGGCCGAACGGGACGATTCGCTGCTGGTGCTGCAGTTGTGCTGTCATCCGGACCTGCCCCCGTCGGGCCGGGTCGCGCTGACCCTGCGCGCCGTGGCGGGGCTGAGCACGACGCAGATCGCCGGCGTCTACCAGCTGCCGGAACGGACGATCGCGCAACGCATCACGCGGGCCAAGCGCAAGCTCGCCGCGGTGGGCAGGGCCTTGCCCCGGCCGGAGCATGCGACCGAGCGGCTGACGTCGGTCCTGGACGTGCTGTACGTGATGTTCACCGAAGCGCACCACACGACCGGCGGCTCGCCGCCGCGCGACGCCGACCTGGCTGCCGAGGCGATCCGCCTCGCTCGGTTGCTGCGCAGGAGCCTGCCCGATTCGGCCGAGGTGGCAGGGCTGCTGGCGCTGATGCTGCTGACCGAGGCGCGCCAGCCCGCGAGGATCGGCCAGGACGGTGGGCTGCGCCCACTCGACGAGCAGGACCGCTCACTGTGGGACCGCGCGCTGATCGACGAGGGGACGACGCTGGTCGAGCAGACCGTCCCCGGCGTCGACCCGGGGCCGTATCTGCTGCAGGCGTGCATTGCCGCGGTGCACGCAGAAGCGCCCGATACCGACCGGACGGACTGGGACGAGATCCTCGTGCTGTACCGGTTGCTGGAGGCGGCGACCGCGCACGCGAACCCGACGATCACGTTGAACCGCATCATCGCGCAGGCGATGGTCCAGGGCGACGCGGTGGGGCTCGCCGGTCTCGACGAGCTCGAGGCGCGCCGGCCCGGGCTGCCGCGGGTGGATGCGGTGCGGGCGCACCTGCTGGAACGGTCGGGGCGGGCCGACGAGGCGGTGGCCGCATACCGCCGCGCGATCGCCGCCGCGGACAACCTCGCGGAACAACGGCACCTGCGGGACCGGGTGCGGCGACTGGTTGCGAGCGACTGCTGAAGGCGTGGGCACCGGCGGTGGGCGAGCGGCTGCCGGGCGAGTGGATGCCGGGGGAGCGGCGCGGTGGCAGCGGGGCCCGGCGGCCGGGTGTTACGCCGGTCGTGCCTGTGCGGTTCGCGCTTTCGCCGGTGGTCCCTGGGGCGCCGGTCCGGTGTCGCGGGCGGCATCAGGGATGCGTTTCGCCGCACCGGCGGTGGGGTCGCCGATCTGGTGGGACGGTGCGGGCGCGGTGTGGTCGGAGCCGTTCCGCGGTGCCTCGTTCCGCTGTTCCTTGTCCCGCATCGCCGCGATCTGCGGGGTCCCGTTGCGCTGGACTCCGTTCTGCCCGTTCCCGGTTTGCGGGGTCTCCTGCTGCGCGGTCCCGTGCTGGCCGGATGTCACCGGAGTCGGCGCCTGCTGGGCTGCTGGTTGCTGTGTCCCCGGTTGCTGTGTCCCCGGCTGCCGAGTCACGGTCCGCTGGGAACCCGACTGCTGGGAACCCGACTGCTGAGCCGCGGTTCGGTGTGCCGTCTCGTTGGTCGGCTGGTTGGCGGTCCGGCCGGTGCCGTCCTGCAGACCCGGGGGCGGTGCGGCGGCGACACGCAGGGGCGTGTCAGCTGCCGGCGCGCCCTCGATGCGGCGGTCACCGGTGTCGGCGGCGCCTGCCTCGTGGATCTCGGTTTCGCCCACCGCGGCGAGACTGGCACTGATCGTGCGCTGGAACTGCCGGTGCACGTTGGCCAGTTCGTGGCGTAGCGCGTGGACGCTCTGTGTCACCGGGTCCTTGTCGGACAGCGTGCCCGTTTCGGTGGCGCGCAGCAGGACGTCGATGTGGCCGTGCAGCCGCTGGTGTACGTAGCCGAACGCGATGAGCTGGTGTTGCACCTCCAGGCTCGGCGATGTCCGGGAGAGCGCCTTGATCATGGTGTCCTGCCAGCGCTGGCAGGACTGGCGGTAGTGCCGGTTCGCGGACTGGCGGTAGTGCGGTGCCACCTGGGTGTCGAGGCCGATGCGGATGAGTTCGGTGCTGGCGTCGACCAGTTCGCGGGCGGCCATGGTGAGCGCGTAGGCCCATTCCCACTGCTCGGCCTGGGCGCTGGCTTGGTTCTCCTGTTGCGCCTGTTCGAGCTGGGTGTTGGCGAGTTTGACCTGCTCCCACGCCCAGCGCGCCTGGTCGCGGGCGCTCTCGTCGGCCTCGGCCGCTTGCCCGGCGTGGTTCTGGGTCTCGCTGGACAGGTCGCGGACCTTGACGGCCAGTCTTCGCATCTGCTGTGCCTGCCGGCGGGCCACCACGAGCTGCCAGCCGGCGAGGGACACGGCGACGACCGCCACTGCTGCCAGGCCCACCGCCACCCAGAGGGCTACCTCCGCTGTCCGCATGGGTGCCGAGGTTCTCACATTCCGTTTTGATGAACATGAGAGGTGAGGTAGGACTCACCGGTTAGGATGCGCGTTCTTACGGAGAGTGTTCCAGTTGTGTCGGTTCGCTCTCACGATCGGGACGAATCGGAACCGCGGCCACACTGCTCTCGACAGAGTTGCCCACGACCACACTGCCGGCGACGACGCCGTCGCATCCGCCGTGTCGCCGGACTCGGGTCAGGAGCGGGCGCACGCCTCGCCGGTTGTCCGGTTCAGCTCTGGCCGTGGCGGGTGTCCCGGCGGGGTGTGATGAGGCGGTCGGTGTAGCCGGCCGCGACGAGGCGCTCGTAGGCACGACGGACGTCGCCGGGGATGTGCGCAGGTGCGATCTCGCCGGATCGGCTCTGCAGCTCGAGCCGTTGCGTGTCGCCGACGAGCATCGCCGCCACGAGGTCCGGTTCGCCGATGGCGGCGAGGTAGGTGTCGAGGTCCTGGCGGGCGCCGCTGCAGCGGATGTCGACGCCCGGCCAGCGTGCCGCCGCGACGGCTTGTGCGCGGCGTTGTTGGTAGGGGCGGGAGACGAGCAGCACGCTGCGGGGCGTGACGCCCTCGGCCGTGAGCAGGGCGCGGGTGTTGTCGATGTTCTGGACGGTGCTGGTCGCCTCGGTCTCGGTGTGCACGGCCTCGTCCGGAACGCCGTGGCGTATCGCGATTTCCCGGAAGTGGACGGCCTCGCCACGCGGGAACCGCCCGGCGGTGGTGGGTGTGGTGGCGCCGGTGAACACGAGGAGCGGGAACAGGCCGCGGCAATACAGTTCGGCGGCGTGGACGGCGACGCCGCCGTCGTGGCTGCCGAGGCCGACCGCGACGTCGGCCGGTTGCAACGGATCGTCGACACGGTGGAAGTCCCAGAGCGTCTCGACATCGGCGCGGACGGGGCCGGGCCAGCCGTCACCGGGGGCGGCACGGACGTCGCGGCGGCTCGGGTCCGTCATGAGCCCATCCTCGCCGACCGAGGGCCGGAGCGGCCGCTGTGACCCCCGAATGGCTGTGGCTCACCGCACCATGCACGGATCGCGAGCGTGCATGCGCGCCGAGATCGCGAATGATGGAACCCGACAGGCGCCGATAGGCCTCGGCGGCAGGCGGCGGAGGAGTAGCGGGATGGCCGCGGACACGGACACGCTGGACGACCTGTTCGACGCACACGATCTACCGGGTCTGGAGCGGTGGGTTGCCGACCACCCGCCGCACGAGGTCGCCGACGAGCTCGCCCGCGCCGATGGAGTCAGGGCGGCCCTGCTGTTCCGGTTGCTCGACAAGGATCGCGCGCTGACGGTGTTCGAGGAGCTCGACCCGCCGGACCAGCACAAGGTGCTCGCGGAACTGCGCGGCGAGGCGTTCCGGGACGTCGTCGAGGAGATGGACCCCGACGACCGTGCGCGCCTGCTCGGCGAGGCGCCCGCGAAGTTCGCCCGGCAGGTGCTCGCCGGGCTCAGCCCGCGGAAGCGGTCGATGACGGCGGCCCTGCTCGGCTATCCGGACGGTTCCGTCGGCCGGTATATGAGCCCGGAGACCGTGGCGTTGCGGCAGCGGCGGACTGCGGGCGAAGCGCTCGGCGTGGTTCGTGAACGCGGCGCCGACGCCGAGACCGTCTACACGTTGCCGGTTACCGACGACCAACGACGGTTCGTGGGCGTGGTGTCGTTGCGCGATGTCGTGCTGAGCGACCCCGATCGGTCCGTGACCGAACTACTCAAAGAGGACTATCCGCTGGTGGAGGCCACCGACCAGGCCGAGGACGCCGCCCGCCTCATGCAGGAGGCGAACGTGCTGGCGCTGCCGGTGGTCGACAGCGAGAACCGTGTGCTGGGACTGCTCACCATCGACGACGCGTTCGAGGTCATCGAGGCGGCCGACACCGAGGACATCGCTCGGCAGGCTGCCGCGGCGCCGTGGAGTGGTCACTACATGTCGGCGAGCGTCGTGCAGTTGGCCCGATCCCGGGTGGTGTGGTTGTTGCTGCTCATCGTGGCGGCGACGTTGACGGTCAACGTGCTGCAGTTCTTCGAGGACTCACTCACGGCGGTCACCGCACTGGCTCTGTTCATCCCGTTGCTCACCGGCGCCGGCGGCAACGCGGGGTCGCAGGCGGCGACGGCGACCGTGCGCGCGCTCGCCGTCGGCGAGGTGCGCACGCGCGACCTGTTCCGCGTGGCGTGGCGGGAAAGCAGGGTGGGTCTGCTGCTCGGAGCGGCGCTCGGCGCCGTCGGATTGATGATCGGCAGCGTCCTGGTCGACATGCCGGTGGCCACGACCGTTGCCCTGTCCCTGGTCGTCATCTGCAGCTGGGCCGCCACGGTGGGCGCCACCATGCCGCTGCTGGCCAAGCGGCTCGGCATCGACCCCGCTGTGATCTCCGCGCCGCTCGTCACGACCCTGGTCGACGCCACGGGCCTGCTGATCTACTTCGTCATCGCCCATGCGGTGCTCGGCGTCTGAGGCGGTTGAGGCCGAGTGCGTCGGTACCGCGGTGCCGGCGTTCGCGCACCGGAAGACACAACTCCACCGGAAAACACAACTCCACCGGAAAACACAACTCCACCGGAAGACCACCGACGCCGCCACGTCGTGACCACCGACCCGCTCCGGCGCCGGTGCTCGGTCGCTCGGAGATGTGAGGAGCGGGCTCCTGCCGTGCCTGGCCCGCCGTCCGGTGGAGCGGCGTTGGTGGTCACGGTGTGACGCCGGTGTTGGTCACGGCGTGACGATGGCGTGGGTCACGGCGTGACGATGGCGAATCCCGGATCGGGAGGGTCGAGCACACCGAACAACCGGGCGAGTACATCGGTGGGACCGTCGATGGCCAGGTCGCCGGAACGCTCCAGCTCGTCGGGTGTCGACCGTCCGGTCACGAGCGCGATCAGCGCGCTCCGCCCGACCCTGATCCGGGCATCCGCAGGCTCTCTGCCGATGCCCGTGCCGTGGACGAGCACCCCGTTCGACAGCCGGGTCCAATGGTGCTGTTCGTCCTCGGCGGTGACCGTCCAGTCGATCCCGGCCTGCGTCGCCGCGGCGCGTGGACCGTCGACCTGGATGGCCATGCTGTCGAAGATCTGCCCCAGGCTCAGCTGCGCGAGGATGTCCGGCGACGCGGTGACGGTCGGTGTGCCGATGTTGCCGTGGCGCAGTTCGAAGGCACCGGTGAGGTAGAAGTTGCGCCAGGGGCCGTTCTCCGCTCCGAAGCCGAGCTGCTCGAACGCCGCCGCCTGCAGTTCCCGGGCCGCGGCGTTGCCGGGTTCGGCGAAGACCAGATGCCCGGTGAGTTCTGCTGCCCATCGGAAATCGCCCTCGTCGTAGGCGCGGCGCGCGACCGTCAGGAGCGCCTCGGGACCGCCCATCGCATCGACGTAGCGCCGCCCGGCCTGTTCCGGCGGGTGCTGCCACAGGTGGGCGGGATTGCCGTCGAACCAGCCCATGTAGCGCTGGTACACAGCTTTCACGTTGTGACTGATCGAACCGTAGTAGCCATGGGTGTGCCAGGCGTCCACGAGCCCGGGAGGCGGCTCGAGTATCTCGGCGATCTCGGTGCCGACATAGCCCTGGTTCAAGAGTCGCAGGGTCTGGTCGTGCTGGTAGGCGTACAGGTCGCGCTGCTCGGACAGATACGCCACGAGCTCGTCGCGGCCCCACGTCGGCCAGTGGTGCGAGGCGAACACGACATCGGCCGAGTCGGCGAACAGCTCGATCGACTCCTGGAGATAGGCGGCCCATGCGTGCGGGTCGCGGACCTGGGCGCCGCGCAGGGTCAGCAGGTTGTGCAGCGTGCGGGTGGCGTTCTCCGCCATGCACAACGCGCCGTGGTCGGGGAAGAGGAAATTCATCTCCGACGGTGCCTCCGTCCCCGGAGTGACCTGGAAGACGATGCGCACGCCGTCGAGGACCGCCTCGTGCCCCGTGGTGCCGACGTCCTGCGTGGGCGGGATCAGGGTGACCGTTCCCGTCGACACCGTCATCCCGAGACCGGCGCCCAGTTGTCCCGTGGCCCCGATAGGCAGAGCCGCGCCATACATGTACGCCGCGCGGCGAGCCATGGCGGTCCCGGCGTAGACGTTCTCGGCCACCGCATGCTCGAGGAAGCCCTCGGGGGCCAGGATCGGCACCGCTCCGGAGGTCACGTCGTCGTCGGTGATCACACCCCGCACGCCGCCGAAGTGGTCGGCGTGGCTGTGCGTGTAGATCACCGCCGTGACCGGCCGGTCGCCGCGGTGCCTGCGGTAGAGGGCCAGTGCGGCGGCTGCGGTCTCGGCGCAGAGCAGGGGGTCGATGACGATGATCCCCTCGCGGCCCTCGACCACGGTCATGTTCGACAGATCCAGCCCGCGCACCTGGTAGATGCCGCCCGTGACCTCGTAGAGGCCGTGCCGGGCGACCAGCTGGGCCTGCCGCCACAGGCTGGGGTTCACGGTGTCCGGCCGCGGGCTCCGCAGGACGTCCGCCCACGCGTCGGCATCCCAGACCACCCTGCCGTCGTCCGCACGCACCTGCGCGGGCCGGATCGTGCCGATGAAACCACGGTCGGCGTTGCGGGTGTCGGTGGTGTCGGAGAACGGGAGGCGGTCCTGAAGGTCGGCGTTCGCGGCGGCGACGCCCGCGCTGGCGACGGTGTCGGTCATGGGACTGTCGTTCCTTTCCGGATGACGAGAGGCCGCGGTCATGGCAGCCGGTGGCCGCGCCCGTGATTGTCAGCGGATCGCCCCTCGACCGGCGTCATCCGCCGCGGGTGAGCGGCGGGCCGTCGCGCCGAGCGTGGTGCGTCAGCCGGGATCCGTATCGCCGGACGAGAATTCGGGAACACGCTGCAGCGCGACGAGGCGGAGCCCGAGATTGCCCAGCAGCCCGATGATGCCCTGGAGATGCGCATCGTCGGTCACGACTCCGTAGATGATGGTCTCGGGCGGTGCCGGCACGACCTCGAGCGGGCCGAGTTGCCCGACGGCGTGCCGGGTGCTTTCTGACATGTGTCCGCTCACGCGGAACTCGTAGCGGGTCGGCGGCACCGGTCCCCTCCTTCGGGTGACGCGTGCGGTGACTACCGGGTGGCCGGTTTGCCGGCGTGCACCACGACGGCCCAGATCACGAGGACGTCCAGGGCGATCGCGACGAGTGACCACGCCGGGAAGGCGGGCAGGAACGCGACCTGGGCGAGTGCGTTCAGCCCGGCCAGTCCAGCGGCGACCGCTCGTGCCCAGGTCGCGCCGGTGGTGAGCGCGACACCGGCGAGGACGGCGGCGCCCCCGATGATGAGGTGGATCCAGCCCCACCCGGTCAGGTCGAAGACCAGCAGACCTGCGGAACCGACCAGGTAGTAATCCTGCTCGAACAGTGCGACCAGCCCGAAGAGCACATTGAACAGTCCGACCAGGACCAACATGATGCTGGCGAACGCGACCCAGCCGGCCCCCTGCTCGGGGTGCAGGTCGTCGATCCGGCTCGTGCCGCTGCCGCCGCGATGGGTGCCCGGATGTGTCTCGCTCATGCTCGTCTCCCGTGTGCGCCTGCCGATGGTGCTCCGGTCCGGGTTCCACACTGCGCCGTGTCCCGCGTGCCCGGGTCACCCGTCGTTGGTGAATCGGGCGGCGATTCGCGCGCTCCGCCGTGCGGTGTGACCGTGGAGGGGAGCGCGTCGGGAGGAGAGTGCCGCAGTGGAGCACGATGTCCCGCGCCGTAGCCGGGTGCCGAGGCTGAAGACCGCGGTGCCGGCTCTCGCGCCGAACCTCGTGACACGCGAACGGTTGTCGGCGGTCCTCGACCGCGCACCGAGCGCGGGTGTCGTGTGGGTGTGTGCGCCTGCGGGAACCGGTAAGACCACGCTGCTGACCCAATGGTGCGGCGGGCGGGCCGGTGCCACCCCGGTGTGGGTGTCATTGGACGCCGACGACAACGACGAGCCGCGATTCTGGTCGGCGCTGCTGCAGGCGGTGGAGACCGGTGTGCCGTCCGTCCGCGAGCGCCCGGTGTCCGTCCCTGCGCATCCGAGCGAGGACCCGGAGTTCCTCGCGACGATCGCCGAGGCTCTGGGCAGTGTGGCCGGCGGTGCCGTCCTCGTACTCGACGATGTCCACGAGCTCACGAATCAGGCGACGTTGCACGGCCTGGCCGGTGTGCTGCGGGGCCTGCCTCGGACCGCGCGAGTGGTGCTGTCCGGGCGTGCGGTCCCGGGCGCGCCGCTGACCCGGAAGGGTCTCGGGGTGAGCGTGACGGAAGTGTCGGCCGAGCAGCTACGGTTCACGGCCGGCGAGGCCGCACACCTGCTCGCCGAGGCGCAGCCGGATGCGCCACCCGGCACACTGCCCGAGCTGATGCGGCGCACGGAAGGGTGGGCCGCGGGGTTGCGGCACGCGGCCCTGGAGCTGCGCGCGCACGCCGGTGACGGCCGGGATATGGCGGCGCCGGCTGCGGTGCGGGCCCTGCCCGCGGCCGGCCACATCGCCGATGAGGTGTTGTCGGCGATGGGGGAGCGGGACCGGCAACTGGTGGCCGCGCTGAGCGTGTGCGACGAGGTGAGCCCGGAACTCGCCGCGGCGCTGTCGGGCCGTCCCGACACCGAGGCGCGGCTCGCGGCTCTCGAACGTGGGTCCGTCGTCGCCCGGCGACAGGTCCCCGGCGGCACGCGGTATCGCCTCCGTGCGCCGTTCCGTGAGCACGCACGCGCCGTGCTGTACCGACGGGATCCGGAACGTGCGGCACGACTGGCCGGGGTGGCGGCGGAGTGGTACGCCGCGGGGGCGGAACCGGCGGCGGCACTGGCCCACGCGTGCGCCTCGCGGCAATCCGGCACGATCCGCGCCGTACTGCGCCGATGCGCGATCCCGGCGGTGCTCGCGGGCGAACACGACCTCGTGCGGCGGGCGTTGGCGGCACTTCCCGCCGAAACCGCGGCGGGGGACGGGCTCCTCGCTCTCGTCGCCGCCTTCGTGCGGGTGGAGGCGGGCGAGGCGGAACTGGCCGAACTGGACCTCGTCCGGGCGGACGCGCTGGTGCGTTACCGCGCCGGCACGGAAACGGACACCCTGCGGCGCCTCGTCGGAGCGCGGATCCGCCGCATCACCGGCCAACCCGACGACGGCGGGGACAACGGCGATGCCGCACGGGTCGTGCCGTCGTCCCCGCTGGAGGCGATGGTGCAGCTCCACCGGGCCGACCTGCTGCTGTGCCGGGACAGGCCCGGCGAAGCCGGTGAGCTGGCGGACTCCGCACTGCGCGCGGCCAGGGCCGGGCGTGCGGATTACGTGGTGGCCCGGTGCCTGACCACCCTGAGCGGGGTCGCTGCGCTTCGCGGGGATTTCCGGTCGATGACCGAGTTGGCATCGAATGCCGCCGCGGCCGACGCGGAGGGACCGTGGGAGGCGGGAACGGCCGCGGCGGAGGCACACCTGCTGCTCGGCTACGGCGCCCTGCTCCGTGCGGAGCTGCGTTGCTGCCTGCAGCACGTCGACGAGGTCCTCCGGCTGCTGGACCGACACCGGACGGGTGCACACGGGACACGGCTTGTCGCGACGACCCTGCGCGGTGCCGCCGAGTCCGAGCGGGGCGAACGGACGCGCGGGCTGCACCGGGTGTGCTCCGCGCGTGACGCGGCCGACACCGGCCGGGCACCCGGCATCGCGGTGCTGCTCTGCGGTTTCCTCGAACATCGGCTCGCCCTGGACCTGCACCGCCCCGACGTCGCGGTGCGGGCCCGGGAGCGGTGCCACGAGGTGGCCCCGGGCAGCGGCGAGATCGCCGTGATGCGGGCGCGCGAGCAGCTCGCCTCGGGACGCCACGGACCTGCGGCGCGAGTGCTCAGGCCGGCGCTGACGGAGCGTCTTCCGATGGCTCTGCCGTGGTCGACAGTGTGCGCGGCGCTGGCCGACGCCGAGATCCAGCAGCTCGCGGGCCGGTCCCGGGAGGCCGAACGCGCGCTGGTGCGGGCGATGGAGCACGCGCAGTCCCAGAATGTGCTCTACCCGCTCGTGGTCGCACCGCCGTTGATCGGGGATGTGCTGGAGACCGGTCTCGGCCGATTCGGCGCATGCGAGCCGTTGGCGCGCAGGGTCGCCGCCGCACGCCGTGGTCTGCCTCAGCTGGCTCCGCTCACGCTGACCGAGCGGGAGCGCGCGGTACTGGGTCTGTTGCCGACCGCGCTCTCGCTGGAGGAGATCGCCGACGACCTCACGGTGTCGCTGAACACGGTCAAGACGCACACGCGGGCCATCTATCTCAAGCTTGGGGTCACCAAGCGCGCCGACGCCGTGGGTGTCGCGCGGGCACACGGACTCCTCGACGATGTGCACCTCACCGTCGCCGGGTGAGGATTCCGCCCCCGCGGGAGCGTCCGCACGCGGGCGCGGTGGCGGCGTCGCGGGTGTGGCAGCGCGGCGAGCCTGTGGAGGTGACAGCAGGGGAGAGCGGAACGCGCCGTCTGCGGTCGTCGGGCACCAGGGGCGTGACACGGTCACGCGAGCGGTGAACGACCCGCGGCAGCACGTCCCGGATTGGCCTATCGTCGGTCGCGTGGGAGCTTCGCGGTCCACGGGGACGTGTCGGCACGGCCCGGTACCGCACACCAAGATCGCTGTCCCGGCTGTGGCGGCCATGTCACTCACCCGTGAGGACTTGTTCGCTGCGCTCGACGACGCCGTCGAACGTTGCCCGGTCACGCTGGTGTGCGCCCCCGCCGGGTACGGGAAGACCAGCCTGCTCGCCGGCTGGGTCGCGGCGAGCGGCGCCGCGGCCGCATGGGTCTTGGCCGATCGTCGCGACGACGACCCCCAACGGCTGTTCTGTGCCATGGCGCGCACGATCCGCCGGCATTGCCCGGTCCCGCGAGGAAACGGGCTGCACGGCTGGAGCCATCGAGCGGGGGACCAGGCGGACACTGTCGCCGAGTTGCTCGACGCGGTGGGGGAATTGCCGGGCCGGATTCGGCTGGTCGTCGACGATGTGCACGAGATCTCGGATCCCTCGGTCTGGCACGGCATCGAGACCATGATCCGGTACCAGCCGGACAATCTGCGGCTGGTGCTGTCGAGCAGGGCGGACCCGCCGTTGCCGTTGGCGCGACTGCGGTTGCGCGGTGAGCTGGCCGAGCTGCGCGCGGGCGACCTGAGATTCGCCGAGCCGGAGGCCGATGCGCTGCTGCGCCGCGCCGGCGTCGTACTCGAGGCCGGAAGGCTCACGCGGCTCGTGGAGCGCACGGCAGGCTGGCCGGCCGGACTGCGCATGGTCGCCCGTGCGTTGCAGCACGACCCGGACCGAGCCGGGTTCGTCGACGACTTCGCCGTGAACGATCAGTCCGTGGCGGCGTTTCTGATGGGAGAAGTGCTGGCGGGAATGCCGGAGGGGACCGCAGAGGTTCTCCGGGCCGTCAGCGTCTGCGCCGAGGTGAGTCCGAGGGTGGCCGCGGCACTGTCGGGCCGACCGGATGCCGGGTCCGTCCTCGCCGATCTGGAGTGGGAGGGGGCTTTCGTCGCTCGTGTCGGGCAGCGGGAACCCCGGTATCGGGTCCATCCGATGTGGCGCTCGTTCCTGTACGGCGACGTGCGGCGGCGCCGCCCCGACGCGGTCGGCCGACTGCATGCGACGGCGGCCGCCGGACTGGCGAGTGAGGGGCTGCTGCCGGACGCGCTGGACGAGGCGGCGCGGTGTGACGACTCCGGGTTCCTGGTGCGCCTGCTCGTGCGGTACGGGCCCGTGCTGCTGTTCCGCGGCGAGGGTGACGCCGTGCGGCGGGCGCTGGAAGTCGCCGAGCGAGATCCGAGGGCGCGGAACGATCCACGCCTGCTTGTGGTGTCGGCGATCGCCGACCTGCAGGCCGGACGGCCGCCCGCGGATGCGGCTGCCACCGCATCCGCGCCGGCGACCGGCTCCGACGCCGACGGCATGGTGAGAACCCTGCTCCGTTCCGCGCTGGCGCTGTCCCGGGGCGGCGAGCCGGAGCAGGTTCCCGATACGGCCGGGACCGGCCGACCCGAACTGCAGGCCTGGGCATGGTTGAACCGCGGTTGGATCGCGCTGCGCGACGGCCGGGTCGATGCCGCGCGTGAGGCGCTGCGGGCTGCGCAGCGCCTCGCGGAGGAGCACGGCCTGCCCGGGATCCTGTCGCATGTACAGCCCGCCCGGGAGTCGGCCGCGTGGCTCGCCGGGGACCTCGCGGATGCGGCGGCCGCGCACGAGGCCCGGGAGGGGAGCGCCGAGCCGGGTGGTCAGGATGTGTCGCTGTTGCTGCACCGGCTCACCGGTGCGTTCTTCCAGCTGCTTCGAGCGGAGCCCGACGCGGCCCGCCGGTCGATCGGTGATGCGGCCGAGGTCGACCTGACGAGACATCCGGTCCTGGCCTACCTCGTCGAGGTGGTCAACGGAACGTGCGCGATGGACGGCGGGAAGCGCTCCGCAGGCTTGTGGCGGTTGCGCAGGGCGCGGACGACGCTCGGGACGATACCGGTGCCGGCTCCGGTCGCCGCCGTGGGAGCGCTGGCCGAAGCCGGCGGCGCCGTACTGGCCGGGGACGAATCGGCTGCCCGTGAGACGGCCGACTGGCTGTGCGAGCGGGTCGGACCGAGCGCGGAGGTGGCACTCATCCGCGCGTGGACGGCGGGGGTACCCGTCGGCGTGCCCGACTCCGGCGGCGCGGGCAGTCGGGCGGTCCTGCCGGTGCTGACCGAGGTGCACGGCCGGGTGCACGACATCGGCCTGGCGTTGAGTTCGGGGCGCCGGACGCATGCGTTCGAGCTCCTCCACGTCGCGTTGCGCACCGCAGAGCCGGTTCACCTGATCAGGCCGTTCGCGGTGGCAGACCGGCGAATCGCCCGGCTGCTGGTCGAGCATGCCGGTGGCTTCGCTTCGCTGGAGCCGTTCGGCCTGGCGATCCGGCAGGCGGTTTTCGGCGCAGGCCGGAGCGGCGCCGGTGACGGAGGCGTGGGGCTGACCGCTCGTGAACGGGACGTGCTCGGCCACCTGAGCTCGATGCGTTCCCTGGAGGAGCTCGCCGCGACACTCGGGGTCTCGGTGAACACGGTCAAGACACACGTGCGGTCCGTCTACGCCAAGCTCGGAGTCCACACCAGGCGAGGGGCGTTGGCCGAGGCTCGGCAGCGGGGGCTGGTCGACGTGCCCGCCGGTGACGTCCGGGTGCCTCACCCACGCCGGATGAGGCATCCGGACCCGGACGTCGCGCACGATACGGCGGAGGGCTGAAGGGAGGCGGGTCATGACCGCGAAACCGGGCCCGCACCGACGTTTCCACATCGGACCACGCCAGGTCGTGGCACTGCTCGTCGCCGTGGTCGTGGTGCTGTTCGTCGTGCAGAACCGCGACGTCGTGGACATGCACCTGTTCACGATCGTGGTGTCGGCGCCGTTGTGGACCGCGTTGGTCGTCGTGGCCGCGTTGGGGGCGCTCGCAGGGTTCCTGCTGACCCGGAAACGGTGACCGCGCGAGGCGACCCCTGACATTCGCGTCCCGGAAGGGCCGGTCACGAAGGACAGCCGTGCCGGAATGCCGCAGAGTCCGCGTCGTCGGGGGAGGCAGGGGCTCGCCGCGGGTTTCTCATCCGGTACGGACGAGGTGTGCCGCAGCGGTGCCGGTTAACGTCGCCGCCATGACGGCCGGCTCGGACCTCGTGGTGCGCGGAATGCCGCGCGCGGTCGTGTTGCTGATCGGCGCGGCGTCGGCCGTCGTGGTCCTCGCCGGACTGATGGCGGCGTCCTGGCTGGTCGGTCCGCTGTTTCTCGCCCTGGTCGTCGTCATCACCGTGAGTCCGGCATCGCAGTTGTTGCGCAGGTGGGGACTGCCGGCCTGGGTCGCGACGTCCGTGCTCGTGCTGCTGGTGTACGCGCTGCTCGCCGGACTGGTCGGGGTGCTGGTCGTGTCGGTCGCGCAGCTGGCCGCATTGCTGCCCCGCTACACCGCGCGCGCCGACGACCTGGTGTCGTCGGCCACCGCGGCACTGGGCAGATTCGGCGTGGATGCGGAACATCTCCGGCCCGCGACGTCCAGTCTGGACCTGAACCGGGTGCTGGGATACGTCCAGGCCGTGCTGTCCTCTGTGACCGGGGTGGGCGCGAGTGTGCTCTTCCTGCTCGCATTGCTGTTGTTCCTCAGCATGGAAGCGACCGGCGCCGATGCCCGTCACGGTGCCGTGAGCGCCGACCGGCCCGGGATCGGCACCGCGATCGCGGGATTCGTTCGGGGCACTCGGCGGTACATGCTCGTGACGACGGTGTTCGGCCTGATCGTCGCCGTGCTGGACGGTGTCGCCCTGTGGTTGTTGGGTATCCCGCTGCCGGTGCTGTGGGCGCTGCTCGCGTTCATGACGAACTACATCCCCAACGTCGGGTTCGTGCTGGGTGTCGCGCCACCGGCGATTCTCGGTCTGCTGGAGGGCGACTGGCGTCTCATGGTCGGCGTCATCGCCGTCTACGTCGTGCTCAACTTCGTCGTGCAGTCGGTGATCCAGCCTCGGTTCGTGGGTAACGCGGTGGGGCTGTCGACGATCGCGACGTTCCTGTCGCTGGTGCTGTGGGGGTGGGTTCTCGGACCGGTCGGGGCGATCCTCGCGGTGCCGCTGACCCTGTTGACGAAGGCGGTGCTGGTCGACGTGGATCCCCGGGCCCGGTGGGTCGACGCGCTGCTGGCCAGTAGCGCACTCGTGGCTGTTCCCCGGGCGCCGCAACCCGGTCCGTCGGATGCCGCCCCGCCGCCTGCGGCCGCCCCGCAGTCGGAAGCTGATCCGCCGTCGGACGGTGATCGGCGGGACGGATCGACCTGAGTCGGGAACGAACACCCGACGGCCGGCTGAGTCGCCGCGTGCCGCTGCGGATAGTTCGATCCTGGGGTTCTTCGTGAGGTGGATGGTGGGGAACCGGTCTCGAGTGGTGCGCGTGAGCCAACTCGCCGTCGTGGGTCCCCACGTGGTCCCAAGACGAAGGCTGTGCAGATCGGGGGCCGGCACACGAAAAGCCACTGATCTCAACAGCAAGAAGCCCCTGACCTCGAAAAATCCGAGATCAGGGGCTTCTTCCCGCCGGTCGGGCTGACAGGATTTGAACCTGCGACCCCTTGACCCCCAGTCAAGTGCGCTACCAAACTGCGCCACAGCCCGGCCATCACCTCGCGTCGAGGCGATGTCGGTACTGTACCGCGTCCGCGACAGCCGCCTCACAGCGGGTCGCCGAAGATCAGGCACCGTCGACTGCGCTGCGGAGCCGCGGCGAGGACCACGCCGGTACGCAGGCGCGACCGCCAGCGGCCACGTGCCCGCGTCTGCAGGTGGCTGGCTCATCGCGCTCGACCGGTGGCGCGCACTCGACCCCGCGGACTGCTCCGAACAGGGGATGGGACGGCCGAGTGGTGTGCTCACGGCGGTGCGCTCGGACACACCCGGCGGCCGCGGCCGTTTCCGCGGCGAGCGCTCCCGGCTACCCGATGAAGGCATCTCTCGCAGGGTGAAGGGAGACCGACATGCCTGACGACGCCTTTCTGGCCTTCCTCGTGCTGGGCGCGCTGATGATCGTGGCGGACGGTCAGATCCTGTACCGCAGCGGGAAGCGTTACTTGTCCGATGTGGACGACACCAGGGCGGGTTCGCAGGCCCGCCTCGCCAGCGTGCTGTTCCATCTGCTGATGCTCGGCGTGCTGGCACTGGTGGCCGTGCTCGACCTCGGCTTCGGCGGCGGAGTCCTGCGCGCGACCGTCGGCAACCTGGGCGTGCTCCTCCTGTTGCTCGCCGCCGCGCACGCGGTCACGATGACCGTGCTGGCGAACATGCACGAGACCGTCCTCGTCGAGGAACGCCTCGACGCACCGGGCCGTGCCGCGGGGGATCGGCGGGCGCGGCGGCAGGCAGGACCCGTCGTGGCACCGGTGCCGGGACAGCGCGGCCGCGACCCGCAGCTGAGCCCGTCCATCGAGGACCATGCCGAATGACCCGCTGCTATCCGGGACGACCTACAGCGCCGCCGCGCCGTCCGCGACCCACAACCGGCCGCCGGCGGCGGGCGCGGGCGGTCATCGACCCCACGTCGGCCAACGCGGCGACGACCACAACGCGGTGACGGCCGGCCGGGGACGACCACAGCCCGGCGACGAGCACGGAGCAGTGACTACCCCGGACCTGTGACAACCCCGGACCTGCGACAACCACAGAACCGGCGACGACCACAGAACCGGCGACGACCACGGAACGGTGACAACCGCCGGAGCGGGAACGGGCACGTGGCAGCGACCGTCACGGCACGTCCAGGAAAGCGGGTGCCGACTCCGACGGCGCCCACCGTCACCGCGACGGTGACAGCAACGCGCGCAGCCGGAGTCTCCCGGCGACGGCCAGCGCGGGCTTGGCCAGAACCCATTCCCCCAATCGATACTCCCGCCCGCGCACCAGCCGCACGGCGAGATCGGGCCGGCTGCGCCAGAGACATACGCGCGCCTTCTCCGCGTGCAGCGCGTGCGAGACGACGGCGATCGTGCCGGCGTCCTCGAGCAGGGGCGCGACGTTGACCACGTTCTCCCACGTGGTGCGGCTGGCCGTCTCGGTCACCAACGGCCCGTCGTAGCCGCGGACGCCGCGAGCGTAGGCAGCCATCACGGTCGCCTCCGGGACCGGCCCGGCCACCGCGCCGCCGGTCAGGATCAGCCGCGCGCCCCGTGTGCGCGACCGGAGCCCCGCGCGCACGCGCCAGCGGTTGACGGCGTTCGCCCGTACGCCACGGTTGCGGTACCCGAGCACGACGACGACATCAGGCCCGTCGCCGCGACGGGACGTGCCGAGCCACCGCCGTGACGACCGCCAATGCTCGACCTCGCCCCACACCAGGACGGCGATCACCGCGGCGGCCGCCGTCGTCACACGCATACCCCGACCGTAGGCCGGGACCGCCGGGACGCGCTCGTGGACGCGGCCGCAGGTGCTGTGACCACGGTCGCTCCGGCCGCGGTCACGGCAGGGTCCTGTTACTGCGCCGTGCTAAGCATGTCGGCGTCCCAGCGGGAGCGGGACGGAGCGAGGAGGCAGGCATGAGTGGATCCGACGGCAGCGGCCCGGCGGGCCGTGACCATCCGTTCGACGCGGCCGTCGCGCTGAAGCCGGCCGACACCGGCGACGGCACGTACACGGGGGCGACGCACCCGGCCTACGCCAACATGGTCGGCCCCTACGGCGGCATCACCGCGGCGACGCTGCTCGAAGCCGTGCAGTGCCACCCCGAACGCCTCGGCGTGCCCGTGTCACTGACCGTCAACTACGCGGGGCCCGTCGCCGACGGCGAATTCACCGTGTCGGCCCGCCCGTCGCGCACCAACCGCTCCACCCAGCACTGGTCGCTCGAACTGACCCAGGACGGCCGGGTCATCACCACCGCCACCGCCGTGTACGCGGCACGGCGCGACACGTGGGCCGACACCGAGGCGACCATGCCGGACGTGCCCGAGCCGGAGGCCGTACCCGTCACGCCCATGCCGGACGAGGTCCAATGGGCCAAGAACTACGAGATGCGGTTCCTCGACGGCGCTCTGCCCGCACTCGAAGGAGCCCCGGAATCGCCGGACTCGACGACGATGCTGTGGGTCCGCGACGCCCCGGCCCGCCCGCTCGACTTCCCGGCCCTGGCCTCGCTGTGCGACGTGTTCTACCCGCGCGTCTTCCTGCGCCGCGGACAGGCCATGCCCGCGGGCACGATCTCGCTCACGGTCTACTTCCACGCCGACGAGGCGGTCCTGGCCGACCACGGCACACGTCCGGTGCTCGCCCGCGCCCGCTCGAACCGCTTCGGGCGCAGCTACTTCGACCAGTCCGCGTGCCTGTGGGGCACCGGCGGTGAGCTGCTCGCCACCACACACCAGCTGGTCTACTTCAAAGGCTGACACCGCCCCGGCCGGTCGCCCCGCCGCGGCATCGCCGGTGGACCGCCGCCACCGCCGCAGGACACGGCAAAGCAGAGGGGCCACGGCAAAGCAGCGGGCCACGGCAAAGCGGCAGAACACGGCGAAGCGGACCCCGGCGCCGGGTGGCGGCGACCGGGACCCGCTCCGTGTCCGGCGGCGACTACGGGATCGCCACGTCGGGCGACTCGGCGAGAACCTCCCGGTTGGCGGACGCGAGCTGCCAGGCGGTCTCCCGCAGCGGCACCCCGTCGACGTCCCACGAGCTCAGCAGCATCGCCACCTTCGACTGCATCTCGGTGCGCAGCCGGTGGAACGACGTCGCCGGATCGGCGTCGACGTAGCCGAGCAGCAGCCACCACGCCCACGCCGCCGCACCGGCGTTGGCGACGAAGTCCGGGATGACCGGGATCTCGCGGGCCGCGAGCATCGCCTCGGCCTCCGGCGTCGTCGCCGAGTTGGCGGCCTCGACGACGACCTTGGCCGCAACGTCGGAGACGTTGTCCGGCGTGACCGCGTACGAGATCGCAGCGGGGACGAGGATGTCCGCAGCCGTGGCGATCACGGCGTCCCGCGGCAGCTGCTGCACGTCCTCCGGAAGCCGGCTCCGGTCGATCTCGCCGTAGGCGTCCCGCAGTTCGAGCAGCGCGGGCACGTCGAGCCCCTCCGGCCGGTACAGCGTGCCCGCGGCGTCCGCCACGGCCACGACGGGCATACCGGCCTCGTGGAGGTAGAACGCCGCGCCACCACCCATCGTGCCGATGCCCTGGATCGCCACGGTGGTCGTCTCGTTCTCCCAGCCCCATGCACCGGCCGCGCCGAGGCAGGCCTGGGCGACGCCGTAACCGCCGATCACGTCGCCGAGCAGCAGGCCACCGGGCACGGGCGCGTTGAGCCCGGCCTGCACCCGCCGGAGCGTGCGCTCCGGGTGCGGGGCCCGCCTGATCGCGGCGTGGTAGCTCTGCTCCAGCCCGAGCCGGTCGAAGACGTCGTCGATCAGGTGCTGCGGCACACCGAGGTCTTCGGCCGTGACCCAGTGCGCGTCCAGCCACGGACGCATCGCCTGGCAGAAGCGTTCGAGGACCTCGAGCGCGCGGGGGTCCTTCGGGTCGAAGTCGATGCCGCCCTTGGCGCCGCCCACGGGAAGGTCGAACGTCGCGGTCTTGGCCGCCATGCCGCGGGCGAGGTCTTCGACCTCCTTCATGGTGCAGCCCGCGCGCATCCGAGTGCCGCCGGTCGCCAGGCCGGAGGCGAGGGTGTGCACCACGAGGAAGCCCTGGGCACCCGTGACCGGGTCGGTCCAGGTCAGCCGCAGCAGGGGCTCGCTGGTGCGAATGTCGGTCGCGCCAGCGGCCCGGGTGCCGGCCGCGGTGCCGCCGGCCGCTGGACGGTTTTCCATCGTGGTCACCTGAAACGCACCTCCACCATTCGTGTCGCCTGTTGTCGCCTGCTGCCGGGCCCGGCGCACCTGAAAACGGCAGCGTCCACCGCCACTCGGCGGTGTGCCGTTTCGTCGGTGAGGATCGGTGCTCAGCTGCGCTGATGCCGTGGTCGCCCGCTGCCTGCCCGCTACCTACAGCGTGGGCCCGGGAACGGCTGCGCGTCCAGTTAAAGATCACGCACGGAACCGTTCACGCTTCCTGCACAGGCCCACGTGTCTACGCTGACGGCCATGGAACTGTCGTTGCACCGCCTGCGCATGCTGCGCGAACTGAACCGGAGGGGCACCGTCACCGCGGCGGCCGGTGCGCTGCACTACTCGGCCTCGGCCGTCTCGCAGCAACTGGCTCAACTGGAACGCGACGTGGGCGTGCAGCTGTTCGAACGGCTGGGACGGAGGGTGCAGCTGACCGAGCTCGGCACGCTGCTGGCCGAGCACGCGGAGGAGATCCTCGATTCGGTGGGCAGGGCGACGCATGCGCTGGAGAACGCCCAGGACGGGCTGTCGGCGCGGCTGACGGCGGGAGTGTGGGCGTCGGTGGCCTCGGGGCTGCTGCCGCCCGCGCTGACGGCGCTGGCATCCGAACATCCCGGCATCGAGGTGCGTACGCGCGAACTGGCTCCCGAGGAGACGGCGGGCGCGGTGCGGGACGGCACGCTCGATTTCTCGTTCGTGATCGACTACTCGGACTATCCGATGCCGTGGGATCCGGCGCTGGCGCGCGAGGTCGTCGCGGTGGAACGGCTGCACGCCGCGGTGCCGACCGGTGTCGTGCCCGAACCGGCGGTCTCGCTCATCGACCTCGCCGAACACCCGTGGGTGCTGGCGGGACCGCGGTCGCATTTCGGCCGCGCCGTCCGGATCGCCTGTCAGCAGCGGGGATTCGAACCGAAGATCGCGCACGAGGTTGAGGAACAGGCCACCGCCCTGGCGATGGTCGGTTCCGGGCTGGGCGTCACGCTGGTGTCAGACCTCGGACTGTCGCTGCTGCCGCCCGGTGTGGACATCATCGCGCTGACCGAACCGGTCATGCGGCGCGTGTCGATCGCCTATCGGGCGAAGGGCACACCCCGGCCGTCGCTCCGGCTGGTCATCGAGGCGGTGCGGGCCGCGGCGGCCGAGAAGGGACTCGGCGCCAGCGCCACGCTGCCGTGACCCGGCTCCGCAGGGACGTGGCCGGCGGGACGGGTCCGCTCCGGGACACGGCAGCCGGGGACGGGTCCGCTCAGCGGTCTCCGGCCGGGATGATGATCCAGAGCGCGAGGTACAGCAGGAACTGCGGGCCGGGCAGCAGGCAGGAGGCGACGAATGCCAGCCGCATGGTCCGCGGCTTCCAGCCGAATCGGTGGGCCAGGCCCGCGCACACCCCGCCGAGTACGCGGTCGCTGCGGGAACGGGTGAGCTTCGTGGTCGTCGTCATACCTCCACCATGCTCCCGCGGCATGCATGCGGCATCGGGGACGTCCCCGATGCGGCCCCCGAGATCGTGGCTGTCCACGAACCCGGCGGCCCGGCGCTACGGTCGGTGCATGTCGCGTGCGGACAACCTGCCCACCTATACGATCCGCCAGCTGGCCGCGTTCGTGGCGGTGGCGGACACCGGAACGATCAGTGGTGCAGCTGAGCGCCTGCACCTGTCGCAGTCGGCGCTCGCGGCGGCCGTCACCGATCTGGAGAAGGCGCTGAAAGTCCAGCTCACCGTGCGGAAGCGCGCGCGGGGCGTGCAGCTGACGCCGACCGGCGAGACCGTGCTGAGTCGGGCGCGGACCCTGCTGCGGCAGGCGGGCGAACTGCAGGCCGACGCCGCGGGTGAGAACGGTGTCGTGGCAGGGCCACTGGCACTCGGCTGCTACCCGTCGCTCGGGCCGACCGTTCTGCCGGAACTGTTCCGCGCTTTCACCCAGTGTTACCCCGACGTGCGGATCGAACTGCACGAGGCGACGCAGAACCGGCTCCGCAGCAGCCTCGACGACGGTGAGCTCGACCTGGCCATCGCCTACGACCTCGGCCTGTCGCAGGATTGGCGGACCAGCACGCTGGGGACCCGCGATCCGCTCGTGCTGCTCGCTCCGGACCACCCGTTGGCCGGTGCTCCCGGGCCGCTCCGGCTGGTGGACCTCGCCGCTGAACCGATGGTGCTGCTCGATGCACCCCCGAGTTCCGAGCACGCCTTCGAGGTCTGTCGGCAGGCCGGGTTCGCCCCACGCGTGGCGTACCGGACGCAGAATTTCGAGACCGCGAGGGCGTTCGTCGGCCGCGGTCTGGGGTGGACCCTGCTCGTGCAACGGCCGCAACACGACCGGACCTACGACGGTTCCAGCGTCGTCGCCCGTACCGATCTGGAGCCGCGGCCTGATCCGGTCGAGATCGTCGTCGCCTGGAACCGAGGATCGATGTTGAGCACGGTCTCGCGGACGTTCGTGCAGTTCGCGGCCGGCGCGAGGAGCACTTCCCTGGAATCCCCGGGGAACAACCCTGGATAGTTGCGCTTTTCGGGGCGCGGAAAGGCGGGCGATGCTTCCTGCGGTGCGCGGTGCACCGGAGCCCGCGCACACAGACATCCCGAAAGGCGAGACCAATGACGGCGACCGCCACACCGGCGTCCGGTTCCTCCGGGACGCCTGATCCCCAGCCGACCGACACGCAGCCTGGCGCCTCGGCAGAGCACGACCGCCGGAACGCCCGCCGAGCCGTGACGTCGAGTTTCGTCGGCACCGCCATCGAGTGGTACGACTTCTTCATCTACGGCACGGCCGCGGCACTGGTGATTGGTCCGCAGTTCTTCCCCGGCGGATCGTCGGTAGCCTCGACCCTCGCGGCGTTCGCGACGTTCGCGGTCGGGTTCGTCGCCCGCCCGATGGGCGGCGTCGTGATGGGCCACTACGGCGACCGGATCGGCCGCAAGTCGATGCTCGTGCTGTCGCTGGTGCTGATGGGAGCGGCGACCGTCGGCATCGGCCTCTTGCCGACGTTCGACGCGATCGGCGTCGCGGCGCCGATTTTGCTGGTGCTGCTGCGGTTCGTGCAGGGCATCGGCGTCGGCGGCGAATGGGGCGGTGCGGTGCTCGTGGCGACGGAGAACGCGCCCACGGGCAAACGGGGTCTCTACGGCGCCGCACCGCAGCTCGGTGTTCCCGCGGGCGTACTCGGCGCCAACCTGGTGTTCCTGCTCATGACGACGTTGCTCGACGACGCCGCGTTCGCGTCATGGGGCTGGCGCATCCCGTTCCTCGTCAGCGCCGCGCTCGTCGGCGTGGCGATGTGGATCAGACTGGGTGTCGCCGAGAGCGATGAGTTCAGCAGCGCGCGCCAGACCGACGCGGTCGCGAAGCTGCCCGTCGTCGAGGTGTTGCGCCGCAACGGGAAAGTCGTGTTGCTGGCCGCGGGCACGTTCGTCGCCACCAACGGCATCGCCTATGCCTTCATGGTCTACGTGCTCACCTACGGCACCGAGGAACTCGGCTTCCCCCGTTCGACCATGCTGTGGCTGCTCATCGGTGCCTGTCCTGTGTGGATGGCGGGGATGGCCCTGTCGGCGTGGAAATCCGACACCGTAGGCCGGCTGCGGGTGTACGTTATCGCTTCCACGGCGTTGGTCGTCGCGGCCGCCGCGTTCTTCCCGTTGCTCGACACCGCATCGATACCGCTGATGACGGTCGCCATGCTCGTGCTCGGTTTCGTGCTCGGGACCACGGCGGGGCCGCAGTCGGCGCTGTTCGCGGAGTTGTTCCCGGTGCACCTGCGCTACAGCGGGGCCTCACTCGGCTACCAGATCGGCGCGATTCTCGGCGGTGGCCTCGCCCCGTTGCTGGCCACGTCGCTCTACGCGGCCTTCGGCGATTCGTTGGCCGTCACCGGTTACTTCGTCGTGCTCGCCGTGATCAGCCTCGGCTCGGTGCTCGCCCTCCGTGCCTCCCGCGCCGAGCCTCCGACCCCCACGCGCGCCGATCAGGAGGTGACGGCCTGACATGACCGCCTATTACCGGCCCCCGACCTATCCCGCCACCGACGTCGTCCCGACGGCCGAGGGCGTCGAGCCGCTGCCGGTCCTCGTCATCGGAGCCGGACCGGTCGGGCTCGGCGTCGCGCTCGGGCTGGTGCGTCGCGGCATTCCCGTCACGGCCGTCGAGGCGGGCGAGTCCGTGTCGTTCGGCAGCAGGGCGATCTGCTTGTCGCGGCACAGCCTCGAAGTCTCCGACCGGCTCGGTTTCGGCCCCGAGCTCGAGAAGATCGTGCTGCCGTGGACCGGCGGCCGCACGCACCACCGCGACCGCGAGGTGCTGCACTTCCAAATGCCGCACGGTGAGCACGCCGCGCGGCCGCCCATGGTCAACGTGTCCCAGTCGGAGATCGAACAGGTGATGGTCGATGCACTGCTCGAGCATCCGCTGGCCACACTCCACTGGTCCGCCGAGGTGACCGGCCTGGTTCAGGACGAGGAGGCCGCGCGGGTGACGCTGCAGACCCCGTTCGGCGAGCGGGACCTGCGGGCACGGTGGGTGGTCGCCGCGGACGGTGGGCGCAGCACCGTGCGCCGCCTCGCCGGGCTGCGGATGCAGGGCACGAGTTACGAAGGCAACTACGTGATCGCCGACATCCATTGGCCGTCCGAGCTGCCCGCGGAACGGCTGGTCTGGTTCGACGCGCCCAGCAACCCCGGGTCGACGATCATCATGCACCGGCAGCCGCGAGATATTTGGCGGATCGATTACCAGCTCGACGCCGCCGACGACCCCGCGGCCGAAACGGCCGAGGAGCGCATTCGTGACCGGATCACGCGACATCTGACGTGGCTCGGCAGCGATGTTCCGTGGACGCTCGAATGGCACGGCTACTACCAGGCCCGCGCGCTGGCGCTGCCCGACTTCGTCCACGGGCGCGTGGTGTTCGCGGGGGATGCGGCGCACCTGGTGCCGATCTTCGGCGTGCGCGGGCTGAACTCGGGTATGGAGGACGCGGAAACGTTGGTGTGGCAGCTCGCAGAGGTGGTGCGTGGCAGGGCCGACGCGTCGTTGCTCGCCGCGTACTCGGTCGAACGGCACGCGGCGTGGCGGCAGAACGTGGACAACGCGGGCAAGTCCACCTTGATCATGTCGCCCGGCACCCGCGGCCACCGCCTCACCCGCGATGCGGTGCTGGCGCTTTCGGCCGACCATCCGGAGTTCTCCCATCTGCTCAACCCGCGGCAGTCGTCGGCCACGCACACGCACGGCTCACCGTTGACCTGGCCCGCGGCGGCTGACGTGCCGGGCATGCGGCCGGGTGACCCGCTCGAAGACCGGCGGGTGCGGCGCCGCGTCCCAGGGGCGCCGGCGCAGGAGACGTCGTTGCACGCAGTGCGGGGCCACGGCTTCAGCGTGCTGGTGGCCGGTGCGAGTCCGGCGCGGGCGGCCGAGGTGGTCGCCGCGACCCGGCGGCTCGCCGACGAGCTCGCACCGGAACCGGTGTCTGCGGTCATCGTGCCGGCGGACACCGACGCCGATCACCCGGCCGGGGACATCGCCGGAGACGTGGCGGTGCTCGACGACCCGGCCGGCGAACTGGCTGCGGCATGGGGCGCCGAGCCGGGGGAGATGTTCGTCGTGCGGCCCGACGGGCAGGTGTTGGCGCGCACCCGCGAGCCCGCCATGCTCGATCGTGTGGCGCCGCAGCTACGCGCGGGCACGGCACCGGACCCGGCAGCCGGCCAGGCCACCGGCGACGCGTTGCAGCGTCCGGTCGCCGTGTCCGCCGACGAAGCGGCGCGAGAGCAGGTGTGGCTCGCCCTCTCCTCCGGCATCGACAGCGTGGCAGGGGAGGGCGAGTCCGGAGGGTCCGGCGTCAAGGCGTTCCTGACCCGGTTGGCGATGGTGCTCGGTGACCGAGTCGGCGCGGACGAGTTCGCGCGGTGTCTCGAGATGGCGGCGCGGGCACGCTGATCGACGTGCCCGCGCGGGGTGTTCGCCTCCCGGGGTGCGGTGGTGGCACGTGTCCGGTTGCGGGTGGGCACCGGCCGGCGCGATCATCGCGGACGAGGTGGGGCCACGACCGAACGCAAGCCACCCGGCGTCGACTTCGAATCGTGGGTGGAGAAGCAGATCCGCGAAGCCCAGGAACGCGGGGAGTTCGACGCGCTCCCCGGCGCGGGGAAGCCGCTGACCGGATTGGATCGTGACTGGCTGAGCACCTACCTCGAGCGCGAGGGGCTGTCGATCGACGCCGCGCTTCCGGAACCGCTACGGCTGCGCAAAGAGGTCGAGAACCTTCACGAGGCGGTTGCGTCGCTGCGGAGCGAGGACGAGGTTCGCGAGACCGTGCGGGAGCTGAATCTGCGCATCGCCGCGTGGATGCGCTCCGGGGAGGGCCCGCGCATCCGCCTGGCACCCGTCGACGTCGACGACGTCCTCGGTGGCTGGCGCCGAGACCGTGGCCGTGTCCGCCCGGAACGGCCCACCGAACCGCCGGCCCCCGCGCGCGGGGAGTGGCCGACGTCTCCGCGCGCGGAGACGTCGCCGCGGAAGCGCCGCGCGTGGTGGCGCCGGGAGTGAGGGCGCGCCGAGCACGGCGGCAGTGGCGGCACCACACCTGCCGCCAGGGTAGGGGAGTGCGAACCCGGCCACGTGGTGGAGCAGGGCGAAGCTGATCAAGGTGCGTCGGCCACGGCGAGGAACAGCTCGGCGCAGTGGCCGACGATCTCGTCCTCGGTGGCCTCGAGGCTGCCGTCGAGCCACGACGTGAACGTCTGCGCCAGCCCACCCACGAGCATCTCGGCCAGGATGTCGAGCCGCGTGCTGCCGTCGACGCCGTAGAACTCGCGGGCCTGGAGTCCGAGCAGCCGGACGAACATGCGGGTGGAGGCGACCCGCCGCGCGGCGAGTGTGGAATCGGCCATCGACGGCGAGAACAGCAGCCTGCCGCGGCGCGGGTCCTCGGCGACGGCGCGCACGAGGCGCGCCAGTCCGGCGCGGACCTTGGCGTCCGCGTCGGCGGGAGCCTGTTGCACGGCCTCGAGGGTGGTGGCGGCGATGCCCTCGACGACATGGTCGTAGACCGCGGCCGCGAGGGCGTCCCGGTCGGCGAAGTTCTCGTAGAAGTACCGCGCGGCCAGTCCGGCGTGGCGGCACACCCCGCGCACCGTGAGGGCGCGGACGCCGTCGTCCGACCCGAGCAGGTCGAGGCCCGCGGCGACGAGCTGGGCGCGGCGTTCGGCTTGCCGGTCGGTCCCGCTGACGCCGCCGTAGGTACGGAGCGGTGCGCTGCTCATGGGTCCTATCTTGACATCTCCGTCGCGATCGCGGTTCCATATCTGCGAACGGCCGTGTGCAGATAATTGCGGACGGTGACGGCCGGGACGAGCCGGTCGCGTGGAGCGCGTCGAGCGAGGAGGCCCGATGAGCACCGATCAGGCAGCGCAGTCCCCACGGCCGGCGGCAGGAGGCGGGGGCGGCGATCGGGAGGAACCCGCCGTGCGGGAGACGTCGCCGGTTCACGGGCGGGAGGACGAGGTGTCGAGCCCGACCATGCGCCGGGACGTCGTGGTTGGTGCCGGGCTGCTGGCCGCGGCGGCCAACATCATCATGCAGCTGGCGCGGCCCGGTGTCGGCTACGGCGTGGTGGAGAGCAAGGTGGACGACGGCAACGTCTACAAGCGACCGTTCAAGCGCGGTCGCACCACGTTGACGTACCTGGCGGTGGCGATGCTCGGCACCGACGAGGAGCGCAGCGCCTACCGCAGGGCGGTCAACAAGCAGCACGTGCAGGTGCGCTCGGACGAGTCGAGCCCGGTCGAGTACAACGCGATGGACCCGGAACTGCAGCTGTGGGTCGCGGCGTGCCTCTACAAGGGGTTCGAGGACGTCTACGTCGCCTACCTGGGTGAGCTACCCGCCGACGAGCTCGACGCGATCTACCGCTCGGCCGCCCCGCTGGGGACCACGCTGCAGGTGCGGGAGGATATGTGGCCGGCGAGTCGCGCGGCGTTCGAGGAGTACTGGCAGCGCAATCTGGCGAAGGTCGACATCGACGACACGGTTCGTGAGTACCTGTACGGCATCGCCACCGCGTCGTTCCTGCCGAAGCCGCTCCACCTGCTGCTGCGCCGGTTCAACCTGTTCGTCACCACCGGATTCCTGCCACCGGAGTTCCGGCAGCAGATGCGGCTGCGATGGACGCCGCGTCAGCAGCGGCGGTTCGACGCCATGAACTGTGTACTCGGCCGGGTGATCCGCACGGCGCCGCTCTCGCTGCGCGCGTTTCCGTACAACGCCTACCTGTGGGACGTGCGGCGACGGCTCCGCGCCGGCAAACCCTTGGTGTGAGCCCGTGGCCCGCGTACCGAGACCCCGCAGGCCGAGGCCGGACACTATGGCCGGGTCTCGGCGGGTCTCGGCCCGTGAGTGCAGAACACGCGGTGCTGGGTGCAGAACACGCGGGGTGGACGGGTGGCCGACGCGGTAGTAGTTTATGTATTTACTAGATTGATCGGACGGTAGGGTTGGCGACATGGCGGCGAGTGATTCCGGCGAGCTGGACTTCTGGTCGTTCGTCGAGCTCGCCAATCGCAGACTCGCCCGGGAGTACGGCTTCCGGCACCAGCTCGCGACCGAGCTGCTGCTGACCCTCAACCGCGCGTCCAACATCGTCACCTACGACCTTGAGGCGTCCGTGCACCGGCCACGGGGGCTGTCCTGGTCGGGGTTCCGGCTGTTGTTCGTCACGTGGCTGGCCGGTCCGCTCGAGGCGAAGAAGGCGGCCGAGCTGACGGGGATGAGCCGTGCGGCCGTATCCAATCTGGCCAAGACGCTGGTGTCGGACGGGCTGTTGAGCAGGGAACCCGGATCGCGTGACGGCCGGTCGGTCCTGTTGTCGCTGACCGACGAGGGTCACCGCGACATGGTCGAGGTCTTCCGCGTGCACAACGAGCGCGAGGACGAGTGGGCGGGCGTGCTGTCCCCGGAAGAACAGCGGATCCTGATCATGCTGCTGGACAAGCTCGTCACCAACCGCGATCAGTTCGACGTCCGCGGCCGGAACTGAGTCCTCGCCGGAACGTACGCGCGGGCGAGGACGGCCCCGGCGCTGATTCCATTCAGTCGCATCCCGGTACGCGCACGTCTTGAAACTAGTACATCTGTTAACTAATGTGAGGATCGCGTGCCCTCGTGGTACGCGGGCGAGGCGACAGCAAGGAGGCAGTCATGGCCTATTACCGCCAGGTCGGCAGCGTGCCACCGAAACGCCACACGCAGCACCGGCGTCCGGACGGCGGGCTGTACTACGAAGAGCTCATGGGCGAGGAGGGGTTCTCCTCGGACTCGTCGCTGCTGTACCACCGCGGCGTTCCGTCTGCGATCGTCGACGCGCGGGTCTGGGATCTGCCGGACCTGTCGACCACACCGAACCACCCACTCAAACCGCGGCATCTGAAGCTGCACGACCTGTTCCCGAAGGAGACCTGGGCCGAGACCGACGTGGTCACCGGGCGCAGGCTCGTGCTCGGCAACGGCGACGTGCGCCTGTCCTACGTCGTGTCCACGAAGGACTCGCCGCTGTACCGCAACGCGACCGGCGACGAGATCGTCTACGTCGAATCCGGGCAGGCGACGGTCGAGACGGTGTTCGGCAGCCTGGAGGCGACGGCGGGCGACTACGTGTTCCTGCCGATGTCCACCACCCACCGGTGGCTGCCCCACGGTGACGGGCCGCTGCGGGCGTATGCGATCGAGGCGGGCAGTCACATCGCCCCGCCGAAGCGGTACCTGTCGCGGTACGGCCAGTTCCTGGAACATGCGCCGTACTGCGAGCGCGACCTGCACGGACCCGCCGAGCCGCTGATGCGGGAGGGGACCGACGTGGCGGTGTACGTCAAACACCGCGTCGGCGGCGCGATCGGCGGCAGCGTCCTCGTCTACCCGGAGCACCCGTTCGACGTCGTCGGCTGGGACGGTTGCCTGTACCCGTTCACGTTCAGCGTGCACGACTTCGAACCCATCACCGGCCGCGTGCACCAGCCGCCGCCCGTGCACCAGGCCTTCGAGGGCAACAACTTCGTCATCTGCAACTTCGTCCCCCGCAAGGTGGACTATCATCCGCTGTCGGTGCCGGTGCCGTACTACCACTCCAATGTGGACTCCGACGAGATCATGTTCTACTGCGGCGGCGACTACGAGGCGAGGAAGGGGTCGGGCATCGGGCAGGGCTCGATCTCGTGGCACCCCGGTGGTCATTCGCACGGGCCGCAGCCCGGCGCGGTGGAGAAGAGCCTGGGCGCCGAGTTCTTCGACGAGCTGGCCGTCATGGTCGACACGTTCCGTCCGCTCGAACTCGGCGAGGGCGCCCTCGCGTGCGAGGACTCGAACTACGCCTGGACCTGGTCCGGGCGGGGGCCCGGCCGGTGAGCGCGGCGGCGACCGCGCTGCCGGTGTTCGCCCGCGGGCTTTGCGACGACGCTGCGGTCTTCCCGCCCGGCCGTGCGCCGCTGCCCGAGGCGGTGGACCGGCACCGCGGCCACTGCTCGGCCGCCTACCGGGACCTCGTCGGGCCGCTGGTTCTGGCCGCGCCCGCCCTCGACGAGCTGCGTCCGCTGGTGCGGCCCGACGACGACCTGGCGCTCGCCGTGACCGCACCCGCGGGCCCCGGCCAGCTCGCCGGCGCGGTCGAGGCTGCGGCGACACTGCCTGTGCGGATGGTCGCCGCGGAGGTCGCGGTGCCCGGCGACGTCACGGAGTTCTTCGCCGAACTGGACCGGCTCGAGGTGCCGGACGTGACCGTCCACGTCGAGGTGCCGCGCGACGAGCGCAGGACCGCCGTCCTCGCCGGGCTCGCCGAACGCGGGTTGCGGGCCAAGTTCCGCACCGGCGGGGTCAGCGCCGAGTTGCACCCCGGGGAGGACGAGCTCGCGGCGGCCGTCGTCGCGGCGGTGCGCGCCGACCTCCCTTTCAAAGCGACGGCGGGGCTGCACCACGCGATCCGCAACACCGATCCGGAGACAGGCTTCCAGCAGCACGGATTCCTCAACCTGCTGCTCGCCACCGACGCGGCGCTGCAGGGCTCGGACGAGACCGCGGTCGCCGGGCTGCTGGCCCGGCGCGACGCTGCGGCGATCGCGGCGGCGGTGCGCGGGCTCGGCGCAGACAGGGCCGAGACCGTGCGGCGCTCGTTCGTGTCGTTCGGAACCTGCAGCATCACAGAGCCGCTCGCCGAGCTCGTGGACCTCGACCTGATTCCCGCCGCGCTGGCCGGTGGGCAAGGAGTGAACGCATGACCACCATCCCCATCCCCGCGGGCTCGCTGTTCGGGCTCGACAACCTGCCCTACGGGGTGTTCTCCACGCCGGGAACCGGCCCGCGGGTCGGCGTGCGCGTCGCCGACTCGGTCGTCGACCTGGCGGCCACATTGGGCGACGCGGAGTTCGCACGCCCGTCGCTCAACGACTTCATGGCGCAGGGGCGCGCCCGGTGGGACGAGGTGCGGCGGCGGGTCGCCGAACTCGCCGCAGGGGAGATTCCCGCCGAGGCGGTGCATCCCGCGTCGTCGGTGACGATGCACCGGCCGTTCGACGTCGCCGACTACGTCGACTTCTACGCCTCGGAGAACCACGCCACGAACCTCGGCCGCATCCTGCGCCCGAACTCGGAGCCGCTCCTGCCGAACTGGAAGCACCTGCCGGTCGGCTATCACGGCCGGTCGAGCACGGTCGTGGTCACCGGCACCGACGTCGTCCGCCCCTGCGGACAGCGTAAGACCGACGACGGCCCGGTGTTCGGCCCGTCGCAGCGGCTCGACATCGAGGCGGAGCTCGGCTTCGTCGTCGGCACCGGATCGCCGCTCGGATCCCGCGTGACGACCGCGGAGTTCGCCGAGCACGTGTTCGGCGCGGTGCTGGTGAACGACTGGTCGGCACGCGACATCCAGGCGTGGGAGTACCAGCCGCTCGGCCCGAACCTCGGCAAGAGTTTCGCGACGTCGATCTCCGCGTGGGTGGTGCCGCTGCAGGCGCTGGAGGCCGCCCGTGTGCCGGGGCCGAAGCAGGAACCGGAAGTGCTGCCGTACCTGAAGGAGGACCAGGACTGGGGGCTGGACATCGACCTGGCCGTCAGCTGGAACGGCCAGGTTGTCTCCCGCCCGGTGTACCGGGAGATGTACTGGTCGCCCGCGCAGATGCTGGCGCACATGACCGTCAACGGCGCCGCGGCGAGTACGGGCGACCTGTACGCGTCCGGCACGATCTCCGGCGCGGGCACACACGAACGGGGAGCGTTCATCGAGGTCACCTGGGGCGGTCAGGAACCGGTCGACGTGGCGGGGAGGAAGAGCACGTTCCTCGAGGACGGCGACGAGGTGGCCATCAGCGCCTCGGCGCCCGGCGCCGGCGGCGGGCGCATCGGCTTCGGCGAGGTGACCGGCCGGATCCTGCCGGCCGCGGACGTGGCCGGATGAGCGGCGGCAAGGTGGTCGCCGGTGCGGCGGAGGCCGTGGCCGACATCGCCGACGGCGCGAGGCTGGCCGTCGGCGGGTTCGGGCTGTCCGGCATCCCCGACACCCTGATCACGGCGCTCGCCGAGGGCGACGCGACCGGGCTTGAGGTGTATTCCAACAACTGCGGCGTGGACGGCCACGGCCTGGGCGTGCTGCTGGCCGCGGGCAGGATCTCCCGGGTCACCGCCTCGTACGTGGGTGAGAACAAGGAGTTCGCCCGGCAGTGCCTGGCCGGCGAACTGGAGGTGGAGCTGACGCCCCAGGGCACGCTGTCGGAGCGGCTGCGTGCCGGCGGGGTGGGAGTGCCCGCGTTCTACACCCCGGCCGGGGTCGGCACGCCGATCGCCGACGGCGGCCTGCCGTGGCGGTACGCCGTGGACGGTTCCGTCGCGGTGGCCTCCCCGCCGAAGGAGACCCGCGAGTTCGACGGCGTCGAGTACGTGCTGGAGAAGGCGATCAACGCCGACTTCGCACTCGTGCACGCAGCGCTGGGCGACACCGAGGGCAACCTCGTGTTCCACAAGACGGCGATGAACTTCAACCCGCTCGCCGCCATGGCGGGCAGGATCACGATCGCGGAGGTCGAACGGCTCGTCGAGCCCGGCCAGATCGATCCCGAGCAGGTCCACCTGCCCGGGGTGTTCGTCCAGCGGGTCGTCCACAGCGGAGCGCAGGACAAACGGATCGAGAAACGCACGGTCCGGGCGAGCGAGGAGGGCGGGCAGTGAGCGCGGCGACCGAGGTACCGGCCGGCTGGTCCCGGCAGGACATGGCGGCCAGGGCAGCCCGTGAACTACGGGCCGGGGAGTACGTCAACCTCGGCATCGGGCTGCCGACCCTCATCCCCGCCCACCTGCCCGAGGCCGTCGAGGTGATGCTGCACAGCGAGAACGGCATCCTCGGCACCGGGCCGTACCCGGCCGAGGACGAACTCGACCCGGACCTGATCAACGCGGGCAAGGAGACCGTCACGGTGACGCCAGGGGCGTCGTTCTTCGACTCCGCCCTGTCGTTCGGCATGATCCGCGGTGGGCACATCGACACCGCCGTCCTGGGCGGCATGCAGGTGTCGGCCACGGGTGACCTGGCCAACTGGATGGTGCCGGGTGCCATGGTCAAAGGCATGGGCGGCGCCATGGACCTCGTGCACGGCGCTCGGCGCGTCCTGGTGCTGATGGAACACACCACCAGGAAGGGGGAGCCGAAACTCCTTCCCGAGTGCACGTTGCCGCTCACGGGGCGAGGCGTGGTGCACCGGATCATCACCGACCTCGCTGTGATCGATGTCACTTCCCGTGGGTTCGTGTTGCACGAGACGGCGCCGGGCGTCACCGCCGAGCAGGTGGCGGCGGTCACCGACGCGCCGCTCGCGGTGGGCTGAACCCGCACCGGCGGCCGTCGAGATCCAGCTGGACCTCGACGGCCGCCGCCCCGGTTCGCCCGCGCCGCGATACCCGGCCGGCCGCGTGTCCGCGCCGCCGCACCCACTCCCGGCTGTGGGTCTTGACCAGGGGAAACGTCAATCTCGTCGGGTCGGCCGGCGGGTCGAGCCAACCTTTCAGGCGCATTCTGCGTCACAGTGCATGGAAGTGGTGGAAACCACCTGAATGGGGGTTGGCATCATGGAGCGCCGGTACGGACGAGAGTGAGGTATCCCGTGACGCAGTCGCCGCCAGCGCCGCCGGAGGTGTCGTCGCCGGTCGCCCCGGCCCCCGGCAAGACCCGGTACCGGCCCGAGTTGCAGGGTCTCCGGGCGCTTGCCTGTGCGCTGGTCGTCATCTACCACGTGTGGCTGGACCGGGTGTCCGGTGGCGTGGACGTGTTCTTCTTCGTCACCGGTTTCCTGATCACCGGCCAGCTCTTCCGGGCGAGCCTTCGCGACCGGGTCCGGTTCCGCGCCACCTGGGGCAGGTTCGTCAAACGGCTCTTCCCGGCGACGATGACCGTGCTCGTCGGCACCGTCGTCGCGGCCTACTTCCTGCTTCCGGAGACGCGCTGGGAGCAGACCGCGAGCGAGATCGTCGCTTCGGCGCTGTTCTTCGAGAACTGGCAGCTGGCAGCCCAGTCTGCCGACTATTTCGCTCAGCACGACCAGGCGAGCGTCGTGCAGCACTTCTGGTCGCTGTCCATCCAGGGCCAGTTCTACCTCGTGTGGCCGCTGCTGATCGCCGCGTTCGCGTTCGTCGTCAAGCGACTCGGCGGGAACCTGCACCGGTGGCTGATCGGCCTGCTGCTCGTGCTGACGGCCGGGTCGCTGGCCTACTCGGTGTACCTCACGGCCGCCGACCAGCAGTTCGCCTACTTCATGTCGGCGACCCGCGTGTGGGAGTTCGCCATCGGCGGGCTCGTGGCGCTGTCGATCGACAAGCTGTCCGTGCCGAGGGCGATCCGGGTGCTGCTCGGCTGGCTCGGCGTCGCGGGGCTAGTGCTGTGCGGTCTGGTGCTGCAGGTCGGCACCATGTTCCCCGGGTACGTGGCCCTGTGGCCGGTCGTGGCCGCCGCGCTGGTTCTGGTGGCAGGCCAGACGGGCACGGTGCTCGGCGCCGACCGCATCCTGTCGTCGCGGCCGCTGAACTACCTGGGCAACCTCAGCTTCTCGCTGTACCTGTGGCACTGGCCCGTGCTGCTGTTCTACGTACTGCTGCGGGACCGGCCCGAGGTCGGCCTGCGCGGTGGCGCGGTCATCATCGCCGCGTCACTGGCGCTGGCCATGCTGACCTACCACCTGGTGGAACAGCCGGTGTTGCGGGCGAAGCTGGACACCCGCACCGTGTGGGGTTCCTACCGCGTCGGCGCGGCGACGCTCGCGGTCGTGCTCGCCATGGCGGGTGCGTGGCAGCTGGCGGCCGTCGAACGGGCCACGTTCGTGCAGAAGGAGGACGACCCGGCACACCCCGGCGCTGAGGTCCTCTCGCCCGACGGGCCCAGCGCAGACGGTGGTGCCGAACCGATCCCGCCGTTCGCGGCACTGCCCAAGCAGTACGACAACTTCACCCAGGAGCAGTGCCGCCACTCGGGCAAGAACGAGATCGTCATCATCTGCAACGAAAGTCTCCACCCGAACCCGACACGGCGCATCGTCGTCGCGGGCGACTCGCATTCGCAGCAGTTCAACGCGGCGCTGCGGCCTGCGGCGGAGAAGGCGGGCTGGGAGATCATCTCCATGGGCCGCGGCGGCTGCCCGCTCACCACCGAGGCGCCCAACAACCCGGAGTGCACGGCCTGGAACGAGACGGTCATGCAGGAGATCCTCGAGATCAAGCCGGACGCCGTGTTCACCATGGCCAGCAGGGACGCGCACCCGATGCGGGACGAGATCACCCCGCCCGGGTACGTCGAGCAGTGGCGGACGCTCGAGGAGGCCGGTATTCCGGTGATCGCCGCGCGGGACAACCCGCGGTACAACCGGTCCCTGGCCGACTGTGCCGAGAAGCGCGGTGTCGACGATCCGTCGTGCTCGGTCTCGCGGGACGCGGTCTACGACCCTCAGCCGTCGTGGACGGCGGTGGAGAGCCTGCCGGAGAACGTGCACTTCGTCGACTTCAGCGACTACTTCTGCACGCCGACCGAATGCCCGCCGATGATCGGGAACGTGCTGGTCTACCTGGACAACAACCACATCACCAAGGCGTACATGAAGACGCTGTCGCCGATGGTGCAGGAGCGCGTGTCGGGGATCCTCGACCGCGTCGGCTGAGCACGACCCGGCCGGGGCGACGGGGTTCCCCGCCGCCCCGGCCGGTGCCGGATCATTCGCCGCGGCGGTTCTTCGCGCGCTGGTAGAAGTACGCGGCCCAGAAGCCGACGGCCGCCAGGACCATCACGACGGCGAACACCCACATGCCGAGGTTCGGTTCGGTCTCGGTCAGCATCAGCACGACCACCGCCACCGCCAGGACGGACAGGGCGACCATGCCGCGCACGACGCTCCGCGGGATCTCGATTTCGGCCATGCCGGCCATCCTGTCAAGGCTGCGGTCCTCATCGGCGACCGGTCCGGTGTCGCCGATGAGGGACCGCCGGGGTGCGTCGCCGACGGGCTGGGCCTGCTCAGAGTCCCCAGTCGGCGGCAACGGCGTCGTTGTCGGATCCCGGACGGTGCGGCGCGGCCGGAACCGGCGGACTCGTGCGTGAGAAGCGGGGTGCGGGTGCGGGCTGGACGACGCCGTCGATCTCGAGGAACGTCTGCCGGGCGGCGATATGCGGATGGTCGGCGACCTCGTCCCAGGTCAACACCGGGGTGACACACGCGTCCGTGCCGTCGAACACGGCCGCCCACTCGTCGCGGGTGCGGCTCGCGAACACCTGCGTGAACCGTGCGCGCAGCGCGGGCCAGCCGGACCGGTCGTTCTGGTCGGGCAGCTGCTCACCCGCCAGTCCGAGTCCCTCCAGCAGCTGGGCGTAGAACTGCGATTCGAGCGCGCCGACCGCGACGTACCGGCCGTCCGAGCAGACGTAGGTGTCGTAGAACGGGGCACCCGAGTCGAGCAGGTTGCCTGCGCGCTCCGAGGACCAGGCGCCGGCACCGCGCAGTGCCCAGAGCAGCTGGGTGAGCATGCTGGCACCGTCGACCATCGCCGCGTCGATCACCTGGCCGTTGCCGGAACGCTCGCGCTCCCACAGTGCCGAGAGGACACCGGTGAGCAGGAACATCGACCCGCCGCCGTAGTCGCCGACGAGATTGAGCGGCGGCGGCGGTGGCTCCTCGGCCCTGCCGATCGCGTGCAGCGACCCGGTCAGGCTGATGTAGTTGATGTCGTGGCCCGCCTGCTTGGCCATCGGCCCGTCCTGTCCCCAGCCGGTCATCCGGCCGTAGACGAGCCGCGGGTTGGCTCCGGTGCACTCGTCGGGCCCGAGGCCGAGGCGCTCGGCCACGCCCGGTCGGAACCCTTCGAGCAGCACGTCGGCCCGCGCGACGAGGTCGTGCACGAAACGCAGCCCGTCGGCGTCCTTGACGTCGGCCGCCACCGAGCGTTTGCCGCGCATCAGATGGTCGGGCTTGCCGCCGTGGAGGTCGAGCGCGCCGGACGGGCGTTCCACCCGGACGACGTCCGCGCCGAGATCGGCCAGGATCATGCCGGCGTGCGGAGCCGGGCCGATGGCGGGCAGTTCGACGACTTTCAGACCGCTGAGAGGGCCAGGCACGTTGGGGTTCACCTCGTTGCTCGGTGGTTGTTCGGACAGTCGTTGCTCGAACGCTGACGGGGCGTCGCAGCGGTGGGCGTTGGAGCGGTGGGATCTTGGGTGGTGGGATCTTGGGTGATGGGATCTGGGTTGGTGGCCGGCGGAACGTGGGTCGCGAGCGCGGGACGGTCCGCCCCGCCGGCATGGGCCGACTCCGCCACGGTAGCGGGCGAGTACGTCGGCGGCTCGGAATCATCATGCTGCGTCCCGCACTCCGAGCGGGGGAGACGTACGTCACGAGTGATGTAGCGCCCCCATGGTTACGCTGCGCGGTAAGCGCACGCTTTCCTAGTCGGCGTCGGTGGCACTCGGATGCCGCCGACGTTGTTCGGCGGAGCCGGCGGCTCCAGACGTCCTGCGAAAGGAAACCCAATGGTTCGCACCCGATTCTGCGATGTGTTCGGCGTCGAGCATCCGATCGTGCAGGGCGGGATGCAGTGGGTCGGCAAGGCCGAACTGGTCTCGGCCGTGGCCAACGCCGGGGCGCTCGGCTTCCTCACGGCGCTCACGCAGCCCACCCCCGAGGACCTGGCCAAGGAGATCGCGCGCTGCCGCGAGATGACCGACCGGCCGTTCGGTGTGAACCTCACGATCCTGCCGTCGATCAATCCGCCGCCGTACGCCGAGTACCGCGACGTGATCGTCGAATCCGGCATCCCCGTGGTCGAGACCGCCGGGTTCAACCCCGCCGAGCACCTGCCGACGTTCCAGGGTGGCGGGGTGAAGGTGCTGCACAAGTGCACCAGCGTGCGCCACGCCGTGAAGGCTCAGGAACTGGGCGTCGACGGCATTTCCATCGACGGGTTCGAATGCGCGGGCCACCCCGGTGAGGACGACATCCCGGGCCTGGTGCTGATCCCCGCGGCCGCCGACAAGATCACCATCCCGATGGTCGCCTCCGGCGGGTTCGGCGACGCTCGCGGGCTGGTCGCGGCCCTCGCGCTCGGTGCGGACGGCATCAACATGGGCACGCGTTTCGTCGCCACCCGGGAGGCGCCGGTGCACGAGAACGTCAAGCAGGCCATGGTCGCCAACAGCGAACGCGACACCGAGCTGATCTTCCGCCCGCTGCGCAACACCGCGCGGGTCGCGAGTAACAGCGTGAGCCGCGAAGTCGTGTCCGTGCTGGACGACGGCGGTCAGTTCGAGGACGTGCAGGAGCTCGTGGCCGGTAGCCGCGGCCGCACCCGCGTGCTCGAGGAGGGCGACACCGACGGCGGTATCTGGTCCGCCGGCCTGGTGCAGGGCCTCATCGAGGACGTCCCCACGGTCGCCGAGCTCGTCTCGCGCATCGCGGGCGGCGCCGACGAGCTGATCAACGACCGCCTCGCCGGGCTGGTGCGCTGAGGCACCGAGTCCCGGCCCGGCGTCTCGGCCGGCCGCCGATGAGCCCACCGCCCGGGCACAGGTCTGTACATCGTCGTACATCGGAAGAGAGGAACGTATGGACATCGCAGGTTCGGTCGCGCTGGTCACCGGCGGAGCGTCCGGTCTCGGGCTCGCCACGGTGCGGGAACTGCACGGGCAGGGCGCGAAGATCGTGATCCTCGACCTGCCGTCGTCGGACGGCGAGGCGGTCGCCGAGCAGCTGGGCGAGAACGTCGTGTTCGCGCCGGGGGACGTCACGAAGGAGGACGACGTCGCGGCCGCCGTCGACGCCGCAGCGAAGCTCGGCCCGCTGCGGATCACGGTCAACTGCGCGGGGATCGGCAACGCGGTCAAGACCGTGTCGAAGAAGGGCGCGTTCCCGCTCGCCGACTTCACCAAGGTCGTGAACATCAACCTCATCGGCACGTTCAACGTCATCCGGCTCGCCGCCGAGCGCATGTCGCAGACCGAGGAGTCCGGTGAGGAACGCGGAGTCATCATCAACACCGCGTCGGTCGCGGCCTACGACGGCCAGATCGGGCAGGCCGCGTACTCGGCGTCGAAGGGCGGCATCGTCGGCATGACCCTGCCGATCGCCCGCGACCTGGCGAACCTGAAGATCCGCGTGGTGACGATCGCGCCGGGCCTGTTCGAGACCCCGCTTTTCGCGGGCCTGCCCGAGGACGCCGTCAAGTCGCTCGGGGAGCAGGTGCCGCACCCGTCGCGGCTGGGTGCCCCGGCCGAGTACGGCTCGCTGGCGCGGCACATCGTGGAGAACCCGATGCTCAACGGGGAGACGATCCGGCTCGACGGCGCCATCCGCATGGCGCCGCGCTGACGGCGCCGACCGCGCGATCCGTGCCGGCGCCGGGACGCACCGGGTGCCGGCACGGATGCGGGCCTGCGGGCGGTCAGAGCCCGTCGCGGGCCACCAGCTGGGAGACGATCACGTTCCGCTGGATCTCGTTCGTGCCCTCACCGACGATCATCAGCGGTGCGTCCCGGAAATAGCGTTCGACGTCGAACTCGGTCGAATAGCCGTATCCGCCGTGCACCCGCACCGCGTTCAGGGCGATCTCCATCGCCGTCTCGGAGCAGAACAGTTTCGCCATGCCGGCTTCCATGTCGGCACGCTGCCCCGAGTCGTAGCGCCGCGCCGCGTGCAGCAGCAGCTGCCGGGCCGCGGTGAGCTTGGTGCCCATCTCCGCCAAGTGGTTGCCGACCGACTGGTGCTGCCAGATGGGAACGCCGAACGACTCACGTTCCTGGGCATAGCGGAGCGCGTCGTCGAACGCCGCGCGCGCGACCCCGGTGGCCCTGGCGGCGACCTGGATGCGGCCGATCTCGAGCCCGCGCATCATCTGTCCGAAGCCCTTGCCTTCGACACCGCCGAGCAGGGCGTCGCCGGGTACGCGGCAGTCGTCGAACGACAGCTCACAACTCTCGACGCCCTTGTATCCGAGTTTGGGCAGATCACGGGACACCGAGAAGCCCGGTACCTCCTTCTCCACCAGCAGCACGCTGATGCCGCGGTGCGCCGGCTCGGCCGCAGGGTCGGTCTTGCACAGCACGGCCACCAGCCCGGCGCGGCGGGCGTTGCTGATCCAGGTCTTCGCACCGTTGAGTACGTAGCCTCCCTCGCCGGCTACGCCCCCACTGGCGGGGGTGTCCCCGCTGCCGTCGGTGCGCGTGGCGACGGTGCGCATCGCCTGCAGGTCCGAACCACCGCCGGGCTCGGTGAGTGCCATGGTGGCGCGCAGCTCGCCGGTCGCCATCCGCGGCAGATACCGTCGCTTCTGTTCCTCGGTGCCGTAGTCCGACAGCAGCTTGGCGACGACGGTGTGCCCGCCCATCGCGCCGGCGAGGCTCATCCACCCACGGGCGAGTTCCTCGGTCACGAGCGCATAGCACGATGCCGAGACCCGCACCTCGCCGTAGGGCTCCGGTACGGCCAGCCCGAAGATCCCGAGTCGTTTCATCTGCTCGATGAGTTTCTCGGGATAGGTGTTGTCGTGTTCCAGTTGCCGCACCACCGGGCGTACGTCTCGGTCGACGAAATCACGCACGGTGTCCACGATGGCCTGTTCGGCCTCGTCCAGATCCGTTTCGGTCGTCACTGCTGGCTCCCTGTCCGAAGAGTCGTTCGTTGTCGTATCCGGCGGGTGCCGGTCAGCTGCGGAACCGCACGTCCGCGGTCGCGTGGCGGTCGTCGGCGGCGCTCGCGACCGCCATGGCCGCCCCTCCCGCCTCGTCCGGGCCACCGCGGACGAGGACCGGCATGCCGCTGAACACCGGGCGCCGCAGCCGGAACCGCACCTCGGCCACCGGCCGGGAGTCGGCACGGCCCACGGCCTCCAACATCAGCAGCACGAGGAGCGGGCCGTGGACGACCAGCCCCGGATACCCTTCGACGTCCCGGGCGTAGGGCGCGTCGTAGTGGATGCGGTGCGCGTTGGCCGTCAACGCGCTGAACCGGAACAGCGCCACCGGAGAGGTGTCCGGGGTGAGGCGCCACGGCACGCGGGTATCGGTATCGGCGTCCGGTGGGGGATCGGTCGGGACGTCGAAGACGCGTGGGCCCTCGTCACCGGAGCGGTAGACATAGTCCAGTTCGTCCGTGACGCGCAGTTCGCCGTTCTGGTACCAGTCGCTCCGGACGGTCACGAACGCGAGCTGGCCGTTGCGGCCGTCCTTGACGGTGCATGCGGTCATCGAGGACGTCCGTTCGACCGTCGTGCCGACGACGAGTGGAGCCGGACAGTGCACCCGCCCGCCCGCGAACATGCGCCTGCGGTCCGGGATCGGCGGCAGGAACGGCCCGGTGAGCGGATGCCCGTCGGGTCCGAGGCGGTGTTGTTCGGGCCAGTCGAGCAGATGGAGCCAGTGCCACAGCGGTGGGAGAGGGTCGCCGGGTGTCGCGGCTGGTGGGCGGTCGAACAACGCCGACAGTGCTGCCACCGGTTCCGGCGCGACGACGCCGGAGTCCCGGACCGGCGGCGGGTTCCAGCCGTCGAGGTGCTCTCGCAGGTCCGGAACGCCGCTCAACGCCGCCGTGTCCGTGGCGCCGTCCGGTGCGGTGGCACGGTGCGGCTTCCCGGTGCCGTTCGGATCCATGTCGCTCCTGATGGTCGTGCCGACGCTCGTGGAGGTCGGATGCCGGCGGGTGCCGGTGGGCGGGGCGGACCTGTCGCCGCGGTGCAAGCCGGATGCGTTCTCGGCGAGCAGGGTGGCGGGGCAGGCGTGCGGCCGTGCGTGCCGTGGTCGCACGGTGCTCTCATGATGACTGGATTCTATAGAATCCGGCAACAGGATCCATAGTTGTGGTTCACATCACTCCCATCTCGGGGTTGTTGCCGACGGACTGCTCCGGTCGGGGGCGGTGACGGGTGCACGGCGCAGCTCCACCTCGGCACGTGGGCCGTCACCGGGTTCGGGTGTGCCGGCCCGCGTGCGGCGCGCGCAGCGGCTCGACGATTCGTCGGATGGTGGGTCACCGATTCCCTTCCGGCCGCGTCCGGCGTACCGAGGAAAGAGCAATGACACGAGCGGCGGCATCCCGGCGGTGTCGCCCGGTGACGGCGGCCCGGTGACGGCGGAACGGAGGAGGTGGGCGGCGCATGCGAGGCGGCCGCGGGTGACCCGCGGCGTCAACGGACTCCCTGACCCGAGCACGACCCGACGACGTGTCTGCTCCCGGCGGCCCGGCCTGCACCGGGCGAGGCTCCGGGTGCGGGTGACCCGCATATCCAGTGGAGGAAGCGATGGCGACGGACGCCGACAAGATCAAGGTGACCATCCTGCCGACGGGCACGATGCACGCCGACCTGACGTGGCTGCTCATCGACCCGCAGCGGATGGCGACGCGCGGCAACCCCGGAAAACAGCGCGATTGGGTGCCGGTGCCGACCCACGTGGTCTACATCGAACACCCCGACGGCACGAAACTCCTGTGGGACGCCGGTGTCCCGCGCGACTGGGAACAGCGCTGGGGCCCGACCGGGCTGGACCAGTTCTTCCCGGTCGACGAGGTCACCGACGACACGTGGCTGGACTCGCGGCTCGGCCAGCTGAACCTCGAACCCGGCGACATCGACTACCTGCTGCTGTCGCACCTGCACATGGACCACGCGGCCAACGCGAAGCTGTGGCAGGACACCGGAACGAGGATCGTCGTCGACGAGGCCGAGAAGCAGGGCGCGCTGGGCTTCGACGGCTACAACAAGGGCGCCCACATCAAGTCCGACTACGACGGTCTCGAACTGGACACGATCACCGAGGACACCCAGCTGTTGCCGGGCGTGACGCTGTTGCGGACCCCCGGCCACACGTGGGGCACGTTGTCGCTGCAGGTCGACCTCGCCGACTCCGGAACGATGCTGTTCACGTCCGACTCGCTGTACCTGCGGGAGAGCTACGGCCCGCCCCCGATCGCGGCCGGCATCGTCTACGACACCGTCGCCTGGTTCGCCTCGGTCGAGAAGATCCGTTCCGTCGAGGAGAAGACCGGCGCGACCATCGTCTTCGGGCACGCCGCCGACCAGATGGCCGAACTCAGGACCGGACCGGGCAACTACTACACGTGAACCGCTGCGGAGCACGCGAAGGAGGTGGTGACGATGCCGCTGTTCGACTACCGCTGTGCATGCGGGGCACGGTTCGAGAAGCTCCAACCCAGTTGGCGCAGCCCCGACCCGGACTGCCCGGCCTGTGGCGCCACCACGGCGAGACTGCCGTCCGCGGTCTCGCTCGCCGGCGGCGCCCGGCCGCCGGTGGGGCCGGACCGGGCCCCGACCTCGTGGGAGGGCACCGGGCGCGGTGACCGCGAGTACGTCGCCCAGTGGCGGCGGAACCTCGAACACCGCGAACGACTGGCCGAGAAGTACCCGGAACTGTCGACCCGCCGCGACGCGGTCGCCGCCCACGAGGGCCGGTTCGAGCGGGCGCCGCTGACGTACCGCGAACTGGCGCAGCGTGCGTCGGCCTCCGGCGACGCGAGCGCGGCGGCCGCCGACGCGGCGCGCTCCCGTCGTGTCGGCGGCCCCGGTGACGGGGCGTCCACCGGTGGCTCCTCCGGCGAGGCGGCCTCCGGCGGCTCCGGCGCCACGGGAGGTGATCACGGTCGCGCCTAGAATCGAACGGTGACCGACAACGCAGAAGAGGCGCTCCGCGGCCGGGCGGTGCCCGCTCGGCGCGGCCCGTTCGGTGACAAGCAGCAGCTGAGCGAGCGCGTCGCCGCATACGTGCGCGAGGGCATCATGGTGGGCGAGTTCCCGCCGGGGGAGTTCGTCCGCACCGAGCACCTCGCGGCACAGCTCGGCGTCAGTCAGACGCCCGTGCGCGAGGCGCTCATGATTCTGCACAGCGAAGGCTCGGTGCGGTGGGAGCCGCGGCGCGGTTATCGCGTCGTGGCTCTCACCGGCGGCGACGTACGCGACCTGTTCCAGGTGCAGGCCTACATCGCGGGTGAGCTTGCGGCGCGCGCGGCCGAACACCTCGACGAGGCCGAGATCGCCCGCCTGTGCTCGGTCCAGGACGAGCTGGCCGATGCCGAGCGGGCGGGCGAGACCGACCTGGTCGACAGTCTCAACCACGAGATCCACCGGACGGTCAACAAGGCCTCGGGCTCGGCCCGGATGGCCTCACTGCTGAACCTGACCGTCAACTACGTGCCGCTGCGCTTCTTCGGCACGATTGAAGGCTGGCCGTCGGCGTCGGCCCACGATCACGCGGAGATCCTGGCGGCGTTGCGCGCCCGGGACCCGGAGGCCGCGCGCCGCACGATGGTCGGGCACATCGAACACATCGGTGAACTGCTCGTCGCTCACCTCACCAAGCACGGCATCCTGGCCTGACCCGCACCAGGCCCTGCGCGCGGCCGGGCCCTGCCGACGCCGTCGTGGCGCGGAGGGGTGCGGTCCGGCCGTCGGCGCGAGGTCGGCGGCTCGTGGCCCGTCCGCGTCCCACCGCGTCGATTTTTGGTGGATTTCTACAAACCGCCCCGGTGCGACGTGGCGGCTGCGATCATTCCGGAGCCGGCGCCCGTGCGGGGAAGCTGGGGAAGCGCGGACGGACGTGTGCCGGGACCCGGTTCGCCTGTGTCCGCACGCGTGTCGCGGACACCGACGTCCGAACGCGAAGAAACCCGAACGCGAGAGCCCGGAGTCACCGCCCGGGGCGTGACAGCAGGTTGTGAGGTTTGCCCAGGTTGTTCACCCGCATCGCCATCGTCAACAGAGGTGAGGCCGCGATGCGGCTCATCCGTGCCGTGCGCGAACTCAACGCCGAGGACGGGGGTCGTCGCGAGACGATCGCCTTCCACACCGACGTCGACCGCGGCGCCACGTTCGTGCGCGAAGCGGATCACGCCTGGGAGCTGGGCAACGCCGCCGACCGGCCGTACCTGGACATGGCGGTGCTGGAGCGCGCCCTGACCGGGTCGGGAGCGGACGCGGCGTGGGTCGGATGGGGATTCGTCGCCGAGGATCCGGCGTTCGCGCAACTGTGCGAACGGCTCGGCGTGGCCTTCGTCGGCCCGTCCCCGGAGGCGATGCGCAGGCTCGGCGACAAGATCGGCGCCAAGCTGATCGCCGAGGAGGTCGGCGTGCCCGTCGCGCCGTGGAGCCGAGGTCCGGTCGACGGTCTCGACGGTGCGCTCGAGGCCGCGGGCGGCATCGGCTACCCGCTGATGCTGAAGGCGACCGCGGGCGGTGGCGGCCGCGGCATCCGCGTGGTCGAGACCGCTGATGATCTGGCGGAAGCCTACGAACGGACCAGTGCCGAGGCTGAGCGTGCGTTCGGCAGCGGCGTGGTGTTCCTGGAACGACTCGTCACCGGCGCGCGGCACGTCGAGGTGCAGGTGATCGCCGACGGCCAGGGCACGGCCTGGGCCCTCGGCGTGCGTGACTGCTCGGTGCAGCGCCGCAACCAGAAGGTGATCGAGGAGTCGGCGTCGGTGCGGCTCGAGGCCGAGCAGGTGGCCGAGCTCAAGGCCTCGGCCGAACGGCTCGCGCTCGCCGTCGGATACCGCGGTGCGGCGACCGTCGAGTTTCTGTACCACCCGGGTGAGCGACTGCTGGCGTTCCTCGAGGTGAACACCCGCCTGCAGGTCGAACACCCCATCACCGAGGCGACGACGTCATTCGACCTGGTCAAGGCGCAGCTGCACGTGGCCGAAGGCGGTGCACTGACCGGTCCGCAGCCGCACGAGCTCGGTCACGCCGTCGAGGCGCGGCTCAACGCCGAAGACCCGGACCGCGACTTCGCACCGGCCCCCGGGCACATCTCGCTGCTGAACCTGCCGAGTGGTCCCGGGGTCCGGGTCGACACCGGGGTGGGCGCCGGCGACGACATCCCGGCGGACTTCGACTCGATGATCGCGAAGATCATCACCTATGGCCGCACCCGGGACGAGGCGCTCGCCCGGCTGCGCCGCGCGGTGCGGGACACGACCGTGCTCATCGACGGCGGTGCCACCAACAAGAGCTTCCTGCTCGACCTGCTGGACGCACCCGAGGTGATCGACGGCAGCGCCGACACCGGCTGGATCGACCGGGTGCGCGCGGAGGGCAGGCTGGCCTCGCACCGCCACTCCGGGGTCGCGCTCGCGGCGGCGGCGATCGAGGCCTACGAGGAGGGTGAGCAGGCGGAACGGCAGCGCCTGCTGGCCACGGCCCACGGCGGGCGGCCCCAGGTGCGGCACGACGGTGCCACGGCGATCGACCTGAAGCTGCGCGGTGCGGGCTATCGCGTGACCGTCGCGCGGACCGGGCCACGGCGGTTCCGGGTCGAGATCGACGGCGCGGGGACGGCACCGGCGTTCGACGCCACGCTGGAACGGTTCGACGACCGGAGCGGCCAGGTCACGGTGCACGGCCACCGGTACCGCCTCGTGACCGGCACGCACGGACCGGTCCACCTGGTCGAGGTTGACGGCGTGACCCACCGGGTCAGCCGGGACGAGGGCGGCGTGCTGCGCTCACCGGCTCCGGCGCTCGTGGTGGCGACGCCGATCGAACCGGGCGACGAGGTCGAGGCGGGCGCACCCGTGCTCGTGCTGGAGAGCATGAAGATGGAGACGGTGCTGCGAGCACCGTTCCGCGGCAGGCTGGTGCAGCGCCCGGTATCGGTGGGCAGCCAGGTCGAGGCGGGCGCGCCGCTGCTGCGGCTCGAACCGGTGGCCGACGAGGACGCCGCCGAGACCGCCGAGACCGCCGACGTGGCACAGCGCGTGGATCTGGAGCTGCCTGTCGCGCCCCCGGAAGGCTCGGCGGCCGATCAGGTCGGTCGTGGTCTGGACCGGCTGCACTGGCGGTTGTTGGGCTTCGACATCGGACCGGACGAGGACGCCGGCGCCCCGGTCGGGTACTCCAAGGCCCGGGCGCAGCTGGCCGACGACGGCACCCGCCCGCTGTCCGGGGAGGCCGGTCTGCTGCGGGTGTTCGCCGACCTGTGCGAGCTGACGCGCAATCGGCCGGTCGTCGGCGGGCAGGCCGATCAGGACGCCGGGGCCAGCGTCCACAGTGCACGCGAGTACTTCCACACCTACCTGCAGAGCCTCGACACCGAGCGTGCCGGATTGTCCGAGGGGTTCCTGGCCAAGCTGACCCGCGTGCTCGGGCACTACGGCGTCACCGAGCTCGACCGCACCCCGCAGCTCGAAGAGGCGGTTTTCCGTATCTTCCTTGCACAGCAGCGCGGCACGGCCGATGCGGCCGTCGTGACGGCGGTGCTGCAGCAGTGGCTGACCGAACCGGCTCCGCCGGAGGCCGTGCGGCTGACGGTCGGGGAGGCACTGGAGCACCTCGTCGTCGCGACCCAGTTGCGGTTCCCGGTGGTCACGGACCTGGCGAGGAGTCTGGTGTTCCGGTGGTTCGGCCAGCCGATGTACCGGCGTAACCGGGCCGAGAGCTACACCGCCGTGCGCCGCCACCTGCGGCACCTCGACGCCCATCCGGACGCGCCCGACCGCGACGAGCGGATCGCCGCCATGGTCGCGACCCCGGAACCGCTGGTCCGGGTGCTCGCCCAGCGCATGGTGCGTCCCGGCACCGATCAGCGGCCGATGCTCGAGGTGCTGGCCCGGCGTTACTACGGTTCCCGCCGACTGCACGGGATCGACACGGGCCGCAGCTCCGGATTCGACTGCGTCACCGGCGAATACCGGCCAGGCGGTTCCGATCCGGCGAGGTACCGGCTCGTCAGCACCGCGACCGACATGGCCCGGTTCGGCGACGCGCTCGGCGTCGTGGCCGCACTGGCCGACGGCGAACAGGCCGACGGCGAACCGGGCGACGGCGGACCTGCCGACGTGGTGGCCGACGTCTACGTGACCTGGCCCGACCAGCCCGGCGACGCCGACGCGATGGCCGAGCGCCTCCGGAACGAACTCGCGGCGGCTCCGCTGCCGGACCGTACGGTGCGGGTCACGGCCAGCGTCGCCGGCCGCACCGGAGCGGCCATGCACCACCACTTCACGTTCACGGCCACGGCCGATGGGCTGGCCGAGGACCGGGTCATCCGCGGGTTGCACCCGATGATCGCGCAGCGGCTGCAGCTGCCCCGGTGGCGCAACTTCGACCTGACCCGGTTGCCGTCGGACGACGAGGAGGTCTACCTCTACCGCGCCGTGGCGACGGGCAACGAGGCCGACGAGCGCCTCGTGGCGATGGCGCAGGTGCGCGACCTGACGCCGTTGAAGGACGAGGACACCGGCCGGATCCTGGCGTTGCCGGACGTCGAGGACACGCTCGACGCGTGCGTGGCGGCGATCCGGCAGCAGCAGGCGGGGCGTCCGGCCAAGAAGCGGCTCGACACGAACCGGGTGCTGTTGTACGTCTGGCCGCCCAACCGGCTGACGCTCGACGAGGTCGACGCCATCGCGCGGCGCGTGCTGCCCACCACGGCGGGCGCGGGCCTGGAAGAGGTGCTTCTGATCGGCCGCCGGTCGGACGAGGAGCACGGCGAGCTGCGCGACACCGCCGTGCGCATCAGCTACGACGTCGGCTCCGGTGTGAAGGTCGAGGTCGTCGAACCGCCGTCCGAGGACATCCGTCCGCTCGACGACTACGGTCAGAAGGTGCTGCGGGCGCGGCGCCGCGGTGCGGTGTACCCGTACGAACTCACCGCGATGCTCGCCGGCAGCGACGGGACGTTCACCGAGCACGACCTCGACGAGGCCGGTGCGCTCGTCCCCGTCGATCGGCCGAAGGGTGGCAACACGACCGGCATCGTCGCGGGTGTCGTGTCCACCCCGACGGCGTTGCATCCCGACGGTGTCACCCGGGTCGTGCTGCTGGGTGACCCCACGAAGTCGTTGGGATCACTGTCGGAACCGGAGTGCGCGCGTGTGATCGCCGCGTTGGACCTGGCCGACCGGATGCAGGTGCCGGTCGAATGGTTCGCCCTGTCGGCGGGTGCCCGCATCGCGATGGACTCGGGTACCGAGAACATGGACTGGGTCGCGGCCGCGCTGAAGCGCATCGTGGAGTTCACCCAGGCCGGCGGTGAGATCAACATCGTGGTCGCCGGCATCAACGTCGGCGCCCAGCCGTACTGGAACGCCGAGGCCACGATGCTGATGCACACCAAGGGCATCCTGGTGATGACGCCGGATTCGGCCATGGTGCTCACCGGTAAGCAGTCGCTGGACTTCTCCGGCGGCGTCTCGGCGGAGGACAACTTCGGCATCGGCGGTTACGACCGGGTGATGGGGCCGAACGGGCAGGCGCAGTACTGGGCCTCCGATCTGGCCGGGGCGCGGGACGTGCTGATGCGGCACTACGACCACACGTACGTGGCGGCGGGGGAGTCCGCGCCGCGGGTGGCGGGCACGGTCGACCCTGCCGACCGCGACGTCTCCGGGTTCCCGCACCACGTGGCTGGCAGCGACTTCAGCACTGTCGGGGAGATCTTCTCCGCCGAGTCCAACCCGGACCGGAAGAAGCCGTTCGACATCCGCACCGTGATGCGCGCACTGTCCGATCAGGACCACCCGGTGCTGGAACGCTGGGCGGGCATGGCCGATGCGGACACCGCCGTCGTGCAGGACGTGCACCTGGGCGGGCGCCCGGTGTGCCTGCTGGGCATCGAATCGCGACCGGTGCCGCGCCGCGGGTTCCCGCCGACGGACGGTCCGGACACCTACACCGCGGGCACGCTGTTCCCGCGGTCGTCGAAGAAGGCCGCGCGCGCGATCAACGCGACGAGCGGTAATCGGCCGCTCGTGGTGCTGGCCAACCTGTCCGGGTTCGACGGCAGCCCCGAGTCGATGCGCAAGCTCCAGCTGGAGTACGGCGCCGAGATCGGCAGGGCGATCGTGAACTTCGACGGGCCGATCGTGTTCTGCGTGATCTCGCGCTACCACGGGGGCGCGTTCGTGGTGTTCTCCAAGGCGCTCAACCCGAACATGACGGTGCTGGCCGTCGACGGTTCGTATGCCTCGGTGCTCGGCGGTGCGCCCGCCGCCGCGGTGGTGTTCTCCGCGGATGTCGACGCGCGCACGGCGGCGGATCCGCGCGTGCAGGAGGCGCAGCGGGCCGCGGCCGCGGCGGAGGGCGGTGACCGTGCTGCGGCGGCCGCCACGCTGGCCGAGGTGCGCGCCGAGGTGCGCGCCGACAAGCTCGGCGAGGTGGCCGCGGAGTTCGACGGCATCCACAGCATCGCCCGCGCCGTCGAGGTCGGCTCGGTCGACGCGGTCATCCGGCCCGAGCAGCTGCGCCCGGCGATCATCGAGGCGATCGAACGGTCCTGACGACCGGGTCCGAGGCGAACTGGCACGCACGTGGGCGGGGCGGGGGAGCGATCCCCGGCCCCGCCCACGTGGTTCTCGGCCGTCAGGTGTGTTCGGCCGGCCGGTTTCGGGTGGCGGACACGGCGTCATCGTCGGCGACGTCGGCGACGTCGTGCGTGGTGACCTCACCGGCGACGGTGGCCGTGTTGCCGGGGTCCGGATCGGTCTCGCCGGCCAGGACGTTCAGGCGCCGCTCGGCCCGGATGGAGCGGATCGCCGCGGTGAGGCCGGTGGCCCACAGCACGCCGATGCCCGCCAGTACGGCCACGGTGACCGTCGTCGAAGCGTCGAGCGCGTTCAGCAGGGAGCGCGAGTTGGTGAACACGATGAGCCCACCGGCCGCCGCTCCGAGGATCCGCGGTGGCAGCTTGCGCACCAGCCATGCAGCGAACGGCGCGGCGATCATGCCGCCGATCATCAGCCCCGCGACGACCGTGTAGTTCATGCCGTCGGTGTGCGACAGCGCGAACAGGAAGCCCACGCTCGCGGCGATCGCCACGATGAACTCGGAGGTGTCCACCGAGCCGACGACCTTGCGCGGTTCGAGCCTGCCGGACGACAGCAGGGTCGTGGTCGCGACCGGGCCCCAGCCGCCTCCACCGCTGGCGTCGACGAACCCGGCGACGACGCCCAGCGGGGCGAGGAACCGCGCACCGGGCCGTTTCGCGGTGATCAGCGAGCCCAGCTCGAGGAACGCGAACCGGATCAGCACGTAGAGGCCGAGCAGTAGCAGGATCGTCGTGATCCACAACTCGGCCGACGACGTGGCAAGCGACGTGAGCACGTAGGCGCCGAGCACTGCTCCGACGGCTCCCGGCAGGGCCAGCGTTGCGACGACGCGCCAGTCGACGTTGCGCATCTTCCAGTGGGACAGGCCGGACGCCAGCGTCGTACCGACCTCGGCAAGGTGCACGGCCGCGGAGGCGACGGCCGGCGTGGTGCCGGCCACCAACAGCGTCGTCGTGGCGGTGACACCGAAGGCCATGCCGAGCGAGCCGTCGACCAGCTGGGCCAGGAATCCGGCCAGTCCGAACAGGAGAAGTGTGTGCATGCCGCCCCCGGTGAATCGAAAGGTGTCCGGCAATTTCACAGGTTGTCGGAATTGCCGGTGTCGAGCGTGTTCAGTAATGCGGCGAGACCCTTTTCCCGTCCGTGGTGGGCGCATTTTTGCTGCTCACCACGTCACCCGCGGCTCCGTTCGGACGATGGTGGAGTCCGATCGAAGGCGCGTGTGGTCGCAGGCGAAGACAGTCATGCCTGCCGCTGTGTTCGATGCTGGCACGACGATCATCCCGCGGTCCACTGTTTCGGGAAACTGTGGAACGTGACGGGTGACACGGTTTTTCTAACTTGGTGAAAAGAAATTCTGCAACATCGAGAAATTAATACCCCGTCGGTTTCGAGGTGTGGGAAATCCGGTGGGATGGCCGGTGAGCACGTAGGGTTTCGACCGAGACGAAAGCGAGGTAACGAGTGGGCAGGCGACTACCGGAGTCGGTCCGGGACGTCCCCGGCGCGGGCGGGGTGAGGGAGTCGAACGCGGCCGCGGTGCTGGCCGCGGCGCGTACGGACGGTCCGTTGTCGCGCGCGGAGATCGCACGGCTGACCGGGCTGAGCATGCCCACGGTCAGCAGGCAGGTGACCGCGCTGACCGACCTGGCGTTGTTGCGGGAAGCACCCGAGATGGCGACCGGCGGCGGGATCGGGAGGCCGACGGTGCCGGTGCGGCTCGACGACGACGTCATCGCCGCGTGCGGCGTCCACATCGGCATCGTGACCACGACCTACGGCCTGACCAACCTCTCCGGCACGTTGCTGGGTAGCGAGCGCATCCCGACCCCGCAGGGCTCGGCGACCGAGGTGCTGCGGGCCATCGGCGACGAGGTGAGCACCTTCCTGGCCGAATGGCCGCAGCGGCGCATCATCGGGATCGGACTGGCCATCGGCGGACAGGTCGACGCCGAGCGCGGGCTGCTCGACCACGGCCCGTTGGGCTGGCGCGGCGTGCCTGCGCGCGCGGTGCTGGAACAGGTGACCGGGCTGCCGGTGCACCTGGACGGGCACGTGCCCGCGATGGCGACCGCGGAACTGCTGTTCGGGGTGTCCGGCCGCGCGGCCAGCTCGCTGTACTTCTACGCGCGGGAGATGGCCGGCGTGGCGATCGCCGTCGACGGGGTGCTGCATCGCGGTCCGGGCCAGTCCGGCAGCATCGCCCACCTGCCGGTCGGCACCGACGTGCGGTGCGAGTGCGGGCGCACGGGCTGCCTCGAGGCGACGGTCGCGGAACGGGCAGTGGTCGAACGCGCCCGGAGCGCCGGGATCATCACGGGCTCGGAACTGGGCGACCTCGTCGCCGCGGCCGACCGGGACCCGCGGGCACGTGAGTTGCTCACTCAACGCGCCCGCGCCCTCGGCAGGGCGATCGCCATGACGCGGGACCTGGTCAACCCGGAACTCGTCGTCCTCGGCGGGCAGGCGATCACCGAGGCGCCCGCGTACCTCGACACGGTGCGGGAGGAGTTCGCCGCCGCCACGACGTTGCCGGGCACGGACCTGATCACCGTGACCCGGTTCGGGCGGAACGTGCAGGCGATGGCGGCGTGCACGGGTCTGCTCACCCAGCTCTACGACCACCCGCTGTCGCTGCTCGGCGCCGGGGCGCCGAGCGAGCGCCGGGACGCGTGAGCGGACCGGACGTGTGCCGGAGACGGTGTCTGCCGGGCAGCGGCGTCTCGGGAAGACGGTGTCTGCGGGATGGTCGGTGGTGGTGCCGCCCGGCGCACCACCACCGCCGACCCGTCACAGCCCGTAGGTCTTGCCGATGATGTCGCGCTGGATCTCGCTGGTCCCGCCGTACACGGTGGACACGACGGTCGAGCGGAGCATCGCCTCCATACCGTACTCGGTGGCGTAGCCGTAGCCGCCCATCATCTGCATGCCCTCCAGGGCCATGGTCTTGGCCAGCTCGGTGGCCTTCAGTTTGGCCATCGAGGCCTCGCGCGGGAACAGCTCGCCCGGGGCGGCGTCCATGCGCGCGGCGGCGTCGTGCACCAGCAGGCGGGTCGCCTCGAGGTCGGTGGCAAGGTCGGCGATCCGGTGCTTGAGTGCCTGGAACGAGCCGATCGGGCGGCCGAACTGCTCCCGCTCGGTCACGTAGGCGACGGTGTCGTCGAAGATCCGCCGCGCCGTGCCGAGCATGAGCCCGGCAAGGATCATCCGCTCGATGTTCAGCCCGGCCATCAGCTGCGGCCACGCGCGGCCGCAGGTCCCGACGACCGCGTCCTCGGGAAGATGACAGTCGGTGAAGTAGAGGTCGTTGACCTCACGGCCGCCCATCGTCTCGATGCCGCGGATCGCCAGCCCGTCCGCATCGGCGGGCACGAGGAACATGGTGAGCCCCTCGTGCTTGCCGCCCGCGGTCGAGGTCCGGGCCACCAGGAGGATGTGCTTGGCGATGTGCGCGTTCGAGCACCACGTCTTCTGTCCGTCCACGACCCAGCCGCCGTCGACCTTCTCGGCACGGCAGATCAGCCCGCCGACATCGGATCCCGCTCCGGGTTCGGACATCGAGATGGACAGCACGTCGCCGGCCACGAAGTCGCCGAGCACGGTGCGTTTCTGATCGGGCGTGCCGAACTTCTCGAACGCCGCCGCGGTGATCACCGACGTCGCGTAACCGCCCGTCGGGGCCTTGCCGTAGGCGCTGGTCTCCAGCAGCAGTAACAGGTCCCGCATGCCGCGGCCCGCACCCCCGTACTCCTCGGGTGTCGTGACGCCGAGCCAGCCGAGGTCGGCCATCTTCCGGTAGAGGCCGTCGTCGTGCGGCCGAGCGACGTCGTCGCTGACCTCGCGGCGGCAGAAGTCGGTGACGGCGTCGACGAAGTCCTGCTGCTCCTGGGTGAGGGTCATGAGTGTCACGAGGTGCTCGCCTTTCCGTCGGCGTACAGGGATGCGATGGCGGAGGCGTAGCGGTCGCTGATCACCCGGCGTTTGAGCTTCATCGTCGGGGTCAGCTCGCCGCTCTCCGGTGTCCACGACTGCAGCAGCACGCGGTGGTTCTTGATCTGTTCGGGCCGAGCCAGCTCGGCGTTGGCCGTCTCGACGGCGTCGGCGAGCGCGGCCAGCACGTCCGGGTGCTCGGCGAGCTCGGCCAGATCGGTCGTGTCGATGCCGCGCGCCTTCGCCCACGCCGGGGCGGATTCCTCGTCGAGGGTCAGCAGCGCCGTGACGTACGGCCGCTGATCTCCGATGACGGCGGCGCAGCCGACCAGCGGATGGGTGCGCAACAGGCCTTCGGCTTTGCTCGGGGCGACGTTCTTGCCGCTGGAGGTGATGATCAGCTCCTTCTTGCGGTCGGTGATGGTGAGGAAGCCGTCCTCGTCGAAGGAGCCGATGTCGCCGGTCGCCAGCCAGCCGTCGGCGTCGGTGTCCCGGCGGATGCCGCCGTCGTCGTCGAGGTAGCCGAGGAACACCAGTGGTCCGCGCACCTCGACCTCGCCGTCCTCGGCGATCCGTGCCGCCATGCCCGGCATCGGCATGCCGACGGTGCCGGCGCGGTACCTCGTGGGGAGGGTCGAGGTCGCCGCACCGGTCGTCTCCGACAGGCCCCAGACCTCCATGATCGTCATGCCGAGGCTGCCGAAAAACTCCAGCACCGACGCCGGGATCGGGGCCGCGCCGCTGCCGAGGCGCTCGGCCTCGCCGAGCCCGAGCTGTTCGCGCATCGGCCGGAGCACCGCCCGGTCGGCGCGGTCGAACGCGTCGGCGACCTCGGGCGCCGGCTCTCCGCCGTCGGCGCGGATCCCGTACACGGTCGCGGCGACCTCGCGGGCCCGTTCGATCGCGGCGCGCTGGTCCTCGGGCAGGCCGCCGAGGATGCCCTGGATGCCGGCCGCGATCTTCTCCCACACGCGCGGCACCCCGAAGAAGCCGTGCGGGCGGATCTTCTGCAGTGTCGGCACCAGCTGCGCCTGATCCGGGCACACGGTGGCGTGGCCCGCCGACAGCAGCAGCAGGTACATCCCCAGGACGCGTTTGGCCACGTGCGCCAGTGGCAGGTAGGCCACCATGCGCGGGTGGTCCTCGACCGGGCGGATCAGCTCCTGGGCCGCTGCCTGGTACAGCACGTTCTCATGGCTCAACACCACGCCTTTCGGCGCGCCGGTCGTGCCGGAGGTGTAGATCATGCACACCGGATCGGACTGCCGCGGAGTGTCGGCCCACCGCTCGACGGCGGCCGGATCGCGGCGGTGCAGATCGGCTCCACCGCGGCGGAGCTCGTCGTAGGAGACGAACACGGATTCGCCCTCGGGGATCTCCGCGGCGTCGAGGACGACGACCGCCCGCAGATTCGGCAGAGCGTCGAGCACGGGCCGCCACCGGTGCAGCTGTGCGGCTCCCTCCAGCACGACGACCGTGGCCGCACTGTGGGTGGCCACGTGCCGAATCTGCTCGGTCGAGAGCGTGGCGTAGGTCGTGCACGGCAGCGCGCCGAGGTGCACCGCGGCGAAGTCGACGATCCAGTGCTCGGGGCGGCTGGTGACGTCGATGAGCATGCGATCGCCCCGGCCGAGCCCGGCGGCCGACAGCCCGTGGGCGACGGCCGCGATCTGCTCGCGCACGTCGGCCCACGTGTGGGTGCCGTCGGATCCGGACAGGGCGGGCTTGTCGCCGCAGCGCTCGGCGTTGCGGCGAACCAGCGAGGGGACGGTCGCGTCGCCGAGGCTGGCGCGCACGTCGGATTCAGTGAGCATGCGATGGGTTCCTCTCACAGCAGGGTGACCTTGTCGACGAGCCACCGGTCCTCGTGGCGGACCAAGGTCATCTCCATCCGGTTGCGGTCGACGCGGGGCTGGTCGGTGTTGGTGTTGCTGATCGTCTGGTCGACGAACAGCAGGACGACGGCGCGGTCGGCGCCCGCCTCGGCGATCCCGGCGCGGACGACGTTGCCCTCCGAGGTCGCCTTGTGCTGTTTGAGCAGTGTCGTCAGGTTTTCGCTCACCTGCCGGTACTGCTGTCCGAACTGGCCGGTGGCATTGCTTTGCACCGTCCGGAAGTTGCCGTCGAGGTCCTCGTGGTCGTACGAGGACAGGTCCACCGCGTAGCGCTCGGCGGCTGCGAGGGCCTCGGTCCGCGCCTGCTGCTCGGCGCGCTGGGCGAAGAACGCGCTCGCGGCGACCCCAAGGCCGCCGAGGACCGCCAGCACGAGTACCGCGGCGAGGATCCGCCGCGGCCGCAGCCGCGCTGCCAGGGTCGCGGCACGGCCACGCGGCTCGGCGCCGTCGTCGGCCGCGGTGTCGACCTCGGACCCGTCGCCTTCGGACACGTCGCCTTCGGACCCGTCGGGATCGGGCGCGTCGGGATCGGGCGCGTCGGCCTCGGTGGGGGTCGCCTCGGCCGGGTCGGACGGTGCGGCGTCGGACCCGGCCGCGGTGTCGGCACGTGTCGTCACCGCGACGGTGGTGGGTACGGCAGGCCCGCTCGTGGAGTCCTCGGTGGACCTTGCATCGGGTGCGGCGCCGGCGGTGTCGTCGGGTGGATCGTCGTCGGCGATCGAGCGGGGTCGGGGCGACGGTTTCCGGCCGGCCGGGTCGGGAGAGTGCATCAGTGAACTCCTTGCAACAACAGTGAGGACCAGGAACGGGGCCCGAGCACGGCGGCTTGGCCGCCGGTGGTGCCGAGCGTGAACGGCGCGCGCTCACCGGTGGCGGTTTCGTGGGTCGCAGGTTCGTGGGTCGCGGTTTCGTGGGTCGCAGGTTCGTGGGTTGCAGGTTCGTGGGTGGTGGCGTCGGGGGAGGGATCGCTGTGGGTGCCGCCGGCCGGAGGAGCGGGATCGGTGTTCGCGTCGGAGCCGGACGAGGTGGGAACCCCCGCATCGGGGCGGGGAGCGTGCTGCGCGCCGCGCTGGTTCAGGTCTTGCCCGGGGGTGCAGTGCCACTGCCACTGCGGTTCGCGCGGCTCGGTGCGCTGCGGTGCCCGGCGCGGCGTGTCGTTGTAGCAGACCGGACCCTGCGTGCCGACGAGGTAGAAGTTGGCGGTGTCCCCGTCGACGACGCTGCCGAGCGAGTGGAACGCCTTCGGCGCCGAGCGCAGGAGCTGCTCCACCGCGGGCCCGCGCATGCCGACGAGTCGGGTGGTCGTGACCAGGTTGCCCAGCAGCGTGCCGAGCGACGGTTCCGTGCGTTCGATCAGCTCCGTGACCCGCCGCGCCGGTTCGGGGACGTTGCGGACCAGCGTCCGCAATTCCGGCGCGGTGGCGCGCAGCCCGCCGCTGAGGCTGCGCATGGCGGAGGCGAGCTGGCGCAGCCGGGACCCGTTGGTCTCGGCGACGAGCCTGCCGCTCTCGAGGATGCGCTCGAGCTGGTCCGTGCGTTCGCTGCCGAAGTCGAGGAGCGCGTCGGTGCCCTCGAGGATCCGGTCCAGGTCGCCGGTGGCGTTCTGCAGTCCGGTGGCGAGGGAGTCGGCGAGCACGGAGACGTCCTCGGTCGGCAGCGTGTCGGCCAGCCGGACGAAGTCGCCGAGCAGCGCTTCCAGGGGGAGCGGCCTGCGGGTGCGGTCGGCGGTGACGGTGTCGCCGGTGGCGAGGTAGGGCCCGGAACGGTCGTCGGGCCGGAAGTCGAGGCGGAGGATCGCCACGGGGCTCTCCATGGTGACCACGGCGTCGGTGTCGGCGGGGACGCGCGTGCGGGGATGCAGCGAGGCGACCACCTCGACGCCCTCGCGGTCGCGTGCGATCCGCACGTCCGAGACCTCACCGACGCCGACGCCGCGATAGGTCACCTGCGAGCCGGTGATCAGCCCGCCGGTGTCGGGCATGCGCACGGTCACGGTGATCGGGTCGCCGGTGGCGTTCGGCCCGAACACGCGGTCGGCGACGTAATAGCCGCAGGCCACGGCGACGATCGCGAACACGAGCAGCTGGGCGAGGGCGAGCCTGCTCATCGGAGGCCACCTCCCAGCAGGCGGTGCAGACCACCCGGCCCGGGATCACGTGTGCGGGCACCGGCCCCGGTGGTACCGCTACCGCCCCCGCCGTTCCCGGCGCCGGCCGCGTCGCCGAGGTCGAGGGCGGGCGGTCCCGAGTTCTCGCCGTAGAGGTCGATGTCGAGCAGCTCGGCGACGCCGGTGGGCACGTTGACCGTGCCGTCGAGGTTCAGGTAGTCGCCGGGGGTGGCGTTGCGCAGCGCCCGGGAGAAGCGGGTCAGCGACTGCAGTGTCGGACCGAGTTTGCTGTCCAGCGTGGACAGCTCGTGGAGGACGGGGCGGAGCTCGTCGAGCTGCCGGGTGAGCGCGCCGCCGGTCTTGTCGATCAGGGTGCGCGTCGTCGCGCCGAGCGAACCGACGCTTCGCAACAGCGTGGTGAACCGGGTGCGTTCGTCCAGCAGGGTCTGCAACCCGGGCTGGATGTCGGTCAGGCCCTTCTCGAGCGTCGGCGTGCCCTTCTTCAGGGTCGCGGCCACCGTGTCCATCGAGTCGATGACGCCGGTGATCTGGTCGCCGCGGCGGGCGAGCCTGCCGAGGACGTCGTCCAGCCGCTCCACGATGCGCCGGACCTTCGCCTCCCGGCCGCCGAGCGCGGTGTTGACCTCGCGCACGACTGTCCGGGCCTGGTCGAGGCCCGAACCGTTGAGCAGCGTGCCCAGCGCGGCCAGCGTGTCCTCGACGTCGGGGCCGCGGGAGGTTCGCTCGAACGGGATGCGTGCGGCGTCGGCGAGCGTCCGTCCACCTGCCGGGGAGTCGGCCGCGGGGACGCCACCGGAACGGGGCCGCCCCGGCCCGCCGCCCGCGCGGTCACCGGAGCGGGGCGGTTCGAGCACGACGAACTGGTCGCCGAGCGCCGACGTGAGTTCCAGCCGTGCCCCCGTGTCGGCCGGGAGCCGGACCGACGTGTCGATCTCGAGGTCGACGTGTGCCCGGAAACGCTCGGCGCGGATGGCCGTCACCCGGCCCACCTCGGCCTGTCCGATGCGGACGATCCCGCCCTCCGGCAGGTTCGCGGCGTCGGCGAAGACCGCCGTGACCGAGTACGTGTCGGCGGGGCCGCCGAAGGAGGCGGTGCGCTGCAGGCTGATGCCGCAGCCGGCCGCCGGCAGCAGTGCGGCCGACAGCGCGACCGCCACCAGGGTGCGCGGGGTGCGAGGCGTCATCGGCGACCCCCGCTGAGCAGATCCAGGATCCCCAGTGTGTTGGGGAAGTCGACCGGGTTGACGATCCCGGCGCCGCTGCACAGGGGGAGCGGCAGCCGGTCACAGAGTTTCGCCGTGGTGCCGAACTGGCGGAGATTCGTGGACAGGTTCAGCCGGATGCGCAGGCGGTCGTCGTCGGACACCGCGCGGTCGAAGTTGTCGAGCGCGAGCGGCAACGTGTCGAGGGTCTCGGCGAGCTGCTCCTTGCGGGACACCAGCGTGGTCGACAACCGGGTCAGCCGGGACACGTCCCCTGGCAGCTGCTCGCCGTGCTTGCGCAGCAGTGTGTTCAGCGTGCCGAGGGCGCGCGAGAGCCTGCTGATCGAGCGAGTGACGGACTGCTGCTGCGCGTTGAAATCCTCCGACGCGGTCGTCACCGTCGTGGTCAGACCGTCGATCGTGGAGCGGTGGTTCTTCAGGACCGTCAGCAGGGTGTCCACATTGTCCAGTACGGCGCCGAGGTCGCCGGTGCTGCCCGCGGCGACCTCGGTGGCCCCGGCGAGGGTGTTCAGCGCGGCCCGGAACTCGGGTCCGTTGCCGCCCAGCGAATCGGCGGCGGTGGAGGCCAGCTCACCGAGGCCGCCACTGCCCTCGCCGTCCGGACCGAACGTGGTCAGGATCGTGTCGAGCGAGGCGGTCAGTTCGTCCCAGGTGACCGGGGCGTGCGTGCGGGAGACGGGGATGACGGCGCCCTCGTCGAGCGTCGGACCGCCGGTGTGGGCGGGGGAGAGCTCGACGAAGCGGTCGCTGACGACGGCGGGGTTCATGATGTAGGCGTGTGCCGACGTCGGCAGCCTGGTGTCGCCGGGCAGGGTCATCGTGACCCGCACGGAGTCGCCGCGCGGGGCGGTCCGTTCGACGCGCCCTACCGGCACGCCCAGCAACGCGACCCGGCTGCCGGGGAAGATGCCGTCGGCCGTGGCGAAGTCGGCGGATATGCGCAGCTGCGGGTCCGGCCGCAGCAGGACGTACCAGCCCGACGCGGCGACGAGCGCGACGACGAGTCCGATCGTCACGATGCGGGTGAGCGGGCGGCGCGGTGAGCCGGCCGCCGGGGACCGCTCGGTCATCGGCATCCCTCCACGAGCCGGGCCAGGCACAACAGGTTGTCCGGCAGCGGGCCGACCGGGCCGGAGACGTCGCCCCACGGGCCGTTGCCGGTCGCGTTGGTGACGTAGCGGCTCACCGGCCCGAGCTTCTCGAGCGTCCGGGAGAGGGCGCGGTCGTTGCGCTTGAGCGTCGTGGTGATCGAATGCAGGTCGGTCAGCAGCGGCGAGAACGTCGGCTTGCTCTCCCGGATCACCTCGTCGAGTGCAGCGGTGAGCGCGTCGACCTCGCGCACGAGGGTGCGGATCGTCTCGCGCCGCTGCGTCAGGGTCTGCGCGACGAGCTTGGCGTCGCCGAGCAGTGCGGTGAGGTGGCCGCGCTGTCCGGCCAGCGTGGAGGTCAGCGTGCGGACGCCGCCGAGCAGCCGCTGGAACTGCTCGCCCCGGTCGCCGACGATCTGCGCGGCACGGCGGATTCCTTCGAGTGCCTCGCTCAGCACCGCACCGTCCGGTGCGGCCTCCTGCAGAGTGGAGATCATGGTGCGCAGCTGTGTCGTGTCGAGCTCGCCTGTGGTGCGGTGGGCGTCGTCGGCGATGTCGGCGAGGCTGTAGGGCACGGACGTGCGCTTCCGGGGGATGGTGGCGTCGGCGAGTTCGCCGGTGCCGCGGGGATGTACCGCCAGGTAGCGGGTGCCGAGCACCGTCGCGAGCTTCACCGAGGCGCTGCTGGAGCGGCCGAGCGGTTGCACCTCGTCGAGCCGGAACCGCACGTCGACGTGGTCACCCGCCAGTTCGACGGCGACGACCCGGCCCGCGGGCACGCCCGCGACGTGGACCTGATCGCCCGCCGCGAGCCCGGCCGCGTTGGCGAACTCGGCGGTGAACTCGGCCGTGTCGGCGCGGAACCGCAGCTGGGGCACGGCCACGGCCGCCGCGACGAGCAGAGCCAGCACGAGAGCGCCTGCGACGCCGGAGAACACGGGACCGCGCCGGGTGAGCGCCCGTGCGAGAACACGAAGCCGGCTCATCGGCACACCTCTGAATGCGGCCCGGGGCTGAGGTTGACGGGAGCATCACCGGTGACGTCCACGCGCAGGTTGCAGACGTAGACGTTGACCCACGACCCGTAGTCGGTCGCGCGGCCGACGGTGTCGAGCAGATCGGGTGCCTCGGCCATGAGCGTGTCGAACCGCCCGGTGTTGTCGACGAGCGAGGAACTCACCGTCTTCAGCGCGGTGATGTCCTCGGACAGGTTCGGTGTGATGCCCGCCAGCAGCGTGTTCAGCGATCCCGCGAGTTTCGTGCCGCTGTCGAGCGCGGTGGCGATGTCGCCGCGGTGCTGCGCGGCGTACGACGTCAGCCGCTTCAGCCCGCCGACGAGCGCCGTGAACTGTTCGGTGTGGCCGTTCATCGTGTCGAGCACCGACGTCAGGTTCCGCAGCAGCCGGTCGAGGACCTGTTCCTTGTCGTTCACCGTCGAGGTCAGCGAGACCACATTGGACAGCAGTGATTCGACGGCCGGGCCTTCGCCCTGGAACACGGCGACGATCGTGCGCGCGAGCCGGTTGACCTCGCCGGGTTCGACCGCCTCGAACAGCGGCTTGAACCCGTTGAACAGCGCGGTCAGGTCCAGGGGAGGGCGGGTGCGCGACACGGGGATCGTGGCACCCGGCTGCAGCTGTTCGTCGTCGGCGGCGCCCTCCCGGGCCGCCGCGTCCCCGATGGGACCGGCGGCCAGTGCGAGGTGGCGCGAGCCGAGCAGGTCGGCGTAATGGATGGCGGCGTGCACGCCGGCGGGGACGCGCTGGTCGGTGGACACCTCGAACGTGACGTGCGCGCGGCCCCGGTCGAGGCGCAGGTCCCGCACCGTGCCGACCCGCACGCCCGCGATCGTCACGTCCGACCCGGCGTAGAGACCGTGGGCGTCGGTGAACACCGCGTGGTATGTGCGAGTGTCGCCGGGCAGCGGGTCGGTGAGCGTGTTGACCACGAGTACGGCCGCGAGCGCGCACGCGGCCACGAATGCCGTCAGCTTGGTGACGATCGGGGTGAGCCTCACGGGACCACCACCGTTTCGCCCCGCACCAGCGGTCCCAGCATCAGGCCGAGCAGGTCCGGATCCCGCGACGTCTCGGCGCGAGGACCGGCCGGCAGCAGGCCGCCGAGTTCTCGCAGCGAGCGCTTCTCCTGCGCGCTGCCCACGGGCCCGCTCGTGCCGCCGATGACGGCATCGTCGCCGAAGCCTCGCCGCTGAATCTCGCCGCGGTGCCGTGTCTCGCCGCTGCGTTCCGGGGTTCGGTCGGCTCCGGAGTCCCGCTGCGGCTGCGGAAACCTCCGGTCGTGCCGGGACGAGGGGGCCTGCCCACAGTTCTGCCCCGCCAGTCCCGGGTAGCGCGGGCAGTCCTCGGACGTGTACGGGAACGGCTGGTCGAGCGTCAGCGCAGCGTCGATCTTGAAGTTCCCCGTGGCGAACGTGCGGGCACCGCGGTGGAGGAAGAACCGCGCCGCGTCGAGCGTCTCCCCGACGGCGTCCGGGTAGCGGGCCAGCACGTCGGCGATCGGTCGGGTCGACTCGGCGAGGGTGACGACCCGCTGCGCGTGATCGGACACGACCCGGCGGCCGGTGTCGGTGAGCTCGATGCCGGAGCCGAGGAGCGCCCCGATCGACCCCCGCTCCTCGGTGATCGTGGCGGAGAGCGAGGCCACGTTGTCGACGGTGGCGAGGAGGTCGGGCGTTGCGGCCTCGGCGTCCGACGACAGCCGCGCGACCGTGTCGAGGTCCTGTTCGAGCGTCTCCAGCAGCGGTGAGGTCTCGGTGAGCAGGGCGTCGGCGTCGTCGATCATGCGGCCGAGGCGCTCCCCGCGACCGCGGACCGTGTCGGCCAGTGTGCTGATCGCGACCTGCAGCTCGGCGGGCCGCAGCGCGGTGATCACGTCGTAGAGCCGCGTGTAGGCGGAGTACAGCTGCACGGTGCGCCGCGAGGTGTCGGGCCGCAGCCTCGCGTCTGCGCCGAGCGTGCCGCGTGGCTCGGCGCCCCGGGGCACGACGAGGTCGACGTACTGGTCGCCGAACAGCGTGCGCGGCAGCACCCGCACGCGCACGTTGGCCGGCAGCTGCCCGAGGAACTCCTCGTCCATGCGCAGCCGCAGCTCGGAGCCGTCGACCGCCGCGAGTCTGCCGACCGTGACGCCGTGGTACTGCACGGCCGAGTTCTCCCGCACCGGACCGGCCGACGCGGGCAGCACCGCCGTGACCTCCGGTGCGGGCCGCAGCCCGTCGCCCGCGCCGGCGACCAGCACGCCGGTGCACACCACGAGCGCGGTGGCGACGGCGAGCCCGCGGAGGGCCAGTGCGGTGCGGCCGGTGTCGCGCCGGTGCGATCGCATCGTCACGCCCCCAATCCCGGCAGCGTGGGCTGCGTGCCCCAGATCGTGAGGGTCAGCAGGACGTCGACGACGGCGATGGTGACGATGCTCGTGCGCAAGGCACGGCCCGCGGCCTTGCCGACGCCCTCGGGCCCGCCCGCGGCGTGGAAGCCGTAGCCGCAGTGGACGAGGGTGATGATCACGGCGAAGATCACGGCCTTCAGGAGGGAGAAGCCGACGTCGCCCGGGGTCAGCAGCAGCTGGAAGTAGTAGTCGTAGGTGCCGCTCGACTGGCCTTTGAGCTGCGTGACCGCCAGGCTCGTCGCGGCGTAGGAGGCGAAGAGCCCGACCAGGTACAGCGGGACCACGGAGATGACGGCCGCCGCCATCCGGGTGCTGACCAGGAACGGCACCGACGGCACAGCCATGGTCTCCAGCGCGTCGATCTCGTCGGAGATGCGCATCGCGCCGAGCTGGGCGGTGAACCCGGTGCCGACCTTCGCGGCGAGCGCCACGCTCGCGACCACCGGGGCGATCTCCCGGGTGTTGACCAGCGCCGACATCAGGCCGGTCATCGGGGACAGGCCGATGATGTCGAGACCGCGGTAGCCCTCCAGTCCGATCTGCGTGCTGGCCACCGCCGACATCGCGAACACCACGCCGATCGTGCCGCCGCCCGCCAGTAGCGAGGCCGAGCCGAAGCTGATGTCGTTGACGTGCCGGAGCACGTGCCGCCAGTAGCGCACCAGCACGGTCGGCACCGCGGCGAGCACCCGGGCGTAGAACGTCGAGTGCCGGCCCAGTGCGGCGAACCCGTCCACCACGGGGCGTGCCGCTCTGGCGGGGAGGCGCGAGACGGTCACGGGCATCAGTACGCCCCTCTTGCCGGGACGATCGCCGCGTACAGCTCGGTCAGCACCGTGTTCGCGACGAACACGAGGATGAACGCGAGCACGACGGCCTCGTTGACGGCGTCGCCCACGCCGCTCGGCCCGCCCTTGGCGGTGAGGCCCTTGAAACAGGCCACCAGCGCGGCGATCACGCCGAACGCGGCGGCCTTGATCTCGGCGATGACGAAGTCCTCGACGCGCGAGAACTCGGTGAGGCTGCCGAGGAAACTGCCCGGCGAGTCGCCGAGCACGAGCGTCTGGAAGCCGTAGCTCGCGCTGATCCCGACCGCCATCACGAGACAGGCCAGCAGTGTCGTGACCACCACGGCGGCGATCACCCGTGGCACGACGAAGCGTTCGATCGCGGGGATGCCCATGACCTCCATGGCGTCGACCTCTTCGCGGATCGTCCGCGCGCCGAGGTCCGCGCACACCGCCGAGCCGCCCACACCGGAGATCATCAGTGCGCAGATCAGGGGAGACGCCTGTGCGACGATGACGAACGCGACGACCGCGCCGCCGTATCCCTCGGCGCCGAGCTGCCCCGCCATCGACCCGACGTTCAGCGCGACGACCACGCCGAGCGGCACCGTCACGAGCAGCGACGGAAACGTCGTGACCGACGCGAGGAACCACGTCTGGTCGAGGACGTCCCGCCAGGCCAGCCGACGGCGCACGACGGTGCGGCCGAGCGCGGCGATCGTGCTCGCCGTGAAACTCAGCAGCATCCCGGCCTGGGCGAACGCGTCACCGACGGCCGTGCGAGTGGGCGGCGGGGAGAACGCCATCAGGCTGCCCGTGCGGAGCCGTCCGCGCCACCTGCGCGGTGACCCGCCACGCGGTGACGTGCAGCGCGGCGGCCCCGCACGATCAGCCAGTACGCCAGCGGGGAGTACCGGAGCGGCTCCGGGGCCCTGCGGTGGGTGGCCCGGACCATCGAGGCGAGCCGTGTGAGTGTGCGCCGGTCGGAATCGGTCCATTCCAGACCCAGTCGCTCGCGCACCAGGGGCGGCAGCGTGCCAACCGTGGTCAGCCGTACGAGCCGTGCCGCGGGGGCGATGCCGGCATTCCACAGTGGAGCGGGCAGTGCGCGGGCGGGGCGCCGGGGACGGGTCAAGGCCTCGAGCACGTCGGCCGTGCTCCGGTTCGCCTCGAGGCGGTCGCGCACCATCTCGTCGATGTAGGCCTCGGCGCCCGGCCAGTCGATGGGAAGGTGGTGTGGTTTCAGGCCGAGTGCCATGCCGATCGCGCGCCACTCCCGCCACATCCGGGCCAGTTCCGCAGGTGTCATGGGCTCGCAGAACCAGGCCGCGGTGTCGACCATGAACTTGGCCAGCGTGGTGTGGACCCAGGCGTAGGCCTCCGGGTTCAGGGCGTGATATCGCCTGCCCTCGCCGTCGACCCCCTTGATGTCCCGGTGCAGTGCGATGAGTCGGTCACCTTCGGCGCGGGCCCCGTCGCCCATCCCGTAGACGAACCGCATCGTGGACAGATGGGTTCCCCACGCGCGTTTCCACGGGTGCTGCTGGAACTCGGAGTGGTCGAGCACTCCCTGGCCGACCACGGGATGGGCCACCTGAAGCAGCAGACCGGTTCCGGCGAGCAGTGCGCCGGGGGCGACACCGAACCGTTGCCACGTCACCGAGCCGGGGCCGGGGAGCGTGGCCTCATCGATGGGGGAGGTCTCGGCCATGGTCCCTCCAAATTCAGCACCATTGCGAATCTGGATTAACATAGCGTCTTGACACGGGACGTTGTCAAGTATTCCCGCGCTGCTGCTGTGCGGCAGCGGGTTAAGGTCGGAGACGAGAATGGGACAGCGCAGGAGCGAGTCGGAGGTAACGCCGTTGCAGCAACAGGACACCGGCTCCGCCCCGGCCGCAGCACCGTCGCGCCGCCGCGGCGACCGCAAGGCACAACTGGCCCGGATCGCAGTCGACCTGTTCTGTCAGCGCGGGTACCACGCCGTGGGACTCGGCGACATCGCGACCGAAGCGGGTATTACCGGTCCGGCGATCTACCGGCACTTCAAGAATAAGCAGGCGATTCTCACCTATGCCGCCGACGATCTGGCGGCCGCGACGCGCAGTGCCGTGGAGACCGCGCTCGCGCAGGGGGCGACGGCTGATCCGTGGTCCCGCATCGATGCGATCGTGCGTTCACTGACCACGCTGGTGATCGACCGCAGGGAAGGCGCACAGCTGTACCAATGGGAGCGGCGCCACCTCGATCCCGAGGACCACGCCCGATTCACCGCGACCATGGAGTGGCTGGTGGACACCGTCGCCGGACTCGTCGGTGAAGGGCGTCCCCGGTTGCCCGAGGCGGACCGCACGACGTTGGCGACCGCGGCGCTGAGCGCCATCGCCAGCCTGTCGACCCACCGCACGACGGTGCCGGCGCGGGTGGCGGAACGCGGACTGCGGAGCATCGCGCTCGGCGTACTGGCCACCGGGCTGCCTCCCCGACTCGGCGGCGAACTCGCGGAGGAGCGGCCGGAGCAGCCGGCGCTGAACCGGTTCGTCTCCCGCCGGGAACGGCTCGTCGTCGCGGCACTGCGGCCGATCCGCGAACGCGGCTTCCATGCGGTCACGATGGAGGAACTCGGTGCCGCGGCCGGCATCGGCGGTTCGAGTGTGTACCGGCATTTCGCCAGCAAGGCCGAACTGCTCGCCGCGGTCTACTACCGTGCGGCCGACCGGCTGACCGTCGCGACCAGCACGGCCGTCGAATCGGCGACCGAACCGGGGGAGGCGCTGCGGGCCCTCGTCGACGCCTACGTCGGTTACAACTATTCGGACAGTGACCTGGCCGCCGTGTACCGGTCCGAACACGGCAACCTGCCCGACGAGGACCGGAGACAGCTGCGGAAGGTGCAACGCGAGCACGTCGAGCAATGGGTGCGGCTCGTCATGGCCGTCCGCGGGGACACGCGCGCCACCTATGCGCGGCTCGCCGTGCACGCGGCCCTGAACATCGCGGGCGACCTGTGCATCCGGCGGCAGCGCATCGCCGACGCCGACCAGATCAAACACGTCGTCTTCGCCGCACTGGCCAGCTGATCACACGCTGCACCATCCGGGTGCACGGCCGGGGAACACGATCGACTCCGGTTCCGGATCGCGCGGCGGGCGCGGCGGCCCGACAATCGTCGGCGAAGCACCCGTCGATCCGTGAAGGAGTACCAGATGGCCCGAACCTCGGTCGCCGATCAGTTCATCGAGGTGCTGGTCCAGGCCGGCGTGTCCCGCATCTACGGCGTCGTCGGCGACAGTCTCAACCCGATCGTCGACGCGATCCGGCGCACGGCCGATATCGAATGGGTGCACGTGCGCAACGAGGAGGCCGGTGCGTTCGCCGCGGCCGCGGAGGCACAGCTGACCGGCAGGCTCGCGGTGTGTGCGGGCAGCTGCGGACCCGGCAACACGCACCTCGTCCAGGGCCTCTACGACGCTCACCGCACGGGCGCACCGGTGCTCGCGCTGGCCTCGCACATCCCGGCCAGCCAGATCGGCACCGGATTCTTCCAGGAGACGCATCCGGAACGGCTCTTCGTGGACTGCAGCGGCTACTGCGAGACGATCTCCACGCCGGAGCAGGTGCCGCGCCTGCCGCGTATCGCCGTCCAGCGTGCGCTGGCCGGCGGCGGCGTGTCGGTGCTGGTGATGCCGGGCGACCTGGCGCACCGGGATGTTGCGGGGGACACCGGAACGAGCACGTTCATCACCGAACGCGCGGTCGCCGTTCCGCCGCAGACGCAGGTCCACGCCCTGGCCGACGCGATCAATCGGGCGAGGACCGTCACCCTGTTCTGCGGTGCGGGCGTCGCCGAAGCCCACGCCGAGGTCATGGAACTGGCGGGCCGGGTGAACGCCCCGGTGGGGCATTCGCTGCGCGGTAAGGAATGGGTGCAGTACGACAACCCCTACGACGTCGGCATGAGCGGACTGCTCGGTTATGGGGCCTGCTACCGGGCCACGCAGGATGCGGATCTGCTGGTGCTGCTCGGAACGGACTTCCCCTACGACGGCTTCCTGCCCCTCGAGCGCACCGTGCAGGTCGACCACGACGCGAGCAGGCTCGGCAGGCGCACCCCGCTCGAGCTCGGCGTGCACGGCGACGTCGGCGAGACCCTGCGCGCCGTACTGCCGATGGTGGAGCAGAAGACCGACCGCAGCTTCCTCGACGACATGCTCCGTGAACACTGCCGGGCGCTGGAAACGGTGGTCGATGCCTACACCAACCGGGTCGGTGACCGCACGCCGATCCACCCGGAGTACGTGGCCGACGTGCTGGACGACCTCGCGGCCGAGGACGCGGTCTTCACCGTCGACACCGGGATGTGCAACGTGTGGGCGGCGCGCTACATCACCCCGAACGGGCGCAGGCGCGTGATCGGGTCGTTCCTGCACGGGACGATGGCCAACGCACTGCCGCACGCGGTGGGCGCGCAGCTGGCGTATCCGCAGCGGCAGGTCGTGTCGATGTCCGGTGACGGCGGCCTGGCGATGCTGCTCGGCGAACTGCTCACGGTGCGGCTGCACGACCTGCCGGTGAAGATCGTGCTGTTCAACAACTCGTCGCTCGGCATGGTCAAACTCGAGATGCTGGTGGACGGCCTGCCGGACTACCAGACCGACCACGCGGGCGTGGACTACGCCGCGATCGCCCAGGGCGCGGGGATTCCGGCCATCCGCGTCACCGAACCGGGCGAGGTTCCGGCCGCGCTCGCCGACGCGCTCGCGCGGCCGGGCCCGGCACTCGTCGACGTGGTCACGGATCCGAACGCCATGTCCATGCCACCGCACATCACGGCGCAGCAGATGAAGGGCTTCGCCCTGGCCGCGAGCAAGGTGGTGTTGGGAGGCGGTGTCGGCAAGATGGTGGAACTGGCCCGCTCCAACCTGCGCAACATCCCGCGCCCGTGACGGAGGATCCACAACGGACGTCCGAAGTGGAGGTCAGGCGGAGAACGTGGGGAGGGTGTCGGGGCAGCCGGTTGCCGGCGGCGCGGCACCGCTGGCCGCGACACCGTTGCCGGCGGGAAACCCACGGGCGATAGCGGACCGTCCCTGTCCGCTATCGCCCGTAGCGTCGCCGCCATCAGCCGATACGAAGGGAACCCGACCATGGCGACGACGACCCCGACCTCCACGACGTCCACCGCGGCGTCCAGCGCGGCATCCGCGGACCGTCGCGACGAGCCGGCGGCGGTGCGCGAACACGCGGACCTGGCGTGGCTGCTCGCGCGGCAGCGCTGGTTCCTGCGTTTCACCACCAGGGACCTCGACGACGAGCAGGCGGCCCGGCGCACCACCGTCAGCGCCCTGACGCTCGGCGGGATCATCAAGCACGTCTCGGCGACCGAACGTGCCTGGATCGCGTTCGCGGGCGGCGACCCGCGGGCGGTCTCGGGCGCGGGCACCGACGACCGATCCGACGAGTTCCGCATGCTGCCCGGTGAGACCCTGTCCGGCCTGCTGGACGAGTATGCCGAGACCGCGTGGCGCACCGAGGAGTTCCTCGCCACCGCCGACCTCGACACAACGTTCCCGCTGCCCGAGGCGCCGTGGTTCCAGCCGGGCGAGCGCTGGTCGGTACGGCAGGTGCTGCAGCACATCGCCGCCGAGACCGCCCAGCACTCCGGGCACGCCGACATCATCCGGGAATCCGTCGACGGCGCGCGCACGATGGGCTGACGGTTGCCGCGGCTCCGGCCGGGGCTCACGCGTGCTGCGGATGCAGCAGCGCCATGACCTCGTCGTCGGTCACCGGCCGGAAGTCGCGGTACCAGTTCCCGACGGCGCGCATCCACACCCGTGGATTCGGGCAGACCGTCCGGTCGGCGGACGAGGACAGCTCCTCGAGGACGTCGGCGGGCGCCACGGGGACGGCGAGGGTGAGCAGTCGGGCGCCGCGCGAGGCCACCGAATGCAGCGCTGCGCGGGTGGTCGCGCCGGTGGCGATGCCGTCGTCCACGACGATCACGCAGCGGCCTTCGAGTGAGACCGGTGGCCTGCCGCGGCGCAGTCGTGCGACGGCCTTGTCCAGTTCGGGAAACGCCTCGGCCGCGGCGCGTTCGAGGTCGGCGGGACCGAGTCGGCGATGGCGCAGTACGTCCGGGTTGGCGACGATCGTGCCGCCTTCGGCGATCGCCCCGAGCGCCAGCTCCGGATCGCCGGGCACACCGAGTTTGCGGACGCCGATGATGTCGAGCTCCCCGCCGAGCGCTTCCGCCACCGGGCCGGCGACCACGACACCGCCGCGGGGCAGCCCGAGCACGAGCGGCCGCTGCCCGGCCAGGTCGTGCAGGCGGGCGGCCAGCTCACGTCCGGCGTCGCGGCGGTCGGTGAACTCCATACGCGCATGCTCCGTACGCGGGGGACGTCTCCATACCTCAGGGTGCGCGCCCGCGGCCGCGGGTGTCCAGCGCCCGGCAGGGCGGTTCCGGGCGTACGGATCACGAATCGGGGTAGCGCTCCGCGTGCACGACCGCGTCGAGGGGAAGGCGGGTGCGCCAACCGTGCCGTTCCAGATCCGGGGTCTGCTCCAGGTGGGTCACCGGTCCCAGGCACAGCCACGCGACGGGCCGGACCCGCTCGGGAATGCCCAGCAGTTCGCGGAGCACGGGTTCGCGGTAGAAGCTGACCCAGCCGACGCCCAGGCCCTCGGCTGTGGCGGCGAGCCACAGGTTCTGGATCGCCAGGCACACCGAGTACAGCCCGGCGTCGGCGATCGCGTGCCGGCCCAGCACGGCGGGCGAGCCACGGTCGGGGTCGTAGGTGACGACGACCGAGAGCGTGGATTCGAGGATGCCCTCGATCTTGATCTTCGAGAACGTCGCGGCGTCCTCACCGGAGAGTTCGCGGGCGAACGTGTCGCGCTCGGTGGCGACGTGCTCGCGGAAGGCCTCGCGGGTGTTCCGGTCGCGCACCAGCACGAAATCCCACGGCTGGCTCAGCCCGACACTCGGCGCCGCGTGGGCGGCCCCGAGGATGCGCCGCAGCACGGCGTCGTCGACCGGTTCGCCGGTGAACTGCCCGCGCACGTCGCGCCGCCGCCCGCACAGGGCGTAGAACAGGTCCGCGACCTCGCCGGGGGAGGCGTCACCGGTTGCATGCCCACCGGAGGTCTCGGCCTGCGGGCCGCCCCGGTCCTGCCGCGGGCTCACCACTCGCGGTTCTTCAGGCCGACGAGAACCCGATCGGCGAGGGCCGGGTCGACCGTCTGCTGCTGTTCGGCGGGCCGGTTCGCGGCCTCGGGCGGCAGGTTGCGCCGTTCGCCGCGGTGCGGCAACCGCACCTGCGTGGCCGACATGCCCGGCGGCAGCGGTACCTCGCACCAGACGAGCTTGCCGCGGCCCTGCACCGGTACCGCGCCGGTGCGGCGGCCGTCGACGGCGGGGGCCTCGTCGTGGGCGTGGGCGAGCTGGTCGTCCTCGACCTCGATGACCAGGCAGTCGCCCTTCAGCCGGAGCCGCACGTTGACGAACCCGGGGTTGTTGCCGTCGGCATGGTCGAGCACGTTCTGCACGAGCGCGCGCGCAGCCTCGGCCGCGGTGTCGCGCAGCATCGGCAGCCGCCACTCGGTCAGCGAGAACTCGACGAACATGGTCGTGCAGTTCAGCGCACTGGGCATGGCCACGAGCCGGATGTCGTCGACCTGTGCGGTGTGGCTGCTCACTCGTGATCCTTCCGCGGCGCGTATCGGCCGGGACCGCCAGCCGCGTGGCGGCCCGGGTGCTGTCGTACGGGCGTCGATGCTGTCGGTGCTGTCTCCGGATCCGGCGCCTGACGGTAGCGCCGGCGGTCGTGCCACCCGCGAGGATCGCACGTCCGGACGCCCCTCCGGCAGAGATCCGGCCACTCTAGGTGTGATCTGTGTGGCAGTACATGGGCCACGGACCGTGATCCGTGTCCCACGAACGGGTGCATGGAGCGCTTCTTTGCGGTGGTGAGAGTAGGGCATTACCGCGTGCGACAAGGCAGGGACTGCTAGTGGACATCGGCAAGGCCGTCTGCTTGCATAGGCCACCGTTGGTCGGGGGACATACGGCCGAATTCCGAGGCCCGTACGCGAGACTCAAGAAAGTGTGGACACCGAATGGCGAGGCGGGCGAGAGCGCGGGAAATCCTGGAGCGCTCGCGTGTGTTACTTGACCGCTCCCGGGTGGCGGCGGCACAGCTGCTGGATCCTCCGAGGCAGGACGGGGAGGGATCCGGCGGTACGGCGATCGCCGCTCTGGCGCAGCCGCTGCCGGCGCGCGGCGGCGAACAACAGCAGGCCCTGGTCGACATGTGCGCGAACCTCGCGCTCCGTGACCTGAACCTGGTCGACACCCTGCTGCAGGAACTCGAGAAGATGGAGATCGACGAGGAGGACGAGGAACGGCTGGGTCAGCTGTACCGCCTCGACCACCTCGCGGCTCGGCTGCGGCGTAACGCGGAGAACCTCCGGGTGCTCGCGGGCAAGGACGCGGGCGGACCGACGACGGACGCGTTGTCGCTGGTGGACGTCGTGCGCGGGGCGATGTCGTCGATCGACCAGTACTCGCGCGTCACCATCGGACGTGTCGCGTCGCTCGGCGTCGCCGGATTCGCGGCCGAGGACATCAGCCGGCTGCTGGCCGAGCTGCTGGACAACGCGGCGAACCAGTCGCCGCCCAACGCCCCGGTGCGGGTCAGTGCCCATCTGACCGACAGCGGCAGCGTTCTGCTGCGGATCGAGGACGAGGGCATCGGCCTGCCGCCGGAGCGGATGGACGAGCTCAACCGGCGGCTGTCGCCGTCCGAGACCGACGTCGACGAGGTCATCGACGACGAGGCGGTCCGCAGCATGGGCCTGACCGTGGTGCGGCGGCTGGCCGACCGGCACAAGCTCACCGTGTCGCTGGCCAACCGGTTGCCGAGCGGGACGACCGCGACGGTGCTGCTGCCGCTCGCGCTCGTCACCGAGGTGCCGGACGCGATGTGGTCGGGCAACGAGACGGTCTTCTACTCGCAGGGACCCGGCCTGGTGGAACCGGCTCCGGAGCAGCCGGAACGGTCCACGGGCGCGATCTCGGGTCAGCTGCCGCAGCGCGTGCCGCAGCAGACCGGTGCGGCGGCGACCCCGCCGCCCCCGGCCGACACCGCGGCACGTGCGGCGGACACCACGGCACCCGGGGCGGACACCGCGGAGCCTGCGACGCCGGTCGAGGAGCCGCCGTCGCCGCGGCCGCGGCCACGTCCGTCGTCGAACGCGACCGGCGGCACGACCGCCAGCGGGCTGCCCCGGCGGGTGTCACAGAGCCTGAAGGACGCCAGCGCCGCCGGTGCGGGCTCCGGCGTGGGTTCGAGCGGGAATCAGGAGCCGATGTCGGCGCCGGAGGACGTGCTCGAGGACCCGGTGTCCATGGAGGAGAGCCACGACCGCCTGCTGGCCGACCTGGACGCGTTCTCCGACGGCGAGCAGCTGGCCGCGGAGAACACCGAGCCGGACCAGGACGGTGAGGACACCCCGCGGGCCAAGCACCGCAGGCTCGACGACGTGGGTGAGGAGTCCGCCGAGTGAATCCTCAGGTCTCAGGCAAACAGAACTTCGCGTGGTTGATCAACGACTTCGTCCGCAAGGTCCACGGGGTCACGCACGCGCTGATCATGTCCTCCGACGGGTTTCCGCTCACCGCGTCCGACGAGGTCTCGACGGACGAATCGGAGCAGCTCGCGGCGATCGCGAGCGGGATGCTCAGCCTCGCGCGCAACAGCGCGACGCTGTTCGACAAGGGCGGGTGTGAGCAGATCATCATCCGGCTCACCCACGGCTACTTCCTGTTCATGGGCATCGGCAACGGCGCCGGACTCGCCGTGCTGACCGGGCCCGACTGCGACATGAAGGTGGTGGCGTACGAGATGACCCAGTTCGTCCGCAACGCCGGCCACGCCCTGACCCCGGAAATCCGTGCCGACATGCGACGCGTGCTGACCGCCCGCAGGGCGCAGGCGTGACGACCCCACTGGTGAGGAAGTGACCACCGTGTCCACAGAGAATGGGGCCGGTCAGCCGAACCGGATGCGCAGCAAGCGGATCCGTCCTTACGCGCTCACCGGCGGCCGCACCAAACCGCGTTACGACCTGCTGGTCGAAACGTTGATTTCGGTGCCGCGTTATGACCCGAGCCTGGCCGACTCACTGATGCCGGAGTCGCGTCGGCTGTACGAGCGTGCGCGCACGCGTGTGTCGATCGCCGAGCTGTCGGTGTCGCTGGGACTGCCGTTGGGTGTGATCCGCGTGCTGGTCAGCGACCTGGCGGCCCAGGGAGCGATCTACATCCACCCCACGGCGTACGCGTACGCGCACGATCGGAACGTACTCGAGAGGATCCTCGATGGACTCAAGCGGCTACCGGTCTGACGGCGCGCAGGCGGCGGCCGGCGGCGCCGCTGGCGGCGACCCGGATCAGCTGGCGGTCTCGGCGAAGATCGTGGTGGCCGGAGGCTTCGGCGTCGGCAAGACCACCTTCGTCGGGTCCGTGTCCGAAGTACCGCCGATCAACAGCGAAGCCTGGATGACCGAGGCGGGCACGGGTATCGACGAGGCGCCCGACACCGCACAGAAGTCGACCACGACCGTGGCGATGGACTTCGGCAAGATCACGCTGCACAGCGATCTCCTGCTGTACCTGTTCGGCACGCCCGGTCAGGCACGGTTCTGGTTCCTGTGGGACGACCTGTCCCGCGGTGCGCTGGGCGCCGTGGTGCTGGTCGACACCCGCCGGATCGACCAGTCCTTCGCTGCCATCAACTACTTCGAGAACGATTCGGACCTGCCGTTCATCGTGGCGGTCAACCGGTTCGACGGCGAGATGCACCACGACCTCGACGACGTCCGGGACGCGCTGGCGCTCGACGAGTCGATTCCGCTGGTCACCGTCGACGCGCGGGAGCCGAAATCCACGGCCGAGACGTTGCGTGAGCTCGTGAGCTACACGCTGGCGTTGGCCGAACTGTCTGACCCCGGGAGGGCACGAACGCATGCGTAAGATTCTGGTCGTCGGAGCCGGCCAGTCCGGGCTGCAGCTGGCCCTGTCTCTGCAGCAGCACGGATACGACGTCACGGTGATGTCGGCGCGTACCGCGGACGAGATCCGCGGGGGCCGCGTGATGTCCACCCAGTGCATGTTCAACGACGCCTTGCAGACCGAGCGCAACGAGGGGCTCAACCTGTGGGAGGCCGAGTGCGTGACCGTCGACGGGCTCGGTGTCTCGGTCGCGGGTGAGGACTCCAGCCGGGTGATGAACTGGATCGGCTGGCTCGACAACTACGGACAGTCGGTCGACCAGCGGGTGAAGATGGCGGGCTGGCTGGAGCTGTTCGAACAGCGTGGCGGCAAGCTCGTCATCCACGGCGTGACGACGGCGGATCTGAACTCGCTGTCGACGATGTACGACCTGACCGTGGTCGCCGCGGGCAAGGGCGAGCTGGTGCAGCTGTTCGACCGCGACCACGAGCGCTCGGTGTGGACGAAGCCGCAGCGTGCCCTGTCGGTGGTCTACGCGCACGGGGTCGAGCCCCGGCCGGAACACCCGAACAACCGCGCCGTGCGGTTCAACCTGATCCCGGGCGTGGGCGAGCTGTTCATGATCCCGGGACTGACGTTGAGCGGGAACTGCGAGATCCTGTTCTTCGAGGGCATCCCCGGTGGGCCGCTCGACGTGTTCACCGACCGGCCGTCGCCGCAGGAGCACCTCGACCGCACGCTGTCGCTGATGAAGCAGTACCTGCCGTGGGAGTACGACCGGTCCCGGAATGCGGAGCTGACCGACGACCGGGCCACGCTGGCCGGTGGCTACACGCCGGTCATCCGCAAGCCGGTCGGCACGCTGCCGTCGGGTGGCAAGGTGCTGGGCATGGCCGACGTCGTCGTCGCCAACGACCCGATCACTGGTCAGGGGTCGAACAACGCGGCCAAGTGTGCGGACTCGTACCTGAGCTCGATCATCGAGCGCGGCGACCAGCCGTTCGACGACGCGTGGATGACCGACACGTTCGAGAAGTACTGGGAGTACGCGCAGCACGTCACCAACTGGACGAACGCGCTGCTCACGCCGCCGCCCCCGCACGTCATGGACATTCTGGGCGCGGCGCAGGAGAACCCGGTGGTGGCGAAGCGGTTCGCGAACGGCTTCTCCGACCCGTCCGACTACCAGCACTGGTTCATGGACCCGCAGAAGGCGGCCGACTACCTGGCCAGCGTGTCCTGACACCGCGTCCCCTTCGGCGGCGAGCCGCCGGGGATCCGGATCCTCGGCTCACGGCTGCGGCCTCGGCGTGATCACGGCGGGCCGGCACATCGACGATGTGCCGGCCCGCCGTCGTCCGTTCGGGGCCTTCTTCGGGTGGGTACGCACGTGATGAGTTGAATAGCCCGCTGCTCCGGCGGGAATATGAGATGCGCGGGGAACCGTATGGCGTGTTCCCGCCGCAGGCGGTGCACCCGGAGCGGCCGATGAGGGGAGAACGGTGACGGCGAGAAGCGTGGCATCGTCCGGACGGTTCACGCGGGCGTGGCGGCGGATCCGTCCGGGCAGGAACCCGTTGGCACGGAGCGGTGATCGCTGGGAGGGCCGGCTGCTGGCGATGATCGTGGTGCTGGTGATCGCGGCGGTGCCCGCGGCGGTCACCTGGGGCGGTGACGTATACGCGGGCCGGCTCGACGACGCGGCGCGCGATGCGGCTGCCAAACACCAGGTCACGGCCGTGTTGACCGCCGATGCTCCGGTGTCGGCGACCGCGGGTTACGCCCGCGGTGTGCGCGCGCCGGCGCAGTGGACGGCGCCGGACGGTGGGGAGCGCACCGGTTCGGTGCCCGCTTACCGCGGCGCCACCGGAGGCACGGAGGTGACGATATGGGTTGATCACGGCGGGGAGGTCACCTCGGCGCCGGTGACCCAGACAGGTGCGATCGTCGACGGGGTGAGTGCCGGCGTGGCCCTGTGGCTGCTCGTGGCGGGGGCCGGCGGGCTCGGCTACGGCGTGTTCCGGGTGCTGCTCGCCCGGTCCCGTCAGGCGTGGTGGGACCGCGAATGGGAACGAGCGGCCCAGGACTGGACTCGGCAGTGACGCCATGACCGCGGCCAGCGCCCCGGACCGGCCCACGGCACCGCCGCCGACGGGCCGATGGCACCGGAATGCGGCGCAGCCCCCGGCCACGGCGCAGCCCCCGGCCACGGCGCCGGCGCTCCCGGCCGCGGTGCGTACGGCCGGGCCTGCAGGGTAGGCGACGATGGCTTTGTCGCGCCCCGCGTCGCGGCTGATCGCCGCGGTGGCCGTGTTCCTGATCGCCGCGCTGGCGGTGACCTTGTTGCTGCTCCGCGGCGACGGGGAGGGCGGCGACGGGGGCGGCGGCGACAGCGCAACCCGGTCGGCACGGCCGGACGCCGGCGGAAGCGATCCGCCGCGGCGACCGGTCGTGGTCGTGAAGATCGACAACGTGGAGCAGGCACGTCCGCAGACCGGCCTGTCGGCGGCGGACATCGTGTACGTCGAACCGGTCGAAGGCGGGCTGACTCGGCTGGCGGCGGTGTACGCGAGCAGGCTGCCGGAGGTGGTCGGTCCGGTGCGCAGCGCCCGGGAGACCGACATCGCGCTCGTCCGGCAGTTCGGCAGGCCGGTGCTGGTGTACTCGGGCGGTGCACCCGAGATCGAGCCGTTGCTGCGGCGTGCACCGATCACCCTCGTGACGGATGAGACGCGGCCCGGCGCGTACTTCCGCGGTGGCGATCGGCCGATCCCGCACAACCTGTATGTGCGTCCGCACCAGCTCCCGGGGAAGCAGCGCGAGCGGGCGCCGAAGCCGGTGACCGAGACGGGAGCAGCGCCCGAGGGCGGCAGGCCGACCGATGCCCGCGCGGTGGACTTCCGGGCCGCCAGCTACCGGTTCACGTGGTCGGGCGAGGACGGCCGCTGGCGGGTCTCGCTCAACGATTCACCGCTGCGGACCAGGGAGGCGGGCCCGGCCACCGCGGGCACGGTCGTCGTGCAGCGGGTCGCCGTGCGCGAGGGCAGGCAGGTACGTGACTCCGGCGGACAGCTGTCGCCGGTGGCCGTCACGGTCGGCCGTGGTGAGGCGACGATCCTGCGCGACGGCAAGGCGTACGAGGGCACGTGGTCCCGTCCGTCCCCGGACGAGCCGACGACGTACCGCACCGGTGGCGGACAGCGTGTGACGGTCGCGGAGGGGCCGACGTGGGTGCTGCTCACTCCGCGGTGACGATCCGGCGTGCGCCGACGCGGGGTTCAGCCGATCAGGTGTGTGCCCACCCGGCCGGTGCGGACGTGGGGGCGCGAGCGATGCTCCCGGGTGGGGCGCCGCCGGGGCACGAGGGCGGCGGCCCCGGTCAGGCTTCCTCGGGGCGCGCGACGAGCACGGGACAGCCGGCGTTGTGGATCAGCGCGTGGCTGGTCGATCCGAGCAGCAGGCCGCGGAAGCCGCCGCGGCCGCGGCTGCCCACGACGACGAGCTGCGCCCGCTGACTCCACTCGAGCAGTTCGTGCCGGGGCTTGTCCTTGACCAGCACTCGCTCCACGGGAACGTCGGGGTAACGCTCGCGCCAGCCGGCGAGGCGTTCGGCGAGCCGCCGCTCCTCGGTGTCGCGCAGCGGCTCCCAGTCCACATGGGTCTCGCGGAACGCGGACGTGTCCGAATCACTCCACGTGTGGACCGCGACGAGTGCGACACCGCGGAACGAGGCCTCGTCGAACGCGCAGCCCAGGGCGCGTTCGCTCAGCGGGCTGCCGTCGACGCCGACCACGACCGGCCTGTGATCGGGTTCTCCGGTGTCGCCGACGTCGCCTCGCACCGACACCACGGGACTGTGGGCGTGGCCGACGAGCGCGATGGTCGTGGAGCCGACGATGAGGCCGGTGATGCTGCGGTGCGCCGACGTACCGAGCACGAGGAGGCGGGCGGCGGCGGAGGCGTGGACGAGAGCGGGGATCGGCTGTTCCGGATCGAGCACGGTCGCCACGTCGAGCCGGGGCAGCCCGGCCGCGGTGACGGTATCGATCGCCGACTGCCGCGCCGCGTGCAGGAACTCCCATCGTTGGCGCCGCAGCTCGGCCTTGAACGACTCGGGCGGCAACATCGACTCGCCGGTGTAGCGTTCCGGATAGCCGGACGCGTGCAGGATCTGCAGCGGTGCGCGCCGGATCGCCGCGGCCCGCGCCGCCCACTGCACGCCGCGCAACGCGGTGTCGGAACCGTCGGTTCCGACCATGACGGGTCCCTGTCCTCGGCCGGCCTCGGTCATCGGCGGTCTCCGTTCGTGATCACATCCCCTGCGCCGGTGACGGTACGCCACGACCCGACGCAGAGCGCGCGGCGAAACCCCGCTCCGGGGCGAAACCCCGCTCCGTGGTGAAAGCTCGCTCCGCGCCGAACCTCCACGCTGCGGCGACGCGCGGCGGGGAGCGGGGGAGAGCGCTCAGCGGGGCAGGCGCCGCCAGAGCGCACGCGGCAGCAGGCGCATGCCGAAGAACACCGGCCGCAGGATCCGCGGCACCCACGCGGTGTGGCGGCCCGCCCGCAGGGCGGCGACGGTGGCGTCGGCGACCTGGTCCGGTGTGCTGGAGAACGGGGCCGGCGACATGCCTTCGGTCATGCGTCCGACGACGAAGCCCGGCCGCACGAGCAGCAGGTGTACGCCGCTGCCGGCGAGGGCGTCGGCCAGGCCGCTCGCGAATCCGTCGAGCCCGGCTTTCGCCGAGCCGTAGACGTAGTTGGCGCGGCGCACCCGGATCCCGGCGACCGAGGAGAACACGACGAGGCTGCCGCTGCCCTGGGCACGCAGCAGGCTCGCCAGCTGGGTCAGGGCGCTGACGTGCGCGGTGTAGTCGGTGTGGACGATCTCCAGCGCGTGCGCCGCGTCACGTTCGGCGCGAGCCTGGTCACCGAGGATCCCGAATGCGGTGATCACGACGCCGACCGGGCCGTGGGCGGTCATGATCTCGCCCAGCACCTCGGCGTGCCGCGCCGTGTCGTCGGCGTCGAATTCGACCCGCGCGACGGAGGTGGCCCCGGCGTTGCGGAGGGTTCGCTCCTGCTCGTCGAGGTCGTGGCTGCGGCGAGCGGCGAGGACGACCTCGGTGGCGCCACCGCGGACGAGACGCAGGGCGACGGCGAGCCCGATCTCGCTGCGCCCGCCGAGGACGACGACGGTTCCGTTCATGGCCGTCGAGTCTGGCGGACGGCACCTCGGCTAGACGCCACGGGGCACCGTGCACTGGACCTGCGCCAGTCCGGTCTCGTCCCGGCTCGCCGCGCGCTGCTGGGCGACGACGTCGCCGTCGACGGTGATGCGGCAGTGCACGGCCGCGTCCGCTTGCTTACTCGCCGCGGCGACCTGAATCCCGAGATAGCCGTCGCTGCCAGCCGGTTCGGTGAAGGAGTGGTCGAACGGTTCACCGCCGAGCGCCACCTGAGTGCCGTGGCCTCCGCGGAGTACGCGCATGAGGGTGTCGTCCGGACCGGACACATGGATGCGCACCGTGTGCGGGCGGGCGATGTCCGGTGCGGGACCGGGAGAGGGGGTTTCGGCCGTGCTCGACGGCGAGGGAGGGGACGCGCGGTGGTTCTCGTCGCCGGCGCCGGAATCGAGCGCCGCGCTCGCGACGCCGGTGACCATGATCGCGACACCCAGCACCACGCCGGCGGCGGCTCGTCCGATATGCATGAGGCCCTCCTCGCCGGCGGATTCAGGTCCGGGGATTGTCGCATCCGTGACCACCCGGCCACGCATCGCGGCCACCGATGCCGCTCGAACGGCCGCCGCGAGCCCGGCGCCGCCGCGCGGATGCCCGGGTGGTGCGCGTGCGTGGCGGGGTACCCGGGACTGCGGCGGCGTACCCGCTGGCGGGGACCGGTAGCCTGCGCGCCATGTCCGATCGGCTGTACTTCCGCCAGTTGCTCGCGGGCCGGGACTTCGCCGTGGGCGATCCCGTCGCGACCCAGATGCGCAACTTCGCCTACCTCATCGGGGACGCCGAGACGCGGGAGGCCGTGGTCGTCGATCCGGCGTACGCGGCGGGCGACCTGCTCGACACGCTGGCCGCCGACGACATGCGGCTGACCGGCGTGCTCGTCACGCATCACCACCCCGACCACGTGGGCGGCGACTTCATGGGGTTCTCGCTGCCCGGGCTCGCCGAACTGCTGGAACGGCAGCAGGTGCCGGTGCACGTGAGCGATGCCGAGGCCGAGTGGGTGCGGCGCACCACCGGCGTCTCCGAGGACCTCGTCGCGCATGAGCACGACGACCGGCTCGACGTCGGCGCCGTCGGCATCCGGCTGCTGCACACGCCCGGGCACACCCCGGGGAGTCAGTGTTTCCTCGTCGGCGACAAGCTGGTCGCGGGCGACACGCTGTTCCTGGAAGGTTGTGGACGCACGGACTTCCCCGGCGGGGACGCCGACGCGATGTATCACAGCCTGCAGGCGCTGGCGCGGCTTTCCGGTGATCCCGTCGTGCATCCGGGGCATCTCTACTCGGCCGAGCCGTCGGCACCGCTGTCGGAGGTCACGGAGAACAACTTCGTCTACCGCGCCTCGTCGCTGGAGCAGTTCCGCGCGATGTTCGGCGGCTGATCCGGCGCCGGATCAGCCGCCGGGGTCAGCGCATGCCCAGCCGGCGGGTGAGTGTGACCTCGAGGACGACGCGCTTGGGGTTGACGCGCGGCGTGCGATACCGCTCGGCGTAGCGCCGCTCCGCCTCGGCCACCGCGTCCGCGTCGTCCCGGACGACGGCGCGCCCTTCGAGGGTCGACCACCGGCGGCCGTCGACCTGGCTGATGGCCACCGGAAGGCCTTCGGGACCCCCGCGGCGGACGTTGCGGGCTTTGACGCTGTCGCCGGAGCAGATGACCCGCGCGACGGCGAACTCCTCGTCGACGGTCACCCCGACGGGCACCACGTGCGGGGTGCCGTCGGCGCGCGATGTCGTCAGTGTCGCAATGTGGCGTTCGCGCCAGAACTCGGTCACGTCGTCGCTCGGCTCGGGTGGGCTGGACATGCGCCCACCCTATGCGCCGCGACGACGGCAGCCGTCGACACCGGCCGGCCGAGGACATGGGCAGGGCGGAGGACGTGGGCAGGGTGGAGGACGTGGGCAGGGTGGAGTCCCGGGCAGGGGAACGTCGCTGCCGGAGGCCGTTCAGGGCAGGAGCCGGGACAGGGTCAGCGCGGCGGTGCGGACGGCCGGGGCGACCCGCTCGAGACGCATCCGGTTCGTCCAGCCGGACAGTGACACTGCGCCGACGGCGGTGCCGTCCGAGCCGAGCAGCGGTGCGCCGGCGCAGACCACGCCGACGCCGGACTCCTCCCTGTCGTAGGCGATCCCCTCGCGGGCGATCGTGGTCAACTGGGACCGGAACAGCCCCGGCGCCGTCACGGTGCGCGGGCTGATCCGGCTCAGCCCGGCCGTGATCACACCGTCCACAACGGACTCCGAGGAGAAGGCCAGGATCGCCTTGCCGACCGACGTGGCGTGCGCGGGAAACCGGCCGCCCACGCGTGAGGGCAGTGTCGGAGCGTCGGGGCCGCGGAGAATGTCGAGGTAGACGACCTCGGTGCCTTCCAGCACGGCCAGGTGCGCGGTGTTGCGTGTCGCTTCGCGCAGATCGGCAAGGTAGGGCCGGGCTGTGTCGACCAGGCCCCGCTGGGCCACGGCGAGCTGGCCGATCTCGAACAGCTTCAGCGCGAGCCGGAGTCTGCCTTTGCCCGCCGGGTCGAGCAGTCCCTCGTCCACCAGGTGGGCGGTGAGGCGGTGCGTGGTCGACTTCGGCACGCCGGTCCTGCGGGCCAGTTCGGACACGCCGAGGGCCTCGTCCCCGGGGCGGAACGCCGACAGCAGTGCGGCCAGCCGGGAGGCCGTCGAGGTGGTCTCGTCTGTCGGCGCGGCGCCGTGGACCGGGGCGTCACGGACGGGAGTGTCACGGACGGCCGACTCGGCGTCGTTCCCGGCCGCGGCGGGGTGCGCAGGTGATGCGGCGCCGTCCGGTGACACGGACTGACCGGCGCGGTGCGGGCCGCGGTCTGCCTCGTCGTTCCGATGAGCGGGACACATGCGTTGATCCTGGCGCATGCGGTGCCGCAGCGTCATCCCCATGAGCAGATCTCGAGCGGTGGCCGCGATCGTCGGCCCCGGCAACATCGGCACCGATTTGCTGGCGAAACTGCAGCGCAGCGACCTCGTCGAGGTCCGGTACATGGTGGGCGTCGACCCGGCCTCGGACGGCCTGGCGCGTGCCGAGAAACTCGGCGTGCAGGCCTCGGCGGGCGGTGTCGACTGGCTGTTGGCCCGGGACGAGGCACCGGACCTGGTGTTCGACGCGACGTCGGCGAAGGCGCACCTGGCGGCCGCGCCGCGCTACGCGGAGGCCGGCATCAGGGCAGTCGATCTGACCCCGGCGGCGACCGGCCCGTTCACGTGCCCGGTCGTGAACCTGCAGGAGCACCTCGACGCGCCCAACGTGAACATGATCACCTGCGGCGGGCAGGCGACGATCCCGATCGTGCACGCGGTCAGCAGCGTCACCGCCGTGCCGTACGCCGAGATCGTGGCGTCCGTGTCGTCGCGGTCCGCGGGACCGGGTACGCGCGCCAACATCGACGAGTTCACCGAGACGACCGCGCACGGTCTCGAGGTGGTCGGCGGCGCCGAACGCGGCAAGGCGGTCATCATCATCAATCCGATGGACCCGCCGATGATCATGCGGGACACGGTGTTCTGCGCCATCGATCCGGACGCCGACCGCGAGGCCGTCGCACAGTCCATTCACGACACGGTCCGGCGCGTACAGGAGTACGTGCCCGGCTACACGCTCAAGGCCGAGCCACAGTTCGACGACCCGCGCCCCGACTGGAACGGCCGCGCCCGCGTCGGGGTGTTCCTGGAAGTGGCAGGGGGCGGCGACTACCTGCCTGCCTACGCCGGAAACCTGGACATCATGACCGCCGCTGCCGCGCGGGTCGGCGAACTCGTCGCGGAGCGGATCCTCGAGACGAAGGCGGTGCACGCATGACGGGCCCGGTCCGGATCGTCGACACGACGCTGCGCGACGGCAGCCACGCCATGGCGCACCGGTTCACCGAGCGGCACGTGCGCGACACCGTGCGCGCGCTCGACGGCGCGGGGGTGTCGCTCATCGAGGTCAGCCACGGCGACGGGCTCGGCGGATCGACGTTCAACTACGGCTTCTCGCTCGTCGACGAGAGAACGCTGATCGCCGCGGCCGTCGAGGAGGCGCGGCAGGCACGGATCGCGGTGCTGCTCCTGCCGGGGCTCGGCACGGTGACCGACCTGCGGGCCGCGGCGGACCTCGGTGCGGGGGCGGTGCGCATCGCGACACACTGCACCGAGGCCGATGTGTCGGTGCAGCACTTCACCGCAGCCAGGGAGCTCGGCCTGGAGACCGTCGGATTCCTGATGCTCTCGCACATGTCCGAGCCGGAGGCGCTGGCGAAGCAGGCGCGGATCATGGCCGACGCGGGCTGTCAGTGTGTGTACGTCGTCGACTCCGCGGGCGCGCTCATCCTGGAGGGCGCCTCGGACCGCGTCGCGGCGTTGGTGGCCGAACTCGGCGACGACGCGCAGGTCGGCTATCACGGGCACCAGAACCTCAGCTTCGGCGTGGCCAACTCGGTATTGGCCCACCGTGCGGGCGCGCGGCAGATCGACGGGTCGCTCGTCGCGCTCGGCGCCGGCGCCGGCAACTCGCCGACCGAGGTGCTCGCCGCGACGTTCGAACGACTCGGGGTCGAGACCGGGGTGGACAAGGATGCGCTGATGGACGCGGCGGAGAACGTCGTGAAGCCGTTCATCACGCGCCTGCCGGTCATGGACCGCTCGTCGATCGTGCAGGGCTTCGGTGGTGTGTACTCGAGCTTCCTGCTTCACGCCGAACGTGCGGCCGAGCGGTACGGCGTGCCCGCGCACGAGATCCTCTACCGCGTCGGTGAGCGGCGCTACGTCGGCGGCCAGGAGGACATGATCATCGATATCGCACTGGAACTCGTGGCCGAGCGCGAGGGCGCCGTGGGCGTGTGAGCGGGGTGCGCTCAGCTGTGCAGGGCGTCGACGCCGAGCACGAGCTTGACGCAGTGGGCGACGAGCCGGTCGCGGCTGACGTCGAGGGTGCCGTCGAGGTAGGCGGTGAACAGATTGGCGAGTCCGCCCACCAGTGCGGTGGCCGTCATCGCGCGGTCCTCCTCGTCGGCGTTGGCGGAGAGCTCGTCCCGCACGAGCGCGGCGAACATCGGGATGCGCTGTACGCCGCTGCGGCTCAGCGCGGGGTGGGAGAGCGGTGCCAGCAGCAGTACGCGACCTTTGCGGGGGTCGTCGATGATCAGCTCGACGAAGGCGGTGACCGCGGCCTTCGCCCTGGCCGGGCGGTCGTCGGTGGGCGCGGCCGCCACGGCGTCGACGAGGACGCGGTGTGCTTCGGCGGCGAGCGCGTCGTAGACGGCCGCGATGAGTTCGTCGCGGTCGGCGAAGTTCTCGTAGAAGTAGCGTTCGGTGAGCCTGCTGTGGCGGCAGACGGCACGCACGCTGAGAGCGGCGCCGTCCTCGGAGCCGAGCAGGGTCAGCCCGGAGTCGAGCAGCTGCTGCCTGCGGGCGGCCTTGCGGTCGGCCAGTGTCGTCCCCGCCCAGGTGCGACTTTCGGTCGTCATGTGTACGTCCCTCGATTGACCACGAACGTTGTCGACCGTACCGTGAGTCACGAGATTGACAACGGTCGTAGTCACATTTGGGGAGTCGACGATGACACAGCCCCCGTCGCGAGTCGCAGGGCGCGATCCGGAGCCGCTCGGACCCGATTCGCTCACGTGGCACATCTTCGGCGACTGGCGGGGACTGCTCATCGCGCTGTGGGCGGGCAGCATGCAGAACATGCACCCCGAGCTCGGTGCCGGCGTCGAGCAGCACTCGCGGTTCTTCGACGAACGCTGGCAGCGGTTGTTCCGCTCGCTGTACCCGATCGGCGGGGTGATCTACGACGGGCCCCGGGCCCACGCCACGGCACGAGAGGTGCGGGGCTATCACGACACCATCAAGGGCACCGACAGGTTCGGCCGCCGCTACCACGCCCTCAACCCCGGCACGTTCTACTGGGCGCACGCGACCTTCTTCGTCAGCACGCTGATCATCGCCGAGAACTTCATGGGCGGACTGACCGAGTCGCAGCGGCGGCAGCTGTTCGACGAGCACAAACGCTGGTACCGGATGTACGGCATGTCCATGCGGCCGGTGCCGGACACATGGGAGGAGTTCCAGGAGTACTGGGACCACATGTGCCGGGAGGTGCTCGAGGACAACCGGGCCACCCGCGACGTGCTCGATCTCTCCCGGATCGGCAGACCACCGCTGCTCGCCCGGCTGCCGAGTCCGCTGTGGACACTCGTGCGGCCGGTCGTGCACCGCAGCTTCGTGTGGCTGACGGTCGGCATGTACGACCCGCCGGTACGCGAACGGCTCGGCTACACCTGGACGCCCCGCGACGAGCGGCTGCACCGCCTGGTGGGCACCGCGATCGGGTTCGCGTTCCGTTTCGTGCCGTGGCAACGGCGCTACCATCCACGCGCGAGAGCGGGCTGGCGGCGCGCTCTCGGCAAGGAGCCGGCCACGGCCCCGACCGTCGAGACCCCGCCACGGAATCTGCCACCCGTGGCGGAGCGGTCCCGGCCCACCCACTACGTGCCCGCCGAACACCGGCCCACGGGATGAACCGGCGGCGGCCGTGACTCGAACGGCGGCGACATGAACGGCAGCGGGATCGAACGGCAGCGACGTCCCGGGACCGCGCAGGTGAAGGAGAGTGCGACGTGAAGCTCGGTTACCACCTCGGCTACTGGTCGTCCGGCCCGCCGGACGGCGCGCTCGAGGCGATCACGACGGCCGAACAGCTCGGGTTCGACTCGGTGTGGACCGCCGAAGGCTACGGCTCCGACGCCCTGACCCCGCTCGCCTGGTGGGGGTCGGCGACCTCCCGGGTCACGCTCGGCACCAACATCATCCAGATGTCTGCCCGCACGCCGACCGCCACGGCGATGGCCGCGCTGACCCTGGACCATCTCTCCGGCGGACGGTTCGTCCTCGGGATCGGCGCGTCCGGCCCGCAGGTCGTCGAAGGCTGGTACGGCCAGCCGTACCCGAAACCCCTCGCCAGAACGCGCGAATACGTCGACATCGTGCGGCAGGTCGTGGCCCGCGAGGCGCCGGTCACCCACGACGGCAAGCAGTACCAGCTGCCGCTGCAGGGAGGCACCGGCCTGGGCAAGCCGCTCAAATCCACGGTGCATCCGCTGCGGCCGCGCATCCCGATCCACCTCGCCGCCGAGGGGCCGAAGAACGTGGCGCTGTCGGCGGAGATCTGCGACGGCTGGCTGCCGCTGTTCTTCTCGCCGAAGAGCGACGCGTTCTACCGCGCGGCGCTCGACGAGGGCTTCACCGCACGCGGGCATCGGCCGGACGATTTCGAGGTGGCCGCGTCGGTCCCCGTCATCGTGCACGACGACGTCGAACAGGCGGCTGCGATGATCAAGCCGTCGTTGGCGCTCTACATCGGCGGCATGGGTGCCAAGGACGTCAACTTCCACCACGACGTGTTCGCACGCATGGGCTACGCCGACGTCGCCGACAAGGTCCAGGACCTCTACCTCGCGGGCCGCAAGGAGGAGGCCACCGCGGCGATCCCCACAGCACTGGTGGAGGACACGTCCCTGATCGGCCCGCCGGCGAAGATCCGCGACGAGCTGCAGGCATGGGAGGAGACGGTCGTGACCACGTTGCTGATCCGCGGTGACGCCGCGACGCTGCGCCGCGTGGCCGACGCGCTGTCCTGACGCGCCGAGCGCGCCGGCACAACCGACACACCGGCCCGCCCGGCCGTTGCGTGGCGGGGTCGCATTCGGGTGATGTGGCGGGGGTGACACGATTCCTCCACTCACATCGTCCGAGGAGGAGCATGTCGGCGCTGGGGACCAGGACCCGTCTCGGATACTCGCTCGGGTCGTTCGCCACGGGCGCGTTCGGGACGGTGCCGGGTCTGCTGCTGTTGCCGTACCTGACCGACACGATGGCGGTGCCGGCCGCGCTGGCGGGGGCGATCGTGCTGCTGCCGAAGGCGTGGGACGTGCTGTTCAACCCCGTCGCCGGGCGAATCTCGGACGGCGTGTTGCGCAAACACGGGAGTCGCAGGCCGTTCCTGCTGGTCGGCGGACTGGTGCTGGCCGCCTGCTTCGCGGCGCTGTTCGCCGGTCCCGGGCTCGGGTCGACGGCCGCGGACGCCGGCTACGTCGTGGTCGTGTTCTTCGTCTGTGCCACGGCGTTCGCCTTCTTCCAGGTGCCGTTCAACGCACTGCCCGCGGAACTGACCGAGGACTACCACGAGCGCACGCGGTTGACGACCTGGCGCATCGGCGTGCTGGCACTGGCGATCCTCGTCTCCGGCGCGGTCGCGCCCGCCATCGCGAGCGGGCTCGGCGGTACCACCGGCTACCGCGTCATGGGCGTGTTCGTCGGCGTACTCATCGCGCTCGGCGCCGTCGCCGTCTACGCGGGCACGCGTGGGGCACCCGTCGGCAGGCTGCGCGAACCCACACCGGGATGGCGCGAACTGCTGCGCACCATGCGGTCCTGGCGGGCGTTCCGCTGGCTGCTGGCGGTCTACTTCCTGCAGGCACTCGGCGTCGCGACGCTGCTGGCCGGCGTCAACTACGTCGCGCGGTACGTGCTCGGTGATCCGGACCTGCAGTCGATGCTGTTCGCCGGATTCGTCGGCCCGGCATTGCTGGTCATGCCCGTGTGGGACCGCATAGGCCGCAGCGGCGGCAAACTCACGGGCTTCCGCGTGTCGTCCGTGCTGCTGGCCGGCGCCCTCGGCGCCCTCGCGTTCTCCCCGATGATGGCGATCCCGGCGGTGTTCGTCTTCGTCGCGATCGCCGGGGTGGGCTATGCCGGCATCCAGGTGTTCCCGCTGGCGATCCTGCCGGACCTGATCTCCGCGGAGGAGGAGCGGACCGGCGCCACCAGGGCGGGGATCACCGCCGGGGTGTGGACCGCCGCCGAAACGCTCGGCCTCGCCGTGGGCCCCGGTCTGTTCGGGCTCGTGCTGGCCGTCGGCGGCTACGTCTCGAGCGGGCAGGCCGCGGCCACCCAGCCCGGCAGCGCGGTCACGGCGATCACCCTCGGCTTCTCCGTGCTGCCGGCCGTGTTCGTCGCGCTGGCGCTGCCGTTGCTGCGGCGGAGCGTCCTCGGTGACCGGCGGCCCGAACGGGACACGGGAGCGGCGGCCGGGGGAGGCGGCGCGTGATCCCCGGCGCGACCCTCGGTGTGGAGGAAGTGCTCGCCGAACTCACCCGGCTACGGAGCGGCGACGCGCCCACCCACGGCGGACGCACGCTCGCCTACGTCTACGACAGCGGTCTCGCCGAGCTCGACGAGCTGGCCGCACGTGCGCATGCGGCGGCCGTGTCGGCCAACGGACTCGATCCGACGGCCTTCCCCAGCCTGCTGCGCATGGAGAACGACCTGGTCGCCGCGGCGATCGGCCTGCTCGGTGGGGGACCGGACGCGGTCGGGACGGCGACGTCGGGCGGTACCGAGTCGTGCCTGCTGGCCGTGCTGGCCGCGCGCGAGGGGCGGCGGGACATCGCGGACCCTTCGGTCGTCGTCCCGTCGACGGTGCACGCGGCGTTCCGCAAGGCGGGGCACCTGTTCGGTGTCCGCGTCGTCGATGTGCCGGTGGATCCCGTCACCTTCCGCGCCGATCCGGTCGCGACGGCGGCCGCCGTCGACGACACGACCGTGCTCGTCGTGGGGAGCGCACCGTCGTACGCCCACGGCGTCGTCGATCCGATCGCCGAACTCGCGGCGGTGGCCGGGGATCGTGGCGCGAGAATGCACGTCGACGCGTGCATCGGCGGTTGGGTGTTGCCGTACCTGCGGCGCGGTGATGCGGACGGCGGTGATGCGGACGGCGGTGATGCGGACGGGCGGCCGCCGGTGTTCGACCTGTCCGTTCCCGGGGTCACGAGCCTGTCGGTGGACCTGCACAAGTACGCCTACTGCGCCAAAGGCGTGTCGGTGCTGCTGCACGCCGGTCCGGAGCAGCGCCGCGGACACTACTTCGCCAGCGCCGACTGGCCGGGCTACACGATGCTCAACCCGACGTTGCAGTCGACACGGTCGGGTGGTCCGATAGCCGCCGCGTGGGCCGTCGTCCGCCACGTCGGCGACGACGGCTACGCGCAGCTGGCCCTGTCCGCCCGCGCCGCCACCGAGCGGATCCGCGATGGCCTCGCGGCGATCGACGGACTGCGGGTCCTCGGCGATCCCGATGCGACACTCCTGGCCGTCGCGCTGGACGGGGAACCGGGGTTCGACCTGTTCACGGTCGCCGACGAGCTGGCCGCCCGCGGCTGGCACGTGCAGCCGCAGTTCCCGCACCGGTCCTCGCCCGCCAACCTGCACCTGACGGTCACCGCTTCGAACCGAGGCCACGAGGACGCGCTGCTGACGGCGGTGCAGGAGGCGGTCAGCGCCGCCCGCGCCGCAGGCCCGGTGACGATCGACGCCGACCTCGAGGCACTCATCGGCGCCCTCGACCCGGATACGCTCACCGAGCAGCAGTTCGCCGGCGTACTCGCCGCGGCCGGTCTGGACCCGGCCAGCGGCGACGGTGCCGAGCCCGGCCATCCGCTCCGGTTGCCGGAACGGATGGCCGAGATCAACACGATGCTCGCCGCGGCGTCGCCGCGGCTGCGGGAACGGCTGCTCGCCGAGTTCCTCGGCCTGCTGTACCGGCCGTGATCAGCGCCCGTTCGCGCCGCCGCGCCCGGGTGAGGTGCCGTAGCGGCGGCGGAACTTCTCCACCTGTCCCGCGCTGTCCATGATCCGCTGCGTGCCCGTCCAGAACGGGTGTGACGCGGAGCTGATCTCGACGGTCACGAGCGGATACGTGGTGCCGTCCTCCCATTCGGTCGTGCGGTCCGAGGTGGCCGTCGACCGTGTCAGGAACCGGTCCCCGGTGTTGGCGTCCTGGAAGACCACCGGGTGGTACTCGGGGTGGATATCGGGCTTCATTCGTGTGTCACCTTTCGTCCTGTCGGATCGTGGGGGAGTCGCCGACGCTCGCGGGTGCGGCGCCGGCGGTGTCGTCGCGGGGCTCGTCGGGTCCCGCGGCGAACGGGTCGGGGTAGTGGCGCCAGGCCTCCGGTCCTTCGGCGAGTTCGGCGTCGGTGAGTAGCGCGCCACGCAGGGTGTGGTCGATGTCGGCCGGATCGGCCCGATGCGCGACCACGGCGAGTTCCTGCACCCGGTCGCCCCACACCGGGTGCCATCGGAGCGCGGCGAAGGTGCGGTGTTCCGGCGAGGCCTCGTCCCAGTCGGGACCGTGCGGCGAGTCCAGCCAGCCGCCGGCGAGGCGGATGCCGAGGCCACCGCCCGCGGACTCGACCCACAGGTGATCGTCGGGCCTGCCTGCCAGCCACGCGCGGCCGCGCGTGCGCACGACGCCGTCGAGCAGGACGTCCAGTGCCTCGTGCAGCCGTTGCGGATGGAACGGGCGCCCTGCGGCGAACGTCAGGAGCGTGACGCCGCAGTCCGGGTCGAGCGGCGGCTGTCCGGTCACCACAGGGCCGTGCGGGTCGCGGGGCTTTCCCCGGTGACCCTCGTCGGGCACGGCGCCGAGCATCCGGTCGGTGTCGGCCCCGCACAGGTCCAGCAGGGCGGCGCGGGGTGCCAGCCGCTGAAGGACGGCCCCGGTGCGCGCCGCTGTCCAGGCGTCCGGCGCCTCGCCTGCCAACACGAGGACGTCGGCGAATTCGGCCTGGGCCACCGCGACCTGGGCGAGGGTGCGGTCGTCGTCGTGCCCCGCGTGCAGGTCGACCTCGTCGAGTGCGGCATCGCCGGTGGCAGCCGCGAGCCAGGACGCCTGGTCGATCGCCGTGATCACGGCCTCCACCTCGACGTCCTCGGTCACGGGTGTGTCGTCGACCAGTGCCGTGTGCAGTTCGTGGCACACGAGTTCCGGCTCCAACGCCTCGTCCAGCCGGACGACGATGCGCTCCACCTCGGGACGTCGCGACAGCGCACGCACCAGTGGCAGCAGGTCCTGGCGCAGCGTGCAGGACACGCAGTCGTGGTCGAGTGGCACGGTCTCGATCCGCTCCGCCGTGCCGAGGCGGACGAGTCGCCGAATGACGCCGTCACCGGTGTGGCGCAGATCGTGGTGGACGAGGGCGGTGCCGGAGGTGGCCGTGAGCCGGTCGGCGAGCAGTCGGACCGGTGGCTCGGCGAGGCCGGAGAGCAGGACCAGGGGTGTGCGGTGCAGATCGATCACGTCGTGTACTGTAAATGAAAACGATTATCAACACCAATTAGGGAGGGTCGATGTCGGCGATCTGCCAGGTCACCGGCCGCGCGCCGGGCTACGGCAAGCAGGTCTCGCACTCGCACCGGCGCACCTCACGGCGCTGGGAACCGAACATCCAGACGCGTCGCTACTGGGTTCCCTCCGAGAACCGCTGGGTGCGGCTCCGGGTCTCGGTGAAGGGCATGAAGACGATCGACAAGCGCGGGATCGACGCCGTCGTGGCGGACCTGCGCGCACGAGGGGAGAAGCTCTGATGGCGAGCACCACCGACGTGCGCCCGATCATCAAACTGCGCTCCACTGCCGGCACCGGCTACACGTACGTGACGCGGAAGAACCGGCGTAACAATCCCGACCGCATGGTGCTGCGCAAGTACGACCCGCTCGCACGCAGGCACGTCGAGTTTCGGGAGGAGCGCTGATGGCCAAGAAGTCGAAGATCGCGAAGAACGAGCAGCGCAAGGTCGTCGCCGCTCGCCATGCCGAACGTCGCGCGGCACTCAAGGAGACGGTGCGCTCGCCGCAGAGCACGGCGGAGCAGAAGAGCGCAGCCGTGTCCGCGCTGCAGAAGCTGCCACGCGACGCGAGCCCCACCCGGATCCGGAACCGGGACGCCGTCGACGGCCGCCCGCGCGCCTACTACGGCGCCTTCGGCCTGTCCCGGATCCGGTTGCGTGAGATGGCGCATCGGGGCGAGTTGCCCGGTGTGAGCAAGTCGAGCTGGTAGGAGGAGATCGGTGAAGCCTGCACCGCAGAAGCGCCGCAAGCGGAATCTGTTGCGCGCCGAGGGTGTCGAGCACGTCGACTGGAAGGACACCGCCCTGCTGCGCAAGTTCGTGTCCGACCGCGGCAAGATCCGGGCCCGCCGGATCACCGGCCTGACCCCGCGGGAGCAGAAGGACGTCGCACGGGCGATCAAGAATGCCCGCGAGATGGCGCTGCTGCCCTACCCGGTCAAGAAGGGCTGACCACGCGCGCGTTCCGGCGCCGGGCACCGCGCGCCGGAACGTGTCACCCTGGCTGCATGACGGAGCGGCAGCGAGACACCGCACCCGGGCGAGCCGGCGGCACGGGCGGGCCGCCCGCTGTCGGCGCCGAGATCGACCCGGAGCTGCTGGAACTCGCGGCGCGGGTGTTCGACTTCGCACGTCGCGGCGAGACCGACACGCTGGCCGCCTACGTGGACGCCGGCGTGCCGGTGAACCTGTCCAACGACAGCGGCGACACCCTCGTGATGCTCGCCGCGTACCACGGCCACGCCGGGACGGTCACCGCACTGCTGCGCCGCGGCGCCGACCCCGACCGGCTCAACGACCGCGGCCAGAGTCCGCTGGCCGGTGCGGTGTTCAAGGGGGAGGCCGACGTGGTGCGCGTGCTGCTCGACGGCGGTGCCGATCCGCACGCCGGTCAGCCGACCGCCGTGGAGACCGCTCGGATGTTCGGCGCAGAGGAACTGCTCACGTTGCGTAGGCCCTGAGCGCACGCACCTGACAGGGTGCCGTCATGCTGACTGGCATGGCGCAGGAGGAGCACTACCTGGTCGGACTCGACCTCACCGGGCGGCGCGTGGTCGTCGTGGGCGGCGGCACCGTCGCTCAACGGCGGCTGCCACGCCTGGTCAAGGCAGGGGCCGTCATCGAACTCGTGTCCCCGGACACCACCCCGTCGGTCGGAGCGATGGCGGACGAGGGCGAGATCACCTGGACCCGGCGGGACTACACCGACGGCGATCTCGCCGACGCGTGGTACGCCCTGGCGTGCACGGACGACGCGGAGGTCAACGCCGCCGTGTGCGCCGAGGCCGAACGTCGCCGCATCTTCTGTGTCCGGGCCGACTCGGGCCCCGACGGCAGTGCCGTGACACCGGCGGTGGGCGGCAACGACGGCGTGCTGGTGGGTGTGCTGTCCGGTGGGGAGCCCCAGCGGTCCGCCGTCGTGCGCGACAGCCTCCTGGACGCACTGCGATCCGGCGCAGCGGCCGATCCCGGGCCCGGCTACGGCCAGGACGCGGCCGGTGACGCCCGTCGCCCCGAACCCGGCGTCGCGCTGGTCGGAGGCGGCCCCGGTGACGCCGAGCTGATCACCGTGCGCGGCCGCAGGTTGCTGGCCCGCGCCGACGTCGTGGTGGTGGACCGGCTCGCGCCGCGCGAACTGCTCGACGAACTGCCGCCGCACGTCCAGGTGATCGATGCCGCGAAGATCCCGTACGGCCGAGCGGCCAGTCAGGACGTCATCAACAGCGCGTTGATCGACAACGCGAAGGCGGGCAAGTTCGTGGTCCGCCTCAAGGGCGGCGATCCGTACGTGTTCGGCCGCGGCTTCGAAGAGCTGCTCGCCTGCGCGGAAGCCGGGGTGGCGGTCTCCGTCGTGCCCGGCATCACCAGTGCGTTCGCCGTCCCGGCTCTCGCCGACGTGCCGGTGACCCACCGCGGCGTCACCCACGAGGTCGTCGTCGTGTCCGGGCACGTACCGCCGGACCACGAGACGTCGCTGACCGACTGGGACGCGCTGGGCCGCATGCGCGGCACGATCGTGCTGATGATGGGCGTCGAGCGGATCGACCGGTTCGCCGATGCGCTGATGACCGCGGGCAGGCCCGCCGACACGCCGGTCGCGATGATCCAGGACGGCACCATGCGCACGCAGAAGGTGCTGCGCTCGACCCTGAAGGAAGTGGGTGCCGATGCCGCCCGCGAAGGGATGCGGCCGCCCGCGGTGACGGTGATCGGCCCGGTCGTCGACCTGCTCGGTCAGGAGTCCTGACCCCGTCCACCGCGCGACCGCCCGCCCCGGGCGGCCTCCTGCCGGTGCGGATGTGCCCGGCATCCACCCGCAGGAGGCTCCCGGCAACGGCGGTGGCTGCCGGTGTCACCGTGGTCTCCGGCTGAGCGTGGCGCGCCGCGCCCGCTCCGTCGCCGCGCCGGTGCCGTCGCACCTGTGCCGTCGCGTGCTTCCGCGCCGTGCTGCGTTGTCCGGTGCCGCTGTTCTTTCACGGCGCTGTTCTTTCACGGCGCTGTTCTTTCACGGCGCTGTTCCTTCGGTGCCGGGTTTCTTTCGGTGCTGGGTTTCTGTCGGTGCCGGAGTTCTTTCAGTGCTGCAGTCCCGTGATTTCTTGCGGTGCCGCTGTGCTCGCGCGGCGCCGTTCTTTCACGGCGCGCTCCTCTCTTTCATGGGGCTCTTTTCTCGCGGCGCTCTCTGAAACCCGTTGTCGGTGGGGTGGTTGAGAGTCCACGGCGCTCTCTCACGGCGCTGTTGTCTCACGGCGCTGTTCTTTCGGGACGCTGTTCTTTCGGGACGCTGTTCCTCCGTGGTCCGTTTCTTTCGTGGCTGGTTTCTCGGGACGCTCTGTGCTTCGTCGCCGCGCTCTTCTCCGCCCTCTTCTCCGCGCCGTTCTCGCCACTGCGTCGTTCTCCGCCGCGCCGTTCCGCTGTACGTGCTCGGTGGCGGGCCCAGCCGTTACCGCGCCGCGTGTCCGTCGGCCGCCGGTGACGCCACCGAGGTGGGTCGCGGCATCCGGAGGTCCGCGACTCGCGAATCCGCGGCACGCGCTCCCGGCCGCAACCCGAGCTCCGCAGCCGCAACACGCGCTCCGCAACGCGACCACACGCGCCCTCGGGGGCGCGACACGGTCTCGACGGCGGCGGCTGTGCTTCCTGCACGGTTGACATCTGCCGGTAACCCACATATAACCAACTAAACCAAAGCAAACCGGCAAGGAAAGCCACATGTACGCACAGGAGCGTCAACGGAAGATCGCCGAGCGGGCCCGCGCCGAGGGTCGCGCCGACGTGGCCGAGCTCGCCGCCGACTTCGACGTCACCACGGAGACGGTCCGGCGGGACCTCACCGTCCTCGAACGGCAGGGCCTGCTCCGCCGCGTGCACGGGGGCGCGATTCCGGTCGAACGGCTCGGGTTCGAGCCCGGTCTCGCCGATCGCGACGCGGTCCTGACCTCGGAGAAGGAGCGCATCGCGAAGGCCGCCCTCGCCGAACTGCCCGCAGAAGGCTCGATCCTGCTCGACGCGGGCACCACCACCGCGCGGTTCGCCGAGATCCTGCCCAACGATCGTGAGCTGACCGTCGTGACCAACGCGGTGCCGCTCGTCGCGTCGCTGGCGGTCCGGCCTCAGCTGACGGTCCTGCTGCTGGGCGGAAAGGTCCGGGGCCGCACGATGGCGGCCGTCGAGGACTGGACGCTGCGCGCCCTCGCCGACACCTACGTCGACGTAGCCTTCCTCGGCACCAACGGCATGTCCGCCGAACGTGGCCTGACCACCCCCGACACCGGCGAGGCCGCGGTGAAACGGGCGATGATCCACGCGGCCCGCCGGGTGGTCGTGCTCGCCGATCACACGAAGGCAGGCAACGACTGTCTCGCACGCTTCGGCGACCTATCCGATGCGGACGTGATCGTCACCGACAGCGGACTGGCCCCCGAGCTGGAGGAACAGCTCGCCGCCGCCGGGCCCGAGGTGGTGCGGTCGTGATCGTCACCATGACCCCCAACCCGAGCATCGACCACACCGTCGAAGTCGGATCCCTGCGCCGCGGCGAGGTGCTGCGGGCGCAGCGGTCCCATGTGGACCCCGGCGGCAAAGGCGTCAACGTCTCCCGCGCGCTCGCCGCGCACGGCCGTAAGACCGCGGCCGTCCTGCTCGCCGGCGGCGCCGAGGGCGCCCGGCTCACCGAGCTGCTCGACGAGCAGGGTGTCGCCGTCCACGCGGTGCCGGTTGCCGAGGGGACCCGTACCAACATCACGCTCGCCGAGCCGGACGGCACGGTCACCAAGCTCAACCTGCCGGGGCCGGCGTGTGTGGACACGGAACTCAACGCGCTGCTCGACGCCACGCTCGCCGCGTGCGGGCACGGCACGACCTGGATCGCAGGCTGCGGCAGTCTGCCGCCTGAGGCCGCCGACGACTGCTATGCGCGGCTGGTCGCCTCGGCGCACGCGGCCGGTGTCCGCGTGGCCGTCGACTCGTCGGGTCCCGCGCTCGCGCGGAGTCTCGCCGCCGAGCCCGACCTGGTCAAACCGAACCGGGAGGAGCTCGCGGCGTGCGCGGGCGTTCCCGTCCGCACCCTCGGCGACGCCGCGCGGGCAGCCGAGGTGCTGCGGGCCCGCGGCGCGCGGGCCGTCCTCGCCAGCCTCGGTCCCGACGGCGCCGTGCTCGCCGACTCCCGCGGCGTCCTGCACGGCGAGGCGCCCGTCGACGCCGCCCGCAGCAGCGTGGGTGCCGGCGACGCGTTGCTCGCCGGGTTCCTCGCCGCCGGCGGCGGGAGGGACGCCCTCGGCCCGGCGCTCGCATGGGGCGCCGCCGCCACCGGGCTCGCCGGCAGCCGGATGCCGGCGCCGCCCGACGTCGACCGTGTCGGCGTCACGATCCACCCCGCGGTCGACGGCGATCGCGTACTCGAAGAGGAGCGCTGACATGGCCGAACTCATCACCGCCGATTTCGTCGACCTCGATCTCCGCGGCAGTGACCGCGAGGAGGTCACCGCCGACCTCGCGAAGCGGCTGGCCGCGGCTGGCCGCGTCGGCGACCTCGACGGGTTCCTCGCCGACCTGCGCGAACGTGAGGCGCAGATGCCCACCGGCATCGAAGGCGGCATCGGCATCCCGCACGCAAGGTCGGTGCACGTCACCGAACCCACACTGGGTTTCGGGCGCAGCAAGTCCGGTGTGGACTTCGGCGCCTCGGACGGCCCGGCACACCTGATCTTCCTCATCGCGGCGCCCGAGGGCGGCGGCGACGAGCACCTCACCGTGCTCGGCGCGCTCGCCCGGCGCCTGATGCACCAGTCGTTCCGCCAGTCGCTGCTCGACGCCTCCGACGCGGAGTCCGTCGTGCGGCTCGTCCGCGAGGAGGTGTTCGGACAATGAAGTTCGTCGCCGTCACGTCGTGCCCCACCGGCATCGCGCACACCTACATGGCCGCAGAGGCCCTCGAACAGGCCGCGACGGCCGCCGGGCACGAGATCGCCGTCGAGACGCAGGGCTCGGCGGGCTCGGCCCCGCTGGGTGGCGACGACATCGCGGCCGCCGACGCGGTCGTGTTCGCCGCCGACGTCGACGTCCGCGACCGTGAGCGGTTCGCGGACAAGCCACAGGTCACGGCAGGTGTGAAGGCCGCGATCAACGACGCCGCCGCGCTCATCGAGCAGGCCACGGCCGCCGCCCGGTCCGCCGCGGCGACGCCGGCGGAGTCCTCTCTCGAGGCCCCCGCCGAGACCGAGGCCGAGCCGGCAGGTGCGCCGGAATCGGCCTCGTCGGCAGCCGAACCGGAAAACGCGGTCGAGGCGCGCACCGGGGCGGGCACGCGGGTGCGTCAGTGGCTGATGACCGGCGTGAGCTACATGATCCCGTTCGTCGCGGCGGGCGGCATCCTCATCGCGATCGCGTTCCTGATCGGCGGTGCCGAGATCGCGGCCGTGGTGGACGGCGGAGACTTCCGCGGCGTGCACTACGACGGCATCTCCGACCCGGCCGACCTCCTCGGCGAGGCGGGGATCGCGGGCGTGCTGTTCAAAGTCGGCTCCACGGCGTTCGACATGCTCGTTCCGGTGCTGTCCGGGTTCATCGCGTTCGGCATGGCCGACCGGCCCGGCATCGCGCCGGGCATCGTCGGCGGGCTCCTGGCGAGCGCGATCGGCGCCGGGTTCCTCGGCGGCCTCGTGTCCGGTCTGCTGGCGGGTTTCGTCGTCATGGGGCTGAAGCGGATCAGGGTGCCGCGCGGTGTGGCCGGGGTGATGCCCGTCGTGGTGATCCCGCTCGTGGCGTGCTTCGTGGTGGGCCTGTTGATGCTCGTGGTCGTCGGCGAACCGATCGCCGCGGCGCAGAGCGGGATGACCGACTGGCTCGCCGGGCTCTCCGGCGGCACGGCGTGGCTGCTCGGCGGTCTGCTCGGCCTCATGATGGCCTTCGACACGGGCGGGCCGGTGAACAAGGTCGCCTACACGTTCGGCATCGCGGCACTGGCCAGCGGGGACACCGTGATCATGGCGGCGGTCATGGCGGCCGGGATGACACCCCCGCTGGGGCTGGCCCTCGCGACCGTCGTCCGTCGACGGTTGTTCACGCGCGCGGAGCGCGACGCGGGCAAGGCCGCCTGGCTGCTCGGGCTGTCGTTCATCACCGAGGGCGCCATCCCGTTCGCCGCGGCCGACCCGCTGCGCGTGATCCCGTCGTTGATGGCAGGCAGTGCCACGACCGGCGCCCTCGTCGTGGCGTTCGGCGCCACCTCGCCCGCACCCCACGGCGGGATCTGGGTACTCGGACTCGTCGGCTCGCCGCTGCTGTATCTCGTGGCCGTCGCCGCCGGCATGGTCGTCACCTGCGGCTGCCTCGTAGCGGCCAAGAGTTTCCTCGGCCGCCGCGAGCGGCCCGCCCGGCAGGACGCCCAGGCCGGGGCACCGGAACACGGACTCATCGGCGCCCAGCAGGGTTAGCCGCAACGGAAGGAGCACCCGATGGTGGAACGTCACGTGACCGTGGGCTCGGCGGTGGGCCTGCACGCCAGGCCCGCTGCCGTGTTCGCCAAGGCGGCGGCGAGCCAGCCGGTGCCGGTGACGATCGGCAAGGCCGATGCCGATCCGGTCGACGCGCGCAGCGTGCTGTCGGTGATCGGGCTCGGTGCCCGCAACGGCGACGAGGTCGTCCTGCGCGCCGACGGGCCCGACGCCGAGCGAGTCCTGGACGAACTCGCCGAGGTCGTCGCCACCGATCACGACGGGGCGTGAAGCGCGTGGGCCGGGTGGTGATCCGTCGCCCGGCCCACGCCGTCCCGACACCGGCCGACGTGGCGGCGCGCCGGTGCGGGCGGGTCCTGTCGGTGGTGGCGGGGCGGTGAGCGAGGATGACGGCCATGAACGCCGAGCACACCGCAGCACTGCCCGAGAATCCGGTCGCTTTCGACATCCGCCGTGACGGTCACATCGCCGAGGTCACCCTCCTCGGCCCCGCCAAGGGCAACGCGATGGGCCCGGATTTCTGGCGCGAGCTGCCGCTGGTCTTCCGCGCGCTCGACGCCGACCCGGAGGTACGGGCGATCGTGCTGGCAGGTAGCGGCAAGCACTTCTCGTACGGCCTCGACCTGAACGCGATGCTGCCCGGGTGGAGCGAGTTCCTCGCCGGGGACGCCCAGGCGGGTCCGCGCACTCGCTTCCTCGACGAGGTGCGCACGATGCAGGACGCCGTCAGCACGGTCGCCAAGTGCCGGACGCCGGTGATCGCCGCTGTGTCCGGCTGGTGCATCGGCGGCGGGGTCGACCTCATCGCGGGTGCCGACGTTCGGCTGGCCAGCGCTGACGCACAGTTCAGCGTGCGGGAGGTCAAGGTCGCGATCGTCGCCGACATCGGCAGCCTGCAGCGCCTCGGCGCGATCATCGGGGAGGGGCACCTGCGGGAGCTCGCGCTCACCGGCAAGGACATCGACGCCGCACGCGCCGAGAAGATCGGTCTCGTCAACGACACCTACCCGGATCGGGACGCGCTGCTGGCCGCCGCCCGCGAGCTGGCCGGCGAGCTGGCGGCCAATCCTCCGCTGGTCGTGCGGGGGATCAAGGACGTACTGTCCATGGGCACCGAGCAGCAGGTCGACGCCGGGCTGCGGTACGTGTCCGCGTGGAACGCGGCGTTCCTGCCCAGCAAGGACCTCGGTGAGGCGGTGCAGGCGTTCCTGGAGAAGCGCCGGCCCCACTTCACCGGCGAATAGCGCCAGGCAGCAGGAAACGGCGAGCGAGGAGAAGCACGAACGTGAGCAACGAGGCCCACACCGCCCACTCGAGCGGGGACGGTCACGACGAGTTCCGGCGGGCCCGGGATTTCCTGGTGGCCCACAGGGAGGACTACGACACGGCCCGCGCGGAGTTCCGCTGGCCCGAGCTGACCGAGTTCAACTGGGCGCTCGACTGGTTCGACCGCGTGGCGGCCGATCCGGCCAACGCCGAGCGCTACGCACTGTGGATCGTCGAGGAGGACGGCACCGAGGGCCGGTGGACCTACCCGGAGCTGTCGCGGCGATCGAACCAGGTGGCGAACTGGCTGCGCGCCCAGGGCGTGCAGCGCGGGGACCGGCTGATCCTGATGCTCGGCAACCAGGTCGAGCTGTGGGAGACGATCCTCGCCGCGATCAAACTCGGTGCCGTGCTCATCCCGGCGACGACACTGCTGGGACCGGCCGACCTGCGGGACCGCGTCGATCGGGGAGAGGCGCGGCACGTCGTGGCGCGGTCGGTCGACGCGGAGAAGTTCGCCGACGTTCCCGGCGGTTACACACGCATCGCCGTCGGTGAGCCCGCGGGCGGTTGGCTGTCGTACACCGACGCCTACTCGGCCGACGACGCGTTCACCCCGGACGGGCCGACACAGGCGGCCGACCCGCTGCTGCTGTACTTCACCTCGGGCACGACGGCGAAGCCGAAGCTGGTGCAGCACACACACGTGTCGTACCCGGCGGGGCACCTGTCGACGATGTATTGGATCGGCCTCGAACCCGGCGACGTGCACCTGAACGTCGCGTCGCCGGGCTGGGCCAAGCACGCCTGGAGCAACGTGTTCGCGCCGTGGAACGCGGAGGCCACGGTGTTCCTGTACAACTACACGCGCTTCGACGCCGACGCCCTGCTGGCGCAGCTGGAGCGGTGCGGCGTCACGAGCTTCTGCGCTCCGCCGACGGTGTGGCGGATGCTCATCCAGGCGGACCTGAGCGCGTTGCCGACGCCGCCCACGAAGGTGGTCGGTGCGGGCGAGCCACTGAATCCGGAGGTCATCGAGCAGGTGCGGGCCGCGTGGGGAGTGACCATCCGCGACGGGTTCGGCCAGACCGAGACCACGGTGCAGATCGCCAACACACCGGGGCAGGAGGTCAAGCCGGGATCGATGGGCCGTGCGGTGCCGGGCTTCGACGTCGTGCTGGTCGACCCGGCCAGCGGAGAGCCGGCCACGGAGGGCGAGCTGTGCCTCGACCTGTCGCGGCGCCCGACCGGCCTGATGGTCGGGTACGCCGGCGACGAGGAGCGCACGGCCACGGCGTTCGCCGACGGCTACTACCACACCGGTGACGTCGGATCGATCGACGAGGACGGCTACATCACCTACGTCGGCCGTACCGACGACGTGTTCAAGGCCTCCGACTACCGCATCTCACCGTTCGAGCTGGAGAGCGTGCTGCTGGAACACGAGGCGGTCGCCGAGGCGGCCGTCGTGCCCGCTTCCGACCCGATCCGCCTGGCCGTGCCGAAGGCGTACGTCGTGCTGGCGTCGGGGCACGAGCCCGACGGTGCGACCGCGGAGAGCATCCTGGCGTTCTGCCGCGAGCACCTGGCGCCGTACAAGCGGGTGCGCAGGCTCGAATTCGGCGAGCTGCCGAAAACGATCTCCGGCAAGATCCGCAGGGTCGAGTTGCGTGGCAAGGAGAACGACGCCGCGGAGCGTCCGGCGGGGGAGTTCCGCGACGAGGATTTCCCGGGGTTGAAGGGCTGATCGGACGGGGACCGTCTGGCTGGAACGTCCATTATGGACCGAATTGGTGCCGGCGGGGTCGCCGCGCGGACGGGTGAACCGTGCGGCGGCCCGTTAACGCCGGGCCCGTCCCGGCCGATAACCAGAGTGATGAACGATAGTGAGCAAGGTACTGCCCGGACTTCCGACGCCTGGACTCCCGGCGCGCAGCGGGATGCAACGGCGTCCCCCCAGGCGCCCGCGCGCCGGGACACCACGACTCGGCAGCCGACGAGTGCGCCACCGACGACGCCTTGCACGGTCGTGTGGAGTCAGGGCAGGCCGTACGTGCTCGAGAACCCCACCGGCCGTCCGCGGTGGATGGGCATGGACCGGCACGGCCGGCCGCAGGCCCTCACCGGTGACGAACTGCGCCGCCGTGGCTGGAGCTACCACCGCTCCCGGTGACCGTCGTCGGATCCCTCGTCGCGCCACCGGTACCGCAGGGCCTGGTGGCCGAAACGCCCGTGAGCCCGGCCACCTCACCCCTGGCCGGCGACTCGATACGGTGAACGGGTGAACGAGTCTGCGGGGTCGGGGGAGAGCGCGGGCCGGGGAGCCCGCGACCAGTTCTCGGAAGAGAAGGTGGGCGCAGGGGGTACGGTGGGCCGCGAGGACGAGGGCGGCCAGCCTGTGACGACCGCGTCCCCCGGCACGGGGCCATCCCTGCTGCGGCAGGCCGTCATGGCGCCGAACCTGCTGTCGATTCTGCGGTTGGCCGGCGTCCCGGTGTTCCTGTGGCTGCTGCTCGGCCCCCACGCCGACGGTTGGGCACTGGCGATCCTCGTGTTCAGCGGGCTGACCGACTGGCTCGACGGCAAACTCGCCCGCTGGCTGAATCAGATGAGCCGGCTGGGCCAGCTGCTCGACCCGGCGGCCGACCGGCTCTACATCGTCGCCACGCTCGTGGCGTTCCTGCTCCGCGACATCATCCCGTGGTGGGCCGTCGCCGTCCTGCTGCTGCGTGAGGCCGTCGCGGGGATCTGCCTGCTGGTGCTGCGGCACAACCGGTTCGAACCACCGGAGGTCACCTACGTCGGCAAGGGCGCCACGTTCGTCCTCATGTACGCCTTCCCGTTGTTGCTGCTGGTTCAGGGCGATTCGACCGCGGCCGCTGTCGCGGCTCCGCTCGCCTACGCCTTCACGATCTGGGGCGGCGTGCTCTACGTGTGGTCCGGTGCGCTCTACGCGGCGCAGACCCTGCTGGCCGTGACACGCGACCGCCGCGACCGGAGGCGCGAGGCGGCGGGCTGAACGGCCGGAACGTGCGCGCCGGACGGCCGGCGGCGACGTCGGCCTGACGTGATCGCAGCGCCGTGCGACGATTCCCCTCGTTCGTGGCCACGCAGTGAGTGAAAGGGGAACGGCCTTGGCTGCACAGTCCACACCGGAGGAACTGCGCTACACCGAGGACCACGAATGGGTCGCCGAACGCGACGAGGGCGTCGTGCGGGTGGGCATCACCGAGTACGCCCAGGACCAGCTGGGCGACGTGGTGTTCGTCGACCTGCCGGAGCCCGGCGCCGAGGTGACGGCGGGGGACACGTTCGGCGAGGTCGAGTCGACCAAGAGCGTGTCCGAGATCTACGCGCCCCTGGACGGCGAGGTCATCGCCGTCAACGACGCGGTCACTGCGACCCCGGAGCTGATCAACGGCGACCCCTACGGCGAAGGCTGGCTCGTCGAACTCCGCGTCGCCGATCCGGCGACCCTGGAGGGGTTGCTCGATGCCGAGGCATACCAGCGCCTGACCGGGAGTTGATCGGGGAGCCCGGGCATTGCGCGCGGCCGCCCGCGCGGTACGTTGAGGCGCACCAGGTTTCATGGCCGCCTGCGGTTTCGCGACCACGGGCGGTGAGAAGGCCAAGCGACACACTGTCAGTGCGTAAGGAGAGCTCAGGTGAGCACGAACGACGGGCCCGAGATTCCCCCGGAGGGAGCTCCGGAGAGGACCTCCGTGTTCCGGGCGGACTTCCTGTCGGAAGGGGAAGGGCAGGAGGCGCCGGCGGTCGAGCCGCAGGAGGCCGGCGTTGACGCGCTGCCCGCGGGCTCGGCGTTGCTGGTGGTCAAGCGGGGCCCGAACGCGGGTTCGCGATTCCTGCTCGACCGCGACACGACGAGCGCGGGCCGGCACCCCGACAGCGATATCTTCCTCGACGACGTCACGGTCTCGCGGCGGCACGCGGAGTTCCGCCGCGAAGGCGGGTCGTTCGTCGTGATCGACGTCGGCAGCCTCAACGGCACGTACGTCAACCGCGAGCCGGTCGACCAGGCCGTCCTGGCGGGCGGTGACGAAGTGCAGATCGGCAAGTTCCGTCTGGTGTTCCTGACCGGAGGCCAGGGGGCGCAGTGACGGCTGCCGGACGGCAACCACGCGAGGGTTTGAGCATCGGGGCCGTGCTGGCGCAACTGCGCAAGGATTTCCCCGGGGTGACGATCTCGAAGATCAGGTTTCTCGAATCCGAGGGCCTGGTCCGGCCTGCTCGCACGCCGTCCGGCTACCGTCAGTTCACGAGCGCCGACGTGGAGCGGCTCCGGTTCGTGCTGACGGCCCAGCGAGATCATTACCTCCCGCTGAAGGTCATCAAGGAGCAGCTCGAGGCGGCGGATCGCGGCGCGGCCGCGGGGCGCGAACCGACTCCCGATCCGGGGTCGCGGCCCGGGCGGCGGCTGGTTCCGCTCGACGCTCCGGACACCGGTGTGCCCGCGCCGACGGCGGACGACTTCGCCGGCGACGCCACGGCCCGGTTGTCCTCGGAGCAGCTACTGGCCGAGGCGGAGATCGATGAGGCACTGCTGGCCGAACTCGTCCAGTACGGCCTGATCCGGCCGGGTGCCGGCGGGTTCTACGACGCCGACGCCGTGACGATCGCGAAGACGGTCACCGCGATGGGGGCGTTCGGTATCGAACCGCGGCACCTGCGGGCGTTGCGGGTCTCGGCCGACCGTGAGGTCGGGCTCCTCGAGCAGGTTGCGGCGCCCGTGTACCGGCACCGCGACGAGGGCGCCAGGGAACGCGGCGACGAGCTCGTCCGCGAACTGGCGGCCCTGTCGGTCACGCTGCACACCCTCCTCGTGAAGGCGGGCATCCGGGGGCTGACCCACGGGTGAGCGCGCGGCCGACCGGGGATCGGCATTCGGCGGTCTCCGGGCGCTCGGACGGAGCAGTGCGGCGGTCACAGCTGCAGAAGCCGGGTGGCGAAACTTCGGTGTAGCGCCCGGGATGACGTACGGTTGAGGGCGGGCTCGAAGAGACCGGGCCGGCGAGAGTGAGAAGCGAGCACAGCGCACCGATGGCGGGTAGCGTCGGCGGTGTCCGCGTGGAACCCGCGTGGGCCGGCCGAACGGCTGATCCACCGCGAAGCGCTGCAGCCCGCGCGCAGAGAGGGAGGCGAAGCCCGATGAGCGAGATGCGCGTCGTCGGCGTCCGGGTCGAGCTGCCCGCGAACCAGCCGATCTTGTTGCTGCGGGAGACGGAAGGCGAGCGGTACCTGCCGATCTGGATCGGCTCGGTGGAGGCGACCGCGATCGCCTTGGAACAGCAAGGCGTGCGGCCGGCCCGTCCGCTGACTCACGATCTGCTCAAGGACGTCATCGGCGGTCTCGGCCGCGAGCTCGAACAGGTGATCATCACCGATCTGCAGGAGAGCACCTTCTTCGCCGAGCTCGTGTTCGACGGGGACGTGCGGGTATCGGCGCGGCCCAGTGACTCGGTCGCGCTCGCCCTCCGCATGGGGGTGCCGATCCACGCGGAAGAGGGCGTGCTCGACGAAGCCGGCCTGATCATCCCGGACGAGCAGGAGGACGAGGTCGAGAAGTTCCGCGAGTTCCTCGACTCCGTGTCGCCGGAGGACTTCCGCGGCGCCGACACATAGCCGCCGTCACTCCGCGCGGACGGCCCGGTCGAACAGGTCGGCCAGTTCGCGGCCGCAGGCGTCCAGATCGAGCGAGGGTTGCTGGCGGAGCCGGAGGACGACGCCGTCGATCGCCTGGCGCATGGTGAGCGCCATGATCTGTGGATCGCACTCGCGGAACACCCCATGGCGGGTGCCTTGCGCGAGTAGCCGTTCGAACCTGCCCACCCGGATCGCGTGTACGACCTGAGCGGAGACGTCGGCGTCGTCGGCGGTGGCGGCGTGGGTGCCGATCTCGACGAGTGCGGTCGATTCCTGCGGATGCGTCGCGAGGAAGGCGACCTCGGCCCGGAGCTGGCCGAGCAGCAGCCGGCGGAGGTCCTGTTCGCCGCCGAGGCGTTCGCCGACGAACGTGTCCTGCCGGTCGACGATGGTTCCGAGCGTCGCCTGGACGAGATCACTCTTGCCGGCGAAGTGGTAGGAGACCATTCGCGTGCTGGACAGTCCCGCCCGTTCGACGATCCGGGCGAACGAGGTCTTCACGTAGCCCAGTTCGGCGATGGCCGAGATCGTGGCATCGATGATCTGCCTGCGGCGGACGTCTTCGGTGAGGGTGAGTCCGGTGCCTGCGCCGAACTCGCTGAGTTCGGTGTCGGACAGCTCGAGGTCCGGGTGTCCATCGGACGACGCGTTTACCTGCATGAGTAATAGTTAACTCATGTGAGTAAAACATGGCAACCGGGTAATCGGGTCGAGATGTCGTCACGGTGCCCGCGCGTCGCGTTGACCGCCCCGTGGGGCAGGCATACCGTTCGAAGAGCGACGAAACGCGCCGTGGCCGGCGACCGGGCCGCACGGGCGTAGGTCGTACCGGTCGGCCCGCCCGGGTCGGCGGTCTTGTTTCGTCGGCCGCGCGGCCGGACGAGAGGAGGCATGCGTGGTCGACGACAGTCCGATCAGGGGCATCGACGGTGGCGAGCAGGGGGCGTTGTTTCCCGACGACTCACTGCCGGATGAGCTGGTCGGCTACCGCGGCCCAGCGGCCTGTCAGATCGCCGGAATCACCTATCGCCAGCTGGACTACTGGGCGCGCACCAAGCTGATCGCGCCCAGTATCCGCACGGCGCACGGTTCGGGGTCGCAGCGGCTGTACTCGTTCAAGGACCTGCTGGTCCTGAAGATCATCAAGCGGCTGCTCGACACGGGTATCTCCCTGCAGAACATCCGGGTCGCGGTCGATCACCTGCGGGGCAGGGGAGTGCGTGACCTGGCCAGGGTGACGCTGTTCTCCGACGGGACGACCGTCTACGAATGCACCTCACCGGAGGAGATCGTCGATCTGCTGCAGGGTGGACAGGGCGTGTTCGGCATCGCCGTCAGTGGTGCGATGCAGGAGATCAGTGGTTCGCTGCACGAGTTCCCCGCGGAGCGGGCCGACGGCGGCGAGTTGGACACGCCGGTGGCCGACGAGCTGACCCAGCGGCGCAACGCCCGCCGTACCGGCTGAGCGACACCCCGACCACGACTTCCGAACACACGACTCTCGGACATCCAGCGCCCGGACACTCACCGAGTGTGCGGGCGTAGTTGTGTGCGGGGCGGTCGCACCGGTCATTGTATAACGGCCTATACGGCTCGTCGTTCGCGGTCAGTCCACTGCTCCTCGCCGTCCCTTCGGACTAGCCGGCAGAACCGCACGGAGGTGCGGGAGCCGGCCCGCGAGCCCGCCCCGTGAGCTCGCGTCAGCCGGTGAACCCGGCCTCGGCGAATCGCTTCTGCTGTTCCGGCGAGGTCAGGTGCGCACGGAACGACTGCGCGGCCCGCTGCTGCACCGTGTCCACGCCGTTGCCGGCGAGGCTGACGTAGGTGAACGTGCCGTCCGGTCCGGAGGCGATCTTCTCCGGGGACGCGCCGATCCGGTCGGGTTGGTCCGAGGCGAGGCGGTCCGACCACTTCGTGTCATCCATGATCCACGCGGCGGGCGTGCCACGGGTGCGATCGCCGGTCAGGTCGGTGAACACCTCCGACGACGTACCCGGCTGCACCTTCACGGTGACGCAGTGGCCGTGGACCACGGTTTCCTCGTCGTTCCACGCTTTGGCGGCCTGCCGGACGGGGTCGGCCACGGCCGGGGCGGTGGCCACCCGCAGTGTGGACTCGCCTTCCTCGCACGCCGCGGCCTGAGCCTCGGCACGGTTCGACAGGACGCCGTCGGCCCAGTTCCAGCCGAAGATTCCGGCCACGATGAGCACGACGAGGACACCGCAGGCCACCGGCCACGCCGCAATCCTCCGCTTGGGCTTCTTGTCCACTGCGCGATGGCTGCCCGTGGACGTGACCGTGCCGTGTCTGCCGGTCGACGTGACAGCCCTGCGACCGCCCGTGGCGCTGACGGCGCTGTGGCGGCCCGTCGCGGTGACCCGCCGACGGCCGCCGGTCGACGTCACCGTGTCGCGGTCGTCCGACGTCGCGGACGACGGCGCGGCGGCCGGAGTCGGGTTGGCCGGGGGCGTGTTGGCCGGCGCCGTGCCGGGCGAGGGCGCGCCGGATGTTCGCGTGGTATCCGGCTGGGCCGTCGTCGCGCTGCCGGCTCCGGCGGGCGAGTCGGTAACCGCCGGGCGGCCGGCGTCGTGGACGTGCGGGCGGTCCGGGCGCGGACGCGGCCGCGGGGGCCTGCCTGTCGCCGCGGGACGAGTCGCCGCGTCCTCGGCGGGACCTGTGCCGCCGGACGGCCCCGCGGCAGGGACGGGATCGATACGGGTGGTCAGTTCGGCCGCGCTCTCGTCGCCGGTGTGGGCCTGTGCCACCGGGTGCATCGCCGGTGAGGTGGACAGGACGTCGTCCGGGGCCGGTGAGTAGCCGGGCGCGCTGCGGTACGCCGCCGGCGGCGTCGTCGTGTCGCGGAACCAGTCGTCCGGCGAGCCGCCTGTGCGTGCGCCGCCGATCGCCTGTCTGGCCTTGCGCAGCGGATCAGGCTGCCCGGGAGCCGGGTCCTCGGCTCGGTAGTGCCGCCCCATTCGCGTCCTCTCACCTGCACGGAGTGCTGATCACACTCTGTCGACGTGACAAAAACGTAACCACCCTAACAGCCCAGCCCGCTGGATCACTGTGATCCGGATCCGACTTCCGTCGCCGAAAGCAACCCGCGGTAGAGGGTGATCAACCGTTCGCGTAGCGGAGCCGCGCGCCGGGCGAACGCGGCCTGCTGCCGTGCGTACTCCGCCCGGCCCGCCGGGGTCTCGATGCGCACGGGGGAGTAGCCGAGTGCCGACAGGTCGTACGGACTCGCGCGCATGTCGAGTACGCGGATGTCGGCCGCCAGCTCGAAGCAGTCGCCGAGCAGTTCGGACGGTACGAGCGGACCGAGCTTGTAAGCCCATTTGTACAGGTCCATACCGACGTGCAGGCACCCAGGTTGATCGAGCTCACGCTGCGTCTCGCGGGTCGGCTGCAGCGTGTTCAGCGGCCGTGCCGGTTCGGTGAAGAACCGGAAGGCGTCGAAGTGGCCGCAGCGGATGTCGAGGCTTTCGACGACGTCGTCCGTACCTTCGGAGCCCAGCCGCAGCGGTAACTGAGCGTGTCGGACCTGATCGACCGGGTACTGATACACCATCGCCCATTCGTGGAGCCCGAAGCAGTTGAGCCGGGCCGGTCGTGCGGCCGTCGCCTCCAGCAGCGAGACGACGTAGCGCGCCATGCGTGCCCGCTTGGGCGGCAGTACCGGATCGGCGTGGACGCCGTCGCCGGTGGCGACGTACCCGGTGCGGTCGAGGAACCGGCGGGAGCCCTCGCCGGTGAGCAGTACGCCGGGTCCCGGCTGCCACCGTTCCAACTGCGAGGGCGGCAGCGAGTAGTACGTGAACAGGAAGTCCAGCACCGGATGCTTCTCGCCGCGGGACCGCCGTGCCTGGTGCGGCCCGGTCCACGGCCGCATCCGGGCGGCGTGCGCCTCCTCCATGGCACGCCACTCCGACTCGGTGAGCATCGTGTCAGGTGACATGCGTGCCGTCCCGCACCGTGCCGACGTACTCCTCGACCAGATCCTCCAGCGCCGCCACGCCGACCACCGCGCCGCTGTCGTCGGTGGCCGTGGCCAGGTGGCTGCCCTCCCGGCGCATCGCCGACAGGGCCGTGTCGAGGCGCGCGTGCACCGGCAGCTCGGTCAGCCGCCGGATCTTGTCCGCCGGAACGTGTGCGCCCGGGTCGTCGCCGAGGTGGGCGAGCATGTCCTTGACGTGCAGGTATCCGACGAGCTCGCCGTCGTCGGCGCGGAGCGGGTAGCGGGAGAACCCGGTGGCGGACACGGCTGCCTCGACGTCGCCGAGCGTGGGGCGGTCCGGCACGGTGCGCAGCTCGGACATCGGCACGACGATGTCGGCGACCGTCTTGTCGGCCGACGAGAGCGTCTGTGACAGGCGCCGGTGCTCGGCGTGCTCGATGAGCCCCTCCCTGCGCGACTCGCTGAGCAGCGCCGCCAGCTCGTCGGAGGTGTAGCCGGTGTCGACCTCGTCCTTCGGCTCGACCCGCATCAGCCGGAGTGCGCCGTTGGCGATGCCGTTGAGCAACCAGAGGAACGGGTGCACCACCCGGACCCACGCCACGTGCACGGGCACGAGCCACAGCGCCATTCGCTCCGGCTCGGCGATCGCGATGTTCTTCGGCACCATCTCGCCGACCAGCACGTGCAGCAGGGTGATGGCCACGAGTGTGACGACGAAGGCGACGGCGTGGACCACGTACGCGGGCAGGGGCACACCGAGCGCGTTGACGGCGGCCTCGAGCCGGTGCGCCACCGCCGGTTCGCCGAACTGGAGCAGCAGCAGCGAGCACACCGTGATGCCCAGCTGGGCGCCGGCGAGCATCAGCGACACGTTCTGGCCCGCCTTGATGACGATCTTCGCGCGGCTCTTGCCCGCTTCCAACAGCGCTTCGAGGCGGTCGCGCCGGGAGGAGATGAGCGCGAACTCGGCGCCGACGAAGAACGCGTTCAACCCCAGCAGGACGGCGATCAGCGAGATGGCGACCCAGTCGTTCACGCGGGCACCTCCCGTCGCTCGACGCGGACCTCGGCGATGCGGTGCCGGTCCATCTCCGTGACGGTGAGCCGCCAGCCGTCGATGTCCACCGCGTCGCCGGCGTCGGGGATGCGGCCGAGCCGTTCGAGGATCAGGCCTGCGATCGTCTCGTAGTCGCCGTCGGGCATGGCGAACCCGGTGATGTCGGCGACCTCGTCACCGCGCAGCTGCCCGGAGACCGCCCAGCTGTCGGCGCCGATCTGCTGTGAGGCCGGCTCCTCGCGGTCGTCGTGTTCGTCCCGTACGTCGCCGATGATCTCCTCGACCACGTCTTCGAGGGTGACGAGTCCTGCGCTGCCACCGTATTCGTCGACCACGATCGCGAGCTGGAACCGGGAGGCGCGGAGCCGGTCGAGCAACGCGTCCCCCGGCAGCGACTCGGGCACCGTCGGGACGGGGCGCATCACCGAGCCGATCGGCACCGTGCGGCGTTCGTCGGCGCGGACCGTGAACGCCTGTTTGATGTGCACGGCGCCCTGGACGTCGTCGAGGTCCTCGCGGTACACGGGGAAGCGCGACAGTCCGGTGCTGCGCGAGAGGTCGACGAGGTCGGCGACCGCGTCGTCGACGTGCAGCGACTGGACGCGCACGCGCGGGGTCATCAGTTCGGCCGCGGTGCGCTCGCCGAACCGCAGCGACCGGTCGAGCAGCTGGGCCGTCGCGACGTCGAGGGTGCCGCTGGCTGCGCTCGTGCGCACGATCGAGCCCAGCTCCTGGGGTGAACGCGCCGACCGCAACTCCTCCTGCGGTTCGATGCCGAGCTTGCGGACGACGACGTTGGCGCTGTTGTTCATGAGCGTGATCAGCCAGCGGAACAGCGCAGAGAACCGGGAGTGATATCCGGCCACCGCTCGCGCCGTCTTCAGCGGCAGCGAGACGGCGAGGTTCTTCGGCACCATCTCGCCGATGACCATGGACAACACGGTGGCGAGCAGCATCGACAGCACCAGGGAGGCACCGCGCGCACCGCTGTCGGGCAGGCCGAGGCCCGTCAGCGCGGGCCGGAGGACCTTGCCCAGCAGGGGCTCGGCGACGTAGCCGGTGAGCAGAGTCGTCAGCGTGATCGCGACCTGGGCGCCGGACAGTTGGAACGACAGGGTCCGGTGCGCCTTGAGGACGGTCTTCGACCGGCGGTCGCCGACCTGGCGGACGTTGGCCTCGATGGTGCTGCGTTCGAGCGTGGTCAGGGAGAACTCCGCGGCCACCGCGAGCCCGGTGCCGACGGTCAGCAGCACGACGACCAGCAGGCCCCCGATGGTGAGCAGGACGTCCATCAGACTGCGCCGCCCTGGTCCTGATGAGCGGGGCGGGAGGGGGGAGACATCGGTGAGCCGGGTCTGTCACCCGGCCGAATACTGTCTCCCGGTGACTGCGCATCGCGCACGAACGACGTCAACTCCTCGGGGAACACGGACCGTCAGGGAACAGGGGTATCCTAACCAGGACAAACGGTGGCGACGGCGGCGGAGTTCCCGAACCGGGCGGGCCTGCGCCGTGCCGCGCCGACGGGCGGGTTCAGTCGCTCCGGTGGCGGCGGACGCTGTCCTCGACGACGTCCAGGACGGGTTCCAGGTCGTCGGCGGGCAGGCCCATGGCGAGGTGGGAGACCAGGCCCTCGAGGACGAGCTGCAGGTACTCGGCGAGGACGTCGACCCCGATGTCGTCGCGCAGGTTGCCGGACCGGCGCTGCCATTCGAGCCGTTTGCGGGTGGCGATGGTCAGCTGCTGCGAGTGCTCGGCCCAGCGGCCGCGGAACTCCGGATCGGTTCGCAGCCTGCGGGAGACCTCGAGACGGGTGCCGAGCCAGTCGGCGGGATGTTCGGAGTCGCCGGCCAGCAGGTCGCGCATCACCTGGACGAGACCCTGCTGGGCGACGACGTCGGCCATGCGGGAAGCGTCGTCCTCTGCCAGCGCGAGGAACAGCGACTCCTTGTCGCGGAAGTGGTGGAAGATGGCGCCGCGTGACAGGCCGGTCGCCTCTTCGAGCCTGCGGACGGTGGCACCCTCGTAGCCGAATCGTCCGAAACACAGGCGTGCCCCGTCGAGGATCTGGCGCCGACGCGCCTCGAGGTGGTCCTGGCTGACCCGTGGCATTCATCGATCTTGACACCGGGCGGGGATCGGATGCAAACCGTACGTACGTACTGGGAGGGTGGGTCGACTTCGCGCCACCCGCGCGGGTTATTCGCGCGGGGTTCACGCGCAGAGGCTGCGATTGTCGGTGGCCGCCGGTAGCGTCCGACACCGACGGTCCTCGAGCGGATGCGGTGGTCGCATGACGGCGATGCACGGTTCTGTCACTCCAACCCCGGACACCCCCACCGACACTCGACCCCCGGGCACCTCGCCCTCCGAGGCATCGGCGCCGGACCTCTCGCCGCCCGGCGGCTCGCACGGAGGCGGTGCCGGTCCGGGTGCTCCGGTGTCGACGGGTGCGCGGGAGGCGGCCGCCGAGGTCGCCGCGTGCGCGATCGCCGATCGCGCCGCAGGGGAGGCCTATGTCGCCTCGGTCTGTTTCAAACACGGCCCGCCGCGGCTGACCGGTGCCGAGCTCGAATTCCTCGTCCACGACGCCCTCGCCCCCCGCCGCCCTCCGGACCCCGCCCGCCTGCGCCGGGCACTCGGCGGGCACGCCCCGGCCACCCTGGTGCCCGGCGGCCGCGCCGCGCCGCTGCCCGCCGGGTCGGCGCTCACCCTCGAACCGGGCGGTCAGGTGGAGATCTCCACCCGCCCTCACTCCTCGGTGCAGGCACTGGTCACCGACGCCGGTGCCGACCTCGCCCACGTCGCCGATCTGCTCGCAGGCGAGGGCCTCGTGCTGGGTGAGCGGGCGATCGACCCGCTGCGCCCACCCGTGCGCGTCCTCGACACGGCACGGTATGCCGCGATGCAACGCCGTTTCGCAGAGTTCGGCCCCGGTGGCGAGACGATGATGTGCAGTACCGCGGCGGTGCAGGTGTGCGTCGACGCCGGTGAGCCCGACGCGGTGCCCGCCCGGTGGGCGGCCGTCCACGCCCTCGGTCCCGTCCTGCTCGCGTTGTTCGCCAACTCGCGCACGCACGCCGGCCGCGACACGGGGTACGCCTCGGCGCGCTGGCGGGCCGTCATGGGCACCGAACCCGCGCGCACCGACCCCGCCGCGTGCGGCGGCGCCGTCGACGATCCGCCCGCGCGCTGGGCCTCCCGTGTGCTGGACACGCCTTTGATGGTGCGCAGGCGCACGACCGGCGCGTGGGACGCCCCCGGCCGGGTGACGTTCGCCGACTGGATCGCCCGCCGCGGTGCCGCGCGTCACTGGGCTCCGCCGACCTTCGAAGACCTGGACTACCACCTGACCACACTGTTCACGCCGGTCCGGCCGCGAGGACACCTCGAGGTGCGCTACGTCGACGCCCAGCCCGCCGGCCGCTGGGTCGATCCCGTCGCACTGCTGACGGCGCTGCTGCGCAGCCCCGTGGTCGTCGACCGGGTCCTCGAGGTCTGTGCGCCCACCGAGGGCCGCTGGGCCGACGCCGCCCGCCTGGGGCTTGCCGACCCCGCACTGCACCGCGGCGCCCGTGCGGTCGCCGAGCTCGGCTGCGACGGGCTGGCCGACCTCGGCCTGGCACCGGCGCTCGTCGACGAGATCGCCACCGCCGTCGCAGCCCGGCTCGACGGCCGCCCGCGCGCCGCGTGACGCCGACACCGGCAGACGTCGCCGGTGTGCCTGCATCCCGGTGCGTCAACCCGTTGATCGTCCCCGTTGTCCTTGGAGGAGGAAGCATGGCCGCGTTCGATCGTTCCCCGGTTCCCGCCGCGGCGGAGGTGTCCGGCGCACCCGACTCCGCAGGCTCGGCCGACCCCGTCGGCGCGGCGAGCGGCCCCACCGGGCGGCACGGCGCCGACACCGCCGAGGACCTGCGTGCCCACGCGGCCACGGCACTGGACCGGGCGCGCCGGCGCACCGCGGCGCTGACCGACATCGACGACGAGGAGCTCACCCGGCAGCATTCGAAGCTCATGTCACCGCTGGTGTGGGATCTCGCGCACGTCGGCAGCCAGGAGGAGATCTGGCTCGTACGGGACGTCGGGGGTCGTGAACCGCTGCGCCCCGACATCGACGACCTCTACGACGCGTTCCAGCATCCGCGTTCCGACCGGCCGGCACTGCCGCTGCTCGGACCGGACGAGGCGCGCGCCTACGTCGGCCAGGTCAGGGAGAAGGCACTCGACGCCCTCGACCGGGCTCCGCTGGAGGGCGGCGGACTGACCGCGTCGGGGTTCGCGTTCGGCATGATCGCCCAGCATGAGCAGCAACACGACGAGACGATGCTCGCCACCCATCAGCTGCGCCGCGGCGATCCGCTGCTCGACGCGCCCGCCCCGCCGGGCAGGCGTGCCGGTCCGCTGCCGGAGGAGGTCGTCGTTCCCGCGGGCCCGTTCGTCATGGGGACGTCGGTGGAACCGTGGGCGCTCGACAACGAACGGCCGGCCCACGAGGTGTACGTCGACGCCTTCGCGCTCGACACGGTCCCCGTGACGTGTGAGCGGTACGCCGCGTTCGTCGACGCGGGCGGGTACACCGATCCGCGGTGGTGGAACGACGAGGGCTGGGCGTACGTGACCGGCAACGGCATCACCGCGCCGCGATTCTGGTATCGGGACGGCGAGCGCTGGCGGCGCAGGCGATTCGGCGTGGACGAGCCGGTACCGGCCGACGAACCGGTGCTGCACGTGTCGTTCCACGAGGCAGCGGCCTACGCCGCGTGGGCGGGGAAACGGCTACCCACCGAGGCCGAATGGGAGAAGGCGGCCCGCTACGAGCCGGCGTCCGGACGGTCGCTGCGCTACCCGTGGGGCGACGACGAACCCACTGTCGACCGCGCCAACCTCGGACAGCGGCACCTGCGTCCCGCGCCGGTCGGCGCCTACCCGGACGGCGCGTCGCCGGTGGGGGCGCATCAGCTGATCGGCGACGTCTGGGAATGGACGGCCACGGATTTCCGAGGCTATCCGGGATTCGCGGCGTTCCCGTACCGCGAGTACTCCGAGGTGTTCTTCGGCAGTGACCACAAGGTCCTGCGCGGCGGTTCGTTCGGCACGGATCCGGTGGCGATCCGTGGCACGTTCCGCAACTGGGACTTCCCGATCCGGCGGCAGATTTTCACGGGGTTCCGCTGTGCGCGCGACCTGTCCCGTGACGAGGTGGTGTGAGCGGTGTGCCGGCATCTGGCGTATCTCGGCGTCCCGACCTCTCCCACGGGCTCGCTGATCGAAGCGCCGCACGCGCTGCTCGTGCAGTCCTACGCCCCGGCGGACATGCGCGGCGGCGGCACCGTCAACGCCGACGGGTTCGGTCTCGCCTGGCTGGCCGACGACGCGGGTCCTCCGGTGCAGTACCGCCGTGCTCGTCCGATGTGGACCGACGGCACCCTGCCGCGGCTCGTCGAGACGTTACGTCCGCCGGTGTTCGTCGGCGCGGTGCGATCGGGCACCCCGGGGATGCCGGTCGAGGAGGCGGCGTGTGCGCCCCTGGCCGACGACCGGTGGATGTTCAGCCACAACGGGGTGGTGGCCGGCTGGCCGTCCTCGGTCGCGGGACTTGCGGAAAAACTGCCGGTCGTCGACCTGCTGGGGCTCGAATCGCGCACCGATTCGGCGCTGCTGTGGGCGTTGCTACGGCACCGGTTGGCCGCGGGCGGCGACCCGGTGGGCGAGGTCGCGCAATTGGTGTCCGATGTGGACCGCGCTGCGCCGGGGTCCCGGCTGAACCTCCTGCTCGCGGATCGAGACCTGCTCGTCGCGACGGCATGGACCCACTCGTTGTCGGTCCGCGTCGCGGCCGGCGGTGTCGCCGTGGCCTCCGAACCCTACGACGGTGACCCGGCATGGCGACCCGTTCCGGACGGTCACCTCGTCGTCGCCCGCCGGGACTCCACCGGCGGGGTCACCAGCGAGATCCTGCCCATCGACGAACGGAGCTCCGAGTGAACAACGTGATCATCGAACGGCACCGCAGCGGCGACGACCTGACCACGGCGCTGCGGCAGGACGTCCGGGAAGGACTGTCCGCGTCGCAGAAATGGTTGCCCGCCACGTGGTTCTACGACGCGCGGGGCAGTGAGCTGTTCGAAGAGATCACCGCGCTGCCCGAGTACTACCCCACGCGCGCCGAGCGGGAGGTGCTCCTGCGCGAGGCGCCCGCGGTCGCCGCCGCCACCGGGGCGCGCACACTCGTGGAACTCGGCGCCGGATCGAGTGAGAAGACGCGTGCGCTGCTCGACGCGCTGCGGTCGGCGGGCACACTGACGGGCTTCGTGCCCCAGGACGTGTCCGCCTCGGCGCTGACGGAGGCGGCCGAGGCGATCGCCGCGGACTACCCGGACCTGGCCGTGCACGGCGTCGTCGGGGACTTCACCGCGAACCTCGGCGAGCTGCCGGGCACGTCGCCCCGACTGGTGGCGTTCCTCGGCGGCACGATCGGGAACTTCCCGCCCGCCGAACGTGCGGCGTTCCTCCGGTCGGTGCGTGCGGTGCTGAAACCGGGGGAGTGGCTGTTGCTCGGAACCGACCTCGTGAAGGATCCCGCCACGCTCGTGGCCGCCTACGACGACGCGCGCGGTGTGACGGCCGAGTTCAACCGCAACGTGCTCACCGTGCTGAACGCCCGGTTGGGCGCGGACGCGGACCCGGCGGACTTCGACCACGTGGCGGTGTGGGACGCCGAGCACGAGTGGATCGAGATGCGCCTGCGCGCGCGTCGCGATCTGGTGGTGCACGTGCCGGGCGCCGGGCTGGACGTCGAGTTCCGCGCCGGCGAGCACCTGCGGACCGAGGTCTCCGCCAAGTTCCGGCCCGAGGTGGTGCGGTCCGAACTCGCCGACGCCGGGTTCACCCGCGAACACTGGTGGACCGACGAGGCGAACCGGTTCGGTGTCTCCCTCTCCCGCGCCGTGTGACGACTGCGTCCTGCCGCGTGTTCTGCACTCGTCCCCGTGTGTTCTGCACCCGGCCCCGCGTGTTCTGCGGCCGGTACCCCGGGCCGGCGGGTCACCCCTCGTGGCGGCGGAGGAGGTCGGTCGTCCACGCCGTGTGCCGCCGGCGCAGTTCCGCGGCCGTGAGGTCGGTGCGGCCGAGATCGCGGTAGTTGGGTACCCACGTCTCCACCGAACGGTGCGACCGCGCCAACGTCCACAGGTCCCACGGATACGGGTCGTGCACCAGTCCACCGGCCTCCCGATATGCCCGCAGGCACGTGTCGGCCACCGGTTCGCCGTACAACAGGTACAGGTCGAACCGGCACCAGCTCAGGTCGTACCCGGCAGGGCCGCGGGCGGCGCCTTCCCAATCGACGACGCCGGTGAGCCGGTCGCCGGACCAGACCACGTTGCCGGACTGGTAGTCGCCGTGCGTCAGTACCAGCGGTGCCGCGGCGATCGTCGTGTGCCACAGGGCGTCCACGACCGAAGCCGCCGGGCCCGACAACCGGGTCCGGCGGCCGCGTCGTTCGAACACGGTCTGCAGCTGCGGGGAGCTGCCGCATTCCGCGGAATGGAGCCGCGCCAGTGTCTCGCCGAGTTGGCGGGCGGCACGGTGGGGATCGGCCGGACGGATGTCGGCCGTGCCCGGCATCCGACTGATCAGCACCCACGGTGTCGTGTCCGGAACATCACCACTGCGGGCCAGTAGCCGCGGAGCAAGGCCCCCGGCCGTGTCGATGATCCGCAGTGCGCGCGCCTCGTCGTCGGCCGCGGGGTCGCCGGCCTCGAACTGTCGCAGAATCAGGTCCCGATCCGGATTCGTG